>JADYUL010000010.1 GCA_021531795.1 Lacrimispora saccharolytica
CTTTCCTGACCACTCTTCAGAGTAGAGCCGTCAGTTTGGAATCTTCAGGGTTGCATTGCTGTAAAATTTTCAATGAACTAATTCAAGCTGCCCTCTGATACCTTGTTCAGTTATCAGCGACAGCTTGATTATAATATCACCCTATTTTGCTCATGTCAACAGCTTTTTTGATAATAAGCCAAAAAACTTAAGCAAAACTATTGATTGCATTTTCGATTACAATTTTGATTCCGCAAAGCTTATTGCATCCATGATATTTTCACGGAAATTCTCAGCTCCGACATAGTCAATGAAGCCATCTTTTTCCATTACTTTTCTTGGCTGTTCATTAACGTGTGAGAACACCACCTGAATACCCTTCTTCCTTGTACGTTCAATCAGTTCTCGCAATTTTCTCATAGCTGATGCGTCAATTGCAGGAACTGCACGCATTCTGACAATGATGACCTTGGTGTACTTCTTACTGTTAATCTTAAGAAGCTTGTCTGCTGCTGCGAAGAACAGAGGACCGTTGACCTCGAATATTCTGATAGCCTTATTGACATGCATGAGTTTCTCCTGCTCACCCGGCATGACATCCGGCTCCTCGATATACTTCCAACCTGTTACCTCAGCAGTATCTGACATTCTCTTCATGAAGAGAAGGGCAGCAAGTACAACACCAACCTCTATTGCTACCACGAGGTCGAATACTACTGTAAGTACGAAAGTCAGCACCAGAACGATTATGTCGCTCTTAGGCGCGGTCCTGCACAGATGGAAGAAACTTGTCCAGTCTGCCATGTTGGCTGCAACGACGAGAAGTACTGCCGCAAGACTTGTCATCGGTATCATTGATGCGAGGGGCATGAGAAGCACCAGAATAATTGCAAGTGTGATACAGTGAACCACGCCTGCAATCGGTGTGCGGCCACCGTTTCTGACATTGGCTGCAGTCCTTGCTATAGCACCTGTGGCAGGTATGCCACCGAAGAGTCCTGAGAAGATATTACCCAGACCCTGACCCACAAGTTCTGCGTTGGACTTGTGTGTATCGCCAATCATTCCGTCCGATACAACGGCTGAAAGCAGCGATTCAATTCCCGCAAGAATTGCTATTGTGAAGGCAGGTGATATAAGTTTACTTACCATTTCGAAGGTAACATTTGGTAGCTTCGGAGTCGGGAATGAAGAATTCAGTTCTCCGAATACGCTTCCTATTGTATTAACCTCAAGGCCCGTGATTTTTACAAGAAGAGTTGTAATTATAATGGCTACGAGAGAGCCAGGTATCTTGTCGGTAATCTTCGGCCATACCAGCATAATGATTACTGCAAGCAGTCCGACAAGGACGGCCTTGGGATTGATCAATGACACATTCTTAACAAGGGCCGCAACCTTTGGCAGGAAGTCTGACGGCACGTTTTCAAGAGAATAACCGAAGAAATCCTTAAGCTGTCCCACGAACAGCGTGACGGCGATTCCGCAAGTGAAGCCTGTTGTAATTGTATACGGAATGTACTTAATCAGGGTACCGAAGTGACATATGCCCATGATTACCAGTATGATTCCCGCAAGGATTGTAGCAACAATCAGGCCGTCTGTGCCGTAGGATGCCACAATTCCATAGATGATTACAACGAAGGCTGCGGTCGGTCCGCCGATCTGAACCTTGCTTCCACCGAATACCGCAATAAAAAATCCTGCGATTATTGCTGTATATAATCCCTGCTCGGGACCAACACCTGATGCAATCGCAAGAGCAATAGACAATGGTAATGCAATTATTGCCACAATTATTCCGGAAATAACATCTCTTACAAACTGCTTGCCGGAATAATCCTTAAGACAGTCAAACAGTTTGGGCTTCAGTTCATTCATAATATTCAATCCTCCTCATATATTAAGCCTGAATTGCTTCAGGCTTAATCTTCAGTCAACGAACTGTAAAAATATATTATACTGCATGAGATATGTCAATATCCCACTGTTATTTACATCATCGATTACATAATCGGATACCACACCCAGATAGTCTGACAGGGCGAAGGTAATGATCACGCAGAATATCATAAGCGACCACAGAATTCCTACAGGAATTCCGCATATCTTGTTTATAAGATTAAGTATCGGCAGACTGATTATGCACTTGATGGACTTGAGCAGGAATTGCACTATCGCATATACTGCGCCGAGTATGGCAAGTACTATTACGAAGGTCACCGCATTCTTCGTGTGACCTATTGTATAACTGTGATTAATCCTCATCAGTATATATAAGGTAAAAACTGCGGCAATTATGGCTAAGAAATGCGATATTAATGCCACGAAGCCTTCCGAATATCCGAATCTTATTCCACCAATAACAGCAAGAAATGCCACGATGAAGGTTAAATTAATATGAGCGTTCTCTAAAAATGTTGCTACTTCCATTGCTTCCCCTATCTTCCTACTACTAATCAAATAATTGTTTTCTTAATTCTGTCTTATTATTCAATCTTCAATGTCTCTATTGCATCTCTTGTTACTGCAACATATCTGTGAGTCGACTCAGTGGGGGCTACGAAGATAACCTGATGCTCAAAGAAACCGTTAAACTTCTCCTGTCCGTCACTGCCGACAATAAGACACTGGTTCTCATTATACATCATTGTCTGTCCGCTTCTTAGGACTATATCCTTATAATCCATATCGAAGGCGTATGAATAAGTCAGCTTGCCATTTTCCCCGTAATGGTCCAGCCTGTACTTATGCTCTCCCGAAATATCATAGAAAATTAGTGCCACATCATTGTCACCCGGGATCACTCCGACTATTCTCTCCGAGAGCATGACATCCGAGGTGCTCACCGGCTTCTTCTCACCTGCATAGAACATCAGACGATTATCAGATACCGCATATACATTCTCTTTGTTTAAGAAATCTATGATCGGAACCACAGCATCGCTGTAATCATAGCTTGACACTATATGGTCTGCCGTGTTCTCACCTATTCCTCCGAAGTTATAGAAGGTTACGCTGCTTCTGATATTCTCTGCATCCACATACATATAGGATACGGCCATAACCTCGCCGCTTAAGGCTACTGCCATGGGATAACCCGTCTTAGTCATTGTAGCCTTAATCTCTACCAGCTTCTCGCCCGTGCTGTCATAGATATTGACCCATGAATTACCGGCATCCTCAACAATTGCCGCAACCCTTCCTTCGGCCGAAAGGGCGAAGTCCCTGATGGGAAGGTTGGTATCAATCTCAGACTCCTTACCTGATGAGTTAATGACATAAATCAGGTGTCCGTTGTAATCGCAGACGGCAACCATTCCATCATTCTCCCTGACCATGGGTTTCTGCATCTCATAGGTCATATTCCAGAGAACCTTGCCACTGCCGTTTACAGAGCTGATACCGTCCTTACTGTAAGTAACGACATTACCTGCACTTGCAATATAGCTGTTCTCCGCAAGACTTTCCTTGGGAGCACTCTCCGCTACGACTATGTTGGTATATCGCTGGTCCCTGTACTGATTGCGTAGAATAATAACTACAACAGCAATCAAGGCAACAGCCACCAGAATCCTGATGGCTGTGCCTAATCTGTGCTTAAGTATTCTTGCTGTGAAATTGTGACTCTTCCCTTCCTTATTCCCGGGAAATTCTCTTATCTCAGCCATTTATTACCATTTCTATTCAAACTTATAAATAGTAGTAGTTCTGTACTCTCTGTCCGGTCCATAAATCACATCAGGGAAGCTGTCCTGATGGATTGAATCGGGATATGCCTGTGTCTCAAGACAGAGACCCTGTCTCCATCCGTATACAACACCGTCTTTACCCTTGGCATCCTTAACGAAATTATCTGTGTAGAGCTGGATACCCGGCTGGTCAGAAATAACCTTCATTACTCTGCCTGACTTAGGCCCCTTAACCCATGCAACCTCCTTAAGCGTGCCATCAGCATCGTCTATTACATAGTTGTGGTCGTATCCGCTTACAAGGTTTATCTGCTCATCATCTGTATTGATATCAGGTCCGATTGTCTTGGGTGTTGTGAAATCAAAGATCGTACCCTTGATATTCTTAATCTCACCTGTGGGGATTGCTCCTGCAACTACAGGTGTGAAGCAGCTGGCATTGAGCCAGAGCACATGGTCAAGAACCGAGCCTGAAGCATGACCGTCAAGGTTGAAGTGTGTATGGTTGGTCATGTTGTAGATAGTCTTCTTATCAGATGTGGCATAGTAATCGATTCTGATTGCATTGTCATCCGTAACAGTATATGTTACCTGCATCATTCTATTTCCCGGAAGACCAAATTCTCCGTCGGGAAGGTTGATTGTAAAGATTACGGAATTACCCTCTTCCTTGGCATCCCAGATTCTTCTGTGAACACCGTTTACTACATCTGTGTGAAGGTTGTTCTCTCCGTCATTAACAGGCATCTTGTATAATACGCCGTCAATCACAACCTCTGCCTTGGCAATTCTGTTGGCATTAGGACCAACTGTAGCACCAAAGAAGTTTCCGTCTGCCTCATACTCCTCCACGCTACTGTTTGAAAGAGTAACATCGACAAGATTGCCATCCTTGTCAGGTACGAAAAGCTTATCAAGAATTGCTCCCATATCCAGGAACTCGGCTCTGAAGCCGTTAGCATTCTCGATAATATACTTGCTAACTTCCTTTCCGTCCTTCATAACACCATAAAGTTCTTTCATATACCCTCTTTTCCCGTGCCATTCCAGGCACGAATATAATTTGACCGCAGTCATTAGTTACTATATTTCAGTCCTTCCCTCAAGTGCTCTTAGAAGCGTCACTTCATCTATACACTCAAGGTCTCCGCCGACAGGAACTCCGCTTGCTATTCTTGTAACCTTCACTCCCGTTGGCTTGATGAGCTTGCTGATATACATCGCAGTAGTCTCGCCCTCGAGACTTGAATTGGTTGCTATGATTACCTCACTTATCTCATCGGATTTGAGCCTTTCGATAAGCTCCTTAAGCCTTATATCCGACGGTCCGATACCAAGCATGGGGGATATTGCTCCGTGAAGAACATGATACACTCCCATGTACTTACCCGTCTTCTCATATGCAGCCAGATCCCTGCTATTCTCAACCACCATTACCGTCGAATGGTCTCTCTTATCATTCGAACACACCGGACAGACATCACCATCCGTCAGGGTAAAGCAGGTACTGCAGTATCGCACTTTTTCCTTAGCTTCCATAAGTGTATCAGCCAGGCGCTGCACTCTGGACGTCGGAAGATTGATAAGATGAAACGCCAGTCTGCTCGCCGACTTCTCACCTATTCCCGGAAGCGATGCAAGTTCCTCTATAAGTTTATTGATTGGCCCGCTATAGAGCTCCATCAGAATCCAAAGCCTCCCAGTCCTCCGGTGAGCGAGCTCATCATCTTCTCATTGGCTGCATCTACCTGACCAAAAGCCTCATTGACTGCTGCCACGATAAGGTCCTGCAGCATCTCAATGTCATCGGGATCCACAACATCGGGGCTGAGTGTCAGCTTACGTATCTCCTTCTTGCCGCTCACGGTTACCTCAACAGCACCGCCGCCAGCCTTGGCTGTGAATTCAGCCTCTTCCATATCCTTCTGACTCTGCTCCATCTGCCTCTGCATTCGCTGAGCCTGCTTCATCAGATTATTCATATTCCCCGGCATTCCGCCGCCCGGGAATCCACCTCTCTTAGACATATCCGTCCTCCTCTTTATCGTTATCCTTTATTATCTCAATATCTATTCCCTTAAGTTTAAGTATATCCGGGAAAATAGCTTCGGACTGACCGGCATCCTCCTCAAGCAGAAGTGTGAAATCAACATCCTTGCCAAGGGCGTTGGCAAACACCTCCTTGAGTTCGCTAAAGTGCCTCTCTCCCTTAAGGTGATCATAGCTTCTGACCGTTTTGCAGACAAGCATAAGCTCCGTGCCCTCAGGATTGGTAGTCGGCCTGATTGCAAGCTTTACATAGGGCTTAAGATTATTGTCAGCTTCGTTAATTATTCTGTCCCAGTTGTTAATCAGATTATAAATATCCTCTGTTACTGCCTTGGGTAAGGGAGCTCTGTCTCCTGATGGTTCATCCGCAACTGTTACGGAGACAACACTCTTTTCAGCTGCTTGAGCTGCGTTCTTAACGTCCACACCCTCAAGCTTCATCTCAAGAGCTCTTATACGATCAAGCAGTGCCTCATTAGTTGTTTCCATTTGAGGTTTACATAACTTTATTATCGTCATTTCGATAAGCACTCTTTTTTGAGGAGAATACCTTATCTCATTGGCAAGCGTCGAGAATGCTCTTATGTATCTTATGAGGATCTGTGGCTCACACAGGTCTGCTTCGTCAAGCAGTCTCTCCATATTTTCCGCAGATATATCCAGGATATCCTCTGATTTATCCGTGCTCCCTGCTACCAGCACATTCCTAAGATACCAGGTAAAATCCGTCACAAACTGACCAAGCTCTCTTCCTTTGGCGACAATCTCATCGATTACCCTGATAGAATATACAAGGTCCTGAGTCAACAGTGCACGGAACATTCTGCTGAACACCTCGGTATCCACAGCTCCAAGCACATCCAGAGCCTGCTCAAAGGTAAGCACCTCTCCGTAATGAAAGGCTATACACTGGTCCAACAGACTCAAGGCATCTCTCATGGATCCATCGGCTACCTTTGCTATATACCTGAGTGCCCTGGGCTCAACCTTGATATTCTCAAGTGCAGTGAGCTCCTCCAGTCTGAGCGCTATCGTATCTATTGTAATCCTCTTGAAATCATATCTCTGACATCTCGACAGAATGGTTATCGGGACCTTCTGCGGGTCAGTGGTTGCCAGAATGAATATACAATATGACGGCGGCTCCTCCAGGGTCTTGAGCAGTGCATTGAATGCACCTGCGCTCAGCATATGAACCTCGTCTATGATATATACCCTGAATTTGGCATCTGCCGGTGGGAACTGAACCTCTTCTATAATCTGGCGTACATTGTCCACACCGTTGTTACTTGCGGCATCTATCTCAGTGACACTCATGCTGGCGCCCTGGGCTATCGCCCTGCAGCTTGCGCATTCTCCGCACGGATTACCGTCAATGGGATGCTCACAGTTTACCGTTTTGGCTAACAGCTTGGCCACCGTTGTTTTACCGGTTCCTCTTGTCCCACAGAACAGATAAGCATGGCTCAGTCTGTCTGATATTATTTGGTTTTTAAGAGTAGTAACTATCGCATCCTGACCCTTGACGTCTGCGAAATTGTCGGGTCTGAATTTACGATATAATGCAACGTATGACATCTGTTTCCCTACTTACTTAATCTAAGCCTTGGTCATATCACCCCGGCATAATCTATATCTCTGTTCTCCGGTAACTTAGTCACCAAAGCTGATGCCAAGCATCTTGGCTTCCTTAATAATAGCTGCATCAGGATCAAGCATCTTGAGCTTGCCTGCAACATCAGAAAGCGGGACCTTGACTATCTCTCTGTTCTTGTATCCTACCATGAAACCGTACTCACCCTTAAGGATAAGTCTTCCTGCCTCAGCACCAAGACGGCTTGCGAATACTCTGTCGTAAGGACAGGGGCTTCCACCTCTCTGTGTATGTCCCGGAACTGTTACTCTTACTTCGTTACCGGTTCTCTCCTGAATCTGGGCTGCAACCTCGTACGATACCGAAGGATAGATACTCTTGGCACGTTTCTTCTCGCGATCCTTCTTACCAAGCTTAGCATCCTCCTTGCTCATTGCACCCTCTGCAACAGCGATAATTGTGAATCTGCTGCCGTTCTGCTCTCTCTTCTTAATTGCCTCAACAACCTTATCAATGTCGTAGGGAATCTCAGGAATAAGGATAATGTCCGCTCCTCCTGCCATTCCGGCATTGAGAGTAAGGTATCCAACCTTATGTCCCATTACTTCCACGATGAAGATACGTCCGTGGCTTGAAGCCGTTGTATGAATACAGTCTATGCAGTCTGTAGCAATGTTAACTGCACTCTGGAATCCGAAGGTCATATCTGTTCCGTAAAGATCGTTATCAATAGTCTTAGGAAGTGTGATGACATTAAGACCTTCCTCTCTTAAGAGATTAGCTGTCTTATGTGTACCGTTACCACCTAAGATTACGAGGCAGTCAAGCTTTAACTTATGATAATTCTGCTTCATTGCCTCAACCTTATCAAGTCCGTTCTCATCCGGGTCCTTGATAGTCTTAAAGGGAGTTCTGCTGCTACCAAGAATGGTACCGCCTACTGTGAGGATTCCCGAGAAATCCTTTCCTGTCAGCATCTTGAAATCTCCGTAAATCAGACCTCTGTATCCATTGAGGAAGCCATATATCTCCACGTCCTCACCACTGTTAAGTAAAGACTTAACCACTCCTCTCATGGCAGCATTGAGTGCCTGACAGTCTCCACCGCTTGTAAGCATTCCAATTCTCTTCATAGCTCTCCCTCCTTCGTGGGTAAAATCAATCTCCAAGTCCCAGTCTGTTCAGACTTGAGAAAATCGCTCTAACTGACGCTCTGGTAATATTACTGCTTTCGCCTACACCGTAGGTCACGCGACCTGTATTGACGTCGAGCAGGTGAATGTATGCAGCAGCCTTGGAATTAGAACCTGACTGAAGTGCATGCTCTGAGTAATCTAAAATCTTTATATCCAGACCCATGCTCTCCATTATCGCACGCTTAACAGCATCGATAGGTCCGTTACCAACTCCACTCATTACCTTCTCAACACCATGGTCTGTATATGTCACATCAACCTTGGTATCGAAGCTTGTCTCAACCTCGTCACTTAAGTCCTCAACACGAAGCTTCCTAAAGTGAAGCGGCTCTTTCCTGTCAATATATTCTTCCTTAAACTTTGCAAAGATCTCATCGGGAGATACCTCACCCTGCTTCTCTGACAGAAGCTGGATAACATTGGCAAACTCCTTGTGCATAGCCTTAGGCAGCTTGTAGCCAAAGTAGATATCCATGATAAAGGCTACGCCACCCTTACCTGACTGGCTGTTAATACGAACGATGGGCTCGTACTCTCTTCCGATATCTGCTGGATCGATAGGCAGATACGGTACTCTCCATACCTTGCTGTCTCTGTCCTTCATCGCCTGTACGCCCTTGTTGATAGCATCCTGATGGCTTCCCGAGAAGGCTGTAAATACAAGCTTACCTGCGTAGGGATGTCTCGGATGAATCGGTATCTTACAGCATCTCTCATATATCTCTATTGACTCATTAATATGTTCAATTGCAAGTCCCGGATCTATACCCTGTGAGAACATATTGTAGGCCACAACCATGATATCCAGATTACCTGTTCTCTCACCGTTACCGAAGAGTGTGCCCTCTACTCTGTCTGCGCCCGCAAGAAGTGCAAGTTCGCAGCTGGCTATTCCCGTTCCTCTGTCATTATGAGGATGGATACTTAAGATAATACTCTCCCTGTCTGTGAAATGCTTATTCATCCACTCAATCTGGTCTGCATATACGTTGGGAGTATTCATCTCCACTGTTGAAGGCAGATTGATGATGATGGGATTCTCAGGGGTGGGTCCCCACTCCTTCTTAACCGCCTCACAAACCTCAAGAGCATAATCAACCTCTGTTCCCGTGAAGGACTCGGGGCTGTACTCTAACCTGATGTTGCCGGGGAATTTAGCCGCACGCTCTTTTACCATTTTGGTACCGTCCACGGCAATCTTAAGAATCTCTTCCTTGCTCTTATTGAACACCACATCCCTCTGTAGGGTTGATGTAGAATTGTAAATATGAACAATTACGTTCTTAATTCCTTCAATTGATTCAAAAGTGCGGTCAACTAACTCTTCCCTACACTGAACCAGCACCTGTACCCACACATCATCGGGGATGAGCTTCCTGTCCACGAGTTGACGAAGAAAGTCATATTCTATCTGACTGGCTGAAGGAAAGCCTATCTCGATCTCCTTAAAGCCCAGTTTACATAAGTACAGGAAGAACTCTATCTTCTCGTCTACCTGCATTGGGTCGATAAGAGCCTGATTACCATCTCTTAAATCAACGCTGCACCAAATCGGAGCCTTGGATATCTCCTTGTTCGGCCATTCTCTCTCCGGATAATCCAGCACCGGATTCTTTTCATATCTTGAATAATTTAACATCTTACTGTCCTCTGCATATTAAAACAGCCCACCGGCTAAAGCTGGTGGGCCTAAACATTACTCTCCTAATCCACTTTCAATGGCTGTTACCAGGGCCTTAAGTGCATCCTCTTCATCCTCACCGTCACATACGATCTCGATTTCATCACCGCATTTCACGCAGGCGCCGAGAACACTTAGGACACTCTTCGCATTAGCTGTTGTCTCTCTGAAAGAGAAAGTTATTAAGGATTTAAACTGCATGGCCTCCTTGCATAGGATGCCTGCCGGTCTCAGATGTAGTCCTGTAGGATTCTTTATAACCACTTTCTGACTAACCATATATTTACCTCCAGTTCCGGTGACTTGGCACCGCTAATATTGTATCACGATAAGGGCTAAAATGCTATATTACAGAATGGTATTCTGAATCAATTCTGCAAGTTCTTTAGCATCTTTATTGATTTCATCCTGGTTCTTGCCTTCAATCATAACCCTAACCTTGGGCTCCGTTCCGGAAGGTCTGATGAGCACCCTGCCTTCACCTGAAAATTTCTCCTCAAGCTTAGCAATAGCTTCAGCTATCTCGGGATACTCCATGTAGCTGTCCTTCTTATGATTGGGAACCATGGCGTTAACAAGCGCCTGCGGAAGGACTGTCATAATATTCGCAAGCTCTGATAAGGGCTTACCTGTATCTACCATAACCTCGAGTAGATGAAGGGCACTTAACAGACCGTCTCCCGTGGTGTTCTCATCAAGGAAGATCACATGTCCTGACTGCTCTCCGCCAAGACTTGCACCAATCTCTCTCATTCTCTCAAGAACGTATCTGTCTCCGACCTTGGTCTGCTCGGTGTTGATGCCGTTCTCTCTTGCCATAATGGTGAAGCCCAGGTTACTCATAACAGTTACCACGATGGTATCCTTCTTGAGTGTACCCTTGTTCTTCATATGATTGCCGATAATGGCCATAATCTGGTCACCGTCTATTATCTCGCCCTTCTCATCCACCGCAAGCAGTCTGTCTGCATCACCGTCGAAGGCGAGACCTACATTGGCCTTTTCAAATACAACCCTTGCCTGTAGCTCCTCCATATGGGTAGAACCGCAGTTGGCATTGATATTGGTTCCGTCCGGCATATTATGTATGGCAATAATATTAGCTCCCAGCTCCTTCAGCGCCTCAATCGAGGTATAGAAGCTGGCTCCTTCTGCACAGTCAACCACAATCTTAAGGTTGCTTAGGTCAACCGGAACAGCTTTGATGGAATGATTAATGTATTCTTCCCTTGCATCGGTTCTGTATTTGATCTTTCCAACCTGTGCACCTGTCGGGAACTTGACATCCTTCATGTTGCTCTTTATCAGAGCTTCGATCTCATCCTCAAGCTCATCGCTAAGCTTATATCCGTTTCCGTCAAAGAACTTGATTCCATTAAACTCAACAGGATTATGTGATGCAGAGATCACTACTCCGGCATCAACCTTGTACTTCTTGGTAAGATAAGCAATTGCGGGTGTTGGCATAACTCCGACATACACCGCATTGGCACCAACGCTGCAGACACCTGCCATCAAAGCATTGGCAAGCATGTCACCCGATATTCTTGTATCACAGCCTACCATAATTGTCGGCTTATGCTCCTTTTCCTTAGTGAGCACATATGCTCCGGCCTGTCCTAACTGCATAGCCAGCAATGGAGTAAGCTCTTCGTTCGCAACTCCTCTTACGCCATCAGTACCAAATAATCTAGCCATTATTCCTTCTCCCTTTATTCTTCAGTTACTGTAATTCTAACCTTTACCTCTCTTGACAGTCTGACATTATCAGGCAGTGTAATATCAAGAGGAATATCTATATGACCCTTCTCTATCGTCAGCCCGTTATTGCTTAAGTATTTATCCACATTGATGACCGGCACAAGTTTGCTCTCGTCAACCGTATCAAGCAGGCTCTTTAATCCTGATACAGGTACTTCCACATCATCCTCAAGATCGCTTACCGTTGCTGAGTAGCCCTCCGGGACGCCGATCACCTGGATTGCTTCCGGATCAAGAACTATGGTTCTCTCGCTCTCCTTATCAACTCCTACGGAAATATCAAGAATTCCGTTATTGCCTACATTACCTACCATGCTGACTCCGTCAGGCAGATAATCATTGATGTTGATCTCATAGCTTGTATTCTGATAAATATCATTTACATCCAGAGACTCGGATATATCAATATATGGAATCTTGCTTACTATATTGGACTTGCCCGCGATGGTAATCTCAGTAGGCAGACCTTCTATTATGCCGTTAAGCACATATCCCTGTGTAGGTGTTCCCTGAGGGATTGCGATAAGCGGAACAACAGCCTTCTGAAGGATAGATGCTGTTGTAGATATCTCCTGTACACTCATATTTACCTTAGTGGTATCTATGATATCATCCTCTTTTGAATACAGATGAATGGGTAGCGATATCTTAACATCGGTTGTTGCGCCCGATACATCAATTTCAACCGCGGCACTTTCCACCTGATTGATGATCGATTCGGGACCTGAAATAATTACCACGTTCTGGCTTGTCTGGGTTGAACCCAGGATATAACCGTCTTGAGGATCGTTAAGCACCTTAACCTCGATCGGCATCTGCAGTCTTCTTACGTCCTCAAGAGCAAGCTTGACGTACTGGGAATCTGAACGGATCCCTTCAATCTTGTCACTCTGCTTGGTGGTGCTTAAGTCTATCGGAACCAGATTATCCTCGGTAATCTTGGACAGGTCAGCTGTGGCAACTATATCTGCCTGGTTAAACTGTGATAGCGCTGTCCTGGTTCCCCTGACTACTACCTTAATCCTGTCACTGTTATCCTTTACCTCAAAATACTTGCCCGCACTCGACAGTACACCGGCATTCTGCAATGAAACATTGACGGTATAGGTATTCTCGGACACGGGGTCATTAATATTAATTGCGATTATCCAAAGGCCTACGGACACAAGCAATGCAAGAATCTTAAGGCCTAAGTTGTTAGTTATCCACTTTTTCATTCTTAGATACCTTACCCTTCCAAAGCTTACGTTTCTTCTCTTCTTCCACAGGCTTATTCTGGATGGTGGTCAGCTGGCTCTCCAGCTCCTCTGCGTTGAGTCCTCTTGCAAGAACTCCATTATATGCTACCGAAATAAGTCCGGTCTCCTCCGATACGATTACCGTCATCGAATCATTCACATCGGACATACCGACAGCAGCTCTGTGTCTGGTTCCCAATTCCTTGGACAGACGCATGTTGTCCGAGAGCGGAAGATAACAGGTCGCAGAAGCCACTCTGTCACCCTCGATAATAACAGCTCCGTCATGAAGAGGAGTATTCTTCTCAAAGATATTGATAAGAAGTTGACTGGTCACAATACCGTCAACATCTATGCCTGTCTGCTTATATTCGCTGAGGTCATCCTTTTGGCGCACAACAATAAGAGCTCCGGTTCTGACCCTTCCCATCTCCACACAAGCCTTGGTAATCTCCTTAATTGTTCTGTCCGAGAACAGACCGTACGCACCATGGCTGTCCAGTTTGATAAAGGATGAGAATAGGTTCTTACGTCCCAGCTCTTCCAATGCCTTACGTAATTCAGGCTGCAATACGACAATAATCGCTATGACCGCGATCGAGAAGACATTCTTCACTATCCAGAGTATGGTGGTCATGTTGAAGAGGTAGGCAAGCACAATAAATGCAAGAATTACAATAACACCTCTGAGTAAAGACCATGCTCTTGTGTTCTTAATCCATACCATAATGTTATAGACCAAGAACGATATAATGAGAATCTCTACAACGTCCGGTATATTAATTGACGGAATATGCAGATTGACCAAATATCTCTCTGCAAATGACTGAATCTGATCCATACCTTATTTTCTCATTGTCTTTGTTGTTCCGTTGGCTGTATGAACCGTTTTGCCCGCCTGGCTTCTGCCCTGAGCCTGTGACTGGCTCTGAGGTCTTCTTGCTGCAGGCTGTGGTCTTTGAGCACTGCCACTCTGTGCAGAATTAATTCTCTTCACAGTCCTCTTGGGCGGTTCTACAGATACCTTGGGTACTGCCTTAACATAGTAATAATAATCATCATCCTCAAACTGCAGATTCTCCGTCTTCTCATAATCAAGATGGAATACGAAGAACTGAAGCACAATACCGACAACAACGGCAAGGATGCTACCAAGTATTATTCCCGGTATTGAGAACTGAAGTCCCATAACAAGGTCACAGATTAACAGGATGAGTGCATCGCATACCGCACCGGCAATGGTGGCAATCGTCCAGATATAATCATCTGACCTTCTGCGTAATGTATATACAAGTACAACGGTGATCGCAAATGCAATTACCGTGATAAACATAGTCCTGTTACCGAGCATACCATCCACGATAAAGCGTATTCTCGATATCATATTACCGTCATCAAGTGTCGTTATTGTAGTGGCATTCTCGTTGGCGAATTCAATAATATAGGCCAGGACCACTCCAAACGAAACCGATACAACCGAAAGCGGTGTTCCAACCAGTCCCATTACTATGGGTATCAGATACGGCACCTTAAGCATGAACAACACGGGCGTCAGAAGTACAACCACTGCCTCCTTGGGTACCAGTCGCAGATAAAGAATGAACATGAGAAGCATAACTACTCCCGCAACAAGAGCACACTCCATGGCAAGTCCAAACAGGTGAAGTAGAATCATCAGACCCGCGATAAGAGATGTGACCACAAGTGGCAGGAAGCTTGAGAGCAGCGCAAGTATAAGCACAATAACCGGGCTGTCTATCTTCTCATAGTATCCTATCTGTCCATTGACAGTCCCGAATACGATAAGTGCCAGCACAAACTTAAGGATGGGGGTAATGAATACCTCATTCCTGATATATATTCTCTTTATCTGTTCCTTAATCTCGATAAGTCCGGACATATCTACCTCTTACATTTTCTCTAATACTGACAGAGCTTTCATGTATTTCTTCACTCCGCTCTTGGCTCTGTTATACCTGAATACTGCAACCAAATAGGTTATGGCCAAATATATACACATCAAAACAGCATATACAATGCCGGCCCGCTTAAGTGTAGCGATGTAGTCAATATTGTATATGTCTGCCATAATAACTTCAAAATTATAGAACAGATAAACCGCAACAATGCATACAAGAGATACTGTTCCCGCAATAAAGGATTTGAGCATCTGGGATCCTATATAATCAGATCTGAAATATGTCATTGTGGGCAGAAGTTTCTTACCTTCCCTGGCTTCAAAGCTTGCCAGCTTGGTCATAAGAATGACCTTCTTCTCATTTATCATATGATTACCTATCTATCCAGGAACCTCATTCTGTTTGAGGTACGCTGACTGCCCGTCTCCTCCTTGGCGGGAGCTGACGTTGCCGTTGCCCTTCCGAAGGTTCTTGCCATATCGTTCTTACATTCTTCACAGAATCGTCCCGTTCTTATGCTTCTTCCGCACTTCTCACAGTTAAGCATAACAGCAGAATCCTCTGCAAACTCAAGTCTCTCTTCCCTAATCCACTGACGGATCTGGTTAATATCAACATTACACTCCTCTGCAACAGTTCTCATATCCGAATGGGGGTTCTCCCTGACATACTTCTTAACATCCTGGAACATCCCTTCCATCTCTTCCCTGCATGCTGGACAGATAATCGGACCCATAGAATAATTAAATAGTTTTTTACACCTTCTGCATGTGCGTACGTCCATAAATAACCTCCTACAATCCCTTGCCAATAGCCACAGCAAGATAGTAGATCTTCTCTACACCGTCACCCCTTAAAACCTCAGCAATAGAATCAACTGTCGCCCCAGTAGTATATATATCATCCACTACTATTACAGACTTTAATTTTACACCATTTGACCTTGTAATAAAAGCTTTTTTGAGATTATTAATACGTTCCTCCTCGTCCAAAAGCTTAAGTGGTTTGGTAGCCTTTCTGCGTATCAGATAGTCGGATATACATGGCACGCCGATTAGTTTCGACAACTCCCTTCCCAGCTCCTCAGCCTGGTTATATCCTCTTTTGTTCAATCTTGTTCTGTGTATCGGAACCGGAATTATCGCAGACAGCCCTAAATCCTTTAAAATCTCACCATATTCCTTCACCGCCGCCAGGGCATAGAAGGCCGCATATTCAGCCCTTCCGTTATATTTGAAGCGGTAGAGCGACTGCTTTACGTCTCCGTATTCAAAGATTGCAAAGCCCCTGTCGTAGTAGTGGATCTTCCTGCTGCAGTCGTAGCATATACAGTTGTCGCCATGCGGTATGGATTTGCCGCATTTGATGCACTTTTCCCCGTGAATCGGTCTGATCCTTACCGCACATCCGGGGCAGATGTATTCCTCTTCCATGATAGCCTTATCGCAGATAGGGCAACGCCTTGGAAAAAGCGCTCTGATTAACATTTATATCCCTTCTACTTCCCCTATCCTTGCGGCCAATCCGGTGTATCTCCTGTTCTCGTTCTCGCAACGAATCATTTCTTTTACCGTGTTCTCACTCCCCAGTATAACAACACAGTCCTTTGCCCTTGTGACTCCCGTATACAGCAGATTCCTGTAAAGTAGACTCCTAGGCCCTCCAAGAAGCGGCATTATCACGACCGGATATTCACTTCCCTGAGATTTATGAATGGTGATTGCATACGCAAGCTCCAACTCCTCTAAGGTCTCGTAGGAATACTCCGCCTCTCTTCCGTCATCAAAGGTAATTTTTATTAATCTTGACGGTTTATTAATATGGTCTATTATTCCAATATCTCCATTGAATACGCCCTTACCTCTCTGAGCTGATATTCCATAGGTTGACATAATATCCCACTCCATGTCGTAGTTGTTCTTCGTCTGCATAACCTTGTCGCCGACTCTGAAGATATTCTCCCCATACTCAAGTTCTACCTTCTTGTCAGACGGCGGATTGATGCATTCCTGAAGGATCCTGTTTAATTCCCATACTCCCAGCGCACCCTTCTTCATCGGTGTCAGTACCTGTATCTGCATAGGGCTGGTATTGAAATGCTTTGGGAGCTTCTCACAGATGAGATACAGCAGTGCCTGCCTGATCTCCTCATAGTTATCCCGCTTTAACAGAAAGAAATCCTCATATTTTGTCGTAAAATCAATCTGTTCACCGTTGTTAATCATGTGAGCATAGGTTACGATGTGACTCTCGTTAGACTGTCTGAATATGTATTTAAGCTCTACATTCGGACATACTCCCGAATCGAGCATATCCTTAAGTACCTGACCCGGACCGACACTTGGCAGTTGGTTGGAATCGCCGACTATTATAAGCTTGCATCCGGGAGTTATGGCTTTAAGCAAAGAATTAAACAGTAAAATATCAACCATTGACGCTTCATCGATTATTACTGCGTCCACGTCAAGAGGGTTGTCCTCGTTCATCTCAAAGTATGCATCCGCTCTTTCCTCGGGATTGTGCTTAATACTTAACAGTCTGTGTATGGTGCTTGCTTCATAGCCTGTCGTCTCCGACATCCTCTTGGCCGCTCTTCCCGTGGGCGCGGCCAGAACGAAGCGAAGGTTTCTTCTCTCAAGGCCTGAGATTATACTCTTAATAGTCGTCGTTTTACCGGTTCCGGGACCTCCGGTCAATATGAACAGCCCCTCACTTAAGGCCTTAATTACTGCCTCTCTCTGAAGGTCATGAAGCTCAATATCAAGCTCTGACTCTATGCTCTTAATCTCGCTGTCAAGCTCTGATGCACTTATTCTGTCCGAATATCGCGTCAGTGTCAGCAGCTTAACGGCACAGTTTTTCTCAATTTGATAATATTCAGTGAGATATATGTTGAGTCTGTCCTCAGACTTAACTTCAATCAGCTGTCTCTCTATCTTCAGCTCATCAAGCTGCCTCTCAATATCACTCTCGCATACCCCCAGAAGCTCATAGGCTGAGCGGATCAGCTCCTCCCTTGGCAGATAGGTATGCCCGTCAGTGGACGCTTCCTTAAGACAGTGGATTATGCCGCACTGGATTCTGAACTCGGAATCCAGTTTAACACCTGTCTTTGCAGCAATTTCATCCGCTCTCTTAAAGCCGATACCGTTCACTTCTCTCGCAAGTTTATATGGGTTATTAAGTATTATACTCTTTATCTGACTTCCATATTCATCGTACAGCTTTATAGCCATGCTGTTGGATATTCCATACTTCTGCATGAACATAACCACATTCCTGAGTTCATGACGCTCAGACATCTGTGTCGCTATACTTATGGCCTTACGCTCTGTTATACCCTTGATTTCCGAGAGTCTCTCCGGTTCCTCTTCTATAATCCTGAAGGTGTCCTCTCCGAAATGCTTGATTATCTTCTTGGCCGTACTGGGACCTATGCCCTTGATCGCACCCGAAGCAAGATATCTCTCCATATCCAGAATATCGGTTGGCTCAATTATTTCGTAGTTTAACACCTTGAGCTGGACTCCGTAGGTTGGATGATCCACCCACTCACCGCTCACCTCGATGGTCTCTCCCTCAGTCAGCCCCGGAAATCGGCCTGTACATATAACATCATCATCCTCTGTGTCAAGCTCCAGAACGCCATATGTATTGCTTTCGTTATAATACAGGAAATGGTCTACGTAACCCTTTATTACTTCCAAATCTTTCTCCCTGATAAAAAAGCCACCGGTAAACGGTGGCTTGATAATCTATTCTGACAAATTACGCTTCATCTGTTCATACAGCATCTGAGCAAGACCAAGGCTGTTGTTCTCCGTTGATTCGCTTGCGAGCTCCTGAATCATGTTCTCGCCAAAGAAATCAACCAGCTTCTCACTTGAAGAGTTCTGCTCCTCGTCTCCAAGCTCAGTTGTCTTCCACATCTCCTTAAATACCTGCTCAAGGAAATATGACTCGAACTGTTTGCATGCATCCATCAGTTCCTCATCTGTTGAATCCTTGCTGACAGAACCTGTTGCATTCTTTATCTTATCATTCTTTAGACTATCGCTCGTCAAAGCAGAATAATCCGAATATACTCCGCTTAGACCTCCCAAATCAATTGAACTCATAGGCTACCTCAATTATCTCTTAAGATTGTTGGCTATCTCCATCATCTGATCTGTAGTAGTAATTGCCTTACTGTTCATCTCATATGCTCTCTGGGCAACAATCATATTAACCATCTCGTCAACTACCTGTACACCCGAACCTTCCAGATATCCCTGGATTACACGGCTCTTGTCAAGATTGGGTGAGGTTGATTCGTTCATGGCCTGACCACTGGCTGCAGACACGTTATACATTGTATCATTCACCTTCTCAAGACCTGATGGGTTAGCGAACTGGAAGAGACCTATCTGAATACCGATGGGCTGTGGATTGTTGGCCTCATCCGGATAACAGAGTCTTCCGTCCTTATCAACCGTTATCTTGCTGGCAGAATACTGAGTAGTACTTATTGTAATTGGCTTACCTGTGGTATCAAGCACCGGAAGACCGTCCGAGGTAGCAAGTGTCAACCGATTAGCACCGTCTGTATTGAATATAAAATTACCGTTTCTGGTATATTTCAGACTTCCGTCAACATCTCTTACAGCGAAGAAGCCCTTACCTTCAATCGCGAAGCAGGTATCTGATTCTGATGCAAGAAGGGAACCCTGTCTGAAAAGAGAAGTAACTGACGAATTACGAACGCCAAGTCCAACCTGTGCGCTGATGGGCTTGTTCTCACCATTGGCCGTGGTTGTCTCAGTCTGCATTGTCTGATACAGAAGAGACTTGAACTCGGCAACCTCTGCCTTATAACCCGTGGTGTTAACATTAGCCAGGTTGTTGGCTATTGTATCAAGGTTTGTCTGCTGCGCAATCATACCGCTGGCAGCTGACCATAATGATCTTACCATATATTTCCTCCAAGTAACCTTCCTTGGATGCTACTGACCGCCTCCGGCGGTCAAATTATATACCTACAATATCTATATCGACAGAATTATACTTTTCCTAACTGATTAGCTGCAATTTCCAGTGTGCCGTCTATTGTTGTGATAAGCTTCTGGTTGCTCTCATACTGTCTTGAAACGGATATCATCTCAACCATCTCATCCACCACCTGAACATTGGAGGTCTCAATATATCCCTGTCTTATCTGTCCGACATAGATTGCTTCCTTGGCACCCTCCACCGGCTCGTAATAATTCTCGCCGTAGTGCTTAAGATAATTGTGATCCTCGAATTCAGTAAGCTTGATTCTGTTAAGTCTTACATCGTCCTGGTAGATGTCACCGGCAACATCCACTCTAATCTCCTTAGTTGGATCGAGCTTGATTCTGTTTCCGTTTGCTCCGAGCACATAGTCACCGTCCTTGGTAACAAGATAGCCTTCGGTATTGAGTACGAAGGCACCGTCTCTCGTATACTTGGTGCTTGTATTGCCCTGCTTGTCCGTAAATTCTATATTGAAGAATCCGTCACCCGTTATTGCAAAATCACAGGTATTACCCGTGATCTTAAGCGAGCCCTGAGAATAATCTGTATAGTTCTCGCCGATCTTAACACCGAGATTGCCGGTTCCGATCCGCTTGCTTAATCTTCCTGCCTCGGACAAATCCTTAATCTTATACATAAGGACATCATCAAAGGCCTGGCTTGTAGCACCCTCCTTCTTGTATCCGTTGGTATCCACATTAGCCAGGTTATTGGTCAGAACATCCATCCTGTTCTGCTCATTAATCATACCCGTATAAGCAGTATATAAGCCTTTAACCATACATTCTCCTTAGGAAGATCTCCTATCCTATGACTCTCTGTAGCCTGACAGGAACTCGACATATTTGCCTGTTCCTATAGCAACGGCAGTCATAGGCTCCTCTGCCGTCATTGTTGTGATACCGGTCTTAGAGCAAATCAAATCTTCAAGACCGTTAAGTAAACTTCCGCCACCTGTAAGAACAATTCCTCTGTCTGCTATATCCGCAGCAAGCTCCGGAGGAGTTCTCTCCAGTACACTGTGGATACAGTCTACAATCTTGGAGGTTGTCTCTCTTAAGGCTTCCTCTGTATCCTCACTTGATATCTTGAGTACTCTTGGAAGACCTGTAACCAGATTACGTCCCTTAACATCATAATATACGGGCTCAGGTCTCTTGAAGGCTGAACCTATATTGATCTTTATATCCTCAGCCATTCTCTCACCGATCAACAGGTTATACTTCTTACGCATATATCTTACGATTGCTTCATCGAAGTCATCACCTGCTATCTTGATAGAATCACTTACAACAGCACCACCAAGTGAAATAACTGCTACATCAGTAGTACCACCACCGATATCTACTATCAGATTACCACAGGGCTTGGCGATATCGATTCCAGCACCGATTGCTGCTGCAATGGGCTCCTCGATAATGGCAACCTCTCTTGCTCCCGCAACATAGGTTGCATCTTCAACTGCTTTCTTCTCAACCTGTGTAACACCGCTGGGAACACATACCGCGATACGAGGCTTACGAAGACTTCTCCTGCCCACTGCCTTCTGGATAAAGTACTTCATCATCTTCTCCGTAACCTCATAGTTGGAGATTACACCCTGACGAAGTGGTCTTACCGCGATAATGTTACCCGGTGTACGACCAAGCATGAGTCTGGCCTCTTCACCTATAGCCTTAATCTTGTTGGTATCTCTATCAAATGCCACTACTGAAGGTTCCTTCAGTACTACACCCTTACCTCTGATGTACACGAGAATACTCGCTGTACCCAAATCAATTCCAATGTCTGTTGCCTGCATATATAAAACCCCTTTCTCGGATCTGTAAACAAAATATCACTTTATTATACAAAAAAACGTTTCATATTAAAAGGGCTTTAGTCGAAAACAGACCTATTTTAATAAATATCGGTCCAAATCCCGGATTACTTTAGCATTCTCTTTAGATACCGTCCCGTATAGGATTTCTCTACCTGCGCAACCTCTTCGGGAGTTCCTGTAGCTATAACGGTTCCGCCCTTGTCTCCGCCTTCCGGGCCTAAGTCAATAATATAATCCGCTGTCTTGATCACATCCAGATTATGCTCAATCACCACCACTGTGTTGCCTGCCTCTGTAAGCTTGGATAAGATTGAACAGAGTCTGTCCACATCTGCAAAATGGAGTCCTGTTGTAGGCTCATCCAGAATATATATAGTATTGCCTGTGGCTGTTCTGCTAAGCTCCGTTGCAAGCTTGATTCTCTGTGCCTCACCTCCCGAAAGTGTGGTAGAAGGCTGTCCAAGCTTAATATAACCTAAGCCAACCTCATAGAGAGTCTCCATCTTCTTCCTGATCTTAGGCACATTCTCGAAGAAGGTCAGTGCCTCCTCAACCGTCATCTCAAGCACATCATATATGCTCTTGCCCTTATATTTAACCTCTAAGGTCTCCCTGTTGTATCTCTTTCCCTTGCATACCTCACAGGGAACATAGACATCTGAGAGGAAGTGCATCTCTATCTTGACAATACCGTCACCCGCACAGGCCTCACATCTTCCTCCCTTGATGTTGAAGGAGAATCTGCCCTTGCTGTAGCCTCTGGCTCTGGCATCACTTGTACCGGCATAGAGGTCTCTAATCAAATCAAACACTCCGGTATAGGTTGCAGGATTCGATCTTGGAGTTCTTCCGATCGGAGACTGGTCTATATCGATTACCTTATCCAGTGTATCAATTCCGGTAATGGAATCATGGTCACCTGCAATAGTTCTTGCTCTGTTAAGAGTCTTAGCCAGGCTCTTATGCAGTATCTCATTAACCAATGAGCTCTTGCCTGAGCCCGATACACCGGTAACACAGGTCATAACTTTGAGCGGAATATCAACATCTATATTCTTAAGATTGTGTTCTCTGGCTCCATGAACTGTAATAAAGCCCTTGGGTTCTCTTCTGACGGACGGAACTTCTATCTTCTTAGCTCCGCTTAGGTACAACCCCGTAATAGACCTGGGTTCACGAATAATGTCCTCAGCAGTTCCTATTGCCACAAGCTCACCGCCGTGACTGCCTGCTCCCGGTCCGATATCTACAATACAGTCCGCTGCACGCATGGTATCCTCATCATGCTCAACCACAATAAGTGTATTGCCGAGATCTCTCAAATGTTTCAGGGTAGATAGAAGTTTATCATTATCCCTCTGGTGAAGTCCGATACTGGGCTCATCCAGTATGTAGCAGACTCCCATAAGTCCCGAGCCTATCTGTGTGGCCAGTCTTATTCTCTGTGCTTCTCCTCCCGAGAGGGATGATGCTCCTCTGCCCAGCGTCAAATAGTCCAGTCCGACATCCATAAGGAAGCTGATTCTTGCGTTTATTTCCTTAAGTATCTGCTTACCGATTATCATCTGTGTCTCGGTAAACTCAAGTCCGTTCATATATTTCTGAAGATCACCTATAGACAGATTGGTGAGCTCATATATGTTCTTATCACCTATGGTTACGGCTAACGATTCCTTCTTGAGTCTCATTCCGTTACAGGTCTTACAGGGAGTGAAGCTCATAAGCTCTTCATACTCCGCCTTCATACTCTCCGAGAAGGTCTCGTTATATCTGCGCATCATATTGTCAATGAGTCCTTCGAAGGTGGTCGGATACTTGCCGCTTCCTCTCTGACTCTTATACTTAACTATTACCTCTCTGGCACCTTTACCATAGATGATCATATCCTGAACCTCTTTGGACAGATCCATAAATGGTGTATCCAGAGAGAAATCATAGTTTTCAGCTAGGGCATTGAGCAATGCATAGGTGAAGCTTCCGGGCTTACAGCTGCTGGCCCAGCCTATACATGATATCGCTCCCTCTCTTATGCTTAAGCTCTTATCCGGAATCAGCAGATCAGGATTAAATTCCATCTTGTATCCCAGTCCCACACAGTCGGGACAGGCTCCGAACGGATTGTTGAAGGAGAAGCTTCTGGGCTCTATCTCAGGTATGCTGATCCCGCAGTCGGGACAGGCAAAGCTGTCCGAGAAGGTATAGGTCTTATCTCCCGGCACCTCACAGTCTACCAGTCCGCCGCTGAGCTTCAGTGCATTCTCAAGAGAATCTGAAAGTCTGCTCTCATATCCCTCCTTGATCACTATTCTGTCGACCACAATTTCAATACTGTGCTTAATATTCTTATCAAGGGTAATTTCCTCCGACAGGTCATACATACTGCCGTCAACTACCACTCTTACATATCCGCTCTTTCTGGCACTTTCAATCACCTTCTCATGGCGTCCCTTCTTACCCCTGACAACAGGTGCCAGTATCTGAAGTTTAACACCCTCACCAAGCTCATAGAGCCTGTCAACCATCTGGTCTACAGTCTGCTTGGCGATGACCTTACCGCAGTTTGGGCAGTGAGGTGTTCCAAGTCTTGCATATAACAGACGGAAATAATCATAAATCTCTGTTACGGTTCCAACCGTCGATCGTGGGTTGCGGTTTGTGGACTTCTGGTCAATGGAAATTGCGGGAGACAGACCTTCTATAAGCTCCACATTCGGCTTCTCCATCTGACCTAAGAACTGTCTTGCGTAGCTGGATATGGACTCCATATATCTTCTCTGACCCTCGGCATAAATCGTATCAAATGCAAGCGAGGACTTACCCGAACCGGACAGCCCCGTAAAAACTACAAACTTATCCCTTGGAATATCAACATTTATTGATTTTAAGTTGTGCTCTGCGGCACCTCTTATCTTGATCACATTGCTCATCTCAGTGCTCTTTCTTCATCTTCTCCTTAATCTCTCTAAGGTCAATAAGCTTATCCCTAAGAGTAGCTGCCGTCTCAAAGTCAAGCTCGGCTGCTGCCTTGCGCATCTTCTTCTCTATCTTCTCTGAGAGCTTGTCAATCTCAGATAGTGACATGCTCTCCGGATCCTTCTCAAATCGTGCTTCCTCCTTGGCTATCTCCTTGGTAATACTGATAAGCTCTCGTACAGCCTTCCTTATGGTAGTCGGGGTAATACCATGTTCCTCGTTGTATTTCTGCTGGATTTCTCTTCTTCTCTTTGTCTCGGTTATCGCATTGTTCATGGAGTCGGTCATGTTGTCGGCATACATGATTACACGACCCTCACTGTTTCTTGCAGCTCGGCCGATCGTCTGAATAAGTGATGTCTCACTTCTTAGGAATCCTTCCTTATCAGCATCGAGAATGGCAACAAGACTAATTTCCGGTATATCCAGACCCTCTCTTAACAGGTTGATTCCGACAAGCACATCGAACTCATCCAGTCTCATGTCCCTTATTATCGCAGCTCTTTCAAGGGTATCAATATCCGCATGCAGATACCTTACCCTTATACCGACCTCCTTAAGATAATCCGTGAGGTCCTCTGCCATCTTCTTGGTAAGGGTTGTAATAAGGACCTTATTCTTATTCGCAGTCTCTTTCCTGATCTCTCCGACCAGGTCATCAATCTGACCCTCCGTAGGCTTAACCGTGATATCCGGATCCAACAGTCCCGTAGGTCTTATCACCTGCTCTGCACGCAAAAGTTCATGGTCCGCCTCATAGTCTCCCGGCGTTGCGCTTACGAACAGAACCTGGTCTATATGGTCCTCAAACTCTTCGAAATTAAGTGGTCTGTTGTCCATCGCAGAGGGAAGTCTGAAGCCGTAATCCACCAGTGTGGTCTTCCTCGATCTGTCGCCCGCATACATACCGCCAATCTGCGGGATCGTAATATGACTTTCATCAATAATGAGTAGAAAATCATCAAAATAATCCATGAGACACATAGGTCTTGATCCTGATTCCCTGCCCGAAAGAGGTCCCGAATAGTTCTCAATTCCGGAGCAGAAGCCCGTCTCCCTCAGCATCTCAATATCAAAATTCGTCCTCTCGGATATCCTCTGTGCTTCAATAAGCTTATCATTACTCTTAAAGAACCTGACTCTATCCTTAAGCTCCTCTTCAATCCTTTGACAGCCTGCTTCTATCTTCTCGGGCGCAATAACATAGTGCGATGCCGGGAAGATGGTCACATGACCTAAGGTATTAAGCATCCTGCCGGTGATGGGGTCAACCTCTGCAATCCTGTCTATCTCATCTCCGAAGAATTCCACGCGGATAATACTGTCACCGCCCTCTGCCGGGCATATCTCCACCACATCACCTCTTACTCTGAAGCTTGCTCTGTCGAGGTCAAATTCGTTCCTGTCATACTTGATATTGATAAGCTCCCTTATTACATCATCCCTGTCCTTCTTCTGTCCCGGACGAAGCGATACAATCAGTCCCTTGTAATCATCCGGACTTCCCAGACCGTATATACAGCTGACAGAAGCAACAACAATAACATCCCTTCTCTCCGTAAGGGATGCTGTTGCAGACAGTCTTAGCTTATCTATCTCATCATTCACCGAAGAATCCTTCGCAATATAAGTATCCGAAGACGGCACATATGCTTCCGGCTGGTAATAATCATAGTAGGACACAAAGTACTCCACCGCGTTCTCCGGGAAAAATTCCTTCATCTCACCATAGAGCTGACCCGCCAGGGTCTTGTTATGCGAAATTATAAGCGTTGGCTTATTCAGAGCTGCAATGACATTGGCCATGGTAAAGGTCTTGCCGGAACCTGTAACTCCCAGCAGAGTCTCGCACTGATTGCCTGCCTTAAATCCATCCACAAGCTCCTCAATTGCCTGTGGCTGATCTCCCGTCGCCTGATACGGTGCATGTAATTTGAAGTCCATAATCTGCTCTTTCCTTCATAAATCCACATCATCAAAGCTGTATTTCGACAACTTCTATCGTACTATAATATTTTTTAAATGTCTATACTTTTTAGAACATCCGTTCGTAATTATTCTAAAAAAAACGCCCCGACTTACATCTTGGTAAGTCCGGAGCGTTTTGACCATAATACCGTTATTTTAATAGAAAATTCGGGCTATCGGTGAAGTTTCATCGATAATCAGCGTCTTGTTGTCACCCTTCATCGTTTCCTTGGCTGCATCGAGCGAGCGAAGGAAGATGTAGAAATCTGCCTTGTCGGGGTCGTTGTAGGCATCGCTTAATATTCTCATGTACTCCGCCTCACCCTTGGCAATGATTTCCTCTGCCTCTGCATTGGCCTTAGACTGCATAACTATAATCTCGGCATTGGTGTTGTTGGAGATTTCCTTAGCCTCCTCCTGGCCCTCGGCCTGGTAGGTGGCGGCTATGTTGTTTCGCTCGGAAATCATACGCTCATATACCGCATTCTTATTCTCATCCGGCAGGTCAAGCGACTTGGTCTCAACCGCCAGAAGCTTTATCCCGTACTGCTCTAAGGTATCGCCGATATTCTCCTGGATGGCAAGCGCCAGCTCACCGTCACGACCACTTATTACCTCCTCCTGGCTTAAGCTGCTTATTACATTCTTGAGACTGTTGTAGGTAATGGTATCAATTCGAAACTCAGCATTACTCTTCTGTGCACTCAGAGTCTGGGTATACTTATAGGGGTCATCAATCTTCCAGAGCACGAAGCAGTCCGCGATCATGGACTTCTTATCCTTAGTCATGACATCGCTCACTGCAAGGTCGTAGAGCAGTTCCTCGTTCTCAATCTTCTCTGCCGTCTGAATGAAGGGGAGCTTGAAGCTTAAGCCCGGCTCCTTCCTGATGCTTTCGATTCTGCCAAACTGCTTGATTACCGTATATTCATCCGGGTAGGTTACCACCATGCACGAGCCTGACAGAATAATCAGCAGAGCAATAATAAGACAGACAATAATTCCTGTGTTACGCTTCTTCATCTTATTCCTCCTCCTCTGCTACTGTCGCTTCACTGCCGACACTGCTGCCTGTATTTCCCGTAATACCAACGCTTGAGAAGGACTCAAGCGGCAGCATGGTCTGTGTCGTTCCGTCACTCTTCTCTATGATCACCTTCATATCCGGAAGAATGTCCTCCATGGTCTCATAGAACATTCTCTGCTTGGTGATAAGCGGGTACTTCTGGTACTCCGCATAGAGCTCATTGAGCCTTGCGACCTGACCCTTGGCCTCGTTGATCCTCTCCTCAGCCTGAGCCTGGGCAGTCTTAATAGTCTCATCGGCCTGTGCTCTTGCTGCGGGGATGTCCTCATTTCTCTTCTGATTGGCCCTGTTTATGGATGTTTCCTTGCCCTGCTTGGCATTTTCTACATTTTTAAAAGCGCTGATTACTTCCTGTGTCGGCGGCTCGGCATCCTGTATTGTTATATTAACCAACTGTACTCCGATGTCCTCCGTTTCGAGTCTGCTAACAATCTTTTCCTTAATTGAAGCCTGAATCTCATTCTTGCCTGTGGTGATAACACTGTCAACATCATAAAGACCGATGGTATCTCTGATATAGCTCTGTGTCAACATCTTAAGAATGTCCACAGGACTCTCTGAGGCATACAGATACTTAACCGGGTCGGTAACCCTGTATTCCACATAGAAATCTACATTAACGAAGTTGTAATCCCTTGTTATCATGAAGGATTCCGAATCCACCGATTCATCCGTATCCGTTCTGTAGCCTATCGGGAAGCCGTTGATGGTCTTTGGAACCTTCTTAACCTCCTGGGCGAACGGAATCTTTAAGTGAATACCTGACTGCTCCACAACCTTGGGGATTCCGAAGGTTGTTACAACCGCGTACTCGTTTTCCTTAAGTGAATAAACTCCTGAAAGAAGTGTGAATAGTACAAAAAGCGCTACTATTACCGATATGATAATCTTTGCGATTTTTCCCGAATTGTCCTTGTAGAACTCTATCTTCTCTTCTCCCAAATCTTTTTTTCTCTTGCCTAACATACTCCCTCCTGTTTTGATACATTTGTTACGTATAATAAAGAATATTGTACGGCGAAAATTTCCAATTGGCAAATTAAGAATGTATTAAATTTCCCGGTCTCTGTATTTCATCAAATTAATTATTGAGTTATAATCAAGAATTGTGTGGGAAAGGAGATAGAGATGAATAGTACAACAAATACTGCCAATGCAGCTGAGAATAAGATGGGTATCATGCCTGTTCGTAAACTGCTTGTCAATATGTCACTGCCCATGATGTGTTCGATGCTGGTGCAGGCTATGTATAATGTGGTTGACAGTGTGTTCGTGTCACATGTAAGCGAAGATGCACTGACCGCAGTAAGCTTAGCCTTTCCGATTCAGTCGCTTATCATTGCAATAGGTGCCGGTACGGGAGTCGGTGTAAATGCCCTGGTATCAAGAGCACTGGGCGAGAAGAAACGTGATGAGGCCGACAAAGTGGCCCTCCATGGTGTCTTCCTCTCCTTCTTAAGCTATATTGCATTCCTTATTGTCGGGCTGTTTCTGGTGAAGCCTTTCTATGCCACACAGACTGATTCTTATGTGATTGCTTCTTACGGCTATGACTATCTGTCCGTATGCTGTATATTCTCAATCGGAATATTTACACAGTTCATCTTTGAGAGACTGCTTCAATCCACCGGCCGTACCTTCCAGACCATGATCACTCAGACCATAGGTGCCGTCACCAATATCATTCTTGATCCAATCCTGATATTTGGTCTCTTCGGTTTCCCGAGAATGGAAGCTAAGGGTGCTGCCGTTGCCACTGTTATCGGACAGTGTATCGCGGGCATACTGGCGATAGTCTTCAACTTCAAATACAACGATGACCTGGATTTCAAGTTTTCGAAGTTCAGACCCTGCGGATATGTAATTAAGAACATCTATATCATAGGTGTTCCGTCCATCATAATGCAGTCCATCGGTTCCGTTATGGTCCTTGGACTGAACAAGATTCTGATGGCCTTCTCTTCAACCGCGGTTGCAGTCTTCGGTGTATACTTCAAGCTTCAGAGTTTTGTGTTCATGCCGGTATTCGGACTTAACAACGGTATGATTCCGATTATTGCATATAACTACGGAGCCAAGAATAAGGACAGAATGATTAAGACTTTTACCTTTGCCCTTCAGATTGCCGTAACGATTATGGTAGTCGGAGCCATTGTCATGGAGATGATACCGGGCGTTATCCTAAATATCTTCAATGCATCGGAATCCATGCTGTCAATGGGTATTACAGCACTTAAGATCATATGCATACACTTCCCGATCGCTGCCTTCTGTATTGTGACCGGTTCGCTTTTCCAGGCTCTCGGCAAGGCGACTTACAGCATGATCAATTCTATCATGCGTCAGCTCGTGGTGCTGCTGCCCGTAGCATACCTCTTAGGTCTTACAGGTAATGTCAATAATGTCTGGTGGGCCTTCCCAATAGCTGAGCTTGCCAGTGCAACGGTAACATCCATTTTCTATATCAGGATCAAGAAAACGATTATATCAAAGATCTGAAAAAAAGAGCCTCGCCCGGTGTGTAATAAAGGGCGAGGCTCTTTTTCTCTCAATATGTTATATTCTACATCTGCTTCTTCAGTTCCTCAAGTGCTGTCTCAAGCTGGTTGTCATAGCCATCGTCGTAATATCTTTCGCTGTCGAATTCAACCTCAATATCAGGCTCAATACCCACCCCGTGAATACAGGTTCCCTTGGGAGTGAAATACTTTGAAGTGGTAAGTTTAATTGCAGAACCGTCAGTAAGAGGTATTATGGTCTGAACTATTCCCTTGCCGTAGGTCTTGGTTCCAATTACGGTTCCGATACCGTAATCCTTAACGGCGCCGGTCAGTATCTCCGAAGCACTGGCAGAATAGCCGTTGGTCAGCACCACAAGCGGAAGTGTAAGCTCATTGCTTCCGTCACACTCATATTCCTGCCTGTTGCCGTATTTATCCTGAGTATATACTATCAGACCCTTAGGCAGTATCTCCCTGCAGATGGCACATACGGCATCGAGATTGCCACCAAGGTTACTTCTTACATCTATGATGATTCCCTTGGCATTCTCTGCCTTAAGGGATGCCAGGGCTTCCGTGAAGTGGTCAGCGGTTGTACCGTTGAACTCGCTTATGCCGATATATCCTATTTCATTCTCCATCATCTCATAGGATACACTCGGCGAATCAACTATGGCACGCACCAGGTCTACCTCTATATAATCATCCTCTTCATCACGAATAAGCGTCAGATGAACCGAGGTACCTTCCTCTCCCTTAATTAACTTCACAATCTCTGTGCTGCTCATACCTATGGTGTCAACCTCATCTACCATAACAATGAGATCACCGTCCCTTAGATCTGCCTCTTCTGCCGGAGTATTCGGAATGGTACCTGCAATAACACAGCAGTTCTTCTCTTCATCAAAGCTTATATATGCTCCTATTCCTCCGTATTTGCCCGCTGTATCCTCAGACTGCTCCTGCATCTCCTCCACGGAATAGTAATCCGCATACTTATCATTAAGCGCGCCTACCAGACCCTTGTAGATACCATCCTCCAGCTCATCTCTTGTATATTCCCCGAAAAAATGCCTGTCGATTATGGTCTCCAATACTCCAAGCTTCTTAATAAGCTTCTCGTTAACAATCTCCTCATCTTCTGATACCGTACTGCTTCCTGCCGCGGAATCAATGGCCTTGCTAATCCTGTAATTCCTGTAATACTTAAGTCCAAGCATAGTTGAGAATATGATTACAAAAGTCAGAATCACTCCCACAAGAAAGCCGGTAACAAAAGTATGTTTGCCACTTCTCCTTAGATTTTTGCCTGCTTTCCTATTCTCAGTAATTGGTGTTTCGCTATCATAATTGTTTTCCATGTTTTCCATATATTCACTGCTTTCTATTAAATCAGCAGGGGAATAATCCCCTGCCGTTATTATTTACTCAGATAATTCCAGGGACTGACATAAGCACCATCCTTACGCACTGAGAAGTGCAGGTGGTTACCTGTTGAACGTCCTGTTGTTCCTACTGCAGCTATCTTTTGTCCCCTGGTAACGGTCTCACCCGTAGATACGTAGAGTGCAGATGCATGCATATATATTGTATATAATCCTCCTCCGTGGTTAATCATTATATAATTACCCATGGATGCATTGTAGGCTGCGGCTACAACCTTTCCGTCATAAGCTGCCAGTATCGGCGAACCTCCCGGTGCTGCCATATCCACACCGTTATGGAACTGCTGTACTCCGAGAATTGGATGTGTTCTGTTGCCGTAGTCATCAGATATTCTGGTATATGACGGAGCCGGCCACTTGAACATACCTCCATCGTATACAATTGCCTCTCCCGCCTCTGCAAGCTGGGCTCTCTCTGCAGCAACAGCTGCTTCCAATGCCTGTATGGTGGCTGTTTGTGCAGCCAGATCCTCTTCGTATTCCTTAATTGCGGCTTCCTTATTGTTAATATCCGCAGTTTTTATATTAATCTCACCCTCCTTGGCTGAGATTAATGTCTCCAGATTGGCTTCTTCTTCCTCGACCTGGGCCTTGGCTTCGTCCAGAAGCTCCTTCTCCGCATCCAGCTGCTCCTTGCAGGCCTGAATATATTCACAGGTCTGCTTGTATTCCTCAAGCTTAGTAGCATCATACTCCGAGATCTTCTCAACATAGGTTGCCTTATTTAACATCTCACCGAAGGAGGCTGAAGACATCACCAGTTCAAGGTAGAAGGTATCACCCTTCTCATAGATGAACTTGATTCGCTTCTTCATGTTCTCATACTGAGTTGCCTGGATCTCCTCGGCCTCTTCGAGCTCCTCTTCTGTCTCCTCGATCTCTGTTTCCTTTTCGGATATTAAGTCCTTAAGCTCTGCAATCTTCTCCTGAACGTCAGTGAGGTCCTCATCAAGCTTGGTTACATATGCTTCAAGGTCACCCTTCTCCTTCTCGAGAGCGGAAACCATTGCCTGGATGTTCGTAATATTCGATTTAATCTTACTCTTAGCCTTTTCCGCCTCCTCTATCTGCTCCTGCTTCTCCTGAATGCTGGCCTTGATAGCATCGACGTCCACCTCTTCTGCATGCACCTCAAGCTTAGGCAGCAGGATTACTGCCATGCTCAGTGCAAGCGTCATAAGAATGGTAGCAATACATCCGATTCTGCGCATTATCACACCCTTAAATGCTTTCTTACTGTAACAAAGCTTCCGATAAAACCGATTCCCGCACCGATTCCCAATGAGACGGGAACCAGGATACTGAAGATCTCATCTACCGAAAGGAAGGCAAGGATACTTCCAAGCTCATTGAATCTCGACAGAATCATATCCATTGCATTGATGTATATACTGTATACCACTCCGAGCGGAATTGCCGCACCGATAAGTCCGATAATAAGACCCTCTATTACGAAGGGAGCTCTTACGAAGAAATCCGTTGCACCGATATACTTCATAATGTTGATCTCTTCTCTTCTTACCGAAATACCGATGGTTACGGTATTGCTGATAAGGAAGATGGATACTGCGAGCAGCATTCCGATTATTCCAAGTGAAATATAGCTTACAAGCTTATTGGCTCCGGTCAGGGCTTCTGCTGTCTTCTGTGAGCTGTTAACGGTTCTGATACCCGGTACTGTCTCAAGGTATGCCACCAGACTGCTCTGCAGCGAGATGTCCTTCATGTATATCTCATAGCTCTCAGAGTCCTCAAGCGGATTCTCCGTAAAGCCCTCTGAATACTCACCCAGATACTCATTCTTGAAGCTCTCCCAGGCTTCATCCGCCGAGATGAACTTCACGGATTCAACTTCCTTCCTGTCCGAAATCAGCACTCCGATATTCTGCTTCTCCTCATCGGATAAGCCTTCGTCAAAGAATACCGTTACGGCAACGCCTGCTTCTATCTCATAGAGCATGTGCTGGAAGTTGGCAACAACCGAATAGAATATGCCGAACAACAACAGACAGGATGAAATAGTTGCAATGGATGCAAGTGAGAACCATGCATTCCTGAATATGTTTCGAATACCCTGCCTAAAGGTATAGAAGAAGGTACTAATCCTCATCGATATATCCTCCCTTCTCCTCGTCGCTTACTATGACACCCTTCTTCATAGTAATTACTCGTTTCTGCATCTCATTTACGATTTCTCTGTTATGAGTTACCACAAGAATAGTGGTTCCTCTCTTATTAATCTGTTCAAGCAGCTTCATAATCTCCCAGGTGTTCTTCGGGTCAAGATTACCTGTCGGCTCATCACAAAGAAGAATCGGTGGTTTGTTAATAAGCGCTCTTGCAAGTGCCACTCTCTGCTGCTCGCCACCGGAGAGCTCATTGGGTCTCTGCTTATACTTACCTGCCAGTCCCACAATTGCCAGTATCGCCGGTACGTTCCTCTTGATTATTCTTGTCGGAGTCTGAACGATTCTTTGTGCAAATGCCACATTCTCGAATACATTCCTGTCCTTAAGCAGACGGAAATCCTGAAAAACAACGCCTAAGTTTCTTCTGTACTTGGGCACCTGTCTGTGCTTAAGTGAATTGAGATATATGTTGTTGACATAGATATCTCCGGATGTGGGGCTCAGCTCCTTAAGCAGAAGCTTAATCAGTGTTGACTTACCCGAACCACTGTCTCCCACAATGAATACAAATTCACCCTTCTTAATCCTAAGACTTACGCCGTTGAGCGCAGGTGAACCGGAATTATAGCTCTTAACAACATTATCCAGAACGATTATCTCTCCGTTCTGCATATTCTTTGGCTTCTTTCTACCCTTTAATGCCATTTCTTCCTCCAAATTACTGTTCTGTTTTAGTAGTCCTGCTTCTCCATATATTTCATGTACTTGACTACCATAAGTGCAATCTTGAATGTGATCGCGTCATCGAATACCCTGAGGTCCAAACCCGTAGCCTTCTGCAGCTTATCGAGTCTATATACAAGAGTATTCCTGTGAATATAGAGCTGTCTTGAGGTCTCCGATACATTGAGGCTGTTCTCGAAGAACTTGTTGATTGTCTCTATTGTCTCCTCATCAAAGTCATCCGGACCTTCTCCGTCGAATATCTCCCTGATAAAGAGCTTACATAGCGGTATGGGAAGCTGATATATCAGTCTTCCTATTCCAAGCTCACTGTAAGCAATAATATTCCTCTCCTCGAAGAATATCTTGCCAACATCGAGAGCCATCTTAGCCTCCTTATAAGAACGACTTACCTCCTTGAGCTCCTTCACCACTGTACCGCAGGCAATACGCGCACCGCCTACTCCGCTTTGAATAAGAGCATCCATGAAGTTCTCACAGTACTTCTCAATCTCTTCATCATGCTCGTTGTCCTTCAACTCCTTAACCACAATTACATTGTTCTCATCAACTGCTGTAATGAAGTCCTTGGTATTGCCGCCAAAGCTTGTCCTCATGGCCTCAAGCATGTTGTTATCCTTGCCCCTCATCGACTCAAGAATAATAGCAACTCTTCTTACCTCCGGCTGAATATGCAGCTTCTTGGCACGACTGTAGATATCCACAAGCAGCAGGTTATCCAACAACAGATTTTTAATGAAATTATCCTTATCGAATCTCTCCTTATATGCCACAATCAGACTGCTGATCTGAAATGCAGCCATCTTGCCCAGAGTATAGAGATCCTCCCCCACACCTGACACTATCAGGATGTATTCAAGCATATCATCATCATATATCTTGAAAAACTGGCAGCCACTGACCTCCTGGCTGTCCGCAGGTGATCTGGAAAATTCCACCGCCTGTCTTGAATAACTCTCAAGCGAATTATCCGAGGTGGCTATTATCTTACCATCAATATCCATAACACAAATCTCAATTCGCGCTATATTCTTTAATCCGTCAATGGTATTCTGAAGAACCTGGTTTGATATCATGCTGACTTACTCCTACTGAAATTATAGTTGAATTGCACAATTTATTGTGTCAAAAATTGTATATACCTCACATACATATCCTATTCTAATAGTATTCTTTCAAAATTTCCATAGTTTTTATGTGATTTTTTGTGCAAAATTACAACAAGGCTATCTCTCATATACAAGGAGACGATAATACAAAAAAGCAGATGCCTTATACATCTGCTTTTTTGAAGGAAATTGTCTATAAAAGGGAGGATGCCAAGCACTTCTGTGCTTGGCATTTTATTATGAAAAAGTTTTATCTTGTTGTGTTCTGCTCTACTTAACTTATACCTAGATTATAATTGTCGAAAATGTCTAAATTATACGAACAAAATAGATAATTTGAAAATAAATTATGAACAAACTGTTAACTACATCTTTTCAGGTAATGGATACTCCACACCGAAGGTGTCCACAGTCATGCTCTTGATCTTCTGCTCCTCAAGCGGTCTGTCATTCCAGTCCGTTGCAGTCTCTGCAATCGCATTAACCACATCCATACCCTCGATAATCTTACCAAAGGCTGCATAAGCTCCGTCCAGATGAGGAGATGTCTTATGCATAATGAAGAACTGTGAGCCTGCACTGTCAGGATGCATGGCTCTTGCCATAGACAGAACACCCTCTGTATGCTTAAGATTATTCTCAAAACCGTTCTGAGCAAACTCTCCCTTAATTGTGTATCCCGGACCTCCCATTCCTGTGCCGTCCGGACATCCTCCCTGAATCATAAAGCCACTGATTACTCGGTGGAAGATAAGTCCGTCATAATATCCCTTATTGATAAGACTGATAAAATTATTAACACTTATCGGAGCTATCTCAGGGTAAAGCTCTGCTACCATCTTGTCACCATTCATCATTGTAATTGTTACTACCGGATTTTTAGCCATATACTTGTCCTCTCGTTTCTGATATATTCTAGATATGTTTATTGTAATTGATATACCTTCAAAATGGAATACCAATGTATCCATAGAGCCCCGTCTCTATGTTACGGACGAACCTGAAAAAATAAGGACTCTTTCCTCAGAGGGACGTCCTCTGTGTCCGGTGCTTAACGACAATACTAAGAATATGGACTTGTCCACCTTCCCGTATCTCATTACTGACCCTGAGGATACCGATACTGACTTCTATATCAAGGTCTGGCAGAGACTGTCCTCTCTTCCCTGGGAAATTGCCGTTACTCCACGCTGCATAGTAAGGGAGATGACAGTTGATGATGTGGAGGCTCTCTACAGGGTATACTCAGATGAATCCATAATAAAATACACAGAACCGCTCTTTCCCGATTATGAATCGGAATTGGAATATACAAATAATTATATTAAGAATGTCTATTCTTATTTTGGCTTTGGAACCTGGATAATTGAGGACAGGGATACAGGTGAGATAATCGGACGTGCGGGCTTTAATTACAGAACAGATGAAGATCTGCCTGATACTCTCACCTTCCCCGAGCTTGGTTATGTTATAGCTAAGGAATATCAGGGCAAGGGGTATGCCACCGAGGTATGCAGCAGACTTATTTCCTTTGGCTTTGAGGAGCTTGGTTTTGACTGCATTCAGGCACTTAGTCACCCTGACAATCTTCCAAGTATACGCCTGCTTTCCTCTCTGGGTTTTGAATACTACGGCGTATACGGTGAACTTAATATATACAAAAAGAAGGCTCCGGCATAATGCCGAAGCCTTTAATTTATGGTTTATAATCAAGCCTTACCGTCTGAACCAAGAACGTTAACGATCTTGTGAGCAACCATGTCCTTAACAGCCTGACGAGCGGGCTTTAAGTACTGACGAGGATCGAAGTGATCCGGATGCTCAGCGAAGTACTTACGGATATTACCTGTCATAGCAAGACGGATATCTGAGTCGATATTGATCTTACATACAGCAAGCTTAGCTGCCTGACGGAGCTGCTCCTCAGGAATACCTACTGCATCAGGCATGTTACCGCCGTACTGGTTAACCATCTTAACGAACTCCTGTGGAACTGATGAAGAACCATGAAGAACGATAGGGAAGCCGGGAAGCTTCTTGATGATCTCCTCAAGAACGTCGAAACGAAGTGGAGGTGGAACAAGGATACCATCCTCATTTCTTGTACACTGAGCAGCAGTGAACTTGTATGCACCGTGTGATGTTCCGATAGCGATTGCAAGTGAATCACAACCTGTCTTATCAACGAACTCCTCAACCTCTTCAGGTCTTGTATAAGCCTCGTTACCTGCCTCTACACAAACCTCATCCTCGATACCTGCAAGAGTACCAAGCTCTGCCTCAACTACTACACCATGAGCATGAGCATACTCTACTACCTGCTTGGTAAGAGCGATGTTATCCTCGAAAGACTTAGAAGAAGCATCGATCATAACTGATGTGAATCCACCATCGATACAGCTCTTGCAAAGCTCGAAGCTGTCACCATGATCAAGGTGAAGAGCGATAGGGATCTGAGGATTCTCTTCAACAGCTGCCTCAACTAACTTTACAAGATATGTATGGTTAGCATAAGCACGTGCTCCCTTTGATACCTGAAGAATAACAGGGCTGTTAAGCTCACCGGCAGCTTCTGTAATACCCTGAACAATCTCCATGTTGTTAACGTTGAAAGCACCTACTGCGTATCCGCCGTCATATGCCTTCTTAAACATTTCAGTTGTTGTAACTAATGACATTGTTAATACCTCCGTTTATATTTGATACCCCTTATGGGTCATCGTGTTCATTATATAACATTATCCGAATAAAGAAAATATCCAAATTACTTGCCGCTTAAGAAGTTTTCAATTCCTTCCATTGCACTTTCCTCATCCGGTCCGTCAATGACAGCCTTAACTGTCTCGCCTGCATCGAGACCCAAACTCATCATTCCCATAATACTCTTGGCATTAACCTTCTTGGTTCCTGCTTCAAGATAAACCGAACTCTCATACTTGCTTGCTTCCTGTACAAGCATGGCAACAGGTCTTGCCTCCAATCCGTTCTCTAATCGGATTGTAATGTCCTTTGTAATCATATTTTCCTCCTCTTCGACTACATACCCTCTGCTATTTCACTAAGCTTACGTAACCGATGATTAACCCCACTTTTTCCCACCGGTGGATCCAGATACCCTCCAAGCTCCGACAGTGTAGCATCCGGATGATCTAGCCTCGCCTCTGCAATCATACGCAGGTTGGGCGGTAATTCCTGTAACCCCATTTTGTCTCTAATTAGTTCTATATCTGCCAATTGCTTCGCTGCCGCATTAACTGTCTTGGTTATATTGGCTGCTTCACAATTCACCCTTCTGTTTATCGAATTACGCATATCTTTGAGTATTCTCTCGTTCTCCATACTCATAAGTGATACATGCGCTTCACATATATTAAGGAAATCAACGATTCCCTCACCTTCTTTAATATATACCACAAAATGCTGTTTGCGCTCAATAGTCTTGGCTTCAAGACCGAAATGACGCATTATTTCCATAAGTTGTGTAGCCTGATCCTCTCTCTGGCATACCATCTCAAGATGATAGCTTCGCTTAGGATCGCTCATAGAGCCGGCGCACATATAGGCTCCGCGAAGGAAGGCTCTCTTGCAGCAGGACTGCTTTAAAATCGTCATACTGACAGGTGAGTTCAGATCCTCCACACCCGTCTTCTTCACAGTCTCCAGAATGGTCTCTGCATCCTCTCCTCGAGGTGGCATCGACGTACATATACTAAATGTTTTCTTAAGTAATGTAAAGTATTTTCTTCTGACAACGTCGTTTTCTGTACTTATTTCGAGAATTTTTGTACCATCTGAGTCGTATTCGAGCTTCCCACACAATTCTATTATCACTGCAAGCTCTGCTATCCTGCAATGCCTTGCACTGCTCATTACCTCTGATATCTCTTCTTTGACTTTACCGGAAAATGACATAGGTCTCTCCTCATGTCTGTATTACTTGGGTATGTCTCTGTGACTGAGTGAAAGTCCGTAATTGCCCACACCCCGCATTCTCTCATAAAGCATATTGGCTATCGCAACCGATCTGTGCTGACCTCCCGTACAGCCGATCGCAACCACGAGCTGGTTCTTACCCTCTTTCACATATCCGGGGATTAAGAACTTAAGCATATCCTCGAGCTTATCTAAGAATAAGGAACATTCGGCAAAGCTCATCACATAATCCTTAACCTCATCATCGTTACCCGTAAGTGGCTTAAGCTCATCCACATAAAAGGGGTTTGGCAGGAATCTTACATCAAATACCAGGTCTGCATCGACAGGGATTCCCTTCTTAAAGCCAAAGGACATTACATTGACCATCAGGCTGTTGTAGCCCTCACCCGTAACAAATATCTTATCAAGTTCCTCCTTAAGATTCCTGGTTAGAAGCTTGGAGGTATCGAAGATGTAGTCCGCTTCCTTCTTGACCTTTTCAAGAATCATTCTCTCCTTACGGATACCGTCCTCCACTCTCTGACTTCCGGTCTGTGCCAGAGGATGAAGCCTCCTGCTCTCCTTATATCTTCTGACCAGAGTCATGTCAGAAGCCTCCATAAAGATTATCTCATAGGAGTAGCCCTCATTCTTGAGCCCATGAAGAACATCCAGGATTTCTTCCATATTCTCATCGGCTCTGGCATCCAGTCCTAAGGCAACCTTGGTAATCTCACTTCCGGGTCTGCATATTAATTTAAAAAACGTATCTACTAACGGTATCGGAAGATTGTCAACGCAATAGAAGCCCATATCCTCAAGCATCTTCATTGTGGTACTTTTTCCACCACCGCTCATTCCCGTTACAATCACAAATCTCATATCAGTCTATCCTGTCAAATCCAAGCATGATAACCTCAGGTTCCAGTAAAATCCCGCTATTGTTAAGTACCCTCTTCTGAACAATTCCAATCAATTCGTATATATCCTTGGCTGTAGCGCCGCCTTTATTTATCACAAAGCCTGCATGCTTCCTTGACACTTCCGCTCCGCCGACCGTAAGCCCTTTAATTCCGGCTGCTTCAATAAGTGCTCCTGCATACTGTCCCTCAGGTCTCTTGAAGGTGGAACCCGCAGAGGCATATTCCAGAGGTTGCTTGTCCCTTCTTCTCTTTGAATATTCTGCCATCCTCTCTCTTATTGTTTCCTCGTCTCCTGCCTTAAGATTCAGAGTCGCCAAAATAACGATTAGCCCTTCACTCTTAATCCTGCTCTGTCTGTAACCGAAGTTAAGCTTAGAGGCCTCATAAGTCTTAATACTCATGTCCGTCGGATCAAGTACGCAGACAGTCTCTACCACCGTAGCCAGCTCTCCGCCGTAAGCTCCGGCATTCATAGCCAGTCCGCCTCCCAGTGTTCCCGGGATTCCCGAAGCAAACTCAAGACCCTCCAGGGCATTCTTTGCTGCAACACTTGATATCCTGCCAAGGAGCGCTCCGGCTTCACAGATAAGCTTATTACCGCAGACGTTAATCTCACTCATGCTCTCACCAAGCTCAATGATAATGCCGTCAAAGCCTTCATCGCTTACAAGCAGATTGCTGCCGTTTCCGATTAAGAAGAAGTCAGTGCTCGTGCTTTTTGCAGTATTGATTACCTGTATCAGTTCATCGGAAGATGCGACCCTGACATAGAGGCTTGCCCTACCGCCCACTCTGAAAGTGGTATGCCTATGCATAGGCTCATCCCTGAAGAGCCTGTCCTCAGGGATGTATAGTTTTATCTTATCAAATAATGAAGCTGTATCTCTGTTCATAAATTCAATGTCTGATTAACCCAGTACCAGCTTGGCAGCTCCGTAGATGCCTGCATCATTACCAAGCTTGGCAAGAACAAACTTGGCATTCTTGGTTCCCGGGAAGGCATACTTGTCAAAGTATGGCTCCAAATAATCAATTACCACTCTGCCGGCCTTGGATACTCCGCCGCCGATAACGAATACCTGAGGGTTAACAACCGCAGCTACCGCAGCCAGTCCCTTGCCCAGATACTCACCGTAGATGTTGGCTACCTCTTTGGCAAGCTCGTCATCTGCCTTAACTGCGTCCCATACTGCCTTAGCCGTAACCTCGTCATCTCTGAGTACAGAGGGCTTACTGCTGTCAGCCAACTTCTTCTTGGCAAGTCTGACTACTCCTGTTGCGGAAGCATACTGCTCCAGACAACCGTGACCCTTACAGCCGCACTCCTCGCTCTCGTTATCCTCAAGATGAATATGTCCGATCTCTCCACCGGCTCCGTTGCTTCCTGCTATTACCTTACCGCCGATGATAACACCGCCGCCTACACCGGTTCCGAGAGTAACGGCTACTACGTCCTCATAGCCCTGACCACCGCCGCGCCACATCTCACCAAGCGCTGCAACATTGGCGTCGTTAGCGGTCTTAACGGGAATTCCAAGGAGGTCCTCTAACTGCTCATTGGTATTTCTCTTGTCCCAGCCAAGATTAACTGCTACAAGAACGGTTCCATCCTCCTTAACAGGACCTGGAACACCGATACCGACTCCTGCAACCTCCTTTTTGTCAATATCCTTCTGTGCAAGCTTAACAAGGATGCTGCCTGCGATATCGGGAATGATATTGACACCCTTATCCTCAGTACGTGTAGGAATCTCCCACTTCTCTATAAGATTACCCTCTATATCGAAGTAACCCATCTTAACGGTTGTTCCACCTACATCAACACCAAATACATACTTCTTCATCTAACTAATCCTCGTCCTCTTCTCTCTTCTGTGATAATGATTTCTGAACTCTCGCATATAATTCCTGAGCCGCATTGTAGCCCATCTTCTTCTGACGGTGGTTTACTGCTGCCGACTCGCAGATGATTGCGAGGTTTCTACCCGGTCTTATGGGGATGTTGTGACATACTATTCTGTTGCCAAGGTATTCAATATAATCCTCCTCAAGACCCAGTCTGTCGTATTCCTTATCCTTATCCCAATCCTCGAGTCTGATTACAAGATCGATACTCTGGGAATCCTTAACGGATGATACACCGAACAATGTCTTAACATCGACAATGCCGATACCTCTAAGTTCAATGAAGTGCTTCGTTATGTCGGGTGCGGTACCGATCAGGGTCTCATCGGAAACCTTTCTGATCTCTACCACGTCATCTGTTACAAGTCTGTGTCCACGCTTAATAAGCTCAAGTGCTGCCTCTGACTTACCGATTCCGCTCTCACCCGTTATCAGTACGCCCTCGCCGTATACATCGACAAGAACACCGTGAACGGAAATCATCGGGGCAAGCTTAACATTAAGCCATCTTATTATCTCAGCAGTAAAAGCTGACGTTGCCTTCTTGGTCATAAGAAGCGGTACGCCATGTTTAACGGCTATCTTCCTAAAGAGGTCATTGGGCTTAAGCTCCCTACAGAAGATAACACCGGGAATCGGGTTATCCAGCAGTCTCTCGTATATGATTTCCTGTCTGGTCTCTGTCAGACTCTCCATATACGAATACTCTACAAATCCGATAATCTGAAGTCTTGTAGCTTCGAAATGCTCGAAATAACCGGCCATCTGAAGTGCAGGTCGATTTATATCAGGCTGTGTAACCTTAATCTTCTTGATGTCGATCTCCGGAGTGAGATTCTCCAGATTCTCGTGCTCAATAATGTCCGCTAGCTTTACTGCTGCCATATTTTCTCTCCATTCTGCCTTATTGCCTATATGGGCTTGATTTATTCCTATATTATCATATCCTTATGGAAAAATGAATATACTGACTCTGCCACAGAACGCGACAAACCTGCCTTATTTACAAGATCATCTATTGTTGCATTCTTTATCTCATCTATATTCTCAAAGCCTCTCATAAGAGCCTTCCTTCTTGCCGGTCCCACACCCGGAATCTCATCTAAGCAGGACCTCACCTGGTCCTTGTTTCTAAGCGACCTGTGGAAGGCAATTGCGAATCTGTGGGCCTCGTCCTGAATACGGGTTATAAGCTTAAAGCCCTCACTTTTCCTGTCTATGGGAATCTCAATATTATTATAGTAGAGACCTCTGGTTCTGTGATTGTCGTCCTTAACCATTCCGCACACGGGAATGGAAAGTGAAAGGCTCTCCAATACATTAAGTGCGATGTTGACCTGGCCGCGACCTCCGTCCATAAGTATCAAATCCGGGAAGCGGTTGAACCTTCCCTTGTCTGCATCCTCGTCGCCCTCCGCCTCTTTTAGTCCGTGCGTAAATCTTCGGGTCAGCACCTCCTCCATGCAGGCATAATCATTGGGTCCCGTAACAGACTTAATCTTGAACTTCCTGTAATCACTTCGCTTTGGACTACCCTTCTCAAATACCACCATGGAGCCTACATTCTCAAAGCCTGAGATGTTGGATATATCAAAGGCTTCCATTCTCTCAATGCCTGTAAGTCCTATAAGCTCTTCAATCTCTCTTACCGCACCGACGGTCTTCTCCTCCTGACGCTTTATTCTGTCAGAGTCCTGATTAAGAGTTATTCTTGCATTCTCCTTGGCAAGCAGGATCAGTCTGTTCTTCTGGCCAATCTTAGGTACTACAATCTTAACCTTTCTTCCCTTTATCTCACTCAGCCACTGCTCGATAAGCTCCATGTCCTCAATCTCAGTGTCAAGGAAGAGCTCCTGAGGAACAAAGGGCGTACCGGAATAATACTGCTTAACAAAGGATGATAGTATCTCACTCTCCGTAGTGTCGGGATTGCATTTAAGGAAGAAGTGCTCCCTTCCCGTCATCCTTCCATTCCTTATGAAGAATACCTGCACCACCGATGATGAATCATTCTTCGCCATGGCGATAATATCCCTGTTGTCATCTATTCCGGATTCTATCTTCTGCTTCTGTCCGCAGAGCTTCACACTCTCTATAAGATCCCTGAAGGAAGCAGCCTTCTCGTAATCCAAGTTCTCGGAAGCCTCCCTCATCTTGTCCTCAAGTTCCATAACAATAGGAGCGTAGTTGCCGTTAAGAAGGTCTGTTGCACCGCTTATCATCCGCTCATATTCCTCAGGACTTACATTTCCCTGGCAGGGAGCGAGACACCTGCCCATATGGTAGTTGAGACAGGGCCTGTCGGTGGACTTAACCCCCGCCTTAAGTTTATTGTTACAGGTTCTGATTTTATAAATATTATTGATAAGCTCAATCGTGTCCTTTACCGCAGAAGCACTGGTGTAGGGTCCGTAATACTTGGCCTTATCCCTCTTAAGTTCTCTTGAAAACAGCACTCTCGGATACTCCTCCATCGTCACCTTGATGTAGGGATAGGTCTTATCATCCATAAGCATGGTGTTGTATTTCGGCTTATGCTCCTTGATAAGATTGTTCTCAAGCACCAGAGCCTCCAGCTCTGAGTCGGTCACAATGTATTCAAAGTAAGCAATGAGACTGACCATCTTGTCTATCCAGGGACCACGGCCTATGTTGGCACGAAAATACGACCTGACCCTGTTTTGCAGATTAATCGCCTTACCCACATAGATAATCTCATCATGAAGGTCATGCATTATATATACACCCGGTTTTTTGGGTAATTTCTTCAGTTCCTCACTTATGTCAAAAGTATTCTCAACCATGGAATTAGTATAACATATCCGCCTCTTTTTATGATATTATTAGTCTGCCAAATAATTAGTTATAAGATTTACAGACAGGATATACATTTATTACGGAGGTATGCTTTTGAATAAGAAAGATGTAATGGAGCTTAAGAAGAGGTTTAAGAAGGAGGCCTGCTCGATAGACAGACTCGCAGGCTGCTACGTTGATGCCGGCAAGAACAAGGCTATCAAATTCAACGAAAGCTTCTTAAATATGGACGATGAGGAATTCTACAAATATCTTGAGATTGCCAAGAAGACTCTGACAGGAACTCTGGGGAACAATATACTGGAGCTGGACTTTCCGCTTGAGGAAGAAGCAACCGGTGGTAAGCAGCACTTCCTCTATGCCCTTAGAAACGATGGTCTATGTAGCGAAGATCTTCTCGACAGGCTCTATGACCTTATAATTGACGGCTATAACTACGTCGGTAATTATCTGATCCTTGTATTCCACGACACCTACGACATCATCACAAAGACCAGCGACAACATGAAGTTAGACGAGTCTGAGGAGGTCTATGAATATCTTCTCGTAAGCATCTGTCCGGTGGTGTTATCCAAAGCCGGTCTCGGTGTCAGAGAGGATGAGAACAGAATCGGCGCCCGCATCAGAGACTGGGTTGTAGGCGTTCCGGACCTGGGCTTTCTCTTCCCCGCCTTCGACAACAGAAGCGCCGACATCCATAAAGTCGATTACTTCATAAGAGATGCCAAGGATTCACACAGTGAGGTGATATCCGATGTCCTGGGCTGTGCTCCCAGAATGACTGCAACTGAGCAGCGCAACACCTTCAGTGCCATTGTAAAGCGTGCCTTCTTAAACGATACGGAGAACGGAAATGAGGCTCTGATTAACATCCAGGAGAGTTTCAATGCCCTAATCAACACCGGAGAAGAGCTTACGGAGAATGAGATCAATTCCATCATCCTCACTCCCGAGACCATAGATGAAATCCTTGTAGAGAATAATATTGAAGGGGAAAAAGCACGAGTAATTAAGGAAGTGACCCTCGACGAATTCATGGAAGAGCTTCCTTTGGTTTCAAACCTTATCGACAACAAGGCTCTGGCTGCCAATGAAAGGGAGCGAGAGAAGAAGGAGCTTGTAAAAGAGGTTGCCTCTCTTAAAAATAAGGTCTCCGAGCTTGAAGAGGCCACCTCCTCTTCGGAATCCGGTGATGTATCAATCTTTGTTTATCCCGAGAGAGCTGAGAAAATTCATACGGAGATAATCGATGATAAGAAATATATCCTCATTCCCGTAGATGACAATTCTACAGTTAAGGTCAACGGAGTAGATAAAGATCTGTAATCTTTGAATATTTTTTCTATATATAATCTTAGAACCCCCGAGCCTAGTTCGGGGGTTCCTTGATTTGGTTTGATGGATTATTATATTACCACTGCATAATCTCGGCACTCTCAAGATCTGTGTAAACCTGCTTTGGCATATCCTTAATGGGAATGCTTAAGTAAGCGTCATTCACATATCCCTCAAGATTGAGATAGTTGCAGATGATAGACACCTGTGAATCGTATTCTCTAAGAACACTGTTAACATATGAATACTGATCAACAATTCCGCAGCTGATTATCTTATTTATGATATCATCATCACTGCCGGGCAGGTACTCAACCTGCTTACTGCCGTCATTCGCCTCATCATATACAGAGACTGTAATCTTGTTTATTGTCTGTGCAAGATCACTTACACTGGGATGACTGTCCTCTAACTCAATTCCCTTTGACTTTAAGAAATCAACCGTATTGGTATCACAGGGATAAATATAATATCCTGACAGGTAGAAACCTTCATAGTTCTTCTCATCACCTGAAGATGATAGATTTGCAATGGGATATTCCTTCTTCATGTCATCAAGAGTTCTGTCGAACACATCCTTCCTGTAATTCTCTAAAAAAGCTTCTACGTCAGTTCCCGTTATTTTGCCAATCTCAGAGTAGTTCAGCCCATTAATCCTGATAACACCGATGTTACCGTACTTGATGATATTATCGAGTCCGTTGACCACATTCTTATATTCCTCTGAATCGTAGAAGGCAGCTGTGTCGTTGTAGGTTGCACTAATTGAAGCATTATAGCTTCTGTAAACACTTCTTCCGCTCTTAAGCTTATACTTAATCACGTAACAGTTCTTCTGTACATTGTCAGGATGACCATATGAATAAGTAGTCTTGGCAATCGGTACTGCCGCGTTGCCCTGCTGCCTGTCAAATACCGACTTGTAGGGCTTAAGTTCGGAAACACCGATGGTTGCAAGGTTTATAGCCTCCTTAATCTTGTCAGATTCCATATGTTTAAGTATATACTGTGTACTGTCGGTATACTCCAGAGATCCTCCTTCAGGACCCTTATCAACCTCGTAGATGCTCTGCTCAGTATCCAGGCTCTCGAAGGCAACCGCTACAGATTCAATACTGTCCTCTTTGGGAATATATCTATCGTAACCCGTAAGGTCATAGAGGAATATGACTGCTATGACAGCTGCTGCCACAAGTGCAATTGCAAGCTCGGGTAAGCGGGCAAGGGACTTCCTGAAATCCGAATAGATAATGCTGTTGGTTAAGCAGAATACCAGGATACCTGCAACAATGAAGCTTATCCAGTACCAGGTCTGTGTAAGTGTATTCTGAACAAATACTACATACATTCCTGCTGTCATTGCGAATATCATTGTAGCAAGGATTCTGATTACGGGATTCAGTCCCTTGTAAACAACCGCCTTGTTATAGCCCTCTGACGGTCTCACCACGAAAGCAGCTCCTGCTGCAAAGTAGAGAAGAACCATTATAACCAATATAACGATCAACTCCGGTATACTGTCTTCAATCATTACCCCGAAGCTTCTCATGGCAGTTAAGGGTGATAACAGGAATCTTATCCATGAGAATTCCGTTATGTAGCTTACTGTCTCAAAGCAGAAGTTCTTGTAGCTGTCATATACATTGAAGATCATCTCTGCCATGCTTAACAGTGCCAGGGTTGCAAGTCCACCGGCTAAGATATTGCCTGTAAGGGTTATTGCAATAACCGTTAAGCTAAAGAATATAATCGAAAAGATTATTCCCAGAATATATGTTGTGAAAACCATTCCAAAGGTATATCCTACAAGGATTCCCTTTGCTGCAAATACTCCGAGGATTGCAAGGAAGGTTATGGTCCTGATAATTATAAGCGGAATAATTGCAGACAGCACTATCTGGCGGTACATGTCCTTACGCTTAATTGCCATTGAATGATACAGGTCAACCTTACTTCTTGAATATAGGTATCTGAAACTGAAGAAAGCAAAGGCTACGGCAATCGCAATTACTATTACCAGATTTAGCTGATTGGTAAACTGTGCGTAATATATAAGATTTGCCATAAGCTCCCTCCTGGTGATTGACGGATTCCACATTAAGAGATTGTCAATCTGCATGAGCAGCCTGCCCGGACCCGCTATCATAAGCACTACCAGGGATATGATATAGAGCCACATTTTCCTAAGCATAGAGTGAGCAAATAAATTATTCGATGATATTCTTGACATCATAGCCTACCACCTCCGTTTCACTGATAAATATCTCTTCAAGAGAAAGAGTAAGTATTTCACTAAAAATCGTATCAACTGACGCTACTGCATTGCGAAGGTCATCCATCGAAGATCTGATGGTGTAGGTATGCAGCGAACCTCTGACCTCATCACGCATTATTTCCTGATTCTCTTCGAATCTTACACGTTCTTCATCGTTTGTGAAGACTACCTGAAGTCTGTGGATACCAAGCTTCATCTCGTCCAGATCCTTGGCAAAAAGAATTCCACCCTTATGCAGAAGACCTACATGATCGCAGATATCCTCAAGCTCTCTCAGATTGTGAGATGCGATAATCGGAGTCATGTTTCTGTCTTCCATTGCAGCGATAAATACCTTTTTTACTGCCTGACGCATAACCGGGTCAAGTCCGTCAAAAGTCTCATCACACAGCAAATACTTTGTATTGGCACACACTCCTATAATCACCGACAGCTGCTTCTTCATTCCTTTTGAAAAGGTGTTAATTCTTCTGTTTTTGTCAAGACCGAACTTCTCAAGCAGTTCTGCAAACCTTGCACTGTCAAAGTTTTCGTACATTGACTTGTAATATCTCTCGAGATCAGCCGGTGTACTGCAGGGGAAGTACTGTTCATCCGAAATGTAGAATATTTCCTTCTTTATCCCGGCATTGTCATATACATTCTCTCCATCCACAATAACCGTTCCCTCGGTTGGCTTAAGCACTCCGCTTATCATTCTAAGCAGTGTACTCTTTCCGGCACCGTTCGTACCAACGAGACCGAATACATGACCCTCCTCGATACTCGTTGTTATACCGTTCACGGCTTTGAATCCGTCAAATTCTTTAATAAGATTATTTATCTTAATCATAATCCATCTCCTTAATCCTTATAAAGGCTGTCAATACTTGCCACAACCTCATCACGTGATACGCCCAGAGCCTTAAGCTCCCGAAGTGCATCATTCATAATTTCCAAATACTCATTCTTCCTGTCGACCTTCCAGCTTGTATGGGATGCAACAAAATTGCCCCTGCCCTTGATTGTGTAGATATAACCAAGCTTTTCAAGCTCCTGGTAGGCCTTCTGAATCGTATTGGGATTAATGGACAATTCAATTGCAAGACTTCTCACAGATGGAATCTTCTCATCCATAGACAGTATTCCTCTGACTATTAAATTCTGCATCTTCTCCACGACCTGTTCATAAATCGGCCGCTTGTCCTGATAATCAATCTGTATTAACATATCTCACCTCTATTAAGTGTACCAATACATCTAGTACACTTAATATACCCCGAGCCATCTGCTTTGTCAACAGTTTTTTTTGCAATTCCTCGCGCCATCAAATAATTGCCGCTGGGCACGCTCTCGCTACTGCATCAACGTAGCGGTCCATAAGCGGGCAAAATACGCCCGCTAAGTACCGACGTTGCTTTAGTACCCAGCTTACAATTATTTGATGTCGCTTAGTATATTCAGAATAAAAAAGCCTGCCGATTACTCAGCAGGCTTGTATTTTTTTGTCGATAAGTTTATTCAAACGGGTACTTGATTCCCCAGTCGTTTCTGAGCTTATCCATCCACTCCATCATCTTAAGTGTCTCTGAATGAGGCATCTCACTGCATTCAAGTGCTCCTTCCTCCAAAGCTTTCTTGCAGGCCAATACCTCATATTCATAACCGTTAATCTGATTGGGTATAGGTACTTCCTTAATCAATTCATGGTCTACATTGAATACTTCGATTTTCTCGATATTGTTTACATTGGTACAGTGAACATATCCTCCGGTTCCGAATATCATACCAAGTCTGTGTGTGGCTACCTGCATAGATGAAGACAGAATTGCCACTCTTCCGTCGTTGTATGTAATTGTAATGGAATCCTGACAGTCAACTCCTGTATCGGTATAGGTACAGCTACCGGATATATCCCTGATGTCGTTACCGAAAACCATAGAGGTGAAGTTGATAGGATATATACCAATATCAAGTAGTGAACCTCCGGCAAGGTTGGGATCGGTCATTCTGTTTTTATATTCAATCGGATAAGAAAGATCTGCAACTATCATTCTTGGTGTTCCGATAATTCCGGATGCAATGGTCTCATTAAGAATGCTTCTGCTTGGCATATATCTGGTCCAGATAGCTTCTGTTATGAATACATTCTTTTCCCTGGCATAATCAAACAATTCCCTTGCCTGAGCTGCATTGACAGTGAACGGCTTCTCACAAAGTACTGCCTTTCCGTGGTCAATACATAACTTTGAGTGCTCAAGATGATAAGAGTGTGGTGTTGCTACATAAACCAGATCAACCTTAGGATCATTAAGCATATCCTCATAGCTTCCGTATGCTTCCTCGAATCCCCATTCATCAGCAAAGGCCTGTGCCTTGTTAATATCTCTTGATGCAACAGCATATGCCTTTACGCTGTCATCAAGTCCGTTAATAGCTGCTGCCATGCACTTAGCAATGGATCCGGCTCCAAGTATTCCTACATTCATTCGAAATCATCCTCCTACTATTAATATTCCTATAGATACTGCCTTGCGATTCTGTCCTCGGGGTTGACGTCTACAAGATAGATGACAAAGAGGAAGAACCATTCAAGGGGCTTCATGATAAACCAGATAAGGTCTGCAACATATTTTGATTTGATTAGTCTGGCAATGGGGAAGCCGTACCTGTCATAGAAGCTCCTTACATGCTTATGAAAGGTTGGGGTCTTCTCTTCTAAGATCTGCTCAAAGGCATTGGCTACCATAAGCTGCCTGTTAACCACAACATCATGCCCGTGTCTCTTGCCCATTCTTAGCGGCTTAACCACCTTCTTATGTCCTCCGGCGGCGACCGTACATAAATAATGTTCATCATAGAACACGTTCTGAGGCGGAATCTTTGTTGAAAAGGTATAATTTGCTGTCTCGGTAAAGGCCTTTATTGCTGCATCAGGTGCCTGACCAAACAGAGTAAGAATCATTATTATGATTCCAAGCATGGGGACCATAAATAACACCGCAAGCAATGGCCAGTACTTCGCATTATTCAGTATTCTGTTGCATACAGACAGGATGGAACTGCTCTCAATCTTTATACTTCGGCTAAGGTCAGTCTCATGCGTTTGGACCGAATGGAGGATTACACGCACAAGAATAAGGAGCATGTTGAGCGGGATTAAGAATGTATATAGCAGTTCACTGGTAAAGCAGTAATTCTTTACAGAGTTTTCTAAGGTGTAATTCATACCCGTGATATGGATGGTAAAACAAAAGGCCTCAATCACGCCGATGTACATGGCGGAAAAGCATAGTACCGTAAGTAATGGCGGTCGCTTCTTAACGGAAGTAAATGCCCACACAAGGTAACCAAACACAAACATGACACACATTACCTCGAAGGTCAGCATGCAATCCGGGTTTATTGGCGCGTGTAATTCACTGTTCCTCAGTTCCACAGACCACTGCGCATCAAATATTACATTGTGAAGTCCGGCAAGAAGGATGTATTCAAGAAGCACACCAAACAAAAGTGTGATAATCTCAAATACCGCGCCGGACACAGGCTTAGCACTCTCAAAAAGCTCCTTAAATAATATAAATCTGCCCTTGAATCTGTCATTGTTACGGACATGCACGGCAAAGAGCTGCATCATCTCAAATAGGGTGAAAACAACCGGAAAGACCATGCATATGCATATAATGATTGTCATCCAGAAATATTCGAAGAAGCCAAATATAAACTCCTTAAAATCAATTTGATACTTAATGACTTCCCTGATAAGCGTAAACATAGTTATCGGAAGGCCGACGATAAGACCTCCTATCAGACAAAACAGCATCAATGACCCATATGGATGATTGATTATCAGCTTTCGTATCCTCTTCATAAATATTTATTCCTTTGTTATAGCCCTCTAATTGCCGTTGCCGGAATTGCAGGCTTAAGTACTTCTACGAATTTCTCCAGCTCTTCCACACTGAAGGATTCATACACCGGATTAATTACAGTTGGTCCTTCCTTGTAATCCTGCAGAAAATACAGGCTGTCACCGGGCAACCACGCAGCAATATCCTCAAAGTCCGCCAAGGTATGTAAGCCCTTCACACAGGTCGTCCTGAATTCATGTACTATCCCGGATGAAGCAAGAATTTCCACTGCTTCCTCTATATTCGCCATATCAATATTGGGCAAACCGCATGCATCAGCGTAGTTGTCCCTCCCCGCTTTTATGTCCATAGCAACATAGTCAACAAGGTCTTCATCTATCACCTTTCGTAAAACCTCGGGACGGTAACCGTTAGTATCGAGCTTGATACTAAGGCCTGTCTCTCGCACTTTTGCAAGAAATGAAGTAAGGTCGGGGTCAAGAGTCGGTTCGCCACCACTGATACAGACACCGTCAAGGACATTTTTTCTCTTATTCAGATGCGCAAGCACCTCTTCCTCAGAGATTGGCTCAAGCGAACTCGGATCAAGCACCAGCTCGCCATTATGACAGAAGGGACAGCGAAAATTGCAGCCCGCAGTAAATATGGTGCTTGCCACATGGCCGGGATAGTCAAGCAGGGTTGTTTTCTGCAAACCACGGATATTCATTACGCCAGCACTCCCTCTGCACGCTTGTCAGACATAGTCCAGTTCTTCTTAAGTGTCAGTGTTAGACTGTCAATCTTAAGTCCGCTCTGCGCAAAGTAGATATTGATATAGATATCCTGCTGATAGCAGCTGTCTATCTCAACAAGCTTCTCCAAGTATTCGCCTTTGGTATCGGTAAGTGTGAACACTCCCGACGGGATATTGTTAACAGAGACCGCCATGGTTGTCTGTGACAGCTCGCCGGCATCGGAACCAACCTTTATCGCAAGCTCGTAGATTCCGCTGTTAACCACATGTATTGTGTATACATTTTCCGTTCCTCCAACAGTGCTTAAGTCCTCAAGCGGAAGCCTAACACTCGTCTCTGTTACGGTAAGATGAGGAATGTAGTTCATCTTCTTGTCGGCACCCTTCGGCGGATTCAGAATCTCTATCTCATCATCTCCGAAGATCAGTCTCTTGCTTACCGCTGACTTCTTGAGTGCCACACATACATTACAGGCATTACGGAGGAGCTCTCCACGTGTGATGATTCCCTTTTCAAGCTCACTTTCGCTGTTATCGTCATTGCCGTTAAGTACCGCATCGGCTGTAACCATGTAGGTATCATTCTGTGCCTTAATCATGGAAGATGTATACTTAACATCGGCCGCTCCGCCCTCGATTGTCTCGGAGAGCTTAGCCCACCAGTCCGTCATTACCATACCCGTAAAGCCCCATTCATTCCTGAGCACGGTCGTAGTCAGGTCATAGTTGCTTCCAGTGTAGATACCGTTGAGCGGTCCGTAGGTCGTCATTACGCAGTAAGCATGTCCCTGCTTTATTGCCATCTCAAAGGGCTTAAGATATATCTCTCTGAGTGCTCTTGCCGACACTGTTGCATTGACGAAGTGTCTCTTCCACTCCTGGTTATTCGTTGCAAAGTGCTTAACGGTTCCGGTTACATCATACTTGTGCATCGCATTAAGCTCTGCCACCGCACAGGCTCCTGTCAGATACGGATCCTCCGAATAATACTCGAAATTTCTTCCGTTTAGTGGATATCTATGAATATTGAGTCCCGGTCCAAGCAAGGTATCAATCTTATTGTATCTTAGTTCCTTGGCCTCATATTCATACAGACGGCCGATAAGCTCTACGTTGAATGAGCAGGCCTGAACGGCACCGTTTGGAAGCGAGAACGCCATTGCACCGCAGTCCATTCTGATTCCGGACGGTCCGTCCGAACAGGCTGCTATAGGCATTCCGTAATTGGTTCTCAGGCTCTCCGCGCATCCACCGAAGCAGCTCGCCACACCCGGAGTAACCTTAGGTGAGCACATACCCTCACCACGGCTAAGAGATATGAGTTCATCGTCAGTCAACTGATCCAGGAACTCCTCTACCTTCGCATCTCCTCTCACAACCTCACTGAACTTTATGCCCTTATTTCCCGTACATTCACGGTCCTTCGGCATATTGTCTTCCACTCTCTGTTTGAGATCATACCCTCTAAGCGGCACCTCCTCGAAGCACACCTTAGCATCATTACCTGCCTCGGTAATCACCATTCTCTTAAATTCCTTCACAGGAGTAAGTGCTTCCGACAGCTGCTCAGTCACAACCGTATTGCCCAGGCTAAAACTTCCCACTGCTTCGGCACTTCTTACATCCGAGCCCGCATAGAAGACATATTCGCCTGCCTCCAGCACCCACGCGTCCTTATGCCCTGTCACTCCGCTGTCATCAAAGCTTGCTAAGTCCTTAAGCTTAATATCCAACGTAAGTACTTCTTTTGCACCCGGGAAAAGCGCTCCGGACTTACTGAATCCAACCAATTCTCTTGCTGGTTTACATAATTTATTCTGAGGGCACTTTACATATATCTGTACTACCTCTTTACCGAACCTGTCACCTGTATTCTCAACTACTATACTGATTCTTACGGTTTCATCATCAATTATGCTGAAGGATGAGGAATGACTAAAGCTTGTATACGAAAGACCAAAGCCGAAGGGATACATAACCTTGTCTTTGGCTGCAGTCTCGAAATATCTGTAGCCAACATAAATATCCTCAACATAATCATTGTTCTTCTCATCACCGAAGTGTTCATGAGCCGGATGGTCCTCAAGATTATATATAATGGTGTCGGCAAGCTTACCGCTCGGAGTCACCCTTCCTGTCAGAAGGTCAACAACGCCATGTCCGCCTTCACTTCCGCCCTGCCATACATACATAACAGAAGAGGGATTATATTTACGAACGAAGTTCATATCAATAATATTGCCAACATTGAGAAGCACAATTGTCTTATCAAAGACGGCACACACCTTGGAGAGCATGTCCTCTTCCTCATCGGTAAGATAGTAACTGCCCTTGGTTTGGGAATTATCCCTGTCTTCACCGGCACTTCTGCCTATGATTATTATTGCTGCATCACTTTTATCGACGGCGTTCTTAACAATTTCGTCTGTTAACGGCATCTCTACCTGACTCCAGGGCTCCATAGCCCACCCTGCTCCCTTATCAAAGGGATGGTCCTTCAGCCACTCTTCATATATTCCAGAAAGCTCTTCATTAATATGTATATCCTCTTCCTCCTTAAGTGCATCGGTGATAGAGATAACATATGGTGCGTTGACCATGCCGCCTGAGCCGGTTCCGCTCTTAATATAGTCATACTGAATTCGACCGAAAACCGATACTGTCATTCCTGACTTAAGCGGCAGTGTCTCATTATCATTCTTAAGAAGTACGCAGCCCTCAGCTACCATTTCTCTTGCAGTATCTGCATATTCCTTCCAGTCCAATGTGAATTTCAAAGCTTTCTTCCTCCAATTTTCAGTTTAATAAAATCCTGCACCCGCGGGAACTTTATTCCTCCAAGATTGGCCCAGGCACCCTCACGGCACATAGGAGATTCTTCTTATGGCTGCTGCATTCCTGCCCTGACCAGATTCGTAGAGTCCTATTGCGTAAGACCCGGACCCTCGAAGGGAAGCATAAAGCTCCCGCCAATGCAGGATCCTTCAATCAATTCTAAATGTATTATACCTAAGTTTTGTGATTCGTGGTAGACATTAATCTGAAATTAATGCTTTTTTCATCTTTTCTGCGCGATTTCTCTCCCTCAGCTCCTTAAAGAAGTCAGTAAGAAGGGCGGAACACTCCTCTTCAAGCATTCCCTTCTCTGTTTCAACCTGGTGATTAAACTCCGGCACATCAAAGATATTAAGAATTGAGCCGGCACAGCCCGCCTTGGGGTTCATGCATCCGATTACGACCTTGGGAATACGGGCCTGAACTATTGCACCGGAACACATCTGACAGGGCTCAAGAGTGACATACATGGTACATTCCTCCAGCCTCCAGTCACCCATCACCTTGCTAGCCTTTCTAATCGCATTAAGCTCCGCATGAGACAGGGTATTCTTATCGGTCTTCCTTCTGTTATAGCCTCTGCCGATTATCTTTCCACGGTATTCAATTACACATCCTATGGGAACCTCGCCTAAGGCTTTGGCCTTCTTGGCCTGCCTTATAGCTTCCCTCATATACTTCACATCACTCATAATCTTAAAAATACCCAACCCATGTGGGTTGGGTATACTCTTATCTATAGCTTGCTGTATCTATTCCGTCAACATCACAGTTTCTCTCATGAAGCTGTCTGTTCTTCTCGGCAGCACAGTTGTCGAAGTGAGCCTTGCGGATATCAAACATCTCACTCATCCGATACTTTGCAGACTTTTCATATGCCAGCTGTCTGGCCAACCAGTCATGCTCCCTATCCTCCATCGCTCTGAAGGATTTGCCTTCAGAATTTCGGTTGATATCGGCACTTCCTGTGGTACCTCCGCGCATTTCTCTGCTGACACCGGTGGTCTTAGGTGTACCCTTCGCAGGCTTATTCACCTCAAAGTTTGAGTTGTCAACATATGATGCTCTTTTCTGAATGGGATTACTGCCCTGACTGCTCTTTGATGCTTTTATTACAAACTTAATAATTACAATAATAAATACAAGAGATATTATTGAAGCCATATTTTTATCCTATTACTTTCTTACAGTTTCAGCTATTGCAGTAACTGTACCTGAGAGGTCTGCGATATCGTTCGGAACGATAATCTTGGTTGCCTGACCGTTAGCCATCTGTGTAGCAGCCTCGTACTGCTTAAGCTTAAGATACTGTGCTGAAGGATTAGCCTCATTGATAAGTCTGATTGACTCAGCCTGTGCTCTCTGTACCGCAAGGAGAGCCTGTGCCTCACCTTCTGCCTCTCTGATTCTCTTCTCCTTAACTGCATCTGCACGGAGAATTGCTGCTTCCTTCTCACCTTCTGCAAGAGTGATAGCTGACTGCTTCTGGCCTTCTGCTGTAAGAATTGCTTCTCTCTTCTCACGCTCAGCTCTCATCTGCTTCTCCATTGCATCCTGGATACTTCTCGGCGGCTGAATATTCTTAACCTCTACTCGGTTAACCTTAATTCCCCACTTATCAGTAGCTTCATCAAGAATATTGGTAATCTGACCATTGATGCTGTCACGGCTTGTGAGAGTCTCATCAAGCGTCATTGAACCGATTATGTTACGAAGTGTTGTAGCTGAGAGATTCTCAATAGCGGCTATTGGTCTTTCGACTCCGTATGAGAACATCTTTGGCTCAAATACCTCGAAGAATACTACCGAATCTACCATCATGGTTACGTTATCCTTGGTAATAACGGGCTGGGGCTCAAAGTCAGCCACCTGCTCTTTTAACGATACTTTCTTAACCACTCTGTAGAGAATCGGAATCTTTAAGTGTAATCCTGCCTCCCAGGTTGCATGATAGCGACCGAGGAACTCTACAATCCATGCATTAGCCTGTGGTACGATGCATATGCATCTTACTAAGAAGATTACCAACAGTAATACAATAATCAATGCTGCTATTTCCATTTTGATATACCTCCTATAATCAAGATAAAATCAATGATACCACAAATGATTTATTTATTCCTTAAGAATATACAAATTTTACCTGTTAAATATTGTTTTTGTGCAGATAATTTACATAATCAACTACCATCATTGCAATCTTGAACGTAACCGCATCGTCGAACACCCTCATATCCAGACCGATAGCCTTCTGCAACTTCTCCATCCTGTATACAAGTGTATTCCTATGAATAAACAGCTGTCTTGAAGTCTCTGACACATTCAGATTGTTCTCGAAGAACTTAAATACCGTAGTCAGTATCTCCTCATCAATGTCTTCAGGTCTGGTATCCTTGAACACCTCTTTGACGAACAACTCGCATAAGCTTATAGGCAGCTGATAAATAAGCCTGCCGATTCCCAGATTCTCATAGGAGAGAATAGACAGTGATGAATAAAATATGTTGCCGACATCAAGTGCCATCTTGGCTTCCTTATAGGATTTGGAGATGTCCTTAAGCTCCCCGACGCATAATCCGTAGGACACTCTTGCCTTGAGCATGGCCTCAGTATTCAGTATATCCAGAATCTCTACGGCAGTATCATTCAGGGACTCTCTGTCATCCTTACCCTCAACATCCTTAATAAGTATTATATTTTGTTCATCAACCGTAAGAATGATATTGCCCGCCTGCTCTAAGAACAGACTCTTCAGTATCTCTGTAGCAACGCCCTCCGTATCCCTGGTCTCTATAAGATATACGATCCTCTTAACCTCATTCTCTATGTGAAGCTTGGTTGCACGGTTGTGAATATCTACCAGAAGCATATTGTCAAGGATCAGATTCTGATAGAAGCTTGTCTTGTCGAGCTTCTCCTTATAGGCCTTTATCAGACTCTTAAGCTGACATACTGCCACCTTGCCCATAATGTTGGCGTCCTCGGATACACTGCTTGCAATAAGAAGATATACACACTCTTCCTCGTCCTTAACCTTGAAATAATAATCGTCCCCAATAATCTGACTGTCCGCAGACGATTCCATGAAGGCTTTCACATCCTTGATGTCGCTGTTCTTCGATGTCTCTGATGAATAGATCAGTCTCAGACTATCATCATATATTCTGTATTCGGTATGAGTGACCTGACTCAATTCATCTATCGTATTCTTTATTACCTGTCCTACAAGCATTGCTTTCTCCCCTGTATAGTTTTGCCAATACCAGTATTATATCACAAAAGGGAGAGCTATCCGCTCTCCCTTCATTATTTTTGACATTCTGTAGAACAGACTAGTTGGTAATAACCTGCTCTGTCTCCTTATCAAATACGTGAACCTTCTCAACATCGAATGCAAGCTTAACCTTATCACCGGGTCTTGCTGTTGTACGAGGATTAACTCTTGCTGTGATAGGGAACTCCTCAAGATCAAAGTACAGATAAACCTCTGCACCAAGAAGCTCGTAAACCTTAACTGTTGACTCGAATGTACACTTAGCTGTCTCAATGAACATCTCTGAATCATATACATCCTCAGGACGGATACCGAATGTAACGGTCTTTCCATCATAACCACCCTCGATAAGCTTCTTAGCCTTAGCAGGAGGAAGAGGAAGTGTCTGGCCGGCGAAGAGGAGGTTAACCTGATCACCCTTAACCTCAACCTTAGCATCAAGGAAGTTCATCTGAGGTGAACCCATGAATCCTGCAACGAAGAGGTTCTGTGGCTTATCATAGAGGTTCTGAGGTGTGTCAACCTGCTGGATAACACCATCCTTCATAACTACGATTCTTGTACCAAGAGTCATAGCCTCTGTCTGGTCATGTGTAACGTAGATGATTGTAGCATCAAGTCTCTGATGAAGCTTAGCAATCTCAATTCTCATCTGTACACGTAACTTAGCATCAAGGTTTGAGAGAGGCTCGTCCATAAGGAATACCTTAGGGTTACGAACGATAGCACGTCCCATTGCAACTCTCTGTCTCTGACCACCTGAAAGAGCCTTAGGCTTACGATCAAGAAGTGCTGAAAGGTCAAGAATTCTTGCTGCCTCACGAACCTGCTTATCGATCTCATCCTTAGGAACCTTACGAAGCTTAAGACCGAAAGCCATATTATCGTATACAGTCATATGCGGATAAAGAGCGTAGTTCTGGAATACCATCGCGATATCACGATCCTTAGGCTCAACATCGTTAACTACCTTGTCACCAATCTTAAGCTCACCTGATGTGATATCCTCAAGACCTGCGATCATTCTAAGTGTAGTAGACTTACCACATCCTGAAGGTCCAACGAAGATGATAAATTCCTTGTCTGCAATTTCAAGGTTGAAATCCTTAACAGCCTCAAAACCGTTAGGATACTTCTTGCAGATGTTCTTTAATGATAAACTTGCCATTTGATAATCCTCCTAAATTGGGTACTTTCTTTTCGTTAGGTTCAGTATATAATATTCATTCTGACATAAAAATAGGCAACCTGCCAAAAAACACTCATCCTTTTTAAGCAAGTTGCCATATTTTAATTTTTTATCGGAACTTAGAATAATATGAATTCTATATATTATCGGATTCTATATCACCGGTTACTCTTACACTTTCCACATTGGATAATTCACTGCTATAGTATACCAGCTGGTTCTTACCCCTGCGCTTCGCTTCATACAATGCCTTGTCTGCGGCCTTATAGGCTTCCTCGAAGGTGGATGCATCCTTAGGAAGAATTACCGCACCGATACTTGCAGTTGCCGAATACTGTACATATCCTCCTACTTTAAAGTGATGGAAGAAGGTAGTGATTCTCACACCCTCTCTGCTTAATTGCTCCTCAGACTTGATATTCTTAAGGAAAACCACAAACTCATCTCCGCCGAGTCTTCCGATGATATCCGTTACTCTGAATTCATTGATCAGCTGGTGACCCAGATTTTTGAGAAGCTCATCACCAAAGGCATGACCCATGGTGTCGTTGACCTTCTTAAAGTTATCAATATCAAAGAGGAACATCATACATTGAACACCGGGATTCTCATCCAGATATTCCTGTATTTTGCGCTCCGTAGCCATCTTATTATTTAGACATGTGAGCAGATCGGTATCTGCCTTATCCGCAAGATCCGCACTTTCCTCGTTGAACCTGATCTTGTTGATAACCGCGTATACCAAAAGCAAAGCTATGAAGATGGATATCAGAATAACAATACTGTTGATCAGATTTCTTGCTTCCTTGGTATTGACTTTTACCTGATTCTCAACATAATCTGAGTTAACTATGGTAACCAGACTCCAATCTGCAATTCCGAAGGGTGCTATTGCTATTGTGCGGTTCTCTTCGTTGCTTATTGCCTTGAAGGCCATCTTCTCACCCTTAACCACACGGATTTTAATCTGTGCAAGACTAAGTGTTGGCAGACTGCCCGCTGACAGGTTGGAATAGATATTACTGCCGGCTGTAAAAACACTGTCACCCTTACTACTGCTGACGATATGTCCGTTGGAATCTATTATTGCATATGAAGTGTCACCACTGTATATGGTTTCATCATAGTATTCGTCAAAAATATCCTGTTCTATAAAGAGATAGATATTGCCGATTTTACCCTCTTCGTATTTACAGGGAACCGAACATACATATGCAGATCTGCCGATTATCGGACTATTCTCGGTGAAACTGAATTCCTCCGACTTAGAATTAACATAGAAGTCAGCCTTACTGTAGTCCACAGCCACGCCATCACTGTCAAAGCCCTTGCCTTCATTATCGGTTATCGCCGCCTTGAATATATGGCTGTTAGCTCTGGTAAGTTTATTTGAAAAGCTTATTCTCTGTGAATCTGACAGGGAGTCAATATTACTTACGATTACCGTTGCTCCCTCTCCGACTCCGGGTATTCTCATAAGCTCCCTGCCCATCTTGTTGGCAAGCACCTCCGTCTGTATGGACAGAGCATTCTCAACATTCACCTGTGCACTCATCTCTGTTGAATATATGAATTTCGAGATAATTATTACAAGTGTAACAATCAGCACTCCACCGTACAAACAGGCCTTATAATATACTCTTCTGTTAATATTAATCTTCTGTTTCTTTTGTTTCTTCTTGTTCATCAGTATTACCTGATTCCTCCCCCACGCCCTCTAATTTGGCGAATATTTTCTTCCATCCCAGGCTACACAGATATATCGGTCCCGACACTCCAAGCAATACATAAATGGGAACGATATACATGAAGACAGAAGAAAAAACGAATGCTATCGGTGCAATTGTTATTGCAATAAATACAATCGTATACGGCAGATTGGCCAGTGCCAAAAGAAATGCATTCTTAATGGTAATCTTTACCGGATTCTCAAAATGTGACTGCAGTGGATATACATATACCATGAACGCTGCAAGTACAATACCCGTCAAGAGTATGAAAACTCTGATTCCCGCTGAAATATCCACAATACTGCCCCCTGTCAGTATCAGGAAATCCGCACCGTATATCGATAAAAATATTACATTGATCAGCCATATTACCGTTGACTGTCTGAAATTCAACCTAAAGGATTTGAAAAAGTCCTTCCAAATATATGATTCCTCATCCTTGGTAATCTTAACCGTACAATAATAGCAGGCTGTAACCGAAGCACCTATGGTAAATAACGGGATTGAACAGATTATCGTTAAAAAATTAAGAATTACTAAGTCTGCCAATTTACCAAGTGCCCTCATCAAAGGATTATCCGGATTAAACATATTTCTCCTCCATTACATAATAGAATAATTATAAATCAGACAATATAGCATTTCAATTACCAAATTCCCATTTCATTGGCGTGAATATCATACCGTCCTTCTTCTGCATGGGACCCTCGCTCACAAAGCCCACCTTATGATAGAATTCCGTGGCATAGGGTGAAGCATTTACCGTAATGAAGGATTCGCCTTCTCCCACCAGGTAATCCTTAAACCTGTACATCATAGCCCGTGCAATACCTCTTCTGTGGTACTTATCATCTACAAAGAGAAGCGACAAATGTGTACCGTTTCTAAGGCTTGCCACACCAACTATTCTGTCATCACACAGAGCCACGATCAACTTGTAATGACCCTGAAGAAAGAGCTTATATAGCAGCTCATCGGAGATGAAGTTTAAGAAGGCCTCTGTTCCTTCTCTTCCGTATTCTTTACTTTCATATTTCAGGAAAACCGCATAGGCTAAGGCCATCGCATCATCCCATTCCTCGGCTCTTGCCGCCCTTATCTCAATACTCATATTTTCCCCACCTATAAACAAAAAGCGTGGAGCCCACGCTTTTTGCTAATCTATTTATTGGTCTTAAGAACCGACTGAATAAAGTCAAGTACATCCTCCATAACCTCAGCCCTGTTGGTCTCCTCAATAAGGGCATGTCTTTTATCTGGATATTCCTTTGATTCCACAGTCTTAATTCCCAGCTCTTTATACTGTTCAATTACTTTTCTTACAGCCACACCGTATTCTCCACACGGATCCTGACCACCGTAAATAAAGAATACCGGCAGATCTTTGGGTATACAGTTAAGCAGCTTCTTATCATGAAGTCTTAGTGACAGTACCCTAAGTGTATGGAAGCCGTTAACAGTAAACAGGAAGCCGCAATCAGGATCATTAAGATATGAATTAAGCTTATCCTTATCGGACATGATCCAGTCAAATGAAGAGATTGGATTCTCTATCCTCTTGTTATATCCACCAAAGGCGAGCGTATCCAAGAACTTGCTCGGATGCTTGCTTCCGACACAGAGTCTGGTGACAAACAGCACCGCTCCCATTACATGAAGCAAAAACTTAGGCATAAACAGGGTGCCGCAGATTACTGCAGCGTCCACTCCTGTTCCGTATTTGGTCAGATAATTCCTGACAATCATCGAGCCCATACTATGTCCGAAGATGACAACCGGAAGTGTCGGATAATCATTCTGAATAGTTTTCTTCAGTCTGTGAACGTCACGTACCACTACTGTTGCCGGATCTCGTCTGCAGAAATATCCCTTGGGATTTCTGCCAACACTCTTACCATGACCCAAATGGTCGTTGCCCGCAACCACATATCCCTTTTCACACAGGAATTGCGCAAACTCATCATATCTCTCAATATGCTCTGCCATTCCGTGAACCAGGATTACTATTGCCTTGGGCTCTGTATCCGGAGTCCATACTACGGCATGTATTTTAGTCTGGTTATCTCTCGAATCGTAATATATTTCCTTCTTCGTCATTTAACAAACCTCTGCACCTGCGGGCATATCCTTCTCAGGCACCATCAATGCCAGATTACCGTCCTCATCTTCTGCGCACAGAAGCATTCCCTCAGACTTAACACCTGCAAGCACTGCGGGAGCAAGGTTGGTAAGTACGAGCACTTTTTTTCCTACCATCTCTTCTGCTGAATAATGCTGCTTGATGCCCGATACAATCTGCTTAACCTCTGAACCGATCTTAACCTGGCTGCAGAGCAGCTTCTTGGACTTGGGAACCTCTGCACATTCGATTATCTTGCCCACTCTGAACTGAAGCTTTGCAAAGTCATCATAAGATATCTCAGGCTTGGCCTCAATATCAATCACTGCCTCGTCCTCTGCTACAATTCCGTTTTCTTTGTTGTATTCCTCAATCTGAGCCTGTCGGATGACCTCAACCTTCTCCATAACCTCAGCCGAATCCAGTCTCTTAAAGAGGATATAGGGCTTGTCAGTCACGCTTTTGCCGGATTCATACAGGCCGAACTTATCAAGGTTTTCGTAGCTTCTTACCGGTGCGTTCAGCTGCTCAAGAATCTGTGCGGAACATTCGGGCATGAAGGGAATTAAGAGGTTGGCTGCAATTGCAATTCCCTCTGTAAGGTTGTACATTACTTCCTTTAACCTGTCTGCCTTGTCCTCACTCTTGGCAAGTACCCAGGGTTCTGTCTCATCAATATATTTATTCAGTCTTCTAAGCAGTGTGAATACCTCAGAGATCGCATCCGCAACCCTGTAATCATCCATCTTGGCTGCAACCTTATCCCTTGCAGCTGTTGCTACTGACTTAAGGTCTGCATCCACATCATCGGATACCCCTGTAGATGTTACTACGCCACCGAAGTATTTGTTGCTCATTGAGATTGTTCTGTTAACAAGGTTACCGAGAATATTGGCAAGATCTGAGTTGAATCTCTCAACCACAAGGTCCCAGGTAATGGTACCGTCATTCTCGTATGGCATCTCGTGAAGCACGAAGTATCTAACTGCATCCACACCGAAGAGGTTGATCAAATCATCGGCATAGATTACATTGCCTCTTGACTTGCTCATCTTCTCACCGCCCTGAAGCAGCCATGGATGACCAAATACCTGCTTTGGCAGGGGCTCTCCAAGCGCCATCAGGAAAATCGGCCAGTATATTGTATGGAATCTTATAATGTCCTTTCCGATTAAGTGAAGGTCGGCTGGCCAGTACTTCTTGTACTGTTCACTACTGTTGCCGTCAGCATCATAGCCGATACCTGTAATGTAGTTTGTAAGAGCATCAAGCCATACATAGACTACATGCTTATCATCGAAATCCACCGGTATTCCCCACTTAAATGAGGTTCTTGATACACACAGATCCTGCAGTCCCGGAAGAAGGAAATTGTTCATCATCTCATTCTTACGCGAAACTGGCTGAATAAATTCAGGATGTGTATTGATATGATCGATCAGTCTGTCGGCATACTTGCTCATCTTGAAGAAGTAAGCCTCCTCCTTGGCAGGCTTAACCTCTCTGCCACAGTCCGGACACTTCCCGTCCACAAGCTGACTCTCTGTCCAGAAGCTCTCACAGGGAGTACAGTACATACCCTCATATGCCCCCTTATAGATATCCCCCTGGTCATACAGTTTCTTAAATATCTTCTGAACCTGCTTCTCATGATAATCATCAGTGGTTCTGATAAACTTGTCATAGCTTACATTCAGGCTGTCGCAGATACCCCGGATTGTCGCTGCTACACCATCCACGAACTCCTTGGGAGTTACACCTGCTTCTTCGGCCTTCTCCTCTATCTTCTGACCGTGCTCATCCGTACCTGTCTGGAAGAACACGTCAAAACCCTGCTGCCTCTTATGTCTTGCAATAGCATCAGCCATCACTATCTCATAAGAATTACCGATATGCGGTTTTCCCGAGGTGTATGCTATCGCTGTTGTTAAATAATACTTTTCCATATATCTCCAATCCGGCCTATGCCTCTAATATCTTATTTATCTCTCTTACGTTTCGCTCAATATCCCCATGGAATACCGCAGAGCCTGCAACTATCACGTTGGCTCCGGCATCAAGCACCATTTTGAGGTTATCAAGTCTGATTCCACCATCGACCTCTAAGTCAATATTACGACCCGAGGTCTCAATCATTCGACGTACCTCTCTTATTCTCTCCGTGGACTTCTCAAGATATCCCTGTCCGCCAAAACCCGGCTCCACACTCATAACCAGAATCATATCCACTTCATCCATATACGGAAGCAGTGCATCAAGCTCTGTGTCCGGTTTAATTGAGATGCCGACCTTGCGGCCGTGCTCCCTTATCCTTCTAAGCGTCGCGTGAACATCCTTGCAGCTCTCTAAGTGAACCGTGATCCCGTCACTTCCAAGCCTTGCAAACTCGTCCACATACCTTATCGGATCCTCAATCATAAGATGTGTATCAAAGTGCATATTGGTACACTTCCTGATACTCTCCTGCACACACATTCCAAAGCTTATCGCCGGAACAAATACTCCGTCCATTACGTCAATATGAAGCCACCTGGCACCACCGGCCTGTGCTGCTTTTATATCCTGTTCAAGATGGCAGAAATCCGCTGCCAAAATCGATGGTGATAATATATTCACGTATCTACCCCGTTAAAAATATGTATTAATACTAACTCAATTTATTGTACTCAAGTAGGTCTTTAATTGCAAGCGTGCTCAATCAAATAGCTGTATACGTCCCTCTTTGATATGCCTCTGTCAGCAGCCACAAATTTCATGGCCTCCTTCTTATCCATCCCCTTGTCAGTGTAGAGCTTCATGTGCTCTTCTATGGACATGGACTCAAAGCCCTCCTGCTTCTTAAGCTCAAGCTCCTTAAAACTCACACCCTCTGTTACAAGAACATATTCGCCCCTCGGCTCCTCGCTCTCATAATATGCAATAGCTTTATCCAGCGTCGTTGGCATAACCGTCTCAAACTTTTTGGTCAATTCCCGGCAGATGGTTATCCTCCTGTCTCCGAGAGCCTCCCTAAGCTCCTTCAGCGTACTCTTAAGGTGATGTGGCGCTTCATATATGATTATCGTCCTTGTCTCCGTCTTGAGTTCTTCAAGAATCGTTCTTCTCTCCTTCTTCTCGGACGGCAGGAAGGCCTCAAAAGCAAACCTCCTCGTAGGCAGTCCCGACAGGGTCAGCGCCACAATTAATGCCGCAGGTCCCGGCAGTGACGTCACTCTTATCCCCTCTTCATAACACATGCGCACCAGCACCTCACCCGGGTCGGATATCGCAGGCGTACCCGCATCGGTAATAAGCGCTACGTTCTTGCCCTCCTTAAGCTTGCCGATAAGCGTGATAGCCTTATCCACCTTGTTATACTCATGATAGCTCGTCATCGGAGTATTGATTTGAAAATGATTGATAAGCTTTATGCTGTTTCTCGTATCCTCACAGGCAATCAGGTCCACATAGCTTAAGGTCTCCACCACCCTGGGCGTCATATCGCTCAAGTTCCCGATTGGTGTGGCACATAAATATAATATTCCTGACATCTATCTTCTCCTCTTTCCCATAATAAAGGGGCAAAAACGCTTGATAAGGGTTATCGGAATCACACAAAGCATTAGCGTAATTAAGGTAGCAAACGTAACAAGCAAAACATTCGATGAGGTCAGTCCGTAGATTATCATTGAAACCTTAATTCCTGCCCAGAGGAAGTACCAGTCAAGGTGTGTAGCCATGATGATAAGTGAATTGCTACCCAGGTATCCAAGCACCCTCACAGGTCTTATTCCCGAAATTGCTTTTGATATAAGAATAATCGCAAAGCTTCCGATAAATCCTCCGAGATAATACAATATCGGATTATTTAATATCATGTTATTGGTATCCACCGACCAGTTGGTCATGGCAATGCAGATATCTATTGCAAGAAATAGTACACCAAACAAAAAATACAATGCTCGCGCTTTTCCCGTAATCGAATTACAGGTAAGGTCGGGAAGCTTATGCTTAATAGCTTTAAATATGTAGTAGCCGAAGGCGAGGAAGGGAAGCACGATAAATCCCCTCACATAGGACCTTGCCACGTTAATAAGTGATGTTAGCAGCAGGTTCTCTGAACAGCCCGCGTAAAGAAAGGACAGGTTGTCCTTAAAAAAATACGCAACAATAGCTCCCAGAATGATAAAGAAGATACTGTAGGCGTCACTGGTCAGTCTTCTTAGAATAAAAAAGTAAGTGTATGCCAGAAACAGGGCAATCAAAAACCATAGCACAGACTTGCCGTAGAAGGTTACACTCGATATTATGTTAACCAAAAAGGTGTGGCTGTCTATCTTGCCAAGGGTTACATTTCCGATGTCAAGCAGGAAGGCGGCGAGAGAAAACCAAAGATAAGGTATTACGAGCGAACGGGCCTTCTTGCGGATGTTGGTGTGCACATCCATTCTGTCAAAGTCCTTTATTGCCAGCATGATTCCTGCAATTATGAAAAAGAGCGGCATGTGGAAGGACGAAATCCATACCATGACATAAGGGTTGGTGTATACGATATGACCCAGCACCACAAGGATAATGCCGATTCCCTTGGATATATCGAGATATTCAATTCTGTTAACAGCCTGTTTTTCCATATTTCTCAAGAATTTCCTCTGTATAAACGCCGGGTTTTGAATATACAATCAACGGCTTTTCAACGGTCAGGCGTGGTTTGGCGCCACGCTTTGCCATAATTAGCACCATGTTCGGTTCCTTGTCAGCGTAAGGATGAACCAGTCTCATACGCTTCGGCTCAAGTCCGTATTCGGTAAGTTTACACATGATTTCAGATAGTCTGAAGGGTCTGTGAATCATGAAGAGCTCACCCGCAGGCTTAAGTACCTCGGCTGACACCCTTATCACATCCTCTAAGGTACAGCTTATCTCATGTCTTGCCATTGTCTTATAATCTGCGTCATTGGTGAGTCCGTGTCCGCCTATCATGTACGGGGGATTGCAGGTAACAACATCAACAGAGGACCTGGGAATGAAGTTACTGTATTCATTAATATCGCCCTCGAAGATGTCTATCTTATCCTGAAGATCGTTAAGCAGCACACTTCTTCTTGCCATCTCCACTGATTCCTTCTGAATCTCAATGGCACTTATATTTGATGCCTCACTCTTGGCACTGAGAAGTATAGGTATGATGCCCGTTCCTGTGCAGAGATCAAGCACTCTTCCACCCTTCTTAACCTTAACATAGTCACTGAGCAACACCGCATCGATGCCGAAGCAGAATCGCTTGGGGTCCTGAATGATCCTAAGTCCCTTAAGCTGAAGATCATCTATTCTTTCATAATCCTTAATTAGTACTTCCACGCTTTTCCCCATTAATTCAAAATAGGAGCCCTAAGGCTCCTATATTAATCCTCGTCTAAGCCCTTGGTCTTGTCCTGCTTCTCAAGCTTAGCCAACTCTTTCATCTCTTCCTTCGTAAGCTGTTTCTCCTTACGATGGCGTCTCTTGAACTTAATATCCTCGGCCTTGTATTCCTGAATCTCCTTGTCCCCGTCTACATCGACTATTACCTTGACAAGCTGTCTCAGTACGTTGACACTCTGAACCTCACCCTTTAATCCGTCGGGTGTGGTAACATAATCACCTACGCCCGGAAGCCTGCGGTTGAGGTCCTCATAGGTCTCCTCCTCATGCTTAAGGCAGCACATGAGTCTTCCGCAGACACCTGATATCTTGGTAGGGTTGAGGGACAGATTCTGTTCCTTGGCCATCTTAATCGATACCGGAATAAAGTCTGACAGGTATGTATTACAGCATACCGGTCTTCCACAGACTCCGATTCCGCCTCTTATCTTGGTTTCATCTCTTACACCTATCTGTCTAAGCTCGATTCTGGTTCTGAATACTCCTGCCAGATCCTTTACAAGTTCTCTGAAGTCTATTCTTCCGTCAGCTGTGAAGTAGAATAGAATCTTATTGTTGTCAAAGGTATACTCTGCATCAATAAGCTTCATCTCAAGACCTCTTGCATGTATCTTCTCCAGACAGATCTTAAAAGCGTCCTTTTCCTTCTCCTTATTCTTCTGCTCCTGCTCATCGTCCTTCTTCGTTGCTACACGAAGCACGGGCTTGAGCGGTTGGGTTACCTCCGAATCATCAACCTCTCTTATATCTCCGACTACGGTTCCGTACTCTATTCCCCTTGCAGTCTCCACGATTACATGGTCGTTACGCTTAACTTCAAAGTTGAGCGGGTCAAAGAAATATATTTTGCCTGCACTACGGAATCTTACACCTATTATTCTCTTCATCTATAAACCTCACTTATTTATTTTCTGCTTCTTATCTGTCGCAGTTTTCCTTGATCGACAGCAGGAGCAGTTCCATTGTCAGATTGAAATCGACATTGGCTGATATTCTTTTCTTGGCTGTATCCAGCGCTTCAAGGATGTTCTCAATACCCTCATAGGTACTCCTTGAGGTTGTACCCTTGATATTATTAAGCTGGTCTCTGAATATCAGTCCGTTGGCATCATTGGTTGCCTTGAATATCAGAGCATCCCTGTACCATACTGACAATATATCCAGGAAATCATTAATCTCCAGCTTATACTCATTCATCTTCTTAATGGTTCCCGCAAGCTCACTTATATCCATCTCATGGATATGCTTAAGCATGGCAATCGCATCGTCCTTAATCTTATCAAATTCTTCGGATCTTGCAAGAATCTTGGCCTTACCGATATTACCTCTGGCGAAGGCTGCACAAACCTCGGCCCTGTAATCCGGAATCTTCTCCTCTTCCATCAGGAATCTCTTGACAAGCTTATCACTTACAGGCTTCATTCCAAGCATCACACATCTGCTCTGAATGGTTGGAAGCAATGCTGAAGCGTTGTCCGTAAGAAGAATTATAACCGCATACTCCGGCGGCTCTTCTAAGGTCTTTAGTAGGGCATTCTGAGCATTGTCGTTCATCTTCTCCGATTCGGGAATGATATATATCTTATATCTTCCCGAATAAGGTTTAACGGCAATGGTACCCGTAACCTGGCTTCTGATATCGTCAACCGAAATGGTATTTACCTTCTCGTGGCTCACATATATTATATCCGGATGGTTCTTAGTCAGACACTGAACGCAGGAATGACACGAATTGCAGGGCTCCACACCCTCCTTCTCACATAGAAGCGCCATGGCAAACACATTGGCTATGAATTCCTTACCGCAATACCTCTCACCCTCAATAATATAAGCATGACTCACCTTGTCCTGCTCTATTGCATTCATCAGATGTTCTTTGATTTTCTCCTGACCGATTATATCCTTAAACTCAGCCATATTCTGTCCTCTCTACCCGATATTCAGGTAAAAATATCCAAAAGCAGTCCCCTTATCTCTCCAATCTTACTAAGGATCGCCAGATTGTCCTTCTCATCCTTCATAAGCTCCTGTGCCAGAGAATCCAGGGTCTCATCGACTAGCCTTATTATACCATATACTCTGTGTCTTCCGCGCCTGTCTAAGAAATTCTCTCTTGAGAACTCGTGTGATCGCGTTACCACCTCGTTAAGGAAGCCCTTTATTAATGTACGGTATCTGCGCATATCCTTAATATCCCTGTGCTTGGCAAGCTTATCTCCCTGCATGGTAATCTCTTCCATCATGGAGGTTAACCTCGCCTGAAGCTCACCCTCCTCTACTCTGCTGGCCAGCACGAATTTGAAGCTTCCGTCAGCTTCGGGAGTATTCTTAACATTTTCAGTTTGATTAACCATTGTAAGGTTATTTACCTTGATGTCCACGGATAAACTCCTCTATTTCTGCAATACATTTATCCAGATCTTCATTATTGAACCTGTTATTAATCCCGGCATCCATAAGCTTATCCTCAGAGAAATCCTCCGAATCGGCAAGGAAACGTCTGCACATCTCCTCATACTTGGGATTATCCTGCTTGCGCTCTCTCCCCAGTGCTCTGCTTAATCTAATACCGTCATCTAACTCTATATATATCGGCACAACCAGGTCTCTTCCATAGTAATCCCTGATATTGACATACGCCTCCGGAGTTCCGATAATCAGATAACTCGACTTAAGCAGATCAACCTGGTGGTCATCCACAGTGAAATAGTACCACATACCGTGAATAGTATTATATCCCCTGCACTCAATCACCTTACCGGAAGCCTTGAGCTTCTGCATCTTCTCTTCATTTGTGAAATAATACTGAACCCCATCCTGTTCTCTTGCCCTTATCGGTCTTGTCGTATAGGGTATTATCTTCTTTAATCTTAGGTCAGTATTCTGTAGCAGCCTCCGGTATATGGTATCCTTGCCGGATGCGCTTTTTCCCATAATACAATAAATCTTATTCATCTTTTCTGCGTCTATCCTATGCAGGGAGCATACATATTCTTATCTATTGCTCTCTCTGCCTGGGTCTGCCCCTTAGGAATTCCGATTCTCCCTGTTTTTATCATATCATCTATTGAAAGAAGTGCCAAAGCAAATCTTTCAAGATCATCCCTGCTGTCGGCATAGGTTGTAATCGCAACAACCCTGTCCTCATCTGCCATCTCAAGCTGAATCCCATAATCCTTAAGCAATAGCCTCTGCAGCTCGTAGCCTGTGATCTTGCAGTCAGTCACATCTACCGTAATCTTACAGGGATCAAGAGCATATGCATTACTGCCCTTTAAGTCCTCATTGCCTATTACCCTAAGACAGCTTAAGGTCTGTATCATCTGTAAAAAGTGCCCCTTACTGTCTATAAACCTCTTAAAGAGAATATCGCCTTTATTAATCAGTTCACAAACTGCCTCATCCATGCTTGCCATAAGTACGTATGAGGGCGAGCTTGTCTGGAATATTCTGTAATACTTCTCGACTTGTGTTATGTCAACCAAATCACCCTGGACATGAAGAAGAGCCGTCTGCGTCATGGCACGCAATGTCTTATGCATACTGTGAATCACTATATCAGCTTTGAGGTCAAGTGCTCCCTTCGGAAGGCTGTTATGAAGCGATAAATGTGCCCCGTGCGCCTCATCTACTATGAGAGGTATCTTCTTATTATGACATATTTTTACAATAGCTCCTATATCCGAAATGATGCCGTCATAATTCGGTGAAGTAATAACAACCGCTCTCGGTGTGATTCCCTCAAAGAATAGTTTATTGATAAGTAGGCTTAAGCTTTCCGGAGAAACACCGTCATGGATTTTTGAAGTCTTATTTATAGTCTCAACCTTTAATTCATGGATTATCAGTCTGTTGATCTCACAAGCACTTCTGACACTTCTGTGACAGTTAGAAGCAATGATTATATGTTGCCTGTCAGAGACTGTGTATTGGTCAGATGCTTCGGATTCCGGGCTTGAATTATCGGATATTGCCGATACTGCGGATATTGCCGTAAGGTTTCCACCTGTTGATCCGTTAAGTAGATAATAGGTGTTCGGACAGTTGTAAAGATATGCTGCTCTGTCTATTGCTTCCTTAAGAACACCTTCGGCATCATAGAGATTGTCATAGCCTTCTATCTCCGTAATATCGATTGCTTCAGTACCTTTAAGCGCACCGATACCCTTTCTCTTATGCCCGGGCATATGAAGTGCAAGCTCATCCGATTCACTTAATTTGACCAATTCATCCAGTAAACTCATGCTAATCCAAATTATTGCAATATACCAAACAATCACGCGAAATAACACACTTAATCAGGTATTTTCCCAACTTGTTCAGATACAAAAAAAGTAGATACAATTCCTTGTATCTACTTTTTAGAGTGCCCAGAACCGGAATCGAACCAGTGACACGAGGATTTTCAGTCCTCTGCTCTACCAACTGAGCTATCTGGGCGAATAACAAGCCAAAGCAAAACCAATCCGAATATGAAACTGCGTTGAAAACTTGTTTTCATAAGCAGTGGAATATTTGGATTATAGTTTGTCGCCTTGGCGACAAACGGTCATCGAACGAATCGAAGATTCGGGCGATGGGCGTTTTGCGCATCGTAGTGCGATGGGCGGTTTTGCGCATCATAGTGCGATGGGCGTTTTGCGCATCGTAGCGCGATGGGCTTTTGCGCATCGTGGAGCGATGGGCAATTTCGCATTGCAATCATAAGGCAGTAGCGGGAATAGGATTTGAACCTATGACCTTCGGGTTATGAGCCCGACGAGCTTCCAGACTGCTCCATCCCGCGTTATTATAGGATACATCCTATTAATTAAATGGGCGGAGGTGGATTCGAACCACCGAAGCAATTTGCAGCAGATTTACAGTCTGTCCCCTTTGGCCACTCGGGAATCCGCCCATAAGGCTTAGCCTTAAGCCGATGATCGGACTCGAACCGATAACCTGCTGATTACAAATCAGCTGCTCTGCCAATTGAGCCACATCGGCGAATTAGATTCGCTTATTAAATTGTATGGGGCCTACAGGGCTCGAACCTGTGACCCTCTGCTTGTAAGGCAGATGCTCTCCCAGCTGAGCTAAGACCCCATATT
>JADYUL010000011.1 GCA_021531795.1 Lacrimispora saccharolytica
CCGCCGTATCCGTCTGTAACGAGTACTCCGTGGTATTCTTTTAGGAATTCGTCCGGATGGTCGGCTTTTCTTGAAGGCTGCCAGTCATATATGATAACAGGCTCTGACGAAGACTTGGGATTGTTACGGTATACCCACATATAGGTCTGCTTACCGTTTTTAATCTTCTGACCGTCTATCGACATAACTTTTGCAGGCGTCTCGTCTGCATGTATTACGTCGTGTGAGTAAAGAGACTGATGAAGCCTGTCAGTCATAAGGGACAGATAATTTTCAGCACCGCTTATTATCCATCTGGCCAGTGTATTTGTCGGTATATCGACTCCGTTTTGCTTAAATGCTTTATTCTGCCTTTCAAGAGGAACAGCGTTTGCATACTTGGCATTCATTACTGCAGCAAGTAAAGAAGGAGTGGCAATGGAATCCCTGAAAAGATCTTTGGGACGGTTAGCCCGTACAATCTTTCCGGTATTCTTCTTTGAAGCATAAACGTGAACATGGTGCTCATCGGCTATAAATGTCTCAGGGATAATGCTTAATCTTTTATACACCTGTTCGGGAAGCTCCTTGTATCCTTCGGGGAACATTTCGCTTAATTCTTCTTTAGACAGGGTATGGTGGAAAATCCTTGTGGGAAGTCCCTCAAGCGTTTCTTCACGTTTGCCAACAGTCTTTTTACGGCGATACGAGTGAATGACAATCTCTTCAATCTGAGGCTCGACTGATGGGAGTTCTAAACGGAATTCGGCTTCGTTAAAGAAGTCAAATATGGTCATCTGGCCATCAAACTCATCAGAAGCCTTTTCACTCTTTCTGCCAAACTGACGCTGGTTCATGATCCTTATCTGTTCGGTAAGAAGTTCAATCTGCTTAGATGTATCAGCAAGCTGCGCGTTGGCGTAATCAAGCTGGTCCTTAAGAGATTGTATCTGTGACTGCATTGAGGAAACCAGAATGACTAAAGCATCCTTGTTAAGACTATTAAGTTGTGCGTCTGATAACTGGTTCATAGATGCCTTTCTCCTATAAGTAATTATATCAGAAAAGCGCATAAAATGGGGATTTGAGAGGAAACGAAGGACGGAGATATTCGTCAAAATGCCTATAAAGATAAGGGCTTGAAAGCTCCCGGTATTAAGCTTTGGATATCAGCCTTTGACAAAAAAGAAACGGTGCCATTTTGCCCGATACAGAGCAATCCGACAGTGGATATGAGGCTGTATAAGACCGGAATGACACCGAATAATACGTTGAAAACGGGTAAGAAAATTTCTCTGTTTTGCACAAATCAGGCAGAGTATGCAGGGGTTACATTACGAATTACAGGATCAATTGAAAAGCCCTGCATGAGCCATCTGAACTGCTCGGGAGACATTAAACGTAACTCGGATGAATTACGTGGCCATGAGAAATGCCCCTGTTCTACACGTTTGTAAAGAAGCAGAAAACCATCTCCTTCCCATAGGAGTCCCTTAATCTTTTTGGAAGATCTGCCACAGAAGAGAAACAACGTGTTTGGAACAAACAGATTCACCTTATACCTGCGTTCTATTATTGATGCAAGTGAATCAATACCATAGCGCAAGTCAGTATAGCCGCACACAAGGTAGATTCCTGCAAAATTGGAAGGTACTGCATCGTTAAGCATATCGCACCGCCTTAATGAGACTTATCAGTCTCTGGTCAGATATGGATGAATCGACCTCGATTCTAATGCCATCAGCGGTGATGCTTATAGAGTTGAGCGTTTTGCCTGTTTCGTTAGAATCGCGCGATTCGCGCAAAAGTGGAGAAGGGGCCTGATTAACAATTGGAACAATATCAGGAAGAACAGAATCGATATAAGATTCCTTAAGCTTGTGTTTCCAATAGTTGTAGGCGTGATAGGAAATGTTGTTTTGCAGGCACCAGTCCCTGATGGTAAGGGAGCTTGATTTCTGCTCGCTGATAATCTGTGCCCATTTGGCAAGATTAGCCTGATTCAATTTTTCTGTTGGTTGCATGATGATACCTCCTTTAGTACAAATCGCGCAAATCGTACAAAAACGCGAAACCATTCGGAGTTATTATCGCATTAAAGTATGGTAGAATATAAGGTACCCGCTATTGAGGGCTTACATTCAATGTTACGAGACGGAAAACCTCTTCCAGCTCATACAGTTGCTTCTTGGGGGTAGAAAAATAATAACGGAGGATTTTATGTATTCTATTGATAATTTACGCTTTGTGATGGATGAAACATCAGCTCCTTATGAAGAAAACGAAAATCCATTTGTACAAACGGAGTTAGACAATGAATTTGAGCAAATGATAATTAACAAATATCATCTTACAACAAAAGAAATGGAATCTTAGTTGACGCAGTGGTGATATTAAAGGAGGCGCTTTGGAATGGAAGACCACAAAAGCAAAGAGATGTTGCAACAAATAACGAATAAACTTGGATTTGATATTAGAGAATATAATACAAACGACTTTGGAGAAGCTCACGAAAGAGATGACATACCAAATCCATTTGATAAATTATCACTCGAAGAATTACTTTTTTTAAGAGAAAATTATTACTTCTTATAACCCCTGAGGAAGAGAAAATTGAATATAATAATAACAAAGTTGAGGACGGAACAGGCAACCGTCACACCCTTGTGGTCTTTAAAGAGATGCAGATTGTCACCTGCCAACTTTGTTAAAACACCACCCTTTTGATTTGAATAATCGTTAGGGTGGTATTTTTTATGCACATTTTTTCTCAACTTGGGAAAGAGGGGGGGGCGAGGATTACCCTGGAGAGCAGACACGAGAAAATCACAGCGGACGCATCTTGGACGCAGTTTGGGGCCGCGTGGCCCAGCGCCGCCAGCGTACAACAAAATGCGAGACGGGCCGCAAAACCCGTCGTCGTGGCCGCGTGCGACAGTTCGCGCCACGCTTCACACATTGCGAAAAGAAAATCACGTCTCAGTTTGTGGAGGGCGCTATGAAGTACAAAAATGAAAAAACACCAAACGAACTCCTGCTCGAACTCAAAAGAAAAGGCTGAAGGTCCGTGGGGTTCGACGACCTGAAAGAATACTACGAGGCGCGCAATAACGCCCTCGGCGAGGGTGGATCTCGTGTCGGAGGCGTTGCTGGGCATGTCGGGTGCGGCCCCGGACAGGAGGCTGACCGTCGGCGTCATAGAGGAGGTCCTCTCGTGGTGCGACGTCGATGACGAGTTCGCTGAGAAGTTCGTCAGCAGGTTCAGAGCAGTGCCCGCGGTGTCCTCGCCAAGCGCCGAGGTCGACGGCCTCTACATAGTGAAGGAGACGAGCCGCGCGGCGGATTTCTAAGACGCGCTGGCGGAAGAAGCCGCACGCGAATAGACCAGGATTTTTTTATTTCCCACATCCCGTTTGCAAGCGCAGGCGCTCCGCAAGTTCAGGCACCGCAAATAGCTGGGAACTTTTCAATGCGCGAGCGCCCGCGCGAATTTTGCTCGACACATCTGCGGTGAGAGGACGTTGCAGGGATAGGAGGAGAGGATATGAAGTATCAGAGCGCAGTGTTTTACGAGGGTTCTGGTCAGGCGCAGGCAGTGCCGCTAGAGGCCATGGAGATGAGGCGGAGAATCGTCTGGCTCGACGAGGAGATAACTCCGGAGGTGGCCAACGGCGTTGTGAGGAAGATTTCGCACCTCGCTGCGGAGTCGGCCCGCCCGATTGTGCTGGCGATAGATTCCCCCGGGGGCTCGGTCGACGCGGGCCTGGTAATTTGCGACGCGGTGTCGGGGTGCGGGGCGCCGGTCACGACGGCGTGCGTGGGGCGCGCGTACTCGATGGCCGCGGTCGTGCTCTCGAGCGGCTCTCGCAGGCTCATGACCCCGAGCTCGAAGGCGATGGTCCACCAGCCGCTGATAAGGCAGATGCCAGGGGGTTCCTCGGACGACGTGGAGGTTCTTTCTGGTGAGCTCAGGGAGGCGAAGGCCCGGCTCAACTCGATACTCAAAAAGAACACAGGGAGGAGCCTCAGGGAGGTGGAGAGAGCGACGAAGCACGACACCTTCTTCACGGCGGCGGAGGCGGTAAAGTTCGGTCTTGCCGACGAGGTCGCGGACCTGTCGGTGGCGCTTGCAGGAGAGGAGGTGGCGCTATGGAGGATATGAGAAAGATGGTGGACGAGCTAGTGTTCGGGGACAGGGTGTCTCGCCCGATGGACATCTCGGCGACGAGGCTCAACAACAACGTCGTGGTCGTCGGCGCGACGGGCGCCGGAAAAACGACCGCCTATACGGAGGCGAATCTCCTGTCCTTTTCGGAGTGCAGCGTGGTCGTCTCGATGTCCAAGAGGGTGCTCGCGGACCGCTACGCCGAGGAGTACGAGAGGAGGGGCTACGAGGTCGCGGTTGTGGACCTGGCGGAGCCCTCGGCGAGCCAGTGGGGCTACGACCCGTTGGCGATGGTGAGAAACGCTGAGGACGTCTCGGACCTCGCAAGGGAGGTCGTCCAGGCGAACGCGGAGCACGAGCAGGACCCATACTGGTCCAACAGCGCTGCGGTGCTACTTGAGGCCCTGCTGCTCGCCTCGCTTGAGATGAGGAGGGTAGACGCCTCGCTGCCCCCGGCGTCCATCAGCGACGCGATTGACCTTTTCGAGGAACTCTCGTTCAGGGACGGGAGGGGCGGCGTCTCCGAGTCTACGCTCGACCATCTCTTCGAGGCCCTGGAGATGAAGGATCCGTGCTCGGAGGCCGCGGCGAAGTGGAGGTCCGTGAAGGGGCTGGCCTACAAGACGGTGAGCTGCGTGTACTCGACGCTGTCGGTGGCGCTCTCGAAGATGTTCACGAGGTCGGTAAAGGACGTGTGCGCGTCGGAGAGGCTGTTCGACCCGTCGTCGCTCGGTGTAAAGAAGACCGCACTTTTCATAATAACCTCCCCGGTGAACCTCGCCGCGCACTCGTTCTGCCAGCTCATGTACGGGGGAATATTCAAGAGCCTGTTCGAACTCGCGGAGGCGTCCCCAGGCTACGCGGTCCCAGTTCCGGTCCACGTAATCTGCGATGATTTCGCGGTCGGGGCCAAAATCGCGAGCTTCCCGGGGACGATTTCGGTCATGAGGTCGGCGGGGGTCTCGGTGTCCCTCCTTATACAGAGCAGGCGCCAGCTGGCGGCGATGTACGGTGAAGTGGGGGCCTCGATAATATGGGACAACTGCGACACTGCGGTGTACATAGGCAGCACGAACAGCGACGACACCGCGAGGGAGGTTGCCTCGAGGCTTGACGTGCCGATCTCGAGGGTGCTCACGATGCCGGCCGACGAGGTCGTGGTTATCCAAAGGGGGAGGCGCCCGGTCGTTTGCAGGGTGTTCCCAACGCTCACCGACGAAAGGAGGGTGCGGATACTGCAGGGCGAGGCGCCCCACAAAAATAATTTTGCACATAGGCAGGAGAATCTGAGTGCGGAGGGAAGGCTATGAAAAAACGCCAAAGAGCTGCGCGAGGTGGCGAGCTCGTACAAAAACAGGATAGGGGAAGTGGAGGCTCGTATTCGGGGAGCCTCCACTCAGCCCCACGGCGGTCGGGGCAGCAAAGGTCCCGGTTCGTCGTTCAGGGTCTACGAGGTCACAGGGTGCGGGGCCCGGTACGTCTGTCGCCGGAAGAGGAGCCCGCGCTCGCCGAGGCATCCGAGATAGTGAAAATGGCGCTGGAGCGCCAAAACTTGGTATAGAGCCGAAAGGCACCTGCGGGCAGGCCAATGGTATTATGTTAGGGTAAATTCAAAGTACAAAATTTTTTGAAAACTCAAATCTCAAGACGCCAATTAAGTTAAGCGTTTGCAAAAGAAAGAGCACCTGTCGTAGGCGTATAGTCTTCGGCGGGTGTATTATTTTACATATATATAAAGATAAAAGTTCCAGACCAACAAGAAACAGATAAACGTGCAAAGTACATATACGATATTTCTTTTCCTGTTGAAGGAACGTACTACGCTCATATTTCAACTAACTTGACTAAAACAAAGTACGTGATGCATTGTGTCTATAGAGGTGCACTGTAGCACGTTCCGGAGAGTAATTTACATATAGAGAAAGAGAAAAGAAATGAATAATCAAGACTTAATGTTAAATACAATAAATATCAAAAATGAAAAAGGGTCGTTTTCGATATTAGAAATTATTGAACCGTTGATAAGAAACTTATTAAGTGAAATAGGAAATGACACAATATTGTCTTTGACTCTGTTTGGTTCATATATTAAAGGGACAGCAACTTCTGAATCTGATATTGATTTGTGCCTAATATATAAGACAGGTTTAATTTCAGAATTGGAGATTAACTTGCTTGTTGACTCCATGTGCAGTGAGCTGTTAGGAAAGTATGGAGTTGTTATTAACATTCTTTGTTTTTCTGAGAAATACTATTTAGAAAACAAAGATACAAGTCCGTTATTGATTGATATATGCAATGAAGGTGTACTATGCAAGATATAAATGAAAAAATAAAGAAAGCCAAAGAGGTTGACAAACACGAAAAAGATTTCGATATTGAAATGTAAACAAATGTTAAATAAAAATACCACTGCTCGATTTTCAAGAATTTCTAACAGTGGTATTTTTATGTTTATTTTTTGACATTGGCGGGCAGGCGCCTTTTTTATGTGCAAATTTTCGGTCGGGCAGCTGCGTCGCAAACGGCTCTGGCCTTTGTAATTTCACAAATAAATAGTGACGCACACGGCAGGCGCCAGGAGGAAAGGAAATGAAAAGAAGTCTTCCGACGTATTCGGGAATAAGAACGCCAAGGAAGGGCAGCCGCGCGGTTGGAAAGGGCGCCGCACTTCTTGCACTGGCGCTGGAGGGGCTATGGTAGGCGCGTGGCTTTGCCGCATTTTTGAAAAGAAGAGGGCAGAGGAGTCCCCGCAGGTGCCGTGGCTGCGGGTCGGAGTGTACGAGTCCGCGCCGATCTGGACGATGCCGAAAAGGAGGAGGACCACGACGACGTCGAGCTGGACTAGCCTGACCGGGGGTGCTAGAATTGTAGTGGGGCCGCGCGACTTTTCTTTCGCACATAGGCACCATAGGAAAGCACCGAAAGGAGAAGGCCATGGAAAACAGCAGAAATGAAAAGACAAGGGAGTTTCTCGACGAGTTCTGCGGAAAATTCGAACCCGCGCTCATAGCGCTGGCGGCTCCAGCCGACGAGGAAGTGAACCTCAGCGAACTCGAGAGGGAATGCGCCGAGGCAGAGAAGCGCCAGAGCAGCTAGGGAACCGGACCATTGGAGGGCCGGCCCTCTTTTTTTGCCGCCAAGGTGATGCGCGACTTTTCTTTGACATTGACGACGCGGAGCTGGAGGCCGCCACCGCGCGGCCTCCTTTTGCGTTTGCGACGTTTTTCTCATTCGTGCACACATTGTTCGTGGACACGCGCCGCGTTCAGCGCTACAATGCGATTATAAACGAACAGCGTTCGTTTTAATTTGAAAGGAGCGAACAGTGAACATAAGGGAAATCAAGGAGAAGTACTCCGTAAACAACAGGCAGCTCAGCGTGGTGACCGGGATACCGATGAGGTCGCTGCAGCAGTGGGAGAAGGGGGAGAGGAAGCCCCCAGAGTACATCTACGGGCTCATAGAGAGCGCGCTGGAGAGGAACGTCGTTGTAAGGCGCGGCGCTCCCGTTCTCATTGGGCACACTCCCACGGTCAGCGCGTCGAGAGTGAACTCGATTCTCATGAAGGACTTTTGCGCCCTGACCCGCGAGGACGTGGAGGAACTCAACCGGGCGTACCATGCCCAGATCCTCGAGGAGGCGGCGAGGAAGGACACCGGCGGAATCTACAAGTGCACGCAGGTGAAACTCGCGTACAACTCAAACAAGATCGAGGGCAACCGAATGACAGTCGACGACGCGACGCTGTTCTTCGAGACCGGCATAGTTCCGGACGGAGAGTGCCGCCCGAAGGACGTCGAGGAGATGAGGGGGCACTTCGTGATGTTCAACAACGCAATGAGGGGATTCTACTCCCCGCTTGCCGAGGACACAATAAAGAGGTACCATTACGACCTGCAGTGCGGGGTGTTCGAGTTCATCTCCAACGGGTACAGGCCCGGGGAGTACAAGTCGAAGGAGAACACCGTGGCGGGGATAACGACGTCCTCTCCGGTGAACGTGGCGAGGGACATGGCCGAGCTGCTTGCCGACTACGGCTCGTTTTCGGGCTCCCCAGTTGAAAACATCGCGCTCTTCCACTGCAGGTACGAGACGATACACCCCTTCCAGGACGGCAACGGAAGGACGGGGAGGATGGTCCTTTTCAAGGAAGCCTTCGCGCAGGGGGCCGCGCCGGTAATTATCAGCGACGAGAAGAAGAAGGAGTACAGGGCCGCGCTTCGCTCCTACCAGGAGACCGCGAGCGAATCCGCGCTGGCGGTCTTTCTTGAGTCCTGCCAGGAGGAGTTCTACGAGGTGCTCCGCAAGTACATGTACGACCACAGCGTGCCGCTCTCGTACGTTTGCGAAGGGGAAGAAGAGATGGGAAATGAAAGGTAGCCGGGCGCCGCAAAATAGCCGTTTTTTTACACATATTTTGCGAAAAAAATGTTGATAGTGCGAGGGAAGGGGCCGGGAGCGTAGTACGGAGGGAGGGCGCATGTTAAAAAGAAAGGTTTTGTTCACGGTTCATGTCGTGGCGGTTGCAGCCGCGGCAATTTTGGTCTACGCGGCGGCGGAGCGCCGCATAGGGACTCCAGAAGAAGAGCATCGCATTTACGAAGCGCTTGAGTCGCGCGGAGAGGAGGTCGAGGACGCGCTTGTTGCCGCGCACGTGGGCAACTAGGTGCCCGCGCGGCTTTCTTTGCGCACATATTGTGCGCGTAAGAAAAGTAGTTTATCATTTAGTGTGCAGAAAGGAGCCGCCATGAAAATAAACAACAGGGTCGACGCCTACGACGTTGAAGCAGCAAGAGCAGCAATTAGTTCCAGCGAGATGTTCATGGAGAACGTCGAAGAGGTGTACATTTCGGACTCTGCGTACAGCGGGTTCATGATATTTCTCCTCACGTTCCTTCCGGAAGCAAAGGTCAAGTCTCCGCTGGACCTTGGACGCGAGTTCGCGAGGGTGGGGCTCTACGGGGACGAGCCCAGCGACGTATGCGTGGACGTGTACTTCCCCGAGGCGGAGGGGGAGGACGGGGTACTCCTTTGGAGAAATCCGCGCGCCCCACAGCATTAGAGAAGCGTTGCGTCCCCAAAAAACAAAAACGAATGAAAAAGCCCGGCGTTTGTCCGGGCTTTTCCATTTTTCGTACCCCTTTCCCACATTCGGCCCAGAGCGAAGGAGAAAGGAGTATCGAAATGGAAAAAGCAACCTACCTCAGCACGGTCGAAACAGACTACAGGGCGTTCCTCCTCCTGATGGAGAACAGGCACAACAACACCGCGGCGTTTTTGACCCCGCAGGCGTGCGAAAAGTACGCGAAGCATATTCTCTGCGTGGTGAGGGGAGAGGAGCCAAAACCGCGCGCCGACATGACGTACTACAACGCGGCCAGCAAGCAGATGGCGAAGGTCGGGCACTTCATTCCGCTGCCGATTTAGCTAGCCTACAAGGACATCGCGGACGGGCGCTGGCGGCGGTCTCGATGAAGTAGAAAAAATTATCACACATGAAAACCGTGTTTCTCAAGTATCTCTCCTCTACTTTTTAAACAGGCCGCGGGACCGGAGATGGCGACGCGGCTTTTTTGTGTTTTCAGAAGCTGCGCGACTTTTCTTTCGCACATATAGGGTGAAATAAGCGCCGGGCTGTTGACCCGGGGTCAAGCCGTTGAAAATGTTGTTGCTTGGAAAGGAGGCGCGTATGGGAAATATTGTGTTGGAAGTTGCAACCGGAGTTAGGCCGGTGATGGTTTTTGGGGTCCAGTTGGTGCTCGTCATGGCCATCCTGTACCTTGTGCGCTTCGTACTGTACCGCCTGTTCAGAAACTTTTGCGAAGGATTCGACCTGCTATTGATTGGTCTCTCCGCATACGGCGGAGGATACATCGCGGCCGTCGCGCTGAAGACGTTCACGAGCATGTCCAAGGTTGCAACGAACGTCACAGGCTACCTGGTGTGCTGCGTTCTTATTTTTTTAGCCACAAGACGTTTCAAATTTCTGTGGGTTGCCATTTCCTACAGAGTCGTGTGCGCGCTGATTTTCTGGGTGGTGTTCACTCCGATGATAGAGAAGTCCCAGAAGTTCGTCGACAACTTCCACTACGATCCGTCGAACCTGGCGATGAAGGTGCTGCTTTACACTGCGTCGCTCGTGGTGTTCGGGTACTTCTGCACCGTGGAGGCCGTACACAAGAGGCACATGGTTCTTGAATGAGCGAGTCCAGGGGAGGCTCAGAAACTCCCTCAGAAGGCTGCTTACGGTAGTCGAAAGTTAAAAAAAGGACGTGATTATGAGTAAGCTTTCACGGTATGAGATGGAAACAATCATCAATTTCAATACTGATGAGTAGATGGCAACAGTTTATACCGCCGATCCTGCCGTTATCCTATCCCATCCATCGTTCATCAACGCGCGCGTGCGCACGAATAGAGCCGGCAGGCAGAAAGGCAGAAAGGAGAATTTATGGACAATAACAAGTGGAGAGTGCCGGAATTGGCTGATTTATGCCGATATGACAAAGAATTTAGATTTATCGTAGATGTATATGTGCTTAGCGATGATTTCATCCTTGGAAACGAGGGAGAGCGCCTTCGTTTGGCATTATCAATGTATGGCTTCAAAAGGCTTATGTCAGATATGATGGATGGATTGGTTGATATCCTTCCAACGAGCATTGAGATAAGCGTATTTAACCATCCAATGATATCCAATGAGGAACTTGAAGAAATCATTGCAATAGTGCAAGAGAAAATATCAAAGCAATTAAAAGCACATTTAGGTATCACAGATGAAACTGAGTAGATATGAGCAGGAAACGATTATAAACTTTAATGCCGGAGAAGAGATGGCAACAGTTTATACTCGTGATCCTGCTGTTATGAGAAGACTTGATGCGTTAGTTATCTAGTTCCCAGAGGTCTATCGGTGCATAGGCTATACAGATATCGACAAAACCTATGAAATGCCTAAATCATCCGTTACTTATCGTAAGCCAAGGAAGTTATCAGAGGAGCAGAGAGAGCATAAAAAAACGCTTATGATGAAAATAAATAATAACCACTAATTCATATCAAATCATATGAAAATCATTGTAAATACCCTAAAAATATATTAAAATGTAAAAGCAGATTTTTTGTTATGTGAGGTAAAAAGCATGGGCGAAAATATGAATGATGGATGGATTGGAATAGAGCAGGCAGCTCAATATCTTGATGTTAATAAAGATACCATCAGAAATTGGATTAAAAAGGGCAATATACCTGCAAATAAAGTGGGAAAATTGTGGAAATTCAAGAAGTCCGAACTCGATGAATGGATAAAAAGTGGGCGAAGTGCTAATGCTTCGCAGAATGAGGTGGGCGAATGAAAAAAGGCAATGTTTTAGTAGAGCAAGTAACAAAAGAAGGATATTTGATTGATGCTTATGACGAAAGTTTATCGCCATCGGAGATATATGACAGAATATCGAGGTATTTTCCTAAAATTCATAAAGCATCACAAGACCAGAGAATTATTTTAGGAGAGCATAAGGGACATAAATTTGCTATTCGATGTAAAAATGTAACTTATTTAGGAAATCCCCATCCTCATTTTAAGAAGAGAATACAGATTTCCGATGATTTATATGATTTTTATAGAATTGCATTATCACTTAATGCAGAACCAATTTTAATGGGTATTTATAGTTGTGGGAATAATACCATTTTTGTCGATTTTAAGATTGATACTTATATTGACAAAAAGGCACACAATTCCTCTGCGCATATTTATGTAAGTGACTTGGCAGCTGCAACAGAAGATGGATATTTTCAGAAGATAGATTACTTTGGTAATACGGTAACAGCGATAAGACCAGATATTGTCAATGTGTATTTGGATGAACTCTTTGAAGTTGAAGAAGAACAAGTAGTAGTAGAAACACCTAAACCAGAAGTAATTGAAACAAAATCAACTGTAGAACTGAAAGCACCTTCTGTTGATTATATTAAACCAGAAATCGATTCGAAGAAACCGGTGATTCCATTTATGGAACAAGCACCAAAGCCAGACAAAAGATTGGAAGAGCGAATGCTTACATATGCTGAAGCATTCAGAAGTAAAATTGTGCCTAAAATTAAGGATTTCTTTGAGGATGAGGAAAAGGAGTGGCATGGAATAGAATGCTACAAGAAAATGATTGCAACAAATTACAGAAACAAGTATCAGCCAGAATGGGTAGGCTTTTTCTTGGAATATGAATTTGAGAAATATCTAACAGATAATAAACTTCACTATCTGATTACTTATGCACAGGACAAGAAGGATGGTGGAATTGATTTAGATTTATTCTTCCCAACTATTGAATCTTATGGAGATTTGAAAGCACATAGTGAAGAATCGAGAGGAATTCAAGGTAATGATTGGGATACCATTTTTGGAATTATAAATGGGCAGGATGAAAAAAGCCATGTTTATTATATTGTGTGCGAACATTCCACAGAAAAGGATAGCCTTCATGATTATGAAGTTACAAAATTCTGGAATACGGCACAGCATAAGCCGAATCTTATGAGTTATTCTTCTCGAATGAAAAATAATGTAAGGCTTAAAAGAGTTTATATTCTGGATATAAATTTTGCTAATAGAGAATTCCTTACAAAATTCAAGCAGGGAATTAACAGTAATGGTAAGCCGAGAGCACCGAAGATAATGATTGAACAAGATAATTTACAGCATTTCATAGTGGAAGAAATGACTTTATAAAATAACGAGGTAGTATATGGAACAGTTTAAGTTTATAGATTTATTCTCTGGAATCGGTGGTTTTCATCAAGCCATGGAGCAATTAGGTGGAGAATGTGTATTTGCATCTGAAATAGACAAATTCTGTAATGCACAGTATGAAAGAAATTATGGGATGAGTTCTGATATTAACATTCGTGATGTTAAAGAAGAAGAATTACCGGCATTTGATGTATTATGTGCAGGATTCCCATGCCAAGCATTTAGTAAAGCAGGAAAGCAACAAGGACTTGAGGATAAGACAAGAGGTACTTTGTTTTTTGAAATAGTTCGTATTCTTAAGCATCATCATACACCATATATCGTTCTTGAAAATGTTAGAAATCTAGTGTCTCATGATAATGGCAATACATGGAGAATTATTCAAGAAAGTTTGCGTGAGTTAGGATATAGAACAACAGCAGAACCATTGATATTAAGTCCACATTTCTTTGGAATACCTCAGATTCGAGAAAGAGTAATAATACTTGGTAAATATGACCCAGATAATATTGATGAACCATTAAATATAGATTTAGGTAAATTAAATGCGAAAGAGGATAACTCAATATATTCAGTTCTTGAAGAGAGGGAAGTGGATAAGAGTTATTACATTTCTGAATATGAGGAAATGGTTCTTCAGGCATGGGATGAATTTTACCAAGGCATAAATCTTAAAGTGATTGGATTTCCGGTTTGGGCTGATTATTTCAAATACAAGGGAACTTATGATGGTTTGCCAGATTGGAAAGCAGGATTTATTAAGAAAAATGTAAAACTCTATGAAGACAATAAAGAGTTCATTGATGGATGGTTAAAGAAATATAATAACCTTAAAAAGTTCACAAAAACGCATCACAAGATGGAATGGCAATGTGGAACTGATATAGCAAGTATATGGGATGGTGTAATACAGTTCAGACCTTCTGGTATTAGAATAAAAAAGCCAAACAATTTCCAGGCTTTGGTTGCTATGGTGCAAATTCCAATTATTGGAAAATATCGTAGAAGATTAACAGTTGAAGAAGCAGCTAGATTGCAAAGTTTTCCGGTAGATGATGAGATTAAACCATTTATTCCGGATGACAATAGACAACAAGCATATAAACAGTTTGGAAATTCAGTTAATGTTGAAGTTATAAGACGAGCAGCTGAAGCCTTGTTTAAGAATTAAGGAGATATATCATGGGAGAAAGATTTGATTTACCTAAAGGTTTTCCAACTGGAGAGCAGTTAGAAACTGAAACAGTAAATGCAATTAAGGAACATGGTGGTACAGCAACCACTACAGAGATAAAAGATTACATTGTAAAAAAACTAAAGTTATCTGATGAAGTTCTTGAATTTGAGAATTCAGATGGATTGACAATGTTGATTGATTACAGATTAAGATGGGCAAGAACCTCTTTGAAAAACAAAAAACTAATTACTAGTGAGACAAGAGGTGTATGGAAGTCTGTATAAAGTAATTTAATAATGTGCGCCAAAAGGTAGCAAGTGATCTTAACAGAAAACTTGCTACCTTTTTTATTTGCAAATATAAAATCAAGAAAGGAAATTAAAAACATGACAACAGAAGAAGAAATCAAGAAAGCAGAGCAGGAAGTTAATCGAGCAAAGAAGAAACTTGCAGAAGCAAAACGAAAGGCACAGAAAGAAAAGCGAGCCGAGGAAAACTCAAGAAAGTTTATGATGGGTGGACTTGTTGCAAAGTATCTTCGTGAGGATATGGAACTTGACTTTATGGACTTTTCAGAAGAGGAAATCACAAGAATTGTTGCTTGTGGAATGAAGCAGAGAGATACAAGAAATATGGTTCAGAAAGTCATATCAGAAAGACCGGCAACAGAGCAAAAAATTGATACTGAAGCTGAGGATGATGGCGAGGGTGGAAATGAGTAGCCTTCTTCACCGAGATTTTCTCGGTGCGCACAGATATACTACCAGAGGTAGTATGTGCGTCCTTCGGAGACCATTGCATGGAGCAGAATGCCTATCTTCGATAGTCATAAGGGGAAATGACCTTTCCCCTTCACTTCGCTACCCTTTTGTGTACTTTGCGTTTGCGATAGGTCTAAAAACCAGACCTATCACATCCACAAAGTCTGTCGGTGGTGCTTCGACAGTTTCGTGTGCTATCGCAACGACAGAGAGGTGGTGGCAGGATGGCTGTTAAGAATATCAGTACCAGAGCGCAGATATGTGGCAGGAGTGCAAACTGTCATGGTGGACATTCTGCTGTTGAGCAATCATCCTATATCAGCAGAGAGAAGATGTATTGCGAGTATGATGGACAGACCTATTATCCAAAGTATGTTGAGGACTTGGTGCATACAGAAGTTATGCTTCCAGAGAACGCACCGGCAGAATATTTAGACCCTAAATTCTTGTGGAACGCTGTTGAAAATGCAGAGAAGAGTTCCAATGCCCAATTAGCAAGAACCTTTAGAGTGGAGTTACCTAATGAATGGAGCTATGAACTGGCAACTGAGGTAATGCGAGATTATATAAAACGCAACTTTACTGATAAGGGTATGTGCGTTCAATTTGCCATCCATGATTCAGAAAATAAGGAAGGGCAGAGGAACTTGCATTGCCATATGCTCATAACTCTTCGTGGCATTGATGAAGAGGGCAAGTGGATGCCTAAACAGAAGAAGGTATATCTTACTGATGAGAACGGAGAACGCATTCCACTCATTGATAAAATGACCGGTCAGCAAAAGGTTGATAAACAAAATCGTAAACAATGGAAGTGCCAGACCATTTCCACCAATGATTGGAGTAGTAAAGACAATGCAAAGAAATGGCGCATCGACCTAACTGAGACCATCAATTCTGTTAATGAGAAAATGGGAATGACAGAGAACTTTTGGGAGCATCGTTCCTTCAAAGACCAAGGTCTTGATATCGTTCCACAAATCCATCTTGGAGAGAAAGCAAGTGCTATGGAACGAGCCGGCATTCATACTATTCGTGGCAACATCAATCGTTCAATTATTGAGAAGAATGCTATCATCATGCAGGCTACAGCAATGATAAAAGAAGCAACGAAAACAATTATCTCAGCCAAGGCATTTGCTTCTATGGGAGCAAAACAGATTGCAGGAGCAATTAAGAATGAAATCCTTGATATGATTCATGAGGTGGCAAAGCGTAAAAATGAAAGATTATCATTGCCAATCATTGGTACTAAATATCTTCGTTTAATATCCAATCGTGCTGATATGCAGAGCAAAGAAAAGATGGAGCAATTCGTTAATAATATGGGACTTACTACCTTTGAAGGGATGAAGGAATTTAAGCAAACTGAAGAACAGAAATATGATGCTATCACTTCTGAAAGAGCAATCTTATACGATAGGCAGGAATATCTTGAAGGTTTACTTGATTTATATAAAAAGTATGAGCCATATATCAAGAACCATAAAGAACAATGGTCTTTATCTGGAAGAGCAAGAAAAATGTACGAGAGAAAGCATATGCCGGAACTTATTTATTATGATGAGTACCGGAAACAATTAAAGGCAATGATTGTTGAGCCAGATAAGAAGATAACACCAACAGCATGGAAGAAAGAACTTGCAGAGATTGAGCAGAAACTTGGAGCAACCAAGCAACCTTATTCAGAAACTGTTTTCCGTCTTGCATCCGTTGAGGTTCTGGAGCATAACAAGGGAGACCTTGAAAGGCTACTACATAATGAGAGAAGTGCCAGAGAAAAACAAGAAAAATCAGTATCAAAGAGAAAAAATATATCAATTGAATAACTTAATTGGAGCTGATTATTATAATGCTTTCTGGTATAAATTAGACAAGGAGATATGCATATGCGATTGAGTGAATTTTTCAACAGAGCTGGTACGAAGAAAATTGTAATAAATTCAGATATTGATGGTTTTTTATCTGGTATGATTTTACAAAAATACTATGACTGTGAAATAGTTGGCTTTAGTAACAGCAAGGAATCTATATGGCTTACACCCGATATCGAATCTGTGCGAATACCAGTTTATATTGATATTTTTATAAATTCCCCAGAGACTTATTGTATAGACCAACACATTGTTGCGTATGACAATAATCACATAAATCGGTTGTTGGCTTATGGTACAAAATTAAATCCTAATCTTAATGTGAGCAGAAGAACCTTTATTGGCGATTTGGGAGAGAATGCTAATTATTATAGGAAATATCCATTTGGAACAGTTCATTTTTTGATTGCTTTAATGAAAGAGGATGGTATCGAGGTCGAGTTTAATGACCTTACAAGAACATATACTATAACTGGGAGCGATTTTCAGAGATATAATACATGCCCTGGGCAGATTATATTGAGAGCAGATGATGCACTGTATTCATCACTAGGACCATATGAGAATAATGCAAATGAATGGTGGAGAATACTTAGTCAGTATAATTCTGAAATGATTCGTAGATTGATACAGTATAAAAATAGTTGTAGCAGAAATCTCAACAGACAATATAAAAATAGCATTGGAGAATTTTTCCAAAGAGGTTTGAATTGTGATGGAAAAGATGGGGCGTTTGACACTATAACAAATACCGATGGCAGAACATTGCAAACTAGAATAGTTGAGTATAATCGTATAATAAATGAAATCATTGGAATAAATATGGAATTGCCGAATGAAATTGTTGAACATAGGGGAGTGGCAAGAAGAAGTAATTATAATGCTACAAATATAAATAATGCATTTACATATGCTTTCGTATGTGGACCTACAAAACCGGGAGACGCATTTAGTTTTACTATTGATATCAATTAAATACACATTTTCAATCATAAAAGGTGGAATGCAAAATGATAATCATATTGCAGCCACCTTTTTTATTTTCAGAAAAGGAGATTTTTAATCATGGAAAATGAAAAGAATATTACAACAGATACCAACATTGTCGGAACTGAGGGTACTACCCATTCAGATCCGACAAGTGTTGTCAGCAGAACTATTGGAAAGACCACCTATGTTGCCAATTTGCATTTCAAAGAGCAGGGGCAGACCTTCTCACAGAAACTTAAAAGGGTGCTTAAAGCCGATGCAGGGTGCTAAAAAAGTACACGATACTATTGACAATTAGAAACAGGGGGCGCCGCGAAGTGCGTGCGCTACTTTTCTTTCGCACATAGTGGGCAGAGGAAAGACGGAGGTGCGGCGATGTACAAGATAAGGAACCAGAAGGCGATTGTTGGGAGCGAGGAAGCGAACAGGTACATAAGGGAGCGGTGCAACCGCTCGCTGGCGTCTGTCGCGCGAAAGCTCCTGCCTGCGGAAATCGCAGAGAGGGTGGAACGAGAGACCCTGTCGGGCGAGGAGTTCTGCATGGACTTCGCGGACGCGCTGGCGCTCAAGAAGATGCTCGTCGTTTGCAACAACTCCCGCGTCCCGATAAAGAACGCGGTGGAGAAAATCTCGGAGGCGGACTTCGACATGGTCGTGGACGCGATAGAGGAGAAGGTGCAGAAGAGGCACCTGTCCTTCGCACTCTCGAAGGAGGAGGTCCTGGAGAGAACAAACGCGGTGTTCTCGGTGAACAGCCTCCCGGACGTTTTCCTTACCGAGGCCTCAGCGAAGAAACTGCCGAGGGTGAGGAACGTCACAGTGCGCTAGCCCGCGCGCGAGAGAGTATTTGTTTCCACATAAACAGCGTAGGAGCAAGGGAGTGTAGCTCAGTTGGGAGAGCGTCTGGTCCGCAGCCGGAAGCCCGTGGCTTCAAGGTCTCGCCTGCCGGCTCGGTCGGCTCGCAAGCATGTCGTCCGCAGGACGACGCTCGCCCCATCTTCCGCATTTCTTTTTAGAGTCGTTCATAAAATACAGCATAAAGTATAAAAAGAATAAACATATCATAAATTATTAGCACTCGCACTTGACGAGTGCTAATTTTCGTTATATTCTTAGTTCGAATCAAGAAAGATTCATTAGCAAATGAAGATAAGGAGGCGAAACTTTATGCAGATTAATAAATTCACACAGAAGTCAACAGAGGCAGTGAATGACTGCCAGAAGATCGCCATGGAATATGGTAATCAGGAAATAGAGCAGGAGCACCTGTTATATGCGCTCTTAACACAGGAGGATGGACTGATTCCGAAACTTGTGGAGAAGATGGACATCAGGCTGTCTGAGTTAATTAAGAGAGTTGAACAGGGCATTGCCAAGAGGGTGAAGGTGTCCGGCGGTCAGATGCATATAGGTCAGGACCTTAACAAGGTGCTGATTAATGCAGAAGACGAAGCTAAGAGAATGGGCGATGAATATGTGTCGGTTGAGCATTTGATGCTTACCATGATCGCAAGCCCCAACAGAGAGGTTAAGGCGATATTCAACGAATACGGCATTACCCGCGACCGCTTCCTGCAGGTTCTGTCAGGGGTGCGTGGCAATCAGCGCGTGACCTCGGACAATCCTGAGGCAACCTATGATACTCTGGAAAAGTATGGTGAGGACCTCGTAGAGAAGGCCAGACAGCAAAAGATGGATCCTGTCATTGGACGAGACAGCGAGATAAGGAATGTCATTCGAATCCTTTCAAGGAAGACCAAGAACAATCCTGTCCTTATAGGTGAGCCCGGCGTGGGAAAAACCGCAGTAGTTGAGGGTCTGGCTCAGCGTATAGCTAATGAGGATGTTCCCGAGGGGCTTAAGAATAAGAAGGTATTCTCTCTCGATATGGGAGCTCTTGTGGCAGGTGCTAAATACAGAGGAGAATTCGAGGAGAGATTAAAGGCCGTACTTGAGGATGTTAAGAATTCCAATGGTGAGATAATCCTATTCATCGATGAGTTACATACAATTGTCGGAGCCGGCAAGACAGACGGTGCATTGGATGCCGGCAATATGCTTAAGCCTATGCTTGCCAGGGGTGAACTGCACTGTATCGGTGCCACCACTCTTGATGAGTATAGGATGTATATAGAGAAGGATGCGGCTCTGGAGCGTAGGTTCCAGCCTGTACAGGTAGATGAGCCTACGGTTGAGGATGCAATCTCTATACTGCGTGGTCTGAAGGAGAGATATGAGAACTATCACCACGTTAAGATCATGGACAATGCCCTGGTCAGCGCTGCAACTTTATCAAACAGATACATAAGCGACAGATTCCTGCCGGATAAGGCCATAGACCTCGTGGATGAAGCCTGCGCCCTGATAAAGACGGATATGGAATCCATGCCTGCTGAAATGGATGAGATGAACCGTAAGATTATGCAGTTACAGATTGAAGAGGCAGCCCTTAAGAAGGAGGATGATAATCTCTCTAAGGAACGTCTGTCAGACCTGCAGAGGGAGCTGGCCGAGCTTCAGGATGAGTATAGCGTCAGAAAAGCGCAGCTCGACAGTGAGAAGTCTGCAGCCAAGAAGCTCTCTGACCTAAGAGAAGAGAGAGAACGTCTGAAGAATGAGATAGAACTCGCTAAGAGAAACGGTGATTATGAAAAAGCGGGAGAATTGGAATATGGCAAGCTCCCGGCTGTTATTAAGCAACTGGAGACAGAGGAAGCAGCTCTTAAGAACAGAGATATGACTCTGGTACATGAGGCTGTAACAGAAGAGGAGATAGCTAAGATTATATCAAGGTGGACCGGAATACCTGTTGCAAAGCTTACCGAGTCAGAGAGAAGCAAGACACTGCACTTAGACGAGGAACTTCATAAGAGGGTAATCGGTCAGGATGACGGCGTAACTAAGGTAACAGAAGCTATTATCCGTTCCAAGGCAGGTATCAAGGACCCGACCAAACCGATTGGTTCATTCCTGTTCCTTGGTCCTACCGGTGTAGGTAAAACAGAGCTTGCCAAGAGTCTGGCTGCGGCACTCTTCGATGATGAGAATAACATGGTTCGAATCGATATGTCGGAGTATATGGAGAAGTACTCCGTATCAAGACTTATCGGAGCGCCTCCGGGATATGTTGGATATGAAGAGGGCGGTCAGCTGACAGAGGCTGTCAGACGTAAGCCATATTCCGTTGTGCTCTTTGATGAGATAGAAAAGGCACACCCGGACGTATTCAATGTACTTTTACAGGTGCTTGATGACGGCAGAATCACTGACAGTCAGGGAAGGACGGTAGATTTCAAGAATACTATTCTTATCATGACATCAAATATCGGTGCGGATTATCTGCTCGAGGGAATAGATGAGACCGGTAATATCAAGGCTGATGCTGAGAATATGGTGATGGAGTCCCTGCATGGACACTTCAGACCCGAATTCCTGAACCGTTTGGACGAGATCATTATGTTCAAGCCACTGACTAAGGATAATATCGGCGGCATTATCAATTTGATAACACATGATCTTAATAAGAGACTATCAGACAGAGATCTTACAATCAGGCTTAGCGATGAGGCTAAGCGCTACATTGCAGACCATGGCTATGACCCGATATACGGTGCAAGACCGCTTAAGAGATATATGACCAAATATGTTGAGACGCTGTCAGCGAAGCTTATCCTGTCAGGAGATGTATCTGAAGGTGATATAATCGAGATTGACGTAAGAGGTGGTGAACTGATAGCTCAGGTGGTTAAGAAGGTTTGAGGTATTCCAAACCATTTCTAATAGAAAACAGATAACAATGCAAAAGAGCCCCCGGACAGGGGCTCTTTTGTGTTATTTATTCTTACCATACAGCATGGGTCGGGCACACTTGACATTGAAGAAGTCGATAAGGGGACCCATGAAGAAAGCTGTAAAGATTGTTCCGATACCTGCGAATGTTGGGATATCCTTAATGACTCCACCTCCTACAAGGAATAGGATAACACCTATAATTACACAGCAGACATCGGTTGACACCCTTATCCATTTGAAGGGACCGATGTGCCACTTGTCAGCCATGGTTATTGCTATGGAATCATAGGTTGATACACCGAGGTCAGCTGTCATATACAGGGCTGAGGCAAAGCATAATACCACAACACCTATTATCAAACTTAGAGATCTAATAATTAAATTAGGATTAGAGAATATGTTCTGTAAGAATGCATATGTAAACTGAGTGATATATCCTAACAGGAACAGGTTGATAAAGGTTGCAATACCGATGTTCTTGCGGTTGAATATGAGACTGAATAGCAGGAGCACGATATTGGCTATCATGTACAGTGTTCCGAAGGAAATCGGAATAGCTGTATTCAGTCCGCTCATGAAAGCCTGAAAAGGATCTACACCGAAGGCGGCGAGCTTGAAGATCCCGACGCAGATACCACTGAGTATTACGCCGAAGAAAGACATAATAATTCTTTTTTTCATCATGATACTATTCCTCCCGAATAATGCATATTACTTTTTATCAAAAAACCTTGTCTATATTATCATTATTTGTCCGATTTTGTAAGTATTTATGGTATACTTATTTAGAAATATTTCGACTTGAATCAGTTGCGAAAAGAGGAAAATCTATGATTCCATCAGATCCGATCATGTTACTCAGCTTTCTTAACCTTAAGCTTAGGGATGAATATGATGATTTGGACAGTCTCTGTAGAGGGCTTGATGTGTGCAGGGAAGAACTTGAGAGCAAGCTTAAGGCAGTAGGCTACAGATACAATAAAGAATTAAATCAGTTCAAATAAGCTATATTGAACGTAAACCGGGATATTTCCGGACGACAGGGTGTTCACCAAAATGATTATTATTGACAGATAGGCAAGTGAGTAATACATGGATTTATTTGACTATATGAGGGAGACGACCTATAAGAAGGAATCTCCGTTAGCAGACAGGATGCGGCCTACGACCATTGAGGAGGTTGTGGGACAGAAGCATATCATAGGCAGGGATAAGCTGTTATACAGAGCAATAAAAGCAGACAAGCTGAGTTCGGTTATATTCTACGGACCGCCGGGTACAGGCAAAACGACTCTTGCCAAGGTTATAGCCAATACGACCAGTAGTGATTTTGTTCAGATTAATGCTACAAGTTCCGGTAAGAAGGAGATGGAGGAGGTTGTATCAAGGGCCAGGGACAACCTTGGCATGTATGGTAAGAAGACCATTCTCTTTATTGATGAGATTCACAGGTTCAACAAGGGTCAGCAGGATTATCTTTTGCCTTTTGTTGAGGACGGAACAGTTATACTGATAGGTGCGACTACAGAGAATCCGTTCTTCGAGGTAAACGGAGCTCTGATATCAAGGTCGCAGATATTTGAGCTGAAGCCTCTATCCATTAAAGATATCAAGGAACTTATCTTGAGGGCTCTGACCGACGAAGATAAGGGGCTTGGTATATATAAGGCCAGGATTGATGATGAGGCCTTGGAGGCATTGGCAGATATCTGCGGTGGTGATGCGAGGCATGCACTGAATGCAATAGAGCTTGCGGTTCTGACAACCGATGCCGAAACAGACGGCACGGTCCATATCACAATGTCCGTAATAGAGGATTGTGTACAGCGAAAGGTTGTGAGGTTCGATAAGAACGGTGACAGCCATTATGATACGATATCGGCTTTTATAAAGAGTATGAGAGGTTCTGATCCCGATGCGGCGCTGTATTATCTTGCAAGAATGATATATGCCGGAGAGGACCCCAAGTTCATAGCAAGAAGAATCATGATATGTGCTTCGGAGGATGTGGGTAATGCAGACCCTCAGGCACTCCAGATAGCTGTTGCAGCCAGTCTTACGGTTGAGAGAGTGGGACTGCCGGAAGGACAGTATGCTCTGGCACAGGCAACAAGCTATGTGGCAACGGCGCCCAAGTCTAATGCCTGCTGCGGATACTTCGATGCGCTGGATGAGGTCAGGAGAAGCGGGTCGCTACAGATTCCCCCTCATCTGCAGGATGCACACTACAAAGGAGCAGAGAAATTGGGTAGAGGAACAGGATACAAATATGCGCACGATTATCCCAATAATTACGTAAAGCAACAGTATCTTCCGTATGAACTGACCGGCAGGGAATTTTATAATCCATCAGGCAACGGCTATGAGGTAAAAATCAGGGAACATATGGCAAGAATCAAAAGGGAAGCGGTTGCGCAAGATGATGAATAATGGTAAAATTTGAAACAGTGTGAATAAGGGGCACTTTTGCCCTACTATATAAAAGTGAGGAGACATACATGACAACAGGTGAGAAGGCAATGGAACTGCATAAGCAGTGGCAGGGTAAGATAGAAACAGTAGCTAAGAGCAAGGTTAAGTCAAGAGAAGACCTGGCTCTTGCATATACTCCGGGTGTAGCCGAGCCTTGTAAGGCGATAGCTAAGGACAAGGAACTGGCTTACACATATACAATGAAGGCTAATACAATTGCGGTTGTTTCTGATGGAAGTGCGGTTCTTGGACTTGGCAATATCGGAGCCGAGGCTGCAATGCCTGTAATGGAAGGCAAGGCAGTGCTTTTCAAGGAGTTCGGTGGAGTTAATGCAGTACCCATCTGTCTGGATACACAGGACACTGAAGAGATAATCAAGACAGTGACTTATCTTGCACCGACTTTTGGCGGTATCAATCTTGAGGATATCTCAGCACCGAGATGTTTCGAAATTGAGCAGAGACTTAAGGAGACACTGGATATCCCGGTATTCCATGATGACCAGCATGGTACAGCTATCGTTGTACTGTCAGCAACCATCAATGCTCTTAAGATTATCGGCAAGGACAAGGCTGAGTGTAAGGTGATAGTTAACGGTGCGGGAAGCGCTGGCGTTGCAATCACCAAGCTACTGCTTAGCTACGGCTTCAAAAATATTATTATGGTTGACAGAACAGGTGCTATTGCATCCGATAGAACAGGACTTAACTGGTCTAAGCAGGAGATGCTTAAGCTTACCAACCCTAATGATGAGAAGGGTAGTTTAGCAGATGTTATGAAGGATGCGGATATCTTCGTTGGTGTGTCAGCTCCAAATACAGTAACACAGGATATGGTAAGAAGTATGGCTAAGGATCCGATAATCTTTGCCATGAGCAATCCGATTCCTGAGATTATGCCTGATGAGGCCAAGGCAGCGGGAGCAAGGATCGTAGGAACAGGAAGGTCAGACTTCCCTAATCAGATCAATAACGTAGTGGCTTTCCCGGGAATCTTCAAGGGAGCGCTTGAAGGAAGAGCTAAGCAGATAACAGAGGAGATGAAGCTTGCAGCGGCTGAGGCTATAGCAAGTCTTGTGTCAGATGATGAGCTCTGTGAAGATATGATAATGCCTGAGGCATTTGATCCGAGAGTGGCAGACCTTGTGGCAGAGGCCGTTAAGGCTCATATCAAATAGGTACATTGGTACATATTATCAACCGGGGTTAGAGATTAAGAGGTTTGTATGGGAAAGAAACAGAAGAATTCGAAACCGAAGGGAACAGGTGTTAAGACAGTCAAAGAGAAGGACGTGGTGTTCTTTCGCAGTATACGCTTCAGGATGCTGCTGGGCTTCCTGGTTCCCATTATCTGCATTATCGTGGTCAGCCAGGTATCACTTAACAAGAGTAAAAGCGCGATAATTAACAATTATCAGGATGCCAGTGAGCAGACCATAGACATGATTGAGCAGTATGTGGGACTGATTGTCACAAGTGAGAAGGCAGGCTTCAAGACCTACCTTACCGACGCGGATATGAAGACCTATACTTCAAGAGTCGGAAGTGAAGAGAACCATGGAAGTCTTCAGAAGTCTCTGAACGATAAGGTCAGAAACCAATGTACACTGGATGATAAGCTTGCCAGTGTACAGTTCGTCATGAATAACGATGACAGCTTCGCAGTAAGTTCAACACCTCTTAAGGGCAATGCACTTGATGCATACAAGGCTACAGTCCAGGGTGGTATAGCTTCAGCCAATGAATATGACTGGATGGTATTCGGTGTGGATGAAGAGTCTGATGAGGTTCTGGGAATTGACAGCTCGACCTATTCATTAAGAATGGTTAAGGTGTTCAGCAAGAACTGTATCATTATTCTGAATATCAAGAGAACAGTAATAGAAGATGCTCTTCAGTCACTCAATCCCGGCGAAGGCGGCGTAGTTGCCATAGTTACCAGAGACGGTGTGGAATGCTTCGCTACAGAGGAGGCAGCAGCACTCGGCATGGATGTATCCGAGAGCGAATATTACAGGGCTTCAATGACCTCAGGTGAGGAGAGTGGTGCGTCAACAATAAGCATTGAAGGTAATGAGTACCTGTACATATACAAGACCTTGTCTGTAGGCGACTCGGCAGTGGTAGCTCTGATTCCGCAGGCAAGACTGTTAGCTGAGACATCTGAGATAAGGATGCTCTCAATGATAATCACTGTGGTAGCCATTGTGCTGTCGCTGCTCATCTGCATGATCATCTCCAGACAGATGTTTGGTACCATCGAATATATCAGAAGACAGCTTAAGAAGGTGGCTAAGGGAGACCTTACAGTTCATCTTAAGGCGGCTCGTAAGGACGAGCTGGGCAATCTGTGTGAGAGTGTCAATGAGACTGTGGAGAATGTGAAGAACCTGATTGTCAAGGTTAATGATGTCAGCCACGAGCTCACGGAGTCTGCAGAGCATGTACAGTCAAGCTCTGAAGGACTCGAGCAGGCAAGTAATGTAATTAAGGATGTGGTAGATACCTTCGCAGAGGGCGCAGGCAAGCTCGATATCGGTGCAACCGACTGTATGAATCAGATGGACAACCTGTCCGGTAAAATCGCATCAGTCAGCACCAACGCAGGTGAGATCAGTAAACTGACTAATGTAACCCAGACATCCATCGAGACCGGAATTGCTTCTATGAAGGAGCTTACAAGCTCGGCTGAATCAACTGCTGAGATTACCAAGAGTGTAATCAGCAATGTTGAGGATCTCGCTGTGAAGTCAAGGTCAATTGATAAGATAATCAATGCAATCAATGAGATTGCAGAGCAGACCAACCTCTTATCCCTCAATGCTTCAATTGAGGCAGCAAGAGCAGGTCAGGCAGGAAGAGGCTTCGCTGTAGTTGCTCAGGAGATAAGATCTCTGGCAGACCAGTGTCTGGAATTCTCAGGACAGATATCTGCAATTACCAATGAGATTGTAGGTCAGACCGGTCAGGTAGTTGAGATAGCAAGAGAAGCCGACAATATCGTTAGCAACCAGAGCATGGCAGTGTCAGCTACTACTGACAGCTTCCATGATATTGAAAGACAGGTTGACAGCCTCATAGCTGCGCTTGATACAATCACAAGCAATGTAGATGAGATGAGTGACTCTAAGAACAGAACACTTCAGGCCATCGAAGATATTGGTGATGTATCCAATAAGACAGCTGAGGGAGCTGAAAGCGTGAACGCTTCCGTTGAGAGCCAGCTAAGCGGCGTAGAAGCCCTGGCCGAGGCAGCCAACAAGCTTCGCATCAGAGCTAACGAACTGACCGAGATACTGGCAGTATTTAAGGTAGAATAACAGACAAGATTTGGACAAATAAAAACCCCGTGATTTCACGGGGTTTTTGTTATACTAATTCTTATTCAGAAAACTCTGATGTGCAGTGAGGGCATCTGGTTGCATCTATTGCAATCTCGCTCTTGCAGTAAGGGCACTTCTTGGTGGTTTTGGCAGGAGTATCCTTCTTCTTAAGCTTAGTTCCGGCATTATTGATTGTTCTTACAATGATGAACACGATTAATGCCATGATTAAGAAATTGATTACTGCAGTAATGAAATTACCGTAATAGAGAACCACATCTCCGGTGATATTCCACTGATATTTGTCAAAGTTCATTCCACCGAATAATCCGAGCAATGGTGTAATAATATCATTCACAAGCGATGTTACGATTCCGGTGAAGGCACCGCCGATAATAACACCGACTGCCATATCCATCACATTGCCTCGGGCAATGAATTTCTTGAACTCTTCAAAGAACTTCTTCATAGCTTCCCTCCATAATTAATTTGGTTACGATTGTACTAACAAATGATATCATAATGGATGAAGAATATCCATGGTCATTACGGTTTACTCTGATATATTTTAATTGAAAAGCGCGAATATTAAGTCTGAGTAAATTTAAACATAGTGTTGACAACAGTTATATACTGTTATATAGTGTTTATTACAAACAATTGCGCAAATGGAGTTTGAAATGAATATTATTATTAACAATTCGTCTATGCAGCCAATCTATGAGCAGATAGTCGACCAGATTAAGGCATCTATCCTAAACGGCAGCCTGACGGAAGGAGCGATGCTGCCGTCGGTCAGGGCTCTGTCCAAGGACCTGTCAATTAGTGCCCTGACGGTGAAGAAGTCATATGATGCCTTGGAGAGGGCAGGATTTCTCACCACTGTTCACGGCAAGGGAAGCTTCGTTACAGGCATTAACAGTAACCTGGCAATCGAGGAGCAGAAGCGTAATCTTGAGAAGGACCTTGAAGAAGTACTGAAGCGAGGACTTGCACTGGGGATAGAATCTGATGAACTCATAACGCTTTGCACGATGATACTGGACAGCGACTGAAACCGGGCACAGATTATACCTCAGGGTTTGCCATAGGGAATGAAGGACGAAAAAGCATAGGAGATTCAATGAACACGAATAATACTTTGGGCGACAATCTTATTGAACTTAAGAATGTCTGCAAGAATTATAAGGACTTCAGCTTGAACTGCTCGTTAGAGATCAAGAGGGGGACGGTAACCGGTCTTATTGGCAAGAACGGAGCCGGCAAAACAACTGTATTCAAGGCTCTTCTGGGGCTTATCAGGATCGACTCAGGCTCAATTGTCTATAAGGGAGAGGAGAGAAAGAGTCTTAGTGAGACAGAGCGTGAACGCATAGGTGTGGTGCTTGCCGAGTCTTTCATAAGCGCATATCTAAACGCATCTGATGTGCGTGATATCCTATCCAAGGCCTACAGGACCTTCGACAAGCAGAAGTTTGAGGCTTACTGCAGGCGCTTTGACATCCCCATGAAGAAGCGGATCAAGGAATACTCAACAGGTATGAAGGCTAAACTTAAGTTGATTTCCGCGCTTTGCCATGAGACAGAGCTTCTGATATTAGATGAGCCCACGGCCGGTCTTGACGTGGTTGCAAGGGACGAGCTCATAACTCTTCTGCGCGATTATATGCTTGATGAGAACCATTCGATTATCGTAAGTTCCCACATCTCCTCAGACCTTGAGGGGCTGTGTGACGACATATATATGATAGATAACGGCGAGGTCATCCTGCACGAGGATACCGACACACTGTTTGATGAATATGGCATCATCAAGATATCTGATAAAGACTATCCGACCCTTAATAAGGACCACATCCGCTATGTGAAGCAGGAGAGCTTCGGCTACAGACTGCTCACCGACTGCCGATCCTTCTACATGGACAACTATCCGGGGCTCATCATCGAGAAGAGCAGCATAGATGATATCATTCTTGTTATCATATCCGGGCAAAAGCACGAGAACTGACATATTCGGAGGCAATGTAAGATAAATGAAAGCATTATTTATAAAAGATATTCGTATAGTACTTAAGCAGCAGAGGATATTGATCTGTGCATTTTTTGCTGTAATCACAATTCTTGCCTTTGCAACAGACAATTCTATGTATGCAGTGGCCTTTGTACTCTTTTTAGTACCGACCATGATGCTTACAACAATATCCTATGACACCTTTGAAAACGGTATGTCGTACATAATGTCCCTGCCGGTATCGGTGAAAGATTATGTGACGGAGAAATACATTCTTACTGTTGCTTCATCACTTATATTCAATATTATGGCTACGATACTTATTAATGTGGTTCTGAGTATTGGTAAGGGTGTCGGTATAATGCCTCTGGAACTGATAGTCAATGCGATGCTTGCCCAGTTCATGGTACTGATATATATATCCCTTGTTCTTCCTGTTGATATCAGATTTGGTACAGACAAGGGGATGATAATAGTTGTGCTTATGGCAGTTGTGATTGGTGCTGCAGGACCGATGCTCGGTAACATTAATGTGGACAGTGGCTTGATGTATAAACTGTCAGAGGCAGAAATAACTTCTGTACCGGTGAATACGGCACTACTTCTTATGTCAGTCGGGGGCATTTTTGCCATAGTATCATACTTCGTCTCGGTTAAACTGATGAAACAGATGGAGTATTAGTTCTGATATTGAATAATTATTTTATTCAGGGAAAAAAGCAGGATTAAATATACAGAAAATAATGTATATTATTCAGTATAAATTCTAACATTTGCTCACAAGATAGTAATTTCTATGATATAATTGTTGCGACGAGCGTTTTGTATTAGTCATATATACTAGTTGGTTACATGATAAGGGGGTTATATATGAAGAAACGTAAAAAGGTTGACACTAATGTGTTGCTTGGATACTGTGAGAGAATACAGCAGGTAGTTGCAACCATGACAAGCAGGGTTGTGGCGATTGTGTGTATTGAGTCACTGTTTATTTCTGTTATGATAACGCTTACGCTGTTCAATCAGAGGACAGATACCACATCTGAGCTGTATACGAAGCAGATTGATTCCATTATGGACAGCAAGGCCAATCTTATTGAATCGATTGCTGCCGGAATTTCGAGTTCACAGTTTGAAGACAGGGAACAGATACTCGCTTATGTTGACTCGATGGAAAAGCTGGATGAACAGGTTTCGGCTGTGTATTCCTGCTACAATGATAATGTTACTGTTATGAGTGGTGGCTGGGAACCTCCGGCTGATTTCGTGGTTACGGACAGAACCTGGTATAAGGAAGCACAGAATAACCCTGATAAGGTGTACATTTCGGATCCGTATGTGGATGAGCAGACCGGAAGTATCTGTATTACTCTTTCCAAGGCATCCTTCAAGGATGGAAAGCAGAATGGTGTGGTAGGTATGGACCTTTATATGGACGACCTTGAGACACTGATTGAGGAAGCGCATGATGGTAAGAATTATGTATTTGTTATCGCAAGAGACGGCACCATCCTCACACATCCGTATGAGAAGTTCAAGCTTACTGCGGAGTCTTCATCCAATGCCACAGAGGTACTTAATGGAAGGTATGCAGAGCTTCTGATGCCTGAGAACAACGGTAAGGTTGAACTGATTCAGGATTATCATAATGGTGGAGCCAATATGCTTCCGGTTAAATCGGACATTACAGGCTGGACTATCGTATCCGTTCAGTCTGTTAACACTTTCTTAGTGTTCATGCTGGTATTGATTATTATCAATATTCTGCTGTTTTTGTCGACAATTGCGATTGTGCGTAAGAAAACAATCCAGAAGATGAGCAAGTGGTTCACACCTATAGAATCTGTAAGTAATAAGGTGAGTGAGATAGCAGAGGGTAATCTTGATGTAACCTTCGATGAAGAAGCACTTACGGCAGAGATTGAGAAGCTTACCTCATCACTTAATGCCACAACCGGAAGTCTGTCAAAGTATATCAATGATATTACCGATATAGTTGAATCTATCTCCAATAAGGACCTTACGGTTACACTTGACGGAGAATTCAAGGGAAGTTATGTAGATATAAAGAATGCGCTCAACAAGATTGTTGACAGTCTCAATGAATCAATATCGCAGATTAATGAGCAGGCTAATACGGTAGTTGAGTTTGCCACAGAGCTTGAGAAGACAACATCTCAGGTTGCTTCAAGTGCAATGGAGCAGAATGAGTCAATCAAGGCTCTTTCAGAGAATATAACTACTCTTACCGAGCAGACTAAGAATATAACCAAGGTTGCGGATAGTGTTAAATCAACGGCAGAAGTTACCAATGCTCATCTTATGGAGGGCAGCCTTCAGATGAAGGAGATGGTGGATGCCATGGACAGCATCGAGAACTGCTATGACAAGATTGCAGGCTTTGTTAATGAGATTAATGAGCTCGCAGACCAGACCAACCTTCTGGCACTTAATGCCTCAATCGAAGCAGCAAGAGCGGGTGAGGCAGGAAGAGGCTTCGCAGTTGTTGCTGATGAGATTGGCAAGCTTGCCAATTCCAGTGCTGAGGCCAGCATTAATATCGGTCAGCTCATCAATGAATCCAACATTGCGGTTGCCAAGGGTAAGAGCCTGGCAGGCAATACCTATAAAACCATTGAAGAGGGTATCAATGATTCAATGGAGGTTAAGAACCAGATTGATAATATCGCAGGTTCTGTAGAGAATCAGATGAATGCGATTGAGAACATCAATGGTGGAGTTCATGATATAGCAATGATTACCGAGACCAATGCAGCAAGTGCCGAGGAGAACGAGGCCATCAGTGAGCAGTTAATAAGTTGCGCAGAGACTTTGAAGCAGACTGTATCTGATTTCAGACTTAAAGGTGATGAATAATTCATTATTCGTGTAATATGGGATATAATATAGGCGAAGCGCGTACGCTTCGCCTATTATTATGAGTAGAGGAATATATCATTTTGGTGAATCCGAATAGGGATTTCCAGGCGCTGATAACTTGAAGGAGAAAAATATGGCTGCAATTACCAATGACTGGCTTTTTGCTCTTAAGGAGGAATTCGGTAAGGATTATTATAAGGAGTTATATGAATTTGTTAAGGATGAGTATTCGAAGGCGGTAGTATATCCTCCGTCGGATGACATCTTCAATGCTCTTCACTATACACCGCTTTCGGAGGTTAAGGTACTAATCCTCGGACAGGATCCGTATTTCAACCCTAATCAGGCCCACGGACTGTGCTTTTCGGTAAGACCGGGGGTAGATATCCCGCCTTCACTTAGGAATATCTACACTGAACTTAATTCGGACCTTGGGTTATTCATTCCCAATAACGGTTATCTGGAGAAGTGGGCCAGACAGGGTGTACTGCTACTCAATACTGTGCTTACCGTAAGGGGTGGAATGCCGGGCTCTCATCAGAATAAGGGCTGGGAGAAGTTCACCGATGCCATAATACGTAAGATAAATGAGAAGGATTCACCGGTTGTATATATGCTGTGGGGTAAGCCGGCACAGAGCAAGATGCATATGCTTAACAATGATAAGCACCTGATTCTGACAGCACCACATCCGAGTCCACTGTCGGCTTACAGAGGCTTCTTCGGTTGCAGGCACTTCAGTAGGGCTAACCAATTCCTGGAAGATAAAGGACTGACACCAATTGACTGGCAGATAGAGAATATATGATATTCATTGATGATATAGGTAATCTTGTGCGGAGAAAAACTTTGATAAGCAACATTATCCCCTCGGGATTAATAATTGGAATAATGAATATACTGGGTAACATCGGAAAATTAGGTCCCGATGTAGCAGGGAAGCATCTTTTTTGCAACCGATTGGCATATTCAGAAAGCAAGGGAAGCTTTACAGAGGGATATATAGAGAACCAGAACGAACTGAGGAATTTGCTCTATGGACAGGCAAAGGGCAGACTTACAAGAGCCATTGCCAAGGGCTATATAAGTGATGACGGAAGTATATCTGCTTCCCTCAACAGCTGCGAGATCATAGCCTGCTACAATGCTTACTCTTATCTGGGAAGAGAGGTGCCACTGCCCGAGCTCATAGAAAGCTTTGAGAGGGAGGGGACCTGCCTTGGCGGAGCTTTCGGGAGTACAATTAAGTCAATGCTTCGTAGCATTACCCGGCAGGGATTTACATACCGACTGTGCAAGCTACAGGGTAAAAGAAGTGAGCGCGATATCAATCGTATAAAAGCTATGGCGGAAACTTATGCCTGTTTTATTCTTATGATGTGGAATGACGGTAGTCTGCGTGGAGGTATTCATACGGTGTGCATCACACGAACTATGTCGGGATGGTGCCTTCATAACCCGTTTGGAGAAAAGGATACGTTAATCGATGCACTTTTTTCCTATTATAATGCGGACATGAAATGCTTCATCAAACCGATAGCATTAATTGGTATAAAATGATTACAAAATATAGTTGACACAAATAGTATTCTTGTATACAATAATACAAGTAAATGGCAAGAAGGTCGTTTTGATAGGACCTTTTTGCCTTTTTTTATGTAAAAAAGCAGAAGGAAAGCAGGTGATCAGTATGTGTTCTATTATGGGTTATTTAGGAACATCAATTTCAATGGAGGAATTCAAGAAGCATTTCGACGAGACTATATCCAGAGGTCCCGATATGCAGAAGATTGTGGAGATTGAATCGGGAGGAATTATCGGATTTGAGCGACTCTCTATTATGGGTCTTACCAAGGAGGGTATGCAGCCATTTAAACTTAATAATAACCTGCTTGTATGTAATGGTGAGATATATTGCTTCAGACCAATAAGAGAGAGACTGTCTGAGACCTATCATTTCATGAGTACCTCAGACTGTGAGATTCTTCTTCCATTATATGAGGAGAAGGGTGTAGAGATGTTCAAGGAACTTGATGCCGAGTTTGCCTGCATCATATATGATGCCAAGAAGGGTTCTATTGTGGCAGCAAGAGATCCGATAGGAATAAGACCGTTGTTTTACGGTTATACCGAAGCCGGCGAGATTGTGTTTGCTTCAGAAGCTAAGAATCTGGTGGGCTTAGTGGGTAAGGTTATGCCGTTCCCTCCGGGACATTATTATACAGACGGCAAGTTCGTATGCTACAGGGATATGACTGAGGTTAAGACAGTGGTTGATGATGACCTTGAGATAATCTGCGGCAACATCCACGATAAGCTGGTAGAGGGTATCCGCAAGAGACTGGATGCAGATGCGCCACTCGGATTCCTGCTTAGCGGTGGTTTGGACAGCTCACTTGTATGTGCTGTTTCGGCTAAGATTCTAAAAGAGCCCATTAAGACCTTCGCAATAGGTATGAGTACTGACGCAATTGATCTTAAGTATGCCAAGGAGGTTGCGGACTTCATAGGAAGCAACCATCAAGAGATCATCATTACCAAGGAAGATGTTATCAATGCGCTTCCTGACGTAGTACATCTTCTGGGAACCTTTGATATAACGACAATCAGAGCAAGCATCGGTATGTACCTCATCTGTAAGGCCATTCATGAGCAGACAGATGTAAGAGTTTTGCTTACAGGAGAGATATCAGATGAGCTCTTCGGATACAAATATACAGACTTCGCACCTAATGCAGAGGAATTCCAGAAAGAAGCTGCCAAGAGGATCAGAGAACTCTATATGTACGACGTTCTAAGAGCAGACAGATGTATCTCGGTCAACTCACTTGAAGCCAGAGTTCCCTTCGGAGACCTTGACTTCGTTCAATATGTTATGAGCATCAATCCTGAAAAGAAGATGAATGTATATGGCAAGGGCAAATACCTGCTCCGCCACGCCTTCGAAGGAGATTACCTTCCTGAGGATATCCTTATGAGAGAGAAGGCTGCCTTTTCAGATGCGGTCGGACACAGCATGGTAGATTACCTCAAGGCTTATGCCGAGGAGAAATATACAGATGAAGAGTTTGAGAAACTGAGTGCTAAGTATACTCATGCTAAGCCATTCACCAAAGAGTCACTTCTCTACAGAGAATTGTTCGAGAGCTTCTATCCGGGACAGGGTGAGATGATTGTAGATTTCTGGATGCCCAACAAGTCATGGGAGGGCTGTGATGTTAACGATCCGTCAGCAAGAGTGCTTTCTAACTACGGAGCAAGCGGTATGTAAATAGACTGGATGTGCAAGAGGGAATAAAGATGGTTAAATATGTATTCGTAACAGGAGGAGTTGTATCCGGACTAGGTAAAGGAATTACCGCAGCGTCGCTTGGAAGACTGCTTAAGGCCAGAGGCTACCATGTGACCATGCAGAAGTTTGACCCATATATTAATATTGACCCCGGAACAATGAATCCGATTCAGCACGGTGAGGTCTTCGTTACGGACGACGGCACGGAGACGGACTTAGACCTCGGTCATTATGAGCGATTCATTAACGAGAGTTTGAATCATAATTCAAATGTGACTACAGGAAAGATATACTGGTCGGTACTTAACAAGGAGCGCCACGGCGATTACGGCGGAGGCACCGTTCAGGTAATTCCTCACATAACCAATGAGATTAAGGATCGTTTCTACAAGGCTTCAAGTGAGGATGAGGAAACAATATCCATAATAGAAATAGGAGGAACGGTCGGTGACATCGAGAGCCAGCCCTTCCTCGAAGCTATAAGACAGTTCCAGGCTGAGGTCAAAAGAGAGAACGCAATAATGATTCAGGTCACTCTTATTCCTTACCTCAAGGCTTCGGGTGAGATGAAGACCAAGCCAACCCAGGCATCTGTCAAGGCTCTTCAGTCCATGGGAATATGGCCGGACATCCTGGTATGTCGTTCAGATTATCCGGTGGATGAGTCCATGAGAGAGAAAATTGCCCTCTTCTGTAATGTGAAGAAAGAACATGTTCTTCAGAACTTGGATGCAGAGAGTCTGTATGCGGTTCCGCTTTATATGGAACAGGAACACCTGGCACAGGCTGTATGTGAATGTCTTCACATACCCTGTCCTGAACCGGATCTGGAAGCATGGACCAAGGTCGTATGGGACTTCAATCATCCGCTTCATAAAGTAACAATTGCTATTGTTGGAAAGTATGTATCTCTTCACGATGCATACCTAAGCGTGGTCGAAGCACTGAAGCATGGCGGGATTGCCAACAGGACAGAGGTCGATATAAGGTGGATAGATGCTGAGGATCTGACACCGGAGAATATCTCTGAATACCTTCACGATGTCAATGGTATTCTGGTTCCAGGAGGTTTTGGAGTGAGAGGAACCGAAGGAAAGATTCTGGCTATTCAGTATGCAAGGGAGAAGAAGATACCGTTCCTGGGTCTGTGTCTTGGAATGCAGCTTGCAATAGTCGAATTTGCAAGGAATGTATTGAACTTCCAGGATGCAGCAAGCATAGAGCTTGAACCTGATACGACTCATCCTGTTATAGCACTAATGCCGGATCAGGAGGGTGTGACAGATATCGGAGGAACATTAAGACTTGGGGCATATCCGTGCAGGATTAAGGAGAATACACTGAGTCTCAAACTGTATGGCAAGAAGGATATCTTCGAGCGACACAGACACAGATATGAAGTTAACAATGAATACAGGGATGAACTTACGGGTGCAGGACTGGTTATTGCCGGTACAAGCCCCGATGACAGAATAGTAGAGATGATAGAACTTGATAATCACCCCTTCTTCATAGGAACACAGGCCCATCCCGAATTCAAAAGCAGACCGGATGAACCACATCCCCTGTTTACGGGTCTGATTGCAGCCGCTCTCAAGCTAAAGGAAGAATAGAAGTAATACAGGCAGGAGGAAATACAGATGAAAGGCAGTGAGGTATTGAATAACGAAAGTTATGATAATGCACAAATTAAGCTAAATCATGATATAAACATACAGACAGAGGTAAATGAGGGGCTGTATGATAAGAGCTTTGAACATGATAACTGCGGTATCGGTGCAGTTGTTAATATCAATGGTGTCAGAAGTCATGCTCTGGTGGATGACGCACTTAAGATTGTGGAGAACTTGGAGCATAGAGCCGGTAAGGACGCTGCCGGCAAGACAGGTGACGGAGTCGGTATCTTAACACAGATTTCGCACCGATTCTTTAGCCGTGTGTGTAGTGAACTTGGCATTAATATCGGCGGTGAAAGAGAATATGGTGTAGGTATGTTCTTCTTCCCGCAGAATGAGCTTAAGTGTGCACAGGCCAAGAAGATGTTCGAGGTTATTGTTGAGAAGGAAGGTTTGGAATTTCTTGGTTGGAGACAGGTACCTGTGTCTCCTAACGTACTTGGTAAGAAGGCACTGGACTGCATGCCTATTATTATGCAGGCCTTCATTGAGAGACCGAAGGATATAGAGAAGGACCTTGACTTTGACAGAAAACTGTACGTGGTAAGAAGGGTATTCGAGCAGAGTACTGACAATACATACGTACCTTCCTTATCATGCAGAACTATTGTATATAAGGGGATGTTCCTCGTAGGTCAGCTTAGAACCTTCTTTTTGGACCTTCAGGATGAGGATTATGATTCTGCCATTGCTATGGTACACAGCAGATTCTCAACCAATACTAATCCCAGCTGGTCGCTGGCACATCCTAACAGAATGCTTGTTCATAATGGTGAGATTAATACCATTAAGGGTAATGTGGACAAGATGCTTGCAAGAGAAGAAACCATGCATTCCGATGTCTTCAGTGCGGATGATATGACAAGAGTACTTCCGGTCATTCCCAAGATGGGTTCTGACTCAGCCATGCTTGACAATACTTTGGAATTCCTGGTTATGAGTGGAATGGAACTTCCGCTTGCAGCCATGATCATGATCCCGGAGCCATGGACCCACAATGATACCATCTCTCAGGAGGGACGTGATTTCTACCAGTATTATGCAACCATGATGGAACCCTGGGATGGTCCCGCATCCATTCTGTATTCAGATGGTGATATTATGGGTGCAATACTGGACAGAAACGGACTTCGTCCTTCAAGATATTATGTCATGGACGATGGCAGGCTGATTCTGTCATCAGAGGTCGGTGTTCTTACTCTTGATGAAGCTCATATTCTCAAGAAGGAGCGTCTGCATCCGGGCAAAATGCTGCTAGTGGATACAGTGAACCATAAGATAATTCTTGATGAGGAATTGAAGGAGAGATTTGCACTTAAGGAGCCATACGGAGAGTGGCTGGACAGCAATCTGGTTACACTTGGCGAACTCAAGATTCCGAACCATAAACCAATCTCTTATTCTGATGAGGAATTGTTAAGATTACAGACTGCTTTCGGATATACTTATGAGGGAGTAAAGGAAGCGATCACAACCATGGCACTCAATGGAACAGAGCATATAGGTGCCATGGGCGTGGATATCCCGCTTGCTGTACTATCCAAAGAGTATCAGCCGTTATTCTATTATTTCAAGCAACTGTTTGCCCAGGTAACCAATCCGCCCATTGATGCGGCAAGAGAGAAGATTGTAACCTCTACAACAGTATATGTAGGTAAGAACGGCAATCTGCTTGAAGAAAAGCCGAGTAACTGTCAGATGCTCAAGATTCAGAATCCTATTCTTACCGATCTTGACATGATGAAGATTAAGAATATCAATAAGCCGGGCTTCAAGGTAAGTGTTGTATCTATCCTCTATTACAAGAGTACTCCTATTGAAAGAGTTATGGATCATCTCTTTGTTGAGGTTGATAAGGCCTACAGAGACGGAGCCAACATACTGGTATTATCTGACAGAGGTGTGGATGAGAACCATGTTGCCATCCCTTCATTACTTGCAGTATCTGCTGTTCATCAGCATCTGGTTGCAACCAAGAAGTGTACAGCATTAAGTATCATACTTGAGTCAGGTGAACCCAGAGAGGTACACCACTTTGCGACACTGCTTGGCTTCGGTGCAAGTGCAGTTAATCCGTATCTGGCTCACGCAACCATTGCACAACTGGTAGAGGATGGCAGCATTGACAAGGATTATTATGCAGCGGTTAACGACTATGACAATGCTGTAATTCAGGGAATAGTAAAGATTGCTTCCAAGATGGGTATTTCTACCATCCAGTCATATCAGGGTAGTAAGATATTCGAGGCGATCGGTATTTCCAAGGAAGTTATCGATAAATACTTCACCGGAACTGTATCAAGAATCGGTGGAATAACACTTGAATGTATAGCGGAGAATTCTGACAGACAGCATAGCAAGGCTTTCGATCCCTTAGGCCTTACAAAAGATATGACACTCAATTCCATGGGTCGTCACAAGATGAGAGCTGACGGTGAAGAGCACAGATACAATCCACGTACTATTCATATGCTTCAGTTGTCAACAAGAGAGGGAAACTACGAGAAGTTCAAGGAATACACCTCAATGGTTGACAGAGAGGAGACAGGTTATCTCAGAAGCCTTATGGACTTCAATTATCCCGAGCATGGAATTGATATCAGTGAGGTAGAAAGCGAAGAAGAGATTGTAAAGAGATTTAAGACCGGTGCCATGAGTTATGGTTCAATATCTGAGGAGGCACATGAGGCACTGGCAATAGCAATGAATCATCTTCACGGCAAATCCAATTCCGGTGAAGGTGGTGAGAGTGATGAGAGACTGGAGTCTGCAGGTACTGACCATGACAGAAGTTCAGCAATCAAGCAGGTTGCCAGCGGACGTTTCGGCGTCACAAGCAGATATCTTGTATCTGCCAAGGAGATTCAGATTAAAATGGCTCAGGGAGCTAAGCCGGGAGAGGGAGGACATCTGCCAGCCAAGAAGGTATATCCGTGGATAGCCAAAACCAGACATTCAACACCCGGTGTAAGCCTTATTTCACCTCCGCCTCATCACGATATATATTCGATAGAGGATTTGGCTCAGTTAATCTATGACCTTAAGTCAGCCAATAAAAACGCTCGTATTTCGGTTAAGCTCGTGTCCGAAGCCGGTGTGGGTACTGTTGCTGCAGGTGTTGCCAAGGCAGGTGCTCAGGTTGTGCTTATCTCAGGATATGACGGAGGTACGGGAGCTGCACCTGTAAGTTCAATACACAATGCGGGTCTTCCGTGGGAGCTTGGACTTGCCGAGACACACCAGACACTTAAGCTAAACGGTCTTAGAAAACGTGTGAAGATAGAGACAGACGGTAAGCTTATGAGCGGAAGGGATGTAGCGATTGCATGTCTTCTCGGAGCAGAAGAATTCGGATTTGCAACTGCACCACTTGTAACCCTCGGCTGTGTAATGATGAGAGTATGTAATCTTGATACCTGTCCCATGGGTATTGCAACACAGAATCCCGAGCTTAGAAAGAGATTCATCGGCAAACCGGAATATGTAGAGAACTTCATGCTTTTCATAGCAAGAGAACTTAGGGAATATATGGCTAAGCTTGGCTTCAGGACAATCGATGAGATGGTGGGCCATGTCGAGCTGCTTAAGAAGAAGGATAACCTGACAGAGTGCGAAGCAAGAGTAGACTTAAGCAGAGTTCTTGCGGTCAATACACTGTCTGATGAGAATGAAGTTGATACACCGTTTGACTTCGCACTTGAGTCTACCAAAGATGAGTCCATCCTTCTTAAGGATAAGAGCATACTTAATTCGGTTAAAACGGGAACCAAGTCTGAGATAACAGTTGATATTATAAATACCGACAGAGCTTTTGGCACATTGCTCGGTGCAGAGATTACAAGAAATAATCCTGACGGTCTTAAGGATGATACCATTACGGTTAATTGTATCGGTGCCGGTGGACAGAGCTTCGGAGCCTTTATTCCCAAGGGACTGACACTTAAGGTCAAGGGAGACAGCAATGATTATTTCGGTAAGGGATTATCAGGCGGTAAGCTTATTATTTCTTCACCTGATAATGCTGCATACGAGGCCGAAGAGAATATAATTATCGGTAATGTTGCGTTATACGGAGCAACAAGCGGTGAAGCCTATATAGCAGGCATGGCCGGTGAGAGATTCTGTGTAAGGAATTCGGGAGCTACAGCTGTTGTTGAAGGTGTAGGTGAGCATGGTTGCGAATATATGACAGGCGGACGCGCTGTAATACTCGGACCTACAGGCAAGAACTTCGCGGCAGGCATGAGCGGTGGTATTGCTTATGTACTTGATGAAGATAATCACCTCTATAGGAACCTGAATAAGGATCTGGTATTAATGGAAAAGGTTGAGATTAAGGCTGATAAGCTTGAACTCAAAGAGATTCTTGAAAAACATTTGAAATATACCGGTTCGAAGAAGGCCAAGAAGGTGCTTGATAATTTCGAGGAATATCTTCCCAGGTTTAAGAAGATTATTCCTGTGGATTATAAGAAACTACTGCATCTAATTTCTATGTATGAGGAGCAGGGTATGAGCAGAGAGAAGGCACAGATTGAAGCCTTCTATGCAAGCACAACAGGTCAGGCAGAGTAGTGATTGGCAGGAGGAATATATGGGAAAGGCAACAGGATTTCTTGAGTATAGGAGAGAAGATAATATTACAGTCTCTCCACTTGAAAGAATTAAAAACTTTGATGAATTTCATAATGATATAAGTGAGGAAAAGAGAAGGAAGCAGGCTGCCAGATGTATGGAGTGCGGTGTTCCGTTCTGCCAGTCAGGAACCATGATATCGGGAATGGCCAGTGGCTGTCCGCTTCATAATCTTGTTCCGGAGACCAATGACCTGGTATATAAGGGCAATACTCAGAAGGCATATGAGAGACTCAGTAAGACTCACAACTTCCCTGAGTTTACTTCAAGGGTATGTCCTGCTCTGTGTGAGGCTGCATGTACCTGCGGACTTAACGGAGAAGCTGTAAGTACAAAGGATAACGAGCGATATATTATTGATTACGCATATGCAAACGGTCTGGTTAAGGAGAAAACACCTGCAGTCAGAACCGGTAAGAGTGTAGCAATTATCGGTTCCGGTCCTTCGGGTCTGGCTGCCGCAAGTGAACTTAACATGAGAGGACATAAGGTAACCGTATATGAGAGAAGTGACAGGGTTGGAGGTCTCCTTAGATACGGAATTCCCAACATGAAGCTTGATAAGAGAACCATTGACAGACGTATCAAACTGATGGAGGAGGCAGGTATTGAATTTAAGACTAATGTAAATGTCGGTGTTGATATATCCGGTGATGAAATCTGCGCTAAGTATGACAGGGTAATATTAGCCTGCGGAGCTTCTAATCCCAGAGATATTAATGCAGAGGGAAGAGATGCTAAGAACATCTATTTTGCAGTTGACTTCTTGTCTGAAGTAAGCAGGAAGCTTATGGATGAGAATTATGATGCCGGTAAGATTATCGAAGCTAAGGATTACAGCTTCGGTTCGCTTAAGGGCAAGAAGGTAATAGTAATAGGCGGTGGTGACACAGGCAATGACTGTGTGGGTACATCCATAAGACTGGGCGCCTCAAGCGTTATTCAGCTTGAGATGATGCCGAAGCCAAGCGAGAACAGATTGCCAAGCAATCCATGGCCCGAATGGCCGAGAGTCCTTAAGACTGACTATGGTCAGGAGGAGGCAATTGCTCTCTGGGGTCATGACCCAAGAATATATCAGACAACAGTAACAGAATTTATCAAGGATAAATCGGGTAAGCTTAAAGGTGTAAAAACAGTATCATTAGAGTCAAAGGTCGATGAGAAAAGCGGAAGAAGAATCATGGCGCCTGTTGAGGGCAGTGAGAAGGAACTTAAGGCGGATATGGTTCTTATTGCAGCAGGATTCTTAGGTAGCCAGAACTATGTATCTGACAGCTTCAAGGTTAAGCTTAATGACAGAACCAATGTAGAGACAAAGTCCGGAGCTTATGAAACCTCAAGAACGGGCGTTTTTGCCACAGGTGACATGCGCAGAGGACAGTCGCTGGTAGTCTGGGCGATAGCCGAGGGAAGAGCGGTTGCCAAGGCGGTTGATGAAGACATAATGGGATATACCAATCTGTAATTATTCACGTTACGAATATAAGTATTGTACTTAGAATTGCTGAAATAGTATAATATTCTGTCGAAGATTATTGAAAGGCTGGTAACGTGAATGGGCAGTATAATAGTAGTTATGCCCAAAACTGAAGATGCTAAGAAGATAGCCGGTGCCTTAAGAAGCAGAGGTCTTAATGTGGATATGGCTACATCGCTTGGAGCAGAGGCCTTGCAGTGCATGAATTCCAGGGACTACGGCGTAGTGGTGAGCGGATATCGCATGCAGGATATGAGTTATCTGGAGCTGAATGACAGCAGACCGAAATACTTTGAGATGATACTGCTTGTATCCGAGAGTAAGCTGTATGCGTGTGATGAGAGCGCTGTAAACATTGTTACCATGCCTCTTCAGGTACCAAGACTGGTGGACGCGGTGAACGTGTCCATGAGTAGGATGGACAGACAGGTGTCCCACGACAAGAAGGGGCCGGGAAGCCGTTCTGAGGAGGATAGAAGGATTATCGAAGAGGCTCAGGTAATTGTAATGAATATGAGAGGCTATGGACGCATAGAAAGCTATAGATTCATTCAGAAGAAGAGCATGGACAACAGCATAAGCATGGTTGATATGGCAAGGCATATAATTGCCAATGGTTGTCTGTGATGGGCATTATGTAGAAGGAAAAGTTATATGAAGATTAAATTTACCAAGATGCAGGGTTGTGGAAATGACTATGTATATATTAACGGAATATCTGAAGAGGTGCCTGTTAATGGCAGAGATGAGATAGTAAGAAAACTCAGCGACAGACATTTCGGAATAGGCTCAGATGGTGTTATTTTTATTAACGCTTCTGACATTGCGGATTTCGAGATGGAGATGTGGAATGCAGACGGTACCAGGTCCGAGATGTGCGGCAACGGTATCCGATGCGTAGCCAAGTATGTATATGACTACGGACTTACGGATAAAGAGGAGTTGGATATATGTTCTATGGGAGCAGTCAAGCATATCCTGCTTAATGTTAAGGATGATAAGGTTGACACTGTTCAGGTGGATTTGGGTGAGCCGATAATTAAGGGCGAGCTTATTCCTACGGCATCTACTCTTGATAAGGTAGTCGATTATCCAATTGATGTTTTGGGTGAAGAATATAGAATAACATGTGTTTCCATGGGAAACCCACATGCCATTATTTATATCAGCGATACAGAGAAACTGGATATAGACAGGATAGGTCCGGGTATCGAGAATCATTCGTTCTTCCCCAACAGAACAAATACGGAATTCGTTCAGAATATCGACAGAAAGCATATCCGGATGAGAGTGTGGGAGCGTGGTACGGGCGAAACCCTGGCCTGTGGTACGGGCTGTTGTGCGCTTACAGTTGCGGGAGTGCTGAACGGACTTACCGAAAGAGAGGTTGATATTGACGTTTTGGGCGGTCGTATACATGTTAAGTGGGACGAGACGGACAACCATGTCTATATGACAGGACCGGCAGTAACAGTATTCGACGGTGAGATTGCGATATAGTTACCACGGGATATCCCGGGAGAAAGGAAAATCCGAAGGATTAAGATCCAATCAAATCGGATAATAATAAAATATGGTTAAGATTAATTCAGATTATACATTACTCAGGAGCAGCTATCTGTTCTCCACTATTGCAGGGAAGGTGAAGGAATATGAGCAGAATAATCCTGATGCCAATATTATAAGGCTCGGTATCGGTGATGTTACAAGACCGTTAACAGGAACAATTATTGACAGCCTTCATAAGGCAGTGGATGAGATGGCTTCTGAGTCAACCTTCAGGGGGTATGCGCCGGATCTTGGATATGAATTCTTAAGAAGTGCCATTGCAAGAAATGATTATGAGCTTAGAGGATGTGACATATCAGCAGACGAAATCTTTGTATCCGACGGAGCAAAGTCTGATTCGGGCAATATCCAGGAGATATTCTCTAAGGACTGTAGGGTTGCAGTATGTGATCCGGTCTATCCGGTATATGTTGATACCAATGTAATGGCCGGAAGAGCAGGTACATATGACGAAGAAAGCGGAAAGTGGAGCAATATTATCTATATGCCCTGTACCAGAGAGACAGGCTTCCTGCCGGAGATACCATCAGAAACACCCGATATTATTTATCTTTGCTTCCCCAACAATCCGTCGGGTTCAACCATGACTAAGTCAAGACTACAGGAATGGGTAGATTATGCTGTAAGGAATAAGGCTATTATTATCTTTGATGCTGCCTATGAAAGCTATATCAGGAATGAGGATGTGCCTCACTCAATATATGAGTGTGAGGGCGCAAGGGAGTGTGCGATAGAACTTAGATCCTTCTCTAAGAACGCAGGCTTTACAGGAGTCAGACTTGGATTTACAGTTATTCCCAAAACTCTTTCGGTTGATGGTGTGACTCTTCATTCATTGTGGGCGAGAAGACACGGAACTAAGTATAATGGAGCTCCCTACATAGTTCAGAGAGCCGGAGAGGCTGTATATTCTGAGGAAGGCAAGAAGGAGATTAGAGGACTTGTAGATTATTACATGAATAATGCCACCTATATCCTTAATGGACTGAAGGCGGCAGGCTATGAAGTCTCAGGTGGTGTAAATGCACCTTATATCTGGCTGAAGACACCTAAGGGAATGAGCAGTTGGGAATACTTTGATTATCTGCTAAAAAACGCATCTGTTGTAGGAACACCGGGCTCAGGCTTCGGACCAAGCGGTGAAGGATACTTCAGACTGACTGCCTTCGGAGATGCCGACAAGACGAAGGAAGCGGTTGACAGAATTGTGAATATGTAATTTGTATTTGATAAAAAGGGCATACAACCATACGCAGTTTCGTGAAGGGTTGTATGCTCTTTTAGTATAATGAATCATATTACGATTGAACTGAATACAGTTTGTGCTTTCTCTCAATCATTTCATCTATTTTATCTATATAGAGATTTACATCCTTGACGGTGTCGCAACGTTCCAGTCTGCCACCGGGGAATAGTCGTTTTGAGACCGTACCGGCTCCCAGTGCTACAATATCCTGAACCTCCTCCATGATAAGTATGTTATAGATTCCGGCCTTGTTCCTAAGGGCATACCCCACATTCTCGAAGTTACCGGTCATATTCTTCTGCCTATAAAGATAATAGGCCTTCATATTCATGTCAGTGGCTACTCTGTTAGTAAGCTCCATAATCTCATCGGAGTTGCGGATCATATCATAACCCATCTCATCAATGACCTGAGACAGCCTGCTGGCGCGCTTTATGGCAAGAGAGTGGACAGTTAACGAATCAGGCTTAAGCTCTCTTACCTTCTCCAAGGTATACCTGACATCCTCTATATCCTCGCCCGGAAGACCAATAATTAAATCCATATTTATATTATCGAATCCGATATCACGTGCTATCTTATATGCCTCAACGGTTGCTGCTGCCGTAGCCTTGCGACCGATAATCTTAAGAGTATCTTCATTCATGGTCTGAGGATTAACAGATATTCTGGTTACTCCGGCTTCATACAGACACCTAAGCTTCTCCTCCGTAATAGAGTCTGCGCGTCCTGCTTCTACCGTGAACTCGAGTACATTGGAGAAATCAAGCGAAGACTTAAGGTAGTCTATGAGGTCCCTGAGTTCATCTGCCTCCAGGGTTGTCGGTGTACCACCACCAATATATACGGTATTTAATATCCTGTCCTTAAAGTGCTCCGATACATAATCTATTTCCTTCTTAAGCGCAGCTATGTAGTCGGGCACCCACTTCCGGTATGCTCCTATTGCATAGGATGTGAAGGAGCAGTAGAGGCAGGTGCTGGGACAGAAGGGGATGCCGATATAGAGGCTGTAGCCCTTCTCATAATCTATTCTGCTCAATATCTCATTCTCGTATTCTGCGATATCGGCGGCAAGAGAAGACTTGGCACGGCTACAGTAATAAGCAGAGGTCATTTTGTCAATAACATCCGTTTTTGATAATCCGTTGTCAAGAATGGATTTGGCTATCTTGGTTGGTCTTATTCCGGTAAGGACTCCCCATGGAAGAGAGATACCTGTTGCCCCGGATAGGATATTGTAGAGAGCCCTCTTGAGCTCGTTCTTGTATTCCGGTCTGTTGTTTATATCAAGACCGGAAGCATTAATTCCTGATTTATCACTTTCAATACCGTGAGATATCTGAAAACTGTCGTTATTTAATTCGATGAAATAATCAGGCTCTTTGCACCCGCTTTCCCTAAGCTTATCAATATTATTGCTTATAAGCACTTCTTCAGAGGGGTAGAATGCTTTAACAAGTGAGTGAATATCGTATGCAAAATTGTCCTGACTGAGTAATATGTATTTCATGTTATTTAAGTATCTCCGGAGTGAATTCCTCTACATAGATTCCGCCGGACACCGGTGTGTGGTAAGTAACAGCTTTGTTATCGAAGGGACGGAAATATACATAGTAGGTAGTTACATTAATATCACAGAATATTCCCTCTGAGACGATCTGTTTATCGCTTCCGTCAATGCTCATACGAATTAAGGCCGGATCGGGCAGGGCAGATGAGCGCTGATAGAAGATGTTGCCTGAAGCAATGTTGAAGCAGTCCACGCGTTCATCCGTAAGCAGCTTGTCCTCACCGGTTGCCGGGTCGTAGCTTCTGATATTGTAATTGCCCTCAAGGTCTATGTAATAGAACACATTGTTGTAGAGAATGGGGCTGTACATATTGCGTTTGTATACGATTTCATTGGTTTCGTCCTGAAGGTTCAACCGACGCAGATACATATCATCGGTAGCACCTGCGAAATATATATATCCGTCACTTACACAGGCGGGAGATACCATATCCTCGACAACGGTGTGAAGATTCTTCTTATCCTTGGATATTACATCAAGATCAGTTCCCGTTGTTTTGGTGTAATGCTGGAAGTAGAGCTTGTCGCCGATGCAGGATATAATCTCAACCGGGTCCTGGGTATAGGCAATGGTATCCGTACCGTTTTTAAGTATTCCGAACATGCCGCTGGCACGTCTGATATAGCCAAGACCCTGTCCTGTGGAATCACCCGACAGGGAATAATATATTCTGCTCTTATCCTGATTGAGGGATTGAACCGAAACGGAATTTATTTTTTTATAATCGGATTCATTGCTCTTCATGGAATACAGGGCTCCTCCGTCATAGGAATTGGAGAAGTATACTATTCCCGATTCGCTGTCCTCACAGAAGAGGCCGTTGTTATTGAGGTTACCGGCAAGGTTGCCCGGGGTGGTGTTGTAGTCGGGCTTCTTCACAATGCCGGAAATAACGGCGTATATCACAAGAATCAGTATTATTATTATTGGAATTATAAGAGATTTAATGTTTTTCTTAGTCATGTTTATCTCCAAGATATTGTATCTTACAAAAGTTTTACCACAATTTACAGTAATTATACTCTATTATAGAGGGTAATCGTCTTGTCATCAATGTCTACATATTATAAAATATTATATTAGAAATCAAGGAAGGAAAGCCATTATTCGGCAAGGGGATTTAATGGAAATTGCAGAACTCAGAGTGGAGATTAACAACATAGATAATGAGATTGTGAAGCTGCTTGTTCAGAGGATGGAGGTAGCGACAAATATCGGTCTTGAGAAGAAGAAGAAAGGGCTTCCGGTGTTTGACGCAGTTCGAGAAAGAGAACGACTTAACACGATATCGGGTATGGTTGAAAATGATGTGCTGAAGCCTCACATGGAGAATATATACAGATGCATCATGGATGAGACTAAGCTGGTCGAAGAGAAGCTTATGGAGGCGTAGGGACAGATGAGGATAGATGAACTAATAGTCTATAAGAACTTTGGAAACGACAGCCTGCTTGAGGATATGGCATACCTCATGGACAATTACAAGGATGGCAATGAGGATAGGGATTATCTTAGAAGCCTGGCCTTTGACTGTATTCACAGACTGCTTGAGATGGGTGGCAATCACGGCTTTACGGGCAATCTCTGGCATTGCTATCTTACCAATCTCCTGGTTAATAATGAGAATACATATAGCCGCTCTACCGAGATCAGAGGACAGATCTTAGGTACTGTAAATGAGGCGGTGCTCCATGACATAGTTATATTTAAAGAATTGTATGATTATGATTTCAGTGACATGATAGATGCTCTGTCATTGGATGCCATGAGGCTTGTGTTTGATTATAAGGCTTCGACTGAGGAAAGCAAGGTATATAACGACAGAATAAGGAAGCGGATCTGTGATTTGGCAGAGACCTTCCATAACGATAACACCCCGAATAGGATGAAGGACAGTCTCACGCAGTTTTACAAGGAATATGGTGTGGGACGCTTTGGACTCCATAAAGCCTTCAGGGTGTCGCATGGCATAGATGATGAGGTGAGTATTGTTCCGATACTTAACATTGCCCATGTTAAACTTGAAGACCTGGTTGGATATGATATCGCCAAGCAGAAGCTTATTGAGAACACTGAAGCCTTCGTTAACGGTCGCAGAGCCAACAACTGTCTGCTCTTTGGTGATGCCGGCACGGGCAAGTCTTCATCGATCAAGGCAATTGCCAACAGGTATTATGAAAGTGGACTCAGGATAATTGAGATATATAAGCATCAGTTCAAGGATCTGAACGATGTGATTGCTCAGATTAAGAACAGGAATTATAAGTTCATCATCTATATGGATGACCTAAGCTTTGAAGAGTTTGAGGTAGAATACAAATATCTTAAGGCTGTAATCGAGGGCGGACTTGAGAAAAAGCCAAAGAATGTCCTGATATATGCGACCTCGAACAGAAGACATCTTGTCAATGAGAGATTCTCTGACAGAGATGACGCCCTTCATAAGGGTGATACCATGCAGGAGAAGCTGTCTCTGGTATCAAGATTCGGCTGCACCATTTATTTCGGACTTCCGGAGAAAAAGGAGTACCAGGAGATCGTGCTTGAGCTTGCAAGGCGTGAAGGTATTGATATGAATAAGGATGAGCTTCTGCTTGAAGCCAATAAGTGGGAGGTTGCTCACGGCGGTAGAAGCGGAAGATGCGCAAGACAGTTTATTGATTATCTGCTTGGAAAAGAGCAGACAACTTAAGTAGAGGTGATAACCGTATGAGTGTGAAGATGTTCGCAGCAATTGATGTCGGTTCGTATGAGCTTTCACTCAAAATAGTTGAATTTGTAAAGGGTCAGATGAAGGTGGTTGATACCGTGGTCTACAGACTGGACCTTGGTACGGATACCTATGCCACCGGTAAGATTCCGTCGGGTAAGCTTTCGGAGCTTATAAGGGTGCTCAGGGAATTTGCTTTTATTATGCGCTCATATAAGGTGACCAATTATAAGGCATACGGAACCTCAGCCCTTAGGGAGACAATAAACAGAAGCATACTGCTTGATCAGATTGAGCTGAGAACAGGTATACATATTGATTTGCTCAGTAATTCTGAACAGAGATTTCTAAATTACAAGTCTGTTGCAAGTAAGAGTAAGGACTTCTTAAGTACTATTGAGAAAGGCACCGCAATAGCTGATATTGGAGGAGGAAGTATTCAGATTTCGCTTTTTGACAATGATAAGCTTGATATTACTCAGAATATCGATATCGGTGTAATCAGACTGTTTGGTCGAATGAAGAGTCTGGATCTTAAGAGTTCGGATTATGAGAATGTATTGTTCGAACTCATTGATTCACAGCTCTCGGTATTTAAGAGACTGTATGTATCGGGCAGGGAAATAAGGAATCTTATTATTGTGGATGACTACCTGTCGCCGATAGTCTACAGACGTACTGTTGATTCAAATAACCCGGGCTTTGTTAAGGCAGAGCGCTTCAATGCCTTCTATGAGAGACTGAAGGAAATGGAGCCTGAGAGATTCTCTATGGAATACGGCGTTCCGATTGAGAATATAGAAATTGTTCATATTGCGGCCGCTATGGTAAAGAGGATGCTGGTGCACCTGATGGCTGATAATCTGTGGGCTCCGGGAGCAACACTTACAGACGGAATCGCCTATGAATACGGAGAGCGCAAGAGACTGATTGCCATGAGCCATGACTTTGATGAGGATATTGTTGCCTGCGCCCGTGGCATTAGCCGAAGATATATGGGTGACGACATCAGAAGTCAGAATATCGAGAGTCTAAGTCTTAGCATTTTTGACTCGATTAAGAAGATATCCGGTCTGGGTAAAAGAGACAGACTGATACTAAGACTGGCAGGCATCCTGCACGACTGTGGCAAATATATCAGTCTTCACAATATGAGCAGTTGCAGCTACGACATAATAATGTCGACGGAGATAATCGGACTTTCCCACGATGAGAGGGAGATTCTGGCCAATGTCGTTAAGCATAATCATACCTACCTTGAATTTGATATCGAGAAGGCCGGGATTATGATGTACAACGAGGAGGCCTATCAGAGGATAGCCAAGCTTACTGCCATACTCAGGCTTGCCAACGGTATGGACAAGAGCAAGAAACAGAAGTTTTCGGGAATCAGGGTGTCGCTTAAGGACGATATCTTAGAGATTACCATAAGGACCAATAAGGATATCACTTTGGAGAAGGGACTGTTCGAGAAGAAGGCCGACTTCTTTGAAGAGATATTCAATGTAAGACCTGTTATTAGACAGATTGCCAAATTGTAGTATTGATGAGGTATTATTGTGAAAATCGAAGAATTGACTGCACCGGAGAATTATTGGAACAGGGAACTCAGTTGGGTTGAATTCAACAGAAGAGTACTCGGCGAAGCAATAGATAAGGAAATCCCGCTTCTTGAGAGGATCAAATTCTTATCAATCACGGCATCCAATCTGGATGAGTTCTTTATGATAAGAGTGGCGTCGCTGAAGGATATGGTAAACGCCGGATATAAGAAGAAGGATATTGCGGGAATGACTGCCTCAGAACAGTTGGACAGCCTGAGTGTGGCTACCCATAACATCGTGGATGAGCAGTATTCGACCTACAATAACCTGGTTAAGGAACTCAAGAAGTATGGAGTAGAGCTTATAGATGATGTGTCGAAGCTGTCGAGGAAGCAGAACACCTTCATTGACAACTATTTTGAGGAATATGTCTATCCCGTACTGACACCCATGGCGGTGGACAGTTCTCGTCCTTTCCCGCTAATAAGAAATAAGACATTGAATATCGGTGCCTTGGTGCGTCCCATGAAGAAGGATAAGGTGGAATATGAATTCGCAACAGTTCAGGTGCCGGGTGTGCTGCCAAGATTACTCAGAATCCCGGGTGACGGTTTAAGCTTTATTTTCCTTGAGAAGATAATTGAGAAGAACCTGCACAAGCTGTTTCTTAATCATGAGATTATAGCTACCTGTGAATTCAGAATCATGCGAAATGCCGACCTTGAGATAGATGAGGAGGAGGCTGCCGACCTCCTTAAGGAAATAGAGAAACAGATCAAAAAGCGCCAGTGGGGACAGGCAATCAGACTGGAACTGGGTATAGATACTGATGAGAGACTGAAGGAAATCCTTGTACGTGAACTCATGATAAGCAGGGATGAGATATATGACATTGAAGGACCGCTTGACTTGACCTTCCTTATGAAGCTCTATGGAATGGAGGAGATGGATTCGTCTCTTAAGGCACCGGTTGTTAAGCCCAAGGCCGTGCCTGCCCTTGTGGATTGTATTGATATCTTTGAGGCTATCAGACGTAAGGACATCCTTATGCATCATCCCTATGAGAGCTTTGAACCTGTGGTGGAGTTCGTCAGACAGGCAAGCCGTGACCCCAAGGTACTTGCAATCAAACAGACCCTCTACAGAGTAAGCGGCAATTCCCCAATCATTGCGGCACTTGCGGAGGCTGCTGAAAACGGCAAGCAGGTAACCGTACTTGTTGAACTTAAAGCAAGATTTGATGAAGAAAATAATATCGTCTGGGCTAAGAAACTGGAGCATGCTGGCTGTCATGTACTCTATGGTCTGGTCGGTCTTAAAACTCATAGTAAAATAACACTTGTTGTCAGAAACGAAGAAGACGGTATCAGACGTTATGTTCATCTTGGAACAGGTAATTATAATGATTCAACTGCCAAACTCTACACTGATATCGGTATGTTCACCTGCAAGGAGAGCTATGGCGAGGATGCTACTGCGGTATTCAACATGCTGTCAGGATATTCTGAACCTGCCGGATGGAACAGACTGAGTGTGGCACCCCTATGGCTTAAGGATAAATTTATCTATCTCATTAATAGGGAGAAGGAGAACGCACTCAACGGAAAAAGTGCGAGAATTATCGCTAAGATGAATTCCCTTTGTGATCCTGACATAATAAAGACATTGTATGAGGCAAGTATTGCAGGTGTGCAGATTGATCTTATTGTCAGAGGAATCTGCTGTCTTAAGGTTGGAATAAACGGAGTAAGTGAAAATATTACCGTAAGGTCTATTGTAGGAAACTATCTGGAGCACAGCAGAATTTTTTATTTTGAGAACAACGGTAATCAGGAATACTATTGCGGAAGTGCTGACTGGATGCCAAGAAACTTGGAGCGAAGAGTTGAGATTCTATTCCCTGTTGAAGAGGAGGAACTTAAGGACAGATTAAGATATATTCTGGAAACAGAACTTAAGGATAACAGAAAAGCTCACATATTATCGGTTGACGGAACCTATGTAAAGATGAAGAGGCCTAAGGAGGTTATTGATTCACAGCACATCTTCTGTGTTGATGCTGAGCAGGCAATAAAGGAAGCAGAACGACAGAATAAGAAAGACGTCAGGGCTACGCGTAGGTTTATAGTGAAGCAGTAGTAAATTCTACTTATATTATCACACGGAATGTGGTACTATATTTGAGTCGGGATATTAACAAACAGGGGTTATTATTCCGAAGCACAGGGTATATACAGAGAAAAAGGAAAGAAATATGAAGAATATAATATTGGCGTCAGCATCACCAAGACGGAAGGCTCTTTTGGAACAGATTGGGCTTTCTTTTGATGTTATTGTGTCCAAGGTATCTGAGAATACCAACAGTGTTCATCCGGAGGATGTGGTTAAGGATCTGGCCTATCAGAAAGCCAAGAAGGTGTTTGATTCTCACAGAGACAGTATCGTAATAGGAGCGGATACCGTTGTTTACAATGATGGTAAGAAGCTGGGAAAGCCTACCGGATACGATAACTGGAAGGAGATGCTTAGAAGCTTAAGCGGTCACAGACATTATGTGTATACGGGTGTCTGCGTGCTGTGGTGCGGTGAAAACAACAATACCCACATACTGTCCTTTGCCGAACCAACAAAGGTTATGGTTCATGAACTTACAGATGAGGATATCAATGAATATATCCTTAAGGGCGAAGCTATTGACAAAGCCGGCGGTTACGGGATACAGGGCACATTTGCCAGATTCGTTGATTCAATTGAAGGTGATTATAACAATGTAGTGGGACTTCCTGTAGCCAGACTGTATCAGGAGTTGAAGAGATTGGAGTTAATATGATGACAGAATTCGATGACAAGGTGTGCGAGGTGTTCTTAAGAGAGCAGCTGAATCATTATACTGAGCCGGTGGCGGACGGAATAGAGGAAGCTAGAGAATTCCTCAATGATTTCTGCGCACATGTGGTCAATTCCGTTGAAGAGGTGACAGAGTACTTCAGTGAGGATTATGACATGGATACCTATACTAAGGAAGACATTCTTGATATGGATGAAGTATTTGATATCGGCGATGGAAGATATCTGATTGTCGAATAGAATAAAATCTGATACAATTGCAGACGTGTGCGTTGTGTGATTGTGAAAGAGAGATATTATGATTAGTGCAAATAATGTTACATACAGAATAGGAAAGAAGGCTCTTTTTGAGGATGTCAACATCAAGTTTACTGAAGGAAACTGTTACGGCTTGATCGGTGCAAACGGTGCGGGTAAGTCTACCTTCCTTAAGATTCTGTCAGGAGAGCTTGATACCACAAACGGTGAGATTGTGATGACACCCGGTCAGAGACTGTCAGTGCTTGAGCAGGATCACTTCAAATATGACGAGTATCCCGTTATGGATACGGTCATCATGGGCAACAGAAGACTGTACGACATCATGAAGGAGAAGGATGCCATTTATGCCAAGGAGGATTTCTCTGATGAAGACGGAGTAAGGGCTGCAGAGCTTGAGGCCGAATTTGCAGAGATGGACGGCTGGGAGGCAGAGTCTAATGCTGCTATGTTGCTTAACGGTCTTGGTATTGATACGGATAGTCATTATACACTTATGGCTGATATGGACGGAGCAGGTAAGGTGAAGGTGCTTCTTGCGAGAGCTCTCTTCGGAAATCCGGACATTCTTCTTCTGGATGAGCCTACCAACCACCTTGACCTTGATGCCATTGCCTGGCTTGAAGAATTCTTAATTAACTTTGAGAATACTGTTATTGTAGTAAGCCATGACAGATATTTCTTAAATAAGGTATGTACACAGATAGCGGATATTGATTATGGCAAGATTCAGTTATATGCCGGTAATTACGATTTCTGGTATGAGTCTTCACAGCTTCTCATTAAGCAGATGAAGGAAGCCAATAAGAAGAAGGAAGAGAAGATTAAGGAGCTTCAGGAATTCATCTCCAGATTCTCTGCCAACGCTTCCAAGTCAAAGCAGGCTACCTCAAGAAAGAGAGCCCTTGAGAAGATTGAGCTTGATACAATCAAGCCCTCAAGCCGAAAATATCCATATATTGATTTCAGACCTGAGAGAGAAATCGGTAATGAGGTACTCTTTGTTGAGAACCTTAGTAAGACCATTGACGGAGTTAAGGTGCTTGACAATATCTCTTTCACAGTAGGTCATGATGACAAGATTGCCTTTGTTGGAGGTAACGAGCTTGCCAAGACTACATTATTCAAGATTTTGACAGGTGAGATGGAGCCTGACAGCGGAACCTATAAGTGGGGTGTTACAACCTCGCAGGCATACTTCCCCAAGGACTTTACCAATGAGTTTAACAATGATTACACCATTACCGAGTGGCTCACGGGCTATTCGCCGATTAAGGATGTAACCTATGTCAGAGGCTTCCTTGGAAGAATGCTTTTTGCCGGTGACGACGGAGTAAAGAGAGTTAAGGTATTGTCGGGTGGAGAGAAGGTCAGATGTCTCCTGTCCAAGATGATGATATCCGGTGCTAACTGCCTGGTATTCGATGAGCCTACCAACCACCTGGATATGGAAGCTATTACCGCACTCAATGAAGGTATGATCAAGTTCCCGGGCGTCGAACTCTTCGCCTGCAGAGACCATCAGATTGTGCAGACAACAGCCAACAGAATTATAGAGATTCTGCCGGACGGTAGCTTTATTGATAAGATTACTACCTATGACGAGTATCTCGAGAGCGATGAGATGGCAAGAAAGAGAACAGTATATACTTCCAATAAGGAAGAAGACGAGAATTAGTATTTATAAGCCGGTTATGAAATGGATATCCGTTTCCTGCCGGCTTATTTTGAGGACATATGAAAGCGATAGATCTTCATACACATTCAATATATTCGGACGGAAGCCTGACTGTGGAGGAACTGGTTGACCTTGCAATAGAGAAGGGCTTAAGTCACATAGCATTGACGGACCATGACACCGTGGGCGGAGTTAAGAGAGCCATGGATTACGCTGCCAATAAGGATATTACGGTCATTCCCGGTATTGAGCTTTCGAGCGAATATCAGGGAAGGGATATTCATATTGTGGGTCTGAACATAGACATAAACAATGAGGAGTTCAAGGAATATCTTAAGGACTTTGTTCTTGACAGGGAGAAGCGTAACGAGAAGATGTGTAAGCTCCTTACCGATGCCGGCTTAACACTAAGCTATGAAGAACTCAGAGGCGAATTTCCCGACAGCGTGATTACGAGGGCACATTTTTCCAGACTTATGCTCAAGAAGGGATATACCCAGAGTCTTAAAGAGGCTTTTGACAGATACATTGGAGATTCCGGTCCATACTTTGTCCCGAGGCACAAGATCAGTGCATCAATGGCCGTGGATCTGATAAAGAAGGCCAAGGGTATTCCGGTTCTGGCTCATCCTATGCTGTACCATATGAGCATGGCTCGTATTAGTGACCTGGTGGATGAGCTTAAAGGATACGGACTCATGGCAATAGAGGCTATATATACCACCAACACCAATTCCGACGAGAGGGATATCAGGGTGCTTGCAGCAAGAAAGAACTTAGAGATATCGGGAGGCTCGGACTTCCATGGTAAGGCTAAGCCCAAGACAGAACTCGGAACGGGATACGGCTCGCTCTTTATACCCGAAAGTGTATGGTTTAATCTTAGGAACAGGTGGGAGAAGGAATACTCCTTAAAATAGTGGAGAATGACATATGAAAATATTATTTACGGACTTGGATGATACCCTGCTCAACAATCAAAGCGAGGTGTCCGAATATACGAAGGAAGTGATTCTAAGGATGCTTGAGTGCGGTCACAGACTCGTGCTGTCGAGCGGAAGACCCTTAGGCAGTGTCATGGAGGTGGCTAAGAAGGCAGATCTGTTTATTCCCGGCGTCTATCTTAGCAGCAATAACGGCTCCTGCATATACGAGATTGCGAGTGACAACATCATATATGAAAAAACTGTACCCATGGATTATGTTAAAGCAGTATGGGAACTTGGCAAAAGCGCGGGTATTCACATACAGACCTATTCCAATACAAGTATTTATTCCCCCGCACTCGATGATGAAATCGAATTCTACACAAGGAAGATCCATCTGCCTGTTGTGGTAAGTGAAAGACCATGGGAGGAGCTTGAAAGGGAACCCTATAAGCTTCTGGCGGTATCGCTAAATGATAGAGATAAACTGGAGGTTCTCAGGAACACAATACTTGATCGCTTCTCTGATAAATTGGATGCGATATTCTCAAGCGACAGGTATCTTGAGATATTCAACCGTACCTCAGGCAAGGGTGAAGGTCTTAAGTGGCTGTGCAATCACTTGGATATTGATATTAAGGATTCCTACGCAGCAGGGGATGCAATGAACGACCTGTCGATGATAGAGGCTGCAGGAAATGGTATTGTAATGTGTAACGGAGTCGGAGCGCTTTTTCCATATGCACAGATAATCACAAAAAAGAGTAATGATGAGGATGGTCTGGCAGAAGTCATAAAACAGCATATATTAGGTTAAAAATTGGTAAACTTTAGGGGAAATTCAATGTTAATCTATTGACAATGAGCAAAGGATAAAATACTATTATTAATGGTTTGGGGTGCCCAAACTGATTCCTTTGGAATCTAATGAGTAACAGTGCATTGCACTAAATATAGAAAGAAAGAGGTAGAAACAATGGCAAACATCGATTTGACAAAGTATGGTATTACCGGAACAACCGAAATCGTCTACAATCCTTCTTATGAGCTTCTCTTCGAGGAGGAGACTAAGGCCGGACTTGAGGGCTATGAGGTAGGTAAGAACACAGAGCTTGACACAGTTAACGTTATGACTGGTGTATTCACAGGACGTTCTCCTAAAGATAAGTACATCGTAATGGATGAGAACTCTAAGAACACAGTTTGGTGGACATCAGATGATTATAAGAACGATAACCACCCTATGTCAGAGGAGACATGGGCAGTTGTTAAGGATCTTGCTAAGAAGGAGCTTTCTAACAAGAGACTCTTCGTAGTAGATGCTTTCTGTGGTGCCAATGCCGATACAAGAATGGCTATCAGATTCATCGTTGAAGTTGCTTGGCAGGCACATTTCGTTAAGAACATGTTCATCGTTCCTACAGATGAAGAACTTGCTAACTTCGAGCCTGACTTCGTTATCTACAATGCTTCAAAGGCTAAGGTAGATAACTACGCAGAACTTGGTCTTAACTCAGAGACATGTGTTGCTTTCAATATTACATCAAGAGAGCAGGTTATTCTTAATACATGGTACGGCGGCGAGATGAAGAAGGGTATGTTCTCTATGATGAACTACTACCTTCCTCTCAAGGGTATTGCTTCAATGCACTGCTCAGCTAACTGTGATATGGAAGGTAAGCATACAGCTATCTTCTTCGGTCTTTCCGGAACAGGTAAGACAACTCTTTCTACAGATCCTAAGAGACTCCTCATCGGTGATGATGAGCACGGTTGGGATGACAACGGCGTATTCAACTTCGAAGGTGGTTGCTATGCTAAGGTTATCGGCCTTGATAAGGAGTCTGAGCCTGATATCTACAACGCTATCAGAAGAAACGCTCTTCTTGAGAACGTTACAGTTGCAGAGGATGGTAAGATCGACTTTGATGATAAGAGCGTAACAGAGAATACTCGTGTATCTTATCCTATTTCACATATTGACAATATTGCATCTAAGGTTAACGGTGTATCTGCGGGTCCTGCAGCTGACAACGTAATCTTCCTTTCAGCTGATGCATTCGGAGTACTTCCTCCTGTATCTATCCTTACACCTGAGCAGACACAGTACTACTTCCTCTCAGGCTTCACAGCTAAGCTTGCAGGTACAGAGAGAGGTATTACAGAGCCTACTCCTACATTCTCAGCTTGCTTTGGTCAGGCATTCCTTGAGCTTCATCCTACAAAGTACGGTGAGGAGCTCGTTAAGAAGATGAAAGCAAACGGAGCAAAGGCTTACCTTGTTAACACAGGTTGGAACGGAACAGGTAAGAGAATCACAATTAAGGATACAAGAGGTATTATCGATGCTATCCTTAACGGTGACATCAAGACAGCTCCTACCAAGAAGATTCCTATGTTCAACTTCGAAGTTCCTACAGAGCTTCCCGGAGTTGATCCTGCGATTCTTGATCCCAGAGATACATATGCTGATCCTACAGAGTGGGAGACAAAGGCTAAGGATCTTGCAGCAAGATTCCAGAAGAACTTCGTTAAGTATACAACCAACGATGCCGGCAAGGCTCTCGTTGCAGCTGGTCCTCAGCTATAATTTGATTAAATGTGAAGCGGGATTACTTAATGTAATCCCGCTTTTTTAAAGGGGATGAATAATAATGATTTCACTTTTGGCAAAACTTTTGATAAAGGATTATAAGAATGTTACAGATGCTAAAGTCAGGGAAGCCTATGGTGTTCTCTGCGGAGGCATGGGTATTGCACTTAATATTCTGCTGTTCTTAGGAAAATTCTTAGCAGGAACCATAAGCGGTAGTATTGCAATTACAGCTGATGCGTTCAATAACCTCTCTGATGCAGGCTCGTCATTCATAACTCTGATAGGCTTTAAACTCGGTAGTCAGAAGCCTGACCCGGAGCATCCGTTTGGTCATGGAAGAATGGAATACCTGTCAGGACTTGCGGTAGCGGTACTTATTATCGTAATGGCACTTGAACTCTTCAAGAGCTCTTTTGACAAGATACTTCACCCTGAGGTACTGGAGTGTTCGGCAGTTATTGTGTTAATCCTTCTTGCGTCAATTGCAGTTAAGATATACATGGCCATATATAATCACAATGTCGGTAAGAAGATTCATAGTGCGGCAATGGGAGCTACTGCTAAGGATTCAATGTCGGATACCATTGCTACAACTGTTGTTCTTATTTCAACAATTGTTGGTGCCATCTGGGGCATTCCGATAGACGGCTATTGCGGTGTGCTTTTATCGATTCTAATCTTCATGGCAGGTATCGGTGCAATAAAGGATACGGTAGGTCCGCTTCTTGGAACCGCACCCGATAAGGAATTCGTGGAAAGGATAGAGGAGATTGTCATGGCTCATGACATTGTCAAGGGTATGCATGACCTTGTGGTTCATGACTACGGCCCGGGACGTGTGATGATAAGTCTTCATGCAGAAGTTCCCCATACAGAGGATATTCTGGTTATTCATGATGAGATAGACAATATTGAGGAAGAGCTTGGAGATAAACTTAACTGTGAGGCTGTCATCCATATGGATCCGATTATTATGGACGATGAGAAGGTCAATGAGGTTAAGGAATATGTCAGAAATATAGTTTGCCAGGTGGGAGAGGAGTTGAATTTCCATGACTTCAGAATGGTCAGCGGCAATTCACATACCAATCTCATATTTGACGTAGTTGTACCCTTCAAATATAGGATGAGTGATGAGGTAATAAAGAAGGCTATTCAAGAGGCAATCTGGGTGAATTATCCAAGATATAATGCGGTAATCCATATTGACCACACCTATTGCTAAAAGTATTTACAGATTGTTAATTTGCATCTAAAATAGTTTCGGGTGGAACACCCGAATGTCAGATAAGAAGGAATATTAATTATGGGCGGTTTTTTTGCTGTAGCATCCAAGGAAGACTGTGTATTCGATCTGTTCTTCGGAACGGACTATCATTCACACCTCGGAACCAGACGCGCCGGACTTGCCGTATATGGTAAGAAGGGCTTTGACAGGGCGATTCACAACATTGAGAATTCACCCTTCAGAACCAAGTTTGAGAGTGATGTTCACAAGATGGAGGGTAGTCTTGGTATCGGCTGTATCTCCGATTATGAACCTCAGCCACTGATTGTCAGGTCACATCACGGAACCTTTGCCATAACAACGGTTGGTAAGATAAATAATACCGATACCCTGGTGGACAGTGTGTTCGGGAATGGCAATTCCCATTTCCTCGAGATGAGCGGTGGCGAGATTAATGCCACGGAACTGGTGGCAGCGCTTATTAACCAGAAGGACAATATGGTTGAAGGAATAAAGTATGCTCAGGAGGTTATAGAAGGCTCCATGTCCATACTAATCCTTACACCCAAGGGTATATATGCAGCCAGAGACAGGATGGGAAGAACACCGGTTGCCATCGGACGAAAGGAAGGCTCCTACTGTGCCTCCTTTGAATCCTTTGCCTATCTTAATCTGGGATATGAGCCTGTGAGGGAACTGGGACCGGGAGAGGTTGTTGTCATTAATCCCGAGGCTGTGGTGACAGTATGTAATCCGGGTAAGAAGATGAAGATATGTACTTTCCTTTGGGTATATTATGGATATCCGTCTTCATCCTATGAGGGAATCTCTGTTGAGAAGATGAGATATAACTGCGGTTCGCTGCTGGCCAGAAGAGATGATGCCAAGCCTGATATTGTTGCCGGAGTTCCGGATTCGGGAACAGCCCACGCCATCGGCTATGCGAACGAAAGCGGAATACCGTTCTCACGTCCTTTCATCAAATATACACCTACATGGCCCAGAAGCTTTATGCCGACTATTCAGAGTAAGAGAAACCTGATTGCCAAGATGAAGCTTATTCCGGTTCATGATCTGATTAAGGATAAGAGTCTGTTGCTTATAGATGACTCTATTGTGAGAGGAACTCAGCTGAGGGAGACCACAGAGTTCTTATATAAGAGCGGGGCAAGAGAGGTTCATATCAGACCTGCCTGTCCGCCACTCGTATACGGCTGTAAATTCCTTAATTTTTCAAGAAGCACCTCTGAGATGGACCTTATTACCAGACGGGTTATTGCCGATAAGGAGGGCGATAATGTATCTGATGAGGTTCTGAAGGAATACTGCAATCCCGATTCGGACAGATATGACAGTATGCTTGAGGAGATTAGGAAGCAGCTTAGTTTCACAAGCTTACGTTACCACAGGCTGGACGACCTTATTGAGTCTGTAGGTATTGATAAAGATAATCTATGTACTTATTGCTGGAATGGAGAGGAGTAAATTATGAGTACAAAACCTGTAGTTTTACTTATCCTTGACGGATATGGAATCAATGATAAGAAGGAGGGCAACGCCATTGCTCTGGCCAAGACCCCTGTTATGGATTCACTTATGAAGGACTGCCCCTTCGAGTATGGCTATGCAAGCGGTATGTCGGTAGGACTTCCTGACGGACAGATGGGCAACTCAGAGGTTGGACATCTCAACATGGGTGCGGGAAGAATCGTATACCAGGAGCTTACCAGAATCACTAAGGAGATTCAGGACGGAACATTCTTTAGTAATCCGGGACTCATGGAAGCAATCAACAACTGCAAGGAGAAGAACAGTGCACTTCATCTGTACGGCCTTCTCTCAGACGGTGGTGTTCACAGTCATAATACACACCTGTACGGACTGCTTGAGCTTGCCAAGCGCAACGGTCTTGATAAGGTATATGTTCATGCCTTCCTAGACGGACGTGATACTCCGCCTGCAAGCGGTAGGGACTTCGTTGCCGCTCTTGAAGAGGAGATGGCAAAGATCGGAGTAGGTAAGGTTGCAACAGTATCGGGAAGATACTATGCAATGGACAGAGATAACAACTATGACAGAATAGAGAAGGCTTATGCTGCACTGACCAAGGGTGAGGGCAATAAGGCATCAAGTGCTACCGAGGGAATTCAGGCTTCCTATGATGAGGGAGTAACGGATGAGTTCGTAGTTCCCATGGTAATCGAAGAAAACGGAGCACCTGTTGCAACCATTCAGGACGGAGATTCAATCATCTTCTTCAACTTCCGTCCCGACAGAGCAAGAGAGATTACCAGAGCCTTCTGTGATGATGATTTCAAGGGCTTTGACAGGAAGAGACTTGACGTTAAGTATGTATGTTTCTCAGACTATGACCCTACAATACCCAATAAGTCCGTAGCCTTCCACAAGATTGAGATTACCAATACCTTTGGTGAGTGGTTAGCTAAGAAGGGCATGAAGCAGGCACGTATTGCTGAGACAGAGAAGTATGCTCACGTCACCTTCTTCTTCAACGGCGGTGTTGAGACACCTAACGAGGGCGAGGAGAGAATCCTTGTCAATTCACCTAAGTATGTACCTACCTACGACAAGAAACCTCGTATGAGCGCCTACACCGTATGTGACAAACTCTCAGAAGCAATCACAGCTAAGGATGATGAGGGCAACAGCGTATACGATGTAATTATCTGTAACTTCGCTAACCCCGACATGGTTGGTCATACAGGTGTACTTGATGCTGCAATTGAGGCAATTGAAGTAATAGACAAGTGTGTGGGTGAGGTTGTAGCCCTTGTTAAGGAGGTTGGCGGATGTATGTTCATCTGTGCCGATCACGGTAATGCAGAACAGCTGGTTGACTACGAGACAGGTGAGCCCTTCACAGCTCATACAACCAATCCTGTTCCCTTCATCCTTGTTAACGGTCCTGAGGGAGCAAAGCTTGCTAAGGATGGCTGTCTTGCAGATATTGTTCCTACACTTATTGACATCATGGGCGAGGAACAGCCTGCAGAGATGACCGGTCATTCACTTCTGGTTCGATAGAAAAAGTGCTTGCATTGTATAAGACCTTGTGGTAATATGGCTAGTGCACGATTGATTGGAGGAACTCATGGGAGTATTAAGAATAGTTTTACAGGTTATTTTCATATTAGTGTGCATTGCTTTAGCAGCAATCGTACTTATGCAGGAAGGCAAGACTCAGGGTCTTGGCGCGATTGGCGGTGTGGCAGAGTCATATTGGGGTAAGAATAAGGGTCGTTCGATGGAGGGCGCTCTTGTGAAGATTACCAAGTATCTGGTTATCGCCTTTATCGTAATCGCCGTTATCCTTAATATTAAGAGATTCTAGTTAGTACCTAACCCCTGCTTAAGGCAGGGGTTATTTTTTTGAGGTTATTTAGTGAAGTCAAAGCAGGAAAGAAAGAAGTTAATACTGGAGCTCATGGGCAGTGAATTCTATGTTCCCATGAAGGAAAAAGAACTCGCGATTATGATGCAGGTCCGTCCGGAGGATAGAAATATCCTTACGGAAATACTGGGTGAACTGATAGCCGAGGGAAAAATCGAGGTATCAAAGAGGGGTAAGTATTCCCTGTATGATGAGAAGAGGGCTCTTCGGGAGAACACCGTCATGGGTACTTATTTAAGCACCATGAAGGGTTTTGGTTTTATTGAGGTTGACGGAAGAGAGGACGATCTGTTTGTATCGGAGGCTGACAGCCTGAATGCCTATAACGGTGATATCGTCAAAGCTCTCATTCTGCCAAGAAAAACCAAGAACGGAAAGCATGCTGAGGCTAAAATAATAGAGGTTATTGAGAGGGCTAACGACTGTATAGTCGGAACCTATCAGAAATCCAATAAAAGCTTTGGTTTCGTTATTCCCGATAATACAAGGTTTAATTCCGATATCTATGTAAGGGTTGAAGATTCCATGGGCGCCATGGACGGACATAAGGTTGTAGTTAAGCTTACAGGCTATGGAGACGCACGCAAGAGTCCGGAGGGAGTGGTGACTGAGATTATCGGACATATCAACGATCCGGGTGTGGATATCATGTCCATAGTTAAAGGATATGGTCTGAACGTTGAATTTCCGGAGAAGGTAATGAACCGCGTTAAAAATGTTGCAGACTTTGTATCGGAAGCGGATATGGCAGGCAGAGAGGACCTAAGAGAGGTACTAATGGTTACCATAGACGGTGAGGATGCCAAGGATTTAGACGATGCCGTATCACTAACCATGAACGGTGAGGATTATGAACTTGGTGTGCATATAGCTGATGTCAGCAATTATGTTCAGGAAAACTCCGCTCTGGACAGAGAGGCCAAGGAGAGAGGCACCTCGGTGTATCTCGTGGACAGAGTGATTCCCATGCTTCCTCACAGATTGAGTAACGGCATCTGTTCGCTTAATGCAGGGGAGGACAGACTGGCATTGAGCGTTATCATGACATTTGACAGAAATGCCAAGCTTAAGGACTACCGTATAGTTGAGTCTGTCATTAATGTAAATCACAGGATGAACTATACGTCAGTCAATAGGATAATTGCATTAGAGGATGAGACTGAGCGGGCGCTTTTCCCGGTAGATACGGTTGATATGCTTGATAAGATGTATGAGCTGTCGAGGTTGCTTCGGGATAGAAGGCATAAGCGTGGTGCGATAGATTTCGATTTTCCGGAGAGCAAGGTTGTTCTTGATACTGAGGGACATCCTGTCGATATAGTACTTAGGGAGAGAAACGCGGCGACGAAGCTTATTGAGGACTTCATGTTGGCGGCCAACGAGACGGTGGCAGCCCATTATTTCTGGCAGGAGATACCGTTTGTGTACAGGACGCATGAGACGCCCGATAGCGAGAAAATCGAAAGACTTGCTGCTTTCATTAATAATTTCGGCTTTCATATCCACAGTACGGGAGACACCATTCACCCTAAGGAAATACAGAAACTCATGGATGAGATTGAAGGAAGTGATCAGCAGTATATGATAGCAAGGGTGACGTTAAGGAGCATGAAGCAGGCCAAATACGGTACGGAATGTCTGGGTCACTTTGGCCTTGCCGCAAAGTATTATTGTCACTTCACGTCGCCTATCAGAAGATATCCGGACCTTCAGATTCACAGGATAATTAAGGACTGTATCAGGAACAGGATGAATGACAGCAGGCTTGCACATTATGAGGAAATTCTGCCGGGAGTGAGCGAACTGTCGTCTAAAAGGGAGAGACGCGCCGAGGAAGCAGAAAGAGAGACTCTGAAGCTTAAGAAGGTTCAGTATATGGAGAACCATATGGGAGAGGAGTTTGATGGCGTGATTTCGTCCATTACCGAGTGGGGGATGTATGTGGAGCTTCAAAATACCGTTGAGGGAATGGTAAGACTTGACAGTCTGCGTGATGACCACTATGAATACGACGATATGACATATTCGCTTAGGGGAATCAGACACGGACGTATATTCAGGCTTGGAGAGAGCGTGAGGATAAGGGTTACGGATATTGATTTATTTATGCGAACACTGGATTTTGAGATAGTAGGATAACTAGTGCCCCGTGTGGCGCGGAGGGAAGTAATATGAGCGAAGCAGTAAAGCTTGTAGCCAATAATAAGAAGGCGTATCACGATTATTTCATAGATGAGAAGTATGAAGCAGGTCTTGTGCTTCACGGAACCGAGGTTAAGAGCCTGAGAATGGGGAAGTGCAGCATCAAGGAGGCCTGGGTCAGGATTCAGGATGGTGAGGTATGGGTCTACGGGATGCATATAAGTCCTTATGAGAAGGGCAACATCTTCAATAAGGACCCCTTAAGACCACGTAAGCTTCTGATGCATAAGGCAGAGATCGGTAAGTTGTTAGGCAAGGTTAAGGAGAAGGGAATTACTCTTGTTCCGCTTCAGGTATACTTCAGTAACGGAAGAGCCAAGCTGGAGATTGGACTTGCCCGAGGCAAGAAGCTCTATGACAAGAGAGAGGAGCTTGCAAAGCGTGATATGAGAAGAGAGGCGGAGAGGGAATTCAAGGTACGTAATCTGTAATCGGATAAAATAATATAATAATCTAACCTTACGTTAGCTGCAGATTGAATCTATATATTATATAGGTTATAATTATATAAAAATTTGGGCCAGTTAAGGTTTCGACGGGGTTTCTAAAGTCGAAGAAGCAAGCCGTTGCGACACGTTAATCGCAAATCTAAAATTAAACGCTAACAGAAATTTAGCAATCGCTGCCTAATTGCAGCTGCCCTACCTTAGGCACTCACTCCTTTGGGACGGGTATCGACCAGGTGAGAAACGACATATGCAAAGCTTTGAGTATATGGGCGTAATATGAAGCTACTGAATGCATCCGGGTGCTTATCACTGAATGCAGGAGGGAATGTCAATCGATAAGCTAAGCTTGTAGAAGAGCGGTGGAAGGGGCTTCGGACACGGGTTCGACTCCCGTCTGGTTCAGTATATGTGGTAAGGAGGGACCCAGCGTGTTTAGGGGATTCCTTATCACCTACGCAGACGCCTATCCGAACTTGTTCGGATTCAAATGCGTCTGCTACAAATATGTGGTATGGAGGGTATGGATGTACATTAATGAAATAGCTGTGGGTGCCGGTATACAGATTACGGTCGCAATCGGTATGCAGACAATGGAATTTACAACTTCAGTATCACAGGTATTTAATGATTGCATTTATGCCGAGCCAATATTTAAGAATGATAAAATGATTGGTTTCTCAACCAAGGGACTTGTGCTCTCGATGATTACCACAGATGCAGAGAGCGGAAGAGCATGGCAGTTCATAAATATTTCCATAAGGAATATCAGGGACGCCGACGGCAATCTCTTTCATGAGATTAAGTGTAAGAATGATGCAAAGGCCATTAACAGGCGAGGTGCTTGTCGTGTGTGGATAGGCGAGCCGGGTCTCGCGACCACGGGTATGGGTAAGCCTCCTATTGATGTTACCGTTAAGGATATCAGTATCAGCGGCATTTCGTTCCTCTGTGACAGAGACAATGAGATTCCCGATGGCTCTGTAGTACATATTGATTTTAGGGATTCGGTCACCAAAACCAGATTCAGTATCAGTGCTATTGTTGTAAGAAGAGAGGATACTGAGCGAGCGAGAGTGGTGTATGGCTGCAAATTAAACCAGGAGAGTCCGGCCATTGCCAAATATGTCAATGAGAAGCAGAGAGAGAAACTCAAGGCGGCAAGACAGATGAGGGCAAAACCATTAATCGGTAAGGATAAGTAAGGTATGGAAGAAGGTTCCGTAAAAAGATATACAGTGAACGGCTTTCAGTTCGGATCGGACAGAGATCGTGAGCTTGCTGAAACAGAATATTCCAGCATCCAATATATCAATGGCAAAATTGCTAACCGCAGTGCTGAGACGATACTTTCAGTGTATCAGGGAGCAATTGAGAGAAAGATGTTTCGTACACCGGTTGGCTATGCATATCTTCACGATCTTCAGAAACAGATGGTATCCATGGGACTGCCCAGGGAGAAAATACCGCCTATTCCGCTTATGCAGGTATTTGATAACTCAGTCTATGAGGAGGACAGACCACGAAGAGAAGTGGTTGCCAATAAACGGAAGAAGACTAACGAGCTTAGAGAGAAGAACAGACTTCTCATCATAGCAAATATTATTCTTATAGTGTTAGTCATAGCGCTTTTTGCAATTAGTCTTACAGGGTCAACACCCAATATGCTGAATTACAGAAGCGCGATAATAAATGAATATTCATCCTGGGAACAGGAGCTGTCTGTGAGGGAGGGTCAGATAAGAGAGAAGGAGAAGGAACTGGGTATCAGTTCCACAAAGGAGACCGAGTAATGGACAGGCTTAAGATTCTGGTAGTTGATGATGAAGAGAGAATGAGGACTTTGGTGAGAGATTTCCTTGCACGAAGGGGATTTGTAGTACTGGAGGCCTCTGACGGTATGGAGGCGGTAGACGTCTGCTTTGAGCAGAAGGATATCGCCCTTATTATTATGGATGTAATGATGCCGAGAATGGACGGCTGGGATGCCGTGAGGGAGATAAGGAAGTATTCTACGGTTCCGATTATCATGCTCACAGCCAAGAGTGATGAGCAGGATGAACTTAACGGATTTAATCTCGGCGTGGATGAATATATAAGGAAGCCCTTCTCGCCTAAGGTACTTGTGGCGCGTGTGGAAGCAATTCTAAGGAGAAGCATGGATGCCGGCAAACAGGACGTGCTTGAGGTGGGAGGAATTGTGATTGATAAGTCCGCTCATGAAGTTTATGTCGACGGAGAGAGGATAGAGCTAAGCTTCAAGGAATTCGAACTGTTGGTATACTTTGTTGAGAACAAGGGAATTGCACTGTCTCGTGAGAAGATTCTTGGCAGCGTATGGAATTATGATTACTTCGGAGATGCAAGAACCATAGATACTCATGTGAAGAAACTTAGAAGCAAGCTTATGGGCAGAGGCGATATGATTAAGACTGTATGGGGAGTTGGATATAAATTTGAAGAGTAGGAAGGTATACGGATATTCAATAGATGAACAGCTTGTAACGGTCTTTGGTCTTGTTATGGGAGCGACGATATTGGTCTGCTTCTTCCTAAACAATGTGCTCCTGGGCTTTGCATATCGTCAGCATAAGGAGAGGGTGCTTGAGGATGCTTACAGTGCCATAAGCAGAGCTGAGAGCGACAATTCATTTGAGTCGGAGAAATTCAACGAGGAACTGAGGCTTATCTGTGACAGGTATTCATTGGATGTATTGGTAATCAATCCGGATTCGAGCACAGTGAAATACATCGGAGCAGACCCTGTACTTCTGAAGCTTACCCTGTGGAAGCATATGTTCGGAGATTCCCGGAATAAGGATGACGGAGAGCAGATCCTTAAAGCCACGGACAAATATGAGATACTGATATCCAAGGATGTTAAGAATGGAAGGGATTATATAGACATCTGGGGCGTGCTTGAAAGCGGTAATCTGTTCGTCATGAGAACACCCCTTGAGAGTATCAGGGACAGTGCTGAGATTGCCAACAAACTGCTTGCCATAGTAGGAATCATAGCAATAATAATAAGCGGAGTCATAATAACTATTGTTGCTAAGCGTGTGAGCAGACCTATACTCGAACTGACCAACATCTCTGAGAGAATGGCAAGGCTCGACTTTGAAGCTAAATACGATATGGGAGGTGCACGTGAACTCGAGGCCTTAGGCGATAACATGAATATGTTATCTAAGACACTTAAGACAACGATAAGCGAGCTTAAGAGTGCCAACCTGGAACTTGAGAGAGACAATGAGCGCAAGACACAGATAGATGAGATGCGCAAGGAATTCCTGTCCAATGTATCACATGAATTAAAGACTCCGATTGCCCTTATTCAGGGTTATGCAGAGGGACTGTCGGACGGAATTGCCGATGACCCCGAATCAATCAAATACTATTGTGATGTCATTTCGGATGAGGCGCGCAGGATGAACAATCTGGTATCGAAACTGCTCACCCTGAACCAGTTGGAGTTTTCCAACGAAAGTGTCTGTCTTGAGCGCTTCGACATTGTTGAGATGATAAGGGGAATAGTGAATTCAAGCTCTATTCTCCTAAAGCAGAAGGAGATCAGTCTAAGCTTCCCCTACAACGAACCGATATATGTTTGGGGAGATACCTTTATGACTGAGGAGGTTATTGGCAATTACATCTCCAATGCCATCAATCACTGTGAATATGATAAAAAAATCGATATCGCGATTGATCAAACAGAGGGAAAAGTGCGAGTGACTGTGTTTAATACCGGTCAGAGGATACCGGAGGATTCCATTCATCGTATCTGGGAGAAATTCTACAAGGTGGATAAGGCAAGGACCAGAAGCTACGGCGGAAGCGGAATAGGGCTGTCAATTGTAGCCGCTGTGTGTAAATCCTTAGGACAGGACTACGGAGTGACCAATTTTGAAGATGGAGTGGCCTTCTGGTTTGAACTGGACAGTTAACCTACGCAATGATAAACTATTTGTTATGAGGAAGATTAATCTATCGCTTGGAATGATAGCGCTTGCCGTAATGCTTACGGGCTGTGGTGCAACCATTCCGGAACTTACAACTGAACAGGAAGAGCTGATATGCGAATATGCTGCCGGACTTATGCTCAAGTATGACAAGAAGTATTCCGGCAGGCTGCTTAATGATGAGACCCTGGCGATTGAAGAAGCTAAGGAAAGCGATGCAAGAGCCAAAGAGAAGGCATACAGGGATGCCAGGGAGAAGGCAGGTCAGAATAAGAAGGAGGAGCCTGAGGAAAACACTGACTCCGCTTCGGATTCCGGCAGCGTGAATACAGGTATTATGGATGATACTGTGTCTGATATTGCTTCATTCTATGGAATAGAGGGAGTGAGTATATCATATACAGGGTATTCCATCTGTGATTCCTACCCGGAAAATGGTGAGGATATGTTCTTTGCCATGGATGCAACAGAGGGACATAAACTTCTGATCTTAAAGTTTGACGTAAGCAATCTGTCTGCTGATACGGTAAGGTTTGATATGTTCTACAGAAATCCCGGCTTTGGTTTATCCGTTAACGGCGGCGACAGGATATCACAGCAATACACACTGCTGTTAGATGATATGGCGGCATATAACGGAGACATTGATGCGGGTGTTACCGAGCAGATGATACTTGCGTATGAGATTAAGGAAGATGTGTCGAATATAGACAGTCTGGTTCTGTCACTTAAAGGGGACGATAAGAAGGGCAGTATGGTTCTTCAGTAGGTGCTTAGTTAAGTGTTAACGTGTATTCATGAGGCAAGAGGCTGACATTAATTGGTAATTGTTACTTCGTGAAACAATTGTATTATATAAATACCATAAATTTGCTATAAATTGACAAATAATTGCTTATTATTTGTCAATTTTTTATGCTAAAATTTTGAAATAGGTAATAGTACTTGTTTGGAGGGAATACTGATGAAGCTTGGTAAAAAGAATAAGCCTGAGAAACTTATTAAGGAGAAGAAAGCTAAACCGATTAAAAATAAGAACAATAAACAACCGGGGAAAAGCCTAAGCATCAGAGCGAAGATAAATGTACTTACAATGTCAATAATTGCAATTTTTGCAATATTGGTATGCATTACTCTTGCGAGAATGAATGTTTATAATAAGCAGTATCAGTCGGTGCTTGAGAATATCTCCAAGGTATCTGACATCTCGACCAAGTCTGCAATAATGGCTAAGTCCCTGCCTAACATGTGTAACTTCAAGGATTCTGTTGAGAAGTCGGGCTATAACGAACTTGTTGAAGAGTTCGATGCGGCAGCGTCGTCGCTTGAAGCCAATATCGGAACAGATGTGGTTTATACGCAGAATGTCAGAATGGCACAAACCTTTGCCAAGGACGTGAAGAAATTTACAGATTCATACAGAGAAATTCTAAAAGTGTGCGGTGGAGAGACTTTTTCTCCGGCGGGAATCGATATTGCCAAGGAGATGTTTACCCAGTCAAACTTTATTTCAACCTCGGCTCAGACATTGATGTCGGTAGAGATGGTCCGTGCCCAGGATATGGAGAATAAGATTAATGCCGGAATAGTCAATATGATGATTGTGATTATGGTGGTCATGATTCTCGTGGTTGTCGGATCCGTTATCATATCTCTCTGGGTGTCAAAGAGTATTACCAAGCCGCTAAATATTGTTAAGGACAGAGTTACTGTTATTGCCAACGGAGACTTATCCGGCGATGACATTGTTGTTCATTCCATGGATGAGGTTGGACAGCTGTCTGTATCGTTTAATAAGATGAAGGGAAGCGTGTCTGAGATATTAAAGAAGGTACTGGCTTCCACATCGAGTCTTAAGGAAGCGATGGAGACTGTTGCCAGGAGTATGGATGAGAATACCAAGGGTAGCGAGAGAATCTCCGAATCTGTATCAGAGATGCATGAGAAGCTTGAGGAGCAGCTCTCCGAGGTTACCAAGATTGTATCCCAAATTGAAGATATGGAGAGAATTGCATCCGTTGTTATGAACAATGCGGACCATATTGCAAGGAATTCAATGGATACAATGAATAATGCCAATAAGGGCAAACTTCAGCTTGATACTTATATCAGTAAGATGGGAGAGGTTAACAGTTCGATTGAAGCGGTTAACGCACTGTTTATCAGCTTTAGTGAGAACACTTCCAAAATGACCAAGTCCCTTCAGGCTATTACGGATATTGCAAGTCAGACCAATCTGCTCTCCCTTAATGCATCCATCGAGGCTGCAAGAGCGGGAGAGGCCGGCAAGGGCTTCGCGGTTGTTGCTGATGAAATCAGAGGACTTGCTGACAATTCCAAGGCTGCGGCTAATGAGATCAGTGCAATGATTGACCTCATTAAGAACCAGTCAGAGGGAATGAATGAAAAGTTATCAGAATGTGTATCACTGCTTGAGACAGGCAATGAGCTTACCAAGGAGACCAAGAGTAACTTTGATATTATTAAAGAAGGTACAGGTGAGGTAAGCTCTTCGGTAGAAGAGATTATGGGAAACCTCAAGTCACTGTCGGATAAGATCAATGAGACAGGTGAGAGTGCTGAGCGTATACAGACTGCAGCAGATACCTCGGTTACAGACATTAATGAGATTAATGCAATCGTTACTGAGGAGGGTGCAAATATTGAGTCTGTATCACAGACATCAACGGATCTTCTGTCGCTTACAGACGATCTTGAGAAAGAGGTAAATAATTTCAAACTTTTTTAAAAAAAGCTGTTGACATGAGCAAAATAGGGTGATATTATAATCAAGCTGTCGCTGATAACTGAACAGGATATCAGAGGGCAGCTTGAATTAGTTCATTGAAAATTTTACAGCAATGCAACCCTGAAGATTCCAAACTGACAGCTCTACTCTGAAGAGCAGTCAGGAAAGAAAAATTCAGAGAACAGACAACCTTAAAGCAAGGTAAATCGAGGAAAGAGAAAGCCAGAGGTTTTCTTG
>JADYUL010000012.1 GCA_021531795.1 Lacrimispora saccharolytica
GCCGAATGAGTAGAAGATTTTATAAGAAAATACGGCAATGGGACAATAAGCCACCGCCGTATTTGTCTACAGTCTGAGACTTAGGGAAAAATAATCCCTAAGTCTTTTATTATTTCTCGTAGAAAAAAGAATCCAGTCTCTTGTAACCGATATCTCTGTATTTTAATATCTGTTCAGTACTGCCAATAAACAATACTCCTCCATCAGAAAGAGAATTATAATACTTTGTAAAAATCTCATCCTTGGCTTCTTCCGTAAAATAAATAAGCACATTCCTGCATACGATAAGATGCTGTCCCTTAGGATAAAGATCACTGAGCAGATTGTGGTGTTTAAAGGTCACGCATTTCTTAATCTTATCCGATATTTCATAAACCGGCCCGTTTGCCTTGAAATATTCTTCTTTATATTTCTTAGGCACATTCTCAATACTCTTGGCTGAATAGAGACCAATCTTTGCCTTAGCAATAACCTCATCTGAGATATCCGTAGCATTTATCCTAATCTTACTTAACGGTATAAATTCCGAAAGAGCCATTACCAGTGAATAAGGCTCATCTCCCGTCGAGCAAGCCGCACTCCAGATATTTAATCCTGTTCCAAACTTCTCTATTAAAGAGGGGATAATCCTGCTTCTAAGAATCTCCCACTGTTCAGGATTTCTGTAAAACTCAGAGACATTAATGGTAATATATTCTACAAACTCATCCAACTGCTTCTTATCAGATGACAGAAGCCTGATATATTCATCATATCCCTTACATTCAGATTTGGATATTCTGGTATCTATCCTTCGCTTCATCTGAGTCTGCTTATAATTGCTCAAATCAATACCCGTTAATCGATATATGTCCCCTGTAAAATCCTCATAACTCTTCATATAATTTCCCATATAAGAAATGCCCCACATCAAAAGATGTAGGGCATAAACAAATCAATAATTATTCAGCATCACCCTCGGCAATAGCCTTCTCGATATCAACAGATACTACATCAGCATCCTCATCAGTTGCTGCTTCCTCAGCCGGTGCATCAGGCTCAAGGGCCTTAATACTAAGGCTGATCTTCTTATCTTCAAGACTGAAGTCAACAATCTTAGCTGTAACCTCATCACCAACCTTGAGAACTGCACTTGGCTTCTCGATGTGCTCCTTGGAAATCTGAGATACATGAAGAAGTGCATCAACACCCTTAGAGATCTCAACGAAAGCACCAAAGTCAGTCATACGTGCAACCTTACCGGTTACAACAGTGCCAACTGCGAATCTGTTCTCAGCATCCTTCCAGGGATTCTCATCCTCGAACTTGCATGAGAGCGCAATCTTATTACCCTGAATATCCTTGATGTAAGCCTTAACTGTATCACCGGGCTTAAATACCTTCTTAGGATTCTCAACTCTTCCCCAACTCATCTCAGAGATATGAAGAAGTCCGTCTGCTCCGCCAAGGTCAATGAATGCACCAAAATCTGTAACATTCTTAACAGTTCCTTCGATCACATCGCCAACTGCGATTCTGTCGAAGAGTTCCTTCTGCAGCTTATCTCTCTCAGCTGTGAGAAGCATACGTCTGTTACCGATGTAACGTCTACGACGAGGATTGTATTCTGTAACTACGAATTCAATTTCCTGTCCAAGATACTTATTTAAATCCTTCTCATAAGTATCGCTTACAAGGCTGGCAGGAATGAAGATTCTTACTTCATCAACTACAACACAGATTCCGCCATCGAGAACCTGGGTAACCTTTGCCTTAAGTACTTCCTGATTGTTAAAGGCATCCTCAATTCTCTTATTGCCCTTCTCGGCAGCCAGTCTCTTGTATGTAAGAATAACCTGTCCTTCACCGTCATTAACCTTAAGTACCTTAGCCTCCATAGTGTCGCCAACCTTGACAACAGTAGTAAGGTCTAAGTTAGACTCGTTTGTATACTCGCTTCTGGTCAATATTCCATCCGCTTTGCATCCGATGTTGAGAATAATCTCATCAGGCTTAACAGAGAAAACTGTACCTTCAACTACCTCTCCTGTATGGATTGTTTTGAATGATTCATTCAACATTTGTTCAAAACTCATTTCTGACATAATTTTGAACCTCCTCGATAATATTATTTGGGGTCGATGCCCCTGCTGTAATACCCACCAGTCCAACAGATTTAGATAGTTCTAAATGCAAGTCATCCAGTGTCTGTATGAAATGTGTATTAGCACATTCCCTGCTGCATATATCATACAGCTTGCGTGAATTGGAGCTATTCTTTCCCCCTATCACTATCATGCAATCAGCAGCCTTCGCAAGCTCCATTGCTGCGCTCTGACGTTCCTCAGTAGCATTGCATATAGTATTCACAACATTAATATAATACCCTTTTTTTTCAATATAATCAACTATTTCTTTAAATTTTAGCAAATTATATGTTGTCTGTGAAACCAGATGTATTTCACTGTCCTTACCAAAGGGAATATTCTCTACATCACTGATATCTTCTATCACATAGAAAGGTGTTGAGCACCATCCGATTATTCCCTGAACCTCGGGATGCTCCCGGCTTCCAATAATGATTACATTTTTCCCTTCCGCCCCGGCCTTTTCCACAGTCCTGTGTATCTTCTTTACGAAGGGGCAGGTTGCATCTACCACCTTAAATCCCCGACTCTTAATTCTTTCTTCCGTAGCCTTTGGGACGCCGTGGCTTCTGATGATCATTATTCCACCATCAAGAGTGTCAAGCTCATCATCCTCTATTGCCCTTACTCCTTTAGAGAGCAGTTCCTTCACAACCTCATCATTGTGTATTATCGGTCCATAAGTATAGATTGGTGTTTCCGGATTCTCCTCTATCTGTTTATATACCGTTTCCATGGCACGTCTGACTCCAAAACAGAATCCGGCATGCTCAGCAAGTCTACATTCCATATTATTTAACCAGGTTAAGGATAGCCTCAACCACCTCATCAATCGTCATATAGGAGCTATCAATAAGCGTGGCATCTTCTGCCTGCTTAAGCGGGCTTATCGCCCTTGTCATATCACGGTTATCTCTTTCGATAATATCCGCTTCTATCTTTGACAGATCAGCGCTCTCTCCCTTAGCCTCAAGTTCAAGAGCCCTTCTTTGTGCCCTGACCAGGCTGCTTGCGGTAAGATATACCTTAACCTCGGCGTTTGGCAAAACCACAGTTCCTATATCTCTTCCGTCCATGACAACATCCTTGGTTTTGGCAAGCTTCTGCTGAAGCTCCACAAGCTTCTCCCTCACTTTGGCATTTACCGAAGTAACGGAAGCCATGTTACCAACCTCTTCTGTTCTAAGATAAGCATTGACATTTTCTCCGTTAAGCAGAACCACCTGTTCCCCGTCCCTGTATTCAATGCTAATATCCGCTATTTTACATGCCTCTTCAATAGAAGGCGCATCGCAGGGATCTATGCCCTGTTTGATCATAAATAACGCCATTGCCCTGTACATAGCTCCGGTATCAACATAGATATATCCCATTTTCTTCGCAACTTTTTTGGCAATTGTACTCTTACCCGCACCTGCAGGTCCGTCTATAGCAATATTCATATCATTCTCCCTGTTTTGTTGCCGCACTCATTCCGGCAAGGTAACCACTGCTCCATGCAACCTGAAGATTGAAGCCTCCGGTCAAGGCATCAACATCCATAAGCTCTCCGGCAATATACATTCCGGGAATAAGCTTGCTCTCCATGGTAGATGGGTTAATCTCCTTAACGTTTATTCCGCCCTGGGTGATAATCGCTTCCGTGAACGGTCTCGTTCCCGTGACCGTCATGTTCAAGCCCTTAAGTGTATATACAAGTCTGCTTCTCTCCTCTTTGGTAATGTCATGTACAGGCTTGTGTGCATCGAGTAAGCTTTGAACAATAATTGTATCTATAATCCCCGACGGAAGAAGTCCGCACAAAGCATTCTTCAGGCTCTTGTTCATAGCATTATCGAAGTCTCTTACAATCCTTTTATCCAGCTGTTCTACCGTAAGTGCAGGCTTAAGATCTATAAGAAGGGTTACCTGCTTTCCATATACCTTCTTGGAATAGAAGCTGCTTGCACTTAAGATAAGAGGTCCACTGATTCCGAAATGCGTAAAAAGCATCTCGCCAAAGCCCGAAAAAACAATACTCTTTTTAAGCCTTGCTCCGTCTGCTACTGCTCTTATTTTCTCTGAATTAAGAACCTCATTAAAGAGATTCACCCTGACATTCTTAAGTGAAAGGCCTTGAAGGTCCTTATAGAATTCCTCTTTTGTGGTAAGCGGGACAAGCGCAGGCTTAGTGTCCGTAAGTGTATGACCTAATTCGTGCAAAAGCTTATGGCCGTTCCCGTCGCTTCCTGTTGATGAATAAGAGAGCCCACCGGTGCACATTATAACCGAATCAGCTGTTATTTTTTCGTGCTGCATTGTTTCAATACCACGCACTTTTTCCGCATCAATAATAATGGCTTTGAGGGTTGTATTCAGGCGAACCTTCACCCCTTTACGCTTCATGATTGCACGCAGCGTATCCGTTACGTCATAGGAATGGTCACTCTCAGGGAACACTCTTCCACCGCGCTCAACCTTAAGCTTAAGCCCGTTATTCTCAAGCAATTCCATAAGGCTTCTGTTGTCAAAGGAATAAAAGGCACCATACATAAACCTCGGATTGCTGACTATGTTATTGAAGAATTCATCTTCATCGCAGTTGTTGGTGACGTTACATCTGCCCTTACCTGTGATGTATATCTTTTTCCCGAGTTTCTCATTGCGCTCAATAAGAGTCACATCGGCACCATTACCCGCAGCAGAAATCGCCGCCATCATACCGGCCGCTCCACCACCGATAACAACGACTTTATTCCTCTTCATAAGGCGACTCCTTCATCAAATCCTTGCGAAGCGAATAATCAAGCATCGGCTCGTCATCTATGAAATTAATCTCATCATTAAGATAAACCTGGTAGTTCTCCCATGCACTCTCCAGACTCTCCAGATTCTCCTTAACAGCCTCCGGAGCCTTAAGGCACAGGGCAACAACTATTGCGTTAATAACACTAAGCGGTGCCACCAGGGAATCTACAATACTCACCATGTCACTTCTGGCGAAGAGATTACATGAGCTGTACATACACATCGGGCTGTACTGGGTATCCGTAATTGAAATAACACGTGCATTCCTATCTCTGGCAAACTCCATAATCTTAAGTGTTCTCATGGAATACCTGGGAAAACTGATACCTACCACACAGTCCTTGTCACTCACCCTTATCATCTGTTCAAAGGTCTCACTCACGGACGTGGTTCTTATAAGTTTAACATTGTCCCTTATCATGTTTAGATAAAAACTCAGGAAATCAGCTAAAGGCTCACAGCTTCTAAGTCCGATAATATATACACTCTCCGCTTCGAGAAGCGAATCAACCGCGTATTCAAAGCTCTCCGGGTCAAGTCCCGTCATGGTATCTCTGATTTTTTCAATATCACCGTTCAGAACGGATGTTATGATTTCAGACTGAGAGCTTCTGCCATATTTGGCACCCATTTTCCTAACAGAATTAAGCTTGTCCTTAACCCACGCAGCAAGAGCACTCTGGAATTGCGGAAAACCGTCAAATCCTATCCTGGTTGCAAAGCGGACAACTGTTGATTCACTTACCTTTAGTCTCTCACCGATTTTTGCAGCCGTCATGAATACGGCTTCGTTATAGTTCTCCTTGATGAAATTGGCAATAGCCTTATGGCTCTTGCTCATCCTCGGATAATATTCATCTATCAGTTCTATAATATCTTTGCTAATCATTATCTACCTATACAAACGAACGGTAAGTATTCTTCAGAAGCTCGATCGTATCGGCCTCATTCAAATCATAATCACCTGTTATTGTCATGCATGCAATTCCGTGAATGAATATCCACATCTTGGTGAACAGATCACCGCTGTTAACAACACCTGCTTCCTTAGCCTTGTTCATCTCCTGGGCTACATTACCGTTGCTTCCGTTCAAAATCTCATACATGCTGAAATTATACCTGTTATTCGATAAGAATAGCATTTTAAAGAGCTTTGGCTCTTCTGTTGCGAATCTGACATAAGCATATCCCAGATTAGCAAAAGGTTCATCTGCCACTCTCTTGCAGTTATCATAGAAGTTAGCGTAATATTCTACAGCTTTGGCATAGATTTCCGAAATCAGATCATCCATGTTTGAGTAGAGTCTGAAAATAGGCTGTGTGGAACAGCCCGCCTTGGCAGCCAGTTTCCTGGCAGTTACATTTTCAATACCTTCAGATCTTGCAAGAAGAAATGCATTATCAATAAGATAGTTTTTTGTAATTGTTTCTTTTCTAGGCATGGTATCCCTCCCACTATAATGTTAATAATCTCTAATATGTTATTATAACGCATGTCATTTATCATGTAAACAAAAAGAGGACTGATTTCTCAGTCCTCTCATATTTTCTGATCCTTATACAGGATATGCGTTATTTGCTGTATCTGCCTTAGCAACATCTACAGATGTCTGCTGTGCCTGACGATACTTGAAGAACTCGGTTGCAACCTGAGGGAACAGTGCATATGAAAGCACATCCTCTTCCTGCTGCTTCCACTGCTTCATCTCTGCCTCAATTGAAGCAAGCTCAGGCTCTGTGTGGCCTGTTGCCTCTGCAGATCTTGCAGTCGATCTCGGCTCGCCCGGAATAACCTTGTTGATTACATCCTCATTCATAGGCTTAACTGTCTGACCGTAGTTACCGCGAAGAAGATCCTTGAACTCACCTGTAGCCATCTTATATCTCTCACCCATAAGAACATTGAAGATAGCCTGTGTACCAACGATCTGTGAAGAAGGTGTAACAAGAGGCGGTTCACCGCAGTCCTTACGAACTCTGGGGATTTCCTCAAGAACCTCATTGTATTTATCCTCTGCACCCTGCTCCTTGAGCTGGCTAACCATGTTAGATAACATTCCGCCGGGTACCTGGTATAACAATGTCTTGATATTAACGCCAAGAACCTTAGTGCTCATGAGACCCGACTCGATGCACTCTTCTCTGTAAGGACGGAAATAATCAGCGATCTCAGCAAGGAGATTCTGATCATATCCTGTATCATATGGTGTACCCTTGAAAGTTTCAACCATAACCTCTGTTGCAGGCTGTGATGTACCAAGCGCAAATGGTGAAATAGCACAGTCGATAACATCAACACCGGCCTCAACAGCCTTAAGATATGTCATTGAAGCAACGCCTGATGTGTAGTGAGTATGAAGCTGAATAGGAAGCTTTGTGTTCTCCTTAAGTGTCTTAACGAGTTCCTCTGCTTTGTATGGTGTAAGAAGACCTGCCATATCCTTGATACAGATGCTGTCTGCACCCATAGCCTCAATCTTTTTAGCCATATCTGCCCAATACTCAAGTGTATAAGCATCACCGAGAGTATAAGAAAGAGCGATCTGAGATTCTCCTCTGCCCTCGATAGCCTTAATCTTATTTGTTGCATCTACAGCTGCCTGAAGGTTACGAAGGTCGTTCAGACAGTCGAAGATTCTGATTACGTCGATACCGTTAGCGATTGACTTCTCAACGAAAGCGTATACAACGTCATCTGCATAAGGACGGTATCCAAGGATATTCTGTCCTCTGAAGAGCATCTGAAGCTTTGTGTTCTTGAAACCGTCACGAAGCTTACGTAATCTCTCCCATGGATCTTCCTTAAGGAATCTTAATGAAGCATCGAATGTAGCACCACCCCAGCACTCTACTGCGTGGTAGCCAACCTTATCCATCTTATCTACGATTGGAAGCATCTTCTCGGTAGGCATTCTTGTTGCAATCAATGACTGATGTGCATCACGAAGAACTGTCTCCATAATTCCAACCGGCTTTTTTACTATATCTGCCATGTTATTCTCCTTAAATTATTAAACAAATTACATGATTCCGTATACTGCCATGAAGGTTCCGGCTGCAACTGCAGTACCGATAACACCCGCAACGTTCGGGCCCATGGCATGCATCAGGAGGAAGTTGGTAGGATCTGCCTCAGCACCAACCTTCTGCGATACTCTTGCCGCCATAGGAACAGCAGAAACACCTGCAGAACCAATAAGCGGATTGATCTGTTTGTGTGACAAAACGCACATCAGCTTACCAAGAAGGACACCGCCCGCCGTACCGAACGCAAATGCTATAAGACCAAGAACAACGATCTTTAATGTAGCAGCATTAAGGAACGCCTCAGCACTTGTTGTAGCACCTACGGACGTACCAAGGATGATAACAACTATATACATAAGTGCATTGGAAGCAGTCTCTGTAAGCTGTCTTACTACACCACACTCCTTGAAAAGGTTACCAAGCATAAGCATACCAACCAAAGGAGCTGTTGTAGGAAGGATCATACAAACAACAATTGTAATAACTATAGGGAAGAGAATCTTCTCAAGCTTTGATACAGGTCTAAGCTGACCCATCTTGATCTTTCTCTCTTCTTCAGTTGTAAACAGCTTCATAATAGGCGGCTGGATGATCGGAACCAGTGACATATATGAATATGCTGCCACAGCAATAGGTCCGAGAAGATTGGTCTGTCCAAGCTTACCTGCGAGGAAGATCGATGTGGGACCGTCAGCACCACCAATGATTGAAATAGAAGCTGCAGCCTTACCATTGAAGCCAAGAAGAATAGCTCCGAAGTAAGCCATATAAATTCCAAGCTGTGCTGCTGCACCAAGAAGGAAGCTCTTAGGATTGGCAATAAGCGGACCGAAGTCTGTCATTGCACCGACGCCCATGAATATGAGTGACGGCAGGATTGCCCATTCATCCAACAGGTAGAAGTAGTATAGCAAACCACCGATACCGTTTGAAGAATCAGCAATGCTGAGCATAATATCCGGATAGATATTAACCAAGAGCATACCAAAAGCGATGGGAATTAAGAGCAGTGGCTCAAATTCCTTAGCAATTGCAAGGTACAGGAAGACACAAGCAACAATTATCATAATATAGTTTCCCCAGGTCAGATTGAAAAATGCTGTCTGGTGAACTAAATTGTTCAAAGTATTACTAATATATTCCATGTTATTCCTTTCTTAACATAATATATGTTAATTGTCTTTCGTATTAGTTAAGTGTTGCAAGAGTCTTGCCGGCCTCAACTGCGTCACCTACGGCAACGTCGATGCTTGCTACTGTACCGTCTTCAGGAGCAACTACAGGGATCTCCATCTTCATAGCCTCGATGATGATGACTGCATCACCCTTCTTAACTGCCTGACCTACGCTTGCCTCAATCTTAAATACCTTACCTGCAGCGCCTGCCTCAACCTTGATTGAGCCTGCGCCGGCACTTGCTGCCTTAGGTGCGGGAGCAGCTGCCTTAGGTGCGGCCTTAGGTGCAGCCTTAGGTGCACTCACAGCTCCTGATGTAGCACCTTCTTCTACTACAACGTCATATACATTGCCATTAACTGTAATGGTATAATTCTTCATTTCAACATCCTCCTAATTAATATCTTCTTCTGATAGAACGGACAACATATCCGTCGCTTGATGAAGCGCCTTCGCTGGCAGCGATTGCAGCTGCGATCACAGCGATAAGCTCTGTATCATCCTGAGCCTCTTCGTTGGCAGCAATCTGAGCCACCGCATTGTCAACCGATTCAGCATTAGCCTTGGCTGCAGCAGCCTTTTCAGCCTTCTTCTTAGCAGCATTCTGCTCTGCAATGTTGACAAATTTGAAGCAGGAAATAATTACCATAAGAATTACAAGTACAGCGAATACCGTTCCGATACCGAGGATAGTATTAAGAGCTGCATTGGTCATCATTTCTGTGAATGTGTAATTCACATTTGTTAACATTGAATCAAAGGTTCCCTTGGGAAGAATAAGTGTGATTATAACCTCAGCACTTCTCTTCTCACCCTTGGGGTTCACATTCGATCCAAGGATTGTGGCATTGATTGTAAGCTCCTTGTCCTCTTCTGTGAAGGATACCGACTCAATGCCTTCGTATTGTCCCAAATCTTCAAGAGCAATTTCGTAGTTCTCTACTGCGTCGGCAGCTGCCTTTGCAGAGATACCATAGTACTGTTCAATTGCATCCGCATTCTCTTCAATATTCACGTTATTAACCGCGAAGTCATTGATGAGTTCAACATATGCTGTTGCAATCTGCATTGCATCGTCCATTGTAATGCTTGCTTCTGCAACAGTTTCAGCCTCTCCGCATGCAGTTGCTCCAAGAAGACAGGTGACCATACCTAATATAAGCAAAAACTTCTTCATATCAAGTATCTTCCTTTCTTGTCTTGCTTGTGATTATTTTGCTACATGCTTCTTGGCAGGAGTGTCTACAGCCTTTGTATAAAGCATATCAAGAGCACCTGCAACATACTTTCTTGTATCAGCAGCAGCAATGATTGTATCTACATATCCACGTCTTGCAGCACTGTCAACGCTGTTCTGAAGCTCATCATACTTCTTAGCGCACTCAGCTACAGCATCTGCATCTTTGTCATTGCAGATAATCTGTGCAGCAAACTTGGAATCCATCATTCCGATCTTAGCTGTATCCCATGCAAATACCATATCAGCTCCAAGTGCCTTAGAGTTCATAACAACTCCGGCTGTACCAAAAGCCTGTCCGATAATAACATTTACCTTGGGTACTGTTGCGTTGGCAAATGCAGCTGTTAATGCAGCTGTCTCCTTAGCTACTCTCTTCTCGCAGCACATGCATGCCTTGAAACCAGAAACATTGGTAAGAGTAACAACAGGAATCTCAAAAGCATCACAGAAATTGACAAACTCAGCAGCCTTCTGTGCACCCTTAGCTGAAAGAGCGCAATCAAACTTCTCTACTGAATTGCCATCCTCATCAAATACCTCTGTACGGTTGGCAACAACACCGACTGTATCACCGTTAATCTTAATAAGGGCTGTATACATATCCTTGGCAAAGTCTGCCTTTGTTTCAAATACAATACCATTGTCTGAAAGCATTGATACCGCAATTGATGTATCTCCTACACAGCCTTCAATTCCTTCACAGGCTCTGTTAAGGTCATCCTCGCACTCATCGAATGCAGTTGCCTCACAATTGCTGGGAAGCATTGCAACAAGTTCTCTGATAGATGCATAGATTGTTGCCTCATCTGCAACCATATCAACAACACCGGTCTCAGCAGCCTGGAAATCAGGTGCACTGTTATCACACTTTGAAGCATTGTTACCACATATTCCGTCAGGAGAGTTCACAAACATCTTTGCGCTCTTCTCCATGAAGACAAAATCAGAAAGTGCGGGAACAAGTGCTAAGCCGCCGCCACATGAACCAAATACGGCAGAAATCTGAGGAATCACACCTGAAGCAAGTGCACTTGAAGCATACAGATCTCCAAATGCATTCAATGCGTCTGTAGCCTCCTCAAGTCTTAAACCTGTAGAATCGATAAGTCCGATTACAGGAGCACCCATCTTAAGTGCCATATCATACAGGTTCACAATCTTCTTAGCGTGCATCTCGCCAATACTTCCGCCCATAACAGACGAATCCTGGCTGTACACATATACAAGATTGCCATCGATAACACCATATCCGGTCACAACGCCGTCAGATGGAGTATCGTTCGCGTTTACATTGAAGTCAGTTGCTCTGGCTGTAACCTTTGCACCGATTTCAACGAAACTGTTCTCGTCAAGCAGAGAAGCGATTCTCTGGCTCGCCTTACTTGTAGTACTCATTGAAAGCCCTCCATATATATAAATTTAAATGTTTACACACATAAATCAGTATAACATAAAAAAGCTTTGAACAGAAATAAATCTTTCAAAGCTTTTTGAATTATTTATTATACACTTTTCACAAAAGAAAACACGGCGTTTCAACCTTTCTTTACCACAATTTGATTACGTCCGTTTTCTTTTCCCTGATAAAGCAAAGTATCCACCTCTTTTAACAGCTCATGAATACTATCCTCACTTCCCTCCGTTATGCCGAAGGTCATGGTTATTGATAGCCTGAGTTCATCATAGAATACACAGCTTTTGCAGACCAAATCCTTAATCTCGTTCAACAGCTTAACGCCCTCATCAAGCGTGGTATTTTCAAGAACAATGATAAACTCTTCACCGCCCCACCTTACAGCATATCCGTGACCATAAAGGGAGTTTATCAGAATATCCGCAACGCTTTTTAATACCAGATCTCCGCAATCATGTCCATAGGTATCGTTGAATTTCTTGAAGTAATCTATATCAGCCATCGCTATACAGAACGGAACCCCCGACTCTATATATTCCTGTCTTGTATATCTTAGCTTTGCATCACCTATTCTTCTTGTATACAGCTTCGTTAACGGGTCTCTCTCAATCATATCCCTTATAAACTTCTGAACCATGATTGTAAACTGTCCCATTTCACCAAGCTCGTCTTTTCTTGTAAGAATACTCGGATCAAGAGTTGCCCTTAGATTTCCTTTGCTTATTTCTCCAAGGAAATCCTTTTCCTTGTTGATTACCGAGGCAAGTTTTTTGGCCTCAGATACGGATACAAAGCTGACCAACAGCATCGCAATAAGGGTAATCACCAGCACCGGCGCAATATTCATAATAATGTTATGCTTCACCTCTCCCGTTGGCTTTCCAACGAAGATCATGCCCACGCACTCACCGTTATCACGTACTATGGGAGAATAATATGCATAGAATTCTATGTCCTCAATGCATGCATTATCATAGAACATGCTGTGCCCATCAATTATTACCTCTTGTGCGATAGTTTTATTGGCAACCGTACCGCTCATTCTATTACCGTTTTTGTCAGTTATCGTAGTAAGAAGTGCTATATCATAATAATACAACGTAATATCCAGTCCGGAATCAGCCTTAAGATAATCAAGGTATTCCGTATTCTGTTCCACGCTGCTTCCGTTATACAGAAGGTATTTCCTGCCGTCCTCCTGTACAAACTCATAGTCCTTATCGTAGATGCCATCATAGGAATAAATGGCCGAAACAGCAATATTCCTAAGATTGTTCTCTATCTCCGCAGTAATGGTTTCATAGGCCTGATAGTATGTGAACACCATTATTACCACACCAAGAACACAGAGCGGAATCGTGGCCAATCTTATAAGCTTCAGCTTAAGTCCATAGATTTTATTAACTTTTTTCTTTTCTTTTTTATCGACCCCATCCATATTCCGTCCTCGCTTACCGGAATCAAAAATCCAGCCCGAAATCCTCAAGTGAGAACTGCACGCTGTCCTTGTCAAGCAGCATATCCGTATCCTCTTCATCGAAAAACTCATCGTCAGATTCTTCCTGTGCTTCGGACTTATCCGCCTTGGCCTCAGATTTATCATCCTGTGGTCTTATCTTGCTTTGTCCCGTAGTCTCCTGCATTTTCACGCCAAAGCTTGACTCATACCCTAATCCCACCAATACGTTTGTTACATCCTTTATAGCTGCTTTATAATCACCGTCTGCATCTATCAGCACCGTTACTATTGCAGTATCCTCTGCAAGAGCATACCCCCGTGCTTTCAGTTTCTCAATTGCCTGCTCTTTTGTCATGTTATCCCCCAATTAAATTCCGAGATTTACGCTGGCCTCTTCCTCTGCCTGCTCTCTGAATTCAGCCATCTGAACCTGACTGAACTGCGGTAGTTCTTCAAGACTTCCAACCCCGAAGCATCTGAGGAACTGCTCCGTAGTGCCAAAGAGAATCGGCTTGCCCGGAGCATCCAGTCTTCCCAGCTCCTTAATTAAATCAAATTCCAAGAGTCTGTTCACGGCGTAATCGCTGCTGACTCCCCTGATTTTCTCTATATCAAGTCTGGTTACCGGCTGCTTGTAGGCAATTATTGACAGTGTCTCCATTGCCGAATCGCTTAAGACCACCTTGTTTGACGATTTAGTAAGTTCTATCAGGTATTCATACATATCCGGCTTGGTGCACATCTGAAAGGAACCGTCAAGTTCCTGGACAGTGATTCCTCTCCCGCTATTATCCAGCTTATTCTTATATTCTTCAATGATCTTACGCGTAGTTTCTTCACTTTCATCAATGGCATCCGCAAGCTTGTCGAGGCTCACCGAATCGCCCATCGTGAACAGAATCGCTTCAATTACCGCTTCCTTCTTCTCTCTGCTCATTCTCATCACCTATCTGTGCCCCAAGAAATTCTTCCTCGGATACATCCTTTATTGCATCAATAAGAATATCATCAAACAGTTTCTCCTGTCTGATCTCAATCAGTCCGATTTTGATTAATTCAAGTACGACTAAGAAGGTTACAATAACCTCCATCTTGGACTCTGACTGCTCGAGCAGTTCCGTAAAGCCAACCCTCTTCTCACGCCAGATGTACTGCTTGATATATTCTGTCTTGGCATCCAGGTCTATCTCCTCTTTTTCAATATTGCCGAAGGTACTTCTGATGGGATCGACCTTATCCTCGCGTCGCTTAAGCGTCTCCCTGAATATCATATTGAGCTTAGTCAGATTGACATCGCCAAGAAGTGTATCATAGTCCACCGGAGGCTTGTATTTCGCCACCTCCTCAGGAATTGTAGGTTTTTTATAAATTACCCTGGCCGCATCCATGGACATATCCTTAAGCTCCATGGCCATAGCCTTATACATCTTCATCTGTAGCAGCTGCTCCACTAACTCCTCTCTCGGGTCAATCTCCTCACCGTCCTCGGTGACCTCCGCCGGCAGAAGCATTTTGCACTTGATGTCTAAAAGCGTCGCCGCCATTAACAGGAATTCACTCGCGACATTCATATCCGCAGTCTCCATCTGCTTAATATAATCCAGATATTGCTCGGTTATCAGCACGATGGGGATATCATAAATATCTATCTTATTTTTCTCAATCAGATGCAGAAGCAGGTCAAGAGGCCCCTCAAATGCATCCAGTTTTACCGATAATGCCATATTCTCACCTAGAATAATAATAACTATCTTTTATCTTCATTACAAGGATTGACATCAATAATCACAAGCTCACCCGGATTAAACAGTCTGACAGGAAGCGAATGATAACCCAATCCTCTGCTAAGCACCATAGTACTGCCCGACTGCTCATATTTTCCACCGTCATATTTTGGAAAAAGCGCTAATCTTGGCGATATCACTCCTCCAAGATAAGGAAGGTTGATAATACCGCCGTGATTATGTCCCGACAGGACAAGGTCTGCTCCGGCTTCGACGTACACATCGAAATACTCCGGATTATGAGCAACTAATATCTCATAGCCTTCTATCTCATGGCTGCCCGTAATATCCTTTATATATTCAGGTTCCATCTTAGCCTTTTCAAATCTCTGATAATATTCCCTGTCAATCATGAGTCCCTGAATTGTTACATTATAATCCTCCAGAAAAACACGGTTATTCTCAAGAACAATAACACCTGTTTCTGTAAGCTCGCACATATACTTATCATAATTGCTCTTATACTGTCCCTGGTATATCTTCATGCGATACTCATGATTACCGATTCCGTAGTATATGGGGTAATCCTCAAGCTCATGAAACAGTTTAAGGACAGAGTCGTCCACCTTGCCGTTACTTGCCGTGACCATATCACCTGCACAGATAATAACATCAGGTCCGGCATCCTTAATCGCTTCAGCAAGTATGGAATTATTATAGCCGTACTCCTTACCGTGAAGATCGCTTAAAAGAGCAATCCTTAACGGTTTTTTTATTTTGTCTGACTGAATCGAATATTCTCGTTTAACAAATCTATGGATGTCGGCAAGGTTAATCATAAACAATATGACTGCCAATGCGATCAATACAACCATTATGACCTTCATGCGTTTCCTCATATCATGTATTCACAAACTCACAGATATACATCATAACAAAGAAGCCCTTGGGCCAAAGTCCAAGGGCTTATTAGTACTAGTTATACTTACGTTTTCTAGCTGCTTCTGACTTCTTCTTACGTCTTACGCTTGGCTTCTCGTAATGCTCACGCTTTCTGATCTCCTGCTGGATACCAGCCTTTGCGCAGCTTCTCTTGAAACGACGTAATGCGCTATCTAAAGTCTCGTTTTCTTTTACAATAACATTAGACATTCTAACCTGACCTCCCTTCAGTCCCATTAGTTTGACTGACTTGGGTTATTATACATATCTTACGACATGCACGCTATTTATTATAACAATTTTCAAAAGATAGTCAACAGTTTTTTTAGTTATGATCCAAACATTGCAAGGCAAACTATGAAAGCTGACCTTCAACCACCTTTTTCGCCTCTTCAAGACAGGCATCAATTCCTGCAGGATTCTTGCCTCCTGCCTGAGCCATATTGGGACGTCCTCCGCCGCCTCCGCCTACAAGTGCAGCGATTCCCTTTATCAGATTACCTGCATGAGCCCCTTTCTTCTGCGCCTCATCTGTGGCCATGGCTACCAGGTTGACTTTACCGTCCTTCTCGGAAGCCAGAACGATAATTCCTTCGCCGAGCTTCTCCTTCAGACTGTCGCCTAAGTCTCTTAGCCCGTTCATATCAACTCCCGGAACCTTGGTTGCCAGCAGTTTAACCCCGTTAACCTCTGTAAGTTTATCCATAACATCACCGAGAGCAGATCTTGCTGCCTTAGCCTTGAGAGATTCGTTCTCACTCTGGAGTGCCTTCATCTCCTTCATTATAGAATTAAGCTTATCCAATAACGTAGCAGGTGTTGTTTTAACAATGGAAGCCGCCTCATTAAGCTCCTGCTCCAGCTTATTATAATATGCAATAACATTCTCGCCGGTGATGGCTTCGATTCTTCGTACGCCCGCTGCTATACCACTCTCAGACATAATCTTAAAATTCTGAATCTGTCCTGTATGTTTTACATGGGTTCCACCACATAATTCCTTTGAAAAATCGCCCGCACTGACTACCCTGACACTTGAACCGTACTTTTCACCAAAAAGTGCCATAGCTCCGCTCTTCTTAGTTTCTTCTATACTGCAGATATCTGTCTTAACTTCAATATCCTCTGCTATCTTGGCATTAACAATTGCTTCGATTCTTGCAAGAGCATCCTTATCAACAGGCTGTCCGTAAGAGAAATCAAATCGTGTTCTTTCAGGATCCTGTGATGAACCCGCCTGGTGAACATCATCTCCCAGAATCTCTCTGAGTGCAGCCTGGAGAAGATGTGTAGCTGTATGATTACTGCAAACCCTTGCTCTTCTGTCCTTATCGATCTGTAAGCTTGCCTTACCCAATTTAATCAGTCCGTTCTGAACGCAGCCGATATGAGCAATTTTACCGCCTGATACCTTGACAACGTCAACAACTTCAAATTCGCCCTCAGAAGTCCTGATCACACCTGTATCGGCACACTGACCACCCATAGTGGCATAAAAAGGCGTAACGTCTGTTATTATTACTCCCTCATCTCCGGTATTAAGTTCAGTAACAATGCTACTGTCCTTAGCGATGGCAATAATATCAGCTTCACAGCCGGTCTCATCATATCCTACGAATTTGCTCTCGCCCTCAATTCCATCAAAGACATTGGCATACTTATCAGTCTTCTGTGAGAAGTTGGCATTCTCTCTCGCCTTCTTCTTTGCCTCGTCCATGGAAGCCTTGAAGCCATCTTCGTCAACGGTAAGCCCCTCTTCCGAAGCCATTTCAACGGTAAGCTCTATGGGGAAGCCAAAAGTATCATAGAGTCTGAAGGCTTCCTCACCACCAATCTCCTTCCTTCCTGCTGTCTTAATCTCATCAAGAATCTTGACATACTCCTTCATGCCGTTTTCGAGAGTGCTCTCGAAGCGCACGATCTCCTTGTCAAGCTCATTCAATACGAACTCTCTGTTGTTTACCAGGTTCTTATAGCTCTCACTGTAAACCTCATCAATATAAATCTTAGCAAGGTTTATCATTTTCTCCTTATTAAGTCCAAGTGTACGTCCGTGGCGAACAGCTCTTCTTATCAGTCTTCTGAGAACATAGCCTGCACCGGCATTGGACGGTGTTAGCTTAGCCTCATCACCAATAAGCATAACAGATGTTCTCATATGATCCGCAAGGATTCTTATCGACTTAGTCATCTTCTCATCCTCGCCATATTTGTATCCGCTTTCCTTCTCGATATATGCCACAGCAGATGAAAAGAGGTCTGTGCGATATACATCCTTTGTTCCGTTGAGAAACGCAAGGATTCTCTCAAGTCCCCAGCCTGTATCAACATTCTTCTGCTTGAGCGGTGTCAAATGTCCGTCCTTATGCTTCTCATACTGCATGAACACATCATTACCAACCTCTGTATACTTGCCGCAATCACAGCCAGGTCCGCAGTTCGGCCCACAGTCCGGAACATCTGCAATATAGAACATCTCACTATCAGGACCGCAGGGACCATACTCAAGTCCCCACCAGTTATCCTCAGCGGGAAGATAATATATATTCTCCGGCTTAAAGCCCGAATTAATTCTACACTGTGCCCCCTCTTCATCTCTGGGCGCATTGTCATCACCTGCGAATACGGTTGCTGCAAGGTGATCTCTGTCAAATCCGAATACCTGTGTTAAGAGCTCATAGCTCCAGTTGCATCTGTCTTCCTTAAAATAATCGCCAAGCGACCAGCTTCCCATCATCTCAAAGAAGGTAACGTGACTCTTGTCTCCTACCGAATCAATATCGTTGGTACGGACACAACCCTGTACATTACATAATCTGGTTCCCAGAGGGTGCTTCTCTCCGAGAAGATAAGGCATCAGCGGCTGCATACCGGCAACGTTGAACATTACGCCTGTCGAACCATCCGATACAAGTGAAACCGCACCTACATCCACGTGTCCTCTCTGTATATAGAAATCTTTCCAAGCATGTCTAAGCTCTATTGAAGTAAACTGTTTCATGGATTCCTCCTCAAAAATAATCAAACATAAATATTATAATTTTACACATTCTCCGTGTCAATGACTCTTCTTATAAGTATGTCTGAAATCGTACCGATTATTGCTCCAAATATTACCGAGGCAAGCAAAAGATATAATGCGTAGCCTGCAACCGGAACAAAGCCGACATTGAGCCCGGCCACAACCATCTGTCCCGATATATGTGCCATTGCTCCAAGCACAGACACCGTAATAACGCTCAACTTAAGTCTGAATTTTGCAAGGCTCATCACCATAATGGCGCACGCAGTACCACTTATTCCATATAGAATCGACCACATTCCCGTAAACATAAGCCCGGATAAAACGATTCTTGCCACAGAAACAAGTAAAGCCTCCCTTATTCCATAACGGTAAATTACAAACAGAATTACAATATTGGCAAGCCCGAGCTTAATTCCCGGTATACCGACCGGCAATGGAATAATACTCTCCACATACCCAAATACCATTGCAATTGCAGTTAACATTCCAAGCGTAACAGTCTTTTTCATGCTTATCATTCTATCACAAAGGGCTACTCTGTGGTATTCTAGGTTTGGAGCAAATGTTTATTACAATTATGAAAAAACGCGATTACTTAATTATTATATCAATTACCACACTTCTGTTGCTTGCAATCCTGTTAACGAAAAAAACATCTGTACAGGGAAGGTATGTAAAAATAAACTCAGGCAGCAAAGTAATGCTATATCCGATAGACATTGACAGGACCATAGAACTTGACGGAAATACCGTTGTTATAAACGGCGGCCATGTCTATGTATCCGAGGCAACCTGTCCCGACAAATTATGCATGAGTATGGGCGAAATCAATTCCACAGATGAACAGATTGTATGTCTGCCGCATAAACTCGTAGTCGAAGTTACCGACGAATTAGTCCCAACATCTGTAAATGGCTTCTACTTCGATACCTATGTTGAACTCACAATGTTTGATTCCGAAGATACAGACATCTTAAACGGTGCAATGGATATATGCGCCGGGTATGAATTGATCTGTTCATCAACTGACATTAATTCCGAGCTCTATAAGCTAAATCACAGATTGCTGCCCGAAACAAACAAAAATGGAATCATATGTTATCAAATCTCTGATGAATTGTATGATATGATATCCACGGGGCTTGAACTTAGTAAACAAAGCAATGGCAAATTCAATATTGCTCTCGGCGCAGTCACCTCTCTTTGGGACTTCACAGGTGGCGACAGTTCACTTCCCGAAAAAAAAGACATAACAGAAGCGCTTCTTCACACTGATATAAACGATATCAGCCTATACGGGGATAATATGATAAGCATAGCAGATGACAGGTTAATGATTGATCTCGGCGGAATGGCCAAGGGATACATAGCAGATGTTATCAAGGATTATCTTAAAGAACGCAATGTAAACAGTGCAATAATATCCCTCGGTCACAATATTAATCTTATTGGAGATAAACTCGGGGATGACTTTACGGTAGGAATCAAGAAACCATTTACCAACAACGAAATAATTACAACCGTTAAAATCAAAGACAAATCTGTTGTAACCTCAGGAATATATGAGAGGTACTTTGAATCAGATGGAAGGCTGTATCATCATATCCTCTCTCCCACTACAGGTTATCCCGTCGATAATGATTTATCGAGCATTACAATAATAAGCGATTCTTCACTTATGGGGGATTATCTTAGTACTTATCTATTTATCTTGGGAAGCGAAGATGCCGAAAAATATAACGCAGAAAACGATGACATAGATATAATAAGAATCGATAAAGAAATAAGGCTCCTTGATTAAGGAGCCTTATTTCTTGCAAGATATCCGACAAATTGATTTTTTTCAAGATCATATGAGAAATAATTGTATTTCAAATCCTCCTGGATTTCTTCATTCTCCCTGTCGGAATAGTATTCCATCGTATAATAGGAATCCTCAATGTTCATACCCTTCTCATTTTCATGGATATTATCCGCCAGCTCCGCTATCGGGTAAATCATTCCGATGCAAATAAGTACAATGATAACTCCTTTAGCCATTTCCGACCCGTTTTCATTGAACAGGAAACTAAGGAGCATAATCATAAGAATAAAAAGAACGGGAATTGTGGACGACATCACAACATCATTAAAGAGTCCCATTCTAAAGAAGGGGGCTGCCAACAGAATAAATGCTGTTATGTAATAGAGAGGCTTCTTTCTATTCTCCTTAAATATACATATCAGATATATCCCCACCATAATTAGGATAAAACAGATATAGGTCCACAGTTCTCTTCCCTTGAATCCCTGAAGTCTCAAGCTTGAACTTACCGGCTTGGTCATCGATACATTTCCCCACAGGTAAATCGCAATAATAATACCGAGTGATAACGCAGATATAATGTTATATATGCTGAATACATCCCATACCCGGCATTTTCCGCCAATAAGATGTACAAAAGCCAAAATTATTGCGGCAATACAGAGACTTGCGAAAGAAAAAGCGCCAAACAGTGCCACCGGAATAATAAAGAAGCAGAAATATTTCTCCCTTATCCTACTCTCATATAGGAGTTCAGCAACCAACCAGGCTACGATTACCTGCGGAAGCACCCACCTTAGCATTACTGTGTTTGAACGGTATTGAAGCATAGCATCTGTTGTAAGAACCCAGTGATAATTTAGCAATGAATAAAAGTCCTCCTTTAATATCAGACTTAGAAGAATCTGACACAGAGGAAGCGCCCCCGAAAAAAAGAACATCACTATAAGCGCAATAAGCTTCTTAGCCCTTGTGTCTGCTTCCGTCACCCTAATGAGGTTAATATATACAAGCCATACACCGACTATCGCCCAAATCAGCGTAAAAGCATTGGCTATGTCAAAGCCACCATATACCTTCCCCGCCAAAGCAGGCAAAAGGTACTGCCCCAGATAGTAGGTAAGCATGCTTTCTTCAGCCTCAGTATAATATACCGGCCAGGAATGTGTAACCAGGTCCCTCAGTACCGCATTATGCTTGGCATAGTCTCCGGGCTGTGGGAATATTCCGCCAACGCCAATAAGGATCAATACTGCCGAAACTGTTAAAAAAGCAGCAATTAATATTACAGGTGATATTTTAATGTTATCTCCTGTGTTCATATACTCCGAATCACTGTTTATTTTTATAAATGTATACAGTATTCCTATCAGAGTAATACCGGCAGCATAGATATTACACCATCCGAACAGAAAGATAATCACCGGAATATAGATATATAGGATTGTAAGTCTGTGAAGTAGTTTATTATTTGTATTCATATATTTCCTGCAAAACATAAAGAAAGACCATATCTCATTATAAATGAAATATGGCCTAAACTCTACCGGTATTAATCCTTAAATCTTGAAGATTCCTACAGACTCATCCAGATTAGCGGCATTCTGCTGAAGCACTATAACCGCATTATTAAGCTCTTCAACAGCAGCAAGCTGTCTCTTGGCAGTCTCATTAAGTTCACTTGCCGATGCAGAGGTCTCAACCGATGTACTTGATATACTCTCGATAGCCTCAAGCGTATCCGTTTTCGCCTTCTCTATTCCTTCTATTGAATTAACGATAAATTCCATATTGCACGAAAGATCCGCAACCTTTGTTCTGATTTCATCAAAAACCCCAACCGTCGTCTTCAGTGACTCCTCTTCACTGTTAACTATTGTCTCAGCTCTTCTGGCAATATCTATTATCTCGTTCATTCTTCCTCTTAGTGCTTCAACGATATTACCGATCTCACCGGCAGCTTCCGTACATCTTAATGCAAATCCCCTGATATTGTCCGCAACAACTGCGAAGCCTCTACCGGCCTCCCCGGCTCTTGCAGCCTCAATGGATGCGTTAAGTGACAGAAGCGAGGTCTCATCCGAGATATCTTCAATAGTTGTAATAATTTCATTGATTGCCTCAGTATCCTTACTAAGCTTATCAATTTCTTCTATGATACTCTTTGTAACATAGGTAGTGTCATATACATGCTCACTAAGTTCATTTACTACGCTGATACCATTTTCAATAGCAGTTTGAGCATCGCCTGTTATTGAATTAATTTCAGTTGCATTAGACTGAACCACCGCGATTTTATCCGCAAGTTCTTCCATCTGATTCAGACAGTTGGCGGTATCCTCGGACTGTCTGTTAATTCCTTCATCAATATAGGAAACAGCCTGTGTGATGGTCCTTGTCATGTTAAGCAGAGTATTGGTATTATCCTCAACAAGGTTAGAGGAATCACCAAGCTCGGTACTAACCTGGCTCATCTTCGAGATAAGATTCTTCATACTGTTGGTCATATTCTTGATATTGTATGACAGGGTCGAGAACTCATCCTTTCTCGAAAGGTGAAGAACATTGGTAAGATCACCGCTTGAGGTTGTCTGAAGATTCTTATTAACCTTATTAATGGTCTTGCCTATATCCCCGGCAAAATAGCTTCCCAGTATTATCGCAGCAAGTGCACAGAGAACAAGTGCTATTATAAGATAGAGCTGAATGGACTTGGCGGCACCGAGAATGCTCTCCTTTGGTACAAGCGCACAGACCATTCCATTAATATTGGTTATAGGGGAATACACAAACAGAAAATCCTTGTTGTTAAGAGTAACCGTTCTGCTTCCGCCTTCACTACTCCCCGCAACGTCTGACAACAGTCCGCTGTCTCCAAAAGAGAATCCGTCATCTACACTGACAATCTCTGTTCCATCATCTAAGACAAGACCTACCACACTTCCTGAAGCCAGCTGTGTATTGCCGATAATGTCTCTGATGTATGAGGACTGAACATCAACAATTATATATCCTGCAAACTTATTCTTCTTATTGTAAAATGATCTGACATAAGAAATATCATAATCACCTGTAAGCTTCAGTTTCTCATCAAGTTCGCTATGCTTACCTACCCATACACTTTTCTCTCCGGATTCTACAACATACTGACCTGTAGCCGTTGCATCGAAGGTCTCAAAAGCATCATTCTTTTTAATAACACTTGTATTGGTAATTGAGTCATATCCCGGACCAATTATCGAGATGTTAGCCACAATATAGTCAGCAGTCGCTTCATTATTGACAGAAAGCTTTGCTCCATTCTGCTGTACATTGGTTGGACTACCATTAAAACAGGTAACCGCATCACTTCCCAGTCTGTCTGCAATAAGAGATACCGACTGTCCTCCGGCTGATACGTATTCGCTTATAGTGGAAACTGTAGAATTAATGGAATCCTCGCTATTCTGAACCAATGCAGACGAGCATCTGTTGTAGATCAGAATTCCTACAATGGTAAAAAGCACCACCGGCATAAGAAACGCCAGTGTGAGCTTTACTCTAATTGAAGAAAATAAATGGATCTTCCCACCAAGCTTAACATTGTCCCTGGCATCCTTAACAGCAGTATTCTTTTCCTTCTTCTGAATACTTCTTTCTCTTAATTTTGTTCTTTTTTCTTTTTTCTTCATCGTAACCCCCGGGTGAAAACAAAGTTTTAGTTTATTTTAGTAAATTATAGTATACTTTAGACATCAAGTCTACCCTATATTATTTTTTTCACTCAGGAATTCTACAATCATAAAAGCGCCAAACATTTTCAATAGATTTAAACCAAAACTGTTATTCAGCAACCTTCACCAGAAAATAATATCCATTATTCTGTGTATAAACCAGGTCTCCGCATTCAAGAATCATATCAATCTGAATGTCGCTATACTTCTCTCTTTCTTTTGCACCTACATATATATAGGAAATATCATATTTATCTATAAGATTTAATCTGTCCGTCTGAGACAGCCCCGAGTATAGGGAACTCACATCCTGTTGCCTCTCCTTTACATAATCATAACTGTTATGCCACAGCCATTCATGGGTCTGCCAGCCAATAACGGTTGGATGTCCGGTAAGTGCGGGAATAACGCAATAATCAGTATAGCTTAATCCGTCCGCTGTAAGTATCACCTCATCTTTGGTAATATTTTCGTCAATCCATTTAACAACATTCGCTTCATCACCCATATTCTCAAGTATGGAAGAATCCGACTCAATTCCTTTATAGCTTAACGTATCCGGTTCTCCAAACCACATTCTTGAAGCCGTAACAAAATAGAACAGAGTTGTAAGAAAAAGCATAAAAATCAGAATAAGGGAGGTCTTAATTCTCTGCAGCCTTACGTCCTTTAGGACACCTCTTAATCTGACAGATACACGTACCATTATTATACCAAAAAGGATACCGAACAGAATGAAGGCCTGATAGGTAAGCTTAAACATGGTATTGGCCCTGGGATATGAACCATAATATATATCTCTAACATATACACACTCGGGAATAAATACCAGACCTATTGCACACAGTGAGAGGCAAAGGCAAAAAAGATCGGGCATTATTATATTCAAGAAAAATTTGTTATCCCCTGTTCGGATTCCCATAAGATCATCCTTATTAAGGAGGATTATCATATATATAATAACAGTCGCTATCTGTATGCCCCACATAATTATCAATTGGTGAAGCATAGTATGATGATCAACTATTCCTATTCCGTCAAACATTTTATCAAAGGATGTCATGAATAAAACATTAACGGCATTAATTATCAGATAAGACACAATAACTTTAGTTATTGCAAGCCATATAATCCTTGGGACCTTCTTGCATCTGTATACCGTAGATGCAAAAATAGCAATTGATAGTATAGTGAAGTATATTATAAAATCCCAATAATTTGTCATTGAAGAGATACTGATCAAGAAGGATATTATAATTAAATATGGATTTAATATCTCATGAGCAATACCATGAAACGTAAGTTTCTCATCATCAAGCCTTTTATCCTTAGTGATAATAAGATAAGCATACAAAAGCGAAAGAATAGTGATAACCACAATGATATCAATAACATGTGCATGCAAATCGCCCACTAGAAATGAGTAAGAAGGAAATTCCGATATTGTCCTGTCATTCTCAACCACAGGCGTATATCCTATATATCTTGTAGAATCTGCAAACCAGTATTTCTTATCAGTCTCTATGCCAAGCATCCCCTGAAGCATTGGAACAAGCTTATAGAAGACAAAATAATGACCATTTCCGGCAATGCATACCGCCATTGAAGAAATTACACCACCGGACAATCTACCTCTTAAGCCAATACCCATATCTTCCAAAATAATATTGCATAAGCAAAACACCATAATAAGCGACAGCGCAAATATCATATTAAGCGCCAGAGTATATCCTATCGAAACATTAACTCCCGCAAGCTTACTAAGATATGTCATCATATAATGACCGAAATAATAGTAGTTAATATTCTCTCCTGCTGCGAAGGAATCCAGGGGTGGGAAATAATCGCACTTATATATGCTCTTCATGAATGCATAATCCATAAGTCGTTCGGTCTCAGTTGCAGGTATTTTGCATCCCATAAGAAGTGTAATCAGAAGAAAGGCCAGAATAAACGCAAGTTCAACGGATAATATGGAACGAATGATCTCCGTAACAGACAAACTACACACTAAAGCTGATTTATCCGATTTTTTTCTTACCACATAATAAAAAAGCGACCATGAAATAACAGTCGCAATTATTATTACGGTAATAATTGACCATCTGTCAAAAACCACCAGTTTAAATGATGAAAGTAACCAGACTATATAAGATAAAGTACACAGACCGATAACTTTTGAAAAGATATAAGAATATCTTCCTCCATCCTTAAACAGGATTAACACTAAAGGAAGTACACTAAATCCCAATATAAATAAAGCCCCTGCCCATTTAATAAGGGCATACATATCATTACCTATTAAGCATAATCCAATAAGAATACAGGAAATGATCAGGCACGCCCTTATTATTATTCCAACATATGATTTATTTTTCATAATATCTCCATAATTAAATCACAGTTATTATTTAACAATACTAGAAAATAATAGAGAATATTCCCGCACTAACAACCCCCATGATAATACCGGCTAAAACAACACCAGATACAACGGCAAGTATACTCTTCTTGAAATCCATATCCAGAATTGATGCAGCCAGTGTTCCGGTCCATGCACCGGTACCCGGAAGCGGAATACCCACGAACAAAAACAGAGCATAATACAATCCTCTTCCTGCCTTGGACTGAAGTTTCTGTCCACCCTTCTCTCCTTTCTCAAGACAGAAATTAAAGAATTTGCCGATAACCTTCTTATCCTTCCCCCACTCAAGTACCTTCCTTGCAAAAAGATATATGAACGGAACCGGAAGCATATTGCCGACAATGGCAATTAAATAACATACGGTTAGATTGAGTGGTTCACCTGCTTCAATAAATCCAATGGCATATGGAATTGCTCCTCTAAGTTCGATAAGCGGCACCATAGATACCAAGAAAATCATCAAATAATGCTTTAATGTACTCATATATTCCTCCAAACTAAAATATGTGTTATGTCATCCACTAAATATAGATGAAAAGACTCCGTTTTATATTATCGGGACCACTTAGGCGATTCAATTCAAATCAATCATCTTGTTGTGATAATTGCAAGTTTTTTTGCAATTTATTACCAAATTTCATTATTTTGCAAGCAACACATGCATTTTAATTGATTCTGGTAAAAATAACTTGCAAATTAATTTTTCAACATATGGTAGATAATAAAAGTTTCATCTTATTTTACCACAACATCTATATTATTAACAGACTAATAAAAAAAAGCCTTAATTAAGTCAAATTGTATATACTTAAATTTATAAAAAAAACGTGGGATCAATTTTAGTTTTAATCCCACGTTACGTCAACCACCATATGTAGAGTAACACCGACTATTTTTATTGTCTTCTTTTTAAATATGTAATGCTCTTCCCCGGAACAGATAATACTCCATTTTTGAGCACAGACAGGCTGTTATCCACCGATAATGTATCAATCACCTCTAAATTCAGGTCCTGTATTGCGATTTCAGCACTGCTTTCCTGTGTATTATAGGCTATATAAATCTCATCTGATAACTCTGAGCGTCTGATTAAGGCTATATCCCCGTCAGTGACATCATAAATTGTATCAATGGTGCCCCTGGCAATTACAGGATTGGCATTTCTTATGTGTAAAGCCTTCCTGTAATAATTATAGATTGAAGTTTCATCCTCAATCTGCTTATCGAGAGTATCGAAGCTTTGATTAATATCCCTATCAGAATCTGAGGGTCCTTCACAAATACCGTTCATACCCGAAGCATCATCAGACCACTGCATTGGAAGTCGTTTATTCTCATCCTTCTTACCCTTACTCTTCATTCCAAGCTCCTCTCCATAATATATAAATGGAGAACCACCCATGGACAGAAGTAATCCACCGGCAAACTTTATATCGTCCTCATTTGAGTTTAGTGCATTGCACACACGACTCATATCATGGTTTGTTATGAACGGGGCATTGATGTAGTCTTCATTAACCTTCCTGTATGTCTCTTCGGTCTCCTTAAGCTTAGTCACAAAACTTTCAGCATTACTGTTGCCTCTTGCAGCCTTGATTATCTCTCCCTCTGCTCCTGACATCGAGAAATCAAACATACTTGGAGTATCACTCAGGTAATAGTCCGCAATAGTATCTCTGTTGGCCCAAACCTCGCTCACCATGTAGAAATCCGGTTTCAAACTCACACAATACTCATGGAAATCATTCATTACTTCGGTATTAAATGCTGTATCTCCTTCTTCGAAATGCATGGTTGCATCCATTCTGAAGCCATCGATACCTCTGTCAATCCAGAACGCAGCTATATTCTCAAACTCTTTCTTAACGCTTTCAGACGACAGATTAAGATCCGGCATTTCTGACCAGAATACTGCTTCGTAGTAATAATCGCTGCCGGGCACCCTGTACCAGCTATTATTCAGTTGTTCTTTGGAAAAGTGATAGTAATCAACATACGGACACTCAGCAATATCGATTTCTTCATCCGCCTCAAGACCTTTCAGATAGTCACAGGCTGCGATAAACCATGGATGCTTAGAGGATGTGTGATTCATTACAAGATCAATGATTAGACGTATATCCTTCGCATGGCATTCATTGATCAATGAATCCATATCCTCTAAGGTACCATACTCTTTATCGATATCACAGTAATCCGTTACGTCATACTTGTGATATGTTGTGGATGGCATTACAGGCATAAGCCAGATTCCGTTGCAGCCCAAGTCCGCAATATAATCAAGCTTTTCCTCAACACCCTTAAGATCTCCTATTCCGTCACCATTAGAATCGTAATAGGAGTATACGAATACTTCATAATAATTGCGGTAGTTATCATCTACCGCTTCTTTGATATTACCCGGCTCTCCGGTTTGCCCACAGCCGGTAATCATTACCAGAACAAAAGATACAACTACCGCAATTATTCTTTTCATATTATTTCCTTAATGTAATTTTAGCCCTTAACAGCTCCACCTGTAACTCCTTCTACATAATACTTTTGAAGAAGCATGAACAGAACTGTAATAGGAATTGCTACAAGCACACCACCCGCACAGAATCTTGTGAAGAATCCCTGATAGTCGTTTGTCCAAACCCATCTCTGAAGGGCAACCGCTACGTTATAGCTGTCCGAATAACCAAATGCAACATATGAAGCAAATACGTAATCACACCATGGTGCCATAAATGATTCAAGAAGCTGATAGATGATAATCGGCTTTGCCATAGGAATAATCATTGTAAGGAAGATTCTTGCTCTTGAAGCACCGTCGATTCTTGCTGCTTCATCAAGCGCAATCGGAACAGTATCGAAGTATCCCTTACATACATAATACTTCATTGCCGCAGTCATTACAGAGATAAGAATCAATCCGGGAATTGCCCCTTCCTGTGTCAGACCAAAGTTCTTAAGAAGGAAGTATAAGCAAATCATGGTAAGGAAGCCCGGGAACATGCCAAGGATCAACCAAACCTTCATGATAGCCTGTCTTCCGGCAAATCTCATTCTCGAGAGAGCATAGCTCACACCAAGTACTATCATGGTAGAAAGTGTGGATGTGAAGAATGCAATAATAAATGTGTTCTTAAACCATAATGTGAACTTATTCTCAGGCTTTAACAAATAAATGTAATTGTCCAGCGAGAATTCCTTAGGTACGACATAGTCAACCATACCACCAAATTCAGTCACATAAGATCTAAAGGACTGAAGGATCAATCCAACGAACGGCAACAGCCAAACAACACTCATTATAATAAGGATAGCATAGGTTACAGCATTCCCAATGTGTCTCTTACGGCTCAAGGAGCTAGTCTTTTCATTCATTACTGGAACACCTCCTCATCCTTAACTGATGGTAACAATCCATATACGATAAGCGAAATAACCGCCGTAACAACGAATACCATAATACCGATTACAGCTGCCATCTTGTAGTTTGTATCATTTACTGTCATCTTATACAGCCAGGTTACAAGCAAGTCTGTATATCCTGCCTTGGCAGCAAGACCCATCGACTGCGGTTTACCCTGATTAAGAAGATAAATAACATTGAAGTTATTAAGATTACCAATAAACTGTGTTAACAGGTAAGGACCTGTAACGAAGAGCATGTATGGAAGTGTAATATGGAAGAAACACTGCCATGAATTAGCTCCATCTATTGTAGCTGATTCATAAAGATCAGCCGGGATATTCATAAGAATACCACTTGCCATTAACATCAGGTACGGAATACCGATCCACAGGTTAACTACAATAATTGTAATTCTTGCAAGCATCGGATCCTGCCAGAACGGTATGTAGGAATCAATCCACCCCCACTTAAGAAGGTAAGCATTTATAATACCATCACTGGCAAACAGCTTATACATATAAAGCAATGATACGAACTGTGGAACAGCAATTGTTGTGATGAGAATTGTTCTCCACATCTTCTTAAACTTGATACCCTTCTTGTTGATAAGCAATGCAACTGCAATACCTAAGAAGTAATTTAAGAAAGTTGCAAAGAATGCCCATACCAGCGTCCATGCAAGAACTACGAAGAACGTAGAGCCAAAGCCGTTGGTATTAAGGCTGAACAGATTCTTGAAGTTCTCAAATCCAACCCATGTGAACAGCTTAGCCGGAGCCTGATGATCATAATCATAATTAGTGAAGGCAACACATATCATAAATGCGATAGGTAATGCCGTGAACAAAAATGTTCCCAATACAGGAATTGCAAGCAATGTCTTGTCAAAATTCTGATCAAGAAGAGATGAGAAGAACTTCTTGTTAGTCGGCAATGCCTTACCCTGTTCAAGAATCTTCTGCTCCTTGTAGCTTGCGCGGATATTGATATACCATATGGTGAGATATACCAAGATAAGAACAATGGTCAACAAACCATATAATAAGATAAGAAAACTGTTATCACCATACTTAACAGTTCCGTCAGGATTGAACCCCTTTTTCTCAGTACCGAGAGTATTGAACTTTACCAGGTACTTGAGACCAAAATTAATTAAATAAACCCAGAAAATAATCTGACTTGCAAGCAATGCAATACCCTTTGCAAACTGCTTGCGCATAATTGATCCAAAACCAAAGATTAAGTAAGAAACTCTTGTCTTCCAGTCACCTTTTTTGAAAATAGAACCGATTTCTACGAAACCTTCCTTAACTACTTCAAAATACTTTTTTACATTATCTTTGGAGTTACCGTCTTTTGCCATGCGCCTTCTCCTATTTTATAAAAATTCCGGCGAAGAAATCTTCGCCGGAAAATTTATATTCTGTTACTTGATATCTTACTGTGCGTAAGAGATACATGTATCCTGGAAGTTCTGAAGAACTGCCATAAGATCCTCATCTGATGATGAAGATGAGATTGTACCGTTGATTATATCATCACCAAGTGATGTTGCAAGTGTCCAGTAGTCACCAGGGTACTGTCCCTGAGGAATTGTGTATGCAAGCTGCTCAGCAAGAGCTGAGAGAGCCTCGTCAGCCTTAACTGCGTCTGAAGCCTGAGCGTTTATGTTCGAAGGACCCCAAGCAACTGCCTCATATCTGGCAAGCTGTGTCTCTTCATTAGAAAGCCATACTGCTAAATCCTGGCAAACCTTTAACTTAGCTGCATCCTCCTGAGGCTTAACACCAAGGAGCTTGAATCCGCCGAAACCGCTTAACTGAACGCCACCCATTGTAGGAAGCTTAGCACATGCATAGTTGTCACCGAATACTTCCTTAGCTGCTGAAGCATCCCATGTACCGTCTACGATAGCTGCAACATTTGTTGCATTTGACATAGATGAACCGTTCTGGAAGCACTTGTGAGCTGCAAGGTCGCAGATGTTTCTAAGAGCCTTAACACCCTTATCTGAAGCATAGTCGATGTTGCAAGCTGTGAAGTTACCTTCATCATCTGTATCATATGTAAGTGTACATCCCTCACCGAAGAAGAATGCTGTCTGATACCAACCAGAGTTGATCTCCATGTAGAAGTTCTTACCTGCTGCATCACATGCCTCAGCAATTGCCTCTACTGTAGAAGGATCTGTAACAACGCTCTTATCATAGTATAAGAAATAACCATTGTCAGATGTGATAGGGTAAGCATAAATTGTACCACCAACTGTAGCTGCTGCAACAGAACCTGCATCGTTAGATGATGTTACGAATGACTCGTAATCACCCATAACAGGCATAACCGCACCTGCAGATACAAGTCTTGCAAGCTGATCCTGTGCGAAACCGAATACATCTGCACCGCCCTCAACATCAGTGATCATGTTACCAGCTGCATCACCTTCACCAACAGGCTCGATTGTAGCTGTGAATGCTGCATAGTCAGGGTTAGCTGCGATAAATGCATCCCACTGCTGCTGTGTAAAATCTACAACATTCTCTGCAACCCAGATTGTAATGTTTCCGCCCTGTGAGAAATCAAGGTCTGCTGCAGGAGCTTCCTCTGCTGCTTCCTCAGTTGCCTCTGTTGCCTCTGTTGTCTCTGCTGTAGCAGTTGTGTCCTCTGCTACTTCCTTGTTGCCACATGCACAAAGTCCAAGGACCATTGTAGCAGCAAGAAGTGTTGCTAAAATCTTCTTTTTCATTTTTTCCTCCCAAAAATGATAGTAATTTTTCGATTGTGCAACTTGCGCAATCGGTTGTTCCTATATAATAATACAAGTTTATATATATATTGTCAATGTTTCTTTTAACAAAGATTCAGTTATTTTTTTATGCATTTTCACTAAAATTAACGAAAAACATTTTCAAATCCACATATTTTGTAAATACCTATCGTTAAAATCCTCATGATTTGACAGTACAACCTCTCTGCTGCTTTCAACAATTTTGCGCAATCTGTCATATTCACCGGTATTATCATTGCTTCGAACCAGATATTTTATCGCTCCCAAAAGAGATGTATTACCACACGCTTCGGTAAGTGCAAGCAGACTCTCATCAATAAGTCCTATATTCACCATACTTACCGGGTTGACATTCTTACCAAATCCACCGGCCAGTTCAACACTGTCAATGTCTTCATTCTTTATACCGCTCTCAAGAAGCAGAATATCGACTCCGGTTCTTATTGCGGCCTTCGCCATCTGAAGTTCACGAATATCTCTCTGACTCACACGTATTCTGCCCGCAATTGCAAATTCCGTCATATTCTCATCCGTAAAAGTGCCGTTTTTGTCAATCAGAGCGTTTTTCCTAAGCTCAGCTACAACATCCACCATTCCGCTTCCGCAGATTCCGACAGGTGTTCGGCTACCGATAGTCTCATACTTGACTCTGATGCCGTCTGTGATCGTGACTCCCGATATGGCTCCGGGAATGCTTGCAACACCGCTTGTAAGCCTGCCGCCCTCAAAAGCCGGTCCGGCCGATGTTGATGCTACATATATGCTACCGCCCGTCGACAGTGCAATTTCCCCATTGGTTCCAAGATCCAGAAGGAGGACATTCTCTTTTCTCCTGTCCAGCTCAAGATAATAGATACCCGATACAATATCTCCTCCGATGTAAGCAGATATTCCGGGCATGAAGTCTACTCTCGCTCCTACCACCCTTTTATCTGTAAAAATCGCTCCACCTGACCCGAATTTAGGCGCGAGGTCAACAGGTGCGAAGGGATATCTGCCAAGACCGGACACATCAAATCCAAGTAGGAGGTGGATCATCGTGGTATTTGCAGATATTGCCACGCGTCCGACCTTTTCTTTGTCAGTAACCGTTCTAAGGAGTCCTGTTATAAGGACATTCAGGTCTGATACAATTATCTCTCTAAGCTTTACAGCGTACCCACGTGCAGCTGAATCAATCCTTGAAATAACGTCCGCGCCGAAGCTTCTCTGGTGATTGATTCCGCTTATTATTTCAAGAACATTGCCACTGTTATCAATAAGAGCGCCCTGGATAGTGGTTGTACCTATGTCTATCGCTATACACAGTGACTCAGCCTTGCCTCTACTGCATCCCGTTATTTCATCATAGTCCCCGGTGCTTATATCCTCTTCTGATGACAGTATCTCAACACCATCTATATCAAAGTCATCTGACACATAGGTCTGACACGCCAATCGGATACATTCTGCCTGTTCGTCTTTATGAAGCATACGTTTCTCACATGCCGAGAGCTCGGATACGTTTTCCGGGTCACAACCCCTTATTCTCACCTTGCACTTGCCGCAGGTGCCGTTACCGTTGCAGACAAGGGGTAAATATTTATTCTTTTCTATTATCAATTCCGATAGTTTCTTCATTACCTATATTTTTACTTCTTATTTCTTCACACTTATAACAAAAGGGTCATGCAAGGCATGACCCTTAATCAGTTATGTATTATTTCTCGTCCGACTTAAGATCATTATAAGTCTTCTTAGCTTCCTTCCAGCCGGCCTTGGCTCCGGCAACAGATGCCTTAGCCACTTCCTTGCCAACCTTAAGCGCTTCCTTACCAAGCTTATTGAGTTCTACTCCCGCCTGCGAAGCAACATCAAGCGCTACATCCTTAGCCTTATTGCAGGCCTCTGATGCCTTCTTGCCTGCCTCGTTTGCCTTCTCACCGGCAACCTTAAGTGCTTCAGACACCTTATCCTCAATACTTGCCTTATCATCCTTATTCTGGATAGCAGCCTGTGCTGCAGCAAGTCTTGCTATAGGTACTCTGAACGGGCTGCATGATACATAGTCAAGTCCAATCTTATGACAGAACTCTACCGACTGAGGATCTCCACCGTGCTCACCACAGATACCTACATGAAGATTAGGATTTACAGGCTTGCCAAGCTTAATAGACAGATCCATAAGTTTTCCGACACCTGCCTGGTCGAGACGTGCAAAAGGATCATTCTCGAATATCTTGGTATCATAATACGCTTCAAGGAACTTACCTGCATCATCTCTTGAGAAGCCAAAGGTCATCTGAGTAAGGTCATTGGTTCCGAAGCAGAAGAAATCAGCTTCAGTTGCAATTTCGTCAGCTGTAAGGGCGGCACGAGGAATCTCAATCATTGTACCTACCTGATATTTGAGATTTACACCCGCATTAGCAATCTCTTCATCAGCTGTATCAACAACAATCTTCTTAACAACCTTTAACTCCTTAACATCACATACGAGTGGAATCATAATCTCCGGCTCAACCTTCCAATCAGGATGCTTACCTGCAACCTCGATGGCAGCTCTAATCACTGCCTTGGTCTGCATTCTGGCAATCTCAGGATAGGTTACGGCAAGTCTGATTCCTCTGTGACCCATCATAGGATTAAATTCATGTAATGAATTAATGTATTCCTTAATCTTCTCAACGCTCTTGCCCTGCTTGTATGCAAGTTTTGCGATATCCTTCTCCTCAATCGGAACGAACTCATGTAACGGCGGATCAAGGAATCTGATTGTAACAGGACATCCCTCAAGAGCCTCATATAACGCAACGAAATCTGACTGTTGGTATGGAAGGATTCTCTCAAGAGCATCCTCTCTCTCCTCTACGGTATCAGCACAGATCATTTCTCTGAAGGTAGCAATTCTGCTCTCCTCAAAGAACATATGCTCAGTACGACACAGACCGATACCTTCTGCACCAAGCTCTCTTGCCTTTTTTGCATCCTGAGGAGTATCTGCATTGGTTCTGACAGAAAGTCTTCTGTACTTATCAGCCCATGCCATTACTCTTCCAAATTCTCCTGCAATCTGAGCATCTACGGTCGGGATAATGCCATCATATATATTACCTGTAGAACCGTCAATTGAGATTGAATCACCCTCTGTATATTCCTTACCGGCGAGGGTAAACTTCTTATTAGCCTCATCCATGCTGATATCACCACAACCTGATACACAGCACTTACCCATTCCTCTTGCAACCACAGCTGCATGACTGGTCATTCCGCCTCTAACTGTAAGTATACCCTGTGCAGCTTTCATTCCTGTGATATCCTCAGGGGAAGTCTCCAGACGGACTAAAACAACCTTTTCACCGCGCTCTGCCCATGCAACGGCATCATCTGCCGAGAATACAACCTTACCGCAGGCTGCTCCCGGAGATGCACCGAGTCCCTTGCCGGCAGGAGTTGCATTCTTAAGTGCAGTAACATCAAACTGAGGATGAAGAAGTGTATCGAGGTTACGAGGATCGATCATGAGCACTGCCTCTTCCTCTGTACGCATACCTTCATCAACAAGGTCACACGCAATCTTAAGAGCTGCCTGAGCTGTTCTCTTACCATTTCTTGTCTGAAGCATATATAGTTTACCGTGCTCTACAGTAAACTCCATATCCTGCATATCTCTGTAATGATTCTCTAACTTCTCGCATACATCCTTAAACTGAGCGAAGGCCTCAGGGAACTTCTCCTCCATCTCAGCTATCTTCATAGGTGTTCTTACGCCTGCTACTACATCCTCACCCTGTGCATTGGTTAAGAACTCACCGAAGAGTCCCTTATTACCTGTTGCGGGATCACGTGTAAAGGCAACACCGGTTCCACAGTCATCACCCATATTACCAAAGGCCATTGACTGAACATTAACAGCCGTGCCCCATGAATACGGAATATCATTATCTCTTCTGTATACATTGGCACGAGGATTGTCCCATGAACGGAATACAGCCTTAATTGCTCCATACAACTGTTCCTTGGGATCTGTTGGGAAGTCTGTACCGATCTTCTCCTTATATTCTGCCTTGAACTGGTTAGCTAATTCCTTGAGGTCATCGGCAGTAAGCTCAACGTCCTGAGTTACACCTCTGTCAGCCTTCATCTTATCGATGAGCTCCTCAAAGTACTTCTTGCCTACCTCCATTACCACATCAGAATACATCTGGATGAATCTTCTGTAGCAATCCCATGCCCAACGAGGATTACCTGACTTCTCTGCAATTACATTAACAACGTCTTCATTAAGACCAAGATTAAGAATTGTGTCCATCATACCGGGCATTGATGCTCTTGCGCCGGAACGAACTGATACAAGCAAAGGATTCTCCAGATCGCCAAACTTCTTACCGGTGATTTCCTCCATCTTGACGATGTACTCATCAATCTGTCCCTTAATCTCATCGTTAATCTCACGTCCGTCCTCATAATACTGCGTACAAGCTTCAGTTGTAATTGTGAAGCCCTGAGGTACGGGAAGACCAAGATTGGTCATTTCTGCAAGGTTTGCTCCCTTTCCACCAAGCAGATTGCGCATGTCAGCTTTACCTTCGCTGAATAAATAAACCCACTTCTTCATATCAACTCTCCTTCTACATTTATATGCCCCAAGAAAGACATTTTCTTAAGTCGCAAGGACTTAGAATGTAAACTTATCAGCAAACCAGGCATCAAGCTCATCAATCTTAACTCTCACCTGCTCCATGCTGTCGCGGAATCTGATTGTTACCGCATTATCCTCTTCTGAATCAAAATCGTATGTTACGCAGAACGGTGTACCGATTTCATCCTGTCTTCTGTATCTCTTTCCGATATTACCTCTGTCGTCAAACTCACAGTTGTATTTCTTCGAAAGAGCTGCGAATACCTTCTCGGCGCCCTCGTTAAGCTTCTTGGACAGCGGAAGTACACCAATCTTAACAGGTGCCAGAGCCGGATGGAATCTAAGCACCGTACGCATATCATTGTCGCCTAAGTCTTCCTCATCATATGCTGCACACAGGAAAGCAAGAACCACTCTGTCAGCTCCAAGTGAAGGCTCAACTACATACGGAACATATTTCTCCTTCTTCTCATCATCGAAGTATGACATATCTTCGCCCGATACATTCTGATGCTGTGTCAGGTCGTAGTCTGTTCTGTCAGCAATACCCCAAAGCTCGCCCCAGCCGAACGGGAACTTGAATTCAATATCTGTTGTTCCCTTAGAATAGAAGCAAAGCTCTTCAGGATCATGATCACGCAGACGCATCTCATCCTCCTTGATTCCGAGCGAGATGAGCCAGTCACGACAGAAGGCTCTCCAGTACTGGAACCACTCAAGATCTGTTCCGGGCTCACAGAAGAACTCAAGTTCCATCTGCTCGAACTCTCTGGTTCGGAAGGTGAAGTTACCGGGTGTGATCTCATTTCTGAAGGACTTACCAATCTGACCTATTCCGAATGGGATCTTCTTTCTTGAAGTACGCTGTACATTCTTGAAATTAACGAAGATACCCTGTGCCGTTTCAGGTCTTAAGTAAACTGTATTCTTAGCATCCTCTGTAACACCCTGGAAGGTCTTAAACATGAGGTTAAACTGTCTGATATCTGTAAAGTTGTGCTTGCCACAGGTCGGACAGGGGATATTGTTGTCCTCAACAAAGGCCTTCATCTCTTCCTGCGAGAATGCATCAATGGGCTTAGGAAGTGATATTCCCTTCTCCTCTGCATAATCCTCAATAAGCTTATCTGCCCTGAATCTCTCGTGGCATTCCTTACAGTCCATAAGAGGATCGGCAAAGCCGCCCAAGTGTCCTGAGGCAACCCAGGTTTGGGGATTCATAAGAATAGCACAATCCACACCTACATTATACGGATTCTCCTGAATAAACTTCTGCCACCATGCTTTCTTGACATTGTTCTTTAGTTCAACTCCCAGATTACCGTAATCCCAGGTGTTAGCCAGTCCGCCGTAAATCTCACTTCCGGGATATACGAATCCCCTTGATTTAGCGAGACTAACAATTTTGTCCATCGACTTTTCCATAATTATCTCCTTCTGTCAAATATTAATTGAACACAATATAAGAAGTCTCTCCTTCTTTAACATGTGCGCTTTTCTTATTATCATTCAAGGTAACATTGCCTCCGATATATGCAATGTCACCGGTTGTCACAACATCGGTCTCCATATTGATGATTAATATCTTCATTTCTTCTGAAGCAATCAGCTTATCCATCGATGCTACAGACTCATCATTAACATCAATTAATCCTTTACCGAAATTGTAACCTGCCTTAACAGCCTGTGCGATTGTACCGTAAAATACCGGCACTCGGTTAAGTTCAAAGAAGGCATTGTCACTGGGATATTCGATCACACAGCTTAATATGTCATCCCTTACGCCTGATTTTTTAAGCGTTACAGCCTTGGAATTAGCCGAATTATATTCTTCTATGGAATTCTTTGTAAACTGAATCCAGTCGTCATAGTTATACTCAGTTGTATCAAAATCCTCAAATACATATTCGGTTATTCCCATGTCCTTATCAAGAACCAGGGTGTCCGCGTCAATAGAAGTAATTCCGCATCCGGAAACAACTAAAAATAGGCAGGATAACAAAACAATAATCGCACTCTTCCTACCTATTCTGAATATTCTCATAATATAAACACCTCACCCATCAATTATACACGTAATACGCATATCTTGGCAATAATTTTAACCACTTTGATGGACAAGAGATTAAAAAATCAGGCAGGGTATACCTGCCTGATTACATTATCGTCCTGCCATTACATTCTTAAGCTCATCCATAAAAGTATTAAGGTCCTTAAACTCCCTATAAACAGATGCAAATCTGACATAAGCAACCTCATCTAAGGCCTTAAGTTTGCGCATAAGAATCTCGCCTACAATATCACTCGGAATCTCACGCTCCTCAAGATTAAAGATTTCGTTTTCAACCTCATCCACAAGCTTGGTAATCTGAGCTGCAGACACAGGTCTCTTATGGCATGCTCTGAGCACACCGCTCTCAATCTTCGCTCTGTCATAGGCCTCCCTGTTATTATCCTTCTTGATAATAATCAGCGGAATGGTCTCCACCTTCTCATAGGTAGTGAAACGCTTACCACACTCATCACAGACCCTTCTTCTTCTGATGGAGTTGTTCTCCTCAGCAGGTCTGGAATCTATAACTCTGGTATTCTCGTGATTGCAAAATGGACACTTCATTAGTCAATAATCCCCTCGAATGATATTCATAAAATCATAAAACAATTATATTGTATGAATCTTATTATGTCAACTAATTCTGTTTTTCTGCATCATCTTGATGCCTTTTAGTAAGAATAAAATTCTTCAGTTCCTCCAAACTCTCCTTATACTTGACGGAAGACAGATTCGGATTACCCTTTAAGGTAATGGTTCTTACAATGTCTCTTCTAAGAGCAAGCTGATGGATCCGATCCTTCATAACACCAATACGAAGTCTTATCCTGTCAATCTCATCACGCTGCTCTTCACTAAGTTCGACCTTGGCTCTCGCAAGCAGAATCTTATCTTCTATTCGTTCTATAGTATACTCTATCCTATCCTGGATTCTTGCTACAGACTGCTGCCTCTCATCATCAACAACAGCAAGTATCACATCCATGCGCTTATGGATTCTGTCTGCTTCAGCCTTAAGATTGTCAAGACGAACCAGGAGATTCCTAAGATCGATAGCATCCTTAAATGATATTGAGAAGTCGGACACAAAGAATATTGTAGTAACAAAGGTAAGCGCATTAAGTACCGTATACGGAATTGCCCTCATCAGACTATCCACCGGTTCGTGAATTACCCTGGTAATCAGTATGGTCGCAAAACCCCAGCCCAGGGATGCACCTAAGCATATATGTCCGTTAAGATTAAGCGGCTGCTTGGAATAATCCCAGTATCTGACCTTGAATATTGCCTCCATTGCAGCTCCGGTTGCGTATTCAAGAATCGATGCAATTATACTTCCTGACACAAATGTAAGAATAAGGTTATCCCTAAAGGGGGCTGCTGCCATAAGCATGACACAGGCACCGCTTCCGTATATCGGTATCATGGGTCCCTTGAGGAAGCCTCGGTTAACGGGATGTCTTCCCTTGATTGAGCAGTATGAGCTTTCCCATATCCACCCTACAAAGCTGTATATATAGAAAAAGAACAGCCACTGCGTAAATGTGTAATCATTCATAATGTTCACCTCTTCTAAATGTGTGGGGCTATAAGCCGGGTTATGTCATTTAAGACGATCATCTGTCTAGGACGACTGTTACCAGCCGCCTCAAGCGACCTACCCGGAGACAGGACGGGCCGCCCTATGGTCTCCATATTTGGTCTTGCTTCGGATGGGGTTTACATGGCTACCTGCTGTTACCAGAGGCACGGTGGTCTCTTACACCGCCTTTTCACCCTTACCACTTTCGTGGCGGTTATTTTCTGTTGCACTTTCCTTAGAGTCACCTCCACCGGACGTTATCCGGCATCCTGCCCTGCGAAGCCCGGACTTTCCTCACCTGGATTAACCAGCCGCGATCGTCCACCCCACACATAAGAATATGATGTTATAAATTGCTAAAGTCGATAACCGGAGTCTTGGGTGCTTTGACTGTGGTAACGCTGTTAGCGTACAGTACGGGTCCCACACCCTGATAAGCATCAAGCTGCTCTATCTTAATTGTTGCATTTACCCGAACATAGCTTTTCTCCGTCAGATATTTCGCATCCTTATACTTGCATGCGTATCCCAGAAAAGCCATATCGTCCTCACAGCAGGTCATTGCCATCCTGCCGGGAACGAAATAGGAATCATCAAACATCGGAGGCTTGGCAACCATTCCCACATACTCAATGGTCTTGCCCTCATATCGCTCCAGATTATCTGAAATATCAATAAACCAGATCGCATATCCTGTATCGTCTAGCTTAATCACATCAGCATTAATGTCAAACGGCAGCTCCTCGTCCAAGGACACATTAAGTTCTCCGTCCTTATCCTCAAATATTATCTCTGCCGACTGGTTGACTGCCTTCACACTTCTCTTGAAGTTCGCCAGATTATCAATGCCGTCACATCTGTTGAAGATTACCATGTCGCTGTTTCTGACCTGCTCTCCAACCAGACTCTTCATATTGCTGTAGAATATGGAAAAAGTGCTCGCGTCAATTGTTGTAATCTGTTGTTCTATGCTCCAATCGGATGGAAGGACTATCTCCTTCGGATTCCACATACCGTTAAACTCAACAATGATCCTTGAAGGCTTGACCCTGGCTGAAATCTCACTGAGTTTATCCGTATTGAAATCCTCCCTGTCATCGATTATCTCAAGAACAGTATTGGTTGAGGATAATACATCTTCCTCGAATTCCACTTCTCCCTCTTCACACAGGATGAGCAGAGTCCTACCCTTTGAACGGAAGTAAGGCTGTGTGATCGTATATTTAATGAATTCCGATTTGCCGCTCTCTAAGAAGCCATTTATCATATATACCGGAATCTTACTGAATCTCATATTCACCTACCCAAAGAGTTTCGCAAGCTCTTCTTCATTTATTTTGGAACCGATAACACAGATTCGGCCTGTAACATCAGGCTTACCTGCTCTTACATTAAGTTCACCCGGAGTATAGTCAAAGTATATCCAGTCACCACCATCGGCATTCTCTACCATGCCCTTGCTTCTTAAGATTATGCCATACTTATCTTCATCTTCCAAAGCCTTGAGGATATCCTCTATCTCAGTCTTTGAGTACTTCTTTGCAGATTCATGACCCCAGCTTGTAAAGACCTCATCCGCATGATGATGGTGGTGATGATGGTGCTCATGCTCCTCATGGTCATGATCATGGTGACAACAGCATTCACCATCGTCATGGTCATGATGGTGGTGCTCATGCTCCTCATGGTCGTGATCATGGTGACAACAGCACTCTCCATCGTCATGGTCGTGATGGTGGTGCTCATGCTCCTCATGGTCGTGATCATGGTGACAACAGCACTCTCCATCGTCATGGTCATGATGGTGATGCTCATGCTCCTCATGCTCTCTAATCACTTCATTAAGAAGCTCCTGCTCCAGTTCCCCGGCATTTTCTATAGTCTTAAGTATTGTTTCTCCATCAAGCTCATCCCACGGAGTGGTTATTATTGTCGCCTTGGCATTGTGCTCCCTGATAAGTTCAATTGCTGTATTTAACTTATCCTCTGAGATATTGCCGGTTCTGCTTAGGATTATAGTTCCGGCATTCTCAATCTGATTATTGAAGAACTCTCCGAAGTTCTTGATATACATCTTAGCCTTGCTTGCATCAACAACCGCAACTTGAGAATTAAGAATAACATCACCCGGAAGGTGTGCATTAACGCATGCATTCATTACATCCGACAGCTTACCGACTCCCGACGGCTCAATAATTATTCTCTCTGGCGCATATTTGCTTACAACCTCATTAAGTGCTGTTGCGAAATCTCCGACAAGAGAACAGCAGATACAGCCTGAATTCATCTCCGTAATCTCAATTCCCGCATCCTTAAGGAAGCCCGAATCGACACCTATCTCACCGAATTCATTCTCAATCAGCACTACCTTCTGTCCCTTAAGCGCTTCGGAAAGAAGTTTCTTAATCAGAGTAGTTTTTCCGGCACCGAGAAAGCCCGATACCACATCAATTTTAGTCATAATATCCTCCTTGTCTTATCAGACATCAAAGCAAGAGCCTCCCACGAATTCTCTGGCAATTGAGTTGTTGGGAAGCGACTCGCTGGGAATTCCTAAGAAATATCCCAGGAATTTAAGCAGTCTTCTTGCTTCAAAATATTCCGGTTCGTCAGGACTGATGCCATACAGCAACGGTTCCGCATAAACCTTCAGTGCCGCAAGTTCATACAGCAGGCACGAATTGAACATTACATCTGCTTCCTCCTGGAAGGGGAAGATGTTCTCCTCCTCGCCTCGTCTTACACTCGGCCACATCTCTATAGTTCGCTTTGCTGACGCTCCTCTGGTCCTGTAATCCCTGACCATTCTTCTAAGCAGTCTTCCGTCCGTAGTCGGAATTCTGTTATGTCCGTCTATGTTAAGCGAGGTCAGCGCGCTGATATATATTTTATATTTGCTCTTCTCAGGAAGGGCATAGCTCATCTTCTGGTTAAGTCCGTGAATCCCTTCGATCACAAGTACATCATCAGGATTCAGTTTTAGAGTATTGCCCTTATATTCCCTCTTACCGGTCTTGAAGTTGAAGGTAGGCATACTTACCTCCTTACCATCAAGAAGTTCAAGCATATCCTTATTGAACTGCTCTACATCCAAAGCCTCCAGACATTCGAAATTATAATCCCCGTTCTCATCTCTCGGAGTCTTCTCCCTGTCAACAAAGTAATTATCCAGTGCAATAGGATGAGGCACGAGTCCAAGCGTAGCAAGCTGAATACTTAATCTGTAGGACAGTGATGTCTTGCCTGAAGATGACGGACCCGCAATCATGATAAATTTTACGTCCTTCCTTGACGCAATCTCTGCCGCGATCTCTCCAATCCTTCTCTCCTGTAGTGCCTCCTGAAGCAGAATCATCCTCTCCATGTCACCGCCGACAATCATGTTATTTAGGTCACCAACTGTATCAATGCTCAGCTGATTACTCCACTTTGTCGACATATCAAGCGCATTGTAGAGCTTGTCAAGCGGCTCAAACACATCTATCTTATCCGGTGTATTCTTGTCGGGCAGAAGAAGAATAAATCCATCCTGATACGGGAAAACCTCGAAGTACTTAATATATCCCGTACTCGGAGCCATATATCCATAATAATAATCTGAATAGTCCTCAATACTGTACACATTGACGGTAGAACTCTGTCTGTATTTGAATAATTTAACCTTATCAGTCATTCCAAGCTTATCAAATATTCTCACAGCCTCATCAATAGGATAGTTCTTCTTTACAATCGGGATATCCTTTGCAACAATATCCCTCATTCTCTCCTCTACCGCCGATGCCAGCTCACTGTCGACCTTATAGTCGCCCTTGGCCGAGATATAGATTCCCTTGCCGATTGCGAACTCAACCTTGGCCTTACCCTTAATCGGATCGCCGATAACATCACATAAGGCTTTCACAAATATCATTGTTGCACTTCGTTCATAAGTCTTATGACCTGCAGAGTCCTTAAGCGTGATCATACTGAGTTTACAATCGCCCTCAACATTCCTGTGCAGTTCCCTTATCTTACCGTTGGCCACACACAGTATTATCGTCGAATCATAGTCAGCCTGAACATCTCTTGCTATCTGCTCAAAACTCGTACCGTAATCATATTCATAAACCTTACCCGATATTTCAACCTTTGCCATACATCCTCCCTAACAAACTGTCTATTTCCCTGATTTCCTCTAATATACTGCCCTTCTTCTCTTCATTAACAACGGACAGGATCTGCTCATATTTGGCCCTTTTCCCCCTAAGATACTGCGGCAAAAGCGCATGCTCCTTACTTATTAGCCTGGGTCCGTACTTTTTTTCCGTACAACTCAATGTATGAGTCTTCTTATCATCATACCTTATACGCATGGCAAAATAATACTTTCCGGCATCAATGGTCATTTCCTCATCTTCAATGACAAATGAAAGCTCATCTAACCGTTCTCTGACATATTCAATATCCGACTGTACCTGCAGAACAACCGCAGGGAGCTTGAATTTTTCAAGTTGTCTTTCGATTATTCTGAGTGCAAGATGACCGCCCATTCCCGCAATAAGTATGGTATCACATTCCGGACTGCCGTCTATAAGCTCAATCGCCTCTGCCCCATCAGAGAGTCTGATCTCGATCTTATCTTCCAGCTTAGCCTTCTTTATATTACTCCTTGCAATATCAAGCGGTCCTTCATTGACATCCATTGCAATAACATAATCGGCCACTCCTTCACTTACAAGATAAATCGGTACCATTGCATGGTCGCAACCTATATCGGCAACCCGTCCGCCCGGGGGGATCAGGGTCACGTTCATAAGCATACGTTTGCTTAATTTAGCCATATTAATCCTCTAAGTAATCCCTAAGTTTTCGACTCCTTGTAGGATGACGCAATTTTCTTAAGGCCTTAGCCTCGATCTGACGGATTCTCTCTCTTGTTACGTTGAACTCTTTACCAACTTCTTCAAGAGTTCTTCCCCTTCCGTCCTCAAGACCGAATCTTAAGCTGAGCACCTTCTTCTCTCTGTCGGTAAGGGTATCGAGTACCTCCTCAAGCTGCTCTCTAAGCAGAGTATATGCAGCCGCATCCACAGGTACGGGAACATTGTCATCCTGTATGAAATCACCAAGGTGGCTGTCCTCCTCCTCACCGATAGGTGTCTCTAAGGATACAGGCTCCTGACTAATCTTCAGAATCTCACGTACCCTTTCTACAGGCATCTTCATCTCTTCAGCTATTTCCTCGGGGGTTGGTTCTCTTCCGAGCTCCTGAAGCAGCTGACGTGACACCCTGATAAGCTTATTGATGGTCTCAACCATATGAACGGGAATTCTGATTGTACGCGCCTGATCAGCAATTGCTCTTGTGATAGCCTGACGTATCCACCATGTTGCATAGGTTGAGAATTTGAAGCCCTTCCTATAGTCGAACTTCTCAACAGCCTTAATAAGGCCTAAGTTTCCCTCCTGAATAAGGTCAAGGAAAAGCATTCCTCTTCCCACATATCTCTTGGCAATGGATACAACAAGTCTGAGGTTAGCCTCTGCAAGTTTCTTCTTAGCCTCCTCATCACCCTGCTCCATTCTGAGTGCCAGTTCGATTTCCTCCTCTGCACTGAGAAGCGGCACCTTACCAATCTCCTTGAGATACATTCTGACCGGGTCCTCAATGCTGACTCCTTCGGGAACAGACAAATCGATATTCTCAACATCAACCTCGTCCTCTTCAGTGAGTACGATATCATCCTCATCTATGAGGTCGTCAGTATCTACATCAAGATCAGAGCCGACAAAGTCTTTCTTGACCACATCAATACCACTGTCCTCTAACATATCAAGAACCTTATCGAACTGCTCATCCTCAAGCGGAATATCCTGGAATACATCCTGAACATCCTTGTATTCAAGCTCGTTCTTCTTGCTCTTGGCCAGTGCCTGGAGCTCCTTGATTTTCTCCTGGAATTTCTCGATATCCATCTCGTACGAGTCATCCGTATATTCATCCGAAATCTCGAGATTGTCCATTATCTCCTCAACAAAATCATTCTTTACTTCTTCTTTTTTCTTAGTTGTTCTCGCCATCTTAACTCCTCATCTAGAGACTAAAGTTAGTCCTTCGCAATTTTTCCAGTAATTTCTTACCCTCTATAACCTGATTTAAGGCCTCCACATCCGAACCCAGTCTGGAACTGTAATAGTCGTAGCTGTTCTCCTTAACCTTTAGGACAATGTCTTTGAGCGTATGTGCTCTCTCAGCGGCGCTTCCTTCTATTATATTTCCGTTCAGGTCCAAAAGTCTGGTGTTAAATATCGCTGCAACCTTGCGCTGGTCATCCTCGCTTATAAACTTGGATATAATGTCAGCGGGCTTGAGTTTGCCTTCATCAAGGTCCTTAAACAAAAGCATAGCAACCTCGCGGTAGACCTCATCAGTAAAATCCTTGTAGGATATGTATTCCTTAACAAGTCTGTATATGTCCGGCTCCTCACTTATCCAGGTGATAAGAAGCCTCTGAGTCTTATTTATTCCCTCATTCGGATCAGACTTATCCGCCGTGCCGCTTTTTAGAACGATACGCTGCCTGGTTGCCAGTCCGGTCTCCTGAACTATTTTCCCGGTGAGCTTGCGTAGTGCTTCCGCAAGGATTCCGTATTCAACGCTTACCGCTTCCAGATAATTGTTGCGCTCAACGTCATCGCTGAATCGACACAGCATTCTTGCTATCTCGGTGTGGAATCTGGTCTTGTCTTCGGGGTCCGACAGATCAAACTGTTTAGCCAGATTGTCTATCTCGAAATAAAAGCTGTTGCGTGCATTCTTTATTCTCTCCTCAAGCGCCTCCGGTCCCAGGTTCTTAATGAACTCATCCGGGTCCTTATATGGCTTGAGATTCAGTACCCTTGCACTGATTCCGACCTCGCGGAGTATTCCTATTGCTCTTAACGCTGCCTTTACACCCGCTCCGTCACTGTCATAGGACAGAATCACATTGTCGGTGAAGCGCTTCAATATACTTGCCTGTCCGGATGTAAATGCCGTTCCAAGGCTTGCCACGGTTTCATTAAAGCCGGCCTGATGCATGCTTATTACATCCATGTATCCTTCACAGAGAATTATTCTGCCCTTCTTGGAACTTCTTGCGAAATTAAGACCAAACAGGTTGCGACTCTTATCAAAGATTATCGTCTCGGGACTGTTGAGATATTTAGGTTCACCGTCGCCCATTACTCGTCCGCCGAAGCCTATTACTCTGTGATTAATATCCCAGATTGGGAACATGACCCTATTCCAGAATTTATCATGAAGGCCACGCTTCTCATCATGGGAAGCAAGCCCCGCCTTGATTATGTCTTCATCACGGTAATTCTTACTTCTCAAATACTTTACCAGGTCATCTGAGAAGATGTCTGAATAACCCATCCCCCAGTTCTTTAATGTATCGTCACTTAAGCCTCTGTTCTTGAGATATTCATATCCCCGTTTGCCGCGTTCGCTACGAAGCAGATAATAGAAATACTTCGCTGCCTCTTTATTAACCTCAAGCAGTCTTGCTTTCTCCCCCGCCTGCTTCTTCATCTCCTCAGACATCTCTATCTCTGGGAGGGATACATTCACTCTGTCGGCCAGAATCTTAACTGCCTCGGGGAAGGTGGCATTCTCATAATTCATGATGAATGAATATACATTGCCTCCCGCTCCGCAGCCAAAGCAATAATACATCTGCTTACCCGGAGTCACCGAAAAGGATGGTGTCTTCTCATTGTGGAAGGGGCACAGACCGAAGTAGGTATTGCCCTTCTTGGTAAGATGCACATAGGAACCGACTACATCTACTATATCGTTTTTATCTCTGACTTCTTCTACAAGTTCATCGGGATAATACATTTCTTCTCCTTAATACCTGGCTGTCGGCCATGATTTAGGAATAAACAGCTCCTCATAAAGTGCTATGGCATATCTGTCGGTCATGCTTGCGACATAGTCACAGGCAACCCTGTCCCTGCTCTCTCCCATATTGATCATCTGAAGATATTCCTTGGGTAAGCGGTCCAAATGCTTCAGATAATACTCATACAGTGTCTTCATCAGAGACTCTGCCTTACGTTCTTCACTCTTAACGTCGGGATTCATATAAACTCTTTCAAACATGAATTCCCTTAGTTCCTTCATAGCCTTCCATACCTCATCAGACATCAGTATGTCATTCCTGCCGCCTGAGAAGGTAACGGTATCATGAATAAAGTGATCCAACCTCTCTCCGGTGGTATATCCGATAACCTCTCTTATGGAAATCGGAACATCATCCTCAGTAAGAATACCGCCTCTTATCGCATCATCCATATCATGGTGAATATAAGCTATCTTATCGGAGAGTCTGACAATCTTGCCCTCTAAGGTAAAGGGGCTTCCGCTTGTCTGATGATTCAGAATACCGTCTCTTACCTCCATTGTAAGATTAAGTCCCAGACCATCCTTCTCAAGAACATCTACCATCCTAAGACTCTGCTTACTATGATCAAAGCCCAGGGGACATATCTCATCAAGTGCCCTCTCACCGGCATGACCAAAGGGCGTATGTCCAAGGTCATGTCCAAGTGCTATAGCCTCAACCAGATCTTCATTAAGCCTCAATGCCTTGGCAATGGTTCTTGCATTCTGGCTGACCTCCAGAGTATGTGTAAGTCTTGTTCTGTAATGGTCTCCTTCGGGAGTTAAGAATACCTGAGTCTTGTCTTTGAGTCTTCTGAAGCTCTTGCTGTGAAGTATTCTGTCCCTGTCTCTCTGGAATACGGGTCTGATATCACACTGTGGCTCCTCCTTCAGTCTTCCCTTGGAATTCATACTGAGTGTTGCATATTCACTAAGGGATTCCTTCTCCCACAGTTCTAAGCTCTCTCTTATTGTACTCATGTTTCATTTCCTCAATAGGTATAAAAAGCTACATTAGATATATACTAAGTGCCTTGCGTTTTTCCTTTTTTTAATCAAAAAACATCCCGGGTGGGAGGACCCGGGATGTTATGAAAAAAAAGAAAATAAATTTAATTCTGACCGTAATAAGCATTCGCGCCATGCTTACGGTAATAATGCTTATCCATAAGTTCAGAGGGTGCGGGCTTAACATCGGGATTGATAAGTTCAGTCCTGAAAGCCATCTTGGCAACCTCTTCAACAACTACGGCATTGTGAACAGCCTCATGTGCGTCCTTGCCCCAAGTGAATACTCCGTGGTTCTTGCACAGTACACCGGGAACGGCAACTACATCTCTGCTGTTCTCCTTGAAATCACTCACAATTAGTTTGCCTGTGTTGGTCTCATAGGCATCCTCGATTTCATCCTTGGTAAGACATCTTACACAGGGGACGTCTCCGTAGATATAGTCAGCATGCGTTGTGCCGTAGCAGGGAATGCTTCTTCCTGCCTGAGCCCAGCTTGTGGCATATGAGCTGTGTGTATGAACCACTCCTCCAAGCTCCGGGAATGCCTTGTATAATTCAAGATGAGTAGCCGTATCTGATGACGGACGGTACTTACCCTCTACTACATTGCCTTCAAGGTCAACAACAACCATATCCTCCGGCTTAAGTTCATCATATTCAACTCCGCTCGGCTTAATAACGAACAGACCGGATTCCCTGTCTATTCCACTGACATTGCCCCAGGTGAATGTAATAAGCTCATACTTTGGCAGAAGCATATTGGCTTCATATACCTTCTGTTTTAACTCTTCTAACATAATTTGTCTCCTAAAATACTCCTTAGTAAAGACAGTCTACTGCTGCCTTCTCTATAGCCAGTCCCTTCTTGTACTGCTCAAGGAAAGCCTCGTAGCCGGCAACCTCGGAAGCATCTGCCTCAATCACTGTTCCCTTATTTCCTGCAAAGATAACATTGCCCAGATAATCAGATAAGCTCATATCAGCTTCCTTATTGACCATATACGCTGCAAGAACGGCAATACCCCAGGCTCCGCCTTCTCCGGCTGTCTCCATAACGGCAATCGGAGCATTGGTTGCTGCTGCTGCGAAGAGCTGTCCCACGCCCTTAGTCTTGAAGTAACCTCCGTGACCATAGAGTGTATCTACCTTAACCTTCTCCTCCTTAAGCATGATATCCAAACCAACCTCAAGTGTTGCGAAGGCTGAATACAGATGCATACGCATAACATTGGCAAGATTGAATTTGTCATCTGCTTTGCGCACAAAGAGAGGTGTTCCGAGATCAAAGCCTGTCACAGGCTCACCGGATACATAATTATAAGACAGCAGACCTCCACAGTCCTTGTCACCCTCCAGTGCAACCGAATAAAGCTTGGTGTAGAGTTCATTCATATCCACATCATGTCCCATGAGAAGAGAATACTCCTTGAACATGTTAACCCATGCATTGATCTCTGATGTACAGTTATTGCAGTGAACCATACCAACCAAGGCACCGTCAGGTGTTGTAACAAGGTCAATCTCAGGATAAACCTTGCTAAGCTCCTTCTCAAGTACAACCATGGCAAAGATTGAAGTACCTGCAGAGATATTACCGGTTCTAACTCCAACACTGTTGGTTGCAACCATACCTGTTCCGGCATCACCTTCGGGAGGACAAATCTTTATTCCCGCTTTAAGTTCTCCGCTTGGATCCAGGAGCAGTGCACCCTCAGCATTAAGGCTTCCCGCATCCTCACCGGCAGTCAGTACCTCGGGCAGTATATCCTCAAGTTTCCAGCTAATACCCTTATCAGCAACCAGCTTATCAAACTTCTCTACCATGCTCTGATCATAATTGCCTGTATCAATATCAATGGGGAACATACCTGATGCATCACCCACACCCAGAACCTTACGTCCTGTAAGTTTCCAGTGTACGTAGCCGGCAAGTGTTGTGAAGAAGGCTACCTTATTCACATGTACTTCTCTGTTAAGCACAGCCTGATAGAGATGTGCAATACTCCATCTCTGAGGAATGTTATAATTTAATATCTCCGTAAGCTCCTTGCTTGCTTCACCGGTAATGGTGTTCCTCCATGTTCTGAACGGAACCAGCAGTTCATCACTTTCATCAAATGCGAGATATCCGTGCATCATTGCCGAGAAGCCCATAGCCTTAAAGCATGTAAGCTTTACTCCGTATTTGTCGTTAACGTCCTTCTTAAGGTCAGCATACGCCGACTGAAGTCCGCCCCAGATATCGTCAAGTGTATATGTCCAGATACCGTTATCCAGTCTGTTCTCCCAACCATGAGAGCCGCCTGCCAGTACCTCACCCGAATCATTCACAAGCACTGCCTTAATTCTGGTAGAACCGAATTCGATTCCGAGTATTCCCTTGCCCTGTTCAAGTAAAGTCTTAGTATCCATTATTACCTCCTACCGTAATATACGCTTCCAAGCATCAAATCCTTCCTGAAGTCTTTAACATTTGTATTCTTATCAATGAATACCGCTTCAATTCCCATGGCCTGTGCCCAGTCACCCATCTGCTCTGATGTAAGGTCATAACTGAAGGCTGTATGATGCGCACCGCCTGCGAGCAGCCAGCATTCTGTACCAACATAGAAATCAGGTTCCGGCGTCCAGAAGTTAATCGCTGTAGGAAGCTTGGGAAGTGGCTTCTCAACCTTTTTGCAGTTAACATCCTGAATGATAAGTCTGAATCTGTCGCCGAGGTCTATAAGAGATGTAGCCACACCCTTGCCCTCCTTAGACTGGAATACAAGTCTTGCAGGATCTTCTCTGTTACCCATAGACAGCGGCTGACACTTAATCTGAATAGGTCCTGATGCAATACTTGGACATATCTCAAGCATATGAGCCTGGATGATACCTTCCTTGCCCTTAACAAGATTATAGGTGTAATCCTCAAGCATTGAGGTTCCTTTGGCATCCTTGATACCTTCAGTCATAATCTTCATTAAGCGAACCATGGCTGCTACCTTCCAGTCACCCTCTGCACCAAAGCCGTATCCCTTCTCCATCAGTCTCTGGATTGCAAGTCCCGGAAGCTGCTTAAGCGAACCAAGGTCACCGAAGTGAGTAACTATCGCCTGGTAATTCTTCTCCTCAAGGAATCTCTCAAAGCCCAACTCGATCTGAGCCTGAACAGCTACATGTCGCTTGAACTCCTCAGGATCTCTGCCCTCTAAGCAGATATCATACTTCTCATAATATTCATCAACAAGTGCATTGGTATCCGAAACTGAAACGGCTGCCACAGCCTCTGCTATCTCATTAACCGGATATGCATCTATTTCCCATCCGAACTTAATCTGAGCTTCAACCTTATCACCCTCTGTAACAGCAACATTTCTCATGTTGTCAGCCACACGCATTACTCTGATGTGACTTGATTCCACGATACCGATTGCAGTTCTCATCCATGATGCGATTTTCTCAACCACATCACTGTCTGACCAGTGACCAACCACTACCTTACGCTCAATACCCATTCTTGATACGATGTGGGCATATTCTCTGTCACCGTGAGCAGCCTGATTCTCATTCATGAAATCCATATCCATGGTCTCATAGGGAATCTCTTCGTTGAACTGTGTATGAAGATGAAGCAGAGGTTTTCTGTATTCCTTCAGACCCATAATCCATGACTTGCTGGGCGAGAAGGTATGCATCCATGTGATAACACCTGCACAATTATCATCATTATTTGCCTCATTGAAGGTCTTTCTGATAAGCTCACTGGTAATCAGTGTAGGCTTCCATATTACCTCATAGGGAAGAATGCCCGATTCGTTAAGCTTAGCTACAATGATCTTGGAATGCTCAGCTACATGACTTAAGCATACATCTCCGTACAGGTCCTGGCTTCCTGTACAGAACCAGAACTTATAGTCTCTCTTTGCTATCATAAAAAAATCCTCCTTAGGATAAGCCTGTATAATCTGTCACATACTATCTTATCCTATGGAGGTTTGATTAAAAATACGAAAATCAATGATAAAGTATCGTTTTTATATGATATATTTCATTTAAGAATTGTAATGGGATAAGCTTTCTCATCTACCTGAATCTCCCTTATCGAATCAATGGAGCTGTATATCGACTCATCAACGTATTCGAACTTCTCCGGTCTAACGCCCTTCTCAAGACTCTCTATTATCTTCCTGACTCTCGGTCCGTGAAGAGGATTACATTCCGCTATGCAGGATATCTTACCTTCCTTGGCAAGCTCTATTGCCTGTTCGCTTACGCCGTCAAAGGATACGATCATTATCTGGCCATCCGCTATATCAGGCCCGATCTTAAGTCCCGCACTCTCAATTGCCTCTATTACTCCGAAGGCTTCATTGTCATTCTCACAATATACCACATTTATGTTGTCATATTTATTAAGAAGATTGGTCATAACCTCTCTGGCTCTGGCCTGGGTATACTCTCCCTCTGCCTCTGCCAGCAGATTCCAGTTATACTTCCTGGCACTTATGCTTAAGCCGCCTGAACGTCCTATCTGAGAAGATGCTCCAAGTGTTCCCTTAATATTAACGATATTGACACCGGCTTCGTCTATCTCGTTTTGAACGAAATATCGGTGCAGCCATTCGCCGACCTTCTCACCCTCCAATCTGAAATTGGAGCCGACCCAGCAATCAAACAGCGAATCATCCGATACGTTAACTTGCCTGTCAACAACGATAACCGGAATATCCGCTTCCTTGGCCTCGGACAGAACCGTGTCCCAGCCATCCTCAGTAACAGGAGCGAGCACTATATAATCAACCTCTCTCTGAATGAAGGTCCTTATTGTCGTAATCTGATTAGACTGCTTCTGCTGGGCATCGGAGAATATCAGCTCATAGCCGTTCTCCCTGGTGAAGGTATCCTTCATAGACTGCGTATTTGCATTTCTCCAGTCTGATTCCGCGCCTACCTGTGAAAAACCGACCACTACTAAGTCTTCCGTCTCCTCTAAAACCTGAGTATCGGGCACTTTGGCCTCACCACAGGCAGTAAGATAAAGGACTATACAAACCGACAATATTAACACAATAGTATTATTAAGCTTAATTCTTTTCATAATACTAATATACTCCATTCTGTCAAAACCTTTCAAATTTCAATAAGCGCGAACAAATACTGTCCGCGCTTATAATATTGAGGAGAGTTTATTATTTCTTAACCTGACTGTGTTTTCTTGCCATAACCACGCTCTGGATTACGAGGAAGATGCAAAGCATTGCAGCTATCGTGATACCTGTCCACCAAGCCTGATCAAGTCCGGCAGATGATACTATATTCTGAATTGTACTTAGTGAGAGTACGCCAAAGAAGGTACCTACAATATTTCCTACACCACCTGTAAGCATGGTTCCACCGATGATTGATGAGGCAATTGCATTCATCTCAGCTCCCTGAGCGTGAGAAGCTGCTCCCGAGCCAACATGAAGGAAGTATACATATCCTCCAATCGCACCAAGGATACTGCAGATTAAGTGAGATAAGAACTTGGTTCTCTTAACATTGATACCAAGCATAAGTGCACTCTGCTTATTGCCACCCACGGCATAGAAGGCACGTCCAAGCTTAGTATACTTCAGCATAAGGAACATAAGAATAACTACGATAAGCGCAACGATTACACCAATCTCAACATATGCATCTACATATTTACCGAGCTTATTGACAGAACCCATACCGGGAACGATTACTCTTGTTTCCTTAAGTGCTACAAAGTTCTCATTCGCAACATTAAACGGGTTGGTATTAACAATAGTGGTCATGCCTCGCGCGAAGAACATTCCCGCCAGCGTTACGATGAACGGCTGAATGTCAAGATATGCTACCAGGAAGCCCTGAACAATACCGAAGGCCAGTCCTATACATAATGCTATGAGCATTGATACAGCAACGTTTCCACCCTTGAAGTCCAAATATACCGCACAGCACATGCTGACAAGTGCTGTCATACCACCAACGGAAATATCAATTCCGCCTGTAATCATTACCAGTGACAGTCCGCATGAAAGAATAATAAGGGCTGCATTGGCATTTAAGATATTAAAGAATGTCTGAGGCTTTAAGAATCCCTTTCCCTGGAACATTATAGCTCCGGCATACATTAATACAAATACTACGATAGTAATCAACAGAAGAAGGTTGCTATCTGACATATTTTTCAGTTTCTTAGCCATATTATGCTGCCTCCTTTCTGCTCTTCATCTTCTTACTAATCTGTGCCATCTTCTCTCTTACAACAGGTGAGCTGAATACTACAAGAAGTATTACTACAACTGCCTTATAAGCGGGAAGCGCATCTGACTGGACATTGAACTTATACAGTGTTGTTGTAAGAAGCTGTATAACGAAGGCACCCATTACGGAAGCCCACATATTGAACTTACCACCGCTTAGTGCGTTACCTCCCAGTGCAACCGCAAGGATTGCATCCATCTCAATATCCTTGGCAATAACCGAGTAGTTGATTGATGAAAGACGACTTACCTTGATGAGTGCTGCAACAGCAACACAGATACCGAGGATTACAAATGATAACCACTTGATAAAGGTAGGATTTAGTCCGTTCAGTCTTGACGAACTCTCATTAATTCCAACAGCCTGTGTATAAAGTCCTAAGTTTGTAAACTTAAGAACAAGTGCAATAATAAGAAGACATGCAGCCGCAATAAAGAACGGTGTGGGAATCGGTATTCCCGGAATAAATCCTCCTATGTATGAGAAGGTCGCATCTGAAACAATCGGCAGCTCATTGTTGTTAATCCAAGCTGCAATTGAACGTCCCGCAGTATAGAGTATCAATGTCGCAACCATGGGCTGAATCTTAAAAAATGCAACCAGGCATCCGTTGAAGGCTCCAAAGCACATAGCTACAAGAACACTTACAAGGAAGGCTACGATGATGGGAGCGTTCAGAGTCTCAGGTCTTGTGTTGTTACCGCATAATACCCTAAGAAGCGCACTACCTGCGATAGCAATACCTGCTCCGACCGAAATATCCTGTCCGCCGGAAGCTGCAGTTACCAACGTCATGCCGATCGCAAGTATTGCAAGCTCCGAGCCACAGTCAAGCACCGTCATAAGATATCCTGAAAGAACCGGATTACCCGCGCTGTTATATCCAAGTGTGATCCTGAAGAACGAAGGATCTGCAATCAAATTAAATATCAGTAAGATCAGCATAGCTGCTATAGGAACAAATATCTGATTCCTGAACAGCTTTCCGAAGATATCGGAAATGCTCATTTTCTTTGTATTACTCATTATGCTTCACCTCCGGCAATTGTACTCATTATCTTTGTCTGATTAAGGTCATCACCCGAAAGTTCTCCAACAACCTTACGATCTCTCATTACGACCATTCTTGAGCATGTACGAAGCATCTCATCTGTCTCAGAGGAAATAAAGGTGATACTCATTCCCTCACTTGCAAGCTTAAGCACGAGCTTCTGGATATCAACCTTGGTACCTACGTCGATACCTCTTGTAGGCTCATCAAGGATGAGATAATCCGGATGGGTGAGCAACCATCTTGCAAGAATACACTTCTGCTGATTACCACCCGAAAGTGACTTGATCGGAGTGTCTGCAGAAGCAGTCTTAATTCCGAGAAGCTTGATATATTCATCTGCAAAGGCATATGCCTCAGCCTTGGTGAACGGCTTGAAGAAGCCCTTCATAACCTGAAGCGCAAGGATGATATTGTCCTTAACAGAAAGATCTCCTACAATACCGTCAATCTTTCTGTCCTCAGGCAGGTAACCGATACCGTTCTTCATGGCATCTATCGGCTTCTGGATCTTAATCTCCTTACCGTTCTTGATTACCTTACCCGAGATAACCTTATCAGCACCAAAGATTGCTCTTACACACTCACTTCTTCCCGAACCCAAGAGTCCTGTGAATCCGTTAACCTCTCCTTTGCCGATATGGAAATCAAACGGCTTGATTCCGGAAGTACTTGATAATCCCTGAACCTCAAATACAGGAATATCACCGTCACTTATTACCTTTACCTCCGAATCACCCTTTATATCTGACAGATCGTCAAGCTCCTTGCCCAACATCTTGGATACAAGTTCTACCCTTGGCAGATCCTTGATTTCATATTCACCTTCGAATTTACCATCTCTTAATACGGTAATCCTGTCACAAACCTCATATACCTGGTCAAGGAAGTGAGTAACGAAGATAATTCCAACTCCTCTCTCCTTAAGATCACGCATGAGCTTAAATAGTTTCTGAACCTCCTGATCATCAAGTGATGAAGTAGGCTCATCAAGAATCAGGACCTTACAGTCCATATCAACAGCTCTGGCAATAGCTACCATCTGCTGAACAGCAATGGAACAGGTTCCAAGCTGCTGTGTAGGCTTTGCAGGAATATCAAGACTTTCAAGCATCTTTCCTGCGCCCTCATTCATCTTCTTCCAGTTCTGAAGAATATCATCGCTTCTGCCGATATACATATTCTCGGCAACCGATAAGTTAGGACATAATGTTATTTCCTGATAAACAGTACTGATTCCAACGTGCTGAGCATCCTGTGGTGATTTGATGCTTACAGGTCCCTCATGACCCTCAAGAAGAATTTCACCCTCATCCTTGGTATATACACCGGTTAGAACCTTAATCAATGTGGACTTACCGGCTCCGTTCTCACCCATAAGAGCATGAATCTCGCCTTTGCGGAGTGTGAATTCCACTCCATTTAATGCCTTTACACCCGGAAAGCTCTTATGAATGTTATGCAATTCCAAAACAGCATTATCTTTCATGAGATATCTCCTTTTTCTCTTAAAAATGGCGGCATAAGCTATATTCTTATGCCTATGCCGCCTTAGTTCACATATCTATATTCTATAGTTTTGAATTAGATACCGTATTTTTCTACATCCTCAGCTGTGATTGTTGTAGCATCGAAGCCCTTCTCATCCATGACGATTGTCTTCTCAGCGATAGTTCCGCCTGACTCAAGAGTCTGAATTACATCGTTGATGTATGAAGACTGGAAAGGATTACACTGCTGGTCGAAATTCCAATTCTGATCAAGGAGTTCCTGAAGTGCCCACTTGTTGCAGTCGAAACCGATGATGATTACGTCCTTTCCAACGCCGTGAGAGATGTTAGCCTTATCAAGAGCTGCTACAGCTCCCTTAGCCATATCGTCGTTCTCTGCGTAGATTACGTTGAAAGGTGTTCCTGCATCGATAACTGACTGAACGATCTGCTGTGCTGTCTCAGCATTCCACTCAGCTGTCTGCTGTGTAACGATGTTCCAGTTGTCATTCTCTGCTACCTTAGCATCAAGAGCGCCTGAACGTCCCTTCTGAGCTGCTGAACCCATAACACCCTGAATGTGGATGATGTTGTACTCATCAAGACCCTGTGACTCAAGCCACTTAACAGTGTTCTCTCCCTCGAAAGCCATATCAGATACGATTGAAGCCTCATAGAGACTAGGATCTGCATCGATTGTACGGTCAAAGAGGATTACTCTGATGCCTGCATCCTGTGCATCCTTCAATACTGAATCCCAGCCTGATGTATCAGCTGCTGAGAGAAGGAGATAATCAACGCCGTCCTGAATGAACTTCTGAGCTGCTGTAATCTGCTCATCGTTCTTAAGGCTGTATGCAAATGATGCATCGTAACCGTTTGCTTCACAGAAAGTAGCCTTTAAGTCCTTATCGTTAGCTGTTCTGTAACCAGACTCGTTAGGATCGTTGTTGATGATACCAACCTTAATAAGGTCTCCGCTTGCTGCCGGAGCTTCTGCTGTCTCTTCTGCTGCAGGAGCTTCTGCTGTCTCTTCTGTTGCTGCCTCTTCTGTTGCTGCGGGAGCTTCTGCTGTGTCAGCTGCACTTGAACCACATGCTGTAAGTCCAAATACCATTGCTGATGCAAGAAGCATTGCTAAAACTTTCTTCTTCATAATTGTTTACCCTTCCTTAACATTTTCTCCTCAAAGGCCTATTCCTTTGATAGTGCTATCATAAAACATAATTAATTGGGATAAAATGAAAATAACTAACAAGTTGTTTTGTTTTTTTCTTTACAAACAACCTGTTAGTTAATATTTCAATTATCGAGGTATGTTTTTTTACGATACCGAGGTTTTAAGAGGAAGTTTAACCGTAACAGTGGTGCCTACACCATATTCACTTTCCACCGTAATTCCATATTCCCTGCCAAAGGTAAGTCTTATTCTCTCGTTAACATTGTACAATCCATACACTTCATTCTCGTCCTGAACCACATTGTCAATCTTATCGTTGATAAGCTTCAGTCTCTCAGGCTTAATGCCGATTCCGTTGTCCATTACCTTTATGTAGAAGCTGTCTCCATCCGCTGCAATACTTCCGACTACGGATATTTTCCCCTCACCCCTCTTATTCTTGATTCCGTGATATAGGGCATTTTCAACCAGGGGCTGCAAGGTGATCTTGGGGATAATATATTCATTCACCGTCTCATCCACGTTAATATCATATTCTAAGATATCCTGATATCTCACCTTCTGAATCTCCAGGTAACTGTTAACATGCTTAAGTTCATCCCTAATCGGGACAATATCTTTACCGTCGTTCAGTGTGGTTCTAAAGAAATCCGATAGACTTCCCACCATATGGACAACCATATCACTCTTACCGGCCTCGGCCAGCCAGACAATCGTATCCAGTGTATTATAGAGGAAGTGAGGGTTGATCTGGCTCTGTAGAAGTTCAAGCTCTTTATTACGCAGGTTGATCTGTTCGACCTTCACCTGTTCGATAAGCTCATTTATCCTGCCAATCATGACATCCAGTGACTCGGACAATACTCCGACCTCCGCTCCCTCATTAAGATTGGCTCTTACCGTCAAATCGCCCTCGGAGACTCTCCTGGTTACATTACTCAAATACTTAATTGGGCTGGTAATTGTTCTTGATACATAGTCCGAAAGCGCAATCACCGATGCAATAATAACAATACCGAAAATAGCAATAATCTTCATCATATTGGAGAAGAATTCATTCAGATCGTTTCTCATAATCTGAATATCCTGAAGCTCAAAGAATATGAACTGAAGAATTGATTCTTTAATCAAAGCAGTTACAATCTGAATATCATTCTCCCATATTTCGTAATTCTCTTCATATTTGTCTCCTATAATGAGATTCTGTTCAATTCGGTCAACATAGGTACTCAGATTGTTCAGATATTTCTCAATATCCATAAGTCTTCTTGCGTTGTCATCATCACCGTTATTGTTTAGTTTCAAAGTGTCAACAACGGTCTTGGCTTCTCCTATCATATCCTTAAGCTTTGACTCACTGTAGGGCTTACTCTCAACAATAATAAGATAACATTCATAGTCAAAGTCATCCTTGAAGGTGATCGAAAACTGACTTGCCTTTCCGGCTACATCTACCATGGCATCGTATCGTCTGTTTTCACGATACAGCAGTATAATACTAACAACAAACATTAGCACTATCGGAAGAATCATTAGTATATATGAAATTCTAAGTTTGTTCTCCAGTGGCATATCTCTGAAGAATGGCTTGCACCTTTTCATTTATTCTTCCTCCGGATTCTCTGTGCCGTTCTCCCCATTTCTATACTGCGTAGGTGTTACACCCTGATATTTCTTGAAGCAGTATGAGAAATAATGAGGATCTTTATATCCAACCTCCACACTTATATCGACGCTTCGCTTATTGGTACACCTAAGCAGTTCCTTTGCTTTATTCATTCTGAAGTCAGTCAGATATTTAATAAAGGTCTTGCCGGTCTGTTGCCCGAACATCATGCTTAAGTGGTTGGGTGAGAAGTTGACATACGACGCCAGCATGTTGAGTGACAGATCCTCATCCGAATAGTGCTCATTGATATACTCAATTACGGTTTCCACAACATCATTGTACTTCTTGTTTACATTGTTCTGTCTCTTATCCACCGCAAGGTCAATAATATTAACAATATATTTCTCCAGCGACTCCGAATCCTTAATATCTCCTCCTTCAAGGTCAAAGGCAGGAATATCCGACTTGTCCTGACCGATCTCCTCAAGGAAGGAGGCAATCGCAAAGTATATATCCATGGCTATATACTGACGCATCATGAACGAATTGGCAGCATTCTCTCCCATGCTCTCCATAAACTCTTCGACAAAGTAAGTTACCTCGCTCTTTTCCCCCTGCTTGAGGAACTGTAGGATCCTGCTTCTGTCAATAGAATTGGTATCAACATTGCTTATATCAAAATCCGCTGTATTTACTGATTCAGGGCTTATCTCATTGTATTTGACAAATACCGAATCCTCTTTGAAGAATCGATGTGCAAAAGCATGACCTGCTGCCTCGAAGGATTCTCCTATCTCCCTGAGCCTGCTGACCGTCGTTCCGATGCCACCGAAATACCTGATCGAAGGGAACATTTCAAAAATTGCTGTAAGCTCTGCAATTGCCCTGTCTCTTACAATCTCAATCTCTTCCCTACTGCCCGCCTTGAACACCAGTGCAACTCCTTCTATTCCCCTGTCAAACATCAGTATTTCATTCTTATGAATATAATCCATCGCCCGGTCTCTGACTTTTATTACGCTCTCTGAGTATTCCTCCTCCGAATGGTTCTTAGACATAATCTTCACAAGCACAACATTAAAAAACAGTGCAGACAGTGATATGTCAAGTTTGCTCGCCATTTCCAGAATATCTGTAACCGGTCTGCTCTGAGTTACCATGATATTGAAGAGATTATTCCTCTCCTTCTCCATATTCTCCTTCATATCCTGAAGATATTTCTCCCTGAAGGCCCGGTCCTTCTTTCTCTCTTCAATCTTATGTGCAAGGGTATCCACCTCCCCAATCAGCTGCTCCGCACTTATTGGCTTGGTAAGATAATGAGCCACTCCTATATTGATCGCCTCTCTTGCATATTCAAACTCCGCATAGCCTGACAGGATAATTATCTCTATCTGGGGAAAATCCTTCTTAATAAGTTTACTTAGTTCCAGACCGTCCATAAATGGCATCTTAATATCCGTAATTACTATATCGGGTTTAAGTTTATCTATCATCGGATAAGCAATCTCTCCGTCGGACGCCTCACCTACAAAATCATACCCATGGCTTGCCCAGTCAATATTCTTAATACCCTCGCGAACCACATATTCGTCTTCAACCAAAAATATCTTCAACATAATGCCTCCGTTTGTTAATATGCAAACACAAAATTTCTCTACTTAAAACTAATTTATGGACTTTTCAAAGTATTCACTAACATTGGACTTATCTACCCGTTCATAGGGTATGTATACCTTATTGCCATCAACAAGATATATATCCTTTGGTATGTCCATATCCAGTCCCAGGTAATAAGCCATTCGGCCAATTGTTCGCCCTTTTCCCGGTGCATTGTTGTATGCAGTACCAAGGATTACGTTCTTATCGATGTATTCAAGAAGTTCTCTTTTACCGTTGACGCCGACTATCTGTGGATAATCCTTCACCTTGAAGAATTCAATGGCATCGAGGGCTCCGAGCGCCATATTATCATCATTGGCAATTACAAGCTCCACCTGCCAGGGATGTCCGTTAAGTATGGAGGTCATCTTGGTTGCAGCCTGCTCCCTGTTCCAGTTGGCAATCTCATCTCCAAGCTTCTCCAGCTCAAAGCCTGCTGCCTCTATTCTCTCCACCGCTACCCTGGTTCTTACAATCGCATCCTGATGTCCGGCCTCTCCCTCGAGCATAACGTACTGAATTACACCATCGTGATTGAAATCAAGTTCATCAATCCTTGTCTCATCAGAAAAGGCATCAACTACAATATTTGCCTGAATAATGGCACTTTGTTCAGGGTCTGCTCCAACATAATATAGTTTATCCCACCGGTTTAAGTCTTCATTGACAAGTTCTCTGTTAAAGAAGATAACGGGAATGTCCGCCTCCTTGGCGCTGTCCACTATCTGCATGGCATCGGTTCTGTCCACGGGATTAACGCAGATAACATCATAGTCCTTCGCAATCATCTCAGCGACCTGGTCATTCTGCCTAAGCTGGCTTTTATTGGAATACTGAACCTCAACATTAATGGATACATTATTCTTATATGCAAGCTCACTTAAAGTTTCTTCGGTTACGGAAGCAATCTGATTGGTAAAGGGATCGAATTCATCATACATGATCAGTCCGACCTTAATCGCCTTCTTCTCAGTAGAACCCATCAAGTCTCCCGAGAGTAAATAATACACACCGACAATCAGAGTGGTAATCAATATTACCGTTAATATATATATTCTACTTAACAAACGGGAAGAGAACTTTTTCATACTCACCTTTATACATATTCTTTCTGTCTACCAGTTTATACTGGATCAGCTTCTCGGAATTATCCAAAGAAACCGCTTCGTATCCGATAGCGAATTCGTCCGGGAAGGCCAAGAGCTTAATCTTCCTACTGTCTAACAGATACACAGCTTCATCGGAATTGGCTATTGCATATACCTCTATTATACGTTCGATGGAGTCGGTAACCCTTATCACATCTGATAAAGTTTCCTCATTAATTACAATAATCTTCTCAACATTCGAGTTTACAAGCTTATCCTTAAGGACCTCGCAGTATTCCTGTCCGTCCTGAGTTATCATCCAATCCTCTACCGGATATCCTCTGTCATTAAAGGCATACAGGAGTCCGGCTTTCCTCTCATTAAGATAGTCCCTGTTGATTCCATGGTCAAGTATGGCCACTTCCTTGGAGGAAGCATCCGCAACAACCCTTAATCCAAGTTCCATACCCATCTTGTAATTGTCATTGGCAACCGTAACATAATCCTTATCACCAATACTGCTTAATGCGAAGGTGATTCTCCCCTTATACTGACCGTTAATCTTTGCTGCAAGCTCATCCTTATCAACAGCCGCAACTATTACCCTGTCAGCGCCTGCATTAAATTCATTGACGATAAGATTATACTGCTGATCAGCATCATTCTCACTGCTCATGGCAACAATACTCAAATCGACATTAGCATTCTCTGCTGCCTGCTTCGCCCCGGCCTTAAGATTCTCCCAATTCTTGCCGTCATCAAAGAGTATCATGGATACGGCCTCCTTGGTACCTCGCTTTTTCTCAGCAAGTTTATACCATACCGTTTCCACGGTCACAAGAAATACCAGTGTCACCAGTATAATAATAACTACACTTCTATTCTTGTTCATGCTGGTTCTCCTTGTATTCCTTCTGTGTTATCTTTGGCAGATGAATTGTTACCTTAGTTCCCTCATCAGGTTCACTTGCAATACTGAGTCCGTAATCTCCCTTAAAATATAACCTGATTCTCTGATTCACGTTCCATAATCCAATACCGGACCCCTTACTGTTGGTTGTCTTCTTATGCGTCAGCAGCTTCTCAACTACAGGTGCCGGCATACCCATACCATTGTCAATGACCTCGATGAATATATCTTCATCCTTCTCATATCCTCTGATGGTAATAAGCCCGTCCTCATCCATGGGATTTACTCCATAATAGATTGCATTCTCAATAAGAGGCTGAATAATTAGCTTTATTGTCATACAATCTTCTATGGCAGGATCGATCTCAAACCTTGCATCAAATTTATTCTTAAATCTGACCTTCTGAATACTCAGATAATTCGCAGCATGAGTAAGCTCATCCTTTATTGTTATTATGGTATTACCCTTACTTAAGGATATCCTAAACAGTGATGCCAGACTTGTTATCATGGCTATCGCTTCCTTATAGCGTTCGCTTTCTATCATCCACACAACGCTGTCCAAGGTATTATACAGAAAGTGTGGATTGATCTGACTCTGTAGCGCATCAAGTTCACTCTTGGTCTTCTCCTCCTGCTCCTTAAGCCAGTCATCCATAAGCTTTCTCATCTTGACAACCATGGATTTAATAGTGGTACTTAAGTGTCTGATCTCATGAGAGCCACCGAAATATATGGCCTCTTCATCCATACTACCACCCTCAAGATATTTCAGCGAATCATCCAACCTTCTTATAGGGTCGGTAACAATACCTGAAATAATTATATTACCAAGCAGGATAAGCAGTATCGTAATTGTAAAGATTATTACTGTAATATATGATAATTCCTCATAATTAACATACAGATTCTCATTTGGAATAACCGATACTATCTTCCATCCGGTATATCCTACGGTCTTAACTATTACTGAACGCTTAGACCCCATGAAGGTCTCCGTATAATCACCGTCATCATAGCCTGCCGCAACAACATTATTCTCCGTAGCAAGTCCTGAATAAATAGCCTTCTGGTTGGGGTGGTATATGATCTCACCATCACTGTCAATCAGATATATATATCCGCTTCCGTTCTCATTGAGTTTATCAAACATTTGCTCAATCGACGAGAAATTCATATCTACGAGCAGAATACCTCTTCTGATTATTCCAAGATAGGTCAGTTCTACACTTCTGCTTAGTGACACTACCCAGTAATATCTGTAATTGCTGCTCTCAAACATATTCTGCACATGTGGAGTCGAGAAGTGCATATTCTCCACCTTATCCTCCGCACTTAAGAACCAGTCCTGCGTCTTGAAATCAACGCTTGCCTTCCTCGTCGCAACGGGAGAAGCTGTAATCAATGCACCGTCCTGCGATATACAGGCGATACTGATAAGATTGTCCTTATTGGCCTCATAGAGCAGACTCATCTCCTTATCCAAATTATCCTTTGTCAGGTCCTTATCTTTGATTACGTTATAATACATGCTGTCAGATATGCTCATCATGTTACGTATATAGCTGTTTAGCTGCATACTGATATGGTCAACTATCTGCATATTGCTGTCAATCGCTGCCTCTCTCGAGGACTTCATATAACTTGAATACGTTGCCAGCTCCATGAAACCCATAGAAACAAGCGCAACCATGGTAAACGCCATTGATACAATAAACTGAATACTTCTCGTCTTATATATTTTTTCTATTCTATGGAAAAATCGCGAGAACTTACTTTTCATATATTATTATCCTGTCTGTTTCTGTACTTAGATGGGGAAATCCCATAGGCCTTCTTAAAGACGTAGCTGAAATAATTGGGGTCCTCATATCCTACCATCTCTGCAATTACATAGCTCTTCTCGGCAGTGCTTTCAATCAGTCTCACTGCCTCTTCCATCCTGACATTGGTAAGATAGGTTACAAAGCTTACTCCCGTGTCCTTCTTGAATATTGAAGAAAAATAGGTCGGACTTACACCCAGATAATTACACAGTGTATCCACACTCACATCGGGATTGCTGAAGTTATCCTTAATATATTCTCTGGCCTTCTCAACCATGAGCTTGGTCGAATCCAGCCTCTCTTTCCTGATGTAGCCTCTAATCTGCATACATATATTGTCTATCCACTCACGCATCTCATCAGGACTGTTAATTGCATATATTTCTTCAAGAATATCCCTCTCTATGGTGCTTAGCTGGCTTGCTTCCAGCTCATAGCTTGATGCAAGCTTAACAAGATTGATATAGAGATGTATCAGATATATCCTTAAGTTTGCAAGCTTGGGTGCGGACTTGATGACAAATGATATAAGTTCTCCAATTGCCTCCTCAAGTTCTTCTCTGCTACCTATCTTTATTGATTTAATAATGCGTTCAATATATGATTCATCAAGTCCTCTGGTATCGTTAATCTCCGGCTCCACGTCCTTAATATATATTGCCTGATTATCCTCAAGCATTACTCTGTACGAAAGCGCATCCTGTGCCTCCTTATAAGCTATGGATATATCCGTAATATTACCCGCAACTCTGCTTACTCCTGCCGAAACCGCAGCATCCAGCATCCTGGATGCAAGCTTGCATATTCTGTATATTACTCCCAGAAAATGACCATGCTCATCAGTCTTGTTTAGGAGTGCGATCACAATGATACTACCCAGGTAGTTAATGACTCTGCAGTTCATATACTCCGGTAGATTCTCTTCTGCAAGTTGCTTGAGACTGACTGATATGACCTGTGAATTCTTATTCCTGTCACTGCCTGCAGGCTCCATAACGGCAACTGCATAAAAAGGAGACTCCATACTTAAACCATATTCTGTGGAGTATTCTTCTATCGACGACTTGTTTATTCTTCCTTCAAGAATTCCTATCAGAAGCTGTTCCTTAAGCAGAGGCAGACTGTCCTCATAATACTTCCTCAGTCTCTCCTCGTTACGTCTCTTGTCTATCTCATCATCCAGTCTCTCCTTTATTCTTAGAAAGACCTTTTTTAGTTCTTCCGAATCTATCGGCTTTAATATATATTCCTCTGCCTCAAGTCTGATGGCTTCCTTGGCATACTCGAATTCATCATAGCCCGAGAATATGACAATCTTGGTTGCGGGCTGACTCTTCTTAATCATCTTGGCGAAGGTCAGACCGTCAATGAAAGGCATATGGATATCTGTCATAATAACATCAGGGACAAATATTTCAGCCTTTTCCAATGCATCCTCTCCATTTTCTGCACCGGCAACAACCTCAAATCCTATTTCTTCCCAATTGATTCTTTTTTCTATTGCCTGACGAACCTCTTCCTCATCGTCTACAAGCATAACCTTATATAATCCCATACCTACCTCATCGTCTTTATTTTTCATTATTATTCATATATTTTACCAAGCAAAGTACTCCATGTGCAATAAAAACAGGTCTGCCGTATGTACGGCAGACCCTACAAAAAAAGGAGTGTGATATAATCAGCCTTTCTTTCTCTTTGATATTACATCAACAGTAACAGCTCCGAGAAGAACAAGACCTTTTACAATCTTCTGAATATCTGTTGTCCAGCCATAGAGTGACATACCATTGTTAAGAATTCCCATAACAAACGCACCGACTACAGCTCCGACGATTGTACCCGCACCACCGGCTACGGCAGCACCACCAATATAACATGAAGCGATCGCATCCATCTCGAAACCATCTCCCGCCTTGGGAGTAGCTGAGGCATTTCTTGCTGCAAGAACGATACCTGCGATTGATGAAAGAACACCCATGTTAACGTATACCCAGAAGAATACCTTTCTGGTATCAATACCTGACAGCTGGGCAGCCTTTCTGTTACCACCGAGAGCATAAATCTGACGACCGGCAACAGTCTTATCTGTAATGAAAGCATATATTGCAACAAGCAGAGCCATGATAAGCAGTACGAAAGGAATTCCGTTCCAGCAAGCCAGTTTGAAGAAGAAGAACCAGATGATGAATAAGAGTACACCATCCTTAATTGCTACCTGCCATAAAGGGTTAAGTGCAAATCCATACTTCTTCTTTGTAGCAATACTCTTAATCTCAGAAATGACAACTGCTATTGTAGCCACAATGGCAATTCCGATACTGATAAGGTCTATTGTACCTGCACCAAAAGGAACCTTGATTGTAGGCAGGAAGCCGGCACCAATGAATACGAAGTCATCCGGAAGAGGTCCCTTGGTCTGAGCCTGGAGCATTGTATATGTAAGTCCACGACCCATAAGCATTGTTGCAAGAGTTACAACGAAAGGCGGAATATTGAGGTATGCAATGAAGAATCCTGCAAACATACCAACAATAAGTCCGATAAGCAGTGCACACGCAATTGCCATCCACATATTCATCTTGTAATCTACAAGAATAATACCTGCAGCCGAACCTGTAACAGCAACTACCGAACCAACACCAAGATCGATGTTACCGGTCAGTACACAGAGAAGCATACCAACGGCAAGAATAACAACGTAACCATTCTGCATTACGAGGTTATTGATATTAGCAGGTGATAGATTCTTTCCACCTGTAAGTAATGCGAAAATAATATAGATTGCGACAAGAGCAAGGAACATACCATACTGCTTCATGTCCAGATTAACTGTTCTTTTCTTTTCCATGATTATTTATCTCCCTTTCTGTTATGAGCCATAATCTTCTGCATTATGCCTTCCTGCGTAATCTCGTCTCTCTCGATCTCGCCTGCGATTTCACCCTCGTTAATAACGTATACTCTGTCGCAGGTACCGATAAGCTCGGGAAGCTCTGATGAAATAACAATTACAGCCTTACCGGCCTTAGCCAGATCATTGATGATACAATATATCTCGTACTTAGCACCAACGTCAATACCACGTGTAGGCTCATCGAGAATAAGCACATCCGGCTGAGTAAGCATCCATTTTGCAAGAACAACCTTCTGCTGATTACCACCCGAAAGTGATCCAACAACCTGTTCTATTGATGTAGCCTTAACATTAATCTTATCTTTATACTCCTGTGCAGCCAGTATTTCTTCACTTCCGTTGATTACACCCTTGTTAGAGAAATACTGAGGTCTGGCAGCAAGTACCATATTCTCTTTAATATCTCCGATAAGTACAAGTCCATTACCCTTTCTGTCCTCGGATACGTATGCAAGCTTATTGTTAATCGCATCCTTAACAGTAGGCATCTTAACTTCTTTCCCGTGCATATATATTTCACCGGAAATCTTCTGTCCGTAGCTGTGTCCGAATACAGACATCGCAAACTCGGTACGACCTGCACCCATAAGTCCCGCAAGACCTACAACCTCTCCTGCACGAACCTTAATATTTATATTCTTCAGCATCTGACGATTGGCATCATCCGGATGATATACATTCCAATTCTTTACCTCGAAGATTGTCTCTCCGATGGTAACACCCTCTCTTGCGGGATATCTGTTTGTAAGCTCACGACCAACCATACTCTTGATGATTCTATCTTCAGTGAACTCATCAACTCCCTTATACAGAGTCTCTATGGATTTACCATCTCTGATAACAGTAATCGCATCTGCAACATATTCAATTTCGTTAAGCTTATGAGAAATGATGATACAGGTAATTCCCTGTGCCTTCAGTTCAAGCATGATATCAAGAAGATTCTTACTCTCTTCATCATTAAGTGAAGCTGTAGGCTCATCAAGGATAAGAAGTTCTACCTTCTTAGCCATTGCCTTAGCAATCTCAATAAGCTGCTGTTTACCAACACCCAGTGAATTAACCGGGACGTTGACATCTTCATTCTCAAGACCAACTCTTGCAAGCATCTCTGTGGCACGCTGTCTGGTCTTGGTCCAGTCTATTACTCCCTTGCACTTCAGCTGCTCGTTCCCTAAGAATACGTTTTCTGCAACTGACAGAAGTGGACTTAACGCAAGCTCCTGATGGATAATAACGATTCCCTTACCCTCACTATCCTTCAGGTTATGGAAGTTACATGTCTCGCCCTTATATACCACATCTCCTTCGTATGTTCCATGAGGATATACACCTGAAAGAACATTCATAAGCGTCGATTTACCTGCTCCGTTTTCACCACAGAGAGCATGAATCTCGCCCTGCTTAACCTTCAGGTTAACATCATCAAGTGCCTTAACTCCGGAGAACGCCTTGGTAATATGATTCATTTCCAAGATGTATTCTGACATATCTTACTCCTTTTCTTTTTTGTATGACTTACTAATGGGCGGTGGCAAAACGCCGCCGCCCAAATAAGTCCATTATTATGAGGCTTTACTGAAAACTATTCAGCAAGCTGCTCCTCTGTGTAGTAACCAGAGTCTACAAGGATTTCCTTGTAGTTATCCTTATCAACCGGTTCAGGTGTGCAAAGGAATGAAGGAACTACGATAACGTTGTTGTTATATGTAGTTGTATCATTGATTTCAGGCTCTGCACCTTCAAGAACTGCCTGTACCATTGTAACGCACTTCTCAGCAAGCTTTCTTGTATCCTTAGCGATAGACATTGTCTGCTTTCCTGAGATGATGTGCTTTGTTGCCATAAGCTCTGCATCCTGTCCTGTGATGAGTGGCCACTTTGTACCAACTGCATAACCTGCACCTTCAAGAGCTGCCATACAACCATAAGCAAGTCCGTCGTAAGCTGTTGCTACGATGTCAAGATCCTTATCTGCATAGTAACCTGTAAGAAGGTCCTCACATCTCTTCATAGCTGTCTGCTGATCCCATCTAAGTGTACAGTTTGAATCAAAATCAAGCTGTCCTGATAAGCAAACAAGAGATCCGTCGTCAAGGAGAGGCTGAATCTGCTCCATAAGACCTGCGTAAAGCATATGAGCATTGTTATCATCAGGAGAACCCATGAAAAGCTCGATTGTCTTAGGAGAATCAGGTGTAGCGCCTGAATTGTCAACAATGTACTTACCGATTGCTGTACCAACACCCTTGTTATCGAATGTAGCGTAGTACGAAACAGCGTCTGTATCCATAAGGAGACGGTCATAAGCAATAATAGGAATGCCGGCTGCCTTAGCCTGAGCTTCAACGTTTACAAGAGCTGAAGAATCGATAGATGCGATAACGAGACAATCAGCGCCTGCTGCGATCATGTTCTCAATCTGAGAAACCTGAGCCTGAACATCATCCTCTGCGTACTGAAGGTCAACTTCATAGCCAAGAGCCTCAAGCTGAGACTTCATGTTGTTACCGTCGTTGATCCATCTCTCAGAAGACTGAGTAGGCATTGCAACTGCTACTCTCTTTCCGTTTGACTCTGCTGCAGGAGCTGCTGCTTCAGTTGACTCGCTTGAATCAGCTGCAGGAGCTGCTGTGTCTGCTGCTTTCTCGCCACATCCTACTAAGAGGCTGGCAACCATTGCTACGCTAAGTAAAGCGCCAAGTAGTTTCTTCTTCATTAATTTTACCCTCCATTCGGCTTACGCCTTATTTTTAACTACAAATAGAGATTACCAATTAATGACTACTCATTTAATATAAAATCCTACACACAAACACGAAAAAACTATGAATAAATAATGAATGAATAGAATATCAAAGAATGACTTTAGAATTTTCAAGAAAGCATACAAAAGACAACACTATATCGTAAAAAAAGCGCTGAATAACCAGCGCTTAATCTCATAATTCTTTATTATTGAGGTATTGTCCTCTCAAAATCGAATACTGATTTATCTTCCTAACTTTAGTTAAGCCTTCGATCTATTAGTAACCATCAGCTG
>JADYUL010000013.1 GCA_021531795.1 Lacrimispora saccharolytica
AACAACAGCGGTTACTAGCCGCTTAATAAATAAAATCCTAAAGGTAAATTAAATTTACACCAAAAAAAAGACTTGACCGAAACTAGTGCAATAATACATCGGGAAGGCCTTAAATCGGGCATTTCCGATGTATGTTCCCAAAACCATACATTCCAGATACATCGGGATGCCCCCAAAACATCAGATTCCGATGTATCCATCTCTCGAAATCTATCAAATTAAGCAACCCGCGTTGCCACACAATCTCAAATCCGGGCGAATCCCCGCGCTAATCAACCTTCAGAGTGCGGATGGCATTAAGTACTGCAATCACCATGACGCCGACATCTGCGAAGATTGCCAGCCACATATTGGCAATACCAACTGCACTTAAGATCAGGCAGGCAAATTTAATGCTAAGTGCGAAGGTAATATTCTGCCTTACGATACCTATGCACTTCTTGGATATCTTAATGGCTTTGGCTATCTGCATCGGATTATCATCCATAAGTACAACATCTGCTGCTTCAATGGCGGCATCACTTCCCATGGCTCCCATGGCAATTCCAATATCCGCTCTTGATAGAACCGGCGCATCATTAATACCATCTCCGACGAAAGCTAACTTATCCTTAGGAGATTTTGTCTCGAGCAGTTTTTCAAGTTCTGAAACCTTATCCTGGGGCAGGAGTTCGCTAAGAACCCGGTCAATACCCAGACTGTCTGCTACGGCAGCTGCAACCTTGCTGCTATCTCCGGTTAACATAACTGTGTTGTGAATCCCCAACTTTTTAAGAGCTGCGATGGCCTCCTTAGCCTCAGGCTTAACCACATCCGAGATGACGATGTGCCCCTGGTACTCATTATCTATTGCCACGTGAATCACGGTGCCGACACTATGACAGTCCCGATAATCGACGTTGTGACTCTTCATGAGTTTGTCGTTGCCGACAAGCACATTATGGCCATCTACTCTGGCGCAAATTCCGTGTCCGCTGATCTCTTCAATATCACTAACCCTGCTTCTGTCAAGTGGTTTGCCGTAAGCATCAATAAGACTTCGGCTAATCGGATGCGACGAAGCACACTCTGCAAGAGCGGCATACTCGAGCAGTTTCTCCTCCTCGAGCCTGTTGTGATGAATTCCGCTCACCTCGAAGCTACCCTTGGTAAGCGTACCCGTCTTGTCAAAAACAACAGTTGTTACCTGTGATAATGCCTCAAGATAATTGGAGCCCTTAACAAGAACTCCGGCATGGCTGGCACCGCCGATACCGGCGAAGAAGCTAAGCGGAATACTAATAACCAATGCACAGGGACAGCTGACTACAAGGAAGGTCAGAGCCCTGTAAAACCAGATATTCCAGTTACTGTTGTCAATCACTATGCGACTTATCACGGGCGGTAATGTGGCAAGAATCAGCGCGCCGATACATACAGCCGGCGTGTACACCTTGGCAAAACGTTTGATAAAATCCTCAGACTTAGACTTCCTCGAGCTTGCATTCTCCACGAGGTCAAGAATCTTGGACACAGTCGAATCACCAAATTCCTTAGTGGTTCTGACTTCAATAAGACCTGTCATGTTAATGCAGCCGCTGATGATTTCCTCACCCTCTGCCACATCTCTCGGCAGACTCTCACCTGTCAACGCTGCGGTATTTAAGCTTGAACTACCCTTAACAACCACTCCGTCTAAGGGCACCTTCTCACCAGGCTGAACAATGATCACACTGCCGACCGACACATCCTCCGGGTCTACTCTGGTAAGTTCTCCATCCTGCATGATGTTGGCATAGTCCGGTCTGATATCCATAAGAGCAGCAATGTTATCCCTGCTCTTACCAACTGCATAGCTCTGAAACAGCTCCCCAATCTGATAGAACAGCATAACTGCGACACACTCAAGGTAATCTTCGCTTCGTGAATATATTGCCATTATAAAAGCGCCCACCGTAGCTATCGCCATTAGGAAGTTCTCATCTAATACCTGACCTTTTATTATTCCTTTTACAGCCTTCTTAAGTATGTCATGACCTATAATAATATAAGTAATGAGATACAAAGCAAGCTTTAATACTCCACTAACTCCGACTATGCTTATGGCAACAATCATGATTACACAGGCAATAATCTGATATACCCTCTTCTTCTGCTTCTTATTCATGTGAACTCCTAAAGATAAATCTCACAGTCATCCTCGACCTTCTTGCAAGCCTTAACTACATTATTCATAACTGCTTTCTCATCTGCTCCATCAACAAATTCCACACTCATCTTCTGAGTCATGAAGTTAACTGTTGCATTAGCCACACCCTCAGTCTTCCTGGTTGCATCCTCCATTAGATTAGCACAGTTAGCACAGTCCACTTCAATCTTGTATGTCTTCTTCATCTTTATTCTCCTTTTTACGTAATTAAAACAATTGTTTATTATACAACTATTGTAACAATTAATCGTTTGTTTAATTGTTACAATTCGAATATAATAACATTATAAAGACAATGCAATACTTTGTTGGGAATCATTACCAAACAGGCGAATACGATTTCCAAAATGAACAATTTAAGGATGGAATATGAACGAACTAAAAGACTTTCATTTGCCGCACAGACACGGCGAAATAGATAACATAGATAAGGTATCGGATGTACTTCAGAACGTGAGCTATTTTGCTATTGTATCTGATATATTCAGACAGTTAGGTGACCCAACGAGAGTAAGGATATTCTGGATTCTGAATCATTATGAGTTGTGTGTGATTAATATGGCAGCCCTGCTTGGCATGTCAAGTCCTGCCGTATCGCACCATCTTAAGTCCCTCAATGAGTGCGGACTGATCAGCAGCAGGCGAGATGGCAAGGAGGTATATTATAAGGCATCCGACACTGAAGAGAGCCGTTTGCTTCATATTGTTGTTGAAAAGATTATGGAGATAACCTGTCCGAAAGAAGCTGTGGATTATGGAGCTTCATCAAAGGAAATTATTCACAGCATTCATAAATATATGTTAGAGCACATATCTGAGCGAATCACGATTGAGGAGCTGGCCAAGAAATATCTTATGAATACCACCACCCTTAAGAAAGTATTCAAGGAGGAATATGGTACTTCCATTGCAATGCACATGAAGGAACACCGAATGGAGGCTGCTGCTACAATGCTCACAGATACTGACAAAAGTATTGCTGAAATAGCCTCGCTTGTCGGTTATGAAAGTCAGAGCCGTTTTACCTCAGCTTTCAAGAGTCAATACAAGCTGGTACCCTCAGACTATCGAAAGATCAATATGAAATCAAACAAAGTACATGAATAAAGGCTTGGCGAATACGTCCACTCTCTGTCTCAAAGGTTTGTTCCAGACAGAAGGCTTTCGGCCAAGCAGAATGTTATATTGTATCCTGTAATAAAGCATATGAAGCATGTCTGTCGGCACTGTCTTCCTGCCCGACTCCCAATTCTCAATAGAACTTAACGGAATTCCTGTATAGGAAGCAAAGGCCTCACGGGTTCTTCCCACCCTCTCTCTGAGTTCCTTTATCTTTCCTGCCCTCTCCAGGCGCTCAACGCGGTCGTGAATCTCCATCATCGGAATATATATCGTCTCCTCCATTTATCCTCCTTTATCAAAATCAGTAGTATATACCAATATCTATACCATTTGCATGTATTGTATCTTTAACAATCTTCGTCATTCTTCTCCTTAGTTTTAACCGTATCGAATTCGACACGATTAGCAAAATCCTTCAGTAATTCCTCATACTTAAGCTGATAAGCAATCAGTCTTGGTATATATTCCGGAGGAGTTCTTCTTGCTGCTTCCCAGTCCTCTAATGTACGAACAGGGATGCCCGTATGCTCAGAAAACTCTTTGCGGGACATCCCTATACTTTCTCTTAATTCCTTAATAGTATTTGCTGTATCCATAGCATACCTCGCAATGCGTTTTATTATTATAAGTATAACATGATTTTGCGTGCCACGCAATGCGAAATATGCATTTCCTCCTATAGACAATAAAGAATGTAAAATCCTGTTTCCGTCATCGGAACATAGACTTTTATAAAATCAAGGTTTCTTCGATAGCAAGCAAACGGTCTTGACGTTTTTTCCCGGGGGTAAAACTTTTATATTATATTGCATGGAATAATATTATTGTTTTCATCCAGCGGAAACGGTTTCGCAGCCATACATATTATCCCGCCTTCACCAATTTTTAGTGAGCTCTTTTCAAGTAGATGAAACGAACTGATTGCTCTCTTCTCCGGATTACTGCTCTTTTTTATTTCCAGCGGATGAAGTTTCCCATTTTCCTCCAAAACGATATCAATCTCTTTTTGATTTGTATCCCTGTAAAAAGTCATGTTTGTTTTATTCTTTGAGTAGGCATACATTCTCAAGAATTCAGAAACAACGTAGTTTTCATAAAAATGTCCGCTGGCCGCACCGTTCATCAGCGTTTCCATACTCGTCCACATTGAAAGATACGCGCACAGTCCCGTATCACAGAAGTACAGTTTCGGAGTTTTGACCATGCGTTTTAACTCATTATTTGAAAAGGGTTCCAGAAGATAAATGATTCCCATGGACTGCAATATTTTTATCCATTCTTTTGCTGTGGGTACAGATACATTGCCCGCCTGGGCTATGTCAGAATAATTAACCAAATTTCCCGTAAAGGATGCACTGGCTCTAAGCACTTTTCTGAATCCCTCTGTGTCACTGATGCCATTATCATCAACCGCATCACGCATAAGGTATGTTTCTATATAAGACTCATAATACTCCATGCGCTGCTCACCGGTCATTCCAACGGTTCCCGGCATTCCGCCTTCCCATATATGTTTATATACTTTCGGCAGATCATTCTCCGCAAATTCACTACTTCTTTGTATCAGTGAATTGTAGGAAAACTCCATCTCTCCTAGTTCGCTCTTTCCTGCTTTTTCCCTCTGAGACAGGCTATACATTTTCAGTATACAGATTCTTCCTGCGAGAGAATCCTGCGCTCCCTTTAAAAGCTTTTTACTCTCTGATCCGGTCAGCCAAAACAGTCCCATCCGGTCTGATTCATCACATAAAATCTTAATATACTCAAACAGCTCCGGCGCTTTCTGAGCTTCATCTATCAGAATAGGGGGTTTATATACTTGAAAAAAAAGACCGGGATCACTTTTTGCCAATTCCCGGTCTCTGGAGTTGTCCAGATTAACATAGGTTCGTTCTTCTCCTTCAGCCAGTTTTTTAAGCATGGTTGATTTGCCCACCTGTCTGGCCCCTGTAACCATAACTGCTTTGAACGCTTGATTCATCTCCATAAACTTTCGTTCCAGTTCTCTACTGATATATTCCATATACGCCTCCATAAGTTGTAACAGCCAAAATATTAGTTTGATTTAAAGTCTATATTATTTTATCTTTATTATACCAAGCCCCGAATATGTGTCAAGTTCAATTTAATATGCATTTTAATCTAAACTATGTGAATCATGTACACATCCACCTCTTCGCCCTCAAAGGTAAAACTTCTTCCATACTCTCCCCACTTTATACCGTAACGGATTAGCATTCTCCATTTCTCTTTTGCATTTCGGTTGAGTCGCTCCATCACACCGGTATTCACCAATTCAGCATACTCATATAATACCTTGCTCCGTGAATGCATATGGCAATTTTTTTATGTGAAGCCCTCTTTTATTTCCATTTTCGTTTAAAGTCGCAAATTGCGACTTTAAAAAATCTTCATTTCATGAAGTCGCAATTTGCGACTTCATGATCCCATCTTCCTCTGTTGTTAATTGAAACATAAAATCTTCCGGAAACCTTACAATATTACGCTTTACTTGTTCATTCAAACGCTTCACTTCATACCATAACAACTAGCCGAATTAATATGTTTCAAATCTTTTATTTACTCTCCATTTTCTTTTTAACAGAAATTACTCACAAGCTTCTCCGTCAAGCACCCACTGTAATTCCTTTGCTGGCAAAATAATATAATTATCCGCACCTTCACCTTGTCGCATAATTACATTGTTAATTCCTGCCTGTATTATAGTTCTTGCACATATCGGACATGGTTTTGCTCTATGAATAGAATTATCATCCGGATTAATTCCTGTTAAATACAAGTCTGCTCCTATTGTTTGTTCTCTGGAACAATTTAAAAGTGCATTAGCCTCTGCATGAACAGCTCGACATATTCCATATCCTTCTCCCTGATGCATATCTTTTTCCACACGTGGACACTTTCCTATATCACAACAGTTCTCAAAACCTCTTGGTGAACCATTATAGCCTGTAGAAATTACCACATCATTTTTTACGATTACAGCTCCATATTTCCGTTTAATACAAGTACTTCTGTACGCAAAGTTTTCCGCACAATTCAAATACATATCAATCTTTGAAATCCTATTCCCATCCTTCGGTGTTACCATACTCAGCCTCCTTCCCACTCTGCCATAAATTCCTCAAGATAGGCTTCCATAATAGCATGTCTATGCTCAGCCATTCTCTTTGAAGTATCTGTATTCATCATCTCTTTAAGCAGCAAGAGTTTTTCATAAAAATGATTAATACTTGTAGAATTTTGATTTTGGTGATACTCCTCTTTACTCATGTTCACCCGAGGTTTTATTTCCGGATCATATATCTTTCTGTCTTTACTGCCACCATATGCAAATGCCCGTGCAATTCCAATTGCACCCATTGCATCCAGCCTGTCCGCATCCTGCACGCATTTACCTTCTATCGTACTTGGCACAACCGAATCGGTTCCAGCAAACGATACTTCCTCAATAATCTTACATACAGTTTCCGGCGAAAGCTTGGCATCATCTACATCATGTAATAATGCCGCCAGATCGTTTATTTTTATCGCTTGTTTTTATCGCTTGTTTTCTGTAATTCCAAGCGATAATTCCAGAAGTTCCTCGGCAACCGAAGCGGATTTTATTCTCATCAAATTATCCCAGACATCTTCTTTCCCTAAAAGATTCATACCTCCGTGCCATACCAACTCATCATCAATAATGGCAAAATGCTCATCAACTTCATCCTTTACAATAACCTGCATTCCTGCACTTTTCATCTGCTTAATCATTTCATAATAATGAGCCAAACTTCCATAATGGGTCCCTTCAGGATTTATTGTGATAATTGTTATCTTGCAGCCAGATTCAATACGTTGCTTTGTAACATAAATCATTCTATCAATTTTATCCTGTATAATATCTGGGCTAGATATAATAATTCTTTTTTCTGCCTCAACAAGATCTTGCTCAAATACATCAGAATAATTTCCTGAATCATAGATAGCATTTGCTGATTGCTTCTCAAGAATCATATTAGAAATCAAGGAATATCCTAACCTCTTATATGTTCTAAGACGTTTTGAATACATATTCTCAAACACTCTTAAGTGAGAGTCTATGTAATCATAAACTACAACGTCTTTCTTACCTTCATAATCTCTGTGCAATCTTCCCACATACTGTTCCAATCTTCCCGCAAATGAAACAGGTGCAGCCAACATAAGTGTATCCAACCTCGGAAAATCAAATCCCTCACCAATCTTTTGACCAGTAGCTATCAAAATAATAGATTTATCACCTGGTACTTCCTTTAGCTGTTTTCTAATTTCTATATTTTCTTTATCGCTATTGTCACCATACAACAAGAAAACATAATCTGCTGCCTCAGCAAGATTATCATACAAATGCTTTGCCTGTTCTTTATACCTCGTAAGAATAACAGGAGTTCTTCCTTCTGCAATTGCATTCCTTGTATCTTCAGCAATCATCTCACTTCTTACGATATTATTGCTGATTAAATTGTATGCTCCATTAATATCATTCTTTGTTTCATTTGTATCAATAACTCTGGTAAATCGTGGAAATACATAATGTCCTATTCCCTGTGCCTCGGCTCGTTCTTTTGCTGTATAGCTATGTCTTATTGGACCTAATAACATATGTATTATTTTCTCAAGATTATCTCCACGTTTTGGCGTTGCGGTAACTCCATAAACATATCTTGCATTTACTTTCTGCATCACTTCAATTGATGTAGTCGAACCACAATGATGGCATTCATCCATAATTACAAGACCATATGAATTAATATAATCATTGAAATTACCCTTGCTATACATAGAGCCAACCATAGCCACATCTATTATACCAGTAAGTGTATTCTTATTACCTGTTAGCACTCCAATAACGCTATCTCGTCTTTTTTCTCTTCCAGTCTTTGTCTTATAAATCGGTGGTTCTTCATTTATATTCAAAAATGTATTTAATTCATTTACCCACTGTTCTAATAAATCCTTACTTTGAAGAAGTATTAATGTATTCACTTTTCTTTGCGATATCAGATAACTGCACACAACTGTCTTACCAAATGCGGTAGTCGCACTAAGCACTCCGTGGTCATATTGCAACATACTATCTGCTGCCAAATCTTGCCCCGTACGTAAATCACCATTAAATGAAACCCTTATAGGTCTTCCTTTTTCTCTATGGTCAGTAATATCATATTCTATATTTGCTTCTTTACAGTTATTAATTAGTTGTTCCCTAAGTCCTCGTGGGATACGAATATATCCATCAACATCCTGTCCCATATAGACAGCACTGAAGTTATAATAATTGGAGTATCCCAATCTCTTATTCTTATAAAAAATCGGATTGTCAAAAGCCGCTAAACTTCTTATTTGATTCTGTATTCTTGGCATAAGATTCAGCGTATCAACATATACCCCATCACCAAGAACAATATGCATTTTCCCAACCACGTCGGTTTTATTAAATGCTTGTTTCTTTTTCCATGGCTTTGGTCTATCTGCAACATCCGCTGTTATAACGCCTGTCGTCTCAGATATTTCGGTTTTCCACTTTTTCATAAAAGCTTCTATTTCTTCTATTGATAACTTCGTTGTGCGATTCAGCAAAATATCCCATTGATCAGGATACGCATTCCAATTATCATCGACAAACGCACTATTTCCATTCTTTAAAGCCTGTCCTTGCAATGGCAATGCGATTAGATTGCCTATGCTGCTAGCAACATCCTGGCACGGATACATTCTGTCATAATATTGAAAAGACTTCATATTAATCGATGCTTGTCCTCTATCTAACAAAAGGAATCCAAAGTTACGAGCCAAAGATGCTGAGATAGGCTTCTTGAAAAATATCCACACATGCGCACCTCTTCCAGATCTTGAGCGCTCTACCAGTGGTGTAATTCCATTCTGTTCGCAGATTAAGCGTAGTGCATCAACTTCTTTATGCCACTCTTCCGTTACATTCGCAAAATCGGTAGCTTCTGCACCTTTTTCGTGATTGTCAAAATCAAATACTATAAATCTACATGTACCATCTGGCAATAACGGATATATGCCTATAACATCTGAACCATCTTCCTTATAACCCACCAAATGTTCCACTATTTTTTTTGCAGTAAGCTTAGTCCAATTTGTATTCTCACAATCTTCACATCGAATCTTTTCACCACGCTGCTTTGGACAAGCTCTATCATTCCAACGATTATCGCATTGTGGGAAATATCCACCATTCCTACCTCGTTTAGCATATACATCCGTTCTTCCCCAGAACATAGCAAAATACTGATTAGCCATTTCTTCCGTGATGAATTTACCAACAATTCTCTCACCCTGGTCTGGATCATATTCAGAAGTATCTTCTATCTTTTCTTCAAACACATTATTCTCTGGATATGCGATATTTGCCTTCTTAAGTTTTTCTTTTAATACAGTATTTTCCGCCTGCAACTCCCTTACTAATTTACGAAGCGAGTCGAGATTTTCTGCTTCAATATTCATTTATCTTTTCCTCGCTTTTGTGGAAGGCTCCCCAATAGATAATCCATAAACTCTGGGTTTTCCCATTCCATAATATAATCATGAACACTGATTTGTTTCATTCTATTTTTTTGAATCTTATTCAAATCCTTATAGTTCATAAGAAAGCATCCTTTCAGTTTACACACCAGTCTGTTGTGCCTTACTCATAATATCTTTAAGAACATCGACACTCTCTATTTTGTTTATGCCAAAGCACTTCTTTCCCGCATCTTTTAAAGAAGACCCTATGTGATATCCATGGACACCATCGATAATAAAAAAACGATCATGAAATGCTGTGGTCCTTTTTACTGTTAATGTTGGATACTGCGCATTAAAACTATTAATGTCTTGTGCAGATATCCTTGCGCTAGGGAAAGTATATGCGAAGACATCAATCCCTACATTTTTCTTTGCCAGAATATTTAGTGTAATTACATCAATGTACCCATCAATCAAAACAATTTCTCTTTTAGCTTGCCCTACAATATCTGTGAGTAGACTGAAGGCATCATATATTTGACCATCAAAGAAAATCTTTTGATTGTCTTCTTTATGATCTGCTATGTAATCGAATATTTTATTAAACTTTTCTTCTGACTCTTTTTGATATTCCAACTGTTTTAATTCAATGCTATTTATCCTTTCGAACATTCTCTCATTATTCATAATAAAATGTCGCATTTCCCGAAATGCCCGCATGATAAATATGCTTTGTTTCTCTGCTATTTCACCATTTAATACAGTCGCCAACATATATATTCCTTGCTCTGTAAAAACATGTGGAAGCGATCTGCTTTTGGGATTTATATTTGCGGTCGAAAATTTCGACCGCAAATCTTTCACTTCTTCTTTAGTCATTTGGAACATAAAATCTTCAGGAAATCGATTTATATTATTTTTTACCTGTTCGTTAAGTCTCTTTACCTCGTAGCCATATAATATTGCCAAATCACTATCAAGCATTACCTGCTTTCCTCGAATAGTGTATATTATCTTCGAAAGATCAATCATCTGATTAGGCAAACCGACCGTATCTGTAATAGTAGCTATTTCATCCATAAAAACCTCTCGTATTCTTCCTATTGTAGTTCATATCTAAAGTCACAATTTGTGACTTTAAATCTTTACAGTTCTTCCAAACTCTCTATCTTTTTCAATGCTTCCATATATGCCATAAGTCTCTTTTGCTGTTCTTCTCTAAGATTGTGATAATCTTCAATCATCTGAACATCACCCGGAGTGAATTTACTCTCCGGACTTGCAGCTGCAATTTCCTCTTCATCCTCAATTCCTTTACCGGTAAGAAGCTGCTCCGGGGTAATCTGTAATACATTACAAATATCCATTATCTTTTCTACAGTAGGATTGGTCTTTCTCTTTTTCCATTCGCTTATGGTACTGGTTGAAATACCTACCTGCTTTGCAAACTCCGCCTGAGTCATATTGCGTTCTTTCAAAACCTTTATAATTCTTTCGCTGATAATCATGAGTGATACCTCTCTTTATTATTCACTTATATAACATTCATATTAGTGAATTTATTTTATCACACCCACTGATGTCCTTCAATGATCTGCTTCATTTTCTAATTACGAAATTTCATATACACCTTATAAGATTCATATATATACCCTTTTGAAGATAGACATCCGGATCAGGTAAAGAATCAAAATCAATTTCATCTGCGTATTTCGCTATTATATTTCCGATAATATCCATCAATTGCCATCTTTCGAACATAAGCGCTCAGGTTTTTAAAACCCATCTGCGCCATCCTATCCTGGATCATCTGTAATTCTGCCTCTGATAACTTGATATGAATTTGTTTGTCACATGGAACATATCCTTGATTTAGCATTTTCTTTTCACCTCCTCTCCAGACTGGAAATCATTGTTTATGAATACATTATCCAAGAAATAAACGGTCCAATCCGTATATCCAAGAGGTAGGAATATTTTTAAAAGAATTAAAAATTCCACGTTTTTAGATTTAGCCGTATCCCACAAACGTGCGTTCCGTTATAATGTAGATGTGCCATTTATATAAACTTTGTTAAAGTGGATTGGTTTCATGAAATGTAAATTATCGATTCAGGAAAAATTGAAAGATTTGAGAATAGAAAAAGGTCTGTCACTGCAAGAACTGGCAGAACAGACCGGAATATCCAGAGCATCTCTAGGAAATTATGAAACTGATGATTACAAAGAAATTACTCACAAGGCTATTGTCTCCCTTACAAATTTTTATGGAATAACTTCCGATTATTTATTAGGACTTACCGAGAATCGTGAACAGCAGAGATTCCCTGTTGATGACTTTCCAGCGACTTAGGATTATTGTAGTTCTCTCTTTCTATAATTCCATGCTTCTGCTTTACCTGAGCGATATTGAGATTTGTTACATGGAATCCGTACTTTTCTCCTGCACCCAGTCCTGAATCTCCTTATATGTAGCCTTAGCCTCTGCGCTAGTCAGATCCAGCTCATCCATATCGAGCTTAACATTGACATGATGCTTCGCTTCGCGGAGTTTGGACAATAAACATACCGTCTCCACATGACCTGAATGTCCAAACATATCAACTGGGCGGAATCGCTTTAGACTGTAGCCTCCGTCACAAAGAATCCGAAGATCTCTTGCGAGTGTGGCACTGTCACAGCTTACATATACTATGCGTTCCGGCTTCATCTTGAGCATGGTATTGAGACAGTCGATATCACAGCCCTTACGGGGCGGATCGACAACAATGACATCGGGATGACGCATATCACCAACACCATCTTCATCGGATGCGGTCTGAGCGTAATATTCGGGTAATACCTCCTCTGCCTTACCGACAAAGAAAGTAGCATTATCTATTCCGTTGTTTCTGGCATTCCTCTTAGCATCCTCAATTGCTTCCGGAATAATCTCTACTCCAATGACCCGGCGGGCACTTTTTGCCAAAAACAGTGATATGGTTCCGATTCCGCAATACAGGTCCCATACGTCCTCTTTGCCTGTAAGTTCTGCATACTGTAGCGCAATCGAATATAACTTCTCCATCTGTAGCGGGTTCACCTGGTAGAAAGAGAGAGGCGATATTTCGAAAGTAATATCAGTTCCGTTATCGACGTTCAGCATATGCACAACATCCCTTATTGTCTCTCTTCCCCAGAGATTTACTATTCTATCACCCATAATGACATTGGTATTCTTATCATTAAGGGATACGGATATGCTTGTCATACCCTCAACCTTGCAAAGTGCCAAGATCAGTTTATCCTGAGCCGGTATATATTCCCCCTTCTTCACACCTGAATTAATTACAAGGCATACCATCAACTCTCCTGTCGCAAACCCCTTACGTATAAGCACATGTCTGATAACCCCGCGACCTGTGCTCTCATCATAGGGCTGAACACCATACTCCTCCATATGGTGAAGTATTATCTCAAGGATTTCCCTGTTTTCCTCAACTCCGATAACACAATCGTTATTGGCTATGATATTGTGCGTACGTCCTGCATAGAATCCTGTTACTACCTTGCCGTTCTTATCCTTACCAAAGGGAAACTGAGACTTGCCCCTATATCGATAGGGCTCATCCATACCAACAATAGGTTCTGCTATGCTCATCACATATTCGGCATCGAATCCACCTATTCTAATGATATTGTTGGCTACCTTTGATGCCTTAAGTTCCAACTGCTTGCCATAATCCAGAGCCTGAAGCGTACACCCGCCACAGGGTCTTGCATACGGACATTTCGGCTCAACACGAAAAGGAGAAGGCCAAATTACCTTCTCCAGATGTGCATAAGCATAGTTTTTCTTAGCCTTCATTATCTTGACAAGCACTGTATCACCGATAACAGCATCCTTCACGAATAATGCATATCCGTCCACCTTGCCGATACCTTCACCATCGTTGCCCATGTCTGTTATCTTTATTTCAAGCAACTCATCCTTAGTATATTCAGAATTCTTCATATTCTACTCCATCCTGGTTCCGCGGATATTGCTCTCAATGAACTTATTGTATCCCATCCACTCAGACGGATTTAAGCTCGAATCCAGTGCCTCCATAAAGGTCTCCATCTTGGCATCAATATTGTCCGCAAAGCTTAGCGCCACTGCTTCGATTAACGCAGGCTTCTTCGGTGAACCGAACTCAAGCTCTCCGTGGTGCGCCAGAATACAGTGCCTAAGTTCATTAGCCAGGTTAGCCGGAAAGCCCGGAATTGCAGCAATCCTCTCGCCCACCATCTCAGCACCAATAACAATATGACCTAACAGATTACCTTCGTCACTGTAATCATTCTCAGGATAGGGCACGAACTCCCTGACTTTACCAATATCGTGACAGATTGCCGCTGCCACGAGCAAATCCCTGTTAAGCATCTCATAATGAGCAGCAAAATATTCACAATTCTTTGCCACACTGAGCGTATGCTCCAACAGACCGCCCACAAACGAGTGATGCACCGACTTTGCCGCAGACGAGAACCTGAACTTACTTATAAACTCCGCATCCTCTACAAAGAAGCTCCTAAGCAGCTGCTTCAGATACTGATTCTTAGTTTTCTCAATCATTGTCACAAGCTCTGCCATCATCTCATCTATATTGTACTTACTTACAGGCAGATAGTTAGCCGGCTCATACTCACCCTCGCGCGCAACCCTGGCCCTCTCGATCTTCACCTGAAGTGCACCGTTAAACATCGTCACGGTACCGACGATATCCACATAATCCTTCGCCTCGAACTCCTCAATTCCGGCGCTTCCAAGGTCCCATACCTTCGCATCCACCGCACCGGACTTGTCCTGTAATACCACATTCCAGTAATCCTTGCCGGTCTTGGTCACCGCACTTGTTCTGCTCTTAACAAGATAAATATCCGATACTCTCGCGCCCTCTGTCAGGTCTTTAATATACTTCATATTGTAAAATCGCTCCCGTCGTTATTTTACTTCGCCTAAGGTTACCTCAAGCACTAACTCCTTGTATTCTTCTCCACCCTGTCTCATGACAGTGACATATACTGTCGTCTCCGGACTCATGGCATACATTGCATCCGTCACATCAGAATACTTAAGGATCGTTCTCTCTCCTATTTTCGTTATGATATCGCCACTCTGTATTCCCGCATTCATCGCCGGTGAGCTCATGACAATACTTGTAACGTATGCTCCCATCGGAACTCCCAGATTCTCTATCGCTTCCTTCGATACATCTATTCCGTTTATTCCAAGCACGGACTTGCTTCTGCCATTGCTCATTCTCTCGATTTCCTGCTTAATATCGGAAATCCCGATAGCTGTTACCAGATTCGGCGCAGCCTCTGACCCCATGCCTGGGTATATTACTCCAAGCACCTCGCCATACAGGTTGAGGATGACGCCCGACGCATTGGTACCACCGTAAATATCTGTAGTAAGTATCTCAACATTCTGATCCGTAAAGCTGGCGGTTTTTCCCTTGCCTGCCAGCATTCCGTAGCCCACAGCTTCTCCCTGGTCATAGAGTTGACCGATTGCAATAACAGGTGTAGCCAGGATATTGGATACCTTGCTATTAGCAAGCTTAAGTACCTGAATTGATTCTCTCAATTGCTCCGGAACATCCTCTATCTTAACTGCAATGACAGCAAGTCCGGTGTTCTCGTCGACTCCCTTAATCTCCCCCTTGACGGATTCGCCGCTATGGAAGGTAACTAAGATGTCTGATGCATCCATTATCACGTCCTTGTGCGACAGGAAGAGCATCTCCTTACGGTTGTTGGCAACATAAAAGCCGCTTGACGAGGTCTTGCTCTCATAGGAATTGTCGAACCAGTCCATCTCGCTATTGTAACCAATTACCGTAACCGTTGAAGCAAGTGCTGTCTGAGCTATCCTGTAGAGCTCCTCATACTGGTCGTCATACATCTGAATCGGGTCAGCCTTGTAGTTACGCTCTATTACCTGAATCTGAGGTTCACTCTCCTCCTCAAGCACCATATCCTCGGGAAGCATCTCCTCGGTATCTTCGGGGATCTCGACAACCGCAGGCTCCTCCTGCGGATATAGCATGTTGGTGAAAACCGGCTGAAGCACTAAGAAGGTCAGGCATGCCAGGACTCCGAATATAACAGCCATGCTCGCCGTAATTATCGTTCTTCGCATCAGCTTGCGGCGGTTAAGCGGAGTTGCCTTCACCCTCTCCTTAATATATTCATTTTCTTCCAAATGATTAATATTATCCATATTTTGTCACAAACACCCCGGAGAGTATCCGGGGTATAGATTATAACATTTCTTCTCTGAGTCTTCCGATGAAGCTTTCGATTCTGCCGATTGCCTCCTTGAGGGATTCAATCGAATATGCATATGATATTCTGAGGAAGCCTTCGCCGCTGTCTCCAAAGGCTGTGCCCGGAACAACTGCAACCTTCTCCTCCTCAAGCAGTCTTAATGCAAACTCGTCACTGCTCATACCGAACTCTTTAATGCAGGGGAATACATAGAAGGCTCCGAAGGGCTCGAAGCAGGGCAGTCCCATCTGTTTAAAGGTGTGTAGCAGATATCTTCTTCGCTGGTTGTAAGCTTCACACATCTCCTTCACATCATCGTCACCGTGTCTCAGCGCCTCTATCGCTGCATACTGACTGGTGGTCGGCGCACACATGATGGCGAACTGATGAATCTTGGTCATCTGCTCAATTATTTTCTTGGGTCCGCAGGCAAAGCCCAACCTCCAACCTGTCATTGCGTAAGATTTTGAGAAACCGTTAATAACTATGGTTCTCTCAAGCATACCCGGGATCGAAGCTATTGATACATGTCCTGAATCACTGTAGGTAAGCTCTGCATATATCTCATCCGAGATAACATATAAATCATGCTTTATTATCACTTCGGCTACTGCCTCAAGATCCTTGCGCTCCATTATTGCGCCGGTAGGATTGTTGGGGAAGGGCATGATAACCACCTTGGTCTTATCTGTGATTGCCTCCTCAAGCTCTGCTGCCGTAAGTCTGAACTCATTCTCATTCTTAAGGTTGATAATAACAGGATTGGCGTTGGCTAAGATAGCACAAGGCTCATAGGATACATAGCTTGGCTGAGGGATGATAACCTCCTCACCGGGATTGATCATGGCACGCAGTGCTATGTCTATGGCCTCGGAGCCGCCGACTGTAATAAGCACCTCATCCTTGGGATTGTAGGATAAGTCGTACTTGCGCTTTAAGTATCTGCATATCTCGCTTCTAAGCTCCATGAGTCCGGAGTTGGATGTATAGAAGGTTCTTCCCTTCTCAAGAGAATATATTCCAACATCCCTTATATGCCAGGGTGTGTCGAAATCGGGTTCTCCAACGCCGAGCGATATAGCATCGGGCATCTCATTGACCACATCAAAGAATTTGCGGATGCCTGATGGCTTTAATGCTACTGTTCTGTCTGATAACGGATTTCTCATGGCATTATCTTCTCTCTATCGTCATTCTGTTCAATGATTGTACCGTGGTCCTTATACCTCTTAAGAACAAAATGTGTTGCTGTACTAAGTACCGAATCAAGTGTGGACAGCTTATCTGATACGAAGCTCGCCACCTGCTTGAGTGACTTGCCATCTAACATAACAAGAAGATCGTAGCCGCCTGAGATAAGATATACCGCGTTTACCTCAGGATAGTTGTAGATTCTCTCTGCTATGCTGTCAAAGCCCTGTCCTCTCTGTGGAGTCACAGTAACCTCAATAAGTGCAGACACCTTCTCAATGTTTGTCTTCTCCCAGTCAATCAGGGTATGATATCCGCAGATGACACCCTCTTCCTCCATAGCCTTGATCTCATTGGCAACATCTATCTCGTTCTCACCAAGTCTGATTGCTATCTCATCAATACCAACCTTACTGTTCTTCTCTATTATCTGTAATATTCTCTCTCTCATACATTTCCTTCCCCCGGTCAGACAACCGGTTCACACTTGTCTAGTATATCATACAACCCTCGTCTTGACGAGGTTCTTCAAGATATCTTCGCTCATCGTCATACACCAATACTCTGTCAATCCCATCGGTAATATGACCGATAATCACAGCAGGAATATCCGCTTCATGCAGTCTCTCTGTCATAGCCTCGCCGTCTCTTGCTACAATAAGCAACGCTCCGTCCGACCTTAGCTTATAGGGATTCAGATTGTAATAATCACTGACTTCCACAGACTCCTGCATAATCGGAATATTCCTAAGATTCACTTCAAGTCCGACACCGAACACATCACCCAGCTGCCAGAGAGCGGCCATGACACCACCGTCAGAGCAGTCGTTCATACATACGGCGTCAGACGAAACCGCGACTGCAGCCTCCGGTACCACACTTATGAATCTGAGAAGCTCCATGGCATCCCTTGTGATAAACTCAGGAAAATGTCCGTTCAGCTCCTCACTCTTTACCTTTGCAATCCTTGCCGCACCACTCATGGCAGCCCACTTGGTCATAATGATCGCATCTGCGGGCAAAGGCTTTGATGCAGCCCATGCCTTACCTTCAGAGTCAGTCATGGTCTCCGTTGCATGTATTGTTATGTTAACTACAGGGTGAGTAATTCCGCTTATTGTTTCAGTATGTCCGTCCACTATTCTGATCCCGAGCTTTTCTGCAGTTTCCCCGATATCCTTAACTATTGCCTTAAGCTTGATTTCACGATACCTTTCCGGCAAAAAGAGCGAGACGACTGAGTCTTTCGCGATTTTGCCACAAACAGCTGCATTGTTGACGGCTCGAAGCATTGCCATTCTGCCGGCTGCCTCCTCGTCGAAATCAGTACTTACACCCGTGAAAAAAGCGCAATCCGAGCCCGGGATTGCGCTTCCGTTGTCATTTATGTATTTGAGTACCGAACGCTTAATTACGTTCTCGTTTACCTTACCCTTGTTCATGTTCACCTATGGATTGACATTTGTTGCCGGGGCATTAAGTGCCGCTGCTGCCGCCGCCCAGGCTCCTGCCACACCGGCGCAGTAGTCGATACTTCCTGTTGCAATGGCCTCGCTAATCTGAGCCGCCGCATTAGGGTCAGTCGTCGCAATGCCTACAACCGCAGTTCTGGGTACCATCTTGTAGCTGCTGGAATTGACCACTTCCCTGCTCTCCTCAATACCGTCTACAGTGACTATCTTAAGTAATCTTGCCTTGTAGCCCGTATGCGCTGACTGAATTGAGATATAGCCCACAGGATATGAGGCCGAGGGGATGATATTCTCGGTAAGTGCGGGCGTGGTCTCTAACACCTCGCTCTTATACTCAACAACCCTGTTGTCCGGTCTTGTCTCCTTACCATATATATTGAATACTATCTTCTTGTCATCGGTTGTATATCCTTCAATGTATATAGGATATTCCGTGTTATTGACGAATCTGAAGTCCTTGCCGGCGGACTCGGAGATTGCCGCATCCGCACTCGCAGGAACATAGTTGACTATCATAGAGTGGTTGTTTCTCTCGGTAACCTCAAGCTCAGCCCTAAGAACCGCGTTATACAGAGTAGTCGATACCTGACAGATACCACCTCCAAGGCTGTCCACAACCATGCCGTTCATATATGAACCTGCCATCTTGTAGCCGTTCTCTTCAGAGAAGGGCTTGATGTGGTCGTACATGGAGAACTCCTCACCGGGGCGAAGCAGGGTACCGTTTACCAGCCTGCAGCCGTTTGCAACATTGGCAGACCTGTTGGATCCCGAGGTCTTGTAGCTGGTCTCGAAGCTGCCCAGAATATCTGTTACCTGACTCAATTCCTCCTCGCCGGCCTCAGGTTCATCCGTAATGCATGGAAGGTTGATCTCCGCGTTGTCGCCGTTCCACTCATTCTCGATATAGTTTGTGATGAAATCCATGGCTTCCTGCTTGTCTATAATAACGCCGGTCGTACCCGGAGTAATTGTAAAGCCTTCTTCAGTTCTGGTAATAGTGGCTTCAATCGCTTCTTCGTTATAAATCATGCAGTTATTATCCACAAATTCGGACAGTTTATCCCTGTCAAAGCCGTATTTCAGAGGAAGGTTCAAGCCGTTACGGGCGATATCCTTGCGTTCCTTGTATCTCTTAACGAAGTTTCCCTTGTTGCCATAGCTCATGGCCTCAGTGGCAACACCCGTATTCTTCCACTTTAGATTGATATCCTTTACCGGAAGAGTAGCGATTTTGCCTTCTACACAGTGGATGATAATCTCTGATGATATGTCACTGTTAACCTTATTGTTAACGGCTTCGGCAGCCTCCATATCATTCATGCCGGATACATCTATTCCACCTATTGTAACTCCGTTCTGAATGATCGGAGTCGCCGCATATACCTGCATTGGCACCGCTAATGTTATTAATAATAGTAGTAATGTTATTTTTTTCATTTACGTTATGATATACTAATATGCGAAAAGAGATACAAGCATTGTACCCACCATTGCAAGTACAAGCAGTATCACGATTATTCTTGCGATAAACTTTTTGTTTTTGTTATTCATGTAATACATGATGTTTCTCCCTATTGTGAGGCTTTTATGAATCTACTTAACCTCATAGCCGGATATCCTATATTCTTCTGTATAGTGATTCTGACTATTCTTCTTATACATAATATACGTAGGTCTGACCGAATTCTCAAGCGCAAAAATGAACAATATTTTGCCCGTGAGAGAGCCGCTGATTGTACACAACGCAAGCCTCTTGATTCTGTCGACTATATTGTAGTTCCCTATGATGAGCTGCCGCTTGATTTGGCCAAGGATGACCCTGTAGTCAACGACTGTATTAACCAGGTGCTTGAACTTAAGGGGCAGAGTGTTGCCAACTTCACGGGACTCACCAATACAGATCTTAAGCTTGAATACGGTGCGCCCAATTTCACCCACCTGTCCAGATGTGACAGCAACTTCACCCTGCTTGTCAGAGCCATGGACAACTGGGCTGACAGATTATACGAGCTGGGATACGCCGATGAGGCCCTGTCTCTTCTCACGCTATGTATAAAATGGAACAGTGATATTAGTTCCACCTACATGCTCGCCGCAAAGATATACAGTGACAACAATGATAACGTGGGTATCGCCTGGGTTAAACGTCAAGCCCTCGCAATTCCATCCATGCTAAGGGATAGTGTAATCAAGAATCTGGATTCACTGTATCCTGAGCTTTGATACGGTTCTTTATGCCCTGTACGAACCCGTTTGCCTTACATTAGTCACCAAATCTTTAACGCTTATTCTTGCCACATGACGGACATACATCCTTAAGGAAGCACTCATTGCACTTCTCATGTCCTGCCACACAAATGGTCCTTCCAAGTGTAATTATGTGAATATTCCACAGTATCCAATGGTCTTTAGGCAGCTTACGCATAAGGTCATATTCTATCTTCTCAGGGTCTGTCTCCTTAGTAATCCCAAGCTTAGCCGATATCCTCTTCACATGCGTATCAACGACTATGCTCGGAATATGGTAAATATTGCCCCTTATAACATTAGCTGTCTTCCTTCCGACACCCGGAAGTGCTGTCAACTTATCTATATCCGACGGAACCTCTCCACCGTACTCCTCCATTAACATCCTTGCACAGGCAATTATATTCTTTGCCTTGTTATGATAGAAGCCCGTCGAGTGTATATCCTGTTCAAGTTCCTCCAACTTTGCATTGGCCAGATCGCTCAGACTGACGTATTTCCTGAACAAATCTTTCGTAACGATATTCACCCTTGCATCCGTACACTGTGCACTTAGGATGGTAGCAATAAGCAGCTGCCAGGCATTCTCATGCTCAAGGTAACATACATATTCTGTTCCGTACTGCCTGTCAAGCAGGCCTAATATCTCTAATACTTTTTTACTTGCCATAGTAATTTAATTATAGAAAAATGGGCTTGCCAAGGCAAGCCCACAGGTAAAAAAGGAAGTATTAACAAACAACAAACTATTGTTATATTCTGAATACTCCGAGTGATGCACTAAGCTTCTCTGCAAGCACTGTCAGCTGGTCTGAAGAAGCCAGAAGTGAATTCATTGTATCACTCATACTATCTACGGTCTCAATTGTACTCTCAGCGGTCGTCGCCGTCTTCTCCGAGATATCGGCAAGAGTAACAACCGAATCCTTAATTTCATGACTTGACTCACGAAGACTGTCAACCTTAACAGAAATATTACTGATTCCCTCGATTGACTTATCTACACCGTCCGATACCTGTGTAGACTGTGCCTTGGTCTCGTCAAGCTTAAGCTGTTGAAGATTCATGGCATCGTATACCTTCTGCATGATACTTGCAGTTTCGAGGGATACGTCCATAACTTCTTTGATAATTATTCCAATGTCCTTAGCCGATACGTTCGACTGGTCAGCCAGCTTCTTGATCTGGTCTGCAACAACTGCGAAGCCACGACCGGCATCTCCGGCTCTTGCTGCCTCAATCGAAGCATTGAGCGAGAGAAGCTCTGTTTCGTCTGCAATATCGGATATAAGCGTAATAGCCTTCTCGATACTCTGAACAGAAGAATTCATTCTGTCAATCTGCTTGGTTACGGCATCCAGACTGGTTCTGGTCTCGAGTGACTGGTTATTAAGCTCTTCAACAATAGCCCTGTTCTTCTGCTCTGCATCAGCCATGGACTCTGCATAAGTTACAAGATCATGCATCTCATTCTTGATATTCTTGATACGCTCGTTCATATCTGTAACGCCGTCACTGGTAAGCTTGGCATCAGCAGCCTGAGAGCTTGCACGTTCCGCAATGGATTCCGTCGCATGAACAACATCCTCCACGGTAAGCTTCGTATTCTGTGCAACAGAAGTAAGATTTGAAGCTGAATCAATAAGGTCTCCTGCCGCCAGCTGAATATTCTGTACGATATCAGTCAGTCTGTCCTTAAGTTCTACAGCCGTTCTGTATATATCACCAACCTCATCGGTTCTCTTAAGTGCCTCTTCATCCGGTATTGTATCAAGCTTACCTTCCTTGATTCTGTTAAGGAATTCGCGAATCTTAATCATCGCAAATCCTATCTTCTTAGAGATGATAAACTGAAGGATCGCCGCAACGATCATAATTATAATTGAGATCGCAAGAATGATCAGTGACTGCGACTGTGTAATCTTCTTAACATCTGCTGAAGGAGTACCTACCTCAATAGAACCTACTATACTTCCGTCAGAGTTAATCAACGGCTGATAGTACAGATAATATGGAACACCATCTATTTCAGCGCCCTTTAAGAAGACACTCTCACCGGTCTGAAGCTGCTCGTAGAGCTCATCCTCAAGATAGCTTCCGTTGATACGTCTTCCCTGACCGTTATCCTTCTTAAATGTAGTAATGAGACGCATATTCTCGTATACGAAGGAAATCTGGAAGTCAGTCGCCTCATACAGGGCATCAATAAGCTCCGTCTTACCCGAAATGGTGGTCTCGCCCTTGGTAACCTTACCGCCCTTGGCCTTCTTATAATCACCTTCATATAAGTTAGTATATGTCTCACTTACCGAAGCAGATACAATGCTTAAGGACTTCTGAATCTCCTTCTCTATCGCTCCCTGCATGGTCCTTACAGAGATTAATAGAATAGTAAGAGCAACGATAAGCATCGGAGGCAGAGAGCTTATGATAAGTCTTGCAGTAAGACTGATCTTAAGCGGTTTCTTCTCTTTCTTGGGTTTCTTTTCTTTTTTTGCCTTAGGCTCTTTCGCTTTCTTCTCTTTCTTTTCCTTCTTAGCCTTGAACTTAAGCTTCTTTTCCTTCTTAGGCTTATCTGATGTTTCTTCCGTATTCACACCTGATTCGGTAACTTCTTCTTCGATTTCAATAAAGTTATCTATATTATCCATGCTATCCTCATAACCCACTATATACAGTAACCACCCGTACAGTATTCTGCAGGGTGGTCACATGTAGACAACAACACTTTATTTAGCCCTTGACACTACCAACAGCTACACCGGCAACGATGTATCTTGATAAGCAAAGGTAAACAACAATTACAGGTGCAATTGACAGCGCAATTGACACATAAACCTGACCCATATCGAACTTAAGGAAGTCCGCTGATCTTAACTGTGCAATTAAGATAGGAAGAGTCTTCTTATTCTCTGACTTAATAATAAGTGCAGGAGTGAAGTAGTTGTTCCAGTTAAATACAAATGTGAATATCATCTGTACTGCGATGGCAGGCTTCATGATCGGTAAACTGATAGTATTGAAGGTTCTCCACTCTGAAGATCCATCAATTCTTGCTGCCTCAACAATAGCATGCGGCAGAGCACTCTCCATATACTGATGCATATAGTAGAAGGTTGCAGGTGCTGCAATTGCAGGAACAATAAGTGCAATAAGTGTATCCTGGAGTTTGATCGTGTTGATCAATCTGATGAAACCAAGGGCTGTTACCTGTGTAGGAATCATCATAACTGCAAGGATGAATGTAAATATAGCCTTCTTAGCCTTGAAGTCATATACATGGATCGCATATGCTGTCATGGTAGAGAAGTATGTACAAAGTACTGCTGCTAAACCGGCTACGATAAATGAGTTCTTAAGACCTGACAGAATAGGCTGTGAGCCGTGCAATACATTGTCAAGGTTGGTCATTAAGTGTGAACTCGGTAAAAGAGTAAATCCTCTGTTAAGCTCTGCATGAGATCTGGTTGAATTGATAAACAGAATATAGAACCAGAATAAGCAGAGGAATGTCAATAGTATAAGTACAACATAAGAGATGACTCTTCTGGCAGCTATTCCTAAACCGCCTTCGACACTGTTATATTCTTCGTTTGGCATAGTAATAACCTCCTTAATCTTCCTTCTTTGTTGTGAATTTGAATACTATCAGGCTGAGGATACCGGTTACAATGAACAGGAATACTGACATCGCACCACCAAGACCGTAGTTCTTAGAGTACAGGTGCTTGTTCAGGTACATAATCATTGTCATAGTAGTACGTACCGGATTACCTTCACCGTTTGTCAAAATCTGCGGTACATCAAACATCTGAAGACCACCGATAAGTGATGTAATCATAACGTAGATAAGAATAGGCTTAAGAAGAGGTAATGTAATCTTGAAGAATACCTGGGTTGATGTAGCTCCGTCAACCTGAGCTGCCTCAAATAATGCTGAGTCAATACCGAGCATACCTGCCATAAGAAGAATTGTTGTATTACCGAACCACATTAGGCAGTTCATGAAGCACACAAGACCTCTTGCTGAAATAGTATGGCTTAAGAACTTATATGGCTCTGAGATGAGGCCAATCTGCATGAGCAAGGAGTTGATTGGACCGGAATCTGAGAACAATGTGAAGAATAACATTGCAAATGCAGATGCCATAATAAGGTTCGGCATGTAGATTACTGTCTTGAAGAATCCGCTTGCCTTAATTCTAAGTCTTGTATCAGCAAACCATGCTGCAAGAAGCAGAGATAAGAAAATCTGCGGAATGAATCCGAAAATCCACATAATTATTGTATTTGAGAAATACTTGGGGATATCACCGTTTGAGAAAATGGTAATATAGTTTTCAAGTCCCACCCAGTTGGGTCCTACCTGGATAATACCTTGACGGTAGTTCTCAAAGAAACTGTTGTAAATTGTAGTAATCAACGGAATCATGTTGAATATCAGATAAATTGTGATGAACGGTATGAGGAAGATATATCCCCACTTATTATATCTGACAACTTTACTTGTCTTCTTTTTTTCTTTAGCCATAGCTTGTAGCCCCCTTGATTCATTACATACTCTTATACCAACCAGAGCTAATGAATGAATTCGAGCTAATCAAATTCATTCATTAGCTCTGTATTGTTGTTGTCTAAAATTAGTTGTCTGAATTCATAAAAGTTAGAATATAAGGATAAAAAAAGAGTAGAGCTGTGCCTGCCCGCTAAGGCAGGCACATATTATCTACTCGATTAATTCCTTGTACTTACTAATTACTAATTAGTATGTAAGCTCAGGATACTTCTCTGTTACGCTCTTGTAGAAGAGTTCAAGTGCCTCATCATATGTAGCGTTGCCTTCGAAGTACTCCTTCATAGCCTGCTGGAATGACTCGTTACAACCCTGATCATAGTTAGAAAGGTTGCTAAGGTCTACAGAAGCAACACCCTCAGCGAAGAGGCCAAGTGCGTTCTGACCACCAAGTACAGCGTCGCCGTATGTTGTGTCAGCTGCCATTGTATCCATTGCAGTCTTGTTGTTAACGAAGTCGTTATCAGCCTTTACGATCTCGATCATGATGTCAGGGTTACATGTAAGCTGTCTCATGATGTCACCAACGAGGTTAGCATTGTCTGTACCTGCTGCTGCGCAGATCCATGTACCGCCCCAGAAGAAGCCCTGAGGTCCCTTAACGGCACCCCAGCCACCCTGTGCTGCGATTGAAGCTGCATCATCAGCTGCCATACAGAAGTCGATAAGCCATGCTGGTCCAAAGTAGCAGAATACCTTTCCTTCAGGATAGAAACCTGCTGACCAGTCATCTGACCAAAGGTCAGCTGTACCTGTCTCACCTGCATCAACCATTTCCTTAGTCATATCAACCCATGCCTTGATGTTAGCATCGATGTTGATCTTTCCGTCTTCAACCCACTTAGATGTAACGTTGTTAGAGAATACACGGTAAGCATCGTTTGAAGTAGCTGTCATCTTGTATCCAGCTTCCTTCATTGTAGCTGCTGTAGCCTTGAATGTATCCCAATCCTTAACTGCTTCCTGAACTGCTGCAGGATCATCTGATCCAAGTACTTCCTTAGCTGCTGCTCTGTTGTAAACTAATACACCAGGACATCCCTGCCAAGAAACACCCTTAAGCTGGCCGTTAGAATCTGTAACAACATCCTTTGTGTACTGATACTGCTCAGCAACGTCAGCATCTGTGATACCACAATCTGCAACAGGAAGTGTGTACTCTGTATCAACATACTTTAATGCGTAGTCAGCCTCAACAAGGAAGAGGTCGATCTTGTCATCATCTGCTGCATCAGCCTGAGCGAGAAGTGTCTCGTCAAGGTTGTTCTGATAAGCATTGTCATCTGAAGGTGTAATATTCCATACAACTTCTACGTCACCGATTGTACCGTGTGTAGCATCTACCTCGGTGTATCCGGGATAGTGATCTGTAAGTCTGCTCTTGAACTCCTCGTTCCAGCAGTAAATGTTAAGAACCTTACCTGTGTCCTCTGCTACTGTAACAGCCTCTTCTACAGCTTCCTCTGCTGCAGGAGCTTCAGCTGTCTCCTCTGTTGCCTCTGCTGCAGGTGCTTCTGCTGCAGGAGCCTCTGTCTTGTTGCCACAGCCTGCAAGTAAAGCAGAAACCATTGCAACGCTCAGTAATGCGCTGAGTAACTTCTTTTTCATTATAAAACCCTCCATATTTAATGAAAATCTATTATCTAAACTACCCTATGTAGTTAAGACCTTTTGTCATCAATCCTTCTAACCGATCTGCCCTTTCTGAGCATTCCCTCAATCACGTTATGCTCCGGTGTTGTACTCTTAGGCTTCTCTATAAGGTTAATCAGATTGTCTGCCGCTATCCTTCCAATCATTCTTGTATCCTGAACTATGGTAGTTAGCTGTGGCTCTATCTGAGCCGCTATATTACTTCCGTCATATCCTGCTATGGATATATCCTCCGGAATGTTCAGCCCCCTAAGCTTAATCTCGTTCATGCCGCCTATGGCTGAATAATCATCCGAGAAAATAATGCAAGTGGGACGTTCTTTCATATTTAATAAGATGCTCGCATTCTTCGCCGCGTTATCGGTATCTCTGTACTTGCCTTCTATGATATATTCATCCGGAATATCAAGTCCAAGTTCCTTCGCAGTATCAAGAAAACTCTTAAGTCTGTTGCCGGTAACATTCTCATTGTTCTTCTGGCCGTGAATATAAGCTATCTTGCGATGGCCCTGGGAATATATGTACTTTACTAAATCCCTGATTCCTTTCGCATTATCTGAGAGAACCGCAAGCTTGCCATCAAAGGCATAATCGATAGTAACTACCGGTATGTCACTGTTGACCAACTCAACAACCTCCGGATCATCAAAATTCACACAGGCTATCAGCACTCCGTCAACCCCTCTGAACTTGCTATGTTCCAAATAAGAGAGACGACCTTTTCTTCTGTTGCAATTAATGAAGGTGATGTCGTAACCCTTCGCTTCAACTGCTACCTTGAAGCTGTCAAGTATTGTCGCGTAATAGTCATGCGTCAGTCCGCTCATCGGAAGTTCTTCAACGAACAAAACTCCGATGTTGTAGCTCTTGTTAGTCTTCAGGGCTCTTGCGGATGAGTTGGGAAAATATCCCATCTCTTTAGCTATCTGCTTTATTCGTTGTTTGGTTTCATCTCCCACATCTCTGTGGTCATTTAACGCCTTGCTAACCGTTGCTACGGATACTCCACATGCGGCTGAGATGTCCTTCATCGATACCATAAGTGGTTCCTCTTTTAAGTTTGTTACCTGTGAGGCTTATGCCGTTTCCGTAACAGGGTTGTTTACTTAATCGTTTTCGTAGTCTTAATATAACCCATGCAAAAGACTTATGCAAGTACTTTTTACCCATTTTTTGGTTATTTTTTTCAATTTGGTAAGAATTAACAGTTATTTCTTGTTCAAATTGTGCACTTTTATCACAAAAATCGCCCTCTGACTCCTATGAATCTCAGGCATATCCCGATTTCTTCCTTATTATAATTATGAACAAAATATGTATAGCAATGTATATTTTTCGTAAATCCTTTGTTTTATAAAAAACTTTTATTTAGGTATTGCAATTAAATAACCGCTAATTTATACTGAATTCAGGTTCTTTTTTAAGAATTTTCTTTTTTCTCCGTTTACTTAATCGTTTTCGAAATTTTTACTACTGTTTATATAGTAATTACTACAGATTATTGTTAGAGGGAGAGTATTTATGAAATTCGGTTATTTTGACGATGTCAGAAAAGAGTATGTTATCACATCACCCAGAACACCCTACCCATGGATCAACTATCTTGGAACACAGGGTTTCTTCTCACTGATTTCCAACACAGCAGGCGGATACAGCTTCTATAAGGATGCACGTCTTCGCAGAATTACCCGTTACAGATATAATAATGTTCCCATCGATATGGGCGGACGTTACTTCTATATTAATGATAACGGCACAATCTGGAATCCCGGATGGTCACCCGTTAAGACAGAACTCGATAGTTATGAGTGCCGTCATGGTATGGGATATACAGTCATTACCGGTAAGAAGAATGATCTTAAAGCCGAGGTAACCTTCTTCGTTCCTCAGGATTATGACGGTGAAGTGCAGCAGGTAGTCCTTACCAACGAGGGTAAGGAAAGTAAGTCCTTCTCACTTTTCTCATTCGCAGAGTGGTGTCTGTGGGATGCTCAGGATGACAGCAACAACTTCCAGCGTAACTTCTCAACAGGACGTGTGGAGGTTAAGGATTCGGTTATTTATCATAAGACAGAATACAGAGACCGCCGTAATCATTACGCTTTCTATTCAGTAAATGATACAATCGACGGCTATGATACAGACAGAGATTCGTTCATCGGCCTCTACAACGGCTTCAATAATCCTGAGGCTGTAGTTAACAACCAGGCTACCAACTCATTCGCAGATGGCTGGGCTCCGATCGCTTCTCATTATAAGAAGATCGAGCTTGCACCCGGCGAGAGCAAGTCTCTGGTATTCGTTCTCGGATATGTAGAGATGCCTGTTGAGGAGAAGTTCGAGGCTGACGGCAAGACCATTAATAAGGTTAAAGCTCTTGAGATGATAAGCAGATTTGACACTCCTGAGAAGTTCGAAGCAGGAATGGCCGAGCTTAAGAAGTACTGGGATAATCTGTTAAGTATTATTAATGTAGATACTCCCGACGACAAGGTTAACAGAATGGTTAATATCTGGAATCAGTACCAGTGTATGGTAACCTTCAACCTGTCACGTTCGGCTTCATATTTTGAGTCCGGTATCGGTAGAGGAATGGGCTTCAGAGATTCCAACCAGGATGTTCTCGGCTTCGTTCATCAGATTCCCGACAGAGCCAAGGAGCGTATCATTGATATCGCATCTACACAGTTCCCTGATGGTGGCTGCTATCATCAGTACCAGCCTCTTACCAAGAAGGGTAATGCCGATATCGGTGGTGACTTCTCAGATGATCCGTTATGGCTTATCTTATCTGTATCGGCTTATATTAAGGAGACAGGTGACTGGTCGATCCTTGATGAGATGGTTCCTTACGATAATGATATGTCGATTGCACAGACTATGCTTGAGCATCTGGACGTATCTTTCTATCATATCGTCAATAACCTCGGACCTCACGGACTGCCGCTCGCAATGAGAGCTGACTGGAATGACTGCATTAACCTCTCTTGCTTCTCCGATACACCGGGCGAGAGCTTCCAGACCTATACCAATCCTAAGTTTGCCGCAGAGGGTGGATACTCCAAGGTGGCTGAATCGGTTATGGTTGCTACACTCTTCACCTATGTCGGACCTAACTACGTCAACATTCTTAAGCATCTGGGTAAGAACGAAGAAGCTAACAAGGCTCAGGCAGAAATCGACAAGATGAAGAAGAACATCATGGATCATGCATGGGACGGCGACTGGTTTATAAGAGCCTATGACGCTAACGGCGAAAAAATGGGCTCTAAGGAGTGCGAGGAAGGTCAGATCTTCATCGAGCCTCAGGGCTTCGCCATTATGTCGGATATTGACAAGGATGCAACCAAGAAGACTCTTGCTTCCATCGACGAAAGACTCAATACCAAGTACGGTCTCGTACTTAATAATCCTGCCTTCACCAAATATTATGTTCAGTATGGTGAGATCTCTACATATCCCGGCGGATACAAGGAGAACGCAGGTATCTTCACTCATAACAATGCATGGATCATCTGTGCAGCTGCTTATGCCGGTGAAGGAGATCAGGCATTCAAGTATTATTCAGAGATTGCTCCCGCATTTACAGAGGAAACCTCTGATATCCATAAGACCGAGCCATATGTATATGGTCAGATGATCGGTGGTAAGGATGCAGGAAGCGATATAGGAAGACCCGGTAAGAACTTCGGACAGGGCAAGAACTCATGGCTTACAGGTACAGCAGCATGGAACATGGTTGCAATATCTCAGTACATCTTAGGTCTTGAGCCTGACTTCGACGGTCTTAGAATCGATCCTTCAATTCCCTCTGCATGGGATGGACTTGCTGCAACACGTAAGTACAGAAATGCAACATATGATATTAAGATATCAAATCCCGACCACATCTCAAAGGGCATCAAGAGTGTCACAGTAGATGGTAAGGCAATTGACGGAAACCTCCTCCCTGTTTTCGCCGATGGCAATACACATTCAGTTGAAGTGGTTATGGGCTAAGACAAAAAGAATTCCCGGTTGTGAACCAACCGGGAATTTTTAATTTGCTAAAACAGCTACATATTCGTATTATCGTTTCTTATTCTTCTTCAGATAGATCCAGCCTGATATGTACATCCCTAAGCTGCTTCTCATCTACAGTCGAAGGAGCTCCCATCATAACATCCTGAGCTGTCTTGTTCATCGGGAAGGGGATGATCTCCCTGATACTCTCCTCACCTGCAATAAGCATTACCATTCTGTCCACACCGGGTGCTATACCTGCATGTGGCGGTGCTCCATAGCAGAATGCGTTGTACATGGCAGGGAACTTAGCCTTAACGTCCTCTTCATCAAGTCCTACGAGTTTAAAGGCTTCAACCATAATCTCCGGATCGTGGTTTCTGACAGCGCCTGATGATAATTCCACACCGTTAACGACAAGATCATACTGATATGCAAGGATATCAAGAGGATCCATGCTCTTAAGTGCCTCCATACCTCCCTGCGGCATTGAGAACGGGTTATGACAGAATTCAAGTTCTCCGCTCTCCTCACCAATCTCATACATAGGGAAATCAACTATCCAGCAGAATTCGTATGCTTCCTTGTTCATATGGCCTTCAGCCACATTACCTAAGAGCTTTCTTAAAACTCCCGCTGTTTTAAGCGCGTCAGCCTTCTTACCTGCAGCCATTCCGACAAAGTCTCCGGGCTTAAGGTCAAGAGCATTTACTACTGCTTCCTTCTTATCCTGTAAGAACTTGGCAATTCCACCGGCCAGTTCTCCGTTTTCGTCCATCTTGAACCAGCAGGCCTTATTTGCTGTTGCTACCTCAACATCTGCCATCACTTTATCAATTACCTTACGTGTGGCGTTAAAGTCTGTAACCTTAACAGCCTCAATTGAAGCACCCTCTGCATCAAACGGACCGAAGCCACAGCCCTTGAAGGTATCTGTAACATCCTGTAATACCAGGTCTATTCTCAAATCAGGCTTATCAGAGCCGTAAGTTTCAAGAGCGTCCCTGTATGTGATTCTCTTAAACGGAGCAGTGCTTGCCTGCTTGTATATACCGTATTTAGCGAAGATTGGAGGAAGCACATCCTCAATAACAGCGAAAACATCCTCCTGTGTTGCGAAGGCCATCTCCATATCCAGCTGATAGAACTCTCCGGGAGATCTGTCCGCTCTGGCATCCTCATCTCTGAAGCAGGGTGCCACCTGGAAGTATCTGTCAAAGCCCGAGGTCATGAGCAGCTGCTTGAACTGCTGTGGAGCCTGCGGAAGTGCATAGAACTTACCCGGATGGTTACGTGAGGGTACCAGATAATCTCTTGCTCCCTCAGGCGAAGAGCAGGTTAGAATAGGTGTTGTGATCTCTAAGAAATCATGTGCCATCATTGCCTGTCTGAGTTCTGCCACAATCCTGCTTCTTAAGACAATCTTATCCTTCACTGCAGGATTACGTAGGTCAAGATATCTGTACTTTAGTCTCGTTGCCTCATCTGCTTCCTTGGATCTGTTAACCTCGAAGGGAAGCTCATTGTAGATACACTTACCGAGAACCTCTATTGACTCGGGAACAACCTCAATGTCACCTGTCTTTATATTGGCATTCTTGCTTGAACGCTCTCTGACAACACCCGTAACCGACAATGTGGACTCGTTATTAACACCGTTTAACTTATCCATCATCTCCTCTGTCTCAATTACGCACTGAGTTATTCCGTAGAAATCTCTGAGAATAAGGAATCCTAGATTCTTGCTGACCTTACGCATATTGTCATAAAAGCCGACTAAGGTTACCTTTTCGCCGACGTTGGCAAGGCCCAAATCATTACATGTATGTGTCCTAGACTGTACCATAATTAAATCCTTTCCAAAGTGTCAGTTGCACGCACTTTTGCCCTAAAAAGTATACAATAATTAGGCTTTATTCGCAATCATAAATACCTTCATAACGCAAAAAAGCTCCGTGGAATTATTCCACGGAGCAAAATAACTTTATTCCTCGCCTCTGGCTACTGCCTCAGCTGCTTCAGCCTGGATCTCAGGGAAGTATGAAAGAATCGGCTCGATGTCCTTGCCGTTAAACTTTCTGTCAATGTAGTTGCGTGTAATCTTAACAACTACGGGCGACAGGGCAATAACACCGATAAGGTTGGGCACAAGCATCAGACCATTGAAGGTATCCGATATATCCCATGCAAGTGATGATGTCATAACCGCACCCGATACCATCATGAGTACGAAGATAATCTTATATACATAGGTTGCCTTAACTCCGAAGAGGTACTCAACAGCCTTGCTTCCATAGTGTGACCAGCCAAGAACGGTTGTGAAGGCAAAGAGCAGAACCGCGATTGCCACGAACCACTCGCCGGCCTTGCCAAAAACATTACCGAAGGCCTGAGCTACAAGAGTAGCATCGCTTACGCCCTCCTTAACAAGTCCTGTCTCAAGGTCGATATAGCCTGAGGAAAGAACTACAATGGCTGTCATTGTACATACAACGATCGTGTCGGCGAATACCTCGAAGATGCCCCAGAGACCCTGCTTTACGGGCTCCTTAACGTTGGAATTCGAGTGAACCATAACCGAACTACCAAGACCTGCCTCGTTGGAGAATACACCTCTCTTACAGCCCTGCTGTATAACGGTTGCAACTGCAACACCTGTTGCACCACCGGCTACTGCCTTGATACCGAAGGCGAACTTAAAGATTGCCACAAACATTGCACCAACTGTTGAGATATGTGCAATTAAAATGATGAGTGCTCCGATCACATAGATAAGAGCCATGAAGGGAACGACCTTCTCGGCAACGGAAGCAATTCTCTGAAGGCCTCCGATTATAATAATCGCACCTACAACCATAAGTACGATACCGATTGTCAGGTTGATAACCGAGATATCTCCAACCATGGGAGCCTGAACATTACTGAAGAATGCAGACTCAATGTTAAGTGTAATCTTATTAATCTGACCCATGTTACCGATACCGAATGAAGCCAGGATCGCAAACAGTGAGAAAAGAACCGCAAGAACCTTACCCAGGGTCTCATAACCCGTAATATTGGCAAGACCATCCTTCAGGTAATACATCGCACCACCTGACCACTCTCCCTTGGCATTCTTCCTACGATAGTAAATACCAAGCACGTTCTCCGAATAGTTGGTCATCATACCAAGGAGGGCTGCCACCCACATCCAGAATACCGCACCGGGACCACCTACGCAGATAGCTGCCGCAACACCGGCAATGTTTCCCGTTCCGATTGTAGCGGCAAGCGCTGTACAGAGCGCCTGGAACTGAGATACGTTGGCCTTATCAGACTTGTCATGTGAACCCTTGTCAAAAAGCGCTCCGACTGTCTTCTTCATCCAGTGACCGATATGTGTGAACTGAAATCCTCTGGTCAAAAGCGTCATCAGCACGCCTGTACCAAGCAAAAGCGCAAGTCCGATCTTGACCCATACGAAGCTGTTCACTGCATCATTGACTGACGCAATAGTAGTCATTACATCTCCCATAATCTTTACTCCTCTCATATCACTTCGCTTATATTATTCCTCAAATAATATATCTTTCCTTGATGTATAATTGTATACATGTATTTCGGATATTTGTTATTTTACCACGATAACACATACTAAACAACCACAAATTTTATAGAACGATAAAGGATTGCCTATACGTTCCAATTCATTTATTATATTTGTGTTGGTATTCTTTTGACACCAATACATACATTACCCTTAAGATTGTAATGATAAGGACTACTAAAATGCGATACGATAATTACATCTTTGATTTCTACGGCACACTCGTAGATATTCATACCAACGAAGATAAGCCCTACCTATGGCGTAAAATGGCAGCCATTCTTACCGACTTAGGCTTCCCTTACACTGCAAAAGCCCTTAAATCAGACTATAATCGCTTCGTTGAGGAAGAGAAAGCCTGCGTCAGAGAGCGAAACGGTCTTACGCACATTGATATTGAGCTAAGGAAGGTCTTTAGAAGGCTATTAAGTCCCTGGGTCACGGATGAGCTTGTAGACTATGTGGCGATCACCTTCAGAGTGATCTCCCGCGAAAAAATAACACTGTACGAGGATGTACCCCAAATATTTGACCTGATCCACAGTAAGGGTGGCAAGGTCTTCCTTCTTAGTAACGCACAGAGCTGCTTCACCGTCCCTGAGATTAAGACCGTCGGTATCTACGATATGTTCGATGACATCTTTATTTCCTCAGATTACGAGATGAGCAAGCCCTCTCCCGAATTCATGATGGCACTTGTTCGCAAGCACAAGCTTGACATCAGCCGCTCCATTATGATCGGTAATGACTACACCAGCGATATTAAGATTGCACAAAATACAGGTATGGACTCGCTCTATCTTCAGACTAATACCAGTCCGAAGCCACTGCCCACCAAAATGATCGGCGCCACCTACACCGATATGACAAGCGGTGAGCCAACACTTTCTAAGTTCATAAGTATTATGGATTAAACTAAGGAGACAATACATGAGCAAATACGGTAATTCCGATATGTTTGATAACGCAAGAAGAAACCGCTCATGCGGTAAAATCGCAAGCACTGACTCAAATGCAAAGCCGGCCGGATATTATATTGATCACGCCTGCAACGAGACCTTTATCTGTGCTTCCTGTGGATATGAATGCGTGCCGGAGGGTGCTGCAAGCGAACACAGAAATCATTGTCCCAACTGTTTATCCAGTCTTCATGTGGATGTTTCTCCGGGAGACAGAGCAAGTGAATGTAAGGGTGTGATGGAGCCAATAAGCGTATGGGTCAGGAATAACGGTGAATGGGCTATAATTCACAGATGTAAGAGTTGTGGAGTCCTCTCCTCTAACAGGGTAGCTGCAGATGATAATCCACTTAAGCTTATGTCAATAGCCATGAGACCGGTTACCAACCCACCCTTCCCCATTGAGCGGATCAAAGATATGATGAGAATGATGGGATACGATACCGAAGATAAGGACTGAGTCCGACTACAAAAGAAGCATCTGCGTCGCAGATGCTTCCAGACTGTAGACAAATACGGCGGTGGCTTATTGTCCCATTGCCGTATTTTCTTATAAAATCTTCTACTCATTCGGCTAT
>JADYUL010000014.1 GCA_021531795.1 Lacrimispora saccharolytica
ATTACTCAAGAAAACCTCTGGCTTTCTCTTTCCTCGATTTACCTTGCTTTAAGGTTGTCTGTTCTCTGAATTTTTCTTTACTGACCGCTCTTCAGAGTAGAGCCGCCAGTTTGGAATCTTCAGGGTTGCATTGCTGTAAAATTTTCAATGAACTTCTTGCGTCTCTCGACACAACTTTGACATCATAACACGTTTACATTAATCAGTCAACAACTTTTTTCAAAAACTGAAGCAATTTGATAGAGCTTATAAAACGGAGAAAGAGGGATTTGAACCCTCGCGCCGCGTGAACGACCTACACCCTTAGCAGGGGCGCCTCTTCAGCCTCTTGAGTATTTCTCCATCTTCTGAATACGACCTCTACCAATATTCAGTTCACGTCTCCGTTTTCGGTGACGCAAATGTTATTATAACCATCGGTACTGTAAAAGTCAACGATAATTTCGGCTTTTTTCAAACCTTTTTTTGAGCCTGATTTTTCTCATCTAAATATAGTATTTTACATTATTTTACTCACAAGATTTTGATTGTGTTTCTTCTATATTATATGTTCGTCCATATCCTGTACAAATACTGAATATCAGGATAAAAAGCATACAGATGGAATAGAAGTTAACAAAGGGAATCTCCTGAGGAACGACTCCATATTCCTCGCCAAACTGTAAGCTTAACTGAGCGGGTATTACACAGTGGACCGTCCAGGGTGCCAGGAAGCAGAATACGCAGCCTGTACAATCCAACAGATTCGCTCTTCTGTATGGGTCAAGTCCTACCTTGGAACCCACCTCTCTTACAATGTCACCAAGTGCTACGATCGCAACTGATATTACTCCGGTGATCATACTTAAGATTCCGACTGACAGAACGATTGCCCCCTCAGCCTTCCTTGCACTTCCCGTATGCTTAATAAGAACACGGCCCACATCCTCGAACAACCCCGAACGCTCCATTACACCTAAGAGCGCAAACACAGCTATGAGCATCATTACCGTGCCTGAAGTTCCCAATATTGCGTCAAGGAAAAGACCGGTTACTTTAAATCCTCCCGGGAATGCTAAGATCTCATCGAATGAATAAATACCGGTTAAGAGACTAACGGCAATTCCGGATAGAATTCCACAGGAAAGTGCTGTGATCAGATGTTTTCTCATTAGACACAGAACAATGATAACCACAGGTATTATTAGCATACCGAAGCTGGTGAACTTAGGAATAATCTCCATATCAACACTTAACGAATCTGTATTATTCCCTGTTTTGGTAAAGATCAGAAACATTATCAGCGCACCTATTGCTGCCGGTATACTGTACCTGGTTCTGCTCTTTACCACTCTTCCCAGCTCTGCCTTCTGCGTTCCTGAGGAAGCAATGGTCGTATCTGAGATAGGTCCCAGGTTATCTCCAAAGGCTGCACCTGATACAATTGCACCTATAAGATATTCCGGTGCGATGCCGGCAAGTATTCCCACCGGATATAATATGGGTATTACTACAAAATAACTGCCGACTGAGGTTCCTGTCGAAAATGCCAGTATGCAGGTAATTATGAATAATGCCGCAACAAACATTCTTCCGCTGAAGCCTGCATTTATTACATAATATGCCAACGTCTGGATAAGTCCGCTTCCTGCTATCAGTTTGCCCGAAACAGCTGCAAGTATTACGGCAAGGACTATAACCCCGAACATAGGCTTACTGAGCCCATAAACAATTGCTTCTCCATAGGCCTTTCCGTCTTTGGCAAATAATACCCCGACAGTTATTGCCGCAAAGAATGCTGCAACATATCCATTCACATTGGACTGGTGAAAAGCCGCAAACAGAATTATTATTGCCGCAGTAATTATAGGAATAATTCTTCCGACTCCTCCAAATCTGAACTCTACCTTTTGTGCATTTTCTTCATTCATTTTACACAGCTCCTCATAAATAAACCGAATACAACTTATAAATGCCCTTAAGCTTAACTTAAGGGCATTAGGTATCAAATAATAATCTTAACCGTATACAGGCTCGAAATCACTTGCATCATGTCCACATATCGGACAGATAAAGTCTGCGGGAAGCTCACTTCCTTCGTATATGTATCCGCATATCTTACACTTCCATGCAACTACCTTCTTCTCCTCAGGCTTAGGAGCCGGCTTCGGCTTAATGTCGCTCTGATAGTAGTCATATGTAAGCATTGGCTCGTCGCTTTGCTTTACCGCATCTACAACCTCACCGATAAACAGTGTATGACTTCCGAGATCCATGCTGTCCACTACCTTACAGCTGAGTACTGCACAACAGTTCCAGTTCATATAAGGTACACCGTTGACATCCTCGGGAAGCGGAAGTCCGTCAAGCTTATCAACATCTCTTCCGGACTGCATTCCGAAGTGCTTGAGTGTCTCAAAGGGCACCTTCTTGTCAAGAATGCTTACTGCAAATACACCACCCTCTTTTATTAGGTCACAAGTGTAATTGGTATTGATTACTGCTATTGCAACTCTAGTTGGATTACCCGCTACCTGAATACATGTATTGGTGATGCATGCATTTTTCTTATCCCCCGCCTTGGCGCCAAGTAAGAATACGCCGTAAGCTAACTTGTACAGTGCTTTGTTATCCATACTTAAGTCCTCCTTGTCTTATTCATAGGAATATATATTTACATACGAAGAGTACTGCAAGAATATACATTAATGGAGTAATCTTCTTATGCTTTCCACAGATGAGATTAATTACTACATAAGAAACAACACCTATCGCAATACCCTCTGAGATGCTGTACATGAGCGGCATTGCAATAATACAAAGATATGCGGGAATTGCATCTGTAAGTTCCTTGAAGTTTATATCTCCAACCGTTGTTATCATAAGGAAACCGACGAAGATAAGTGCCGGAGCAGTTGCAAAGCCCGGTATTGCACAGAATATCGGTGCAAGGAATATTGATAAGAGGAAGAGCAGACCGGTAACTACTGATGCAAGACCGGTTCTTGCTCCCGCAGCAACACCTGCTGAGCTCTCTACAAAGGTCGTGGTGGTTGATGTACCAAGAACAGCACCTGCACTGGTTGCAACAGCATCAGCGAGAAGTGCCTGCTTGATTCTCGGAAGTCTTCCCTCCTCATCAAGCATGTCTGCCTTGGTAGCAACACCGATAAGTGTTCCTAAAGTATCAAACATATCTACGAAGAGGAATGCAAATATGATAATAATGAAGTTGATGATTCCCACATTAGTAAAGTCAGCCTTAAATACCTGTCCGAAGGTAAGTGAAAGAGCTGAGAAATCAGTTGTTCCAAAAGAGGGATACAGTGAATAGAAGCCATTCTCAACATCAACCACATATATTCCCAATGCCTCAGCTATCATGCCGAGAACCCAAGTTGCTATGATTCCTATAAGAATCGAACCCTTAACATTCTTAATATAAAGAATTGCCGTAATGAACAATCCGATAAGAGCAAGGATTGCGCAGATTCCCTGAGTATGAATCGTGCCTCTGAAGTTAACGTAGCTGACGAGTGTAGATGGATTATCTACAACAAGGTGTGCTCCCTGCAATCCGATAAAGGCAATGAATAATCCGATACCACAGCTTACACCCTTCTTTAGTGTAAGGGGTATAGCATTAAAAATCGCTTCTCTTACATTTGTAAGAGACAATACAATGAAGATGAGTCCTTCAACAAATACTGCAGCAAGGGCTATCTGCCACGAATATCCCATGGCACCGCATACTGTGAATGCAAAGTATGCGTTAAGTCCCATACCCGGTGCAAGTGCAAAAGGATAATTGGCAATAAGAGCCATAATAAGTGTTCCAAGGAAGGAAGCCAGAGCAGTAGCCATAAGTACCGCTGTCTTATCCATTCCTGAAGCAGAAAGCAATGACGGGTTAACGGCAAGAATATAAGCCATTGTCATAAATGTGGTGATACCGCCGATAACCTCTGTTCTAACATTTGTGTTGTTTTCTTTCAACTTAAATAATTTCTCAAGCATTTCCTATTCCTCCCTCGAAGACATTACATAATCTATCAGCTTATCTATTCTGATGGGTTTTGAGTAATAATATCCCTGAAACCATGTAGCACCATAGTCTCTAAGGTAATCCTGAAGCTCCTTGGTCTCCACGCCCTCAAGGCAGGTATACATTCCCGCACTTGTTGCAAAATAGAGGATGGAGCGGACCATAGCCTGATTCCTCGGATTGTCCATAATATCATGAATGAAGCTCATGTCTATCTTAAGCTCATCCATCGGAACCTTTAGTACCAAATTGGATGAAGCGCTTCCCGTACCATAATCATCAATTGCCATTCTGACTCCCATGGCCTGGAAGAATCTTACCTCATTGTCAAGCAGCTTCGGCGGCAGATCCTTACACCTTTCCGTAAGCTCCATACAGAGTCTGTTAGGCGGAAAACCCGTCTGGTCTAAGATATTAAGCACTGCTGTTCTGAATTCCCTGCGCTCCAGCTGTCTTATTGAAATATTGACATTAATAAAGAAGTCAGGATCAATATCAAGAATTGGCTTAACCTCTGAGAGGGCCTTACGAAGTACGAAGTTTCCAAGCTCATACATGCTCGGGTCCTTCTCAAGCCAGTCAATGAACATTCCCGGAGGAACATTGCCATAGGGCTCGCTTTCCCATCTAATCAGTGCTTCGGCTCCCTTAACTCGTCCCGTCTGTGAATCGACTATCGGCTGATATTCAACATAGAAGCCCTTGCATCTGTTATGAACCGACTGATGGATGACCTTCATAAGCGCTAAGTCTACGCCTCTGTTGGTCTTAACTTCATCATTGAAGATCACCAGCTGTCCCTGATGATCACTTATGGAATGATTAAGTGCATACGTAACCTGTCCACAGAGAGATGAAATGTCGGCACGGTAATTATCAAGAAGAATACCTCCCGAAGCGATCTTAATTGACCGCAGTTTTCCATCAGACATGATACCGTTGCTTAATATTCTCCTAAGCTTGCCCTCGAACTCCAGAAGCTCCGTTCTCTCAGCATCCTTAAGGATGAAGATGAACCTCTCCCTGTCTAAATGATATACAGCTTTTTTTTCATCCATCATATAGATGAACTGCATCGCAATGTCCTGAAGCAGGATATTGGAATAATCTCTTCCGTATACCAGATTAATGGTATCAAAGCCCTCTATATGAATCTCTAGGATTGCAACCTTGTTATAATGAGTTACAATCTCTGCCAGGTCGCTGACATATTTTGACTCGGTAAACAGATCTGTCAGAGGGTCGAAGTTCCTGAAGACGTTCTCATTCCTGATGGATATTACCAGATACTCCATCTTCCCTTCTCTGTTGCGAAGAGGGTTGGTGTGGAAACTGAACAAACAGAAATCCTTCTGCTCACTTCTAATCCTGACACAGAAGTCATCTTTATTAAGCTCTTCATCAGCAAGCTTTTTGGTAATTCCCTCTATATACTCTTTTTTATCATGGGGATGAACATAATCAAGAAGCCTGTGCTCCATATCAAAGGTGCAGCTGTCATGAAGACCGAAAGCAACTCTTGTCTTATCAGAAACCCAGGAATAATCATCATCAATTCTTGTAACCCAAGTATAGGAGTCCTCCGAAATCATATCGAGGTTATTCACAAATTCGTATAATTCATTTTGCTCCTGCCAACCAATACCATCCATGCATGATTCCTCTTGTGTAATATCATAAACTGATTTTAACATAAAAAAATTGGATTTACACAATAAAGTTGTCTATGTTCCTACTATAATTTACTAAATATTGACAAAGAGACAATCATTCTCTGTTATATTGACTTACAGCAGTCTCGTAAAGGTTATTTCCGTCCTTATCTACAATCACAATACAGGGGAAATCCTTAACCTCAAGCTTCCTTATGGCCTCTGCCCCAAGATCCTCATAGGCCACAATCTCACTGCTTGTAATTGCCCTGGACAGAATGGCACCCGCTCCGCCTACTGCGGCAAAATACACACACTTATTTCTGACAATGGCATCTATTACCTCCCTGCTTCTCTTACCCTTGCCTATCATACCCTTAAGTCCAAGGTCTAAAAGCTTCGGTGCATACTTATCCATTCTGGAAGCAGTTGTGGGACCTGCCGAACCAATGGGTCTTCCCTCTCTTGCCGGAGACGGTCCCATATAATAAATAATATTGTCCTTAAGGTCAAACGGGAGCTCCTTTCCTTCATCCAGAAGCTCCATCATGCGCTTGTGTGCTGCATCCCTTGCTACATAGACTGTACCTGTAATATATACATAATCGCCCATCTTAAGTTCGTTAATATCTTCCTCCTTAAGTGGCGCACTAATATGTCTGTCCATATCTCCTCCTATAATTCCCTGACCGAATGACGGTTTACATGACAACAGATGTTCACTGCCACGGGCAGTCCCGCAATGTGTGTGGGATAGGTGTTGATGTTAACCGCAAGGGCTGTCGTACTGCCGCCTAAGCCTCCGGGACCGATACCGCTACGATTGATTCTATCAAGCAGCTCCTCCTCCATATTCCTCACCCATTCAATGTCGGAGCGCTTATTTACCTCTCTTGTAAGAGCTTTTTTTGCCAAAAGCGCACATTTCTCAAACGTCCCACCGATACCGACACCAACTACCATAGGAGGGCAGGCGTTCGGACCTGCATCCTTAACGGCAGACAGAATTGCACTCTTTACTCCCTCTTCTCCGTCGGCCGGCTTAAGCATAAATATCTTACTCATATTCTCAGAACCGAAGCCCTTAGGTGCAAGTGTGAGCTTTATCTTCTCTCCGGGAACTATATCATAGTGGATAACCGCCGGAGTGTTGTCGCCGGTGTTTACCCTAAGCAGGGGATCACTGACCACGGACTTTCTGAGATAGCCATCCACATATCCGCGTCTGACACCTTCATTGATTGCGTCGGTTAGATTGCCTTCCACATGAACATCGCTTCCAACCTCTGCAAAGATCACAGCCATTCCGGTGTCCTGACAGATGGGAATCATATCCTCACCTGCAATCCTTAAGTTTTCCGACAGCTGATCCAAGACCTGTTTTCCGAGGGGACTTATCTCACTCTCCGTAGCCTTACTCAGTGCTTCCTTCATATCGGGTGTCAGGAAGTGGCTGGCCTCGATGCACATCTCACTCACCGTCTTAATTATTGTCTCTGTATCAATTGTTCGCATTTTTACTCAAGCCTCATCTCTATACTGTACTCATTGCCGGATGCCTTAACGCGTGCCATGGCTCCGGTAATTATCGGCATCATCGGTGCATGATGTCCTATATCCGCATCAAGAAGAATCGGTACGTTATATTCCGACAACGTATCTGTTACGGCCCTTATGTGGTCAAGCCCCATCATGTCCTCTCCGATATGAAGCGGCCTGCCGACAATGAAGCCGCTTACATTCTCAAACCATCCGGCGTTCTTCATTTGCCATAGGGCTCTTCTTATTCCCATCATGTTTAGGTCACAGGCCTCGATGAACCACAGGATTCCGTCGTCTGCATACTTTTTGGCAAAGTCTCTGACGCGGTCATACCTTGTTCCGGTAAGATTGATCAGGCAATCCATGCAGCCGCCTATTAATCTTCCCTCCATACTGATGTCCGATGTCGGGTAGGTCGTTATCACGGATTTCTCAGTGATGTTATAAGGAAGGAGGGGGTTGCTCTCATCCTTAAGTCCCTCATACTCCCATCCGTTATAGCCCTTAAAGTTAAGCTTTCTTCCACAAAGCAGATCAAAGGCATCTTCAATGGATTCATGCCACTCACTCATACCGAAGTCACTCACACAGGGACCGTATATGGCCGCTGTATCTGCAAGCGTCGCTGACAGGAAGGTAAAGTTCGTGTTGTCCGAATATCCCATATACCACTTTGGGTCAGCCTTGGCAACTGCCTCGAAATCAATATAATTGACCGTCTCGCACATAAGCTCGCCGCCGCCGCAGGATATGATCACATCATTATCACTGCTAACGTAGCTCTCATTCAGTTCCTTACCGCATAACTTCGGGTCATTGCTTATGCCTATACCCTTCTCAACATAGCAGTTCGGACCGATTGAAAGCTTATAGCCCATATCGGTGAATCTTTTCTGTGCATTAATAAATAAAGAATAATACGGCTCCGTCGCACAACCGAAGGATGGTGCTACAAAGCCTATTGTTCCGTTTTCTTTAAGAAACTTAGGAAATCTCATAAATCATCTCCCGTATATTAAAACACTTTATCACTAATACTGATCTCTACATCAGGATGCTTACTGTCATCATATCCTGCCCTATCAAGAATCGATGCATCGTAGTCCCTGTCCTTTGTAATTGCAAGCAGACGCTTCATAAGCTTAAATGCCGCCTCCTCGCTTTCGTCCCTCATGGTCTTTAGAGCCGCCTCAAGTACTGCCCTGGTATCCGGGTCAAAGTCCAGATACTGACCGTTCCTGTTATAGTAGGTCCAGGCATCCTTCTTGTCATACATATCCTTATTGTAGGCAATGCAGGCTGCATATCTGTCCGCCACCATCTCAGCCACATACCTCATCGGCATGCGCACGCCCTGCATCTTGGGCTTAGGTCCCATCGAATAATCCGTCCAATATTCGAAGTGATGCTTGTTCCTGCCCTTGTGGTGCAGCCAGCTCGTGGAGGCACCCGTAAGCTTCTTGTCCACCGCATTGGGGGAAAACTGCCCCGAGTAGTACTTTACGCTCGGGATAAACTCTGTTGGTGAGAACTTACTTAAGTCATGTACAATTCCCTGATAATACAGACCCATCCTGAAGCAGGCCTTTCTCACATTCTTCTTGTGCTTATGCACTGTTTTGATGTGGCCTGTGAATCTCTCTATAAAGCTTTTGCTCTTATAGCTTTCATAATTTCTGTCCGGTAGCATAATCAACCTGCCTGTCTTTTCTTATATAATCCGCTTCCGACAATATATCCCCATACCTTAATCAGTATATATGCCGTAACAATACATAATACAATGGTTAGAATAATTCCCACAGCCAGAGGCAGGAAGCCAAGATATGTTGCAACATATCTGTATATCCCCCAATGTATACAATATACAGGGAGAGTCAGCATACTTATTGCCGATATGTTCTTAATCCTTATTTCCGTAGTATAGCTTAAGCCTGAGAATGTAATGATAAGCATAAGCCATATCAGATAGATCACGCCAAGCTCACCAAAGCCATGCACTCCGATTCGGGCAAATACCACAATACTGATTAACAGAAGTATCTCGAGAATGGTTAACATAATACGGGCGTTTTTCCCATGTAAGGATTGTTTATCCTGAAAAAGTGTTGCAAGATAACATACGCCAAAGCCCATACAAAGACTTGAAAAGCCTCTTGGTACGCCGCTGCAGAATAATCCCAGGTTGTCCATCCAGGGTAGGGCGCCACCGAAGGTCTTAATCATATATAGCTGATTGAGTATTGGCAGCACGAAGACCAGACAAAGAGAGAAGGTCTTTTTAAGCCTGATAGCCAAAAACATTACGAAGGGCAGAGCTATCATCATCGCAGACAGGTACCAGAGAGGAGCGTTGCGGTAATTGATCAGATCCGTCTTCATGATACCGGTCATCGGCAGGAGCAGAAGCTCGACTGCCATATTGCAGGCCATGTCTGCAAGCGAATTAAGAGAGTAGCTTTTAAGATGAATGAAGTCTAAGAAATATACTATTAATATTCCGAAGGTAGTGTAGGGCAGGACCTTGCGGATCTTACTAAGTGTGTACTTAAGGGAATACCTAAAGGGCTCCTCTATATCATCCTTATGATTTAATATATGCCTGCAGGCAAAATAGCCGGACATCATAAAGAAAGCGTCTGCGATCACTCCTGCCGAGGGCAGAAGTTTGGCTCCGCTTTCACCGAGGAGTCCTGCATGATGGATCACGATCATTATGCAGAAGATACATCTTAAGATTTCAGGATAAGCATTTCTCTTACTCATGGTCAAAATAGTTGTGGTTTAGAAATTAAAGTACAGGAAGGTCGATACTCCCTTGAAGGAGATTACGGCCCATATCATAAGAAGTGCACTTATGACAGCCTTCATCGTCGTAGGCCTGAATTCCTTCTCGTGCAGGTTCTTCGGTATAAGTATTATTACAAAGGCAATGATTATGTAGGTCCACATATAGATTCCCATATGTAGCGTTGTGAAAGCTCCTATGGGACCTAACATGTTAAGTAGCATCTGAATCTCATTCATGATAAAGAGCTGCTCTATCATCGGGGTGATGCTTATTCCGTCAAAAGCAAATATCTTACCCAGTACCAGAGCGAATTCAGATACTGAAGAAGCATAGAACAATATCCAGAGAATGTTGACTGTCATGAAGGTGCAGATCCAGGCTATAGCCTTCGGTACCCTGTCCCACAGGTTCTTAAATTGTCTGTTAAGTACCTGAAGTATACCGTGAAGAAGTCCCCACAATATGAAGGTCCAGTTAGCTCCGTGCCAGATACCGCTCACAAGAAAAACTATCATAATGTTAATATAGGTTCTGATCTTACCCTTCCTGTTGCCTCCAAGAGGGATATAGATATATCTTGTTAAGAATCTGGTCAAAGTCATATGCCATCTCTTCCAGAAATCATTGATGGACGTGGCCTTGTAGGGTGAATTGAAGTTAACAGGAAGCTCAAGGTTGAACATACCTGCAATTCCTATCGCCATGTCGCAGTATCCGCTAAAGTCAAAATATATCTGGAAGGTGTAGAAGATAGACGCAAGGAGCATATCAACAGAACTTCTGGCTGCTATATCACTCCAGACAAAGGTAACCACCTGTCCGAACTTATCCGCTATTATTACCTTCTTAACAAGTCCGAGAGCAAAAGTATATAAGCCCTTAGCAAAAGAAGCGGAATTAAAGTTCCATCTGCTTCTGTCCCGGTACTGGGTTATCAGCTCGCTGTGAAGTACGATCGGACCCGCAACCAATTGTGGAAAGAAGGATACGAAGGCAACATATTCCGTAAAACCATAGTCCCCGGTCTCACCCTTATAGGTATCCACAAGATAGGATATCTGCTGGAAGGTGAAGAAGGATATTCCAAGCGGAAGAATAATATTCCTTAAGGTGATATCCGCCCTGAATATACTGTTTATGTTGGAAACAAAGAAATCATAATACTTGAAGTAGAATATGATTCCGACATCAATAAGGATTCCAAGTATAAGCACGGGCTTAGTATTGCTCTTATTGTTCAGTATCCATGCTATACACCAGTTGATCAGTATGCTGGCGACCAGAAGAACAAGATAATACAGATTGTCATAGGCATAGAAAATAAAGGATGATATTATAAGCACCCATAATGACAGCTTATGATATTTATCCTGCTTATTCTCCTCACTTCTTCCGGCTATTCCAAGCGACAGATAGTACAGAGCAAGAACAATAGGAAGAAACATCAGCACAAAATAATATGAATTAAAAAGCATTCTCCCTCTCCCTACTCATAAATGGAATCATAATCGAATTCAAGGTAGAGCTTCCTTACTCCCTCCATGTATTCGTGTACATTATCCTTAGTTATCCTGCCCTCGCCTTTGGCGATTGCATTCATTATCTCATCATTCATTGCTGCATCATAGTGCTGCACGTCCTTGTATCTGTCAAGATTAAGTATCCAGTCAGTCCTGTCCATGAAGCAGTACGCCTCTATGTTAGAAACCTCGCTAAGCATACCAAGCTCTATTTCCACGGCCTCCATATCCTTAAGGAGTTTACCTCTCATATTCTCGGTATCATAGTAGGCCATGCTGTAGGGTGGTATCCATACAATAAAGGTTACCTCCGGATAATCCCCGGCAAGACTTATTATATTCTTCTCAATATTGGTCCTGACAAGCTTCTCCTCTTCCTCGGTTAACGGTGTGTTCTCTGCCTGCTTCTGCTCACGAACGTAGCTTCCAAGTACCACATCTCTTCCGAAGGTATACATATCCTGCCAGTACATGTAATTATCGAAATCCGTTCCGGGCACACCCTTTAATGTATTGGTTACCGCCTTAACGGTGTCCGACAGCAGAGACTTGTTTAACAGATATTCCACATCGTTTATCAGATTGTCATCCGTGATGTAGAAGGGGTATTCAAAGGTTGAATTGGGGTCGGTACTCGGATGCTTGTCTGCATCGGAGATTAAATCGAATACATCCGTAGCCCTGATTACCAGCTTAACCTTGGGATTGTTCTTAAGTCCAACTCTGATATTCTCGCTTATCTCCCTGTAGGAGCCACCCATGAAACAGGTCTTAACGGACTTCACATCAAAAAGCGAGTCCACAAGTGAGGCCTTCGTATTCTCCACCATGGAGGTACCCGTGATTATACAGTCATAATCAAAGTGCTTCATGATTCCGTTATTCTGATAGCGTTCATCATCCATTGTATAGGAAATCTTATTTAGAGGAGCATGATAATGGAAAATAGGGTCGACTAAAAAATTAGCCGCCCCAATAAATATCAATCCACCCAATAGAATTGTAAGAAAAATTGTGATAAATCTCTTATTGCTCATATTAAGAACTCAAAGTTTACTTTGTTGTTTCTAAGGCCTCTCTTACGGCCTTGGCAAACTGGTCTGCGCAGGAGGTTCCCCTCATACCGCACTGATTGCCCAAAAGCTTACTCTCAATCTCCTCAACCGTCATACCGTCGCAGAGCTTTGAGACTGCCTTAAGATTGCCGTTGCAGCCGCCGATGAATTCGATGTCCGTGATTACATTACCGTCAATATTGAAATTAATAACCTGTGAACAGGTTCCTCGTGTTTTGTATGAATATCTCATATTACCTCCTGATTATCTTTATTATCCTCTAAGTTTACTCTTGGCAGATTCCATTCATATTTTGTCGCCAGAATTCTGATTACCACCACCAACAACACACTGACAACGGTCGATATCTCAGTTCCCGCGATTTTGCTAAGAAGGAGATAACACAGTGCGCCCGCAATTGAGGCCGTCGCATAGACATGCTTCCTGAATATGAAGGGCATGTTGCCTGCGAATATATCTCTTAAGATTCCGCCACCGACACCTGTGATCACTCCGACAAACAATAGCAGGGCAAAGCTTGTATAGCCTGTATTATGCTCAACAAACCGGATTCCGTGAACCGTGAAGGCACCGAGTCCTATGGCGTCTGAGATATACAATATCCAGTTGAGCACGCCCGCCTTCCAGATGCTCTTCTTATTGAAAATCGCGGCAACCAAGAATGCTGTCAGGGCCGTGATTATCGCAATTAAGGCATTGTTAGGGCTACGAAATACCGTGGGAGGAAACCTGCCGATTATTATATCCCTTATTATTCCGCCACCGACTGCAGTGATAAGACCGAGCACAAGTACGCCCAGCATATCCATCCTCTTCTTCATGGCTTCTATGGCACCCGACAGGGAGAAGGCTACCGTGCCAAGTATATCAAGAATGCTCATTACTATACTCATATCTGTCCTCTGCTTAGGGCACCCATCTTCTTGTGATATTGATTATCTGACTGTTTCTGATCTCAAGTGTGGTATTGCCCGGGAAGAAATATTTGCCGTCCGATTCATCCAGTCCCTCAAGGTAATCCGCAAGACCCTCCTTGTTCACCTGCCTGGGGTTGTTGGGGTCATCTATTGCGTCGCTGAATATTAGCGCTTCACTTAAGGGCAGTGTAAGAACACCGATTTCGGTATAGGTCGGGTAGTCATCCATGCCCTGACCTACATAGGTACCGCCATCATCGGGCTTGAGGTCACAGCCGCCAAGCTCTAATCCGCCGTTTATCACAAGGCTTCCGTTCACATCCTCTATTGATTCGACCTTAATATCTGCGCCGTCATATTTGAGGATGTCTCCTATCTGAAGCATGCTTATCTGAACCGAATCATATCTGTCGATGGAATACATCGTAAAGGTAAGCTCTCCACTCTCCGTGTTGAAGCCATCCTTAATAAACTTTACCGGTGCTACCATATCCTCAGGATTAGACAGATCCACCGTTACCGGAAGCGGAGATATATAATTGCCGCCCGTGCTCTCACCCGTTGCCTCTGCTTCTGTATTATCCGCAGCTGTATCGTCCTCATTCGCGGAAGCCTCTGCAGTACTTATATTTCCTTCGGGATTGGTCTCAGCATCGACGCTTGCCTCACTGCCGCAGGCAGTAAGAAGCATTGTTAATGAAAGAGCGATAAGAACACTTACTGTTTTTCTCTTCATGAAGAATTCTCCTACTATTATTTGTTATACACTATCTTAGAAGCCAACGAGTCGCTTGTCGCCTTGTTTGTTAATAGCTCTGTTATTGTAAGGGAAAAATCTATTGCAGTACCTAAGCCTCTGCTTGTAATGATATTGTCAGATACCGTTACATTTGAATAGGTCACCTCCCTGCAGTCAAGCTCTCCCTCCATGTTGGGATAGCAGCATGCCTTATGCTCCTTAAGAAGACCGATATGACCAAGTATTGTAGGTGCGGCGCAGATTGCTGCAACTAACTTTTTCTTCTCATTCTGAGCTCTTACCATATCCATCAGTACCCCGCACTTTTCCAGGTTGGTGGTTCCGGGCATACCGCCGGGTAATACCAGACAGTCTGCATCATTATCTATTTCGTCAAGCAGCTTATCGCAGACTATCTCTATTCCTCTGGCTCCCTTTATTATCTTCTCACCCGTAATTGAAACGGTGAGCACATCTATTCCTACTCTTCTAAGCAGGTCAACGACGGTCAGGCTCTCTATTTCCTCAGTACCGTTTGCCATAAATACATATACCATAATTACCTCCTCTAAGCATCCTTCCAGTTCAGTCTGTGAAGGTGTCCCGTCTTCTCCATTGATTGAAATTCTGTCTGTCTAAGCGCCTCGTATAATACGATGGCTGCGGAGTTTGATAAGTTAAGACTTCTGATGTCATCAAGCATCGGTATGCGTATACAGAATTCTTCGTTGTCTACCAGTATCTCCTCCGGTATTCCTGCACTTTCCTTACCGAACATGATATAGTCTCCGTCTAAGAACTGCACATCGCTGTAGCATTTGTGCGCCTTGGTCGTGGCATACCAGATTCTTGCGCCCGGATTAGCCACGACGAATTCATCATAGTTAATATATCTGTGAAGATCTATTTTGTCCCAATAGTCCATTCCGGCTCTCTTAATCGATCTCTCATCCAGTCTGAAGCCCAGGGGTTCAATCAGATGAAGAGAGGTACCTGTGGCTACACAGGTACGCCCGATATTGCCGGTGTTGGCCGGAATCTCCGGCTGATGTAATACAATGTTAAAGCTCATAATTATTTGTCGATAGTAATTGTCTGATAAGGAATGGTAATGGAGTTTTCGGCAAATTCCTTAACCAGACTCTTTCTTAAATCACTGCAGGCCTTGAAGTTGTCATCCAATGTCTTGGTCCACACTGAGGTCTTAAGCACCATGCCGTTAGCTGTGTATCTGTTAACGAAGATTGAAGTATCCTCTCCGTTAATGGTAAGAGGATGTGAAAGGATTAGCCTCTTCATGATATCTATCGCTTTGTCCGGATCCGAATCGTAGGATATCTCAATCTCTAAGAAGTTGCCCACATTTTCCGTATAGTTGGTATTCATGATAACAGATGAATCCATGACACTGTTTGGAATAATGGCAGACTGTCCGTCGAAAGTCCTGATAATGGTATGCCTTATTGTTACATCCGTGATCTTACCTTCTGCAAGTACGGAGCCTCCCGAAATTACCTTGACCTTATCATCCACCTTGTAGGGCTTGGTCATGGATATTGAGAAGCCGCTAATCACATTACCCAGGGCCTGCTGTGCCGCGAAGGTGATGAGTGCCACAATAACGGTACCACTCTGTAACAGAAGCTTGGTAATCTCTTTGGTCGTGCTGAACAGTGAGCAGCAGTAATATATTGTAATTATGCCTACCAATCCGTTGGCGAGACTTCTGAAGAACTTAAGGTGAATACCCTGGTTCACCCTGTATAGTCTGTTGAATATTCTGTTTATAATAAATATCAGGAGAATGGCTATGCCGACTCCGACACCAATCTGTATAATTATCTGAATCATAATATCCTCTCTACTTAATTCACATACAGAAATATCGTAACACTTGAGAGGGCCTAATGCAAGAACGCCCGCAAACATCTTAGTCTGCGGGCGTTAATTATGTGTAGTAACTTGAAGGCTTTATATTATTCACTCTTCTTGCCGATTTCGAAGAACAGTCCTGCTTTCTTGAGTGCCGGTCTCAGAGCCATGTATACAACAACGGATACGATTGTTGATATAACAGCATTGATTGAAGTGCTGGCAACATTCCATGCAAGAGTAACCTCTGCTGCAGGCTTGCCGATAATCACTATCTTGTAGAAATAGCCTACGAGCGGATCGAAGATTACATTGAACAACAATCCCGATACTGCAGCAAGAATGGTCCACTTAAGAACCTTATTTTTATCTGTCTCTGTTGAGATATGTCCAAGCTTATGTGCTACAAGACCTGTGATAAGTCCGATACAAAGCTTAAGTACAAAAGTCTTGGGCGCGTAAATAATATACTGTGGATCAAAGAGGTCTCCTATTGTCATTCCTATTGAACCACCGAGTCCTCCGTAGAGTCCGCCGAGAATCAAAGCTCCGAGTACACATACCGCATTACCTAAGTGAATGGATGTTGCATCTCCTCCGGGAAGCTGAATCTTAATCTGTAAAAATGTAAATACTACATATGACAATGCAGCAAATACACCGGTAAATACTACCTTCTGCAATTTTTCATTTTTCATAGTCTATCTCCTTACGTATTTCTGATAGACCTAAGATACAACACATCAGGTATTATTAATATTGTCAATTTGAGTATTTTTTATAAGACCAGATTGTTAACCATAAAACCTTAATCGCATCAATCATCGTAATAAGTTTCGCCTTTGTTTTCATTCTCTGCGATATATTCTGCTTCCATTTCCGTATTCTTTATTGCCCTGTCATGTCCGCTCAGTGCAGCAAAAGGAGCAAACTGAGCCGCCCTGTTTCTGCTGCTCATCTTATCCGGTCTTCTGCTGCCCTTATATTCATAATCAATAATATCCTCGTAATCCATAGCCCTTAACTCCCCCTAACCTGAAACAAAAAAGAGTCCCAACATCGTTGAGACCCCTCATTATTCTTCTTCGTCTTCTACATCACCGGCTACTGCCGAGATAACCGAGCTTACCGCTGCTACAATTACTACTGCTATGATTATTACCAACAGCCCGCCTGCCAGTATCAAAAATGTACCGTTCATGACTTTACCTCCGTCCTAGATATGTTATCATATTCTTATTAGAATCACAAGGAGATGCCATGAAAAAGGAAAGGGATTTATTACCTGACATAGTGAGAGGCTTCGCCATTCTTATGGTCGTCTACGGACACTGCATCCAGGAGGGCAACGGCTACGACTTCTCAGCAAACATGTCTTACTTTGATGATAAAATCTATCAGTTTATATACAGCTTCCATATGCCGCTGTTTGCCTTGATCGCCGGCTACTTTGCCTGCATCTCGTTAGCTAAAGCAGACAGAGATATGCAAAGAACTACACTTCTTCTAAGAAAAATTGGCACCTACTTCATCCCGATATTTGTCTGGACATTGTTTGAATGCATCCGAGAAGCCGTAATAAATGTTAATCTGGGCTACCTGACTTATACTCCGCTTAGCTTCATCACTATGTTCTTAAGAAGGCTTGTCACCAACCACTGGTTCCTCTGGTCCATGATTATTTGCTTTTCTGTTGTCTTTGTCGTAAGATATTGCCTCAATGACAGACTGATTGCATATGGAATAATATATCTGTCTCTCTTCTTCATTCCCGACGGATATAACCTCCACGCTTACAAATACATGCTCACCTTCTATGTGACAGCATATCTTTTCTGTAAAAATTACGAGCTACTGACTTCGCGGCTAAGTAAAGTATATGAGAGACTTCCGCTTACGGTACTGCTCTGCGGACTGGTATTTATTATCCTGTTTCTGCCATACAGGAGAGAAGCCTTTATTTATGTAAGCGGCTATCGGATTACCAAGAATATCTGGTATAAACAGTTAATTATTGATATATACAGAACCGTTATCGGCTTTGCGGGCAGCATTTTCTTTATACTGCTGTTTAAGCTCTTAACCAAATTGATTCCAAAATATAAATTCCCGCTCTTTTCCCGTATGGGAAGATACAGCCTGGGAATCTATCTGATTAGCGGGTATACAACAATACTGTTATTTAGACAGATAACCGATCCTCTTTCCTATTCTGCCTTGCGCAACATTCTGGAAACGGTGATCGTAGCCGCCTTGTCACTAATACTGTCAATGTTAATCGGTAAGATTCCGTACCTGAAAAAAATAATAGGAAAATAGGAAGAGGATATTCATGAGAATAAGTAAGAATGATTTTGATACAATGCTTAAGCAGATCTATCTTGACTGTAATGTATCGGAAGCAATTAAGGTCAAGGATGATCTGTATATAGCACCCTCTGTGGTGCTTCCGGGCTCACGCGTGATTAATAAGATGGACCCCTTCTTCAGAGTCGTGGTGTTCATGGGAACGGCCTATGTTATGGCCAATGAGGATACGATTGACGGCTTTATTGAGATACTGAAGGATTATCCGGCCGAGTGGTTCTTTAACTACGGAAGGCTTAGGAAGATTGACTGTATTCTTAATGAGTTCAATCGTGAGATTGTGGATACACATATTTACTTCCTGCCCGATGAGGATGATTACACTATTGAGATCCCGTCTGACTGGAAGTGGTTTAGTGAGGATGAGATTGCGGCATTTAAGGATAAGAATCCTTTTAACAATGCTCTCTGTTACTCGCCTACTCAGCCCGATGTATATGGTCTCGGCGCTCCCGACGGTAAAGGCTTCTATAAAGGAATGAGTGGCGCAAGTCTGGACGGTCTATATACCAGACAGATAGGTATTGATGTTCTTCCGGCTTACCGTGGAGAGGGTCTTGCCACACGCCTTGTCAGAGGAGTTAAACAGAAAATAAGAGAAGACGGTTATCTACCCTTCTACGGCACAGCCGAATCTCACGCTCTAAGCAGAAGCGTGGGAGTGAAATCAGGATTTCTACCCGCCTTCTCTGAAATCTTTGTCAGTCGCAAAGATAATAATCTTAATTCTATCTATAACAGATAATTATAATGATGCATTCAGATAAGCTTCCTGCTCTGCGGTAAGCTTATCTATTTTTTTGCCCATAAATGCAAGCTTTCTTGCTGCTACATCCATATCCACATCTGTAGGAACATCAATGAGCATGCTGTCAAGCTCTCCCTGATGCTCAACCAGATACTTGGCAGACAGTGCCTGGATCGCAAAGCTCATGTCCATAATCTCTGCAGGATGTCCGTCACCTGCAGCAAGGTTAACCAATCTTCCCTCTGCGATTACACAGATCCACTGACCTGTAGGCAGCTTGTAGCCCATGATATTGTTTCGCATCTCCTTAGATTCTACTGCCATTGCACGAAGGCCTGCCATATCAACCTCACAGTCGAAATGTCCGGCGTTGGTCAGGATTGCTCCGTCCTTCATAACTTTGAAGTCTTCAGTGCTGATGACCTTGTCACAGCCTGTTACTGTTACAAAGAAGTCTCCTAAGGCTGCTGCCTCTCTCATAGGCATCACATCAAAGCCGTCCATGATAGCCTCGATTGCCTTAACCGGGTTAACCTCGGTTACGATAACCTTGGCTCCAAGACCCTTGGCTCTCATGGCAACACCCTTACCGCACCAGCCATAGCCTGCTACTACCACATACTTGCCTGCAACGATAAGATTAGTTGTTCTGTTGATTCCATCCCACACTGACTGGCCTGTACCGTATCTGTTATCGAAGAGGTGCTTGCAGTCTGCATTGTTTACTCTGACCATAGGGAACTTGAGCTCATTCTTCCTATTCATTGCCTCAAGTCTGATAATACCTGTTGTTGTCTCCTCACATCCTCCGATAACATTCGGGATTAAGTCTCTGAATTCGGTATGCATCATGTGAACAAGGTCACCGCCATCGTCGATAATGATATTGGGACCTACACTTAAGACACTTCTGATGTGTCTTGAGTATTCTTCATCAGTTACTCCGTGCCATGCGAATACGTTAAGACCTGCCTTAACAAGAGCTGCTGCAACGTCGTCCTGGGTAGACAGTGGGTTGGAGCCGGTGATGTACATCTCAGCTCCGCCTGCAGCCAAAACCTTGCACAGATATGCGGTTTTGGCTTCAAGATGAACTGACAGTGCCACCTTCTTGCCGCTAAAAGGCTTCGTTACACTAAACTCCTCTTCAAGCATACGAAGAAGGTCACAGTTTCTCTTAACCCATTCAATTTTTCTTTCTCCCGATTCGTACAGATTGATGTCTTTAATTTCGCTCATGTTTTCTCCTTATACTAATCTGTTTCTCTCTCTGCCTTCAATAAAAGCCTTGATGTTTAATAATACCTCATCAAAGCATCTCTGTCTTGATTCAACGCTTGCCCATGCCATGTGCGGAGTTATGAGAAGCTTTCTGCTGTCTTTGATAAGTCCAAGCGGATTGTCCTTCTCCATAGGCTCAACTCCAAGTACATCAAGACCTGCGCCTGCGATTGTTCCGTTATTTAGTGCTTCGGCCAAATCTGCATCGTTTACAACCGGACCTCTTGCAACATTAATAAGAATCGCACTTTTCTTCATAAGCTTTAAGGTATCACGGTTAATCAGATTCCTTGTTCTGTCCGACAGTGGACAATGGATTGATAATACGTCCGATTCCTTAAGAAGGGTATCAAGATCTACCCTCTCATAATCTGTGCAGGTGCTGTTGCCTGAAGCGGAATAGAAGATTACTTTGCAGCCGAAGGCCTCGGCAATCTTAGCAACACTTCTTCCTATATTGCCCATTCCGATAATTCCCCAGGTCTTGCCGCTAAGCTCATTGTATTTCTCATCAAAATTGCAAAAGCCTGACTGCGATGAGTACTTGCCACTTTTTACATATTCGTCATAGTAGCTTATCTTCTCAAGAATAAAGAGTGCCATTGCAAAGGTATGCTGTGCAACCGCCGGTGTTGAATAAGCCTTAACATTGGCTGCGGCGATTCCCCTGCTCTTGCAATACTCAAGGTCAATATTATCAAAGCCTGTTGCGGTTATTGCAAGTAGCTTAACATTGGGAGCATCCTTTAGAAGCTCCTCATTCATCTTAGTCTTATTAAAGATGATAACGTCAGCGTCCTTAATATATTCCCTTGTAGTCTCAAGGTCTGCAGCTTCATGCTCCTCGAAGCTTCCAATGGTTTTGAGAACGGAGGTATCAATATCATACCCCAGAGTCTCTCTGTCTAGTTCTACTATCTTCATACTTCCTCCAGAATAATACCTATTATTTTGTCAACAGGATTAATCGCTGCCTGTTTTTTCATATTCGCGATATATTCTTCCCTGTTTTCATAAAGCTTATTTATCGTGTCAATCATGCAGCCGGGGTCGAGGGCCTCCTCTTTAATAACCATGGAATATCCCTTTTCCTCAAAGGAGGCGGCATTAAGCAGCTGATCTCCCCTGCTTCCCGAAGCAAGCGGAATTAAGATATTGGGCTTACTCAGTGCTAAGATTTCCATAATGGCATTGGCACCCGCTCTTGAGATTACGATATCGGCCAAGGCATATACATCCTTAAGCTCATCGTTCAAGTATTCGAACTGCTTATATCCCTTAATATCAAGCATCATGTTGTCTACCTTGTCCTTGCCGCACAGGTGAACAATATTGAATCTGTCCAACAGTCTGTCCAGGCATTCCCTGACATTCTGATTGATGCTTGCAGCTCCCTGGGAGCCTCCGATTATCATTATTACCGGTTTATCCGTATCGAATCCGCATAAAACACGGCCTCTCTCCCTGTCACCGTCAAAAAGCTGCGACCTTATGGGTGAGCCTGTATATACTGCCTTGTTGGCGGGACACATACTTACCGTCTCAGGGAAGTTGCAGCATACCTTAGCCGCAACCGGGATACATAACCTGTTGGCAAGTCCGGGCGTCATATCCGATTCATGAATTACACACGGAATCTTAAGCTTTGCTGCTGCCCTTACAACCGGTACTGCAACAAAACCGCCCTTACTGAATACTATGTCAGGCTTTAATTCTTTTAGAAGCTTCTTACTCTCGAAGTATCCTTTCAGAACCCTGAAGATATCCGTAAAGTTCTTTAAATCAAAGTATCTCCTGAGCTTACCCGTAGCTATCCCATAATAGGGAATATTCTCTTTTTCAATAAGACTCTTCTCTATTCCGTTATATGAACCTATATAGCTTACCTCAAAATCATTCTCCTTAAGGCTATCAAGCAAGGCAATATTCGGCGTTACATGGCCTGCGGTTCCACCACCCGTTAGTATAATTTTCTTCATAAGTCTCCTAGTAGAACATCAGATTAAGATCTACATCTCCTTCTATTCCGTCAACTCTTCTTGTAGCAGAATACTGCCACATCTTTATCTTATACGGAAATCTTAACGGATAATGATAATAGGCGAACCACTTGTCATATTCTTCCAATTTGCTTAAATCCGTCATTATCATAAGTGACTTGAGATTACCGTATATGATAGGCTCATAACCCTTTTCCCGTATTCTTTCACAGAAGGCTATCACATTGAGAGTCCTCTGCTCCACAGACAGATCCTTGGTTCTTGATTTACTTACATTGGCCGACTCTTCGACATCGATTGCTATGGGTAGTGTAGTAGAATATTCACCCAGATTCTCTATACAGAAGTCAGCCTCTTCCCTGGCCTCATCTTCATTCAATGCTTCTGTAAAGAAGTAAACACCACAGTCCAGTCCAATATCGTTGCAGGCTGAAATATTATCTTCGTATTTCTCATCAACAACAATTTCTCCTGACGAATAGCCTCTGTAACCAAGTCTTATATAGGCTGCTTCAACTCCGTCGTCCTTAACCTTCTGCCAGTCGATATCTCCCTGGAACTTGGATACGTCAATGACCTTCTTGGCTTTTACACTGCCATCGTCATATGAGGCCTCACCCTCATATTTTCCGGTCTCTTCATTCTTAACAGGATAGCAAAGCTTTGACTTATCTATCTCACTTGCCTTAAGTGTGCTATCAATATTGAAAAAGTTGTATCTGCCGGAATTCGGAACAACAATCATATCATCATACAGATTCTCAAGCATCATAAGTACACCGTCTCCGTTCTCAAGATAACTGCGTATCTTATCCTTGATACTAACCGTATTCTGATTGATCATATTATCAACTTCATCCTTGGGGATATATCCGTCACTCTCAAGTTCTAATAAGAGCTCTTCATAATCCTCTGTTGCCTGCTCGGCATTCTGAATGGCTTTCTCCAAATCCTTCTTCTCATCATAGTAAAGGTACGCATAGAGCGAGCCGACTGTTACGGAAGTGATTAAAAGAAGTGACAGGATAACATATCCCACATATCTTTTTTTCTTCTTTCGTCTCCTGTTTGAGCTTTTTCTTTCCGCCCTCTTAGTCTCTGTCTGCTTAACATCAGGCTCAATTATATCTAAATCTATATATTCTATATCCTTCATTAACCCTCTTCCCGATCATTTCTGTACAGAAAGGCCTCATGGTCTCTTGTCGCTTTTCCTGTATCCTCTTTAGCATATAATAATTTTAACAGGATAGGTGTTGCAATCGAAGAAACAATGATAAGCAGAATTACACAGGTAAAATATACATCCGTAAGTAATCCCACAGCCAGTCCCTTCTGAGCAACAATAAGTGCAACCTCACCTCTGGTCATCATGCCGATACCTATCTTAATCGAATCTGAATTGGAGAATCTGCACACCTTTGCCACAAGTCCACAGCCGATAATCTTACTTATCAGTGCTACAATTACGAATCCTATTGAGAAGAGGAGCAGGCTCATGCTCATCTGGCTGATATCTGTCTTAAGTCCAATGCTGGCGAAGAATATCGGACCAAAAAGCATGTATGAATTGATATCCATCTTCTCTGCAATGTAATCTGAGTCATTGATTGAGCAAAGGATAATTCCGGCTACATATGCTCCTGTAATATCTGCAATTCCGAAGTACCTCTCCGCTATATATGCAAGCGCAAAGCAGTAAGCCATTCCCGCAATTGGGATTCTTCTTGTGTGCGGATATTTCTGGTCCACCCACTTGAATACCTTGTATGATACAAAACCAACCAATATTGCAAATACGAAGAACAGCACCGTATTAATTATTACGCTTAACGGATTGTTCTGCGGATTTTTAAAGCCTACAACAAAGGTAAGTACGATAATACCGATTACATCATCTATTATTGCAGCACTAAGAATAGTCACTCCGACCTTACTCTTAAGCTTTCCAAGCTCTTTAAGAGTCTGAACAGTGATACTTACACTGGTTGCTGTCATGATTACTCCGATAAATACAGCCTTATAGAATTCCTCTGAACCAAGCGGTGATACACCATAGAAGCCCATGTAAAGAAGTGTTCCTCCCAATAAGGGTACAAACACTCCGACAAGTGCTATTAAGAATGCCACCGGTCCGGTTCTGAGTAACTCCTTTAAGTCCGTGCCGAGTCCTGCGGAGAACATAAGAAGAATTACACCAATCTCCGCCATCTGAGTAATGAATTCAGTCTGCTGAACCAGACCAAGAATACAGGGACCTATAATCAGTCCCGCAATAATCTCACCTACTACCTGGGGAGCCTTGAGCTTCCTTGCAACAATTCCGAATATCTTGGCAAAAATAACAATAATGGCCAAATCTTTTAATATACTGTATGCTTCCATGTTCTACCTTCTTATATCAATCCATTGAACTCCTGGTACAGGTTCTTAGCAAAGCTGTCTGTCATTCCGCATATGTAATCCGTAACAAGCAAAAGTCTCAGATACAGTCTGTCACTCTCACTTTTTCCCTCTGAATAGTAATGATATATATGCATATAATCCCTGGAAATCATGGATATTATTTTCTTGTCAACAACACTTAATTTCTCATCTGTATCGTAATACAATATCGCCTTCATGAACTTATCAAGCAGGAAATTGAGTATCGTATCCGCCGCAATCTCCAATTTGTATATAGGCTTACTTGTAAATGTATACTTAAACGCAATATCCCCGAGAATATTCATAAGTAAGCCTGCCTTAGATTCTTCAATTAAGCTTTTTGCAAAAGTGCCCGCCATAATACTTTCGTAATTATCAACAAAGCAATCAGTAACTAACTGAAGCACCTGACCCTGAACTATTACCATCCAGTTCTCAATGGCATATACGTCCGGTTCCGACAGATTCTTATCAGTTGCCTTCTCATATTTTTTATTTAACTTCTCCAGACACTGACCGGCAAAATCTGCCGCTTCTTTATTCTGACTCTTACTTATTCTTTCGTTTACCTCAAGAATAAGGGTGTCAAGCGATATCATTCCCTTTTTTAGTGAATCCTCAATATCGGCTGTAAGATAGGCAATATCATCTGCCGCTTCAAGAAGATATGTTAATGGATTTCTGTTTCCATTGCTTCCTACAGAAGCATCTACATTCTCAAATATATCTTTATCCGCATCGAAATATCCCATCTTTTTTGTTCTGATATTTCCGGAATACTTATCAATACCTGTAGAATTTACGGGATATTTGATTATGGTACTGAGTAGTGCCTTGGTCAGATTCATTCCGTTTTCATCAACTAAGAAATGAAGCTTACTTACTACTCTGAGTGCCTGGGCATTACCCTCGAAATGATAGAAATCATTCTTCTGCTCATCACTTAATATTTCATCTATGGGTTTTCCCTTATAGATAAGTTTATTAAAATTATTCTTACACCAGTCCTGAATCGCGCTCTCTCCGAAATGACCGAAAGGGGGATTACCTATATCATGAATAAGACCGGCACATTCGAGTATGTCAGAGATTGATTCTCTCTGCTCATAAGAAAAATCACTGCTAAGATTATTGTTAATAATACTCTGTCCTACACTCTGTCCCAGCGACCTTGCAAAGGAGCTGACCTCTAAGCTGTGGGTCAGTCTGGTTCTAACATAATCATTCTTATCAAGTGGAAAAACCTGTGTCTTATCCTGGAGTCGCCTGAAGGCAGCACTGGAAATAATTCTGTGATAATCCTTCTCAAATTCAGTTCGTAAATCTCTCGAAGACGTTGGTTTGCTGAATTGCCTTATTCTGTCTTCGCATAGGATATTCTTCCAGTTCATAATAGTACCATTAATTGTATATTGCACAATTAGGTCGCCGGGAAATCCCGGCGACCTATAAAATTTTAATTAATCTTCATCAGATACTTCTGCATCAGTTTCATCAAAATCATTGTCATTAACTTTATCAGAATTAATTACTGCCTCATCCTCAGAGATTTCATCTCTTACCTTGGCAATTTTGGCAATCTTGACATTCTCTGCAAGATCCATAAGCTTAACTCCGCTTGTTACTCTTCCAAGCTCTCTTAAGTCGCTCATTCTGATCTGAATAATGATTCCCTCATTTGTTATCATCATTATCTCATGATTGTCATTAACAGCTTTAACTCCGACAACATGTCCGGTCTTATCATTAAGCTTATAGCATCTAAGTCCCTTGCCTCCTCTCTTCTGAACTCTGAATTTATCAAGAGAAGTTCTCTTACCGATACCATTCTCGGTTACAAGCAGTAGCGACTCACCCTGAGTATCAATCTGCATTCCGACTACTTCGTCTCCCTCATCAAGATTAATACCCTTAACTCCTATTGAATTACGTGAAGTACATCTGACATCAGTTTCTTTAAACTCGATACACATTGCATTCTTTGTAACAATGAATATCATATTATCCTTATCTGTGGTCTTAACATCGATAAGCTCATCATCCTCATTGATGTTGATTGCGATAAGTCCGTTCTTTCTTATATTGGCAAATTCCTGAATGGATGTCTTCTTACATATACCCTTCTTGGTAATGAAGAACAGGTTCTTATGCTCCTCTATACTGGTAAGTGGTATCATAGCTGATATCTTCTCACCCGGCTGGAGCTGCAGAAGATTAATTATTGCGGTTCCTCTTGCTGTTCTTCCGGCCTCGGGTATCTCATAGCCTCTAAGTCTGTATACCCTGCCTAAGTTGGTATAGAACATGACATCATTGTGGGTATTGGTCATAAGTAAATCTTCGATGTAATCATCATTGATCGTAGACATACCCTTAATGCCCTTACCGCCTCTGTTCTGAGAATGGAAATTGTCCATTGTCATTCTCTTAATATATCCAAGGTTGGTCATGGCAATAACCACATTCTCATCAGGAATCATATCTTCAATAGAGATATCATCATCATCAAAGCCTATCTTGGTTCTTCTGTCATCTCCGAACTTTTCGGCAATAGTTGTAATTTCATCCTTGATTACTCCAAGAAGAATCTTCTTATCTCCAAGAATTGCCTTTAATTCTCCTATAAGTTTAACCAGTTCCCTGTGCTGCTCTTCGATCTTCTCAGATTCCAAACCTGTCAGAGTTTTCAGTCTCATATCAACTATTGCCTGGGACTGTGCATCAGATAAGCCGAATCTTTCTATCAACTTCTCCTTGGCTTCAGGAGTATTGGCAGAGTTACGGATTATGCTTATTACCTCATCTATATTATCAAGAGCAATAAGCAGACCTTGTAAAATATGATCCTTCCTCTCAGCTTCGTCAAGATCGAACTGAGTTCTTCTGGTAACAACCTCTTCCTGATGCTTAAGATAATACAGAAGAATATCAAGAAGATTCATAACCTTTGGCTGATTGTTGGTAAGAGCAAGCATAATCACACCGAAGGTATCCTGGAGCTGGGTATGCTTATAAAGCTTATTTAAGAATACATTGGCATTAACATCTCTTCTAAGCTCGATTACTACCCTGGTTCCTTCTCTGTTGGACTCATCTCTTATATCTGTGAGTCCGTCAATCTTCTTATCCTTATGAAGCTCAGCTATCTTCTCAATAAGCTTAGCTTTATTAACCATATATGGAAGCTCTGTAACAATAATCTGAGTCTTACCATTCTCAAGAGTCTCAATATTGCATACAGCTCTTACCTTAATCTTGCCTCTTCCGGTTCTGTAGGCTTCCTCAACTCCTCTGGTACCGAGAATCGTTCCGCCTGTTGGAAAATCAGGAGCTTTGACAAGAGGCAGAATCTCATCTATTTCTGTTTCCCTGTCCTCGTTAATCTTATTATCAATAATCTTAACTACAGCAGAAATTACCTCCCTTAAGTTATGAGGAGGTATATTGGTTGCCATACCGACTGCTATTCCCGTTGTTCCGTTAACAAGCAGATTGGGAAATCTGGCAGGAAGCACGGTAGGCTCCATTTCCGTCTCATCAAAGTTAGGGATAAAGTCAACCGTGTTCTTATCAAGTCCCGATAACAGTTCCATGCTTATCTTAGAGAGTCTGGCCTCAGTATATCGCATGGCAGCTGCTCCGTCACCATCCTCAGAACCGAAATTACCATGTCCGTCTACAAGCGGATATCTGAAATTCCACTCCTGAGCCATGTTAACTAAGGAACCGTATATTGAGCTGTCTCCATGTGGGTGATATTTACCCATTGTATCACCGACAATTCTCGCACATTTTCTGTGAGGCTTGTCAGGAGTATTGCTCAGTTCCTTCATGGAGAAGAGAACTCTTCTCTGAACAGGTTTTAATCCATCTCTTACATCAGGTAGGGCTCTTGATGCAATTACACTCATGGCATAGTCGATATAACTGTCTTCCATGGTCTTCTTAAGATCTACCTGTTTGATCTGGTCAATTAATGTTACGTCCATTTCTTTTTCTCTCTATACCTGATATCAGTTAAATATCAAGATTCTTAACATACTTGGCATTCTCTTCAATAAATTCTCTTCTTGGTTCAACCTTATCACCCATAAGTGTTGTGAATGTAAGATCAAGCTCAGATTCAGAATCCTCATTCATGTTGACCTGAAGAAGGATTCTGCTTGAAGGATCCATTGTTGTCTCCCACAGCTGCTCGGCATCCATTTCACCAAGACCTTTATATCTCTGAATCTTATTATTTTGGTCTCTGCCTACCTCTTGAATTATCTTTGATAATTCATCATCCGAGTAGGCATACCATATTTTTCGATTCTTCTCAAGCTTATATAAAGGTGGCTGAGCCAGATATACATATCCGTTCTTGATAAGGTCCGGCATAAATCTGTAAAGGAAGGTTAACATAAGTGTGGCAATGTGAGCACCGTCAACATCCGCATCTGTCATGATAATAATCTTGTGATATCTAAGCTTGCTTATATCAAAATCATCATGAATACCGGTACCGAAGGCAGTGATCATTGATCTTATTTCCGCATTGCTTAATATCTTATCAAGTCTTGCCTTCTCAACATTTAGAATTTTTCCTCTAAGTGGAAGGATAGCCTGTGTTGCCCTGCTTCTGGCTTTCTTGGCACTACCACCGGCAGAATCTCCCTCGACTATGAAAATCTCACAATTTTCAGGGTTTTTATCCGAGCAGTCTGAAAGCTTACCCGGAAGAGCAAGTCCATCAAGTGCGGTTTTCCTGCGTGTCAATTCTCGTGCTTTTCTCGCAGCCTCCCTTGCTCTCTGAGCAAGGATTGACTTCTCACAGATAATCTTGGCAACGGAAGGATTCTGTTCAAGGAAATATGTAAGCTGTTCGGATACTATGCTCTCGACAGCTCCTCTTGCCTCTGAATTACCAAGCTTCTGCTTGGTCTGACCCTCAAACTGTGGTTCCTCAACCTTAATTGAGATTATGGCTGTAAGTCCTTCTCTTATGTCATCACCTGTAAGATTCTGGTCTGCATCCTTTAAGATCTTATTCTGTCTTGCGTAATCATTAAAGGTCTTGGTTATGGCATTTCTGAATCCTACAAGGTGAGTACCTCCCTCAGGTGTAATAATGTTATTTACGAAAGAAGCAACATTCTCAGTGTATGAATCATTATGCTGGAAGGCTACTTCAACATATACATTATTCTTGGTTCCCTCAAAATAAAGGATATTGTTATAAAGAGGAGTCTTGCTGTTGTTAAGGTAAGTAACGAATTCCTTGATTCCGCCTTCATAGTGGAATACATTTGTCCTTGGATTACCTTTGTCATCAAGATCTCTCATGTCATGAAGAGAAATTTTTAATCCCTTGGTAAGGAAAGCGGTTTCCCTAAGTCTGTCCTTTAGAATATTGTATTCATAGACAGTCTCTTCAAATATAGTGTCGTCCGGAAGGAAGGTTACCTTCGTTCCTGTTTTATCATTTGGACATTCACCTATAACTTTAAGGTCATACATAACCTTACCGCGTTCATACCTCTGGTTATATATCTTTCCATCCTTGAATATCTCTACTTCAAGCCAGTTAGACAGGGCATTAACAACTGATGCACCAACTCCGTGAAGACCGCCGGATACCTTATATCCGCCACCCCCGAATTTTCCTCCGGCGTGAAGAATAGTAAATACTACCTCAACTGCAGGACGTCCTGACTTATGATTAATGTCTGTCGGGATACCACGGCCGTTATCTATTACAGTAATTGAATTATCTTCATTGATTGTTACATCAATTTCACTACAGCATCCGGCAAGAGCCTCATCTACAGAGTTATCAACAATCTCATAAACCAGATGATGAAGACCTCTTGAAGAAGTAGAACCTATATACATACCGGGTCTTTTTCTTACTGCTTCAAGACCTTCAAGAATCTGAATTTGATCGGCTCCATATTCCTGATTAACTTCTGTACTCATTATTCCTCCACTTAATCCATTGATTCCAGTTTTCCATCGGTAACCTTAAAAACCTTATCAATCTCGAACCTGTGATTAACAAATTCATCAAGACCTGTACAGGTGATAATAGTCTGTATATTACCTATACTGTCAAGCAGATAATTCTGTCTGTTGTTATCAAGCTCTGACAATACATCATCAAGTAATAATACCGGTGTATCACCTGTTATTTTCTTTACAAGTTCTATCTCTGATAACTTAAGAGAAAGAGCTGCTGTTCTCTGCTGTCCCTGTGAACCGTAGACCCTTATATCAATCTCTTCTCCGTTTTCCTTCTTCACAATAAATGAAATATCATCTCTGTGAGGTCCGATAGAGGTAGACTTATATCTGATATCCATATCTATTGAATTATTAAGTCTGCTCTCATAATTATCTAAAGTTGAGTTTGGCTCATACTTAATCTTAAGTGTTTCTCTTCCACCGGTAAGATTTTTGTGAATATCCTTAATTATTTCATTGAGATTATTTATAAAGGATATTCTTCTTTCAATAATCTTTGTTCCGTAATTAATCAGCTGCATATCCCAGATTTTTAATGTTTCCTTTAATTCAGGAACATTGACCATATCCTTAAGTAATTTGTTTCTCTGATTAATTATTTTATTGTAATTATTTAGGTTATAAATATAGAATTTATCAAGCTGACATAATTCCATATCTATAAATCTTCTTCTGACAGATGGACCGTCCTTAACTATTGATAAATCTTCAGGTGAAAAGAATACAACATTTAGAAGTCCCAAAAGCTCACTTGCCTTTTTTAATCTGACACCGTCAATAGCAATTCCCTTAGATTTATTCTTCCTCAAATGCATATCAATTCTTGATTCATATTCATTGTTTGAAAGAATGGTTCTTATATGAGCTTCCTCACTGCCAAATCTTATAATATCGCTATCCTTACTGCCTTTATGAGATTTGGTAGTGGCAGATAAATATATTGCTTCAAGTATATTGGTTTTACCCTGGGCATTATCTCCGAATAATATATTTGTTCCACTGCTTAAATTAATGGACAGTTCATTGTAATTACGAAAATCAGATAATTCTAACCTGCTGATTATCATATTATTCCTCAATGAGAATGACATTTCCGTCATACTCAACCTTGTCACCGGCAGTTAATTTCTTGCCACGCTGCAATTCAACCTGACCGTTAACACTAACCATACCGTCATTAATCACGAATTTTGCATCAACACCGGAATCAACCAATCCCGCTGCCTTAAGAGCCTGACCAAGCTTTATATATTCTTCTCTTAATTTGATTACAGTTTCCATGCTTTATACAAAATTAATTGGCAATACAAGATAAATATAGTTCTCTTCTTCATCCTTAATGATGCAAGGAGTTCTTGAATTAACCATATGAATCACAATATCTTCATCATCAATAACCTTAAGTGCATCAATTAAGAACTTAGGATTAAAGCCGATCTTAATATCCTGACCTTTTTTTTCACAATCAAGTTCTTCATGCATACTTCCTATAGCAGAATTTACTCTTAAATTTATGCTTTCATCATTGATATCAACAATTACAGGCTTCTTGTCACCTTCCTTGACAAGAAGAGTAGCTCTGCTTATACAGTCAAGGAAATTCTTTTTATTGACCTTTACACTTATATCAAAGTTTGCAGACAACATCTTATCAATATCAAAATAATCTCCTTCTATCAATCTTGATACTACGATTGTCTCATCAAACTCAAACAATACATGATTATTTGATAAATATATAACTACATCCTCATCTTCGTTATTGGATATAATCTTACTGATTTCATTTAATGTTTTACCGGGAATAATAACCTTCCTGTATTCATAAGAATTCTTAAGATTAATTCTTCTGCAGGATATTCTGTGTCCGTCAAGTGATACAACTCTTAAGGTGTCACCGTTTATTTCAAACATCTCACCTTTCATCATCTTATTTGTATCGTTATCAGCAATAGAGAATATTGTCTGTCTTATTAAATCCTTAAGACTAATCTTCGATAAATATATTCCTTCTGTTCTCTCTATCTTAGGAAGATAAGTAAACTCATCTCCGTTCTTACCTGTAATAGTAAACTTTATTTTCTCACAGCTAATCAGAGTATTAAGATCTGCATCAGAATATATTGTAATATCATTGTCAGGAAGACTTCTTACATAATTACTTATCTGATTGGCGTCATAAGCAACAACTCCCTTTTCAAGTATTGTTCCAGGAACAACAGTCTCAATTCCAAGTTCGGTATCATTTGTAATAAGTCTGATATCTCCTCTGGTACAATCAAAAAGTACACACTGAAGGATAGACATTGTTGACTTATTTGATACAGCCTTAAGAACAATATTTAAGCCGTTCATCAAATCATTCTTGTTACATATAATTTTCATCTTTTGCGCGCTCCGTTATATTTATTAT
>JADYUL010000015.1 GCA_021531795.1 Lacrimispora saccharolytica
GAAAGAACTTTGTAATCATCTCTTCATCAAACGGAGCGAAAGCCAGTTCCGTAATCTACAGTATTGTAGAAACTGCCAAAGCAAACAATCTGAACATCTATGATTACCTTGAACTGTTGCTTTCCGAAATACCTAACCATATGGACGATAAAAATCTTGACTTCCTTGATAAGTTACTTCCGTGGTCTGATTTCGTTCAGGATAAATGCAGCAAATCAAAGCTCAAGTCAGTATAAAAATTTCAATGTACAACAAAATACGATGTATCTGAAAACCTGCAGAAATGCAGGCTTTTCATTTATGTGGTATCCATGATGGAGTGCTTACCACGGATCCACCTTTGGATCTTCGCACCACCAGTACTCAGGAACTGTGCGTTCCTCCAGTGAAAATCCAAGAATTTCATTCTTGAAAAGCGGCAGGAATCCTACTTTATTGATATATTCAATTGCTTCATCTACTGTATGAATGCATTCAGGATCATCCCAATCCACACCATACATTATCCATGTACCGCTTTCGTTACCCATATCATCAGCTCCTAATTCACCGGAGTTCCAACCTCGATAGATTTCCATCCGGATCATAAAACCGGACAACCTTCTGTCCCCATGAATGCTCCATCATCTCATTAACATACTCTATTTCAAAGTCCGATCCTTCCAACTTTTTAACAAAACCTTCTATGTCAGGTTCCTCAAAATAAAGCTCTGTCATATTATTCTTTGGAATCAACTCCGTGTCCAGGAACCGCTGCCATATCTTTACATCCTGTAGTACCAATCCCTCAGACATAATCACATTTCCGTCCTGGTCTAGGATTACCTGCATGCCAAATATTTCTTTATAAAATCGGATTGCTCTGTCCATATCGCTGACAGCAATTAAAACATTTCGTAACTTCATATCATCACCTGCTAGTAAATACACACTCTTCCTCCTCTACTACAGTTGAATCCTTCCGTCTTTTCAATGACTCCAATTCAATAGATGTCGTTTGTACTTCCAACTACAAACTACGCTCCACTTTAGTTCCACTTTGTTTGATACCTTGATTATATTTGCCTGCTCTGTCAAAAATCGGGACTCACAAGTACGTCGTTTCTGGATAATTAGAAAAAATGACGTTTCAAATCAGGAAGAAGATACTAATAGAAAAGTGCGCAACGTTCTCTCGTTTTTATGGAAAATTGCGTGGTATGCACTGTTTTGTTACATTTTTAAGAATTATTTGATTTTCAATTATATATTTAGAATTCTGAGGGTACCATTCCGCCCCCTTCCAAGAAATTAATACGCTTTGAAAATACCAAAACGATAAATTTCTAAGTGCTCCCCGTACCCAAACTCCCATGGGTGCAATTCTTTTTTTATTATCGACTCATTACTTCTGAATCCATTATCTGTTAACCTTGCACAAAGAAATACATAAACTTATGGACACGGTGTCCACAAGTTGATATGAAAATTGTTTATTATTCAGGCTCTTCACATTTACCTTATACCTTTTAAATATTCTTTATAAAATTTGTACTTATGCCATGAATTAAACAATGGATATGACGTTCTTTTTTGCCAAATATCCCCCAGATACGCATCTCCATATGCATATCCATTTTTTAGCTCTTTAACAATAAAATGGTAATCCTTACTCCAGTTTATTTTCTGAACATCTATCGGCAATTCACCACCTGCAGCAATTATCAACTCTGATAACATTCCAACAACACTGTAATCCAGCTCATCATTATCTACTTCGCCTTCTTTACCGTTTTCTTCCAACCACTTCAACATAGCAATCGGATCATTCAATACATCATAAGGTATATCATCAATAGCGTCATTTTCTTCATCAAATTCATCATCAAATTTTTCATCCATTTCTTTATAAAGCTGTTCATTTGATTCAAGTTCAAACTCAAGCAAATCCCAATCTTCATCACTTAAACGTTCTTCTCTTATCTCAGACACATAATTATTTTCATTTATTTCAAACCATTCAGAACCATATAATGAAGTAACAACCTCTCTACAATATGCAGTAAGCTGCTCAACATCAAGCTTATGACTATCTTTGAATGGTGCCAATTCATATATTATATATTCTGCAGATAAACGTTCTATTTCTAAACTTCTAGCAAATGTCTGAACATAATTTGAAGGATCTATTTCTTTTATCTTTGTCCATCCTTCTTCTGGCATATAATAATCAAAAAACTCTGAAGTGATACACCTCGTCACATAGTTAGTCGGTACATTTAATTTCTTTCTTCTTTCAATTTTTAATTTATCGAAAGAAACATTCTTCTGTTCAACCAGTGCAAAGCTTGCAAACATAATACTACTGTCAACACAGAACAAGAAATGGCTTGCTCGGTTTGATATTTGATGAAAAACAGTAGCTATCTCGCGTAATTCATTTCTAACATAATTTTCATCACCAGATATATCAACTTCTATAGCCAAAAATAATTCATTAAAATTTTCTCTAAAAACATTTATTTCTGTTACGCATTGCGTTTGTATTCTTTCTTTATTTGTTATCTTGTACTTATAATCTAGAAAATCATACGCAAATCTTTCAATAGAATCATAAATAAAAGATTCACATGATTCGCTTATTAAATACAAAGATTCACATATTTCTTTAGACACTTTACTCCACGGATAATATCCAAGGACATATAGCGCATTTTCCAATTTTTGATCTTGTGCATAGTCTAATCTTGATTCTCCATAATATGAAACATATTCATATGGTTCATTCCATGAATCACGTCTAGCTACATAATCATCCGAAGATTCGTAGACATAATCAGACAAGGTTTTATATTTTAACTTATTAATAGGTCTAAAACTTCTCTTTTTATTTTCCTCAAAACTAATGACTTCATTACTACTAGTATAATCTAATCCACTATTTTCACTAGTCTCATCTTCCAGCCATAAATCAAATTCCAAATCGCCCAAATCACTTGTTTTCTCTGACATTTCATCTTTATTCTGAATCGAGTCTTCTGAACTCAAGTTAATTTTTTTTGAATATTTTATTTTCCAACTACATGTTAAGAACTCTATTTTTTCAATTGAATCAGCTCTTACAACACAAATATCCCCTTCATTTACATTAAAAGCTTCATTTGATACAAAATTCAGGTGTTCTCCAGCCCACAAGTCAAATCCCAAAAACGAGTCTGGTTTTACAGCCTTAACAACAAAAGACACTGTTTTTCCAACTAAATTTTCTCCGGCATTTAAACCTTCTTCAAAACTCTCAGCATCAGCATAATCAATATTATCCAAATCAATATCTTCTGAATTTATCTCATCATTATTAGATTCAAGCGTACTAAAAGCCAATAATTCTGTAACATATTCCCTAGGCATAATACTAACTTTTTCAGCTGTCAGTTCACTCATTCTTTCAGAAATATCAGGAGCTTCAAGAACCTCCTCTAATGATATTTCATTCATTCCCGCTTTTCTTAAAATAAAATTAAGCCATTCAAGTTTTACAGATCCATCAACTACTTTATCACCTGTAGGATTTTTTATTTTGTATTTTAATTCTTCTTGCTTCTTTGCCTCTTCAACCTCTCTCTTAAGACGCAGTTCTTCCTGTCTCTTTGCTTCTTCTAATACTCTGCGCTTATCCGTAGCATTAACTCGAAAGATACTATAAGAACTAATAATTTCATCTGCATCTTTATCATTTACAATGTACATTCCAGACTTTTTGTTCTCTGAACTGATATATACACATTCCAATATTTTTGTTTCAAAGAGAGTTTTTACTCTAATTTGTTCTTTCAACATATTCGAAAAAACTATATCATACGAATACAATTCCTTGATTCTTCCATCAGCAAAACGAAACTCCAGAACACTGTCGGTAATACTAAGTTTTCCCTTTATTAAATTTCCATCTAATGCAAGCATCGCATTTGTCTCTGGTAAAATAATAGCCATTCAAAGGACTCCATGATCGAATTTAAATTTTAAATCGACGAATAATTGAGAACTTTTTGTTAATACCTATAGATATTTCTTTATTTCCTCTTCATAATCAATATTTTCGCAGTCTTCCCTAAAATCTAATACAGTTTGATAAATCCTCTCAATATAATCATCTTTGCTTACACAACCGTCTGCGAATACTTCATAAATATATTCAATACCACCTAGTACATAACTGTTATATGTTGCCATATTATTCTCAAACTCAGCTTTTTTCTCAGCATCAGAATCATATCTAAATGCTCGATTGAGTCGCTCGTCTTTATCACATTTATCATCATCAAGCAACATAATTAAACGGTAAACCAATTCACAATCATCTTTTACATCGCTAAACTGCTGTGCTTGGATAGTTGTTTTAGCACCATCTTCGTTATTCTTTTTTCCTTTTCTATTATTGATAAATCCTAAAATAGGAGCCAACATATAAACATCAAGGTTTCTTGCAAATAAACCACTCTCATCTTTTAGAATCTTAATATATTTTGAATGTGTTCCTGTAATTATGACATCATGTTCAAACATCTGTATTCCTCCTATACTAATCTAGTGTAATACTCATTAATCTTTTCAAGATTATACTGAGCTCCCACTCTATCCATTACGACAGGTTTTGCATACTTCCAATCTTTTTCCATAACAAACATAATCACTTGCTCTGCAACCTCTGGAAGTTTCCTTGAGATATTTTTAACATGCTCTTCATCTGCATTAGAAAAAGGAGCATCAAGAACTAATGGATACGGTTCTGTCTTGAGGTCAATACTATCATCTGAACTAATCTGCTCTTTGGCCATCTGGACAAGTCCTGCAATAAAAGCAAAATTCTTAACTCTTATTAATCCTTCAGATTCTCCTGTTCTTTGCTCTTTTCCGTTAACCATAGTAATTAACGAGACTTGGTACTTATCATTAATTCTTACAGTTCTATGACCAGAATACATTTCTGCAAATATTTCATTAACACGTTCTTCCAATTCTACACGTATCTTCTGTTCTTTCTCTTGGTATGTCTGGGCAATCCATTCTGATATTTTTTCAGCATATGCAATATACCTTAAAATCTCTCTATTCTTAGCAGAAGAAGATGTAAGTCTTTCATATATATTCTTGTATTTTTCAACATTTCTCTTACAATCATCATCTTCACGAATCTTGGAGAGTTTCTTATCTTCTTCATCTTTTAATCTTGCCTTAACATCGCTCAACTCTTCTTCTATAGGTGCAAAATTGGTGTCCGAAATTTTCGCACTAATTGCAGTTATCTCTTCTTGCCACTCATCAATCCTATCACTGCTACGACTGATTGCCTTTATCTTTGAATCAAGTCCTTCGACATAACCGGCTGCCATTCTTCCATATTGCTTTATAGCCTTCTTATAGTTTTTAATAGTCGTTCCTATTGACTCTGGAGGCACATATTTCAATTCTTCCATTAAATGCAAGAATGCTTCATTACCTTCTTTTACCTCACATCCACAAATACAATGGCCTTGTTTTATTATTTCTGCAATAGTTTGAGCATTTACACCATAAACACCTTTATCATCAACTTTTGCATGCTCTAAATATTTAAAAGCACGCTCAATCAAAGGCTCTGCAAAAAAATACCTTGTCTTACTTAACTCTCCACCAAATGATTTTAATAATTCATTTCTCTGCTCATCGAGACTCTTTTGTTCTGATTTAACTTGTTTTTCAAGATTTTCTTTCTGTTTTTGTAGAGCTCTCGTTTCTGCACTTTCACGAAGTTTCTTTTCAAGAACTTCTCGTCTGTTTTCGAAATAGTCAATTTGTTCCTGAATAGATTCCAAATCTTTTGCAATCCTTATTCTCTTTTCTTCATTTTCATGTATTAATTGCAATGCATCATCAGCTTTATCTGAATTATCTGTACTCAATGCAGTATAGAATTTACCAATAACACTAGTCTTTGCCTCACGTGATCCTAAATGCTTTACAGCATTATCTAATGCTTCTAATCCTAATAAACCTTTTACCGATTCAGTTACATCTTTCTTTGTACTGACATTGTTTACACGCTCTGTATCGAAAAAGAAATAACCTGATAACCCTTCAGGTAATATCAAATTGATAACACTTTCCTTTTCTTTTTCTACAGACATGCTTCCAGAAACATTTTCTCCAACAAATCCAGTATTTCCATTTTTATCCTTATACTTTATATTAAGTTTTGATTTATCCGGAGTCACTTTGCCATTATTCTTATAATATGTCTGCTTTCTTGTAATCGTATATTCATATCCATCTTGAATGATTACTATTTCAACTAATACATCTTCATTCTCACCGTCAAACATGTTACTTGACGTATCATAATTTAATAAAAATGTTTTATTATCATTAAAGTTTGCATGATCATACAGACACCAGTTAAACATTTGTAACAAAGTAGTCTTACCAAATGTGTTATTACCCAATATGATAGTAACGTTTCGGTTCGGATCTACAGAAAATTCAACAACATTTTCATCTTTGTATTGTCTAAAGTTTTTATACTTTAAAGATTTGATAAGCATTTAGTATTCCCCCCTATTTCAAAGCCTTATGAACCTCATTTTTGATAGTCGTATATATAAAGTCCACCATATCACTTGATTTTTTAGCTTGAGTCTTTGCATTATCCTGTTCTTCTTTCAAAATCTTAACTTTTAACTTTGCTAGAACCTTCTCATCAATTTCATTAGAATTCATCATCGTCTTCCTCCTCATATATATTGACATCATATTTTTCACATAGGCTCTGTACTAGTCTATCCACTGAAGCCGGATTCTCTGATATATCAGCAAAATCACGCATCCTAAATATTTCCTTCTTTACAAGTGATTTCATTGAATTTATAGCATCTGAAGTCACATTATCAAATTCAGCATCTGGTATCGGATCAGTAATAAAATCGAAAATTATTGCCTTATCCTTCCCTGGATATTTTCTTAATACACGACCTCTTCTTTGAATATATTCTTTAGGGTTCGTACTACTAGATAAAATAAACGCATATTTGATACTAGGGATATTCACTCCTTCATCTAAACACCTAATCGCTACTAACGCTTGTAATGATTCTCCCTTATCAAATTCCTTTTTTAAAATCATTCTGTTAGCATTGTTTTCTTTAGAAGTAAATTGAGCTACATCCATCCCTAATTCATTACCAAGCATCCTAGTAACATAGTCTATCTGTCTAACCTCTTCCTCTTCCGGATTGCCTTCTTGATACGATGGATCTCTAATAGTTGTTGCTCCACAATAAACAAGTATATGATTATCTGTCTTATAATCTTTCATCAATTCTTTAAGGCGAACAACCTTATCATTTGCTGCTGCAACAATTCTAGACCTCTTTATCAAGAGCATCTTTGCATAATCTGATATTTTTCCCTGTTCATCAAGACCACCACATTTAACAATCTCTTTTGTTAATTTCAAATAGTCTTCTCTTTCAATTTCATCAAGATTAATCGGAATTGGATAATATTCATATGGAGTTAGCATCCCATTTCTTATCGCATCTCGTAATGTATACTCAATACACTTTTCTCCAAAATATTTAAAAAGTTTATCTGTCCCCTCTTCATCACCATGACGAGCTATTGTTGCAGATAACGCCAATCTATATGGGATATTATCAGGTAATTTCATGCTGTAATTTACTGCGCCAAAATTGTGAGCTTCATCAATCAAAATCAAACAGTTCTTATTTATTTTTTTTATTTCTTCTTGAATATAATCCAATGCAAATGTTGCATTAGTGAATATTGCACAAAAGCATTTTGTTATTCCAAATTTAAAATCTCTAATGTTTCTCTTTAATCTTTGTTTCCAATTCTTTTGATTTGATGACGAATAACATATTATAGGTTTCAAACCAAATAATCTGATATCCTCAACCCATTGTTCTACTAAATGCTGATATGGACATACAATAATAATCCCTAATCTATTTCGATTTGTCTCAAAAAGTTTTGTGGCCGCGGCAAGACCTGTAATGGTTTTTCCTGTGCCTGTTGCCATATCAAAAATACCTTTGAATCCCGCATTTTCCCAGTTGCTTATTGCTTCAATCTGATAATCACGCAATTCAATATTTTGGGGTAATGATGGAACATTTGTAACTTCATCATGTTCCATAAACTCTTCACTATCTTCAGAAAAATCATTTATAGTGATGGAGGAATTCTCTTGATATGAAATCATTTTTTCTTTTACTGCTTCTGGAAATTCCATCGTTCTAATTGATGGCGCATAATCATCCCATATCGCTTTAAAAGAATTTATCTTACTTTCAACTCTACTTCTTTCATCGCCCCATGAACGGAACACATCAATAGACTCAAAATTATGCTTAAATGCCATGTCTGTTTCATTCATGGAACCTGTAAACGCAATGACATTTTCGTCTCGATCATACATTAATCCTAGTTTTTCGTGATAAATACCTATTGCTTTCCTCTTTTCAACAACAGCAATTTTAATTTCCATTCTTTTCGAAGCAAGCAGATTAACTAGCAAATCATATCTCTTTTGTTCTGCAGTAGTTTCAGGTTTCGTAATTGATTCTAATAATCTTTCAATAATTATTTCATCTGAATTTGACAACCCTTCCTCTATTGCTTTAACATCCTCCGGTGATAATCTTGGAGATACCACAAGTTTTATTTTGCCATCATTTTTTAACAACCCAATAAGGCCTAAACTTATGTCGAGCAACGCTGTAGATGAAAAAAAACCAACTGCTCTTTGATACATAACAGACTCATTTAATACTGGTATATAAAACTCATCTAATATATCATCAGAGAACGATCTATATTCTTCTTTCAACGACAAATCCATAAAGCTCATATATAATTCCCCAACACTTAATCATTAATATCCTTCAACGCTTTTGCTAATGCATCTATGTCCTCGTAAGACGTATACTGACTTACTCCAACTCTGACAGTTCCTAAAAACTGCTTATCATTAAGGAATGAGTGAATATAAGGTGCACAATGATATCCGGTTCTAACCGCAATATCAAAATCTTCATCAAGTATCTTTCCTAAATCCTCGGAATTTAGTTCTTCATGTGTAAAAGAAACAATTCCGATATGATTATCTTTATTTTTAGGCAAGTACAACTTCAATTTATCAATTGTAGAAAGTTGACAAATCAAATAATCAGTAAGCTGACGTTCTTTTTCTCTATGGCATGTAATATCCAAACACTCTAAAGCAGCATGTAATCCAGCAATGGCTACAATATTTGAACTAGATGCTTCATACCTAGTCTCTCTACCCTCTGGCATATTTAAATTTAACGAATCACTACCTGTTCCTCCTGTAAGAAAAACAGCTAACGGAACATTTGTTACATTGATAAAACCACCTATTCCAAATGGACCATATAAACACTTATGTCCTGCAAAGCATATGATATCTGCATTAATATTTTTAGAATCCAATTCTATTAGGCCAAGCGATTGAGCTGAGTCTACGATCGTTATTGCATTATATTTTTTTGACTCACAAAAAATATCGCTTACCGGAAGAATATACCCTGTAACATTACTTATATGCGTACAGAAAACTGCAAATGGCTTGTCCTTTGAAAATTCATATTTCAGTTTTTCCAAATCGACTTCTAATGTGTTTTCATCAAGCGGTATTTGCTTTATTTTTAGATTCTTTTCTATTGCCACCTTGTTTATCGTCCTAGCAACGGCATTATGTTCATAAGGTGAAACATAAACTGTGGTATTCGAAATCCAATTAATACCATTAATAATCTGGTTAAATGCGATAGTAATTGAAGGCGCAAAGATAACGCTTGAAGAAGAATCTGCATGAACAAGTTGTCTAAGTTGAGTTTTAGTATCAGAAATCAACTTACTTGCTTCTTGAGCTATTTTATAAGAACCTCTACCTGCATTTACTCCAATATTTCTGTTTGCATTGTCCATTGCCAAATATACATTTTCTGGCTTTGGAAAAGTTGTCGCTGCGTTATCTAAGTAAATCATTTTAGCTACCCAATTATTTTTTCTATCATCTCAAGCAAAATTCCAACTCGATCGTTAACGCTCAAATCATCGTACTCATCGAGTGTGTCTTCTATTATGTTTCTTAAAATTGTTCCAGTACCTTCATCTACCTTTTCGTAGTAACGTTCAATTTTATTACCTTTGCTTCCTGTGAAAGAAAGTAATAATTTCCCTTCTGCTTTTTCTTCTTTGATATGCTCGATTTCAGTTTTGATAGAAATTAGTTCCTCTATAAAATCCTCATACGCACAATCAAGCCAATTTTCAATATAGACATTAGTCACAGCTTTCACTATCTTCTGCGCCACATCAGTATCCCCATAGGTATCCATCTTTTCGATACACGACATTAGATTTGTAATACTTCCGCTATGAAGACCTTGTTTTGATAAATCACTTTGCTTTTCATACCACTCTTTTAATAAATGATACAAATCAAGTTTACGTTTTCCTCCGAATACTGTATAAATCCCGTCAATGGTCCTATCAATAGCCCATGAAAAATACTCATCATATGCCTTTTTACAATTACACAAGGCATTAAAGGCCACTGCTAACTCGCCAGAACCAAACTCATTAGGAATATTGACAAATAGTATTTCAAAAGGATTCACTTCAACCTTTTGAAGCATTCTCTTTAATGACTTCATTTGTTTTCTCAGTACTTCATTTTCGCCATATTCTGAAATACCTGCATTATTTCGAGCAATTTGAGGCAAAGCTCTAAACCATCGTTGCATACAAAGAACAATATTTTTAATTCTGTTCTCTGTTAAAGCTCTACTATCATTCACACTAAAGAGTTCATTAAGGTTCTTAATATACAGTTCTTTATCATGGTCCTGTTTTGAAACATATAAACTATATTCATCTGATTTTTCACACATATTCACAATAATATCTGGAGTTATAGGTACCTCCATATTTGCAAAATATGCTATTAAATCCTCACCTCTCTCAACTAAAACCTTTGCTAACAATATAGGAATCACACCTAATCGCATTCCATAAGGTGCCATTGTTAATTCGCTTATAATATCCGAAAAAGAAATTCTGTTATCGGAACATGAATCCACAAACTGATTAATTCTTTCGAGTATTTCAGCTATATTACTATCTGGTTGTTTTTTTGTTATACCAGTCTGATTAAACACTGAACGATAAATTGTAGCCTCTTGATTCGTCCCACTATAAAACTCTTCTGTGTCATTCTTTTGAAGAATGGCATCAATAATGTTCAATCTAGCTTTTTTAGTTTGAGCAGTCGAAATAATGACTCTGTTAATCATTTCATTGTTAATGATAGGAGTCTTATGATATAAATCAAAACAAGTTTTATTTACAGCATTTTCTTCCTGGTCCTGAGAATCAACTTTTACCTTGCCATCTGACCAATAATAGACTTTGGACTCCTCCGATGAATATATAGATTCAAGCTCATCTTCAACAATTTTTACAATATCTTCTTCTAAAAGCGGAATTTCTCTTTGGAGAACTTCATTACCCTGTATAAAAATTTGATTATCACGAATCTCTTGTAATATTTCGTAATCACGAAGTGCCTTAACTTCATTAATTACCTTTCCCGGAGAAACAACAATCAATTTATCTGAATTCAAATCCGTAAAGTGTTTCTTTATTTCTGACTGTGAAAACCTTCCAAATGCAAAAAGTGTAATAACCTTTCCATCTGCCGAATCATTACGATCAAAAATAGCATTAGCATCATTAATAGCCAAAAACGATTCGACATTCATATATTCGTGCCTGAAATATCGAGTCATCATCATCTCGGTGTTGTATCTTCTTGGGATAACAAAATACTTTCCTGTTATCAATTGAATAGTTTTTGCGTAGTTACAGTTATTTCCTTTTATCTCTCTCTGTTTTTTTATTTCGCCCTTCAATTCAGATCCGGCACGCGTTTTAAAAACAAATGCTCCTAAAGAACTTTTTTTGTAAATTAACTGCTTTGCTATCAAATCATTTATTGTAGCATTGCCATCAATTAGTGATGCGGCTAATGCTAATGTTTTCTCATCTGCCGATATTTCCTCAGGCTTATTAACTATCGAAATTAGGGCAAGCGTCTTAACTAATTTCTTTTCCTCTTCTGTTTCACATTTTGAAATCGCATATTCTGCACCTAACCACAAATTATGCACAAGCTCATTTGTTACTTCTTTTTTAAACAAACTGCTGAAATAGTCATATACCAAATCTGCGCCGATAACCCACCCTGACTTTGCGTCATGCTCCGTAACAAACCTTGCCAAGCTATTTGGTTCATCATTAGAAATAAATGTAAAAAGTGTTCTTTCGTTCTGTGCAACCTTCTCACTAATGTTTAGTAACAAATAAGCTGTGATTGGATTAAGAGGATAACATCCCTTTAATATTATTGAAGCAAAATCTTCCTTACTAAAATTACTCTTAAAAGCAGGTAGCTGGTAATATTTAACTAATGCTTCTTCGCCAGTAGCATTCTCATATCCTGGGATTTTTCTGAGTTTATCTTCTTTTTTAACTATTGCATTACGAATAAGCTCATAGTTATTTTTTGACGATGTTACAAAATATTTCTCTAAAATTCGTCCTTCAATTCCTGTAAAAGCATTAATAATTTCTTGTGATAAATACTTTCCATACTCCTTAATGCTCTTGTGTGCCACCATAGTTAAGTACATCTGCGAATTTGAAGATTCTGCCGCCAACTCGCACATGTCCTGTAACAACTTCATTGTGTGTCCTGCGTTTGTACCGTCTAGCCCTTCAATAAACTTACTAAATTCATCAAAAACAATATATATTCCAGCAAAACCATAATCTTCTACAAGAACATCACACACACTTTTATACAAAGGCAACACGTCCGATGTTGCTAATGGATTAAATGAACTTCCCGCTGTTACTTTAGGATATATCTCCTTAAAAAGGTCAAGCGCATCCTTCGAAAACATCTTTAAATCCGTTCTAAGCTTACCGATATCATAAGAGTTTTCTTTGAGCGCTTTTGTAAATGCCTTAAATGTTTCCGGATACTCTGATTCCCATTCCTCAGTCCTTCTAATTGCTTCAGAGAAAAATGTGTCTGGTGCTAATTCTTCTAAGTTTTCTCGTTTAAGAGCGTCACTAAGGGCTCCTAAAAATGCTTGGTTCAAATCACCTTTTGTATCGTTGATTATTACTGGAAGAAAACGCTTTGACTTCCATATTTTTTCAACATCAGAGCAGGCTTTGTTTCCAATCTCTTCCACGCCCTTCAATTTAGTTTTTAACTGATTAATTATTTTTTCATTCTCAGGAGTTCTGTCTAATGAAAGAAGTGCTAGTAACACCAATAAAAGATGTGACTTTCCTTTTCCATAAGGACCTACCAATAAAGTTGCATGCTCCTTTTTTTCCAATACTGCTTGCATGTAATCATCCATAAAATGAATGGATGATTTTGTAGGAATATAGTTCAACACTTTATCAGTCTTATTTAAACTCAGATACAAATTGATGGCAGTTTTAAAACTACTATTAAATTCAATCACTTCTCCAAGGTTATTTATTTCCATATTAAATGTTCCTATCTCATTTTGTTATAGTATTCAGTAACTACACTTATCGCAGTAAAATCCTTTGACTTATAAATCACATCAAGACCTGCTGTCCTATTTACCCTGATGTACTCCAAAGAATCTAATCTATCCAAAAGTTCATTTGCTGTAACAGCAGAGAGCTGGTAAATTTTTTCAAGTCCGTTCTCGCAATTTATAGCATCATCAATAGATATCGATTCTTTACCATCTAACAAATAAGCAAGTTCCTGTAAAATAATCCATTCATTCAGATCTTTTCTGTTAGGATGATTCTTTGAGTATTTACCTCCGACATTCTTAATAAGTCCTAATTGTGCCAGCGGTGAATTGTTCTTATCCTCTGGATCATTCTGTTCCTTTGTTTTTCCATACATATTCAATAATACATCTAAGTCATTCCCGACAGACTTATCAGAAAATGTAATCCCTGATGCGTATTTAGTTATCTCTCGTAGAAGTATATTCTCTATCTGGTCCTTTTCTAAATCTTGTACTCCCACCTTATTGAAAAAAATATACCATGACGTTGCCTCATCTTTATTCTTAGCAATAAAAGAATGCAACAGCCAAATTGTAAATATATCTTCAAAATACGGATCGTTTTGCAGAATTAGTTCTCCCATTTCTGTTAAGTTCGCACCCTTGCCTGGTGTCTCTTCAATTAGCCCAAAGGCCTTAAGCCAATATCGAAGCGACTTCACCATATTATTTCCTATTCCAAAAATATCGGGGCCCTCTTTTCCCTGAAAGGCTGCTGGATTCTTCTTTACCATTATCAGGCCTTTATTTAACCATCCTTCACGAAGCGCAAATTTTTCATGCCCTTGTAACTTAATTTTGATTTTAGAATTGCTTGCCATTTTATGTCCTCTTTATACAAAGCACTTTTCTCATATAACATCCTGCATTAAAATGTCCTACGCACTCTGTACACCTTTTACATTTTTCATCATCAATCAAATATGTAATCTTGCCTGTTCCATCATCCTTAACACTAATTGCATCATGTTTGCATACACTTTCACATGCTTTGCATCCCAGACACATTTGATATTTTGTCAGCTGGCACTGTACCTTTCCTTCAGCAACAGACAATGTTTTTGCACCTGCTAAATGGATATCTTTAATTATCACTTTCAACTTTGTGTTTCCAGACCTGCCCTGAAGGACAAGAACAACTTTGCCAGCATTATTGATTACATATACTTCGCCTAATCGCTTATTTCCTAACTCCTTATTAATATGACCAAAAGGTTTAAATAACTCATACAGTTCATCCGTTATAGGCCTTTGGAGTTCATAATTGAAAGCATTTTCATCAGTCGCACATGGTTCAAACGACACAACCGAAGTCTGAGCTGCAGCAAGACCATTTCCTCCTTGTCTAGCCTTCCAGCCCCCTTCGTTTACATAGTCTTCTGGATCCGGCTTACCAATTTGCTTTGCAAAACCAACCAATAGATCATGCCAATGAACATACTGATCATACATATGTATTTTTGCTAAAAACTCTGACCATGCTCCATTATTAGGGCAACACCAGCATCCTACTCTAGTCCATCCAAGCCTATACGCTTCATTAAAATCAATTCCAGTAGTCAATATATAAAGCCATACATCATAATCTACCCAATCAATAATTGGCGAGAATACCGTTTGCTTTGCAATCTTAGGACTTTGACTTTCTCTGTCATACTTGCTTCTGCTAGCAGACTCACTATGTCTTATTCCCTGAAAACTAAGAATGTTTGTCTTATTTTTAAATGCCGAGGAAATTGTTTTTTGTATTGCGCCCGTTTTAAAGACAGTACAGCACCATCTCATAACCCTACTAGGTGGGCCAACTACTTCACACAAATTCTCAAAATTTTTTTCACGATTTTTTGCAACAAGAACCTTTACTCCATTTGCCTCATTAGCTTCATCTCTGCTGTTAAATCTTTTTTTATATTCTAATGTATATGGAAACTCTAGTGTTGTGTCACCAAATACATGTAAAATACTATTTGAACCCAAGGCAGTTCTAACAATATGCGATGTAACAGTCGAATCTTTACCGCCACTAAAAGAAACCATCATATCTTCAAACGCATATCTATCTTTATAATTCTGAACTGCTCTTGTTGCTTCTTCTGTAATTTCATTAAAACGATCTGCATTAGCAGCTATAAACTTTTCCGCATACTTATCAAAATATTCATATGTTAACTGAGGAAGACTTTCTTCGTATTTATTCTTAATCTCAACCAATTCCTCTATAGGCTTTTTATTGAATTGAGAAACAGAAAGCTTAATCTTCTTACCATTTACTATATAAGAATTACTTCCATACCAAACAGAATCCTTCTGATATGTGAATGGTTTTCCAGTCAGCAGTAATGAAATCAATAAATTTTCTTCCGGGAATACAGGTCTAATATCTGTTGCTATATAGGATCCCTCTTTCCCACAAGAAGGACATACATCTTCATATGTTGGAACATTACACTCATCGCACCAGTACAAAGTAAATGATCTCTCTATTTGCATTTTGCATTTAGGACAAGTAGTTCCTTCATAATATTTCCCGAAAGGATGATCACATTTTTTGCAATATGCCTCTATCATTTTTTCTCATACACTTCCTTTATTTCTTCTTTCTCAAAGCTCATAATGTCTCCAATATTGCAATTCATGTATTCACAAATTCGCTCTAATACATCTACCGAAACACTTTCACCTTTTCCCATTTTGGCAATCGTTGCAGAACTAATATTTAAGTCTTCTATAAGATTCTTCTTCTGCAAGTTTTTATCAATCATTAATTTCCATAATCCGTTGTATGAAATTGCCATTACAAATACCCTTTCACTGATAAAATACATCTTCTTAAATAGCTCAATTATTTCTCAGCTCTCAGTGAAAATTATATCATAATCCCCAAAAATAGTCACTCGAATCTTTTAGCTTTCTAAAGGTCTCATTTAGTATAGTAAACGCCGCATTTTGAATTTGAATTATAAGCGAATTATAATTTATAAGTCAGCTATGTAAATCATCCAAAGTAGATAAAGTAATAACCAAGGCAGGAGACTTATTTCCCTGCCCCATCACTAAAACTCGTCATAATCGTCTGGATCCAACCCTGCATCTTCCAAAGTTTCTCTGCGTTCATCTTCATCCATATCTGCTAACTCATCTACATCAAGACCAGTCATTTCAAGTTCATCTGTCAACTTATCTTCATCCTCTTCCAGAGAATCGCTTCCGTTATAGAAAGTATCATCTCCTGTCAGTGCAATTGTCTCCTGCCGACTGCCTGCCATTATTTGCAATCCTACATATGTTTCCAATCCATCTACTTTTCCATCTCCGTTAAAATCAAATAAAGGTCTATCAAAGAATCCCATAATATCCGCCTCCGTTTCTTTTCTTTTTTCTTTATATATACTCATTTACCAATCCTCATCTTCCATGGCATCATCCACACCGGCAGCATAGTCATCATCGCTCTGGTAGCAATCCCAGTCGTAATCATCGTCCTCATAAATCGCATTGTAGCCATCATCATAAGAATCCATAGAACTACTGCCGGATGAATAAGATTTCTTGCTGTTTGAAGTAGTGCTACTGCTCTTTGAGCTCGAAGAAGTATTGCTACTCTTAGTAGTTGAGGAACTACCGGAACTTTTGGAGCTTCCGCTGTACGAGGTGCTGCTCTTATATCTGTAAGTGCTGTTATCATGTAAATAACAGTAACTACTTCCTTCCTTAGCATCATTGTCACACCCGTTCTTAATACACTTTGGTGTACCAAGGTCTATCATCCAACCAATAAAAAGTAAAATTCCAAGGGTGCAAAGAAGTGCCTTTCCTGTACTCATACCATTTGATTTTCTATTCATAATCCTTTCCTCCTTTAAAAGTGTTTTCCCATATTTTTATACTTTATCTGTAAGAAATCTTTTACAGCTCTCCATCATTTCTGCATTCCCAATAATACGGACACATCAGGCAACACCTGCCACATTTCTTCTTCTCCATTCTCTTTTTTCTCTTAAGCCAAAAAACAAATCTGCCCATTTGATCACTCCATGTTTTTGTTGTTCATCTTTCTAATACCTTTTCTAAATTCTACTTTATCCAAAATGCTGTCCCTTAAAAACGCCACGATTTTTGGCAGTTTGGGCGCATACAGCAGTTTGGCTGGAAGTTAGTTTTACATTTGACCAGTTTTACATTTGACCTAAGTTTTACAACTAAGCATCCTAAAAAAAGACGCATAGATTTCTGTACAATTTCCTTTCAGAATGTTGTAAAATTACCTTACATAAAAAGTTCCATCAACAAAATAGGGGAAGACCTTATACTGATAAGGAGAAATGAGGTTCGAAATGAGAAAAAAATTTATTGTAAGTTTGCTTTGTATGGCACTTAGTTTTTGTATGTTGGGTTGCGGCAATGATATCATCATTGATGTTGTGACAAACGAGGGCAATCATCAGGTTTCTGCTTCCGACAACAGCCAGGCAACGGTTTCCGAAAGTACGGAAGAAGCCACAAAGGAATCCTCTGAAACCCAGGAAACAAATACTGCAAAGGAAGTGGCCGCCACCAATCCTGCCGGTATGCCAACCATTAAGCAGGAAGATTTGAAAATAGGCATTCTCTATATCGGTAGCGAAGAGGACACCTCCGGCTACACATATGCCCATGAAATAGGTATTCAGGGAATGATCACGAACCTGGGATTGGCATCGGATCAGGTCATCCGTAAAAACTTTATCGACGACGGAGATTCGGAAGCAATCCATAAAGCCCTGGATGAATGTATTGAGGAAGGCTGCAATGTTATCTTCACCACAAGTTGGGGATATATGGAGTCTACCGAAGAATATGCAAAACAGTATCCTGATATTTATTTTGCCCATGGAACAGGATATCTGAGCAATGGTAAGAATTTCACCAATTATTTTGGGCGGATCTATCAGGCAAGATACTTATCCGGTCTGGTTGCCGGCTTGAAAACGAAAACCAACAAACTGGGTTACGTATCTGCAATGGGTGTGGACAACAGCGAATGCACCGGTGGTATTGATGCCTTTGCCATGGGCGTTGAAAAGGTAAATCCTGACGCCAAAGTTTATGTGGCAGTCACCGACTCCTGGTTTTCACCGGAAGATGAACAGGCCGCTTCGGATGCTTTGATTGCACTGGGCTGTGACGTTCTGGCCCAGCACGTCGATACCACTGCTCCCCAAACAGCCTCTCAGGCTAACGGTACCTGGTCCATCGGATACAATTCCGACATGAGTAAGGAAACACCCGATGCTACTCTAACATCGGTTATCTGGAACTGGAGTGCATTCTATACCTCTTATGTAAGCAGCATTATCAACGCTACCTATGACGGTTCCAACTATTATGGTGGTATGGATGAAAGTCTGGTTGGTTTGACCGCATTAAGCCCTCTTTGTGAAGAAGAGACTGCAGAAATCGTGAATACCGAAACCCAGAGAATTCTGAAAGGGGAGTTCGGAGTATTTGATGGTGTTCTGGAAACCAACGAAGGCACTCAGGTTGGTGAAGAAGGAAAAACCATGGATGATGCAACATTAACCGGTGGCATTAACTGGTACTATCGCAATGTGGAACTGGTGAACTGGAGATAGGAGAATTGCATTTATGTTAAATAAACTGAGGATAAAATATAAAATACTGCTGTCTTCGCTGATTCCGGTTGGACTTATTTGTATTGTTGCAATCCTGATCAGCAATACTGTAGTAAAGAACAAACTTCTGGAAGATGCCAAAAGCGAATTGCGGGCTACAGCCGAATCCGTACTGGCTGCATATGATCAAAACATAGGCGACTACTTTGTCAATGCCGCAGGGGATTTGTGGAAGGGCTCCTACAACGTATCTCTCTCTGACAAATTTATTGACAATCTTGCTCAAAAAACAGGTATCGATATTACTTTCTTTTATGGAGACAGAAGACTGGTTACTTCTTTGATTGATAAAAACGGAGATAGAATTACCGGTTCTCCTGCGGGAGAATTTCTGGTGGAAAATGTTCTCCGGGACGGAAATGATGTATTTACAAACAGAGTATCTGTAGATGGCGAAATGTATTACGGATACTACATCCCGGTATACCAGAATAACAGCAATGAAATCATCGGTATGATCTTTGCGGGAATGCCTGTTTCAGAAGTGCAGAAGAGTCTGGATATGATAACCTACATATTCCTTGGTGCTATTCTGATCGTCATGCTCATAGCGGTTATTACAAGCTTCATTTTGGCGTACTCTATTTCCAATTCCATACAGGGAAGTGTCAAGGTACTGGAAAGCCTTGCTGACGGTAACCTGAATGTGGAAGTAAATCAAAAAAATCTTCGTCGTGGCGATGAGGTTGGTGTGATCACAAACAGCACAAAGACATTGGCTACTAATCTGAAAAGCATGATTGGTTCCATTTTGGAAAGCTCTCATGTTTTGCAGAACTCTTCCAACAAACTGAATAACAGCTCCGAAAAGACCATCGAATATCTGCGTCTTGTAGAACAGGCTATCCATGAGATCGCCACAGGTGCAGGTAATCAGGCCGAGGAAACCTTAAAGGCACTGCAGGAAATAGTTACTATGGGTGAGCTGGTTTCACACGCAAGCGAAAATGCCATTGAACTGGAAAACAGAGCCCATATGATGAACGAGACAAGCAACCATGCCATCAACATTTTGGAACATCTAAAAAGTATCAACCAGAAGACTATTCAGGCTGTCAAAGAGTTTGGTGCCCAGACAAAAGCTACAAATGCCTCTGTAATAAATATCAAAGCATCTACGGAAATGATTTCCGCAATTGCTTCCCAGACGAATCTGCTCTCATTAAATGCAAACATTGAGGCAGCAAGGGCAGGAGAAGCCGGTCGTGGCTTTGCTGTGGTTGCTACAGAGATCTCTTCTCTTGCAGATCAAACCTCCAAGGCGGCCACAGAGATTGGTCAAATCATAGATGAACTGTTAAGCAACTCGAACAAATCCATGGAAACCATGGAAGACGTGACCCAGGTAATCAACGATCAGGATGCCTATGTGAACAGTACCTCTGATGCCTTCGCACAGGTAAAAACTGAAGTAGACAACTCTCTTGTGAATATTCAGAACATTGCGGAGAATACCAAGAATCTTGTTTTAATCCGGGAGCAGCTTAGCAGTATTTTGGAAAATCTGTCTGCCGTGGCACAGGAAAACGCCGCTTCCAGCGAAGAAAACAGTGCTTCTGTTATGGAGGTATCTAACATTATGAATGCTGTGGCACAGGAAGTAGAGAATCTGAATCAGGTTGTTGATTCCCTGAAAGATAATATTGATCAATTCAAGCTATAAATTTTCCGGCAAAGTCTTCCTTTGCCATTCTGCCTAAAACACGAAAATCGCTTAAGCCGATATGTCTTAAGGCTTAAGCGATTATCCAGAACGAGCCGGAAATCACTATCATGTGACTCCGGCTCTATTACCACCAATGTCTTCTACAATGATTTCAAGTATTCCTCTACATTTAGATACCGAACACCCTCAACCTCTGCGCTATCTCCTCGATAAATCACATATCGTCCTGTAATCTCACCATATCTATGACTTGTCATAGCACATTTTTCTTCATTGGTAATATGACGATACTGCTCCGGTACCTGTTCCTTGCTATACTTCACTTCATAGATTTGGCAAGTAAGTGTTTTCTGGTCAAAAACAACCATGTCAAACTCTCCAATTGTGAACTGCAGCTTAAATACCTTTTTATCCGGTTTTGCAATCTTGGTTTCGAGCAAGATAATATCCTCCATCATTCTTCCTCGGATTTCATTCAACAATCTTTCTAATATGCGCTGTCTTTCCTGAATAGAGAGTTCTTGGAATTTTGCATCAAGAAGCAAATTTTCCACGATAGCATTTGCCTGCGCATATCGCATACCCGGCTGTGTGATAACAGTCACCTTGCTCTTTTGGTTTACTTCTGGCAATGATTCAAGATCAATTTCCATTATCAAATCCAATAACGCCAGATACTCTTTAATCTGAATCATGTGACTGTCTTCTATATCAATACTCTGTTCCTCTTTGTTAAGGATGTCAAGCACCTGCATAATTCCAAATGTCACCGCATCCAAATCCATATGCGCTTTGATATTTATTGGATTCTCTCTATCTCTAAGCATATTTGCGGCTGTAACAGAAATATCATGTGACTTAAAGGTTCTCTCTACAACGCTACGTGTAAAGCTATGGTTGATATTCTCCACCACACGATTAATTACATTTGTTAATTCTCCTTTCTCATACAAATCCAACAACTGACGAAAGTGACCTCCATACTGATACATCTTAAGTGAGTGCTGAATATTCTTTGCAATTGCAGTATCAATATATTCTTCCGCAGTCTTTGAATTGGAGAAGGTTGTATCTGCATTATAATTCATTCCACCAAGGCTCATTGTTCCACCATAGCGTATATATTCGTCTATGCCCTTTATACCCAAAACCTCTTCAAATTCACGATAAGGAATGAATGTTGTATGCAGCATAATACATCTGTCGTATAGCTGCTCCTCTTTTGAAAATGCAAATCCAAGCGAATCTGTTCCGGATAAAACAATCTTCATACCACTACTTGCATAGATGTCTGCAAAAATAGCTGCGCCCTCAATGAAGTCCTCTATCAAAGTCACTTCATCGATGAATACATACTTGAAGCCTTTTTCTTCTAACAATCTGAGGTCAGCATCCACATCTGCTAATGTATCCTTAGACTTCACTTGGATAAACGCAGCCTTCTTAAATTCCATATCCGACAGTTCTGTAAGAATCTGACGAATCATCGTTGTTTTACCGGTTCGTCTCAGTCCATAGATAATAAACACCTTATCCAACGGACCACCAAAGATGTATTCTCTAAGTTCCTTAATGCATTCTCTTTTTCTATATCTCTTTGTCAGTGCAATCTGTGACTTAAGCTGCTTTCCAACTCGCACCGTTGTTTTAAATGCAAGTTGCTCTTCCTCTTCATTCTCTGAATCTTCTTCCGGAACTATCAATAATTTTAATTCCTTTAATTGTTTTTCCAATGTTTTTCTCTTTTCAATCTGTGCCTTAAGCTCCGGAACTTCTGCAAAATCCACGTAGTTTTCCGTTCTTTTGCCATTTATAGTTATTCTGTGGTAATAATACTCTTTAGCTTTTATTTTCTTCTTTGTAATGCTGCCTTCAGGCAAAATCGCAATTTCTCGCTCAAGCTCTACTATTTTATCCATTAATTCTTCCTGTCCCATAGCAACACCTCCTATATTTGTTATACTCATTATACCCACTAGCATTATTTCGGTCAAGGGTATAATGGGTATAACTCTTTACGCAAATCCTCGTTCAATACTGGATTATATCAAGCGTAATATTTGTTAATTGCCCAACCAAAATAACAATACTACGTTGGTGGGAATATAGTTGGGAACAAAATACATATTAATAATGCCACAAACCAAGAATTCTTGATTTGTGGCGTTTAAGGTAAATAACAGTTCTTCAATGCTATCATGTCACAACCGTTTATAAAAACGGTACCATGTATACCGGGATTCATGCTAATCAGAAAGTTTAATCTTTGCAAGATATTTCACGACGTTCTTCAGGAATCCATTTTTCCAGCATTTCATGAAGCCGATGACGTTCAAACGGTTTGGATAAAAAGTCATCAAAGCCATTTGCCAGATACTCTTCTTTTGCTCCTTGAATCGCATTTGCAGTTAATGCAATGATAATTGCCTGACCCGATGTATCCTTACATTCGGAACGGATAATCTTCGTTGCTTCGATTCCGTCCATCTCCGGCATCATATGATCCATGAAAATCATATCATAGGTATTCTTTTTACATAGTTCAACTGCCTCAGGTCCGCTTGTTGCCTGATCTATCTTAAATCCATACACACGGAGCATTGCCATCGCTACTTTTACATTAATCGGAATATCATCTACTACCAATACGCGGTATGTATCGCATGTAAACATTTGTGTTTTCTTTTCTGTCTCTTCCGATACGATATTCTTTTCGGAAATCACACGCTTATCTATAACTTTCTGCTGAATAATAATTGTAAAACGTGTGCCTTTTCCGTATTCACTTTCTACCTGAATATCGCCCTGCATCATCGTAACGAGCTGTTTTGTAATCGCAAGTCCGAGTCCCGTTCCTTCAATTTTACGGTTACGGTTCATGTCAAGCTGTCTGAAAGACTCAAAAATCGCAGCAAGGTCTTCCTCTTTAATTCCCATTCCTGTATCTTCGATGATAAATTTCAGTTCAATCATATCATCACTGATATATCGGCTGGAAGTATCTATGCTTACGTATCCCTCTGTCGTAAACTTCACCGCATTATTGATAATATTAATCAGAATCTGGCGGATTCGTCCTTCATCACCATACAACTGTCTTGGAATGTCATCTGCTACTTTTACTTTTAGTTGCAAGCCTTTTTGCTCTGCCTGCATCTGTATCAGATTCATCGTTTCATTTAATAATGTCTGTACATAGTAATTCTCATTTACAAGTTCCATCTTGCCGGATTCTACCTTCGACAAATCCAGAATATCATTAATGATAGCTAACAAATTCAGTGCGGCTGTTTTAATATCAACTGCATAATTACCAATCTTATCTTCACAGCTTTCTTCGATAATCAGCTCACTCATACCGACTATTGCATTCATCGGCGTACGGATTTCATGCGACATATTAGCAAGGAAATTTGATTTGGCACGGTTCGCTGCCTCTGCCTGTTCCTTCATTTTATTCAGTTCTTCAATATAGGTATATGTATTTGTAATATCTACCAGGATGATATTATAACCTCTGATACTATTTTCCTGGTCAAGTAATGAACTCACCTGACATTTATAATAACAGCCGGAAAGCTCATACATGTCTTCTCCCCGAAAGATACTTGTCGGAAACCCCTCAACTGTATTGATATTTTTATGAGCATCAATCGTTGGAAACATCTGTTTCGCTGTATCATTATATGTGGATACAATATAGTCCTCATTCAACGTAATCAGACATTCTTTCATGGAGTTAACAATTGTTTCCGTAGCTGTTCTTGTAAGGTCAAAGTCCTTCCTGTTCCATACAAATATTACCAAAATAGGAAACAGAAATGATAAGCATAACGGCGTAGGGTCATATCCTTCCGGAAATACTCCAAGCACATATAGAATCAACGTAGTAATCGCAACGGTCATTCCACCGATGATAAGCAATAGCTTTCTACGTATTTTGATATTCTTTTCTTTAATCAATGACCTGAAAACAACCACCTCTGATACTGCCCATGGAATAACAGTACACGTCACTACAAAGAAATAAAATCCGACACCATGAGTCAACACAACATGTGGCATCAAACCTGTTTCTACAAAATCAACTTCAGAATAGTATAAATAGTGATATTGATTTGTCCATACTAAGGTAACAGACAAACAACCACATATTAGTAAAAAACGTTCTAACAAAATATTTGCTTTCACACCGCAATAATTGCATACAAACATCATAAAGAGTATTACAACAATACCGCCTCCCAAATACTCTACACATATTGCATGCATGGCTTCATCTTGCGTTTTGGATAAAAGCTCCAACAAATATCCTGCACTTTGTACCATTTCTGCGGCTAGAAAGGCAAGCATCAAGACATGTTTATACGTAGAACCACTACGAAACATATACACAAGTGCGATGATAATAAATAAAAATGCTATAATTTGTAATGTCACTAATATATTAAACACCATAAATAAACAAGACCTTATCCGTTTTTATCTGTTATTGCTTTAACACTTTGAGTACTTTCTGATAACTACTTAAAAAACTGTCATTTTCTGCTAATATGTAATCTATTTGATCTGACTTGGCTGCCATTTCAAGTGCTTTTGCCTTTTCTGAAAGTGCTACGGCGCCTACTGTAAGGGAACTGCTTTTGATTCCATGTACAACAATCTGATAATTCTTCCAGTCCTGTTCACTGACGAACTTCCGGATCTGTTCGATATAGTCTGCTCCCTGGGCACAGTACTCTTCTACTACTTCGTCATACAGTTCTTCCATACCACCACAATATGTGATTCCCGTTTCTTTATCGATAACAGCTGCTTCATCAAACACCTCTTCTTCAATAACAACGGCTTCATCGACTACTTCTTTCTCTTTCTTTCGAAACAATCCAAACATGTCACTTCTCCTTTTATACGTATTCTATTTTTCCCCCGGTTCTACGGTATTTTCGATTTTTATAATGATATTCTCCTGATGAATAATTCCTATTCGTGTCCCCCACAAATACACTTCTGCTGTAGTATTCACTGTTCATCCCCCCCATTTAAATTCACTTTTTTTAATTTTTTTACGGACTCTTTTCGGTTTATCCGCTGTTTTCTCAAGATAAAAACTTGGTCTTTTCGTTTGATCTGGAACCAATAATTCTATATTATCTCCAAGCTCTAATGCCAAAAGTATTTTGAACAAATTATCAACCTGAACAGATTCTCCTTGTTCTAATCTGGATATGCTTCTCTTAGAAACACCTGTTTTATCCTCCAAATCCTGCTGAGACATTTCTTTCATGATTCTATATGTCTTTATTTTTTGACCTAATTCTTTAATATATTCCTGATAATCTTTTTTGTCATTCATAATATCACGCCATTTCTGTCTTTTTAATGTTTTTATTATATATCAATGTGCCATATTTGTCTATTTATTTTTCAAATCACTCATAAACTTCAAATTTTTAAACCCAGTTGATATATGTCTTTACTTTTTGACCTAATATAACAATGCCACAAACCAAGAATTGTTCCTGATTTGTGGCACATAAACGAATCAATATTTACTTAATCATATAAAAAACATTAGCAGACTAAAAAATAAAATATAAAGGACCATGCATCTCTACATGATCCTCCAATGTTTATTATAGTTACAGTAATTTACTTAACGCCGTCAATTTATCTTTAATACTAAATCCTTTCGTTACGGCTAAATTTCTAATCCACTCTGTATCTTCACTCCTATAAGGATCTTTGAGAAATCTTTTTATGAACTTACTAACCTGGCTCTTGAACGACCAATTCAAGTTTGATGAATTATTAATCAAATTAAAATCCGTAACTGTCTGCTTCTCATCAACATCACCTACTAAATATCGCAATATCAGAATCAACCTTATCCAGTATCTCCTGACCATGATTTTCTAGTTCAATATTGCGGATTTGCTCGTAGATAAATACCCCTTCATCAAAGAAATCAAACAAAATATTCTGAAGTCCAGCCCTATAGAAATGGATAATTACATTTGTATCTAAAGAGGCTCTCAATCGTCTAACCCTCCTATCAAATCATCCAAATCATCGTCATCCACTGAAGGTGTAATAATTTTATCACTAACATCATCTATGCTAAGTCCGTAACAAGCAAGTACACGCTCCAATGTTTCCTTAGGAACCGCATTATGATTGTAATTATAGATAACATAATCAATATACTCATATGGAATATCAATTACTTCACTAGCTACATTCAGTTTGCTATTGCCACCAACTCCACGAAGTAAATTTCCGACTTTCATTTCAGTTTTCGCATTGTCGAGTCTGGTCTTTTGATCTGTATCAATCACGCCCAGACTTTCTAAACGATTCAAAGCCATATCAAAGCTAACATTGAACTCAGACATGATTCTAGCGATATCCATTGCTGACAATCCACTTTCATGAAAGTTCTGAATCTCTAAATCGATAAATCGATGGATATCATCTGAAGGCATCAATAAACAAGCTGCAAAATAGTTTGCTTCCTGCTCTTTTTCATCTGTGCTTCTTCCATTAATCGTTATACTGTCATCAATAAAAGAACTTGCATCATTCAAATGTAAGATTACATGTCCTATTTCATGAGCAAGTGTAAATATTTCTCTGGATAATCTACTACAGCTGTTAGTAAAAATAACAATGTCATTATCTCTCTTGGTCATAAATCCAAGGTCTGAATTTTCTCCAAGCGGATACCTTAGTAGTTTATAGCCCATTCTTTCACATTCTTTAAATAAATCAATAATTCCATATCTACCAATCTTGCAATTTGCTCTGAAAGAATCAGCTTTTATACGAATCTCACGTTTTCTCGTCTCTTGCATTCACTGACCTCCTAAAAAGCATCTTTATGCTGAAGTTTTGCACACATATGCTTATTCGCATAAAACAAATCAAGCATATCGAATATCTTTTTAGAAGACTCATTATCCTCTCCGACTCTATACTGAACAACAGGAGTTTCATCAAGAACTCTTGTGATATCTCCTACTGTAACACCAAGAACCTCTGCAACTTTAGAAAGGATATCCAGTGTAACACTATTAGTTCCACTCTCAATTCTTGCATATTTCTGTCTGCTGATGCCAATCTGATCAGCAACCTGCTCCTGAGTGAAATTATTCGCGCTTCTTAATGCCTTAATACGGCTTCCTAATAATTCATTCATGATTATCCCTCCATTTCTATGTACTAATATTTTATCACGGATTTGAGAAAAGTCAATCAAGATGTTATGATATTGTAACATTTAGCCTATTGCATGTTACAATCTGAAGTCCCGTCATTTTATACCAAGGATTATGTTGGGGCAGGAATTTCCATAAGCTCATAGAGTTTAAGTTGTTTATTAGTTATCTCAGACAGATGATGTGTCTTGCCCTGCTGCTGATAGTATTCAATAACATCCAGCTCATCAAGTAGTGACTGCATGGTGTAATTACTGAATAGGCCATTTACATCCATCTGTTTCTTGATATAAGACATCAGCTTCAGTGCTATGAACTGCACAAATAGTTTACCTTCGAAGTTTTCTTCAGATGCAACAGACATCCTGCGCATGGAAAGACGCTCTTTGAGGTTGCCAAATGACTTCTCGATAAGATCCTTCAACCTGTATATACGCAGCGCTTCAACAGGATACTTGACACCATTTGTCATAAGTGCAAAGTATCCATAGTTGTGTTCGGCCTTACGTATGGCATATCCATTGAATGAGTAAACTTTTCCTCTTACCGGTGTATCATGTATTATAAAGTACTTCTGATACAGCTTTGTATCCTACGGATCGGGAGCGCAGGATACAAACTTTGCTTATGACATTAGCTGTTTTAAGTATATTATGGTGTATTTTTAGAAGGAAGAAGCAAGATGAAATTCAAAAAGAGTATTGTTGGTGTGCAATGCTGTCTTTCATCTTGTTATGTATTTTCCTGCGTTGGCAAAGTTTTATTACAAGATATATGATTGGTTTTTTGCTTTATTTTGTCCGTAAGCACTCCATCATGGGTACCACATAAATGAAAAACCTGCATTTCTGCAGGTTTTCAGATACATCATATTTTGTTG
>JADYUL010000016.1 GCA_021531795.1 Lacrimispora saccharolytica
AACTTTACTCTCTAAGTGTATCATTTTCGCATGATTTTTTCAAGTTTTTTTGCCAAAAAGCCGCGTATTCTCGGGCTTTAATCGTTTCACTCTCAGTTTTCAATTTCGAGTGAGAAATTTCTCTGGAAGTTCAGAATATATACACATAACATATCTGTCAAACCAATATTACAAGCGAGGGATTTTTATGAGAAAGAAACTGAATATAACAGAAGGTATTTTTCCTATGCCAGTTTTGATGATTGCAACATACAACGAAGATAACAGCGTGAACGTTATGAACGCTGCATGGGGAACGATGCAGTCACGCAACACTGTAGCTTTGCAGCTCACAGAAACGCATAAAACAGTGAAAAACATTAAAGCCAGAAAAGCCTTTACAATCAGTATTGCCGATGCAGATCATGTTGTGCAGGCTGACTATTTCGGAGTTACATCTGGGAACAAGGTAGCAAACAAATTTGAAAAAAGCGGTCTTACTGAATATTCTTGTGCGATGAAATCGCACTTCCGGAAATCTGGAAATCAGATGTCCGGGAAGTGGAAATCATCATATGCGAGTTTACTCGCACAAGCGGTTTCCGCAAGCCCGGACAGGCGGTTCCCTACCTGCCGGATTTGCGGTGTTACCGCACGAGAATATTCACGAGTTCCCTGGAAGTTCAAAAAGAAATATCGGCTCATCTTTATCATAATTATTAATAATATAATCGTATAACATATCGTTGCCTCACAAATCAGAAATTTATCATTTCTCTTTTATTATATGATACTGAAAATGAAAATAAAAGAATTTTATTGCTAATATCCTTTAAATAGCAAATCCGTAAGCACAAAGTACTTACGGATTATCACTGCACTTATTCAAAAATTGTATCATCAAGATGATTCTACACCAATTCCTTTAATCTCACTGAAACATAGTCTGCTTCAACATTATACTTAATTCTTCCTCCTTAATAAATAGGTTGAAGTGTAAGTTTAATACATTGTGATGAGTAATCATCATAAACACTTGATTCTAGGAACTTACCACCTGCTGAATCCAACTTATAAATATCTGTTCCACAATCTGCAGCTCCAGCGGACCACTCATTTAACAATCGATTCCCATCCATAAGATAATATCTGTTTCTAGCATAACCTGAAACAGCAACTGTCGTGTTCCATCCATCACCTGTCTGATATTTTTCATATACGGCCCAAACAAAGGTACGTGTTCCCTCATCTTCACCAATAATCAATTCATTTATTCCATCTCCATCATAATCATATTCTGCATAACCAAGCGAATTAGCCCATTTTATCTCTATATCAAAGCCAAGCGAGGTTAGCATAGCCTCATCATCACTATTAAGTGCACGTTGTAATTCAGCAATGACTAGCCTAAATGCATCATCCACCATTTCACTGCTTCCATCAACATTTTGATTTTCGCTATTCTCGTCACTACTTTCATCTGCATGTTTAAGATCAGCAACTACTTCATTATCTGAAGAACCTATGCTAATTTCTTCGACATCATCTTTTTCATCAAAATTTGTTTCATTTCTATCCTTTGACTCAACTATCTCATCTAAACTAATTTCAGTCGTATATTGTTTTCCACATCCACATAGCATAAGTGTTGTCATGGATATCATCAAAAATCTTATTAATCTTCTTTTCATATCACCTCTAGAAAATAAATCCAATATTTCCTTCTTCTGTCACATAACTAATACCAGTTAATGCTGGCTTAATTTCAACAACGTCACTCTTAACTAAAGTTTTAGACTTCTTAGTTGTTCCTGCTTCATATAAATCTCCATCTTCAACAAAATATATTTTCCCGTTACTCTCGCATAAAACTGGATAAATATCATCGACATCGTTTGAAATCATCTCATGTTTTCCTGATTTTGTAACATATATAAGCTCATCATCTTCATTAACAATATATATTTTTGACATATTACTGTTCGAAATCACAGAATCAATATCTTCAGAAGAATAAATCAATTCTCCCTCTGGAGTTCCTGTAAGTTTCTTAACAAGATATAATTCATCTTTGGCACCATATACCATAGAATGTCCATCTGAACTAATATAAAAGTCTTCATATGATGAAGCAATCTTTACAGCATCGTCCATCTTGTCTGCAATCATATAAATTTTATAATCATAATCTACAAAAACTGCATCTGAGAAAGAATCCACACTTAATCTAGAAACATTTTCTGTGCACCAATTGATAGTATTACATGCAAAATAATTAATCTTAGAAGAATATACTTTACTTGCCTCTTCAGCCCCTGCCTTATAGCAGTATGTTTTTCCATCTTTTACGTATACAATCTCATCTTCTCTGCAATTTATATAGAACTTATTATTATTAACATCTGTTGCTATTTTTACAGATTCTTTTCCGTTATAGTAGTACAACTTGTCCTCAACAAAATTTGTATATATAACGCTTTTTCCATTATTAGTAACAGCCTTAGCTGAGCAGCCATCCTTTGCAATCTTTACTGCTTCTTTATTTAATTCGCAAATATATAATTTATTGTCTTCATCACTTTCGTAATCAGATATATATGCAACCGTTTTACAATCTGGTGATGCTACTACTGAATATGGGTGAACGTCCTTCGCTACTTTAGTACTTTCACCACTTACTACATCATATATGAAGACATCAGCATTTTGATTTTTATCTCCGCCATTATCAAGTACATATACAACATATTTTCCATCATCGCTTATGTTGACCTGATATACACCATCGCCTGAATATACTGAATCTAACTTAACAGGCTCAAGGTTGTTATTTGCATACCATACCTCATATTCAGTTTTTCTATCTGTTTTATCCACTACAACATATACTAACGCACTTCTGTCAAAGTTCTGAACATATGACCCTTTTTCTTCCCATAACTTTGTTTCAGCTTTTTGATTATATAAAGCTCCAAACGCATATCCAACTGCTTTAGAAGAGATTCTATATGTATCACCATTTATCCCTTTAGTCTGTCCACCTAGTAATACTACTAGAACAACAACCACTATTGCTGCAAGTAATACTGCTATACTTTTTACAGATAAAAATTTCTTTTTGCTCGTTTCGTCATTGCCATCACCAGGCTCTTCTACCTTTTCGACTACGTGCTCTTCAACTGGATTTGCTTTAATTGCTTCAGTTTGAGAAACCTCTTCCTTTTCAGCAGAATTATCATTTTCATTAGTTACTAAGTTATTCTCTCCTGCATTCTCAGACACTTCAGTATTGATTTCTCCGCCATTCTCTTCCATCTTTGTATCCATTATTTCGTTAGTATCACGCATTTTTGTTTCCTCCTCATAATGCTATAAAATGCTCTAATGTTTCTTTACATTTATATAGAGCATCTGATGTTTCAAAAGGTTGCAATTCTTTAAAAATTTTTAATATTTTTTAAACATATACTTTACATCCTGATTACTGTCCTCGATATTCTCCCGAGTACTTTACATATGCACCATCATACCCAGCAGCTTTCACTGCCGATAATGCTATCTTTGCTTCTTCTTCGCTGGCATAGGTTCCTGCTGTTACCACATACCATTTATCTGAATTCAGATTACTCCAATCAGAAGATATTAATACATATGCATCATATCCTTTTGATTTAATTTCTTCTGCAACACTATTCGCTGCATTTTCATCTTTCACACCACAGCACCATACACCATAAAACGGTGCATACTCCCCGAATTGTATGCTATCTATAAGCGTTTCACAATTATCCTCAATAGCATTTGTATCAAATGACATTACAGGTAAATCTATTTCCGATGTTTCTAGTTTATCTACATAGTTAACTATCGACTCTCTAATGAGTTTATTATCTTCTAATCTATACGTAAAATATACTTCTTTGTTATATATTTCATATCCATTTGTTGTGAATTTAAATGTCAAATAGTATTTACCGTTGGATCCTAATTTAACATTAACAAATGCTATATCTGTAACACTATCAACACTTTCTCCGTCAAATTCTCCAAGCTGAATAGAATCTATTTTTCCTATTTCAGAAATACAATCATTCACGACTTCTTGCCAATTGGTTACTTCTTGACTTACTTTATCAACTGATATTTCATTTGCAGCATATTGCTTATATTCGTCATCAGCAAAAGTCACTTCAACATATTCTGTAGTAGTATGATAATAGTCACCCCAAGCGCGCTGAGAATAACAATATACTCCATCTTCGTTTTGCATAAACTCCAATTCACTATCTATAAGCTTCTTCTCTCCGCCAACAATTCCATACTTATACTGTAACCCATAACCTATCCCTGACAATCCAACATAATAATGTTGATTTTCTCCAAAATCAAAAACTCCATATCCTTCTGGTGTTAAATATTCGTCTCCCCAATCAGGATCGGATTTGACTAATTCTATTCTTCCAAGATTTGCAACTTTCAAACTCGAATCAACGTACACAACTTCTATATAACTGTCTAACATTTCCTGATTTCCATATGGATATTGATAGTCCGGTTCACTTGGTCCTAAAGCGGCATATAGAATATGTTCACCATTATCCTTTACATATTCCATATTATTGATTTTTTGTCCCGTCTCGCTTGCCCACTCATTTAATAAAGCTACGCCGTCATCATAAATGTCATCTGCATTGATTGTATTATTGTCATTATCAACTATATCAGTCGTAACAATATTATTCTCTTTCACAGTACCTAAATCTTCATTACTACTATCACCAATTTCCAATTCTGCGCTATAAGTTTTACCACAGCCACACATCATAACCATTGACACGCACAGCAACAAACTTACCATTCCATATCTAATCTTCATATCCTTTATCCTATTTGTACTAATAAATTCAACTAGCAGACTAATAACTATACTCTGAACTTCGGTATTAATGATTTAGTTCAATCCTTTTTCAGTCAAGTATGCTTCATATGCGTCATCTATTGTGAAATATCCATCATTAACATCACCTGTCAATGTAACATCATACTCTTCATTCATACCATCGAGGAACTTTTCATATTCAGCTCTAGAAACTTCCTGTTTATGAGAAAAATCTACACCAACTGTATAAACATCGTTAAGCGTTGTTGCGAACTTTACAGGTTTAAGAGATGGTCCATATTCACCCATCACATATTCATATACATAGTTATCTTCATAACGATTACCAACATTCTTAAATGTTCTAATTTTTCCACCATTTATATTGAAGCCACATGTATTACATGACCCCATCCATTCTCCGCCCATAGCAGCATCAAACGCATCCCACGCATCACCGTTATAATATGTTAATACAGTTATAACTCCATCATCTTTTAACAAGAACAATTCAGGATATTCATCATCATTTAAATCTGCAAATCTAAATTGGCTTGGAAGTGAATCATATGAACTCTGCGTTTTGTCAACTTTGTCCTTGTAGTTAATTAGCATGTCTGAAAGCTGATCCATAAGCATTTCACTATTAATTTCTTCTACTACTTCTTCATCTTCTACAACAGTTGTTACTTCCGCCTCTTCTACTTTGACTGCATCCTCTTGCACCGGTTCTTCAACCTGAGCTTCTGCCATTTCAACTGGCTGAGTTTCTACAACCTCAACTGTTTCAGCTTCCTGTTCAACGACTTCTGTTGTAGCGTTTTCAGCACTCGCTGTATTTGCACCACATCCTACTAATCCAATAACCATCATTCCTGCTAATAAAACTGTAATAATTCTCTTTTTCATTTTCATATTCTCCTTTTCTCTTTCTCATGTAATGTTTTTTATCACCTTACATTTATATAGAGTTGACTAGTTGCAAAAAAGTTGCAGATAATTTTATATTTTTTAAATATTTTTATTTTATTGAAAAAATACTTATTTCATCTCCATTATGAATCTCAAACAATTCGCCTGCACTAATTACACTGGTTGCATCGATTCCTGTTTCATATTGTCTTAATTCTTCATCAATCAGAAAGGCTTTTCCATCTTTGATAACCATTGCTAATCCATTAGTAAATTTTGTCGCATCTTCGTATGTAGCCTGAATATTTCCATCGTGATCGATATATCCCCATTTCCCTTCATCTGAATACAACCAATATTTTTCTTCAGATATAGAAATAGAATCCGCATCAAAAAGATTTCTGTTTGACGCTGCATCAATTAATACAGTTCTTCTAAAATCTCCTTTATTCAAGGTTATCGCTGCTTTTGTACCGTAGTTATAGCAAATCGTACATCCCTTATAAAAACCAGATAAATTCCATCCAAAATCATAGTCGGTAATCACTCTATATTCGCCTGTTTTTTCAGCTACAGGATATCCAAAGGACTCTAAAAGATCTGCTATGTTATATTCACCAACTTCATTACCGTTCTCATCCAATAACTGATAATGGTCACATATATCTTCATATGCTTGACCACCAGCATATGTTGATATTCCTTCACTCATACTTCCTATAGGATAGTACAACCAAAAGCTAGCTCCTGCTGTATGGGATATCCACTTGTATGTAATTCCATCTCTAGTAATGTAACCATCATCATTTGTTGAGCTATCAACAACCCATTCTAACGGCCTAACCCGTGAAACCTCTCCGTTCACTGATACCTTCTCTAAAAAATCTGTCTCTCCATTAGTTAAGAAGGCATAACCTTCACTCATTCCATTTGCACCATGGTCCCAGTTAAATGGTGCCGCCTGTGCTTCATGCAAAACACTACCATTTAAATTTAAATATTTTATCCTACATGCATATCCATCATATCCAGGATAATTTTCATAATTTTCAACCTCAAGAACAACTCCCTCGTTGTAAGCCATAATTGAGTTTTCTGATGTATAAGCTACATTTCCATGACTATCGTAGATGATCTGCTTCCCACCTTCTTCCTCAAATAGAATCATTCCATCATCCGTAAAATCACCTAATACTTTTCTTTGTTTAGGTTCTAATAGTATTTCACCGTCATATGTTGCTAAACCAATTTCATCTTCCTCACTATAAATGATAGCAACTCCTTCTTTTGAGCTATAAACTCTATAACCTGATTCTGATAATGCTATCTTTGTAAAAACTGCAATATCTGTTTTAATTTCATTTCTATCAAGATTTATATCTTCTCCAGTTTGTGTATCAGCTATTTCTTCTGTTAAATCTACCTGCGAATTATCTTCTTTCTCATTATTAGCGTCCTCACTTAATGATTCACTTTCTATCTCTTCCACAGCACTCACAACAGAATCTGCATTTTTTGTACTAACAACAGCCGCAATTCCTCCTATCACTACTATTCCGGCAACTATGGCCGTGCCTATTTTCCAAGCTGCAATTTTACTTCCCTCTTTTGCTGTATTTATTGCCTTTCCTACTTTTGCTGCATTAACTTTTACCGGTGTTTTAAATGCAGAAAAAAGTTCATCTGACATTGGAGCTAACTCGCACGCTTTTGCCTCCGTATTGAAAAACAGTAAGAAGAACGGAATAAATGCAAAAAGTTTGATTCCCTGATCTTTCTCTGTAGTACATACTGAATCTTTAATTTTTGCCTTTGCTCGGTTTAAATGAGATTTGACTGTATTAACAGGAATACCTAATTCTTCAGCTATTTCTTCCTGCTTCATTTCGTTATAATAGAAACCAATTACACAGGCTCTCTGCACATCTGATAAATCATCGATTATACCTCTGATAATATCTACTTTAGCTTTATCATCAAATACATTTTCTGGAATAAGTGCTTCGTCATCTGCTACTGACTCAAAATAATCCTGCTCATTACCTTCTTCATCAGTCTGTTCTGAGAGAAGCACATCCTTTCGTTTCTTTATGTCTGCTATGCATTTTCTATTAGCTATTGTTGCCGCCCATCCAAGAAAATTCTCTGGTTCCTTTAGTTGAGATATATTCTTTATTATCTCTAAATATGTGTTCTGTAACATATCTTGTGCTAAGTCCTCATCTTTTACGATGTGAATAACACATGTATGAAGATATCTATACGACTCTTCATATATAGTAGTAAAAGCACTTTCTTTACCACCAATATATTTTTTTACTGCATCTGTAAGCATTTGATTTTGTTTCATCAATATAACCTCGTTGCATCACTAATCACTGACACTTAATAATATTTTGCTTTTTGTTCTATATATTATAGAGTCATCCTTTTGTCCTTCGACATATACCGTCTGACCAGGTCTAATAAATATGTAATCCATTAATGCCTTTACGCCATAACTTATTACTATATACTCTTGGTCATCATTAGTTTCTTTGCTTTGAATTACAAATTCGCTTCTATTATTATCATATTTTACATCTCCAACTACTTGTCCAATCATAATATTGGTCCTCTATAGCGCAATGCAAACTATCATAATAATGCCAAGAATTGTTGCAATACCTAAGAAACTTCTAAGAAATCCAAATGCAACCCGTACCATCGAAAAACCTACAATACCTATCAATGTCATAATTCCTAAAATAATAAATAAAATCATTTCGTTTTCCTCCATATTTATGTTTTTGTTCTTAATACATTTATATAGAGTATGATTTATAACAAAAGGTTGCATTCGAATAAATATTTTTACATAAAAAATTTCCTACGCATTATCGTTTTTATTATACGTTATTGCATATTATAGTACAACGTTTCGTTTAACCATAATTAACGAATAAACGTTAGTTAAAATGTTAGTCTAGGTGATCTTATGATAGATGTATTAGAAAGAATAACTGAATTGAGAGAGAAACATAGTTGGACAGAATATCAACTAGCAGAACAATCAGGATTAACGCAATCAACTATTTCTTCATGGTACAGAAAATCAATGTTACCAACCATTTCATCATTGAAAAAAATATGTAATGCATTCGACATTACTCTGTCCCAATTTTTTGTTGAAGATAACAGTGACGTTTCGTGCCACCTGTAGGCATATTTGATGTTTTCCTGACCTCGGGAAAACATTCCTCTACACTTCTTCAACAAATATTCCGGTTAATCTTGGCACACTAAATCTGTTGATGAATAATTCACATTTGCATAGGAAAGAGTAAAATATATGCATTCCCTGATTACACATAGACTCATAATTCCCCTGTCCCTTAGAAAGAATGACATCTGCCCTCTGGAGAATCGCTTTTGCGTCAGGTGGAAGCATACTCATAACTGTTCCGGCTATAGCTTCCCCATTAGAATACAGTGTTGCATACTTATCTAATCCCACATACAATGCATCCTCCAAGGTGGCATCATTGAGCACCTCTTTCCCTCTGACCAGTGCATCGACGGAAAGCTTTGGAAATCTGGCCTTTAACTGTTCTAAAAAAAGTTTATCCAGAACAATTTCCCCACAGTTATCTGTTATCAAAAGAAACCTTTCCGCACTCTCACACTGGCTGATAAATGATGCATATGTTTTCTCATCATCATCGCTTAGTCTTACATCATCAAATAAGGTAATAAAGGTTTTTTCGTCCACACTGTTCATTGCTCCAAAATCAATATAATTACCGACCCTTGCATACAAGAAGGCTTTCGCAAGCGGATCCTTGGCGTTTACTATTTCTCTCCTGATAGAATCCTCCATTGATAAAACCAAATCATTATATTGCTTCTTAACTTCTTGAAAAGAGGCCTTCTTTCCAAAATACTCCTCATACACCTTATTAAATTGGTAAACCATGTATGGCGCAGTGTCGTTCTCATCTCTTTCCACAAGGAGTTTCTTTATCCTGGCAAGATACTCTTTATTATCTGTTATATTGGCCTGCCGATCATATAAGCATTGAGCGCAACTATCTATAATTCTCATTCAATAAACCTTTCTTTTATTATATATACTATTATTCTCTTTATTCATTCTCATAACCCCTCAAGAAAATTTCGATTTACCGTTCCCGTATTGAATTGATTCCAGTGCAAATCCTCCATAATGCGACAGTGTTTCTGTAGCAAACTCTGTTCCAACTATCATTGCTTCTTGTATGTCTCCAGTTATCATATGTGAACATACAAATCCTGCATGATAGCTATCTCCGCATCCTGTAGTATCGATAATATCATTCACTTCTTTCGCCGGAACTGTATATTGTGTTCCGCTATAGTATGTAACACTTCCTTTATCTGCTAAAGACATATTAAACAGACCGTTATACTTCTTAGAAAACTCTTCAAATCTTGGAAGGAGGCGCTCTTCTCCACTTATCATGAAATAATCCACATATGGAGCGTATTTTTCCATATCTTCAAAATCGCGATACCTATCAAAATCGACAGCCAGCTTAAAGTTACTTTTCTTTTTCAGCTCGATGATTTGGTTAAAGCACCCTGCCCAGAAATGTACAAAAACTATATCTGCTCTTTTTACCACCTCAAGCTCATCCCGGTTCAATATCATCTTGTCGACAATATCTCCCGTCCATGAATCCTCTTTATAATATCTATCCCCATCCGGAGTAAGATACGTTCGATTGTGTGCCGTTACTTTTCCCTTTTCAACTCTTATATGGCTTACATCAATTTTCTTATCAGAAATGGAATCCATAATGCAATCGGCGTAAGCATCCTGTCCCACTGCACCAATCAATGAAACATTGATATCCCCAAAACGTGACGCATGCACAGCAAAATTAAGCGCCTCACCACCGGCGCGCATCTCATTGGTTCCATCAAAGACATCTACACAAAGACACGGAAGTGCCACTAAATTAAGACACTTCTTACATTCATTTTCTTTCCCGATAAACAATTCTTCACTGGTATTTTTTTGATTGGTACCTGAATTTCTGTAAGCCATTCACTTTCATCCTCTTTGTTCCATACGCCGTCAATATAACTTTCCCGAATCGACCCTACAATCTCATATCCATTATCTTCCACATATCTTAGCACGCTTTCATATGAAGCGGCCAAAGTATTATACGACCCTTTATGAAATATTGATGCTACCTGAAGTTTCGGTATCGTTTTAAAATGAAGTTCACCGATATCGTCCTTGCATTCTGTCACTGATTCACACAATTCCACCAGAATGTCTTCCTCTTTATAACTTGGTTCCAAATAGTTCGTAAAACAATATTCCGGGAGAGCACAAATGCATCCTGCCTGTTCCATAAGTTCTCCCATTTGAGGCATTTTATCAAATAGATTATCATAGGAATCAAGTTTAGTCTTCATATATGCAACTATACACTCCGGTACCTCCTTGATTAAGACCGGCGATAACAAACAAGATTTCTTTTTTGCCAGATATCCATCTAAAACAGCCACCTGTTTCGTAAGTTCAGCGATTTTTGAAAGAAGCTCTGATTTCTTATTCAGCAATATTGATTCTTCATCTTCCCCACTATTTATTCGTACAATTTCTTCCAAGGTAAAACCAGCCTGTTTTAATGCTGATATTTGGTGCATAGTAGCAATTTGATTTAGTTTATAATAACGATACCCGGTTTCAGCATCAATAATCCAAACAGAATAACATCCGGTGAACGAAAGTATATCCTCTGTTCTATTTTATACATTGTCAAAAATCTTTTCATAACAACTCCTCCTCACCCATAAAATAAAGATATGCTTCTTCCAAATCAGTCTTTCCCGAAGCATTTACGATTTCAGCAATGGTACCTTCTATTACCTTTTCACCTGACTTAATAATGCATCCATTCCAAGTATCGTTGCATTTCCCTCGTCCGGACATTTCAGTCCCAAAATCAAGTCAATCGTAGTACTTTTTCCCGCTCCATTATGACCAAGCAGCGCAAACACCTCACCCTTATTCACTTCGAAAGAAAGGTCATTTATTACTTTTCTTCCTGAAAATGATTTTGTGAGATTATTCACTTGAATACATTGTTCGTTCATAAAAAAATCCTCCTTGTTATCTTTACAAGAAGGATTCTAGCATCTCCCCTAAAGGGGAGAGTCAATAGTATATTTATTCTTTCTACATTTCCCATATAAATAAATAGCAAGGGGAAAACTACAGCTTTTTCTTGGCAATATTTTTATATATATTTTTCTTGAAATCATTCTTTGAGTGAAAGAATTCACTTTCTGACTTGGTTAATACATTCTTCTGTGCTATCGCTTCTACCGTACAAATCAAATCTGCTGCCTGTGATAGTTTATACTGATTCGTCTCTATCTTTCTAAATTCCACATTCGAAAACATGGTATTAAACACAGACACAAGAATCTGCGCCAACTCAACCTGTCCATAGTCGTAGTAAACAATAATTTTATCAAATGCAGAAAAATAATCAAATTTTGCTCGTAACTGATTTGCAATCTCTTTTGTCAATTTATCCGTATAAACCAGCTTTGTTTTTTCTGCACAATCTCCCTTATTAATAGTAGGACAGATGTATTGAATATCCAGCAAACGAGTAAAATGATACAATGCATTAAACAAAGCTTTTCTTTGTTCTCTCAAATCATTTTTATAAACATTTTCACGCCTGATTAATGGACCTGTATGTATTGTATGCTCTGGATATCCCCAATTACTCACTTGTTTTTCTAATGCTTCAATATTCCTTGAAATATCTATTTCCTGATTATGTAAAACCATTGCCACATAGTAATTCGGGGAATCCGGATTATATTGTCCAAAATCTCCGGATTCATCTATAAATACACTAAGAACTTTCTCCTTCATGTAACATCCCCTTTATCTGTATAAAAATGGCGGGGTAAATCCCCGCCAGCCGGTGGACCAGGACCTTGCGGTCAGCCCAAATATTAATGCACTTCGTGCAACAGATTCATATCTGTATAAATATTATATGTTGTTTTCCTTAAAATATCAATCGGATATTTCTCGTTGGTTCTAGGACGTTGAACTATTGGTTGATACTCTTCAATAAATTTGCTTTCTAGCCTTCTCCGGCTTCTTCTCTAAAAATTTGATTTCTATTCTCCTCCCTACAAAACTCAAAATTTTCTTCCTATATATCTACATACTTTTGCTTTGTACTTAATATACTCTTCACCAAACGCTTCCATCAAAAATTCTTCTTCAACATTTACTATCTGCAAATGGAAAAACAGTAATACAAAACCTGTTGCAGAACACAAATACCAATTAAAGAATGTAAACAATATCCCTATATACATTAGGTCAAATCCCAAAAACGCAGGATTACGGCTAATCGAATAAATACCTGTTGTAACAAGATTTGTTTTATCTTCTCGCTGTACCCCTGCTCTCCAGTTATCTTTCATTTGAGCCACAGACAAAATGAATGTTAAAACACCTACTGCCGTTATTACACAACCAATTATTCTAAGTGCAATATGAGCAGTTCCTATGTACCACAATATACTTATAAACTGAATTATTGGAAGCACATACGTTGATATTTTCAATGTTACTTCGACAAATTTTACTAACCCAGTTTTTCCTTTCCCAAGTTGGTCTGTACTTATCCCCTGTTTTCTTTGGCTTATCATCTTAGCAAAATAGCATATATAAAACGCAGCCATTAAGCCAAGTGTAATTATCTTAAATATCATTACATTCCTCCGTCAAAATAGCTTACACCTTCCCAACAATGCATCTACCAAAACAGCCATATGCCCATCAGCCACGGAATCTGCGATCCAGCTGCCTTCACTGAAATGATCTCTCCTAAAATGCCATGCAATAACCGCAAGGATCTGTTTCTCGCTTAGTGTATCCAACCACTCCTTGGTAGGCTGCGCCAAATCTCGGTCAGACAGCGTTCCGTCCTCAACCACCTGTCCATAGTCCGTGATCACCACATTACTGTCATAGGCCTCATGGAAACAGGTATCTAAAATATCATAAAGCCCATGATGCCCCTTGGGCGGCTGATAAACACTGTGCTTCTCGAAAAATGTTCTCAATTCCTCATCTTCAGATATCGCATGAAAAAAAACAGAGTATTTCCGACACCAACGAATCACACTATCTTCTATCTTTTCGTCTCCCACGATTTCCTTAAGTGTTTCCTCACCGGTCGCAAGGATTTTGTCATCCAGTACCGCAAATATGATCTTGATATCATAATCGGGATTATTCTGAATAAAGTCATTACAAGCCTGGATAGCTTTTCGCCAAGCTTTCTCCACCGGATATCCGAATATTCCTGCGGATATCAGCGGAAATCCTATGGAACACAGGCCATTCTCTTTTGCAAGCAACAACGACTGCTTATATGCACTATACAGAAGTTCGGGTTCATTATGCACTCCACCGGACCATCTCGGTCCCACTGCATGGATCACATATTTTGCCGGAAGCTTGAAGCCGGGAGTGATAACCGCTGATCCTTCATCACTGTGACCGATCTTCTGACATGCTGCAGTCATTTCCTTGGATCCGGCATCATGGAAAATATATCCACATACTCCGCCACCTTCCCAAAGACCGGTGTTAGCCGCATTGACAACCGCGTCTGTATCAAGTTTTGTGATTCCTATCTTTCTGATCTCAATTGAACTCACTTATCCAAACCTCAATCCTTAAACAGGTACTCTTCAATCTCATCCTCATCAATCCTCTTGATGATATGCTTCGCTTTATCTACCGGGAATGGTGCTTCTTCTGCAGAATAGTAATTCTTTGCAACGATTCTTACTAATGCTTCATGATTATCCGGACCTGCCGGAACCAGCACAGTATCGTTCACTTCGTAGGAATCATCATCCGCCAGATAACAATACGTTTTTCCTCCTGCTTCAAACTCTACATCACAGAAGATATAGTCCGAGGTTCTTCTCTTCGTTCTCTCATATAAACTACGTTCAAAGAGCTCCCCAATCCCGTAAAACGACATAAAGTCATAGATTTTCTCAATGAACTCAGGATATTCCTCCGGAAGCCCCAATTTATCAAAGGAGCCCTCGACAACCTTTTCATCGCCATGCTTCGTAATAACAGTAATCTTATATTTCTGCTGATTCACAGGATCATCAATGACATCCGGTGGATTCCCCGGTACATCGTCAAACATCTTCGGCCATAATTCATCAAGAAGGCTGCTGATTCCATCCTCAACATGATAAGTATTGGTCACAGAACACTGGTCTGCAAACTGGATATGATTCGTCAGAGTCTCTGTTGCTCTATCAATAGTCAAGATCTCGGAATAGTTCCAAGTCGCATAATCACATGCAGTTCCCTCCGGAAGGCCCTTCGGCTTGATCCTGGTCTCACGCTCATATTCCACCTTCAGAGTGTCGATTCTGTCCGGGCATCCATCAAAAACAAACAAATCATCACGGCCGGTAGCCAGTCTTGTCATTTCCGACAGACCTTTCACTGCCGTACCGGCTTCTTCCGTAAGAGAACCCCTATACCTGAATTTCCTGCCTTCTTCATTTGTAAAGATCATTTCCCAGCAACCGATATCCGTGACAAAATAAATATCGCGTTCCTGTGAAAATCGCTCTTCATAAGCATTCAGCAGATTTCTGGCCACTTTTGCATCAATCTTAAAATTCGTTCTTTCAATCGTCTTACCACCAAATGCAAGCCTTGTAAGCCACACTCTGCCCTGGTCATTAATGGTAAGATGCTGCTCTGTCTCTTCATCTTCCAGTGGACACGGACCATAACAGACATTATTGGAATCGATGCGTATTTTTTTCAAAGTTCCGCAGAAAATCGGTAGCTCTTCTCTGTCTCTGTTTTCAACTGCTATGCCATTTACCGCCTCAGGATCTCCCGGTGGCATTTCATCATATCCCCAATCCTTAAGTATCTTTTCTGCTGCCTGTTCCGTGATATCGTCCAAGCATTCCCAACAGCCCTCACCCAGCCAAATTGCTCTTGTATAAAGTTCGTCATTATCATTCGGCTGCGGATAAAGCGCTCTCCACGCCTTATCTCCTTTATGAAGGATTTCATGGAATTGATTGTCTTCAACGTATCTGATTAGTACATCTTTTTCTACAGAATCATATTGATACCAGATGCCCATAAAATCCTCTCACCACGCTTTCTCTAACTCTTTCAAATTCAACGTTTGGTATTCACAAAGCAAGTAATATCAAGGGCTTGCGAATATAATTGCTAATAATTTATACCAGGACCTTGGTATAATTTCACGGGAGCGCAGGATAGAAGGCATCATCTCCCGTCAGTGCAATTGCCTCCTGTCGACTGCCTGCCAACATCTGCAATCCTACATATGTTTCAAATCCATCTACTTCTCCATCTCTATTAAAATCCATCCAATCCATAGTTGCTTCCTTCCTATTTCTCATATTCTAAGTCATATTGTTTTATCAACCTTCGTGCTACCATACAGTTCAAATCCTTGTTTACCGCTATTGTGTTCTTCCCATTTGAATACATAAAATGAGAACCCTTACAGCGAATAAAATCGTACCCATTTGCACGAAGTATTTTTTTCATTTCTTTTGCATCTACCATGTATAAAACCCGCCTTCCCTTTTACCGTTTTTATCAGTAGAACCTATTCTAAAGTTTCAATAGCACTTTCACCTTGAAGCGCCAGCTTTTCACTATAGTCAATCAAACTTCTAATACTCTTTTTTTACCAATCTTCATCTTCCATGGCATCATCCACACCGGCAGCATAATCATCATCGCTCCAGTAGCGATCCCAGTCGTAATCATCGTCCTCATATATCGCATTGTAGCCATCATCATAAGAATCCATAGAACTCTGATTCTTCTTTGAAGAACTGCTGCCGGACGAATAAGTTTTCTTGCTGTTTGAAGTCGTGCTCCTGCTCTTTGAGTTCGAAGAAGTATTGCTATTCTTAGTGGTTGAGGAACTACCGGAACTTTTAGAGCTTCCGCTGTACGAGGTGCTGCTCTTATACCTGTAAGTGCTGTTATCATGCAAGTAGCAGTAACTGCTCCCTTCCTTAGCATCATTATCACACCCGCTCTTAATACATTTCGGTGTACCCAGATCTATGATCCAACCAATCAAGAGTAAAATTCCAAGGGTGCAAAGAAATGCCATTCCTGTACTCATTCCATTTGAATTTCTATTCATAATCATTTTCTCCTACTCTTTTGCGATTTTTACATTCCCATTATTTTTAACAAACCATATCCTATCAGGATTAGAACGCCAAGCCCTTCACTGAATGCTGAAACTATGCAAGCGATAATTAATACAATCCAAAACCCACTTCCCGATGTATTAGTATTAGTTGAATTTCTTGGAGTACTATTGTTGCTTGTACAATCCTTATAAATCTGATATTCAATAAAATTATCAGTCATATCATTTCTATTGCCGTTACCATTCCAATCATACATTGCCATAGTCCTACCTCGCTTTCTTAAGCTATTTGTTCTTTGCTTATCCTTTAGTTCCCTTCGATGATATAATCTTAGCAAATTACGAGTCCAACAAAACGGACTGCAAGATTCAAATTTCAAATTTCAAATTTCAAACCTTAATTGCATTTTTAAAGTTCAAATTTCAAATTTCAAATGAACATTGCTTTTTGAAAAAAAGCACTCAGGAATGTGTTATTAATGCTATCAATAACCTTTATAAGGCTATCACTCCAATCCTTCGCACATTTCCTCGATCCACTCACGCTTCTTAATCACCGCAAGCCAATCCTTCGGAATTTCTTCATATCCGTAATACAATCCAGCAAGCCCTCCGGCGATTGCAGCCACAGTATCCGTATCATCTCCGAGATTAACAGCCTTTAGCATACATTCCTTATAAGAATCCGTTGTAATCAGACACCACACTGCTGCTTCTATAGAATCAATTACATACCCTGAAGTCTTAATTTGCTCTTCCGGAACATCCTTAAACTCAAATAAATTGAATAACCTTCCAAGGTAAGCCATCTCAGTCAGATTGCTGATATCTCTTCCATAATATTTTAGTCCATTATCAATTCCTTCCTGTAGCAAAGCCCCAAGGACAGGTTTCTGCTCCTTCTTAACGCCGTCGATAATGCTCTTGACACAAAAATAATAAATACCACAGCACATCTTACTTCTAATATGATTATGAGTAAGACCACTTATTACGTGAATTCCCTCAATAGCTTCATCCTCAGAAGTACACACCTTCTTCTGCCTATCGTAGTAATAGAGGCATACCGGAAGAATTCTCATGAGAGCGCCATTACCATTTGCATATTCTCCGGTAGATCCGCAGGTCTTAATATCAGGAAGCTTTGCAAATCTATAAATAGCACTGCTGCAGGTATTGCCCTGGTCGAAAGCTTCTCCAAAAGGTGTATATTCTCCCTTCATCTCCCACTTAACAAAACGCATCATAATATCCGCAGGATCAGCACACTTTTTATCTATAATACTTGCAAATGTTGCCAGTGCCATGGAGCTATCATCTGACCAGGTACCTTCCGGCATATTATAAACACCACCTGCTTCCATTCCCGTCACAAGTCCTTCTGGTCTATTCTTTATTTCTTCTCTTGATAAAAACTGTACCGGAACTCCAAGTGCATCTCCAACGACCAGTCCCATCATACCATCAAGCCAAATATTCTTTTTCATAATAGCACCCCCGTTTCTATCCTACGCTCGATGTCTCTTCTTATAATCTTCCATTATCGGAGCACAGCATGCCTCAAACATCTCATCCATATCTGCCTCATCATCGCATTCACAAGCTCTGAATTCACTTACAGTCCTGCTGAGTACTTCATAATTAAGCTGTGTGCCCTGACAATCTGATTCGTAATTTATAGCTCTATTTGCAGCAATTCCAAATCTTCCGGCAACCTCGATAGCATCAATATTGGCTCCTAAGAATAAAAACTCCCAACCATATTTTTTCTTCTGCTTCTCTACCATTTTCTTAACCTTGTCGTAAGAATACTCATGGCTTGAATTCTCCATACCATCAGTGGTGATGATGAACAGTGTCTTCTCAGGTCTATCTTCTTCCCTTGCATACTTATGTACGTTTCCGATATGGTGAATTGCTCTGCCAAGCGCATCCAAAAGAGCAGTGCAGCCTCGCACATAATACTGATTCTCATTCATAGGCTCCACCTTAGAAACCGGAACTCTGTCATAAAGCACTTCTGTCTTGTCATCAAATAGAACGGTGGATATATAGGCTTCTCCCTCTTCCTTCTTCTGCTTTGCAATCATGGAATTAAATCCACCAATCGTATCTGCCTCCAGTCCGCTCATAGAACCACTTCTGTCCAAAATAAAAATAACTTCTGTTAAACCCTTACGCATAAAATTTGCCCTCCTTGAATCTCCTGGTGATCATTAACTTACCTTATGGGCTCATTATACACAGCGTAAAATAAAAACAGGTCGCTGCTAGAGCGACCGTTCTTAATCTATGAAATAATGCATGGAAGTCCATGTTCTTCAAGCTGAATGTCAATATCGATGACATCATAATGCTTATGTTCTATAAAAAAAGTAAAGATAATATCTGTCAGATCTGCTGGTGATAATGCATATCCTGCTCTGGCAAGTAAATCCTTCGTCTCATCCAAATTAAGCTTTGCACCTACACACAAAAGCAATGCCTTAATCTTTTCAGGATGAAAATCCTTATTCTTAATCTTATGAAAATACTGCTTCGTCAGGCAAGCTCTCTTGTACACCTCAACATTTGTCATATTCTTTGACTCTATCAGGTAAAGAAGATATTCAGAAAAAGTATCTGCCTTATGTGCCAGTCTCTCATTCAGCTTCTTCTCTAATTCAAGAGTAGCATCCTCATCATCCCATAAATCGAATACCTCTTCATCATCGCATTCATCATACTCTGCCTCATCAGCAATACTCATACAGGAATCACAGATATCCTCTTCCACCGGCATAATCGGAGCCGACATTGCAGACTTCATCGAACGCTCTTCGATATCAGCATTACAGCGAAGTCTTCTCTCTATCAACAGGGCATTAGAAAGATATCCTTCATATTCCGGATCGCTTGGACGCACAGAGCCAAAGTATGCGTCACCATACTCCTCTTCACGGGCTTCCTTCACATAATTATGATCAATGAATGCTTCCAGTTCTGGAAAGATTTTCTCTCCCAGCTGTGTAGCCTTCGTATCAAAAACCACCAGAAAAATATCCATTTCATTACTAAGAAGAAAAGCATTAATCTCATCTACTGCAATTCGCATTCCTTCTTCCTTCGGATAACCAAATCCTCCGGTAGAAATAAGAGGAAACGAAATCGACTTAATACCATTCTCTTTTGCAATCCGCAGACTCTTTCTGTAGCAGGAGCGAAGCTTCTCTTCCTCTCCTTTGTCTCCACCCATATAAAGCGGACTTACCGCATGAATAATATACTTTGCCTTCAGCTTAAAGCCAGGAGTAATGAAAGCTCCACCTTCCGGAACACATCCTATATTTTCTTCTCTATACTTCAGAAGTTCATCATAGCCTGCTGCCTTGTATACAGCGCTATCACAGCCAGGGCCAACTGATACATGGTCATTCGCCGTATTGACAATGGCTTCTGTATTCATTTTTGTAATGTCATTACGTACTATTCTAAATGGCACTGAAACCGCCTCCTATTCTTCATCATCTTCTGTTCCTGCTCACGCATATCAGCTCCATCCCTTCCACACCTCAGGCTGGTATCCCACGGTAGACTGCTTTCCATTTCTAACAATCGGAGTTTTAATCACAGAAGGATTCTCCAAAATCTTCTCTAATTTATCCTCATCTGCAATATACTTAATAAGCGCAAGTGTATCTTTGTCCTTGCCGTCCCAATTAATCATATTTTCAATGCCGCCATTTGCTTGAGCAACCGATGTAAATTCACCTTTGCTCATTCCTTTTTCTTTCATATCTATAAACTGATATTTGATACCGCGCTCTTTGAAAAAGCGCTCAGCCTTCTTTGTATCATTGCACTTCTTCGTGCCAAATATCTGTATATTCATTTCAGCACCTTCCTTATCTGCTTATCAGTAGCAATCGGATAAATTTCATGCATGTGCTCTACAATTCTTTCCCAAGATACTTTAGGATCTTCCTTATACAAAGCAGTCACTGTATCATATCCCCATAAATGCTCTGGAGCACAATATGCCGCTACATTCCAGCCATACTCCTGCCCCTTTTTATTCTTGCGTTTTCTAAAATCAGAATTGCAAAGATATAGCTGCATCATTAGAGTGGTGACAGCTCCATCGAAACCTTTCTCTCCATCTTTTCCAAATCCGGCCACTATCTGAATATTCTTGTGTAATGAAACCGTGATTCCGGAGCAATGGAAACCTACATTCCGGATACGGAAACCGCCTTTGATTGGCTTGGCTACCATTCATAAGAAATCGAGCCAATGTCAAGCCCAGAGCCGCTTTACGGGGCGTTAGCCGGCTTTACTTTGGTGAGGTTTCTTGTATTCTAGACACTTGCCAATCGGTTTCCAAATCCCCGGACAGCATGGACATCAAGACCGGAATATTCACTATCTTCAGCTGATTGGAAAGAATATCTGAATCCACCTTATCCTCTATAAAATTATCCATTATCTTTTTGTGTTTCCGCGGTGCCTTACCATCCTCATAGAGAGCATCAAAGTCGTAGCCATCCCTGCGATAATTTGCAAATACCGGCAACCACTCCACGGAAATGAATCCAGCCTTCTTGTCAAAGAATTTGCCATATGCTACCTTACCGCTTCTGGCAATAATTTCTCGCCACATCCACGGATCGTAAGCCCTCAATAGCGGGTACCTTATATTCTACCATACTTTAATGCGATAATAACTCCGAATGGTTTCGCGTTTTTGT
>JADYUL010000017.1 GCA_021531795.1 Lacrimispora saccharolytica
TAGCAAAAAGTCAGTAAAATCAAGGAATTGCGGCAATTAGTGACGTGGTATCCTCGTCATGTTTCCGAGAATCCAGGGTACAACTAATCATATGCGTCTGGAACTGCCAAAATATCAAAAGAGCAGCTGACTTATTTCCAGATCAACTGCTCTTAACACTGTTCTTTTTTCAATTTACCACTATAACTTATAATACATAAAGTTGTTATTATGCTTAATCTGAAATTTAGCAGTTAGGCGCCGGTGCTTTAACAACAATAAACTCCAGTGTTTCTTCAGAAACATTTTTTAATTTCCTTGTGTTAATTTATAAATTTGTTCAATCATATTTTTCCGTCTCCCTTTGTGTTTTATTAACTCTGTAATTTATGTCTAACAGATATCAAACATTTCCTTACAAATCTTCTTTCCACACTCTGTTTTGAAAATTCTATGATACACTTTCAGCGCTGCTTCTTTTGATAGACCATCCTCCATAATATTAACAAGGAAATCAGCTTCAACAAGTATTTGATAGTCAATCCCATCAATATTATCGTATGTATGATGATGTGCAATCAGATACTGAACCCTTTCAGATACATCACTATCAAATCCTAATTCTTCGAGAAACTTTTTTGCTAATGCTGGGCCTTCTTTTTCCTGTAATTTTCCATTACAATCCCCATACTTTTCTTCACATAAATGAATTCCAATATCATGTGTAAGGGCTGCAGCTTCAAGTATAAACAAACATTTTTCATCTACATTTTCTGTTTCGGCAATTATCTTTGCATAACTATGAACCTTGCAGAAATGTTGAATTCTCTTTGCATCTCCACTATATAACTCTATCATTGCTAAGTGTAATTTATTTATCATTTCAAGCCCGTTCCTCTTATATTTCAGTGAACTACTCCGACTTATAAAAGTCGGAGTAGTTTATCTTTTTCAATCAATTACCCCCAAACTCCCGTTCCAAATCATCTGCATCAATACATTGTCATTACACGTGCTTTTATGATTTTTGAAGGAGTATATCGTAGAAAATCAGCACATCATCAGATCGTATTACTGGAAGTTTACAACCTATTGTCAGTTTATAAACCGATATGAGCCAAGAATACTCCTATAGCATATCCTAATTTATAAATTACAAGTATTGTTAAACTAACAACAAGTACTCTCCTAATAAAAATCTTATTTGCTGTTCCTGCATTTACCCAAGCCTTGATGTCACTTATGATATCACTAATTTTACTCATTTGAGTTCCCTCCTAAATTGAATTTATACATAGAAAGTAACATTGTTAATTATAAAACACCAGCTTACTGAAAGTTGTTTTTCACCCTTGTATTCCTCCATCTGATTTAGTATCAACAATGCGTAAAATTCAAAGTTGTCGAGTCCCTTTTTTAATACCATCACGCATCGGACATTCACTTCTACATTTATCCTGCGCTCCCATATCTAATATTTTTTCTCTTATTACTTCCTTTCTAACCATACAACTTTTCTGAAAATTACTTTTCAATCTCGCCTGTCCAATCTATAATTCCACCAAATTCAACAATATTTGTATATCCAAGTGCTACTAACTTTTCGGCAGCTTGTTTGCTTCTATTGCCACTTCTACAGTAAACATATATCAGCTGGTTCTTATCTGCCAGCTCTTTAGGAGATTCTGTTCCGATTGATTCATTTGCCACATTGATCGCTCCCGGAATATGTCCATCTGCAAATTCGTCTGGGCGTCTAACATCCAAAATAATGTAAGAATCATCTCCACCATATTCAAAAATCTGTTTTGCCTCATCCATTGATATCTGTTTATAAGTCATTGTTTTTTCTCCTCCTAGTTTTCCCACCGCAAGCAGAGCAAGTACAGCAATTACAACAATAATAATAATTAAATATCTCGCCTTCATCATTATCCTCACAAAAATATCTACATGAATCCTGTTTTAATTCTTTATTTCCGTTGGTGTCGCGTTTTTCACAATAATCATTCCGTCATATAATTCTGCAGGGACATCATCGATCCTATAGCTATTTGGTAAGATTTTATTCAAAAAGCTATAACCCTCGCCGAGTGATCCCATCAGCATATTTTTATTGATGATTTCCTTAATTTTTTCTGATTCCTGTAGTTTATCAAAATCAAGATACGTCATATCCATCCCAAGGGCATGCGCTGTATTTGCCAAAGGATCAGCAGAATAAAATATTCGCGTAATTCTTTTTCCATTTTTTCCGGGCAAATTGCATTCGGTTTTGTAAAAATCTGTGCCAATGACAAAATAATCATCACCATATTTTTCAAACAGCTCTTCACCCATGAATGTAGTATATGTACTCTTCTTTGCCACATGTCCGTTATGCCCCGAAATCATAAGCATTGATTCGTTTGCTTTCTGAACATGCTCATAAATCCAGTCGATGTTTTCAGCCATATAATGATCTCTTATTTTTGCATAATCTACATTTGATGCATTGCTAAGCTCCTGATTTTGCAGATAACATCTCGCTGCCTGCGCATACATTTCCATTCCCGGTATATTCTTTAAAGTTTCCGCAGCATCTTCCATATCTGTATACTGCATCTTAAGTTCTGAAAATGCTTCATCTACACATTTTTGTTCCAAGTCGGAGTTTTGCATATCAAACCCATAAAAGCTTAACATCTCTTCCGGTTTTGCCTGTTTATTATAATCTGCCATATAGCGAATCAATGCCCTCATTTCATCCGTCTGGTAAATATGAAAAGCAAGCGCTTTCACTGCATCATCTTCCGTAAATTTCCCCTCACCGTGTATATATTGATTAACCAATAAGCATCCACCATAATCTGCTTCCAAGGCAAAGGCTTTACAGTTATATTCCTCTACCATTTTTCTAAACAAATCAAGCTTTAATTCCTGAAATTCTTTGTTTCCGTGGGTCGCCTCTCCAAGAGCGAATATCTTTACATTTTCCGGTATCGCAATATCATCGATTTCCTCTGCAACTTTCAGAAATTCTTCATTATTTACCTGTGTTCCGGAGTTCATTCCCCCATAAGATATATATCTTATGAATGTCATGATTGCAGCTCCAAATAGAAACGCCACGATTATCTTTCCAATATATCGCTTTTTTGCATGATCTTTTTTCATCCGTCAGCCAACTCCTCCAAACTTATCACGCATATAAATCATCTTTCTTTGCTTTTTTCCAGACGTTCCTTGCAATAAACGCAATACCTGCCGCTATCAGCCAGACATATACCTCGACGAGAATCAGGGATATTCCGCTTTTCGCTGCCAGCACCGCCACACCGTCCAAAACAGCATGCAAAACAATTGCCAGAATATAAAGTCTGCCTTTGATTGTCTTGCCCACAGCGGCATGCCAAACAGTCACAGATAAGCCAATCTGTGCGGTAATTGCGGCAAGGCGCTCTACAGGACTTAGAATAAAATACCAGGATGGTGTCTGAATCAGAGTGTCAAACGCTGTCTGCAGTGTGCTTCTGGCAGAATCATCCAAGGGCTCAAGAAGTGTCTGTGCCTGTCCCAAATTAATCATAACCGAATATACAAGGTTATTGAGCATTCCAATGGTAAGTACCATAAACATTTCAAATCCACCATGTCCTGCGCCATACATCAGTGCATTATAGGTGTTGCAATGTTCCTTCTTCAGTACATAGCGCATTGTAAGCAAACGCCCTGTCTCTTCAAACAATCCTGCCATCAGTGATCCATAAAGCGCATACAACCAGATATTACCCTGTATCACCGTACCGATCTCAGACCCTAATACTACGATGTGGACAAGCTGCTCAAGCACCATTGCAAATAAAAGCATGGTTACACAACCCATCAGAAAGCTTTTGATACATGCCTTGTATTTCTTTTTGAAAAATACCATAATTACAACTGGGATCAGAACACCCAAAATCATATTTACAATAATCATTACTATAGATAACCTAGATACCATATCGTGCCTCCAAAAATTCACCACCTTTACTATTCCTCATTTCACGGGAAGTTCAATTCTTTTTTGTCACCGCATCCCCTCAACCAGTTTTGTAATGAGGTCATTTACAAGCTCCGGCTTATCAGTGTTAGAGTTATGTCCTGCATCTTTAATCCATTCCAAAGGAATGCCGGTGCTCTTATGCCATGCCTTGTTGTACCTGACACAGGAGCCTGCCTTATCCTGTTCGCCACAGATTAGCAAAGCCGGACATTTGATCTCATATGCCCGATTTCTCTCTACCGCTTCAGCAAGTATCCTATATCCATGCCCCGCCACCTTCGCATACCTTTCCTGGTCACCATCGTACACTAACATCATTTCACGCATCAGTTTTCTTCCGTATTCCGTTACTGCAACTCCCTCTGTTCCCGCTTTTAAGAGAGATTTCCATGGGTAATAGCGGTAAATGGGTTCCATTCTTTTCAACAACCAGATTTCCACAGATGTCATATAGCGTCTTTGGAGTGGCGCGGAATCGATCGAAACAAACCCCTTCAGTTTTTGGGGATAAACTTCCGAGTATGCCTGTCCCACATAACCTCCCATCGACTGTCCCACGATGACAGGCTTTGTAATTCCTTCTTGTTCCATTATTTCATCCAACCACCTGGCCTTATCCATCAGGTCAAAGTCAAATGTAAATGGCCAAGAAGCGGCATGTGCCGGAGCATCCCACACGAAAACGTTGTATTTTCCTTCAAAAAACGAAATCTGTTTATCAAACAATCGATGATCCGCCGTCAGACCGGGCAGAAAAACCAAGGTGAAATCATCCGCCGAAATCATATGTACCCAATAATGGATTATGCCAAGCGGCGTTGTATATGTTTTTTCATTCATTGATATTCTCCTTTCGATAACCCAGCTCCTCGTCCACTGCCAGAAACATAATAAATATCATTTTACGATTAACGGCAAAATAGATAAAAACTTAAGAATTGTGTATTCCATAACTTGGACTGTCTACGGAAATTCATTGTTCCGCAAATGCTTCCTTGTATTTGGGAAGAACCACCTTCCAAACTTATCACGCATATAAATCATCTTTCTTTGCTTTTTTCCGGTTCTGCAGCTTACTTCATCCCATAGATTTCAACAAAATGTGACAGATGTACACATATCTGCGTCCACATTTCGTCCGTCCTGTCAGGCTCTCGGTCTGCAATCTCTATCATCACTGTTACCGGTGCAACAATTTCTAAAGCAAGAAGATTGGCATCAAACCTACGAATCAGGTTTTTTTCCATCAGTTTTTCTAACATCAGTGCGAACAATTCCTGGTTTTCGGTCAACTGATGCTTTGATGTCAGTGCCGCAATCTTTTCATTTCTATACTGCTCCTTCGCACAAAATCTTCTGACCTTTTGTATCTGAGGATTCTTCATTGTGAATCCAACTCGTCTCAGACAATCTTCCTTGAATTCATCCAGCGTTTCCGGTATATTATCTAAATTAGAGCTATTTCCGAAATTCTCATCATATTTTTGTTCCATCATGGCAATCAGGGAATCGAGAATGTCTTCCTTTCCCTTATAATGCGCGTATATGGATGGACCTTTTATTCCCACAGCTTCTGCAATTAAATCAATGGATGTCTGGTCATATCCCTTTTCAGAAAATAAATCAAGCGCTGCTAAAAGTATCCTGTCCTTTGTTTTCATCCTTTCCATTTCGTTTTCTCCAATCCCAATATGCCTAATATTCGTTAGGGATATTATACCTAGTATCCGTTAGGAAATCAACTTACCACATATCTTAACTTCATGAAATACCTCCTATGTGAACAAATCATCACCCACAATAACATTTTGTACAATTTCGGAATATTTGCTCCGCTTATATCCATTTCCGCAGATTAGCGTTACATGAATAACATCCTTCGTTTCGGTCATCGTTTGGAACCTGGAAAGTCTATTTTCTATTTTACGATGCTCATCCTCATCAATAGAATATTCTTCATTTGTGAATTTCATTTCACAAAGATTAGAAACCCCATCTTTTCTTTTTATTACCAAGTCAATCTGAGCTCCGCCTCCCGGTTCTGTACTCCTCCATGCAAACTCATGCGTTTCAATGCCCCGTATTCCTAGTGCAGACTTAATCTGCTCTATGTGATTAATGCACACTATTTCAAAGGCATTTCCACGCCATGCGTTATAGCCCGGTGTGTTAATATACTCATTCCATGAATCTAATTTTTTATTTTTGATAAATCCTATATAAAAAAGTACAAACGGATCTATTAGCTGATAAAAGAGCTCACCTTCGCCTTTTGTACAGTTTATATACTTTCGTATAAAACCACACTCCTCAAGTTCCAAAAGATCCTTTGTAAGAACCGATCCGCCACCTATCTCTTTTACCTTAGAAAGTTCAGCCCTTGTAAGTCCTACCCTATGTGCAGCCAAAGCATCCAATATAGCTAAATGCTTCTCCGGTTTATCATATAACGAATAAAAAAGATTATGATATTCATTAGCTAACTGCCCATGCTCTTTGAAACATAATTCATTAATGTTCTGTGTAAGACTAAGTCGTGAATCATACAGACACATATAATGTGGAATTCCACCTAAAATCATATAACTCTCTATCATCTGTTTTCTTGTCATGACCATATCATTTAAAGCAAACAACTGCTCACACTCCGCAAGAGAAAAGGGTGCCAAATGAATACGTCTTGTAACCCTGTTGTGAAACCCTTTTTTATCTGTTAGCAGGTTCGATATTATCCAAGAAGTAGCAGACCCGCAGACAATTAGTACAAGATCCTCTTGTGCTGAAGCCCAACTGTTCCAAAAGTAATCCAAAGCACTCTTAAAATCAGATTTTGCCGTATCCAACCAAGGAAGTTCATCCAAAAATACTACTCTTTTATTATTTATAGGCTCACGGTATACATAATCACTTTCAAGAAGTTCCTTTAACCTTGAAAAAGCTTCAAACCAGTCCCTCGGAATACTCTTTTCTTCATGCCCATATTCATTCAGGCTGGCAGTGAAGCCTCGCAGCTGCCCTTTTGTTTTTTCAGAAGTCAAACCAGTAGCGTAAAAAGAAAAACTTCTGTTAAAGAATTCTCTAATCAAATAAGTTTTTCCAACTCTCCTTCTTCCATAGACAACCACAAATTCCGGACGTTTGGAAAGCAGACACTGCATAAGTCCATCTTTTTCATTATTTCTGCCCACAATTTTCATCTTGTCACCTCAAACGCATAATTATTGCATATAAATCGCCGAATAAAGTGAATTGAATCACGTTTTGGCGATTTATATTTCTCAAATACATTATATATCGCCAATTAGTGATTATCAAGTCCTTTTATATCAAGCTCCTTTCTGCCATAAGGCAAAGAAAAAGGCAGCAAACCTTTTTCAGATTTACTACCTTTCTAATTCTTGCTTTCAATATCAGTTTATAAATCAAACTCGTCTTCTATCTTTTCCTGTTCGTCTATAATATTCATCCTTATCTGCATACATCAACTTATCAGCCATTGCCTTAATTTCTTCAAAATTAAGATCTATATGTTCTGAACAAACAACTACTCCCTTAGACACACTAATTTCAGAAATAAGATTTCCCTGGAAATTTTCAGTTAAATAATCAAATGTCTTAACTGCATCCTCTGCTTCTTCTCTCGTTCCTCTCAGCAATGCAACAAACTCATCGCCACCTACACGATACGTCCTTCCAAGACCTGAGAATGCATTATCCATACACTTCGAAGCGCCAATAATTAACTCATCCCCTGCTTCATGACCAATATTATCATTAGCGGCTTTTAATCCGTTCAAATCCATCATAATAAGAACGTATTCTATTAAGTTATTATTTTTCTTGATTTTTTCACAGTCAGCTTCAAACCCTCGTCTATTATATAAGCCTGTAAGCTCGTCCTTTATAGATGCTTCATATCTTCTGTTGTATGCATCCTTTGCCTTCTTCTCTCTCATACCAATAATAACAAATGAAGTTGCCATTATTAATACGCCTGCAATAAAGATTAAAACAATTGGAAGTATAATTTTATTTACATCCAATTTAACAGGATCATTATCTTTTATTACTATATACCAATCTAATCCTTCGAGATACTTGGTCATATAACAGCCATTCTCCGATAACTGATAATAAAAATCATCATCTGATATATTGCCAAAATATGAATTATCCAAGTAGCCTGTTTCTATAGAACTTACATCCGTATCAACCTGTATAAGTCCATCATGATTAACTAAATATACTTTGATATTGTATTCTTCCTCGAACCTGGCAAGTATGTCTACAAGGTCATTCATATCAACTCCGACACCACATACTCCCAAAATGTCTCCATTCGTGTCAATAATACCGTAATTAATAAACACCGAAAGACTCCCGTTATGATCTTCATCAGTATCAACATTAACTGTATATCTTTTCCCTGAATCCAAGTAATCCTTATACCATATATCATGGCTGTCATTTTCAACATCAAGATATCTACTTATTCCATTATATGTATAATATGCTCTTGTTTTATCCGAAACAACAAATACCATTTTATAATCAAATTCATCACCAATGGATACCAGACGATTAGTTATATCGTCTTTGACACTCTCCGCCTCTTCTCTGGTTTCCCCCTCTATGTAGGTTCTTATATCAATATCACTGCAAATCGTCTGAGAAACAGTAATTGGCTTAATGAATTCATTCTCAATCTTTGCTGAAACCATCTGCGCAATTGTTCTGCTCTGTATTTCAGAGTTTTCCTCAGTTACCTGCTGAATCACATTCACACATGCTATGATGGAAACACTCATGCTAAGTAGCATTATGATAAACATAATAACAGCATCAAATCTGCTGTGATTAATCATATTCGTATGTTCATCCCTATTATGAGACCAATCATACATATATGCAGCAAACATTACGAATGAACCTATTCCCAGTCCTAAATTGGTTATAGAAAATCCATAAATAAAGGACTGTACAACTGTTGCAATTATTGGAATAAACGAAAACAGCATCATTGAAATGAAGCTTCGTTTTTCCAAATACTTTCTATACTTAATCGCCATACCTGCTCCTATAAATACGACGACAAGCGATATTAGTGTATATACATACCAGGCATTATTCCTGTGATAATAATTTGCCTCATCGAAATAATACATCCATGGATATAACAAATTAACCACAACAATGAAAATATTAATGTACGAAAAGATATTGGCAATTTTAACACTATTGCCACTTACTTCAGCACCTTTTTCAACAAAAACAGAACTAACATACCTAACATAGGTATTTGCCATTGCTATGTTCATAGCAAATACCATAAGATTCGCAATTCTAGTTACTAAAATATTAAAAGGACCAAGGTTACCTCTAAAAATATATGCCAAAGTCTCTCCAAAAAACAGAACTGTAGCAATAAGAAATAATCGAACGAACATCCTCATACTCTTCTGTTTTGGATTATTTGCTTTAATTGAAACAAACATTATTAGACAGAACAAACAAAAGAACATATCCATTGTTGCCTGTGCAATTTCAAGACTTGTAATATTCATCTATTTTTCCTTCTTCTATAACTGCCTCTTCCACAAATTCAAAGTTTATTGTCTGTTCTTTTCTCCCCAAATACATAACTGATCCAAAACTTCCATAAGGGATTTGCCACGGTCACTTAAACTGTACTCAACCTTTGGTGGAATCTGGGGGTATTCTTTTCTAACAATCAGTCTATCTGTTTCCAATTCTTTCAGATTGTTACTAAGCGTTTTGTCCGACACATTTTTCAAATATCGTCTTAATTCATTGAACCTCACAACTTCAAATTCCATCAGACAATACAAAATAACCATCTTGTGTTTGCCGGATATAAGTGAAAGAGTATAGCTGAATCCGGTATCTTCAAAATTTGCGTTTTCAATATAATTCTTAATCATTTCACACTTTCCTCAATGATAGCACCTGTATAATAAGACAGTACTTGTTATTTTTTCTGCACCAGCTATAATCATATATCTTAACTTCCTGATTTTTTCTCACTCAAAACGGTTTTTACCACCCAAACAGCAGATCATCCAAATCCTCTAAGGC
>JADYUL010000018.1 GCA_021531795.1 Lacrimispora saccharolytica
AAAGAAAAATTCAGAGAACAGACAACCTTAAAGCAAGGTAAATCGAGGAAAGAGAAAGCCAGAGGTTTTCTTGAGTAATCAAACTTTTAAACTAGAGAGTTTGATCCTGGCTCAGGATGAACGCTGGCGGCGTGCTTAACACATGCAAGTCGAACGGAGTTTACCACCATGATTTCTTCGGAATGATAATGGTAAACTTAGTGGCGGACGGGTGAGTAACGCGTGGGTAACCTGCCTCACACTGGGGGACAACAGTTGGAAACGACTGCTAATACCGCATAAGCGCACAGCATCGCATGATGCAGTGTGAAAAACTCCGGTGGTGTGAGATGGACCCGCGTCTGATTAGATAGTTGGTGAGGTAACGGCCCACCAAGTCAACGATCAGTAGCCGGCCTGAGAGGGTGAACGGCCACATTGGGACTGAGACACGGCCCAAACTCCTACGGGAGGCAGCAGTGGGGAATATTGGACAATGGGGGAAACCCTGATCCAGCGACGCCGCGTGAGTGAAGAAGTATTTCGGTATGTAAAGCTCTATCAGCAAGGAAGAAAATGACGGTACTTGACTAAGAAGCCCCGGCTAACTACGTGCCAGCAGCCGCGGTAATACGTAGGGGGCAAGCGTTATCCGGATTTACTGGGTGTAAAGGGAGCGTAGACGGCAAAGCAAGTCTGAAGTGAAAGCCCCGGGCTCAACCCGGGAACTGCTTTGGAAACTGTTTAGCTAGAGTGCAGGAGAGGTAAGTGGAATTCCTAGTGTAGCGGTGAAATGCGTAGATATTAGGAGGAACACCAGTGGCGAAGGCGGCTTACTGGACTGTAACTGACGTTGAGGCTCGAAAGCGTGGGGAGCAAACAGGATTAGATACCCTGGTAGTCCACGCCGTAAACGATGATTACTAGGTGTTGGGAGGCAAAGCCTTTCGGTGCCGCAGCAAACGCAATAAGTAATCCACCTGGGGAGTACGTTCGCAAGAATGAAACTCAAAGGAATTGACGGGGACCCGCACAAGCGGTGGAGCATGTGGTTTAATTCGAAGCAACGCGAAGAACCTTACCAAATCTTGACATCCCGATGACAGGCTGTGTAATGCAGCTTCTCTTCGGAGCATCGGTGACAGGTGGTGCATGGTTGTCGTCAGCTCGTGTCGTGAGATGTTGGGTTAAGTCCCGCAACGAGCGCAACCCTTGTCTTTAGTAGCCAGCATTTAGGATGGGCACTCTAGAGAGACTGCCAGGGATAACCTGGAGGAAGGTGGGGATGACGTCAAATCATCATGCCCCTTATGATTTGGGCTACACACGTGCTACAATGGCGTAAACAAAGAGAAGCAAAGGAGTGATCCGGAGCAAATCTCAAAAATAACGTCTCAGTTCGGATTGTAGTCTGCAACTCGACTACATGAAGCTGGAATCGCTAGTAATCGCGAATCAGAATGTCGCGGTGAATACGTTCCCGGGTCTTGTACACACCGCCCGTCACACCATGGGAGTAGGTAATGCCCGAAGTCGGTGACCTAACCGTAAGGAAGGAGCCGCCGAAGGCAGGACTTATAACTGGGGTGAAGTCGTAACAAGGTAGCCGTATCGGAAGGTGCGGCTGGATCACCTCCTTTCTAAGGAAGAAGTAAGGGTTGGATTGCTGTAAAGCTGTCAATGGACAGCCTTCAGGTGACGATGCGCCAAAGGGACACACCCGTTCTCATCCCGAACACGATGGTTAAGACTCTGGCGGCCGAGGGTACTATATTGGAGACGATATGGGAGAGTAGGAGGTTGCCTGAAATTAAGGGCTTATAGCTCAGCCGGTTAGAGCGCACGCCTGATAAGCGTGAGGTCGGTGGTTCGAGTCCACTTAAGCCCATAGACCGAGAGGTCTGCATTGTCCTTTGAAAATCGAATACTGAAATATCAAAAGAAAAGACATCCAGGTAATTAACAAATGTTAAACCTAAAGAGAAATGTAAACAAAACCTAGCGAAGATGACGACGCTACGTCATCAAGACATTAGTTAAGCTAATAAGAGCGCAGGGTGGATGCCTAGGCACTAAGAGCCGAAGAAAGACGTGATAAGCTGCGAAAAGCCACGGGGAGGAGCAAATATCTATTGATCCGTGGATATCTGAATGGGGAAACCCGGCTGAGAAAAGCTCAGTCAGCCATAACTGAATCCATAGGTTATGGTGGGGAACCCGGTGAACTGAAACATCTAAGTAGCCGGAGGAAAAGAAAGAAACATCGATTCCGAAAGTAGCGGCGAGCGAAATTGGAAGAGCCCAAACCGAAGTGCGAGCACTTCGGGGTTCGGACCGCGTAATTGATTTATCGATTGTAGCAGAATGGCCCTGGAAAGACCAGCGAAAGAGGGTGAAAGCCCCGTATGCGAAACGAAAGATAACAAGGCGGTATCCAGAGTACCACGAGACACGAGAAACCTTGTGGGAATGAGCGGAGACCACTCCGTAAGGCTAAATACTCCTTAGTGACCGATAGCGCATAGTACTGTGAAGGAAAGGTGAAAAGGACCCCGGGAGGGGAGTGAAAGAGAACCTGAAACCCTGTGTTTACAAGCTGTGGAACCACAAAAGTGGAACCGCGTACTTTTTGTAGAACGGTCCGGCGAGTTACGTTTACTGGCGAGGTTAAGTAGTTAAGCTACGGAGCCGAAGGGAAACCAAGTCTTAAAAGGGCGAAAGTCAGTGGATGTAGACCCGAAACCGGGTGATCTATCCATGTCCAGGCTGAAGCGGCTGTAAAAGGCTGTGGAGGGCCGAAGCCACATCCGTTGAAAAGGGTGGGCATGAGGTGTGGATAGGGGAGAAATTCCAATCGAACCCGGAGATAGCTGGTTCTCCTCGAAATAGCTTTAGGGCTAGCCTCATGACAAGTTTACCGCAGGTAGAGCACTGAATTTCCTAGGGGGCGTCAAAGTCTACCGAAGAATATCAAACTCCGAATGGCGGATAAATGTTTCATGGGAGTCAGACTGCACGAGATAAGTTGGGTAGTCAAAAGGGAAAGAGCCCAGACCACCGGCTAAGGTCCCAAAGTGCGTGTTAAGTGGAAAAGGATGTGGGATTTCGAAGACAACTAGGATGTTGGCTCAGAAGCAGCCACACATTCAAAGAGTGCGTAATAGCTCACTAGTCGAGAGGTCCTGCGCCGAAAATGTCCGGGGCTAAAACACGACACCGAAGCTGTGGAATCGAAAGATTGGTAGAGGAGCATTCCTTACTGAAGAAGCTGTACCGAAAGGAGCAGTGGAGGGAAAGGAAGAGAGAATGCCGGAATGAGTAGCGAGAGGTAGGTGAGAATCCTACCGGCCGAATATCCAAGGTTTCCTAAGTAAAGCTGATCTGCTTAGGGTAAGTCGGGACCTAAGGCGAGGGAGAAATCCGTAGTCGATGGACAACAGGTGGAGATTCCTGTACTGTCATATATCAGAAATGTGGGGACGCATGATTGAAGCATAAGCCGGGAATGGAAAGACCGGTACAAGCATCCAAACAGAATTATAGGCAAATCCGTAGTTCAATGTAAGGGTGTTACGTGGATCGAAATAAAGTAGAGAAGTATGTGTAAGTTGTGCCGAGAAAAGCCGCTATAGTGTATATGATACCCGTACCGTAAACCGACACAGGTGGATGAGGAGAGAATCCTAAGGCCGACGGAAGAAGCATTGTTAAGGAACTCGGCAAAATGACCCCGTAACTTCGGGAGAAGGGGTGCCAATGAATAATTGGTCGCAGAAAATAGGCTCAAGCAACTGTTTAGCAAAAACACAGGTCTATGCAAAACCGAAAGGTGAAGTATATGGGCTGACGCCTGCCCGGTGCTGGAAGGTTAAGAGGAGAGGTTAGCGCAAGCGAAGCTTTGAATTTAAGCCCCAGTAAACGGCGGCCGTAACTATAACGGTCCTAAGGTAGCGAAATTCCTTGTCGGGTAAGTTCCGACCCGCACGAAAGGCGTAATGATTTGAGCACTGTCTCGACAATGCATCCGGTGAAATTGAAGTACCAGTGAAGATGCTGGTTACCTGCGCCAGGACGGAAAGACCCCATGGAGCTTTACTCTAGCTTGATACTGGGATTCGATGCTGTATGTACAGGATAGGTGGGAGACTGTGAAGTAAGGACGCCAGTCTTTACAGAGTCGCTGTTGGGATACCACCCTTGCAGTATTGGATTTCTAACCTGCGCCAGTTAACCTGGCGGGGGACAATGTCTGGTGGGGAGTTTGACTGGGGCGGTCGCCTCCGAAAGGGTATCGGAGGCGCTCAAAGGTTCCCTCAGAATGGACGGAAACCATTCGAAGAGTGCAAAGGCAGAAGGGAGCTTGACTGCGACACCGACGGGTGGAGCAGGTACGAAAGTAGGACTTAGTGATCCGGTGGTATAAAGTGGGATTGCCATCGCTCAACGGATAAAAGCTACCCTGGGGATAACAGGCTTATCACTCCCAAGAGTTCACATCGACGGAGTGGTTTGGCACCTCGATGTCGGCTCATCGCATCCTGGGGCTGTAGCAGGTCCCAAGGGTTGGGCTGTTCGCCCATTAAAGCGGTACGCGAGCTGGGTTCAGAACGTCGTGAGACAGTTCGGTCCCTATCCGGCGTAGGCGTAGGATATTTGAGAGGAGCTGCCCCTAGTACGAGAGGACCGGGGTGGACGGACCACTGGTGTATCTGTTGGATACCAAATCCATGGCAGAGTAGCCAAGTCTGGCAGGGATAAACGCTGAAGGCATCTAAGCGTGAAGCCCCCCTCAAGATGAGATATCCCAATCTAAGATCCCTTGAAGACGACAAGGTAGATAGGGCCAAGGTGTAAGCATGGTAACATGTTCAGCTGATGGTTACTAATAGATCGAAGGCTTAACTAAAGTTAGGAAGATAAATCAGTATTCGATTTTGAGAGGACAAT
>JADYUL010000019.1 GCA_021531795.1 Lacrimispora saccharolytica
TGCTTGTCAAACAGGCTGAGATATATGAAGCACTCGGAGTAGAGGCACCAACCTCGTCATGTTAATCCGAGAATCCAGGATGAACGGCAAATATATGACTGAGAGGCTGACCTTTAAGAACAAGAGGTGATATCAATTCATTTAGTTCTTTGAGCTCTTCAGGTGTCATATTTATACCTGACCGGGAATTGGTTAATGTTTCTTCATAGGCTTTTTGAGCCGATTTGGCACGATAGTATCTTTTGGATTCGTGGCACGATATTTTCTTGTCACATCCGTTGCACACATATGGTGGCTTGGCAAGTTTCTGGCAAGCGAAAGGATTGTAATCTTTGCAATTTTTGGACAAATCAAAATTGACTTGGCAATTAAAGCAAGAATATCGAGTACATCCGTAGCAAAGGAAACTAGTATCCTTGCATTTCTTAAAATGATTACAGTAGCTGCATCTAGGGAACCGATAGGTAGCATGAGGAGCAACAGAACAATGCAAACGTATTTCTTTAGATATAGTAGAAGGATCCTTTCCCAACCCAGCTGCTATGTCTCTGAATGAACTTCCTTGCATGAGCTCTTGTTCAATATAAACTCTGTCAGAGAAGGTAAGGTGTTTACCATTACCTTTAATTTTACGACTCATATGAGCCTCCTTTCTGACAGACAGATAACCTTTTATAGGATAAAAATTAAAAAGTGTGTGTGCAAGAGTAACTTCTAGTTAAGGGTCAAAGGTATTGAATTTAAAAATTCACATTACGAATTTAAAAATTCACATTACGGATATGTGGTTACAACCAACCACCTAATTGTGATATAAACGACATGATTCTGATATAATACATAGACTGTTTACCCTATATTATGGGTAGTGACCGTAAGTGTAGTGGCATGACAAAAATCATGATGGCCATGAACTGACGGATGAAGACTAGTAGACTGAAAAAGCAGTTTGAATCGAGTAGACTTAGTAATAAGTAGGCGGAAACGGAGAATGGGATGAGAAGATTCGTAGGATTTGAGAAGGGAATTAATCTTGGAGGCTGGCTGTCGCAGACTGAGCTGACACGCGAGCACATGGATACATTTATTACCGAGGAGGACTTCAGGAAGATTAAGGCGATGGGCCTTGACCACGTGCGCCTCCCGATTGATTATGAGCTGGTGGAAGATGAGGCAGGATGCAAGCTTAATGAGGGCTATACCTATATCGAGCGCGCGATTGATTGGGCCTATGCGAATGGCCTCAATCTGGTGTTAGACCTGCACAAGACCTGTGGCTACGTGTTCGACGACGACGAGTATTCGGCCGGTTTCTTTGGCAGCGAGACGCTTCAGGACCGCTTCATCAACCTGTGGCGCAACCTTGCTAAGCGATTCGGTTCCTACCATGAGCATGTGGCGTTCGAACTGCTTAACGAGGTGGTGGATGCATCGAGTGCAGAGCAGTGGAACGAGGTTGCTGAGCGCTGCATCCGCGCTATCAGGGAGCTTGCGCCTGATACCTGGCTTCTGATTGGTGGCACGAGGAACAACGCTGTGACAACACTTAAGGACTTGCGCGCGCCGTTTGATGACAAGATCGTATTCAACTTCCATTGTTACGAGCCGCTGATCTTCACGCATCAGGCTGCTCAGTGGATAGCAGGAATGCCCGCAGACTATCGTATAGATTATCCGAAGGGTATTGCCGAGTATATTGATGAGGTGTACAGACTGATCAATCCCGATTTTGCTCAGCCGATTGAACATCTGCGGGAAATGCCGGCCGGAAAGGATTTCTTCCGGGAACTGTTTAGAGAAGCTGTAGAAATAGCAGCGAAGTTCGACGTTCCGCTCTACTGCGGAGAGTATGGAGTAATCGATACGGCAGATGCTGATGCTACACTTAGGTGGTTTGAGGATATACATGCCATCTTCGAAGAATATGGAATATCAAGGGCAGCTTGGAGCTACAAGGAGATGAATTTCGGTATTACCGGAAGCCACTATGAACCCATACAGCCTAATCTAATTGAATATCTGTAATTGAACGCCCCGATGCGATGGATATGTACCCGAAATCCCGGATACGACTCTCGCGTCAGGGCGTTATTTGCTGCGGGGATGAAACCGATGTGCCCGTAATTCCGGACATGACTCGAGTACAGAGGTATTGTTTGGTGGTGGGGATGAGTTGCGCGGAGACCAGCTTGGTGAGGAGGCTACTTCCTCGCGGGAAATTAATCATTAATAGCAAGCCGCGACCAAGTGCGCCTCCATCGAAGTCTTTATCCGCGCGAGTCATAGTGGGATACATCGGAATTCGACTAATATGTGTCTCTCCGATGTATGTTGCTATCAAATACATCGGAAGAGGCCTCGAAAACTGGATTCCGATGTATATATGATGCTCCCAAAATGTCGATACATCGGGATGCAGCATATTTGGCCCATCCCGATGTATTTATCTACAGAAATTTGGGTCAAGTCTTTTTTTTGGTGTAAATTTAATTTACCTTTAGGATTTTATTTATTAAGCGGCTAGTAACCGCTGTTGTT
>JADYUL010000001.1 GCA_021531795.1 Lacrimispora saccharolytica
GAACAACAGCGGTTACTAGCCGCTTAATAAATAAAATCCTAAAGGTAAATTAAATTTACACCAAAAAAAAGACTTGACCCTAGTTTCAATAGGCGATACATCGGGATTGAGATTTCAATGCCCATCCCGATGTACGGGAGTCCAAATCTATCTAAGAAATACATCGGGATGGGGCAATACAGGCTATTTCCGATGTATCGCTCAAAATTGCCAAAACAAAATACATCGGAATTCCAAGTTTTCACCCAATCCCGATGTATCTCAATTAATTTCCCACGATTCTACCCGCTTTCCCTCGCAGTAAATCCCCGCGCAAGCAGGCAAAAACATACAAAATACATCGGAATTCAGCAATTAATGGCATTTCCGATGTATCGCCAAAAATTGCCAAAACAAAATACATCGGAATTCCAAGTTTTCATCCAATCCCGATGTATTTCAATTAATTTCCCGCGATTCTACCCGCTTTCCCTCGCAGTAAATCCCCGCGCGAGCAGGCTTCAGTTTAATTTCCCGCGCAAGCAGGCCTCACTATGATTTGCGCGGAGATTCGCTTGAAGTTGTGGTTATGTTATAATCAAATTAGTTCAAGGTTATAATAAAATTAAGGGAGGATGAGTGATGTCCAGGGGAACAAATCAGAAATTCAAATTCACATATTTGATGAAAATAATGTTAGCCAAGACAGATGATGAGCATGCGCTTACAATGTCTCAGATTATGGACGAGCTTGGAAAATATGATGTAACCGCAGAAAGAAAAAGTATTTATGCTGACTTTCAGGATATGACGGATAAGTTTGGTGTAGAGATTATCAAGGAGCAGATCGGTCGAGAGACATATTACCATGTTGGTTCCAGAGAGTTTGAACTGGCAGAGGTTAAGCTCCTTATTGACGCCATTCAGTCTTCCAAGTTTATTACACAGACCAAATCAAGAGAACTGATCAATAAGATTAAGAGCAATGTCAGTGAGCACCAGGCAAAACTGCTTCAACGCCAGGTATATATCAATGATCGCGTGAAGGCTATGAATGAATCTGTATATTACAACGTGGATGATATTCATACCGCAATCAATCAAAACAAGAAAATTAGGTTCAAATATTATAAATGGGATATTAGTAAGAAGCTTGTTCCAAGACATAACGGAGACTGGTTCGTTGTCAGTCCATGGGCTCTTACCTGGGATGACGAGAATTATTACCTGGTAGCATTCGATGATCTGGATCAGAAGATTAAACATTATCGCGTAGACAAGATGATGCATATCGCTGTAGAAGATGAGAAAAGAGATGGAAGGGAAGCATTCAATAACATAGATATGGCAGAGTATTCCAAAGCAACCTTTGGAATGTATCAGGGAACAAAGACGACGGTAAAAATACAATTTGCTAATAATATGTGTGGTGTCTTCATTGACAGATTCGGAAAAGATATCAGTATCATAAAAGTAGATGCAGAGCACAGCGAGATCAATGTAAGCGTTAATGTAAGTCCGCAGTTCTTTGGCTGGATATTCGGTCTTGGCAAGGATGTAAAGGTAGTCGGACCGGGTGAAGTAGTAGATCAGATGAAAGAATTTGCAAAGGCTTTTATTGAGAATATGAATTGAGTTTTATGATGAATGCTGACCGGATGATATCGGTACACAAAATCTAGATGATGCAAAACAGGAGGCGATTTCAGCGCCACTTAAGATAGTGCGTAATGACATGTACATAAGTATGTGAGAGAAGAGGACAGTGGAAGGGAATGAAATGGTTCTTCTACATATATTACCCGGCTCACCTGTTTGTAATAGGATTTGTCAGAGTGATGCTCGGAAACGGTAGCATCTTCCCGTAAAAAAGCGCAGCAACCGAAGTACCACGCGATTTTGCGAAGATTATCGTTTCACTTTGGTGACATATATAGGTATAATTGAAGCAGATGCAGTAGGATGTAGCAAAAGAAAGGTGAGACGACAAATGGCGAATTGCACAGATAGAATCAAGAAGTTGAAGAAAATCATTATGGCAGGCAGCGAGATGTTGGAATTCATTGTCGCTGTTCTTACACTCGTAGGTATAGTTCTTGCCATAATCGGAATTGTTATGGATGTAGGCTTCTTTAGACAGCTTCTCACAGATTCAGCAGGCTTCAAGCATTATCTTGAACAGATACTGTTGTTGGTAATTGGAATAGAGTTCCTGGTAATGCTATGCAGACCGAATTCCGAGAATGTAATAGAGATACTGATCTTCCTGGTAGCCCGCCATATGATTGTGGGGGATACGACACCCTTTGAAGATTTTGTTTCTGTTGTAAGCGTAGTCCTGCTCTGCATTGTTCGAAGATATCTTAGAATATCTGAGGAGGATAGAGAGAAGAAAAAGGCCGCGGAATCATGATTGCATACGACCGCTTGGCGTTAGTTTGACATTGCGGTAATGGAGTGATAGAATCGGATAACCGTGAAAAAACTTGCGACTGACGATACAGTCAGTCAGGGGCGGTTTTGCCGGAATAAGAAAGGCAGAAAGAGAAAAACATGTACAAGTTTACAGATGATATTCGGTTGGGAATAAAGGAGATTGATGAGGAGCATGAAGGGCTGTTCGCGCTTATTGAAGAAGCGCAGAATATGCTGAGCGAATCTGACATTGATGTCAGGATTGTGGCGACGGAGGTAGTCAAGCGTTTGAGAGACTACGCGGAAAACCATTTTGCACACGAGGAAGCTTATATGAGGCAACTGGGTGACCCGGAGCTGGCATCTCAGAAGGTGGAGCATGCTGCCTTTGCGGAGAAGATGAATTCGGTGGTGATTGATTCGCTGGATGATGCTGCAGTTCGTGCTCAGATGAGCGAACTGTTGCAGTATCTGTCGCGCTGGCTGTTCAAACACATCATAGGAAGCGACAGTCTGATAGGCAAGTTCGAGTCGCAGTTTGCGTTTACGTCCAAGTATCATGTCGGAATTGATATGATTGATGAGGAACACGCTAAGTTGTTCGAGATAATCGCTGATGTCAACCGTGTGATTCATGATGACTATGTGCATGATAAGTACGATGAAATAGTGAAGATTATCGATGAACTTAAAGACTACACTAATGTGCACTTCCGTGACGAGGAAGCGTATATGGAGCGCATCGGTTATAAGGATTTGCCGGCTCAGAAGCAGGCGCATGCCTTCTTTGAAGAGAAACTGGAAGTGATTAATTTAGAAGATATTGATGACAACCAACAGGAATACCTTGAAGAACTTGTTGAGTTCCTGCTTTCATGGCTGACGGTTCATATACTCCAGATGGATAAGAAAATTGGAATGTGATATTGGCCGGCGTGATAATGTTTTCGAAAAATACTCTTGACTCTCCCCATTAGGGGGAGGCATTAGAAACCTCCTTGTAAACAAGACAAGGAGGTTTTATAATGTCCACGTGCACATAATATGTGAAGATTAATTATCATAGAAAGCGAGAACACCCATATGGAGTTGTATGACGGAAGACCACAGAATACAGATGGAAGGCTGCCCAGAGAAGTCAGAACCTATGATTTCTTAGACAGTCTTGGGATAGAATATAAGAGGACAGACCACGGACCGGCCAATACAATGGAGGCATGCAACAAGATTGATGCGATTCTTAATGTTACCATATGCAAGAATCTCTTCCTATGCAACAGACAGAAGACTAATTTCTATCTGCTGATGATGCCGGGCGATAAGAAATTCAAGACCAAAGAGCTTTCAGCTCAGATTGGTTCGGCCAGATTGTCCTTCGCAGACCCGGAAGATATGCTGAAGTACCTAGACATTGAGCCCGGTGCAGTCAGCATCATGGGACTTATTAATGACAAAGATAACGTGGTTCAGCTGCTAATCGATGAAGATGTGCTCGATGGTGAGTACATCGGATGTCACCCCTGCGTATGTACCTCGAGTCTCAAGATGAGGACCGAGGACGTAATAGAGAAATATCTTCCGGCCACAGGTCACGAGTATCGAACCGTTCATCTGGTTGGAGAGGATTAATACATGAACATTCTCTCATCGGTTATTACTGATATGAGACTTAGGCGGTAGTTATTGGTTATTCAACTCTTGTGGCTGAAGAACACAAGCGCAGAAACCGGGCTCGGGCTGATAGCAATTAATAGTCAGATTACGGTTGATCTCAGGGCTGTAATCAGTCAGTGTGCGCTGAACGCCATTCAGTGCAACATCGGCATAGGTCACGAGCCACTTGCGGTCGCCATTCTTGAATACCTCGTAGAATGAGCGGTTCAGCATATCCTCAACGGGAATGCCCTCAACCACTGCCATCTGCTTGTTGCAATAACGGAATATGAAATCGACACCATGACCGTTCTCATCAAAAGTCAGTTCGATCACACAGAAGGCAATCGGCATATCATCAAGGATGGTACATTTTTCAAGGAAACTCAGAGGATGAACATAAATCTGTCTTGGCTTTTTGGCGTCAAACTCCATTTCCTTGCGCAGACGTCTGTGAGTGCTCATATACCTTGTTCTGCCTTGGAAATCGCGGCCGTCGATCATGGTGTAGATGCCGTCGTGGCTGATATTTATTATTTTTTCGCGGCGCACGATAGTACTTCTTGATATAGAGAGGAAGTCCTCTTTTGGCAAAAATGCGAGCAACTCCTGCATTGGAGCAGAGCACTCTATCTCATCGCCTGAGTCCAAACAAATCACACTCTTTCTATCCTTATGGTAAACATAGAGAATCTTATCCGTTTCGATATGGTGTCTTTTGAAAAATCTAACTAAATTCAGCATGTCAAATCTCCCTCAATTGTTTATGTTATTGCCTATCTATCATTATCGTAAAAGACATTGTTGTTATGTACAGTCTTTCCTTTTGTAATAGATTATAATACATCAAAGTGGATTGAACTACAACAGTGTATTAGAGGATAATTAGTTTTTTTTACAATTATTCCGGTTATCATTGTGTACATTTGCATGCAAAAATATATAATTAAAGGTATGACGGCAGGAGCCTGCAAAGGATAGAAAAAGTATTTGCATCTCTACTGCAGTTCCATAAAAATGTAATTCTGATCGGAGATGAAGCATGCTTACTTTAAAAGGGAATGTTTATACCAAAGATTGTGTTTTTGAACCGGGAATAATCTCGATTGAAGACGATATGATAGTTGATGTTAAGCTCTGCGATAAACAAGAGTTATCCGGGGCTGAGGCAGAGAAATATTACATCCCCGGACTTGTGGATGTTCACTTCCACGGTGCAGCAGGATATGATTTCTCTGACGGAACTAAAGAAGCCTACCGTGCGATCGAAGCATACGAGAACACCCACGGCATTACCACCATCTGCCCCGCAACAATGACACTGCCGGAAGACGAACTGTGTAATATTGTCCAAACCGCTTACGACTGCAAGCTTGCTTCGCTGCGGGGTATCCACCTTGAGGGACCGTTTATCTCCAAAGAGAAGAAGGGTGCCCAGAAGGAGGAGCATATTATTGCAGCAGATGCTGCACTTATAGAAAAGCTTGATGAATTATCAGGTGGACTTGTTAAGCTTGTATCTATTGCTCCTGAAACAGAGGGTGCAATAGACTGCATAAAACGCTTGAGCTCCAGGTATCATTTTTCGATTGCCCATACTACGGCAGACTACGAAGTCGCCTGTAAGGCAATAGAAGCCGGAGCAGATCACGTCACACATCTGTACAACGCCATGCCTGTGTCCACGCACAGAGCCCCCTCCGTACTTGGAGCGGCAGCAGATCATGACTCTGTATATGTGGAGCTGATATGTGACGGAATACATGTACATCCGTCAGTTGTCCGCAATACCTTTAAGATATTCACAGATGACAGAGTGGTACTAATAAGCGACAGCATGCGTGCGACGGGAATGCCTGACGGTGAGTATACTCTGGGCGGTCAGGACGTCACGGTAAAGGGAACCCTCGCAACACTTCGTGACGGCACAATAGCAGGTAGTGCTACCAATCTGTACGACTGTATGATGAATGCCGTATCCATGGGAATCCCCCTGGAATCAGCCATTAAGGCAGCAACCATCAATCCTGCCAAAAGTATCGGCATCGACAATATCGTCGGCTCGATCGAGCCTGGCAAACGTGCCGATATTCTGTGTATGGGCGATTGCCCGCGCGTAGTAAAATAATATCCACCTTAGCGCGGACTTGCGTGGGAGTAGGCTGCGTGAAATGTGCTACGCGGGGATAGACTGCGAGGGAAGGCAGGTATAATCGCGTGAAATTAATAAGAATACATCGGGATTGGAAGAAATTTTTGAATTCTGATGTATTTTGTTTGTTTTTTCCTGCTCGCGCGGGGATAGACTGCGAGGGAATGCGGGTATATTCGCGGGAAATTAATTGAGATACATCGGGATTGCTATGAATTACCGAATTCCGATGTATTTTGTTTTGGCAATTATAGGCGATACATCGGAAATAGCCTATGTTGGCCCATCCCGATGTATTTCTTAGATAGATTTGGGCCTCCGTACATCGGGATGGGCATAGAATTCTCAATCCCGATGTATCGCCTACTTAAACTAGGGTCTCCGTACATCGGGATGGCCCTAAATCGGGCATCTCCGATGTATGTTCCAAAAACCATACATTCTGGATACATCGGGATGCAACAAGAATATCAGATTCCGATGTATCCAAAAAAAGAATACATCGGAATTCCACAAAATCATGCAATCCCGATGTATCCATCCCTCGAAATCTATCAATTTAAGCAACCCGCGTTGCCACATACTTAAAGCTCCAAGCAAATCTCCGCGCAAATCATAGTGAGGTTGACACGCGCGGGAGTATTCTGCGAGGGCGAACAAGTATATTCGCGGGAAATCATAGTGAAAGTTATCAAATCTCCCCGCAAATCATATTGAAATACATAAAAACGCAAAACCAAACTCCAAAACACAAAAACAAAAACAAAAAATCATAATTGCAAAAAACTTAAAATTCCCTATTGACAACCGATTGCGCAGAGGTTAATATCAGCTTAGGACAACCGATTGCGCAGACTCTTGATTCAGATGTCAATTTTGACGTAGGCGAATAAGTCAGTCTTCGCGATTTTCCAAGAATAATACAAAATTAGGAGGACAACATGAACCAGACATTTGCCGTTAACATCATTCATCGTCCTGAGATGGTGCCTGAGTATGCTGAGAAGGTGACCGGACAGGGCAAGGCTGAGGATATCGGACGTAAGGCTCTGCTTACAGAGTCACTCGACATCTTCAAGTTCCAGCAGGAGACTGCTCATAAGAATGGTCTTAAGACAACAATCCAGATGACATATGCGTCATTATTCAATGAGGAGGCGGTTAGCATCGCCAAGGCAGACCACGAGAAGTACGGTGATGAGATCGCGCTTTCGCTTCTCGGACTTCCCTGCAAGGAGTTCAGGGAGAAATACAACACCAAGGACTTCTGTATTTGGATGTTCTCGATGGAAGATAAGAAGAGAATCGTTGACGATGTTTTCGGCAAGTTCCACGAGATTTTCGGTTTCTATCCGGAATCAACCGGTTCGTATTATATGGACGCTGACCTCACCAACTATATCAAGGACAAGTATCCTTCTGTAAAGTGTGCCGTGGCGACCTGTTGGGAGGAGGGTCCCAAGGCATACCACACATGCAACAATTCTTGGTATACACTTTTCGATGGCGGCCCATGGAATCCATGGATACCTTCTAAGCAGAATACCCATGCTCCGGCTGCCAACGAAGCAGAGGACAGCGGAATCGTTGCCATTCCTCATCTTAGTCGTGACCTTCTGGCATGCTACGACGGTAATGGCTCGAACTTTGGTACTCATCCTCAGAATGTACTTCGTGGTATGATCTACGACACTAAGACATGGGAGTATCCTTACTTATATAACCTGATTGATCAGTACAGACATCTTGAGAAATACAACAATGGTTACTCATATAACATGATGTTCGTTGGACCCGGCTGGCTCAACAAGATGGGACGTTGGGAGGCTCCGTACGAGCTGCTTAAGAAGTCGTATGAGGACGGAATGGCTTACTACGGCGAGCTTAAGAAGGAAGGCAAGCTTGTGGACATGACCATGGCGGAGTTTGCTGACTTCTATAGAGCCAACAAGACCTACGAGGAGCCTGAATGTGCACTTTGGAAGGACATCCTTTATGGATCCGACAAGCAGATTTTCTGGTACTGTGATCCTTACATGCGTGCTCAGGTTAACATGGACCAGGGTGGTGCAATTGTTGATCTTCGTCCCTATGCGGCCAAGCTTAAGTGGGAGGTAGGTATCGGAACACCTCATGTACAGGATGCTTCATATCCCTTCCTTATCCAGGAGAAGTACAGGGCAGGATATTTCACACACTACGCCGGAGAGGGTACGGTTCGTTCAGCCAAGGTTTGCTACAACGGCGAGGAGGTTGACCTTTGCCTCTGCCGTACACACGCCCGTTTCGAGCAGGACGGCAAGGACAGAAAACTCATCCTTGACCCGGTTGACATTGAGTTCTACGACCTGACAGTGACTCTTCAGACAATTATCACCTTCACCGAGGGCAGCTCCGACATCAAGATTGAGAGAAACATCCTCAAGATGAGCAACCCTGATGCCAAGGTTACCGTCAACGAATATATGGTTGCATGCTACGGTACCACAGAGTATCCCGAGGACATGACAGGTATTACGCTTGAAGTATCAGGTTCGGGCAAAAGTGCGAGCATTGACTATGCTTACAAGTGTAGAGAAGAGGCCATCGAAGGCGGTAAGCTTGCGACAGCAGTTATCCCTGCTATCGAGACAAAGGTTTCACTTGGAACAGATGCTGATGATGCTAAGGCATATATCAGAGAAGGATATGCATTCTCACCTATGTTTACACTTGGTGTTGAGAAGGAAGTTAGTGAGAAGGAGGTTGTGACAACATGGCTCAGTCTAGCAAAGGCAAATTAAACTACAGATGTCCGATGTGTTTCTTCAGAGACCTGGATATCGACATGTTCTATGATAAAGATAAGAAGGAATATTACTGTCTCAGATGTCAGTATGTTGGTTCAGAGGAGGACGTTCTTGCCAAGAACGAGCTTATCAGGATCAAGTACGGCAGAATGATGGACAGAATTACTGATTTTGACTAAATAACAGAGGATATGGGATATGAATGAATTATGCAGATTGATTGGCGAGCTGGCTGAGTACGGCGTAAAAACCGGACTTATTCCCGAAAACGAGAGGAATTATGCGATTAATCTTCTCCTTGATATCTTTCATGAGGATGCTTATGAGGCGAACGAGACTAAGGGCGAGGAACTTGAGGATATCCTTAAGGGACTGCTTGATATAGCCGTTGATAAAGGACTTATTGAAGATTCGATTGTGAACCGTGACCTCTTTGATACCAGACTGATGAATGCCATTACTCCGCGACCCGGCGAAGTGATACGCAAATATCAGGAGCTTTTCGCACGTTCTCCCAAGGATGCTACCGACTGGTTCTATAAATTCTGCGGTGACTCGGATTATATAAGAAGATATCGTGCCAAGAAGGATGTTAAGTGGACTGTTGATACCGATTTCGGTGTACTGGACATTACCATTAATCTGGCTAAGCCTGAAAAAGATCCCAAGGCAATTGCTGCAGCTGCCAAGATGGCACAGAGTTCATATCCCAAATGCCAGCTTTGCGTGGAGAATATGGGTTATGCCGGAAGACTGAATCATCCTGCAAGACAGACTCTTCGCATTATGCCTATAACCATCAACGGTTCCGAGTGGGGATTCCAGTATTCTCCCTATGGATATTACAATGAGCATTGTATCCTGTTAAATGGTGAGCATGTGCCGATGGCAATCAATGAGGATTGCTTCAAGAAAATGTTTGACTTTATCAGTCAATATCCTCATTACATGATTGGCTCCAATGCGGACCTTCCTATTGTCGGTGGCTCGATTCTGTCACATGATCATTATCAGGGAGGCAATTACGAGTTCGCCATGGCTAAGGCACCAATCGAAAAAGCCTTTAAATTCAAGGGTTTTGAGGATGTTGAGGCTGGAATCGTGAAGTGGCCGATGTCAGTCATCAGGCTTCGTTGCGCAGATCATAAGAGACTGACACAACTGTCATCTAAGATACTTGCTGCATGGAGAGCATATACAGATGAGGCAGCCTTCGTATTTGCCGAGACAGACGGAGTACCTCATAACACCATTACTCCGATTGCCCGCAAGAAGGGTGACAGTTTCGAGATTGACCTGGTACTCAGGAACAATATTACAACTGATGAGCACCCCATGGGTGTATATCATCCGCACAAGCAGTATCATCACATTAAAAAAGAGAATATCGGACTCATAGAGGTTATGGGTCTGGCGATTCTCCCATCTCGTCTGGTAAGCGAGCTTGAGGCAGTTAAGAATGCAATTCTAAATAACGACGACCTTCGCGCAAGCGAGCTTACTGCATCTCATGCAGACTGGGTGGAAGAGTTCCTGCCAACCCATCCTGAATTTAATGCCGATAATGCGATGGACATCATCAAAGAAGAGACAGGCAAGGTATTCCTGCACGTACTTGAGGATGCCGGAGTATACAAGTGTACACCGGAGGGACGCGAAGCTTTCATGCGCTTCCTCGAGTCTGTGTAGAGTCCCCGGAAAACTGTTGATTCGGTTATGACTTGCGCGGAGATTCGCCCGGAGTTTGGACTAAGTGGCATCGCGGGTTGCTTAAATTGATGGATTTGGATATATTTTGATAGATCTGGGGTATTTTTGAGAGTTAGATACATCGGGATTGCCTGTTTTTATGGAGTTCCGATGTATTTCACTATGATTCGCGCGGAGATTCGCTTGGAGTTTGGGCTAAGTGGTATCGCGGGTTGCTTAAATTGATATGTTTGAAGAAGATGATACATCGGAATTGCCATTAATTGCAGGGTTCCGATGTATTCTTTTTTTGGATACATCGGAATCTGATATCTTTGATGGATCCCGATGTATCCGGAATGTATGATTTCTGGAACATACATCGGAAATGCCCGATTAAGGGCCTTTCCGATGTATTATTGCACTAGTTTCTGTAGGCGATATATCGGGATTGAAATTTCAATGCCCATCCCGATGTACGTGGGTTCAAATCTATTTACAATATACATCGGGATGGGCCAATATAGGTCATTTCCGATGTATCGCCTAAAATCGCCAAAACAAAATACATCGGAATCCGACAATTCATAGCCATCCCGATGTATTCAAATAATTTCCCGCGAATATACCCGCATTCCCTCGCAGTATATTCTCGCGCAAGCAGGCAAAAACAAGCAAAATACATCGGAAATCATCAATTCATAGCCATCCCGATGTATTCAAATTAATTTCCCGCGATTCTACTCGCTTTCCCTTGTAGCGTATCCCCGCGCAAGCAGGCAAAAACAAACAAAATACATTGAAATTCATCAATTTTAATTCACCGACTAAGTACATATATGTATTAAACTACCATTATCAGTGTTCCGGCTGCAATAAGGATGCAACCGATCAGTGACTTGGCGGTAAAGGATTCATGTAAGAACAAGAAGGCAAGGATTATAGTAATGACAACGCTAAGCTTGTCGATGGGTACAACCTTGGATGCTTCTCCAAGCTGAAGAGCTTTGTAATAACACAGCCATGAGGCGCCGGTTGCCAGACCTGACAGTATAAGGAATATCCAGCTTTTCTTAGTAATAGAAGAAAGACCGCTCTGGGCCTGTGTTAAGAATACCATTCCCCATGACATTGCCACAACAACTACAGTACGAATCGCTGTTGCAAGATTAGAATTGACTTCGCTAATGCCAACCTTTGCAAGAATTGAAGTTAACGCCGCAAATATCGCTGATAATAAAGCAAATACGAACCACATATTTTTTCCCTCATCCTATTTCGAATCCTAAAACATAGTAGATCAACACTTGGATAAACCACGATATCCATTAATTCCATCAATATCACTAATAAAATAAATATCACTAATAAAACCAATATCACTACTAATTCATTAAACCAATATACTACCAAATAAAAATCATCATAACTACCACAAATCATACATCACCGGATTCCTTATTTCAATTCCGAAAAAACGTTAGTCTTGGAATTATTTATTACAAGGGTTCCTATGATGATTTATATAAGATCTATGAAGTAATTTTAATATATATAGAAGACAATGGTTACGAAATATGTGGTAATATTAGAGAGAGCTATATTGATGGAGTCTGGAGCAGGGATACAGAGGATGACTGGCTCTTAGAAATCCGGATTCCGGTTATGAAATCATCAGGAGGTGACAAACTAATGGATATAAATATAATAATCGGACTTATGGTTCCTTTTGCCGGGACGGCCTTAGGAGCCATGATGGTCCTGTTTATGAAAAACGGGATGAAACATTCACTGCAGAAGGCTCTGGCGGGTTTTGCGGCAGGAGTCATGCTATCTGCATCGTTCTGGAGTCTGCTTATTCCTGCCGTTGAGCAGGCCTCAGAAAGCATGGGAAAGAAGGCTGTCATACCAACCTCAATAGGCTTCTGTCTCGGAATGGCATTTCTTCTGTTAATCGATACGCTGACGCCTCACATGCACATAGACGAGACAGTGGAAGGTCCCAAGACCAATCTCAAGAAGAATACAATGCTCGTTCTGGCGGTGGTAATACATAATATTCCCGAAGGTATGGCAGTCGGAGTCCTTTTTGCAGGCTGGATGCAGGGCAATCCACTTGTGACTTTTACTGCAGCGCTGTCACTGTCGATTGGAATTGCAATTCAGAACTTCCCGGAGGGTGCCATTATCTCCATGCCGCTTCATGCTAACGGCATGAGCAAAGCAAAGGCGTGTCTGCAGGGCGTTCTGTCAGGAGCGGTTGAGCCTATCGCGGGCTTCGTAACCATACTGCTTGCTTCGCTTATCGTTCCGTATATGCCGATTCTTTTAAGCTTTGCAGCCGGCGCGATGATATATGTAGTTGTTGAGGAACTGATTCCGGATATGTCTTCAGACGATCACTCCAATATGGCTACGGTAGCCTTTTTGCTCGGATTTGTAGTAATGATGATTCTTGATATTGCACTGGGATGATAAACAGAGGGAGAAAAGTTATTCCGGATGTTGCAGAGCAGTGACAAAACTGAGGAAAAAATAAAATAAAACCCAACCTCTTAGCCCCTTGACTTCTTGACATAACTGTGATACGTTGAATCTGTATAAGTAGATTAATTTGAAGCCGTATGCCCATACAGGGATTGTATGACTCTTATCACGGAAGAAAGGAGGGGCTAGGTATGGCTTATTCTATGGCACTTAATGCTATCTATAATCAATATTTGACCACGTACGCGCCGAAGAAGAGCGATACCAGGTACGACACTCATAAGAAGAGTGAGCTAAGGAATATCACCAATTCCATGGCTAAGGTCAACAGAGATGCTCCCCTTTATAAATTGGACAATTCTGCGGATTCGGCAGGTTATATTATAGGAATCAAGGAAGAAACCAGGCAGTTGATCAATTCTGTTTCTTCTATAGTAGGTGATGTTGAGAATGCGGCCCTCGATGGCAAGATAGCATATTCAACAGATGAGAGCATTGTATCCGTTAAATACATCGGCTCGAAAGAGGATAATGATGACTATGAGCCTATGGACGGCACAGAGGGAGCGGACGGTGAGGTAACCAATCTTGACGGTTCAAGACCGAGCTTCAATATTGAGGTTCAATCTCTGGCGGGTCCACAGGTCAATCTGGGCGCTTTTCTTGCAAGAGACGGAAGGGACATTCCGGCGGGAGATTACGTATTCGACCTGTCCGTGGCCGGACAGGGCTATGAATTCCAGTACACCATCAGGGAAGACGATACCAACCTAGATATAGAAGAGAAACTGTCAAGGCTTATCAATAATTCGAAAATTAACCTCAAATCCGAGGTAGTGAGTGATGATACGGGCAATGTGGCGCTTAGGATTGAGAGCAGCCAGGTAGGAGTGAACTTCGGACAGCAGCCTAAGGTGTTCGAGATTAGCGATACGAAAGTGCCGGGCAGAAACGGCAGTGTGGACTATCTTGGAATCAACCACACCGTGAGAGAGGCGTCAAATGCCAATATCATCGTCAACGGCATGGAGGCAAGCTCGCCAAGCAACACCTTCATCCTTGACAGGAACTTCCAGGTGACGCTAAACGGCATTTCACCGGAGAAAGGCATGACGACCGAGATCGGCATAAGGCCCGACACCGAGGCGATAGCCACTAATATTAGCAATCTTATCGGCAGCTACAACAGCTTTATCAATGCCATCCGTAATTACACGGACTCTCAGCGCGGTTCCCAGACGCTTCTTAGTGAGATGAACCGTGTGGCGGGCACATATTCGGATGATATGTCGAAGGTTGGCATTAATTATAAGGAAGACGGAGAGTTTGATGTCGACATGGACAGGCTCCAGATAGCACTCGGCACCGGAACCAGGGACGGCTCGTTTGATTCGCTCAAGGCCTTCACCGGAGCGGTTGTGCGCAAGAGCAAAGCCGTGAGCCTCGACCCGGTTAAGTTCGTCAACAAGACTGTGGTTGAATACAAGAATCCGGGCAAGAACACCTTAAGCCCGTATACTGCCAGCGCCTATGCCGGCTTACTGTTTAATTCATATTGTTAAAAGCGCTCTGACTAACGTTTTGGAAACAATTCAGTTGTCGGGCGCTTTTGAAAAATATGGAAAAATCTGTTGACGAGGTCTAACGCCCTGTGTTATAGTTGTTAAACGAGGCGTAAAGGTCTTTTTTTTATGCTGTAAATTTTTACGGAGGTATGTAAGATGCGTACAAAGATTACATTGGCTTGTACAGAATGCAAGCAGCGTAACTACAACACAACTAAGGATAAGAAGACACATCCGGATCGTATGGAAACAAAGAAGTATTGCAGATTCTGCAAGGCTCATACATTACATAAGGAGACAAAGTAATGGCTAATTCTCAGAAGAAAGAAAATAAGCCACGCTTCTTCGATGGTGTTAAGGCCGAGTGGAGCAAGATCACATGGCCGAGCAAGGAACAGCTGACTAAGCAGTCAGTCGCTGTTGTTATTATTACTGTCCTTCTTGGAGTAGTAATTACTTTGCTTGATACAGGACTTCAGTGGTGTGTAAGTCTGTTGTCTCTATAATAATGTGATTGAGTGAGCGAGGTAGATATGTCAGAAGCTAAATGGTATGTAGCTCATACCTATTCAGGATATGAGAATAAGGTTAAGGCCGATTTGGACAAGACTATAGCTAATCGTGGACTCGAGGAGCAGATCCTGGAGGTGCGCGTACCTATGCAGGATGTAGTTGAAGTCAAGAACGGCGCTCGTAAGACCGTACAGAAGAAGATGTTCCCGGGCTATGTTCTGGTTAACATGATAATGAATGACGAGACCTGGTATGTTGTAAGAAATACCAGAGGTGTCACAGGCTTTGTAGGTCCGGGAAGTAAGCCGGTACCGCTTACAGAGGCTGAGATGAAGCCATTAGGTATCAAGACAGAGAATGTTACTATTGACTTCGTGGAAGGCGAGACGATTGTTGTTGTAGCCGGAGCCTGGAAGGATACAGTGGGTGTTGTTCAGAGGATTGATTATGGTAAGCAGACATGTACCATTAATGTCGAGCTCTTTGGACGCGAGACTCCTGTTGAAATCGGATTCGAAGAAGTACGTAAGATGTAGAGTTAGTTAGTTAAGTTAACTCGCGGTAATAACCGCTTGTAAGTGGAAGGGCACCTATAACCCATACCACAATATTTATTATAGGAGGAGCCAATCATGGCAAAGAAAGTAGAAGGTTATATCAAGTTGCAGATTCCTGCCGGCAAGGCAACACCTGCACCACCGGTTGGACCGGCTCTCGGTCAGCACGGTGTAAACATCGTTGAATTCACAAAGCAGTTCAACGCAGTAACAGCAGATAAGGGTGATGTGATCATCCCTGTTGTTATCACAGTATACTCTGACAGAAGTTTTAGCTTCATTACTAAGACTCCACCTGCTGCAGTATTACTCAAGAAGGCTTGCAATATCAAGTCTGGTTCCGGAGTTCCCAACAAGACAAAGGTTGCAACAATTTCTAAGGATAAGCTCCGTGAGATTGCTGAGACCAAGATGCCTGACTTAAATGCTGCTTCAATCGAAGCTGCTATGAGCATGATCGCCGGTACAGCAAGAAGTATGGGTATTACAGTAGAGGATTAATTTAGGAGGTAAGCTAGATGAAGCACGGAAAGAAGTATAGCGAAGCTGCTAAATTAGTAGATCGCACAACCCTTTATGAGCCTGCAGAGGCTATCAGCGTAGTTAAGAAGACAGCTACAGCTAAGTTTGATGAGACAGTAGAGTTACACATCCGTACAGGTTGTGATGGACGTCACGCAGATCAGCAGATCCGTGGTGCCGTTGTCCTTCCTAACGGTACAGGTAAGACAGTTAAGGTTTTGGTATTCGCTAAGGGTGCCAAGCTTGACGAGGCACAGGCTGCAGGAGCAGACTTCGTAGGTGGTGAGGAGCTCATCCCCAAGATCCAGAACGATGGATGGTTTGACTTCGATGTAGTTGTTGCTACACCTGATATGATGGGTGTTGTTGGACGTCTTGGTAAGGTTCTCGGACCTAAGGGTCTCATGCCTAACCCCAAGGCCGGTACAGTTACAATGGATGTAACAAAGGCTGTACAGGATATTAAGGCAGGTAAGATTGAGTACCGTCTTGACAAGGCTAACATAATCCATGTTCCTGTTGGAAAGGTTTCTTTCACAGAGGAGAAGCTTCAGGAGAACTTTGACGCACTTATGGCAGCAATCGTTAAGGCTAAACCTGCTGCGCTTAAGGGCCAGTACTTAAAGAGCATCACACTCTCATGTACAATGGGTCCCGGCGTGAAGATCTCTCCGGCAAAGTACTAATTCATTACGAACAATATAAAGTATATTACAGCGGGCCTTGCCCGCTGTTTTTGCGTTTGTGGTATAATTGTTCGTATGAAGCGGAATATAATAATCTTTCTTGAGGTGCTTATTCTTGTTCTGGTCGTAGGATTTGGGGCGATGTTCGCTTATATGACCGTGACGGATAAGAACATCATGAATAATAATAAGAAGAAACAGGATGCAAACGATAAGGTTGTGGCTCTCATTGAGGAACTGAATGAGGAGCGTACCACGTTTCAGGATCCGATAAGCGAAGGTGATAACGATGCCGACCGGGTGGGCAGGTACGATGATCTTCTGTCCGATCCCGATGTGCTTAAGGAGAATAAGATATATCCTGTGGAGAGTGCGAGTGAGGATGTGATAAAGCTTCTCTTTGCGGGTGATGTGGGCTTCGCTGACGGTTATGCGATCCTTGGCAATATTAAGGCAAGAGGTGGCAACATAGAATCAGCCTTTGATACAGAGACGCTTGATTTCATGCGCTCGGCGGACATATTCATGATAAACAATGAGTTTACCTTCACTGACAGGGGTGTACCAATTGAGGAAAAGACCTACACCTTCAGATGCAGTCCCGAATTCTCGCGCTTTTACAAGGATATGGGTGTGGATATAGTGAGTCTGGCGAACAATCATGTCTATGATTTTGGAGAGGTATCGCTGACGGATACGATAGATACGCTGAATAACTGCAACGTGGCCTTTGTTGGTGCGGGGCTTAACAGGACTGAGGCGATGAAGCCGGCTTACTACATTGTGAATGACACCTGCATCTCGATAGTGAGTGCGACCCAGATTGAGCGAGTGGACAGGCCCGACACGAAGGGCGCGACGGACACTTCTCCCGGAACCTTCAGGTGCTGGTACGACGATACGGTCTTAGAGGTTATTAAGGAAGCCAAGGCTCACTCGGATTACTGTATTGCATATATTCACTGGGGAACTGAGCTTGAGGAGGCTCCCGACTGGGCTCAGCTGGAGCTGGCACCCAAGCTTGCCGAAGCCGGCGCGGATGCGATCATCGGCGATCATCCGCACATCCTTCAGAGAATCGATTACATAGGGGATACGCCGGTAATCTACAGCCTGGGCAATTATCTCTTCAACAGCAAGACACTGGATACCGGACTTATGGAGCTTAACATTAACATGGGTGACGGTTCGCTTCGCGCGCGCTTCGTGCCCTGTATTCAGTCGGCCTGCCGTACATGTCTAGCGACAGGTACGGAAAAAGCGCGAATACTTAGCTATCTCTCTTCCATATCGCCCGGCGTCTGCATAGACGAGGAGGGGTGGATCACTAAGAGATAGTTGGGATTACCAATTCTGATCAAAAAAGTTCTTGACAAGGCACAATTCACTATGTTAGCATATAACTCGTGCCGAAGACAGTAGGTCGTCCTTTTAAGGATGTAAACTGAACCTACCGAGGGATGGAATTTATGAACTATTATCCTTCTGTCTTTGCGGGCAGAAGGTTTTTTATTTCAAACTTCTATTCGGCAATAAAAATAGGAGGACAGAACATGGCAAAGATCGAGATTAAGAAGCCTGTAGTGGAAGAAATTTCAGCTTCAATTAAGGACGCGCAGTCAGTAGTGCTTGTTGACTACCGTGGACTTACAGTTGAGCAGGATACAAAGCTTCGTAAGGAATTACGCGAAGCCGGTGTCACCTACAAGGTTTACAAGAACACAATGATGAACTTTGCATTCAAGGGAACAGATTGTGAGCAGCTTGCTCCTTACCTTGAGGGACCCAGTGCGGTAGCTATTTCTTCAACAGATGCAACAGCTCCTGCAAGAATCCTTGCAAAGTTTGCCAAGACAGCTGATAAGCTTGAGATTAAGGCTGGTATTGTTGAGGGAACCTTCTACGATGCTAAGGGTATTGATGTTATCGCATCTATTCCTTCACGTGAAGAGCTGCTTTCTAAGTTCCTTGGAAGCATTCAGTCACCAATCACCAACTTCGCTCGTTGCATGAATCAGCTCGCTGAGAAAGGCGGAGCAGGAGAGTGCGAAGCACCTGCAGCAAAAGAGGCTGTAGCAGAAGCACCCGCAGCTGAGGAAGCTGTAGCAGAAGCACCCGCAGAGGCATAATTGTCACTGCGAAGATTTGATTATTGAGAATTAGGAAAGGAGTCATTATCATGGCAAAGTTATCAACACAGGATATTATTGATGCTATCAAGGAGTTAACAGTATTAGAGCTTAACGATCTCGTTAAGGCTTGTGAGGAAGAGTTCGGCGTATCTGCAGCAGCAGGTGTTGTTGTAGCAGCAGCAGGCGCTGGCGCAGCAGCAGCTGAGGAGAAGGATGAGTTCGATGTAGAGCTTACAGAGGTTGGCGCTGAGAAGGTTAAGGTTATCAAGGTTGTTCGTGAGATCACAGGCCTTGGACTTAAGGAAGCTAAGGACCTCGTTGAGGCTGCTCCTAAGGTTGTTAAGGAAGCTGCAGCTAAGGCTGAGGCTGAGGACCTTAAGAAGAAGCTTGAGGAAGTTGGCGCTAAGGTTACACTTAAGTAATTATTGCTTTACCAATATCGGGGGCATAACAGCCCCCGATTTTTTTGCTATATGGAGTTGAATTAATTATGAAGAAGAGATTTGCAACGGTATTGCTTGCATCGCTTGTAATGCTTGCGGGCTGTGGGGGATATGATAATACGAGTATGGACATCACTAAGATTGATGTAGACAGCTACATTGAGACACTTGGTGAGTATAAGGGCTTAACCATCGAGACTGAGCCAAAGATGACTATCACAGACAATACGGTTGATGATTATATTGACTATGTGCTTTCTGCATCGGGTCAGACAAGCACAACAGAGGTTGACAGAGCAGCTAAGGAAGGTGATGTTGTCAACATTGATTATGAGGGAATAAAAGACGGAGTTGCCTTCGAGGGCGGCACCGATACAGGATATGATCTGACACTCGGCTCGGGAAAGTTCATTCCGGGCTTCGAGGACGGACTTATCGGATATAAGAAGGGAGATGAAGTTTCGCTTAACCTGACCTTCCCTGAGGACTACACAGAAGAACTTGCCGGAGCAGAGGTTGTGTTCAATGTCAAGATAAACAGCGTTAAGGAGGTTTCGGCACCTGAGCTTACAGAGACATTCATCCAAAGCCTTGGAATAAAGGGTGTTAGCGATGAAGAGTCGTTTCGAAACTACATCAGGGAGAATCTTGAGACCAATGCAGAGGATAGTTACAATAACGCTCTGAGAGACAGCCTGATCACGCAGATATCCGAGAACACTGTATTCACTGAAGCCGAGCTTCCTGTTAATCTGTTAAACTACTATGTCGGACAGATTCAGAACAAGGACAAAACAATGGCAAGCCAGTACGGCGTATCGCTTGAGGAGTTCGTATCCACCTACTATGATATGGAGTTAGAAGCTTACGAAGAGCAGTGCAGGACTCAGGCAGAGACGATGCTTAAGGATGCGATCGTGTGTGAGAAAATCGCTCGTATTGAGGGTATCAAGGTGTCCAAGAAAGAGGCGACAGAGAGTCTTGAGTCAGATGCTGAGAAATATGGTTATGAGTCAGTGGATGAATACAAGCAGAGCTTTGATGAACAGGATTACAGAAACTATCTTTTGGAGATTAAGGTTATGGATTACCTGTTAGAGAGCGCCACTATTGTTGAGAAAACGGATGAATGATCCGGAGAAAATAATTCTTGACATCGATAGTTGATTTGACGTACAATGGACAGTGCACTATTGTGGTTGTATAATGCAACCGAGTGCGCAAAAAGAAAAATAAGAACGGGGTGAATGTCAATGGAAAAGAACAGAATACGTCCTACCTACGGTGGAAAAAAGGTACGTATGAGTTACTCGCGACAGAAGGAAGTATTAGAGATGCCCAATCTCATAGAGGTTCAGAAGAACTCCTATGATTGGTTCCTTGAGGAAGGCCTTAAGGAAGTCTTTGATGATATTTCTCCAATTTCTGACTTCAGCGGAAGTTTAAGTCTTGAATTTGCGGGCTTCAGGTTATGTAGAGAAGAAGCAAAGTATTCTATTGAGAAGTGTAAGGAACGAGATGCTACTTATGCTGCTCCTCTGAAGGTTAAGGTACGTCTGTACAATAAGGAGAAGGAAGAGATCAATGAGCATGAGATTTTCATGGGCGATCTTCCTCTTATGACAGAAACCGGAACCTTTGTCATCAATGGAGCTGAGCGTGTAATTGTCAGTCAGCTTGTGCGTTCACCCGGAATCTACTATACAATTTCACATGATAAGATTGGTAAGGAGCTCTTCTCGTGCCAGGTTATTCCTAACCGTGGCGCGTGGTTAGAGTACGAGACAGATGCCAATGATATCTTCTATGTTCGTGTAGACAGAACCAGGAAGGTACCAGTAACTGTGCTTATTCGTGCGCTCGGCATCGGTACCAATGAAGAAATCAGAGAACTCTTTGGTGACGAGCCAAAGATTGAGGCATCCTTCACCAAGGATGTTGCAACCAATTATCAGGAAGGCCTTCTTGAATTATATAAGAAGATCCGTCCCGGTGAGCCTCTCAGTGTAGACAGTGCGGAGAGTCTCATCAATGCCATGTTCTTCGACCCCAGAAGATATGATCTTGCCAAGGTTGGACGTTATAAGTTCAATAAGAAGCTTATGCTCCGTAACCGTATCCGCGGTCAGGTACTTGCTGAGGATGTAATCGAGGAGTCAACAGGCGAGGTTATCGCAGAGGCAGGAACCAAGGTTACTGCTGAGCTTGCTGATAAGATTCAGTTCAATGCCATTCCTTATGTAATGATTGCTACAGAGGAGAAGAATGTTAAGGTTCTCTCCAACATGATGGTAGACATTACTAACTTTGTTGAGTGCGATCCTAAGGAATTGGGTATTTCCGAGCTGGTATATTACCCTGTCCTTAAGCAGTTGATAGAGGAATACGGTGATGATTCGGATGCTTTAGGCGAAGCTCTGACTAAGAATGTTCATGAGCTTGTTCCGAAGCATATTACCAAGGAAGATATTCTTGCTTCCATTAATTACAACATGCACATTGAGTACCACATCGGTAACAGCGATGATATCGATCACCTCGGCAACAGACGTATCCGTGCGGTAGGTGAGCTTCTGCAGAATCAGTACAGAATCGGTCTCAGCAGAATGGAGAGAGTAGTTCGTGAGCGTATGTCTACTCATGATTCGGATGACGTATCTCCTCAGGCTCTTATTAACATTAAGCCCGTACAGGCTGCCGTTAAGGAGTTCTTCGGTTCATCACAGCTGTCACAGTTCATGGATCAGAACAACCCTCTCGGTGAGCTTACTCATAAGAGACGTTTATCAGCCCTTGGTCCCGGTGGTTTGTCACGAGACAGAGCCGGATTTGAAGTTCGAGATGTACATTATTCTCATTACGGACGTATGTGTCCTATTGAGACTCCCGAAGGTCCCAACATCGGACTTATCAACTCCCTTGCATCCTTCGCAAGAATCAATGAGTTCGGTTTTGTAGAGGCACCTTACAGAAAGATTGACAAGTCCGACCCGGAGAATCCTCGTGTAACGGATGAGGTTGTATACATGACAGCCGATGAAGAGGATAACTATCACGTAGCTCAGGCTAATGAGCAGCTTGATGAGGAAGGACATTTTGTTCGTAACTCTGTATCAGGTAGATATAGAGAAGAGACACAGGAATATCCTAAGGCTATGTTCGATTACATGGACGTATCTCCGAGAATGGTATTCTCTGTGGCTACAGCACTTATTCCATTCCTTGAGAATGACGATGCTAACCGTGCCCTCATGGGTTCCAACATGCAGCGTCAGGCGGTACCGCTTCTCAGCACAGAGGCTCCCGTTGTAGGAACAGGTATGGAGATTAAGACAGCAGTAGACTCTGGTGTTGCCGTAGTAGCTACTAAGGCAGGAACTGTTGAGTACGTATGCTCTGACGAGATCAGAGTTAAGTGTGACGATGGTGAATTAAAGAGCTACAAGGTAGCTAAGTTCACCAGAAGTAACCAGTCTAACTGCTACAACCAGAGACCTATTGTTGTTAAGGGTGAGCATATTGAGGCAGGACAGGTTATTGCTGACGGTCCTTCAACCAGTGGTGGTGAGCTTGCACTTGGTAAGAACCCTCTTATCGGATTCATGACCTGGGAAGGCTACAACTACGAGGATGCTGTTCTCCTTAGCGAGAGACTGGTAGAGGATGATGTATATACATCAGTTCATATAGAAGAATATGAGGCAGAGGCAAGAGATACTAAGCTTGGACCCGAAGAGATCACACGTGATGTGCCCGGTGTCGGCGAGGATGCTCTTAAGGATCTCGACGACAGAGGTATTATCAGAATCGGTGCTGAGGTAAGAGCCGGTGATATCCTTGTTGGTAAGGTTACTCCCAAGGGTGAGACAGAGCTTACCGCAGAGGAGAAGCTTCTTAGAGCCATCTTCGGTGAGAAGGCAAGAGAAGTAAGAGATACTTCGCTTAAGGTTCCTCACGGTGAGTATGGAATCGTTGTTGATGCCAAGGTATTCACAAGAGAGAACGGTGATGAGTTATCACCGGGTGTGAGCCAGTCGGTACGTATCTATATCGCACAGAAGAGAAAAATCTCCGTAGGTGATAAGATGGCGGGTCGTCATGGTAACAAGGGTGTAGTTTCAAGAGTGCTTCCTGTAGAAGATATGCCTTATCTTCCTAACGGACGTCCGCTTGATATCGTACTTAACCCTCTCGGCGTTCCTTCGCGAATGAATATCGGACAGGTACTTGAGATTCACTTAAGTCTTGCAGCCAAGGCTCTTGGCTTCAATGTAGCTACACCTGTATTTGATGGCGCTAACGAGATTGATATTATGGATACACTTGACTTGGCTAATCACTATGTCAACTATCCTTTTGATAAGGCAGAAGCCGATGAATGGAAGTCAAAGGGAATTACCACAGCCTTTGACGGTAAGGAGTGGAAAGGCGATACCTTCGAGAGTATGCATAAGGATGAGCTTCTTGCTGAGGTATATGAGTATCTGTCAGAGAACAGAGAGCACAGATCACTCTGGAAGGGCGTTCCGATCAACACAGACGGTAAGGTAAGACTTCGCGACGGAAGAACCGGTGAGTACTTCGACAGTCCGGTTACAATCGGTCATATGCATTACTTAAAGCTTCACCATCTGGTAGACGACAAGATTCATGCTCGTTCAACCGGTCCTTACTCGCTCGTTACACAGCAGCCGCTGGGTGGTAAAGCTCAGTTCGGTGGACAGAGATTCGGAGAGATGGAGGTATGGGCTCTAGAGGCATACGGAGCATCATATACTCTTCAGGAAATCTTAACTGTTAAGTCAGACGACGTTATCGGTCGTGTTAAGACATACGAAGCGATTATTAAGGGCGACAATGTACCTGAGGCAGGTATTCCTGAATCATTCAAGGTTATGCTTAAGGAGCTTCAGTCACTTGGTCTTGATGTAAGAGTTCTCGACGAGGTTGGCGAAGAAGTGAAGATTATGGAATCTGTTGACTATACAGATACCGATTATCGCAGCATTATGGGCGATGACAACAGGCATAATCGTGAGGATGAATCGTTTGCATCTCACGGATATCAGAAGCAGGAGTTCAATGAGGACGGAGATCTGGAGCCTTCCGAGGAGGAAGAGTTCGAAGATTTTGCAGAGGATTTCGCAGAAGAGTTCGATGAGTAGCAATAAGTCTTACTGACACTTAGGAGGAGCAACATGGCTTTAACAAAGCAAGAAGGATATCAACCAATGACATTTGATGCCATCAAGATCGGTCTGGCATCACCTGAGAGAATCAGAGAGTGGTCAAGGGGTGAGGTAACAAAGCCTGAGACAATAAATTACAGAACACTTAAGCCTGAAACAGATGGTCTTTTCTGTGAGAGGATCTTCGGACCCAGTAAGGATTGGGAGTGTCATTGCGGTAAATATAAGAAGATTCGCTATAAGGGCGTAATCTGTGACAGATGTGGTGTTGAGGTTACCAAGGCTAATGTTCGTAGAGAACGTATGGGACACATCGAGCTTGCAGCTCCCGTATCTCATATCTGGTACTTCAAGGGTATTCCCAGTCGTATGGGACTTATCCTTGATCTCTCACCAAGAGTACTTGAGAAAGTGCTTTACTTTGCTTCATATATAGTACTTGATCCGGGCGACACAGGACTTGCATACAAGGCAGTTCTGTCTGAGAATGAGTGTATGGAGGCAAGAGAGAAGTTCGGTAACCGTTTCCGCGTGGGAATGGGTGCTGAAGCTATCAAGGAGCTTCTGCTTGCAATCGATCTTGATGAGGAAAGCAAGGAACTTAGAGAAAGCTTAGAGGACTCTTCAGGACAGAAGAGAGCTAAGATAATCAAGAGACTTGAGGTTGTAGAGGCCTTCAAGGAGTCGGGCAATCAGCCTTCATGGATGATCCTTGACTGTATACCGGTAATCCCACCCGATTTAAGACCTATGGTTCAGCTTGACGGTGGCAGATTCGCAACCTCTGACCTTAACGATCTTTACAGAAGAATCATTAACAGAAACAACCGTCTTAAGAGACTGCTTGAGCTTGGTGCTCCGGACATCATCGTTCGTAACGAGAAGAGAATGCTCCAGGAGGCAGTGGATGCACTTATTGATAACGGCAGACGTGGCAGACCTGTAACAGGTCCCGGCAACAGAGCTCTTAAGTCGCTGTCAGATATGCTTAAGGGTAAGGGCGGACGTTTCCGTCAGAACCTCTTAGGTAAGCGTGTAGACTACTCAGGACGTTCGGTTATCGTAGTAGGTCCCGAACTTAAGATTTACCAGTGTGGTCTTCCCAAGGAGATGGCTATCGAACTGTTCAAGCCCTTCGTTATGAAGGAACTTGTAGGTCGTGGTATATCACAGAACATCAAGAATGCCAAGAAATTGGTTGAGAGACTGGATGCCTGTGTATGGGATGTGCTTGAGGATGTGATCAAGGAGCACCCCGTAATGCTTAACAGAGCTCCTACACTTCACAGACTTGGTATTCAGGCTTTCGAGCCAATCCTTGTAGAGGGTAAGGCTATTAAGCTTCATCCCCTTGTATGTACAGCCTTCAACGCCGACTTCGACGGAGACCAGATGGCTGTTCACCTTCCTCTGTCCGTAGAGGCACAGGCTGAGTGCAGATTCCTTCTTCTGTCACCCAACAACCTGCTTAAGCCTTCAGATGGTGGCCCGGTTGCCGTTCCTTCGCAGGATATGGTACTTGGTATTTACTATCTCACTCAGGAGAGAGAGGGAGCCGTTGGTGAGGGCATGTGCTTCAAGAATCTGAATGAAGCAATTCTTGCTTATGAGAACAAGGCATGTACACTTCATTCAAGGATAAAAGTGCGAGTAACTAAGACAATAGATGGTGTAGAGAAGAGCGGCATTGTTGAGTCAACTCTCGGAAGATTCATCTTCAATGAGATTCTTCCTCAGGATCTTGGATTCGTAGACAGAAGCAATCCGGATAATGCCTTCCTTCTTGAAGTAGATTTCCATGTAGGCAAGAAGCAGCTCAAGAAGATTCTTGAGAGCGTAATCAACACTCATGGAGCAAGCATAACAGCTGAGGTTCTTGATAACATCAAGGCTACAGGTTATAAGTATTCTACAAGAGCAGCTATGACAGTATCCATTTCGGATATGACAGTACCTGCTTCCAAGCCTGAATTGCTTAAGAAAGCACAGGATACGGTTGATCTTATCTCTAATAACTTCCGTCGTGGACTTATCACAGAGGAAGAGAGATACAGAGCAGTTGTTGATACATGGAATGAGATCGATGGAATCCTTACCAAGGATCTGTTAGACGGACTTGATAAGTATAACAACATCTTCATGATGGCTGACTCAGGTGCCCGTGGTTCCAACCAGCAGATCAAGCAGCTCGCCGGTATGAGAGGTCTTATGGCTGATACAACCGGACGTACTATCGAGCTTCCTATCAAGTCTAACTTCCGTGAGGGTCTTGACGTACTTGAGTACTTCATGTCAGCGCACGGAGCAAGAAAGGGTCTGTCAGATACAGCTCTTCGTACTGCCGACTCAGGTTACCTTACACGTCGAATGGTTGATGTTTCTCAGGAACTTATCATCCGCGATATGGACTGCTGTGAAGGCAGAGACGAGATCTACGGTATGACCGTTAAGGCATTTACCGAAGGCAAGGAAATGATCGAGAGCCTGAAGGATCGAATCACAGGAAGATATTCATGTGAAGAAATCAAGGATGGCAATGGTGATGTGATCGTTAAGAAGAATCATATGATCACACCATCAAGAGCAAAGAGAATAATTGACAGTGGCATTGAGGAGGTTAAGATTCGTACTATCCTTACATGTCATTCACATAACGGCATCTGTTCTAAGTGCTACGGTGCCAACATGGCAACCGGTGAGGCCGTACAGGTCGGCGAGGCTGTAGGTATCATCGCAGCTCAGTCAATCGGTGAGCCCGGTACACAGCTTACAATGAGAACCTTCCATACAGGTGGTGTTGCCGGTGACGATATCACTCAGGGTCTTCCCAGAGTTGAGGAGCTCTTCGAGGCAAGAAAGCCCAAGGGACTTGCAATTATTGCAGAGTTCGGCGGCAAGGTTGAGATCAGAGACACCAAGAAGAAGCGTGAAATTGTAATCACCAATGAAGAGACCGGAGAGAGCAAGACCTACCTTATTCCTTACGGTTCACGTATCAAGGTGCTTGATGGAGCAATACTTGAGGCGGGTGACGAGCTTACAGAGGGTTCTATCAATCCTCATGACCTCCTTAAGATTAAGGGTGTCAGAGCTGTACAGGATTACATGCTTCGCGAGGTTCAGAGAGTATACCGTCTTCAGGGTGTTGATATCGCCGATAAGCATATCGAGGTTATTGTAAGACAGATGCTTAAGAAGATTCGTGTTGAGGAGAGCGGTGACGCTGAGGTACTTCCCGGTACACTCATGGATGCACTTGACTTCGAGGAGACAGTACTTGCACTTGAAGCTGAGGGCAAGACACCTCCGACAGGCACACAGATCATGCTTGGTATTACCAAGGCAGCTCTTGCGACAGATTCATTCCTGTCAGCGGCTTCGTTCCAGGAGACCACCAAGGTTCTTACCGAAGCAGCTATTAAGGGTAAGGTTGATCGCCTGGTTGGCCTTAAGGAGAATGTTATCATCGGTAAGCTGATTCCTGCAGGTACAGGTATGAAGCGTTACAGAGATGTTAAGCTTTCAACTGATTATAAGCTTTCTGATACAATTGATTTCTCAGACGATTTCGAGGACACAGAAGTAATTGATGAGATCGAAGAACTTGAAGAGATTGATGTAAATGACGAGGCTGTAACAGAAGCTGTTGAGACAACAGAAGAATAATCAATAACATAGTTTTGACCCGTGACCTTCACGGGTCAAAATTTTTTTAAAAAGTACTTGCATTTATTGAAATAGATGTGTATACTATTCATTGCTGTGACATGATAGCTATGAAGCGTGAGGTTGCTACCAGTCGAGAGGCCCGGTAGGTTTTCCGTGGAGCGAAGGTCATGTAGAAACTGACGACAAGTCACTGTACCAGATAGTCTTAATTTTTTTAAGAAACACCGTGTGGAAGGCTTAGGTTTTCCGGATGAGATGATTTAGGACACACACGGAAAAGTGTACAGTCACCGCTTGTCGTACTTGTAATCAAAAGTGCGAAAAGGAGGCGACTTTTTTTATGGCAAACCAGGTAATGAGAATTACACTCAAGGCATATGAGCATCAGCTTGTAGATGCTTCTGCCAAGAAAATCATCGAGACAGTTAAGAAGACAGGATCACAGGTAAGTGGACCGGTACCTCTTCCTACTAAGAGAGAGGTTGTAACAATCCTTAGAGCTACACATAAGTATAAGGATTCAAGAGAGCAGTTCGAGCAGAGAACTCATAAGAGACTTATCGACATCATTGCTCCCACACAGAAGACTGTTGATGCTCTTCAGAGACTCGAGATGCCGGCAGGTGTTTATATCGACATTAAGATGAAGAACAACAAGTAAGAATGATTGATCTTCCTTATATATATGTAAGGATTGATTATAACCGGTAATACACAGCATATACCGGGAAGTAACTATTAACCCTCTACTAGAATGGATGTCCAATGAGTAGATATGATCAGCAGATTACTTAAGTCATCCCGCTGTAGAACAAAGGAGGAAAAATGAAGAAAGCGATTTTAGCAACAAAGGTTGGTATGACACAGATCTTCAATGAAGATGGTGTGCTCGTACCTGTAACAGTACTTGAGGCCGGACCTTGTGTAGTAACACAGGTTAAGACAGTAGAGAATGATGGCTACTCAGCAGTACAGGTTGGTTTCGGCGAGAAGAAGGAAAGAGTCGTAACCAAGGATAAGTCTGGTGTTAAGAGCGTAGCTCACAGACACGGCGTTAACAAGGCTGAGATGGGTCATTTCAATAAGGCAGGTGTTGGTCCTAAGAGATTCGTAAGAGAGTTCAGATTTGAGAACTCAGACGAGTATGCACTTGCACAGGAGATTAAGGCAGACATCTTCGAGGTTGGCGACAAGATCGATGCAACAGCAATCTCTAAGGGAAAAGGATTCCAGGGTGCTATCAAGAGACTTGGTCAGCACAGAGGACCTATGAAGCACGGTTCTAAGTTCCATCGTCATCAGGGTTCTAACGGAGCATGTTCATCACCTTCAAGAGTATTCAAGGGTAAGGGAATGCCCGGTCACATGGGATCAGTTAAGGTTACAGTTCAGAACCTCGAGGTTGTAAGGGTAGACGCTGAGAAGAATCTTCTTCTTGTTAAGGGCGCTGTACCGGGACCAAAGAAGGCTTTGGTTACAATCAAAGAGACAACAAGAGCTGAGGCTTAATAATACTGGAAGGAGGACCATTAAAGATGGCAAACGTATCTTTATATAATATGGAAGGTAAAGAAGTTGGAACAATTGAACTTTCAGATGCGATCTTCGGTGTTGAAGTTAATCAGCACTTAGTTCACATGGCAGTTGTTCAGCAGCTTGCTAATAATCGTCAGGGCACACAGAAGGCCAAGACACGTTCAGAAGTATCAGGTGGTGGAAGAAAGCCTTGGAGACAGAAGGGAACAGGTAGAGCAAGACAGGGTTCTACAAGATCTCCTCAGTGGACAGGCGGTGGAGTTGTATTCGCTCCCACACCCAGAGATTACTCATTCAAGCTTAACAAGAAGGAGAAGAGAGCAGCTCTTAAGAGTGCACTTTCAGACAAGCTTGCTAATGGCAACCTTATCGTAGTTGATAAGATTGAGATGAATGAGATCAAGACAAAGACATTCAAGACAATGCTTGATAACCTTAAGGTTGTTGGCAAGTCACTCGTTGTAATCAATGACAATGACAAGAAGGTTGTTCTTTCAGCAAGAAACATCTTCGGTTGCAAGATGAGTCAGCCCGGAACAATCAATGTATATGACATCCTCAATGCTAAGACATTAGTTCTTACACAGGATGCCGTTAAGACTATCGAGGAGGTGTACGCATAATGGCAGACGTAAAGTACTATGACGTAATCCTTAAGCCGGTTGTTACTGAGAAGAGCATGGCCGGTATGGGTGATAAGAAGTATACATTCCTTGTTCATCCCGATGCTACCAAGACAATGATCAAGGAAGCTGTTGAGAAGATGTTCGAGGGAACTAAGGTTGCTAGTGTTAACACAATGAACCTTGATGGCAAGACAAAGCGTCGCGGACTTAAGGTAGGCAAGACTGCTAAGACTAAGAAGGCAGTTGTGAAGCTTACAGAGGACAGCAAGGACATTGAGATTTTTGCAGGTCTTTAATTAACCGCCAACTATGTGCAGGACAAGCACGATAACAAACAAGTAAAGGAGAAAATATCATGGGAATTAAGACATATAACCCATATACACCGTCCAGAAGAAACATGACAGGTTCTGACTTTGCTGAGATTACAAAGACTGCTCCGGAGAAGAGCTTATGTACATCAGTTAAGAAGAACGCAGGACGTAATAACCAGGGTAAGATTACTGTTAGACACCAGGGTGGTGGAAACAGAAGAAAGTACAGATTGATCGACTTCAAGCGTAATTCCAAGGATGGAATTCCTGCAACAGTTAAGTCAATCGAGTACGATCCTAACAGAACAGCTAATATCGCACTTATCTGCTATGCAGATGGTGAGAAGGCATACATCCTTGCTCCTGAAGGACTTAAGGTTGGTCAGCAGATTATGAATGGTGCTGATGCGGAAGTTAGAGTTGGTAACTGCTTACCTCTTGCTAACATTCCTGTAGGTACAATGATTCATAACATTGAGCTTTATCCCGGAAAGGGCGGCCAGTTAGTAAGATCTGCAGGTAATGCAGCTCAGTTAATGGCTAAGGAAGGTAAGTATGCAACACTTCGTCTCCCTTCAGGCGAGATGAGAATGGTTCCTATTATCTGCCGTGCTACAATCGGTGTTGTTGGCAATGGTGATCACAACCTTATCAATATCGGTAAGGCAGGACGTAAGCGTCACATGGGTATCAGACCTACAGTTCGTGGTTCGGTTATGAACCCTAACGACCATCCACACGGTGGTGGTGAAGGTAGAGCACCTATCGGACGTCCGGGTCCTTGTACACCATGGGGTAAGCCAGCACTTGGTCTTAAGACACGTAAGAAGAAGAAAGCTTCTAATAAGCTTATTGTAAGAAGAAGAGACGGTAGAGCTATTAAGTAATAGGAGGAAATAAAATGGCTAGATCACTTAAAAAGGGTCCATTCGCAGATGCAAGCCTACTTAAGGCAGTTGACGCTATGAACGCTTCAGGTAATAAGACTGTTATCAAGACATGGTCACGTCGTTCAACAATTTTCCCTTCATTCGTTGGACACACAATTGCTGTTCACGACGGAAGAAAGCATGTTCCTGTATATGTTACAGAGGATATGGTTGGACATAAGCTCGGTGAGTTCGTTGCTACAAGAACTTACAGAGGACATGTTAAGGATGAGAGAAAGTCAAAGTCAAAGTAATTAACGTAGGCCGCATAAATCTGAAAGGAGGATTTACCTAAATGGCTAAAGGACATAGATCCCAGATTAAGAGGGAGAGAAATGCTAATAAGGATACAAGACCTTCAGCAAAGCTGTCATACGCTAGAGTATCAGTTCAGAAGGCTTGCTTCGTACTTGATGCAATAAGAGGTAAGGATGTGAATACAGCACTTGGTATTCTTGCTTACAACCCCAGATATGCATCATCTGTAATTAAGAAGTTACTTGAGTCAGCAATTGCTAATGCTGAGAATAACAATGGAATGAATCGCGACAATCTCTACATTGCAACTTGTTACGCAGACAAGGGACCGACAATGAAGAGAGTAAGACCTAGAGCACAGGGTAGAGCTTACAGGATCGAGAAGAGAATGAGCAATATCACAATCGTGCTTGACGAAAGATAGGAAGGAGAACGTTATGGGACAGAAAGTTAATCCTCATGGTCTGAGAGTTGGCGTTATCAAGGATTGGGATTCTAAGTGGTATGCAGACGCAGAGTTTTCAGACTATCTTGTTGAAGATTACAATATCAGAAAGTTTCTGAAGAAGAAGTTATATGCTGCCGGTGTTTCTAAGATCGAAATCGAGAGAGCATCAGACAGAGTAAAGGTTATCATCTATACCGCTAAGCCCGGCGTGGTTATCGGTAAGGGTGGCCAGGAAATCGAAGTAACTAAGGCTGAGCTTGCTAAGCTTACAGACAAGAAGGTTTTAGTTGATATTAAGGAAATTAAGAGACCTGACAAGGACGCTCAGCTCGTAGCAGAGAACATCGCAGGTCAGCTTGAGAATCGTGTATCATTCAGACGTGCCATGAAGTCTACAATGGGTAGAACAATGAAGGCAGGAGCTCTTGGAATCAAGACCAGTGTATCAGGTCGTCTCGGCGGTGCTGATATGGCTCGTACAGAGTTCTACAGTGATGGTACTATTCCGCTTCAGACACTTAGAGCCGATATCGATTATGGTTTTGCTGAGGCAAACACCACATACGGTAAGGTAGGTGTTAAGGTTTGGATCTATAAGGGTGAGGTTCTTCCAAGCAAGAACAAGGAAGAGAAGGCCCTGGAAGGGAGCGATAAATAATGTTAATGCCAAAGAGAGTTAAGCACCGCAAGCAGTTCCGTGGTTCCATGGCTGGTAAGGCGCTTAGAGGAAATACAATTTGCAATGGTGATTTCGGTCTTGTAGCTCTTGAGCCTTGCTGGATCAAGTCAAATCAGATCGAGGCAGCCAGAATTGCTATGACACGTTACACAAAGCGTGGTGGTAAGGTTTGGATTAAGATTTTCCCTGACAAGCCTGTTACAGTTAAGCCTCTTGGTACTCGTATGGGTTCCGGAAAAGGTGCTGTAGATCGTTGGGTAGCTGTTGTTAAGCCGGGCAGAGTAATGTTCGAAATCGGCGGCGTATCAGAGGAAGTTGCAAGAGAGGCACTTCGTCTTGCTATGCACAAGCTCCCTGTTAAGTGTAAGATTGCTTCTAAAGCAGATTTGGAAGGCGGTGTAGCAAATGAAAACTAGTAAGTATGTACAGGACTTAAATAGCAAGTCTGCTGCAGAGCTTAATAACGAGCTGGTAGCTGCTAAGAAAGAGTTATTTAACCTTAGATTCCAGAATGCAACTAATCAGTTAGACAATACTGCAAGAATTAAGGAAGTTCGTAAGAACATCGCACGTATTCAGACAGTAATAACTCAGAAGAGTGCACAGTAAGAGTTGATTAGTTACTTTGGAAAGGAGATAAACCGTGGAAAGAAATTTGAGAAAGACTCGTTCCGGTAAGGTTGTTAGCAATAAGATGGACAAGACAATCGTTGTTGCTATCGAGGATAATGTTAAGCATCCCTTAATCGGAAAGATTGTCAAGAGAACATATAAGCTTAAGGCACATGATGAGAACAATGAGTGCCAGATCGGTGACATTGTTAAGGTTATGGAGACAAGACCTATCTCTAAGGATAAGAGATGGAGACTTGTCGAGATCGTAGAGAAGGCAAAATAATTGTGAGCTACTGCTCACTCTTGGAAGGAGATTAAGCATGATTCAGCAGGAAAGCAGACTTAAGGTTGCTGATAATACAGGTGCTAAGGAATTACTCTGCATCCGTGTTATGGGCGGCTCAACAAGAAGATATGCTAACATTGGCGATATCATCGTAGCCAGTGTCAAAGATGCAACACCAGGCGGCGTTGTTAAGAAGGGTGATGTTGTTAAAGCTGTTGTAGTTCGTACTGTTAAGGGCGCACGTCGTAAGGACGGCTCTTACATCAAATTCGACGAGAATGCTGCAGTTATAATCAAAGATGATTTAACTCCAAAAGGAACACGTATTTTTGGACCTGTAGCAAGAGAACTTCGTGAGAAGCAGTTCATGAAGATCGTATCTCTTGCTCCGGAAGTATTATAGGAGGTGCGGCATGGCAACATTGAAGATTAAGAAGGGTGACACAGTTAAGGTCATTGCCGGTAAGGATAACGGTAAGGAAGGCAAGGTCGTATCTGTAGATCCTAAGAACGGTAAGGTTGTAGTTGAGGGTGTTAATGTTGTTAAGAAGCATACAAAACCTTCTATGGCCAACCAGAACGGCGGAATCATTACAAAGGAAGCTCCTATTGATGCTTCAAACGTAATGTACGTTCATAAGGGAAAGACAACAAGAATCGGATTCAAGATGGAAAACGATAAGAAGGTTCGCTTCGCTAAGTCAACTGGCGACGTAATCGACTAATCAAGGAAGGAGGACATTGTTCGTGAGTAGATTAAAAGATCAGTACAACAACGAAATCGTTGATGCACTCATTAAGAAATTTGGATATAAGAACAGAATGCAGGTTCCTAAGCTTGATAAGATCGTCGTTAATATGGGCGTAGGTGAGGCTAAGGAGAATGCTAAGGTTCTTGAAGCAGCTGTTAAGGATCTTGAGACCATCACAGGTCAGAAGGCCATCCTTACAAAGGCTAAGAACTCAATCGCTAACTTCAAGATTCGTGAGGGTATGCCTATCGGATGTAAGGTTACACTTCGTGGTGAGAGAATGTATGAGTTCTTAGATCGTCTTGTAAACCTTGCACTGCCACGTGTACGTGACTTTAGAGGTATCAACCCTAATTCATTCGATGGCAGAGGTAATTACGCATTAGGTATCAAGGAGCAGATTATCTTCCCTGAGATCGAGTATGACAAGATCGATAAGGTTAGAGGTATGGATATTATCTTTGTTACAACTGCTAAGACAGACGAGGAGGCTAAGGAGCTGTTAACACAGTTCAACATGCCCTTCGCTAAGAACTAATTCGTGATTCACCATAAGGAGGAAATAAGATGGCAAAGACATCTATGAAGATTAAGCAGCAGCGTCCACAGAAGTTCTCTACAAGAGAATATACACGCTGCAATATCTGTGGCCGTCCTCATTCTGTACTTAGAAAGTACGGAATCTGCAGAGTGTGCTTCAGAGAGTTAGCATATAAGGGACAGATCCCCGGCGTAAAGAAGGCTAGTTGGTAAAGGAGGCAAACAAATGACAATGAGCGATCCAATTGCAGATATGCTTACAAGAATCCGTAACGCAAATACTGCAAAGCATGATACAGTAGACGTTCCTGCATCTAAGATGAAGTTAGCTATTGCCAACATCCTTGTAGATGAGGGATATATTGCAAAGTATGATATTGTTGAGAATGGTGCATTCAAGACTATCCATATTACACTTAAGTATGGCGCAAACAAGAACGAGAAGATCATTACAGGATTAAAGAGAATCTCTAAGCCCGGTCTTCGTGTTTACGCTAACAAGGATGAGCTTCCTAAGGTTCTTGGCGGACTTGGAACAGCTATCATCTCAACTAATCAGGGAGTTATTACAGACAAGGAAGCAAGAAAGCTTGGCGTAGGCGGAGAGGTTCTTGCATTTATCTGGTAAGGAGGTACGGGCATGTCACGTATAGGAAGAATGCCAATCGCCATTCCGGCAGGAGTTACTGTTGAAGTGGCAGAAAATAACAAGGTTACTGTTAAGGGACCTAAGGGAACTCTTGAGAGAGTTCTTCCGACAGAAATGGAAATTACAGTTGAGGGCGCAGAGGTAATCGTTAAGAGACCTAACGACCTTAAGAAGATGAAGAGTCTTCACGGCCTTACAAGAACACTTATTAACAACATGGTAATAGGTGTTACAGAAGGATATGAGAAGAAGCTTGAGGTTAACGGTGTTGGTTACCGTGCAGCTAAGCAGGGCAAGACATTGACACTCTCACTTGGATACTCACATCCCGTTGAGATGACTGATCCTGAAGGAATTGAGACAGTACTCGATGGTCAGAACATCATCATCGTAAAGGGTATCGATAAGGAAAAGGTAGGCCAGTTTGCAGCTGAGATCAGAGACAAGAGAAGACCTGAGCCATATAAGGGCAAGGGTATCAAGTATGCTGATGAGACAATCAGACGTAAAGTTGGTAAGACTGGTAAGAAATAATATAAGGAGAGTTAACAATGGTTAGTAAGAAATCAAGATCAGAAGTTCGTGTGAAGAAGCACATGAAGACACGTAACCGTTTTAGCGGTACAGCTGTAAGACCCCGTCTCGCAGTATTCAGAAGTAATAATCATATGTATGCTCAAATTATAGATGATGTTGCCGGCAATACATTGGTTTCAGCAAGCACACTTGAGAAGGAGATCAAGAGCGAGCTTAAAAAGACTAATGATGTTGAGGCTGCAGCATACATTGGAACAGTTGTAGCTAAGAGAGCACTTGATAAGGGAATCAAGGAAGTCGTATTCGACAGAGGTGGTTTCATCTATCAGGGTAAGGTTCAGGCATTAGCTGAGGCAGCAAGAGAAGCTGGTTTGGAATTCTAGGAAAGGAAAAACAATAACATGAAACGTACTATCATAGATACAGCAAACATGGAATTAACTGAAAAGGTTGTTTCTATCAAGCGTGTAACAAAGGTTGTTAAGGGTGGTCGTAACATGCGCTTCACTGCCTTAGTAGTAGTAGGTGATGGCAACGGACACGTTGGCGCAGGTCTTGGCAAGGCAACAGAAATCCCTGAGGCTATCCGTAAGGGAAAGGAAGATGCTATTAAGAATCTCGTATCTGTAGCTCTTGATGAGAACAACTCAGTTACACATGACAATTATGGAAAGTTTGGTTCTGCAACAGTTCTTCTTAAGAAGGCTCCTGAAGGTACAGGTATCATCGCAGGTGGTCCCGCACGTAACGTATGTGAGCTTGCAGGAATTAAGAACATTCGTACCAAGTCTCTTGGTTCAAACAATAAGCAGAACGTAGTACTTGCAACAATCGCAGGTCTTGCAGGTCTTAAGGATCCCGCTGAGGTCGCTAAGATGAGAGGCAAGTCTGTAGAAGAACTTATGGCTTAATAATAGGAGGAAAATAAAATGGCAGCTAAGAAGCAGAAGATGCTTAAGATTACATTAGTAAAGTCTCCTATTGGTGCTGTTCCTAAGAACAGAGCAACAATCGAGGCTATGGGTCTTACTAAGATGAATAAGTCCGTAATTTTACCGGACAATGATTGTACTAAGGGTATGATTCAGAAGGTTGGATACATGCTCAAGGTAGAAGACGCAGAATAAGGAGGTGTACCATGGAATTATCTAATTTACAGCCGGCTGAAGGCTCAAAGCACAACGATAATTTTAGAAGAGGACGTGGACACGGCTCAGGAAACGGCAAGACTGCAGGTAAGGGCCACAAGGGTCAGAAGGCTCGTTCAGGTGCTCCCAGAATCGGTTTCGAAGGTGGTCAGATGCCTTTATACAGACGTCTTCCCAAGAGAGGTTTCACAAACCGCAATTCTAAGGATATCGTAGCAATCAATATTAGTGAGCTCGAGAGATTCAGATCAGGCTCTACCGTTACTATCGAGAAGATGGTTGAGTCAGGTCTTATCAAGAATACAAGGGATGGAGTTAAGATCCTCGGAAATGGAGAATTTACTAAGAAGCTCAACGTCCAGGCTAACGCTTTCAGCGCATCAGCTAAGGAGAAGATTGAGGCACTTGGTGGAACAGTAGAGGTGATCTAATGTTTAAGACACTGAAGAATGCGTTCAAGATCAAGGAGATCAGAACCAAGCTTCTGTTCACATTGGCGATGTTGGTTGTGATTCGTTTGGGATCACAGCTGCCGGTACCGGGTGTAGATCGTAACTACTTTGCACAGTGGTTTGCTGCACAGAGCGGAGACGCGTTCAATTTCTTTGATGCTTTTACTGGCGGTTCATTTTTGAACATGTCAATATTCGCGCTTAATATCACTCCTTACATTACATCTTCAATCATCATGCAGTTGATGACAATAGCTATTCCTAAGCTTGAGGAGATGCAGAAGGAGGGTGAAGACGGACGCAAGAAGATTGCATCCATCACAAGATATGTTACTGTAGGTCTTGCACTTATCGAGTCAACTGCCATGGCAGTCGGATTCGGCAGAAGCGGACTTCTTGAGAATTATAATGCTCTAAACGTAATTACCGTAATTGTTGCTCTTACAGCAGGTAGTGCGGTGCTTATGTGGATTGGTGAGCGTATCACCGAGCATGGTGTTGGAAACGGTATTTCAATAGTACTTATTATCAATATTATTTCAAGAATCCCTCAGGACATTGCAGGACTGTTCGAGCAGTTCGTTAAGGGAAAGCCGATCGCGCTTGGCGTTGTATCCGCAGCTATCATTCTGGCGATCATCCTTGGTATGGTTGTTCTCGTGATCCTTCTTAACGACGGCGAGAGAAGAATTCCTGTACAGTATGCGAAGAAGGTACAGGGACGTAAGATGGTGGGAGGTCAGACAACTAACATTCCACTTAAGATTAACACCGCAGGTGTTATTCCGATTATCTTCGCAAGCTCCATCATGGAGTTCCCGATTATTATCTGTACCTTCTGTGGCATCCAGCCTACAGGAATTTGGGCAGAGATCATGAAGGGATTAAGTTCAGGTAATTGGTGCAAAATTGCTACACCACAGTACTCAATCGGACTTGTGGTATATATTTTACTTGTAGTATTCTTTGCATACTTCTATACATCAATTACCTTTAATCCGTTGGAAATAGCTGACAATATGAAGAAGAACGGTGGCTTTGTTCCGGGTATCAGACCGGGTAAGCCAACCAGTGAGTATATGACCAAGATTCTTAACTACATCATCTTCATCGGTGCATGTGGCCTTACATTGGTAGGTGTACTCCCCTTCGTATTCAATGGTTTGTTTAACGCTTCAGTATCATTCGGTGGTACAAGCTTAATCATCATTGTCAGTGTTATCCTTGAGACCATCAAGCAGGTTGAGTCTCAGATGCTTGTAAGAAATTACAAGGGATTCTTAAATGATTAGTGCTAAAGGACAAGGTAGGAAACTGCCTTGTCCATTAACGCGTTAATGGATATGAATATATAGTGCCGTAAACTGATATGGGCAAATCGTCAAAAATTAGTTACGGGCACTTTGGCAATAAAGAAATATTAAGTGAGGATAATGTAATGAAGATTATTATGTTAGGCGCACCCGGCGCAGGTAAGGGTACACAGGCCAAGATGATAGCGGAGAAATATTCGATTCCCCACATCTCGACAGGTGACATTTTCAGAGCCAATATCAAGGGCGGTACAGAGCTTGGTATGGAGGCTAAGAAATATATGGATCAGGGACAGTTGGTTCCCGATGAACTCACGGTTAAGATACTTCTTGACAGAGTGGCTAAGGATGACTGCAAGAACGGATATGTACTTGATGGATTTCCACGTACGATTCCTCAGGCAGAGGTTCTAGACAAGGCACTTTCAGAGCTTGGAGATGCTGTCGATTATGCAATTGATGTTGATGTTCCGGATGAGAATATCATCAATCGTATGGGCGGCAGACGTGCATGTGTAACCTGTGGTGCAACCTATCACATGGTTCATGTACCACCGAAGCAGGAAGGCATCTGTGACAAGTGTGGAAGCGAGCTTATCCTTCGTGATGATGATAAGCCGGAGACAGTGAAGAAGAGACTGGATGTATATCATGCACAGACACAGCCTCTTATCGAGTATTACACTAAGAAGGGCATCCTTAAGTCTGTTGACGGAACGGTTGATATGATGGATGTATTTGCAAAGATTACAGACATTCTTGGTTAATCTGAGGAATTGAAATATGGCTATTAATATTAAATCGGAGAGAGAGATTCAGTTGATGCGTGAATCCTGCAAGATTCTTGCCAAGGTTCACGATGAGCTCGGCAAGTTCATCAAGCCGGGAATCACTACAGCGGATATAAACAAATATGGTGATGAACTGATAAGAAGCTTTGGCTGCGTGCCTAACTTTCTTAATTATGAGGGATATCCGGCAAGTATCTGTGTATCGGTCAACGAAGAGGTCGTACACGGAATTCCGGGTAAGAGAGTGATTAAGGAAGGCGACATCGTAAGCCTTGATGCGGGACTTATATATAAGGGTTACCATTCGGATGCTGCAAGAACCTATGCGGTAGGTGAGGTAAGCGAGGAATGCAGAAAGCTTATGGAGGTTACAAAGCAGGCCTTCTTTGAAGGAATTAAGATGGCAAAAGCCGGCAACCATCTCTTCGACATATCCAATGCAATTGATGATTATGTGTCACAGTTCGGATACGGAATAGTAAGAGAACTGGTTGGTCACGGAATCGGAACCAAACTTCATGAGGAGCCACAGATTCCCAACTTCAGACAGCTTAGGCATGGTCCGAGACTGATGCCCGGAATGACACTGGCAATTGAACCCATGATTAATATGGGAAGAGCCGATGTTGAGTGGCTTGAGGATGACTGGACGGTCGTAGCAGAGGACGGACTTCCGTCTGCACATTATGAAAACACAATCCTGATCACCGAGGGTGAGCCGGAGATACTTACATTATTATAGAAGGAATAGCACTTAAAGGAGAATGTGAATGTCAAAAAGTGATGTAATCGAAATCGAAGGAACAGTTGTTGAGAAGCTCCCGAATACAATGTTTCGAGTGGAGCTTGAGAATGGACATGTGGTGCTTGCACACATAAGTGGCAAGCTTCGCCAGAATTTCATCAGAATTCTTCCCGGTGATAAGGTGACACTAGAGATGAGTCCTTACGATTTATCAAAGGGTCGTATCATTTGGAGAGATAAATAATTAATCCTTCGAGATTAATTAAAATAATTGTAGACAAAGGAAAATTCCTTTGATATAATGATAAACGGTCTTTTTATGGAAAGGAGGGTCTAAAATGAAGGTTAGATCATCAGTAAAGCCGATTTGTGAAAAGTGCAAAATCATTAAGAGAAAAGGATCTATCAGAGTAATCTGCGAGAATCCTAAGCACAAGCAGAGACAGGGTTGATTAATCTGTCGGTTACTTGGTTAAGGATATGACATAGATTCACCTGTGGGTGAAGATAATACATATTGATACCGAGAATAATGCGTACACAGTATCGGAAAGGTCGGTAGATGCCGGCTGGGTAGGTGAAGCTTACCCCAATCAATTAGTATTGTGACACTAGTCACGGAAAGAAGGAGAAAAATATGGCTCGTATTGCAGGAGTTGACTTACCAAGAGATAAGAGAATCGAGATCGGTCTCACATATATCTATGGTATTGGTCGTGTTAGCGCAACAAAGATTATCGAGAAGGCAAAAGTTAATCCCGATACAAGAGTAAGAGACCTTACAGATGATGAGGTTAAGGCTCTTAGCGAGGTTATCGACGCTGAGTACATGGTAGAAGGTGATCTTCACAGAGAAGTAGCTCTTAACATCAAGAGACTTCAGGAGATCGGATGCTACAGAGGAATCCGTCACAGACGTCATCTTCCTTGCCGTGGTCAGAAGACTAAGACCAATGCAAGAACATGTAAGGGTCCTAAGAAGACAGTAGCTAACAAGAAGAAGTAATTAATGCCGGTAAGATTTTCTTACTGTCAGGGCTTACAGCCCTCTACACCAAGTGTAGGCAAATAGAAAGAAAGAGGTAAACAAAATGGCAAAAGCAGCAGCTAAGAAGGTAGTTAAGAAGCGTGTTAAGAAGAACGTTGAGCATGGTCAGGCACATATCCAGGCAAGCTTCAACAACACTATCGTAACACTTACAGATGACCAGGGTAATGCATTATCATGGGCTTCAGCAGGTGGACTTGGATTCAGAGGATCTAAGAAGTCTACACCTTATGCAGCACAGATGGCAGCAGAGACTGCAACAAAGGCAGCTCTTATTCACGGTCTTAAGAAGGTAGACGTATTTGTTAAGGGTCCCGGTTCAGGACGTGAGGCAGCAATCAGAGCTCTTGCAGCAGCAGGTCTTCAGGTTGAGTCTATCAGAGACGTGACACCTGTTCCTCACAACGGATGCCGTCCTCCTAAGAGACGTCGTGTCTGATTAATTTGGTAACTATTAATGTTGGAAGAAGACCGATTGGTTGTAAACAACTGTATTAAAGGAGAAATAAAATGGCAGTAAATCGTACACCAGTCCTTAAGAGATGTAGATCACTTGATCTTGATCCTACATTCTTAGGATATGACAAGAAGTCAAACAGATCAAAGATTCATGGTAACAAGAAGATGAGCGAATATGGTCTCCAGCTTCGTGAGAAGCAGAAGGCAAAGTTCATCTACGGCGTACTTGAGAAGCCTTTCCGTAACTACTACGAGAAGGCTGATAGAATGAAGGGTATGACCGGTGAGAACCTCATGATCCTTCTTGAGAGAAGACTTGATTCTGTTGTATTCAGAATGGGATTTGCAAGAACCCGTAGAGAAGCAAGACAGATTGTAGACCACAAGCATGTTCTTGTTAACGGAAAGTGCATCAATATACCATCATACCTTATCAAAGCTGGCGACAAGATCGAGATTAGAGAGAAGTCTAAGTCACTTCAGAGATATAAGGATGTCGTAGAAGTAACAGCCGGAAGACTTACACCTGACTGGATAGATGTGAATCTTGAGACACTTAGCGGTACAGTTAAGAATCTTCCCACACGTGAAATGATCGATGTTCCTGTTAATGAGATGCTTATCGTCGAGTTATACTCTAAGTAATTAGTAGATATAGGATGATTCATGCACATGTTGGAGGGTAATGATGTTTGATTTCGAGAGACCAAATATTACAGTAGCAGAGATTTCAGAAGACAAGAAGTATGGCAAGTTCGTGGTTGAGCCCCTTGAGAGAGGCTATGGTATCACACTTGGTAACTCGCTTCGCAGAATTATGCTTTCTTCCCTTCCGGGCTCAGCAGTTAGCCAGGTTAAGGTTGAAGGAGTATTGCATGAGTTCAGCTCCATCCCCGGAGTTAAAGAGGATGTTACTGAGATCATTATGAACATCAAGAACCTTGCTATTAAGAATAATAGTGAATCTAATGAGCCGAAGATCGCCGTTATTGATTTCGAGGGCGAGGGCGTTGTTAAGGCATCTGATATCCGTGTTGATTCTGATATTGAAATCATGAATCCCAATCAGGTGATTGCCACAATGTCATCAGGCAAGCTCTATATGGAGTTAACTATCACAAATGGTAGAGGTTATGTGAGTGCAGATAAGAATAAGAACGAAGAACTTCCTATCGGAGTTATCGCCATCGATTCAATCTACACACCTGTTGAGAGAGTAAACGTAACAGTTGAGAATACACGTGTAGGTCAGATTACAGATTATGATAAGCTGACACTGGATGTTTCTACTAACGGTACACTTACTCCCGACGAGGCTGTTAGCCTCGCAGCCAAGGTGCTTAATGAGCACCTCACACTCTTCATTGACCTGTCAGATGCAGGAACCAATGTAGAGGTATTATCTAAGAAGGATGCTAAGAGCTCATCAGATGATATTCTTGATATGAGTATTGAAGAGCTTGAACTGTCAGTTCGTTCCTTCAACTGCCTTAAGAGAGCAGGCATCAACTCTGTTCAGGAGCTTGTAGCTAAGACTCCGGATGAGATGATGAAGGTTCGTAACCTTGGTAAGAAGTCTCTTGACGAGGTTCTTGCTAAGCTTAAGGATCTGGGATTGAGCTTAAGTCCCGCAGACGAAGTATAATAATTTAACCACAGATATAGTAAACCCAATGAGTATATATCTGCGTCCCGCCTGTAACAAGTAAGACCATAGGCGTTGTTACTGAAAGAAAAGGAGAGTAAAAATGGCAAAGTACAGAAAGTTAAGCAGAACATCAGACCAGAGAAGAGCATTACTTAAGAATCAGGTAACAGCACTTCTTTATAATGGCAAAATCGTAACAACTGAGGCTAAGGCTAAGGAAGTTCAGAAGATTGCCGAGGGTATCATTGCACTTGCAGTTAAGGAGAAGGACAACTTCGAGACAGTAACTGTTAAGGCTAAGGTTGCCCGCAAGGACAAGGATGGCAAGAGAGTTAAGGAAGTTGTAGACGGTAAGAAGGTTACAGTATATGACGAAGTAGATAAGGAAATCAAGAAGGACCTTCCTTCAAGACTTCATGCTCGTCGTCAGATGCTCAAGACTCTTGTACCTGTTACAGAGGTTCCCACAGAAGCTGCCGGAAAGAAGAAGAATACCAAGTCTGTTGACATGGTAGCTAAGATGTTTGATGAGATCGCACCTAAGTATGCTACACGTAATGGTGGTTACACAAGAATCGTTAAGATTGGTCAGCGTAAGGGTGACGGAGCATTAACAGTTCTTCTTGAGCTTGTATAATTGATGTGTGCTGCAGCATGGCAGCCAAATAAGAAGTTTATGACCGGGGTTCCGAATGGAATCCCGGTTTTTGATTGATTAGTTTATCGTATTAAAGTATACTAAAAGCGTTATGAGTCTGATTAATACTACGAATCTATCATTTGATTACATAAAGAGAGATGAGGACGGGAATGTCGAGGGAATCATCAGAGCTGTAGATGATGTGAACATCGAAGTTAAGGCAGGAGAATTCATTGCAATACTCGGTTCCAACGGTTCCGGAAAGTCTACACTTGCCAAACATCTGAATGCCTTACTATTCCCGACCGAGGGCAGTGTCTGGGTTGACGGCAAGAATACTTCCGACACTTCTTCAGTATGGGATATACGCAAGAGTGCAGGCATGATCTTCCAGAATCCCGATAACCAGATAATCGGTCAGGTAGTCGAAGAGGATGTAGGCTTTGGTCCGGAGAATATGGGGATTCCTACTGAAGAAATCTGGCAGAGGGTAGAGGAGAGCCTTAAGTCGGTGGGTATGTGGGAATACAGAAAATCAAGTCCCAACAGACTATCAGGCGGACAGAAGCAGAGGGTATCCATTGCAGGAGTGATCGCAATGCATCCTAAGTGTATAGTTATGGATGAGCCTACAGCCATGTTGGACCCGAACGGAAGATATGAGGTAATAAGGGCAGCCAGAGCACTCAATGAGGTTGAGAATGTGACTATTATCCTTATCACTCATTATATGGAAGAGGTAATCTATGCCGACAGAGTAATAGTGATGGATAAGGGTAAGGTTGTAATGCAGGGAACTCCGAGAGAGGTGTTCTCCAATATAAATAAGCTCAAGGAACTAAGACTGGACGTGCCGCAGGTTACCATTCTTGCTCATGAGTTAAAAAAGCGGGGATTAATGCTTCCGGAGGGAATACTCACTGCGGAAGAACTTAGTGTGGCACTACAGAAACTTGCAGGATTGAGGGAATAATATGTCACTGATATTTAATCATGTAAGCTATGAATATGACAGTAACAGCTCTGTTAAGTCATACGCACTTAAGGATATTAATCTGACAATTGAAGATGGCGGATTCTATGGACTTATCGGTCATACGGGGTCCGGCAAATCTACGTTGGTACAGCATATGAACGGACTGCTTCATCCCACAAGCGGTGAGGTATACTATGACGGAGCCGACATTGCTGACAAAGACTATGACCTCAGAGCACTGCGCTCCAAGGTGGGTCTGGTATTCCAGTACCCGGAGCATCAGCTGTTTGAAGCAACCGTATTTGAGGATGTATGCTTTGGCCCTAAGAATATGGGGCTTAGTAAGAATGAAGCCGAATTAAGGGCATTTACTGCGCTGGAACAGGTGGGTATGCCACATGATCTGTTCTACTCGTCACCCTTTGACCTGTCAGGCGGACAGAAGAGAAGGGCTGCTATTGCAGGTGTACTTGCCATGAAGCCTAAGATCCTGGTGCTGGATGAGCCTACTGCCGGACTGGATCCTAAGGGAAGGGATGATATTCTTGACCAGATAAGCAGACTTCATGAAGAAGAGAATATGTCAATTGTGCTGGTATCGCATTCCATGGAGGATGTGGCCAACTATGTTGACAGAATCCTTGTTATGAACAGGGGAGAACTGGTATATAATGATGTGCCTAAGGCTGTGTTTGCCCATATTCATGAGCTTGAGGGAATGGGACTTGCAGCTCCGCAGGTTACATATATTATGAATAAACTTAGAGATGACGGCTTCAATGTGGGACTTGGTGCGACCACAATAGATGAAGCCTGTGATAATATTATGAAGGCGTTGGGTAGATAAATGCTTAGAGATATTACCTTGGGCCAGTACTATCAGACAGATTCGATTCTGCACAGACTGGACCCCAGAGTTAAGTTAATAGGTACGTTTGCGTTCATAGTGGGACTGTTTCTTGCCAATAATGTGGCCGGTTATTTAGTTGCCGCGTTTTTTCTGGTGTCAATGATAAAGCTGTCGAATGTGCCTGTGAAGTTCATGCTGAAGGGAATGAAGGCTATTGCATTCCTGATCGTGATAACCGTGGTGTTCAACACATTTATGACACCGGGAGAGGTGTTGATTCAGGTATGGAAGCTTAAGGTGACAAAAGAGGGTTTAATAATGGCTGCGAAGCTGGCACTCAGGCTGTCGTTTCTGATCATCGGCTCGAGCATAATGACGCTCACCACCACACCGAATCAGCTGACGGATGCAATCGAGAGTGTTATGGGACCTTTGAAACGATTACATGTGCCGGTGCATGAGGTTGCCATGATGATGAGCATAGCGCTCAGATTTATCCCCATCCTCATGGAGGAGACGGACAAGATCATGAAGGCTCAGGAGGCCAGGGGCGCAAGCTTTGACAGCGGCAATCTTATTGATAAGACGAAGGCTCTGATACCGCTGCTGGTTCCACTGTTTATCTCTGCCTTCAGGCGGGCCAATGACCTGGCTATGGCGATGGAAGCCAGATGCTACAGGGGCGGTGACAGCAGAACTAAGATGAAGCCGCTCATATACAGGAGACGTGATGTGATGGGCTATGGAGTGCTCATATCGTTTCTGGCATGTATTATTGTGACAAGAGTGCTGTTCTAGGAGGCAGGAGAGATGGACCTTAAGAAGGCGATGAAACCGCTTATACTGCTAATAGTACTTATAATAGTGTTCGCAGCGCTTACACGTGCGTTAACGCATTCTGAGACCCTGTCTGAATATGCAGTAGAGCATCCTGAGGAGCAGATAGTGACAGTAGCTGTGACACCGGATGTGAGCGAGGGTACTGAACCGGATACAGATTCGGTAGATGCCGGATTACAGGCCGGAACTGAGGGTAGCGAAATAACCGATATTAATCCTGATATATCAGATGGTGCGGACCCGGGGAGCGCGCTTAAGCCTGAATACAGCACAGAAGGAGATATGTTGAACAGAGTGACGCTGGCAGACGGATTCTTCTATGAGGATATTCCGGAAATAATTAAGGATAAGATGAAGGGTGTGTCATACCCTTTGGATATAGATGAAGATATTATCTGTTACGATGACCTTAAGTATCTGAATGTTCTGTATGTGGACTTTGACGGAGAGACCCAGGTGGGAGAGATAGTCTGCAATGCGGCTATTGCAGAAGATCTTACAGAGATATTCCATGAATTGTATAAGGCAGATTATCGTATAGAGAGAATAAGGCTTATAGATGAATACAATGCAGATGACAACCTGAGTATGGAGGACAATAATACCAGTTCCTTCTGCTACAGAGTAGTTGAGAACACCACACGACTGTCCAATCATGCCTATGGAATGGCAATAGATATTAATCCTTTCTATAACCCTTATGTTGTATATAACAGCGAGGGCACAAGGATTACACCTGTGGGAAGTGAAATATATGCCGACAGAAGCGATGCAGTTATGAATCCCTACAGGATAGACAAGAACGATCTGGCTTATAAGCTGTTCAAAGAGCACGGCTTCACCTGGGGCGGAGACTGGAACAGCTGTAAGGATTACCAGCACTTTGAGAAGAAGAGTAAATAGATATGCGCAGGATACTGTTGACTGTGGCCTATGATGGTACGGATTACCATGGCTGGCAGATTCAGAACAATGGCAGGACCATTGAAGGCGAACTTAATAGGGCAATTAATGAATTGACCGGTGAAGTCATTGAAGTTATAGGTGCGAGCAGAACTGACGCAGGTGTCCATGGTATGTGCAACAGAGCGGTCTTTGATACGGAAAGCACCATCCCTGCGGACAGATTCTATGCGGCAATCAACACGCTGCTCCCTGATGACATACGTGTCACAAGTTCTAAAGAGGTTGAACCGGACTGGCATCCGAGGAAGGTCAGTACGCATAAGACCTATGAATATGTAATAGACAATGAAGAGGTGGCCAATCCTAAGATTATCCGGTATTCGTGGCATGTAAGGGGCAACCTGTCTATAGAGAAGATGAATGAGGCAGCAGGTTATCTTAAGGGCGAGCATGATTTCACCAGTTTTTGCTGTGTCAACGGAAATGCACTTACCAATGTCAGGACCATAATTGATATTGGAGTATATAAAAAGGACAACCTGGTTACCATAAGGGTGACCGGCAACGGCTTCCTATATAATATGGTAAGAATTATTGCAGGTACTCTTGTGAATGTGGGACTCGGAAGGACTGCTTGCGAAGATATCAATAAGATATTGGAAGCTAAAGACAGAACTAAAGCGGGACCTACGGCCCCGCCTCAGGGATTAACTCTTGTTGAAATCAAAGATATTGTTTGATTATTGGCTGTAAATTTTTCTATGCAACACACTTACTGTTTATTGGTGTGAGGCTCTATGAGCATATCTCGTCAGCCATAGCCTTAAGGGCTTCTATATTCTCGCTGCTGATTCCCCCCTTAAGGGTAATGCTGTTTTCGAGGAATCTGATTCCCTGGCTGTTCTCGAATTTGGCCTTCATAACCTTGGCGGCAGTCGGAGCCCAGGAACCATTCTCTATGATTCCGACAGTTCTGTTTTTATACCCATGCTCCACAAGTGTATCTATGAAAGATCTCATAGCCGGGAAAACACCGGTATTGTAGGTTGTTGAAGCAAGTATCAGTGTGCCTGCCCTGAAGGCTTCGGCAAGAACTATTGAATGGTCGGTGCGTGCAAGGTCATAGGCAAGTGCACGGCGTCCTCTGCTCTCAATCTCTGATGCAAGCATTCTTACAATTTGCGCTGTATGACCATATACAGAGGTATAGGCGATGATACAGTCATCGCATTCGCTTTCATAGCCTGCCCACAGCTTGTAGTGGTCAAGGAGAAGCGGAAGCTCATCTGTGATTATGGGTCCATGAAGCGGATATACCGCCTTGATCTCAATACCTGCTGCTTTCTTAAGCAGGGCTTCAACCTGAAGACCGAACTTACCGACTATTCCGATGTAATATCTTCTGGCTTCGTCGATATTCAAGCCGGTTCTGCTCAGTGCGCCGAACTGACCGAAGGCATCGGCAGAGAACAGGATCTTGTCGGTGGTGTCATAGGTGAGCATAACCTCCGGCCAGTGAACCATGGGTGCTGCAATGAAGCTTAAGGTATGACGTCCGAGGGATAAGGTATCTCCCTCCTTGGATATGATTCGTCTGTCCGCATAATCGGTATTGAAGTATCCCTTCATTATATTAAATGCCATCATGGATGAAACGATTACAGCTTCGGGATATTCATCCATGAAGCGGGCTATTCCTGCCGAATGGTCAGGCTCCATATGCTGAACGATCAGATAATTAGGCTTGCGAGTGTCAAGAACAGCCTTAAGCTTATCCATCCATTCATCAATGAAGGAGCCGTCTACTGTGTCAAGCACTGCGATTTTTTCATCAAGGATTACGTATGAGTTGTAAGACATGCCGTCCTTAACAGGATACTGTCCTTCGAATATATCTATGTCAAGGTCGTCGACACCGATATATTTGATATCTGCCATTGTCATTGTTTGTTCCTCCTCATTAATATATATAATGATTTTATCACAGGAGGTTACAAAATACATTAATTAAGGGTAATGATAATACAAAAAATATGTGCAAAGGCAATGCAAAAAGTTGTTGACACGCCCGGAGGCGTATCGTATAATACATCAGTGTGGCTAGAAATGCGCTTCAATAGCCCCGAAGCAAATTATAGCCCTTGCCAAGCTAGGCGTGTCAAATGGAAGGCAGGCTGAGTGAGGCTGACTTGCGGGTAGGTTAGCCCCATACCTTTAGAGTCGCTTAAGTTAAGATTATTTTATGGAGGATAAACATGAAGACATTTATGGCTAGCCCGGCTACAATTGATAGAAAATGGTATGTAGTTGATGCTACAGGCATGACACTCGGTCGTCTTGCTTCAGAGGTAGCTAAGGTGCTTAGAGGTAAGAATAAGCCTATCTTTACACCACATATCGATACAGGCGATTATGTAATCGTTATTAATGCAGAGAAGGTTACTGTTACAGGTAAGAAGCTTGATCAGAAGATTTACTATCGTCATTCTGATTACGTTGGAGGTCTTAAGCAGGCTACTCTTCGTGAGAAGCTCAGCAATAAGCCTGAGGAAGTTATCGAGCTTGCAGTCAAGGGCATGCTTCCTAAGGGACCTCTCGGAAGACAGATGTTCAAGAAGTTATTCGTTTACGCAGGACCGGAGCACAAGCATGCTGCTCAGAAGCCTGAAGTATTGACATTCTAGTAAGATTTGAAAGGAGATAGTAAAATGGCTAAGAAGGCAGCTCAGTATTATGGTACTGGTAGAAGAAAGAGCTCAGTTGCTAGAGTATATTTAGTACCTGGCAAGGGAAATATTACAATCAATAAGAGAGACATCGATGAGTACTTCGGTCTTGAGACACTTAAGGTTATCGTTCGTCAGCCTCTTGTAGCTACAGAGACAGTGGACAAGTACGATGTTAAGGTTACTGTAAAGGGTGGTGGATACACAGGTCAGGCCGGAGCAGTAAGACATGGTATCGCAAGAGCACTTCTTCAGGTTGATGAGGAGTTCCGTCCCACACTTAAGAAGGCAGGATATCTCACAAGAGATCCAAGAATGAAGGAAAGAAAGAAGTACGGCTTGAAGTCAGCAAGACGTGCACCTCAGTTCAGCAAGAGATAATTATCAAAGAGATTACAAACCCCAAGAATTCGACATTCTTGGGGTTCTTTTTTATCCAATATTAGTGAATTGGTGTTTGTTTGGTGTTTTTTCTTCTGTTTTTCCAGATAAAACATCTTCCATTATGCTAGCGGTTAGCCCTCTTACGGGGGGACTGTGACCCTCCGATGACATAGAAATCCATATGGAAATCTGTAAGAGAGGAGGGCTTCTGCGATGATGATAGCTTTAGAAATTTTTGGTGCGGTTGCAGCTGCACTTACAATCTTCTCAGCTGGAGTTGCAGTTGGAAGATATATCGAGCACAACAAAAATGACCGCCAATAGTTTTCCAGGACTGTGGCGATCATTTTTATGATTTACATATACTGGGGCTGACCGTCTATCGGTAGCACCTTTGTGATTTCATTATAACATTTTATGTCTTAAAGTCAATTAGAATAAGGACGTTATGGTGGTAGTTCGGAATTTTTATATTACTGAAGTAACGATAATACACTTTGGTTGCGCTGGTTCGCCTGAGCCATCATAGACTGCCCAACTTGTTCTAAGATATTTTGCTTTGAGAATTCAACCATTTCTTTTGCAATATCGGTATCTCTAATACGAGATTCGGCAATTGTTGTATTTTCAGCAATATTAGTTACATTTTTATATGTATGCTCAAGACGATTCTGCTGAGCACCAATATTCGACCTAAGTGCAGAAATCATTTTTGTAGCCTTACCAGCAGCATCAATAGCTCTTCCAGCTCCATCAACAGTTGTAACATCAAGCGTATTAATACCCAGAGCATCTGTGTCCATAACCCCGATAGTAATATACATCCCATCGCCAACCTCAGCTCCAGACTGAATCCATAATTTTTGAGAGTTTTCGTCTTCTTCTAGATTCGAAGGAATATCTCCGGATGGATATGTAGGCTTCGGTTTTACCAGACTTTCTGCAGCATAGCTCGTGTTAGTTGCAGACTTATTTGTGTCGTAATAGTAGGTCAAGAAATTAGATACGGTTGTAGTTCCAACTTTGCCAACGTTTGCGAGATAGTTAAAAAGTTCTGGACCCTTTGAAGGGTCAGTTGCTTTAGATCTTGATGCGTTTACCCAAAGAGTTGCATCTTTATTGGAAAATTTTAATTTGATCCAATTAGGACTGCTGTCTAAGATTTGATAATCAGAACCATCATATGGAACCAGAATGCTAGTGTTAGAGGTTGTATCAGTCACCTTTGCTACTAATTTCCCTTCAGAATCTTTTTGTAGTGAAACATCCATCGCGTATGAACCAATCATTTTGCTCATATCATAGGTTCCGGTAGTGCTATCATAGAAATTGTTAATAAAAGGCTGTGAAGAATTCAGCGTGTAGCTGGAAAGTCCTTCTACTGTAAAAGTGTTATACGATGATGTAGCTTTTGTTCTGTCGGTGACAGCAACAGTAGGTTTTGTACCAACTGTTGCTGTAAAAGTAGAATTAAAGGAATCGTATACCTCGGAAGCAGTTGCTTTTCCATTTATTGTTCCACTAAAAGAAATTCCACTTAACGAATCAGTAAAAGTGAAAGCTTTATCGATGCCATTCCCAAAATCTGATACGCCGAGCTCTGCCCAGGATTTGCTTCCGTAATTATCAACATGGATACCAGAAGCATCAGCAGAAATGTTCGCTGAGACTGAGAGCTTGCTACCATTATTCATAAAGTCATTAGTCTTTGTACCGTTTGTTACACCTGTTGAAGTTATCGTAACAGGATTGTATTTTGATTGCTGGCTGCGTACGTAAAATGAAGTTCCATTGATTGCATTGCAAATATCATCAATTGATGAGCCTGCAGGAACATCAAAAGAAAGCTTTACTCCATTGAAGGGTATATAGTATTTTCCACTGGAGATTGTTGAATCAGAAAGGCTACTTCCGTCGGTTTTCTTTATATCGTTCCAGTTTAGGTTAGTGTCACCTATTTTGATTCCAGATGAGGTCGCGCTAACAGTGTATTTTATATTAACTGGGCCAGAATAACCTGTAGGTGTACCAGTCTTGCTTATGGAACTGTTGATTGCTTGGATACGTTCTGAAGAAGTAGCTGGTGTCACTGGAATGTCAGAGGAATTATTATTGCTGCTTTTGCAAAATAGTTTTCTTTCATTAAATTCTGTTGTATCTGAAATCCTATTAATCTCAGACATAATCTGATTGATTTCTTGCTGGATAGCTTCCCTATCAGAATCTGTATTAGTACCGTTAGCTGACTGTACAGATAATTCTGTAACTCTATGGAGCATATCATGAACTTCTGCTAATGCTCCGTCAGCAACTTGTAACAAAGAAATACCATCCATTGTATTATTAGCACCCTGGTTCAGTCCTCTAATTTGTCTACGCATCTTTTCAGATATGGCAAGACCAGCTGCATCATCTGCAGCTCTGTTGATGCGATAACCAGAAGATAATTTCTCCGTAGATTTCTTCTTACTATTACCAACTATATTAAATTGTCTCTGGGCATTCATTGCCATCATATTATGAGCAATAACCATAAGACACCTCGAATAGTAAATTGATTAGCAATTGGGCATAGATTCTCCTGTATCATTTATATCGGAGTTATATATAAGAAACTTAAGAATGTTATAGGTAATAGAGGGTGTAATCTGGTAGTCGATTTGGTGTCTAGCTGGTGTTTATTTTTACAACAAGCAATATTAACCTACATTAGTGTGGGATAGAGATAATGCTTAGAGCCTATAATATATAATACGTTAGAAGGAGCTATAATACTATGCAAAATCTAATAGTCAGTTCAGCAAGAGATAATAAGCAAGAACTTACAAACCCAAGGCATTCTGCCTTGGGTTTTCTATTTACTTTTCTGTGATTTCGAATTAGAATGAAACTACGGTAATTTATCAGAAAAGGAGGAAAAACTATGAGCGAAACAAAAAAGAATCCATACGCAGGAACACAGACAGAGAAGAATCTGGAGGCTGCTTTTGCGGGTGAATCTCAGGCAAGAAATAAATATACATATTTTGCATCAGTAGCTAAGAAGGAAGGCTATGAGCAGATGTCAGCACTCTTCCTTAAGACGGCAGACAATGAGAAGGAGCATGCCAAGATGTGGTTCAAGGAGCTTAAGGGTATCGGCAATACAGCAGAGAACCTGGCAGCAGCCGCTGATGGCGAGAACTATGAGTGGACAGACATGTATGAGGGCTTTGCCAAGACCGCTGAAGAGGAAGGCTTTGCAGAGCTTGCGAAGAAGTTCAGACTTGTAGCTGCAATTGAGAAGCATCATGAGGAGAGATATCGCGCACTCTTAAATAATCTTGAGACAGCTAAGGTATTCGAGAAGAGCGATGTTAAGGTATGGGAGTGCCGTAACTGCGGACATATCGTTGTTGGAACAAAAGCTCCGGATATTTGCCCTACATGTGACCATCCTCAGGCTTATTTCGAGATATCAGCTGAGAATTACTAGAATATTGGAGGAATACTATGGAACTTAGACAGGCTATAGCAGAGAGAAGAAGTATCAGAAAGTATAAGCCGGGAATGACTATAACCAAGGACCAGCTTGCAGATATTATTTCATGTGCAGGTGAGGCTCCTACATGGAAGAATTCCCAGACAGGCAGATACTACGTTGCACTGTCAGAGGAGGCCATGAATAAGGTAAGAGAGGGTCTTCCTGAGTTCAATGTGAACAATACAATTAATGCCTGTGCTCTGATTATCACTACTTTTGAGATGAAGCGTTCAGGCTTCACAAGAGAAGGGGTGGCAGAGAATGAGCTTGGAGATCAGTGGGGTGCATATGACCTCGGTCTTCAGAATGAGAACCTCGTTCTCAGAGCAAGAGATATTGGTTATGATACTCTGATCATGGGAATCAGAGACAGTGAGGTACTAAGGGCCAACTTCGATATTCCGGAGAGTCAGCAGATAGTATCCGTTATTGCGATTGGTGTGAAGGAAGATACTGTTCCCATGCCAAAGCGTAAAGAAATTGACAGTGTAATGAAGGTGTTCTAATAAATATGTGGTCTAACAGACAGGCCTTTCGCAATGGTAACCGAGATGGCATTCCCATCGCCCTCGGTTATTTTGCTGTGGCCTTCACTTTGGGTATAGCTGCGAAAAATGCCGGTTTCACACCAATCCAGGCTTTTATCTGCAGCGCAACTAATTTAGCCAGTGCGGGACAGTATGCAGGCTTTACCATGGTAAGGGAGAATGCAAGCTATTTCATGATGGCTGTAATGATCCTGGTAGCCAATGCCAGGTACATGCTTATGTCCAGCGCACTCAGTCAGAAATTTGATCCGAAGACTCCTTTGATCCATCGCTTCCTTGTGGCATATTCCGTGACGGATGAAATCTTCGGAATCTGTATATCGGTACCGGGCAAGCTCAATCCTATATATGCATACGGAGCCATGCTTTTGACGATTCCTGCCTGGTCTTTAGGAACTTATTTTGGAGTGATCATGGGCAATGTGCTTCCACCTAATGTGGTAAGCGCACTGAGTGTAGGACTCTACGGAATGTTTATTGCCATTATTGTTCCTGCAGCCAAGCGTGACAAGGTCATTATGCTACTGGTATTTATTTCAATGGCAGCAAGCGGACTGTGTGAGATTCTACCGCTTATCAGTACTGTACCAAGCGGACTTAGAATCATGATACTAACTGTGGTCATCTCAGCTATCGCTGCAATAATCAAGCCCGTAACCGATGACCCATATGCAGCTAAGGAATAGAAGATGCAATCAAGAAGTATAATAATATATATGATTATCATGGCGGCGGTAACTTATCTTATTAGGGTACTGCCCCTTACATTAATACGGAAAGAGATCAAGAATACCTTTATAAGGTCGTTTTTGTATTACGTGCCCTACGTAACACTTGCGGTGATGACATTCCCGGCAATAATAAATGCGACGGAAAGTCCGATTGCAGCCTTCATATCGTTTATCGTGGCGATGATGCTTGCGTGGATGGGTGCAAGCCTGTTTAAGGTGGCTGTGGTTGCCTGTGTGGTGGTATTCGTTATAGAACTGTTGCCGTTTATTTGAGGTTATATTAATGAGACAGATTCTCCAGGATATTAATAACCAAACCTACAAAAGAATATATCTTCTATATGGTGAGGAGAATTATCTCAGACTCCAGTACAAGAATAAGCTTAAAAAAGCTCTGTGTCCGACTGAGGGTGATATGAATTACTCATATTATCAGGGAAAAGATGTAAACGTCGCCGAAGTGATCGACATGGCACAGACGATGCCGTTCTTAAGTGAGTATAGGGCAATTTTTCTGGAAAATACGGGGTTTGCCAAGGATGGAAATGAGGCGCTGGCAAACTACGTGAGCGAAGGAATTCCTGACAGCACTGTTATAGTGATGACGGAGAGGGCTGTTGACAAGAGAAATAAGCTCTTCAAGGCGATAAGCAAGTGTGGCAGGTGCGTGGAATTCGAGACGCAGAATGAGGCAACGCTTAAGACCTGGATCGCACAGAGGTGCAGGGAAGAGAATAAGGCGATAACGAATCTGACGGTTGGGAAGCTGTTAGAGACGGTGGGTACGGACATGACCAATATCAGTACCGAGCTTGAGAAACTGTTTGCATACACCATGGGGCGCAGTGAGATTACCGTTAAGGATATTGAGGATTCGTGCTGTGTTCGCCTGGAGAATAAAATATTCGACATGATAGGGCATATGGGGCTCAGGCACCAGAAGGAAGCGCTGAAGATGTATAACGAGCTGCTATCACAGAAGGAATCGCCGTTTGGAGTGCTGGCGCTTATCAGGAGGCAGTTTGATATTATGCTTCAGATAGATGATATGCGTATGCGAGGCATTGCAAAGCGCGATATTGCATCCAGAGTGGGGCTGCCACCCTTCATTGTTGACAAATATCTGCCACAGGTGGACTGCTTTACCACGGACGAAATCAAGGCAGTGCTGACAGCATGTGCAGATGTGGATTATGATATCAAGAAAGGAAATATTAAACCTGAATTCGGTGTTGAACTGCTCATCATTGAGAACAGTTTTCCCAGATAAGGGTTACTAACAGGAGTGGATATGGTACAGGCTAACGAGATATACAGACATTTTAAGGGAAACCTCTATAAGGTAATATGTATTGCCAGGGATTCGGAGACACTGGAGGATATGGTAGTATATCAGGCACTTTACGGCAATTATGACATATATGTCAGGCCGCTTGACAACTTTGAATCCAAGGTGGATATTAACAAATATCCTGAGGTTAGTCAGTCTAACCGGTTCGAACTCGTAAGCCCTGTGGCGAATCTTAGTCCACAGTTTAGCGCGCCTGAGGTTACACCGGTACAGGCTCCTGCTAAGGTGCATGAGGAGGAGCGGACTTCTTGTTCGAAGGAAGATGATGTTCGACCAAGCGAGTCAATGACACTTCTTAAGCCGGGAGTTGAAGAATTTCTTGATGCTGACAACGTTATAGATAAGGTAAACATACTGGAGAACATCAAGAATTGCATAGACCAGGATGATGTTACGATTATGGCATCGGTCATGGATATAGAGATAGATGAATCACTTCCACTGGGAGAGAGGATAAGACAGTTAATGCACTGTCTGGATACAAGAGGAAGGTTCGAGACCAACAGATTAAGATAATGCAGAAGAAGCAGACGAAGAAAGGATAATTAGGGGAATGAAACTACTTACAATTGCTATACCAAGCTACAATTCCGAGAACTACCTGAGCAAATGTATAGAATCACTGCTTCCGGGGGGAGAGGATGTTGAGATTCTGGTTGTTAATGATGGTTCAAAGGACAATACATCGGCAATAGGTCATGAATATGAAGCGAAATATCCCGGAATAGTTAAGGTGATTGACAAGGAGAACGGGGGACACGGCTCAGCTGTCAATGCGGGCGTTGAGCATGCGACAGGACTCTTCTTTAAGGTTGTGGACAGTGATGACTGGGTGAAGAAGAGTGCATATCTTGAAATTCTTGAAAAGCTAAAGGATTTCGCAGGCTCGGATGTGATTATTGACATGCTGATATCCAACTTCGTATATGAGAAGGAGGGTGCTGCCAAGAAGAAGGTTATGAGATATGCGCATGCGCTTCCCAAGGATACAGTCTTTACATGGAATGATGTAGGACATTTCTTCAAGGGTCAGTACATTCTGATGCACTCTGTGATCTATCGAACCAAACTTCTTAGGGAGTGCGGAATGAAGCTTCCGGATCACACCTTCTATGTAGATAATATCTTCGTATATGAGCCACTGCCTTATGTTAAGAACATGTACTACATGGATGTGAACTTCTACAGATATTACATCGGAAGAGAAGACCAGTCGGTAAATGAGAAAGTTATGATAAGCAGAGTTGACCAGCAGTTAAGAGTCAACAAGCTTATGATCGATTATACGGTCAGAAACCGCAAGATGATATTCGCAAATAAGCGTTTGAAGCAGTATATGCTTAACTATCTTGAGATTATCACAACGATAAGCTCGATCATGCTTATACTTGCGGATACGGAGGAAGCGCTTGACAAGAAGACGGAACTCTGGGAGTACTTAAAGGCCAGCGATTCATACCTCTATCGTAAGCTTCGTTACGGCATCATGGGCAACGGAATGAACCTGCCCGGAAAGGGAGGCAGAAGGATATCGGTTGAAGGATACCGCCTCGCACAGAGATTCTTCAAATTCAACTAAAAATGCGCAAAAAAAACATCGGAAATGCGATAAAACCGCAATTCCGATGTTTTTTATTTGTTATTCAATAACTCTGATCCAGCCCTTGGGTGCTTCGATGCGGCCCATCTGGATGCCTGTGAGAGTATCATATAGCTTCTTAGTTACAGGACCCATCTCGTCCATACCTGAAGGTAAGCAGATCTCCTCACCGTGGTTAACAATCTTGCCGACAGGTGAGATAACGGCTGCAGTTCCGCAGAGGCCACACTCAGCCATGTCCTTAAGTTCAGTAAACTCGATCTCACGCTCCTCAGCCTCAAGTCCGAGATATTCCTTAGCAACATAGAGAAGAGATCTTCTGGTGATTGAAGGAAGAATGCTGTCAGACTTGGGAGTTACTACTTTTCCATCCTTGGTTACAAAGAGGAAGTTGGCACCGCCTGTCTCCTCAACCTTGGTACGGGTCTTGGGATCAAGATACATATTCTCGGCAAAGCCCTCGTTATGAGCTGTAACAATTGCATGAAGACTCATAGCGTAGTTAAGACCGGCCTTGATATTACCTGTTCCGTTCGGTGCTGCTCTGTCGAAGTCGCTGACCTTGATTGTCAGAGGCTTAGCTCCGCCCTTGAAGTAAGGTCCTACGGGTGTAGCGAAGGCTCTGAACTGATAATCTTCAGCAGGCTTTACTCCGATTACGGGATTGATACCGAACATGTAAGGTCTGATATACAGTGTTGCACCTGAACCGAACGGAGGAACCCATGCAAGGTTTGCCTTAACAAGCTTGTCGATAGCATCAAGGAATCTCTCTTCCGGGAAAACCGGCATCTCAAGACGTCTTGCAGAGTCAGCAAGTCTTGCTGCATTTAAGTCAGGACGGAATACAACTGTCTCACCCTTCTCTGTGGTGTAGGCCTTCATTCCTTCAAAGACTGTCTGTGCATACTGGAGAACTCCCGCACACTCGCTCATGGTAATCATGTCATCATCTGTGATACGACCTTCATCCCATGCACCGTTGGTATAGTCTGATACATAACGGTAATCCGTCTTCATGTAGCCAAATCCAAGATTGGCCCAATCGATATTCTTCTTTTCCATATTTTACCTTCTTTCGAAAAGTTTATTGATTAACCTGTTTAGATAAGCGGATACTTGTCTGTCAGAGTCTTGACGATGGCACGTGCTTCTGCCACACCGTCAGCACCCTTCTTGACTACAAGTGAGATGGCCTCAGCTATCATATCCATATCCTCTGTATTCATGCCTCTGCTTGTAACGGCAGGAGTTCCGAGACGGACACCGCTTGTAACGAAGGGCGTCTGAGGATCGTTGGGAACTGTATTCTTGTTGGCAGTAATATGTGCCTCATCAAGAAGCTTCTCGATTTCCTTACCTGTGAGTCCCTGTGGACGAAGGTCAAGAAGCATAAGGTGGTTATCTGTACCGCCTGATACAATGCTTAAGCCTCTGTTTAACAATCCGTTGCAGAGTGCCTGAGCGTTGTCGATTATATTCTTACCATATTCCTTGAACTCGGGAGAGAGTGCTTCCTTGAAGCATACAGCCTTACCTGCGATCACATGCATTAGAGGACCACCCTGAATTCCCGGGAAGATAGCCTTGTTGAAGTTGTACTTATCGGCAGCAGCCTGGTTGCACATAATCATACCGCCTCTGGGACCGCGAAGAGTCTTATGTGTTGTTGTTGTAACAACATCCGCATAGGGGAAGGGGCTTTCATGATATCCGCTTGCCACAAGACCTGCGATGTGAGCAATATCCACCATAAGCACAGCGCCGACCTCGTCACAAATCTCGCGGAACTTCTTGAAATCAATCTTTCTTGCATATGCTGAAGCACCGGCAACGATCATCTTAGGCTTGCACTCAAGTGCGAGGCGTCTAACCTCGTCATAATCAAGGAAACCGTCATCATTGACACCATAATGAACGCAGTTGAAATACTTACCTGACATATTAACCGGTGAACCATGTGACAGATGACCGCCATGGTCAAGGTTCATACCCATGAAAGTATCTCCCGGCTCAAGTACCGCGAAGAATACTGCCATATTAGCCTGGGCACCTGAATGAGGCTGTACATTGACATAATCACAACCGAACAGCTTCTTGGCACGCTCTATAGCTAGATTCTCGACGACGTCCACGCACTGGCATCCGCCATAATATCTCTTGCCCGGATATCCCTCAGCATACTTGTTGGTAAGTGGAGAACCCATTGCTGCCATGACTGCCTTGCTCACCCAGTTCTCGGATGCAATAAGCTCGATGTGGCTGTTCTGACGATTCTGCTCGGCAACGATAGCCTCAGCGATTTCGTTATCCACTGCTCTTACTTCGTCTAATGAATACATAATTCAGTTCCTTTCGTTATAAATATTGTATTGAGTCTAAGCGGGCGCTTTTGCACAAAAGGCTCGCTTTAGGCAAGATTATAGCATATATTATTGTAATTGTAATCATATCTTTTCTTATATTTATGCAATTAGTATATTTACGGAATAATAAACTGTTGATAGAATGAGTGCATGCTTTATAGGACAGATTGGGAGTCCGTCGGAGGGGAATATGTACGAAATGATTGTGAATCCGGGTGCCAGGTCGGGGAAGGCCATGAAGCTCTGGAGGAAGATTGAGCAGATGTTTGCGCAGGCAAACCTGGAATACAGGGTGAACTTCACTAGGCCCGGCATGGAGAATGAGAAGCTGATCTGCAGACTCTATGAGGAATATGCGGCTAAAGGAGAGAAGCTTCATCTGGTGCTTATGGGCGGTGACGGCACGATCAACGAGGTGCTGCAGTGGCTGCCGGGATTTGATAATGTGAATCTGACGCTGTTGCCTATGGGCTCGGGTAACGATTTGGTGCGCGATCTGCTTGGGACAACCAATACGATGAAGGCTGTCATGCATTTCATCAATTCTCCTACGTGCAAAAGTGCGGATTTAGGGTTAATCTCCTTATGCTGCAGCGACGCTCCCGAACTGAGTATTCCTAAACAGAACTTCATCGTAAGTACGGGAATCGGCTATGATGCGGGTATCTGTGAGGAGGTGGCACGCTCGAGGGTGAAGAACTTACTTAATGCATTAGGACTTGGGCAGCTGTCATACCTTATCATTGCGCTTAAGCAGTTAATCGGAATTGAGTCATGCAACGCGACACTGTCCGTGGACGGAGCGCCTGAGATCAGTCTGAAGAATTTTATTCTCATGGCAGGAATGAACCACAGATTCCAGGGTGGAGGATTTTTGTTTGCCCCGGATGCAAGCGATACGGACGGCATGCTCGATTTATGTGTGGTAGCTAATGTATCAAGAGCTAAGGTGCTTAGGATTATGCCCTCTGCCAAGAACGGCTGCCATTACAGATACGACGGCGTGGAATTCTACCGCGCAAGCAGCTACAGGCTTAGGACAGACAGACCGTTTTGGGTACACACCGACGGTGAAGTTCGCAGCAAGGCGGATACAATTGAGGTTAAGATCAGGGACGAGAAGGTGAATCTGGTATATTAGCCTCACGAAACAGGGGAATATTATGAAAAATAAGGTTATTAACATTTGGGATAAATATCACCACTTTCTGTGGTCGGTAATATATATGATTGTATATCTTTTGTGGTTTGCTCTGATTGAGACCAGAAAGTTTTCAAGATACACGGTTATTCATACTGCGCTGGATGATAAAATTCCATTTATTGAGATTTTTGTCATTCCCTATATCATCTGGTTTTTCTATGTGGCATGGATCGTGCTCTATACAGGTTTTACAGATAGATATGATTACTACAGAGTATGCGCTTTTCTCTTTACGGGAATGACGATATTCCTGCTTATCTCGACACTGTGGCCTAATATTCACTATCTGAGACCGAGAATAATGCCGAGAGACAATATATTCTGCGACATGGTCAGTATGATATACAGGATGGATACGTCAACCAATCTGTGGCCAAGCATCCATGTATATAATTCGATAGGTGTTTATTTTGCAGTGATGCACAGTGAGAGGCTTGGCACTAAGAAGTGGATCAAGAATACCTGCCTTGGAATTTCGGTAAGTATTATCCTTTCCACCATGTTTATCAAGCAGCATTCTACCTTCGATATTATGACAGCTTTCGTTATGGCAGCAGTTCTCTACGTTCTTGTATACAGAACTGATATTATCCTTAATATCAGAACCAAGAACCTCGCGAAGAAGAAGAGCAAGCAGCACAGCTACAACTGGGTAAAGTAGGAACTTTAGAAAATAACAAGAATACTTGTGTTAGGCAAAAAGTTATGATAATCTTCAATGTGGACGTTTGTATGTCCATAGTATAAATGCAGAGGGATGGAGTTTGTTATGATAAAGGTAGCAGTACTTGGATATGGTACGGTCGGAAGCGGAGTTGTTCAGGTTCTTCAGGACAATGCCGATGTGATCCGTGCCAGAGTAGGTGAAGATATAGAGGTTAAGTACATCCTGGATCTCAGAGATTTTCCGGGGGATAAGAATGAGGGACTCGTAGTACATGATTTCAATATTATCCTGGACGACCCTGAGGTTAATATTGTGTGCGAGACCATGGGTGGAGTACATCCGGCCTATGATTTCAGCATGTCTGCACTGAAGGCAGGTAAGTGTGTCTGCACATCCAATAAAGAATTAGTGGAGAATCACGGCCCAGAGCTTATCGCTACGGCCAGGGCTAACGGCTGCAATTATCTGTTTGAGGCGGCAGTTGGCGGAGGTATTCCGATAATAAGAGCTATGAATACTTCTCTTGCACAGGAGAAGATTGTTAAGATAATGGGTATCCTTAACGGAACCACCAACTACATTTTGACCAAGATGGCTAAGGATGGAGTATCATACGAGACGGTTCTTAAGGAGGCTCAGGAGCTTGGATACGCTGAGCGCAATCCGGAGGCAGATGTTGAGGGACATGACGCAGGAAGAAAGATTGCTATTCTTGCTTCTCTTATGACAGGCAAGACGGTTAAGTTCGCAGATATCAGTACAGAGGGAATTACAAAGATTAATAATAGGGATTTCGAGTACGCCAGGAAGATGGGTAAGTCAATCAAGCTTATCGCGGTTGCGGAATGCCATGACGGTGTAGCCTGTATTGTAGCTCCCTTTATGATTGGAGCAGACCATCCGCTTAACGGTGTGAACGGTGTATTCAATGCTGTTCACGTGACGGGCAACATGCTTGGTGATGCCATGTTCTACGGCCAGGGCGCAGGAAAACTTGCAACAGCAAGTGCCGTTGTTGCAGATGTTGTGGATATGGCGCGTAACATGGGTAGAGAACTTCCCTGTGTATGGGATGAGGAGAAACTTGAGCTTGCCGATTACAAGAAGCTTGTGAAGAGGTTCTTCGTCCGCGCGACAGTCAAGTCAAGGGGTGAGGTACTTAATACCTTCGGTTCGATTGATGAGGTTGATCTCTTCGACGAAGAGTTCGCATTTATCACATCTCACATGAGTGAGCATGATTTTGATAAGAAAATCGCCAATATTAAGGGAGTTATTAAAACAATCCGTGTTGAGGACTGATATTTGGAGGAGAGATGAAAAAGGTTGTTAAATTCGGCGGCAGCTCACTTGCAAGTGCCGAGCAGTTCAAAAAGGTTGGAGATATTGTAAGAAGCGACAAGTCAAGAAAATATGTTGTTCCGAGTGCTCCCGGTAAGAGATTCGGCGCGGATACCAAGGTGACCGACATGCTCTATCAGACCTACGCACTTGCTGAGGCAGGCAAGGATTTCTCCAGTGAGCTTCAGGCAATTAAGGAGAGATATAACGAGATTATCAAGGGCCTAAAACTTAACATGACTCTTGATGCTGAATTTGAAACCATAGCCGAGATGTTCAGATCCAAGGCAGGCTCTGATTATGCAGCAAGCCGTGGTGAGTACTTAAACGGCAAGATCATGGCTAACTATCTGGGCTTTGAGTTTATAGATGCAGCTGAGGTCATCTTCTTTGATGAGGAGGGCAATTTTGACGCTGAAAAGACAAATAATATATTATCGGTAAGACTTGGTAAGGTTGATAATGCTGTAGTCCCGGGATTCTATGGTTCGACACCTGATGGTAAGGTTAAGACCTTCTCGCGCGGTGGTTCGGACATCACCGGCTCTATCGTATCGAGAGCAGCAAGGGTTGACCTGTATGAGAACTGGACGGATGTATCGGGCTTCCTGGTAGCCGATCCGCGCATCATCGATAATCCTGAACCGATAGAGACAATCACCTACAGAGAGCTGAGAGAGCTTTCGTACATGGGTGCTTCTGTTCTTCACGAGGATGCGATCTTCCCCGTAAGAAGAGAGGGAATACCGATTAATATTAAGAATACCAATGCTCCTGAGGATCCGGGCACCTGGATCGTGGAGAGCACCTGTCAGAAGTCGAAGTACGTAATTACCGGTATTGCCGGTAAGAAGGGCTTCTGTTCGGTCAACATAGATAAGGCCAAGATGAACAGCGAGATTGGATTCTGTCGCAAGGTCCTCGGAGTATTCGAGGACAACGGAATCTCAATTGAGCATATGCCTTCGGGAATTGATACCATGACGGTATTTGTTCATCAGGATGAGTTCATGGATAAGGAGCAGCAGGTTGTTTCGGGCATACATCGTATGACACATCCGGACAGCATAGATATAGAAGCAGATCTTGCCCTCATCGCAGTCGTTGGAAGGGGCATGAGATCTACAAGAGGTACAGCGGGAAGAATCTTCGCATCCCTTGCACATGCCAATATCAATGTTAAGATGATTGACCAGGGTTCATCAGAGCTTAATATAATCATCGGAGTTACCAATTCGGACTTCGAGGCAGCAATTAAAGCTATATACGACATCTTTGTATCAGCCAGTCTCTAAAGAGACCGGCTGATTTTTTGTTTGAGAGTGACGCAAAAGAAAATAGAAAACATTATACATTATTACCAAATTGTGCGAAAAAGACAGAAAATAGCGTCAGATTATAAAAAATATAAAATTATTTGCAAAAATGTGTTGACAATTATATGGGCGTGGTGTATAGTAAGAGCATAACAAAGAGACAGATAAAGAAAACAATCCTACTTGAAGGTAGGTGTCTATAGATGGAGATAGACGAGTAAAGAAAAGGAGGACGGACCGCCAGACTAGTTAATCAATTATCCAAATGACGAAGAAGAGCCGGGATGAGCGAGAGATGATAATCGCAGTACATAAGTACAAAGGTAGAAGTGCTCAATAAGTAGTCGATACAACTGAATAGGGAGAGATGTAAGAAAGAGAGGTATAGACCATTGGAGACATCATCATAGAAGCGGGTATTGGATTGAAATAAGATTCAGTACCCGCTAATAGTTTGTCTAATTGTGAAGAATTGTGAAGATTTGGTTAAACAGGATACAGGCAGTAAGAAAATATGATATTATTCTAGTATGGATTCAAAAGATTTACAGAGATTAAGCAGACAGGAAAAAATCAAAGCCATGCAGCTAGAGAAGCTCAAGCAACAAAGGAGAAGGGCACTGGTGAAAAGATTTGCTCCTGTTTTTGTTTTGGGAATAATAATACTTATTGTGGCCGTTGTATTACTTGTCAGGAATGTGAAGGGTGGCAGGGATAAAGATAAAGCGGAAGCTGACAGGGTAATGCCGATTTCTGAAACAATAAGTGAAGAGGATATGGCACTTCTTGTTTCCCCGACTCCTAAGGAGGATGTCCCTAAAGAGGTATACAGTGCTTCGAGTACTGATGACACACGCACTCCGGGGGAGGAAATAGTCAGTCGGTATGCGATTTTAGTAGATATGGATAATGATATTGTCCTGTCAGAGCGAAATGCATATGATAAGATAAATCCGGCATCCATGACCAAGGTACTGACGGCGCTTGTGGCAGCTGAGAACCTGAGTGAAGAGGACCTTGATTCGAAGTTTACGATCCCGATTGAAATAACGGATTATACGTTTAAGAATGATTGTAGCAATGTCGGTTTTGACAGGGATGAAACGGTGACGGTTAGGGACCTCATGTATGGAACGATACTACCGTCGGGCGCTGATGCGGCGCTGGGGCTCGCATACTTTATAGCGGGCAGCGAGGAGGCCTTCGTGGAGCTTATGAATGAGAAACTTGAGGCTCTGGGACTTAGTGACAGTGCGCACTTCACGAACTGTGTAGGGCTCTATGATGAGAATCATTATTGTACAATCTATGATATGGCGATGATTATGGAGGCGGCTATGGACAATGAACTGTGCCGCGAGGTCATGAGTGCACATACCTATACAACATCTTCGACAGCTGCGCATCCGGACGGGATTACGATATCCAACTGGTTCCTAAGAAGAATTGAGGATAAGGATACCGGTGGAGAGGTTGTCTGCGGCAAGACAGGATATGTGGTACAGTCGGGTAACTGCGCGGTGAGCTATGGAATAGATGCATCCGGCAATAACTATATCTGTGCAACGGCTGATTCGACGAGCGGATGGAGATGTATATACGACCATGTCGCGCTTTATAAAGAATTTGCAAAATAGAAAATGTTTGGTATGTTGCGTTTTGCAGGTGACTGCTATACAATATATGGTGTAGTTTGTGCAAAATGAGAGGATTAATATATGTCAGATTCAAGGAAATCGGGAAGAGAATACAGACACAGAAGAAGAGTGAGGAATACAATACTTGCATATCTTAGTCTGGTTATAATAATTGCAGGAATTGCCGCCGGCGGATTCTTCGGAGTGAAGGCCTTAATCGGAGTGATCAATGATAAGAAGGCCAAGATAGAAGAAGAGCAGCTGGCACTTGAGCAGCAGCGCGAGGCCGAGGCAGAGGCAGAGATGCAGGCACAGCTTGAAGCCGAAGCCGAAGAGGAAGAGGAAGAGGTAGTTGAAGAAGAGTCTGAGTATACCGAGGAAGACCTGTTAACTGAAGTTGTGGAATCATACATATCCGAGATGTCGGTGGAAGAGAAGGTGGCAGGTTTATTTATTGTGACACCTGAGCAGTTGACGGGTGTTGATGTGGCAGTTAAGGCCGGAGACGGTACCAAGGAGGCTATTGAGAAATACAATGTAGGAGGATTGGTATATTCTTCTAAAAATATCAAGGACGAATCACAGATTAAGGAGATGCTGGCAAATACCGTATCATACAGCAAGCATCCCATGTTCCTTGCTGTGAATGAAGGGCTGGGTGATGATTCGGTTCTTAATAAGCCGCTTAAGTATGAGGTGCTCAAGTCGTATGATGAGTGCGCAGCCCAGGGTGATTCCACAAATGAGTACGCAACCATGGGAGACAGACTGGTTACTCTTGGCTTTAATATGGTGATCGGACCGAATGCGGACCTAAACATTGACGGAATTGAGAGTCCGCTAAGTACTGATACCTTTGGTGCAGATACTAACCTGGTATCAAATCTTGTAATCGCAGGCATGAGTACTCTGGCTGATAAGGGTGTGACTGCATGCGTGGGTCATTTCCCGGGACAGGCAACTGCTGATAAGGATCCTGCTGAAGGTCTGTCGACAACAACAAGAACCAAGGATGAGATGGCAGCAGCCGAGATGACTGTATTCAAGAATGTTATCGACGCCGGTGCTGAGGCAATAATGGTAAGTAATGTGATCGCCCCCGAGCTTACAGGTGATGAGACTACTCCCTGTTCGCTCTCTAAGGAAGTAATTACAGACATCTTAAGAACTGAGTATCAGTACAATGGACTGGTTATCTCTGATGCACTGAACCAGGCTGCAATTAAGGACTATTACAGTTCGGATGATGCTGCGATCAAGGTACTTAAGGCCGGTGCGGATATGGTATATCTGCCCGAGGACTTTGAGGCGGCCTACAATGCGGTTGTTGAAGCTGTTAAGGACGGTACCATCAGTGAGCAGAGGATCAATGACTCACTTGCCAGGGTATTTAAGATTAAGTATAAGTCAACAATTGAAGAATAAAATATAGGGCAAAAATAAGGAAAAATAAATTAAAAAAAGTTGTTGACATATCATTATGCTAATGGTAATATAAACAAGTCGGTTGTGACCGGCTTGTGAATATGCGCGAGTGGCTCAGTTGGTGGAGCACGACCTTGCCAAGGTCGGGGCCGCGGGTTCGAGTCCCGTCTCGCGCTGATAAAATAAAGCGACTATCCCAGTGGATAGTCGCTTTATTTTATCAGCACGAGATGTTTTGGAACCCACATAATTTCATTATGCGGGTTCCTGAAAAGGTCCACCGGACCTTTTCACATCTCGCGCTTATTGAAATTGAGATTTTTTTATTCCCCGAATTTGCGTCTACTTGCGTCTACAGCATCAATACTGGGGTTTTCGGCATTTTCGGCTGGAATATCCATTAATAATCCACAGCCTTTTATCCTGTTTTTTGCAAATTGGGCAATTGGTTATTGCAAAGATTATAATATTGATACATCAGTTCAAATGGAAAAGTCAATAAGTGTATTGATGGATAAGAAAGAGGAACTTAAGCAGATTCGAGAGAAAAATGATGCTGAATTTTATTTGCAAGTTGTTCCGACATTATGTGTTGATGAATCTACGCCTGCATGGCTCCATCAATGACTGTCATGGATTTTTGTTATGAAATAAGGACCCAGATAGATATAGATTTGTATTTGGAAGATTAAAAATGTTATAAATGGTATAAATGGTATAAATTTTTGATTTGCACTATGTCATAATTATGCTACAATTATGACGTAAGGAAGAGAGGTGTTTGTTATGCCAACAATTATGCCAATTAGAGATTTAAGGAATACAAGTGAAATATCTGAACTAGCACATAAAAAACAGGAGCCTATTTTTATAACAAAAAATGGTTATAGTGACTTGGTTGTGATGAGTGCTGAATTATATGAGAGGTTTGCACAGATTAATAAGATTGACCAAGCAATTTATGAGGCGGAGAAAGAAGTAGAAGAAGGTGCGGAACCAATTTCAATGAATAGTGCAATGGAAAGGCTAAATCAGAAATACTATGGATAAATTTGAAGTTATGTTATATCCTAAAGCCTTTCGTGATATAGATGACATCTATGCGTATATTGCATTTGAAAAACAATCACCAGAAAATGCAAAAGGGCAGACGGATAGGATATGGGATGCAATAAGAACGCTGGAACAGATGCCAGAGGCACATCAGGATCGATTGGTTGGAAGATATGCTGGTAAAGGATATAAACAATTAATAATTGATAATTATCTTGTAATCTATAAAATGGATAATATTTCAAAAAAAGTATTTGTTGTAACAGTACAATATCAAGGAAGAAATATTTGATCTTAAAGCAGCTGATGTAGAATTGGCTGCTTTTTTGAACAGCAGTAAGCTTTGAAAATTGCTTCGGAACGAAAGGATTGGTGATTAGTATGAATGCAGAGATGATAATGGGATTAGTTATTATATCGATTGTGGCAGTAATAATGGTTATTATCGGTATTTCTCAATTTAATAAAAAAGAAAAACCAGTAGGATTTTATAATGTTATTGCCCCACCAAAGAAAGAAGAAATTTCTGATGTAATACAATGGAATAAAAAACATGGTTTTATTTGGATTGTTTATGGAATATGTATAGAACTTGGATTTTGGTTAGGTTACATTATGCCGAGTGAGGTGCTGGAAATGGTATTTATGATGGGAGGAGTTATTATCCCTTTGCCATTTATGGTTTTAAGACATCGTGCCTTGGAGAAAGAGTATAAACTTAACTAAAATTCTAATTTCAGTGCTTTAGGGGATTATATCAAATTAGGACGGTATTGATAGATGAATCGAGAATGGTCTGATAAGAATAAATTAGCTCAGGGTAAATTGAAAAAAGCAACATTTTATGATGGAATAAATGAATTCCTGAAATTACGAGAAATGTTGATGCAAGAAATGTTATCGTGGAAGAAGTTTTTGTCTTCTGACGATTATTGTGCAATTCCGTTTATTAATGCTGATGGTTATCACTCTAAGACGGTAGCATATTCCATTTGGCATATAATTCGAATTGAAGATATCGTGGTTAATTCATTGATAAGAAGGAAAAAGGAAGTACTATATGAAAATAATTTCGACAAGAAAATAGGTGCAGATATTATAACTACAGGAAATGAATTGGTAAAACAGGAAATTGCAGAGTTTTCTAAAAAACTCAACATAGAAGCCTTGTATGAATATGCATTGTCGGTAAAGGTAAGTACTGATGAATGGTTAAAAAGTATTCATTATGAAGATATTAAGAAAAAGTTCGGGGACGACGATAAGAAACGCATCTCTGAACTTGGTGTGGTTTCGGATGATGAGTCTGCAGTTTGGTTAATTGATTATTGGTGCAATAAAGATATATCAGGTCTTATAAAAATGCCTCTTTCAAGACACTGGATTATGCATATTGAAGCAGCAAATAGAATAAAAGAGAAGTTGTTGGATAAATAAAATTGAAATTTTTTTGCGTCTAAAGTGCGTCTACAACAAAATCTCCCAGGTGGTGCAGGTCATCCTTTCCTTGATTTTATGGGCTTTCTAGGGGATTGTGATTTTTATCTTGGGCTTCCTGAAAAGGTCCACCGGACCATTTCACATCTCGCGCTCTCTGTTGCGTCCAAACAAATATCTGTGCCTTTTAGTTTGGAATGACGTTCTTTCGCTTCTTGTATAGTTATGCTTGAATTCACTCATATCAAAAGGATATACTCTAGCTATAAAACTAAGAGAATTACTTATTAGAAAAAGAATATTTGACATCATAACGGTTAGATCAGAGGAAGATAAAGCCAGTAGAGCCTATGATGCGTTTATGGTGTTAATAATAGTAATTAAGTATCATCCCATTATGGACCCATAATATGGAATGATGTGGGAATCATAAACAAAAACTAAACTGACCGGTAAGATATTTCATTAGCAAACGGAATAATCAATTTATACTAAGTATAGTGGTTTTTGTAATAGTTGCGTTAAATTGATGGACAGGAAACTGTATGTTCGTGGCATTATTTGCCGGATTATTTTTGCTTGTTTGATAGAGGAACGGAAAAATGGTTAAGAAAATATCAAACTACAGTATGTATATTTATTGTTTTGTAATGTTTATTATTTATCCACTTTTTTTCAAGAATGGTTATTATGACATTGGAATCGCAAAATATGACTTTTTTATCAAATTTCATATGGTTGCACTACTGATCATGTGTCCGCTGATATTGTGGAAAGACAAAATAGAATTCTCATTATTGGACAAAACTGTATTAGTGTTTCTGGGTGCAAATATAATCTCAGCTATCTTATCTGACTATAGAAGTGCGGCCTGGCGTGGCTCTGAAGATTGGTACATGGGATTGTTCAGTCAAATCGTTTTTGTTCTCACTTATTTTTGCATAAAGAATGTTGGTTCATTACAGAATAAAGGAGTGCATGCAATAGTATGGATGGCATTGGGGGGAGCAACAGTAGTATTTGCGCTGGGCATATTGAATCGTTTTGCTGTTTACCCTATTGACATGAAAGTAGAGCATACTGCATTTATTTCAACAATCGGTAATATTAACTGGTTTTGTGGATACTGGTCCATTATGGCGTCTATGGGGATAGGCCTGTATCTTATTTCTACCGGTAAAATGAAACTATTAAGTGGGAGTTATTGTTTTGTGGCAATGTTGGCGGGACTTGTTCAGGGAAGTTCTGCAGCGTTTCTTGTAGTTCTTGGATGGGGAAGTATTTTATTATGGCAGGCGTTTAACTCAAAGAAAAGATTACAGATATTTATCGAACTGTTTGCAATTGGCTCGCTGGCAATGGAGGCGGTTTTTTGGTTGGAGAAAGCATTTCCGAAGGGAATGAAATACAATAATATGCTTATCAAGTATTTTATGACTCATCAACCTGGGATATTGTTCTTTTCAATTGCTTGCGCGGTTTGGTTGGTGGTGTATTTTGCCTGTCCACAATATGATCTTTTGACTAATCAAAGTGGAGATGAAAAAAAACGAGAATTATGTAATGATTCAAAAAAATTCTATAATATAAGTATGCATCGTAAGAAAGTTGAAGAAATCTTGTATGGGATACGTTTAGGATTCTTTGCACTATTGATATTAGGAACTGTTTTTGCAATATATTGTGCAATGAAAAATGGTTGGATAGTACTTGATGACAACTTCGGTAATGGGAGATTCGGAATATGGATGATTAGTTTTGAATTGATAAAGTCCATGAATTTGAGGCAGTTCCTGTTTGGAGTAGGCCCGGATTGTTTTGATATATATCTGTATTCGTTTCCTGATCTTGCACCAAGACTGTCAGAAATGTTCGGGAGTTACAGACTCACCAATTGTCATTGTGAAATGCTCAATAACTACATAAATATAGGATTATTGGGTGCATTGAGCTACTTTGCTGTTATAGTTATTTCTTTAAGAAACTTCACGCAAAAGCTTAAGCTGCATTCCGAACTATGGGTAGTGGTTTTTGGCATTTGTGGATATATTCTTTTAAATCTGGTCAGTTTTGCGCAGATTATGAATATGCCGTATATTTTCATTTTGATGGCTTTGGGAGAGAGAATTAACGAACAGTAAAGAAATGAACTGTGCAAATAAGGGTAATGAATATAAACAATACGAACAAAAAGTAACCATATCAAATTGTTTTTTTTGGAAAATATTGACAAAAACTGGCATGAGGTGTACGATAATGGCGTTTGATATACACTATGAAAGTGGAGGGGCAAAGAATAATGGTTAAAAGACGTTTAAAAAGAGTGTTGGCTACTGTAATTGTAATGACAATGGTTGCTGGTATGAACCTTACTGTTTTTGCTGAAGAAGGAGGAAGCAATGCTAATAACAGTACTGGAACAGTGTCCGGTAATGCGGTAGAAAAAGAAGAACCAATTGATGTATCAGAAATGGCTCAAAAAGCAGCAGAAGAAGCAATTAAAATTGAAGAGGCTCTACCTGTAGAATCATTCATTTCGGAAGGTGCCGTAAAAGCTATTCCGGCAGAAGCAAAAGAAGCTGCTAATGCAACGGCCGGCATGACAACATATAACCTTACTTCAATCAAAACTGTGAAGGGATTTACTGCTGCAGTCAGAAAGATTGCAAAAGCTGATCCGGAAACACAATCTGTATTGGTTTATTCAAATAAGCCTATTACATTTAGTGTAGAGACCTTAAATGCAGTTCAGGATGCAAACAAAGAATTTGTTTATATGTTTAAACATAAAGGGCACTTGTACAAGGTTACAATTCCTGCCGGTGCAAAGGTTGACTTAAGAGGAGAATATTATGCGGGACCGCTGTTCATAGGTTCTGTATTGGGAACATCGCAAATTGTAGAATAGATTGTAATTACAACATACGTGACATATAAAAAAGAACATCCATTCAGATGTTCTTTTTTTGTTCAAGCAGGGCTCAAGAGAGCCCTGCACCTGCGCAAAACTTCGTTTTGGCGGGTTCCGAAAACAGTCCACCGGACCTTTTCACATCTCGCGCTCTTTGATTAATAAAAGTGGAAAACCTTACTTTTAGGGCTTTCTTTTTTATGTAAAATCATGTAATCAACAAAAGAAAGAATGTTAAATGCAGCGCTTGATTTAGGAGGAATAGTATTGGACAATACAAAATTGGTTGCTCTGCCCTGTCTGTGTGCGGATGTTTTCTTTGGTACGGATGAAATAAGGGCTGGCGGTGAGGCATTGAATTTTGCTGCACATGCATCAAAATTTGATGAGGTGGATGTAACGATCCTTGGTGTGCTTGGTAATGATGAGTATGCACGACATATATTGGATTCAATTACCAATAAAAGAATTAACACAGCAAATATAAGGATTGATGAGAGGCATGCAACGGCTCACAATATTACATATCTGTCAACAGAGGGCGACAGGTACTACAAGGATGATTCATGGAATGGTGAGATTCTTGATAATATTGTGCTTAACGATAAGGAACGGGAGATAATATCAGGTGCAGATGTGGTATTTGTACATATCTGGGCATCATGTTTTGAAGAGGTATTGGAACTTAAGAAAAAGCACGGATTCAAGCTTGCGGTAGATTTTGATGTCTTCAGTGATTACGATAAGATGAAGCAATTAGCTCCGTTTATTGATTTCTTTATGATTAGTGGGACAGAGGAAGTGCTTCCTGATTTTAAGTCGATGTCAGAATGCAACGAGGGATTGTTTAATGTTACATTGGCAGAACGGGGAAGTGTAACTTATCACAAAGGAGTGAAATACAGGATTCCGGCAATTCCTGTTGAGAATGTTGTTGATACGACAGGATGTGGAGACAGTTACCATGCCGGATTTGTATGCTCATATATGATTGATGGAGACATTACAAAAGCCATGGAGAAGGGTGCAGAATTTGCATCAGATACATTATCTCATTATGGAGGATTTTAGTACCCTTTGCCCTGAGTGGTAATTATGTATTCTTTTTCGTTGTTTCCGATGTTTTGGATTAACGAGTGGAACATTTCACGGAATACTTTTTACTTGATGATTGCAATGAATGAGTATATCATTTGGATATATATCATGTATTGTAGGTTTTGTAAGAAATTGAGTAAGACGAGGAGGATATGATAATGTCAGCAAGGAAAAGGGGAATTATAATGCTTGCTGCTCTTGTCTCAAGTATGCTTATTGTTGCAGGATGCGGCCTGGGCAATGCAGGTGATAGCAGTGCGTCTGCGCCTGCAAAGGCCACTGATTCTACTGCAGCAGATAAGGAGCAGGCGACAGCGAGTGAGAGCGCAAATTCAGGCAGCACATCGAAGCCTAAGTCAGAGAATCTGGATGCACTTCTGGGTGAATGGGTCAGAATTGCCTCAATGGGAAATGAATTTTACAGCACTACAGAGGATATAGAGTATGCCGGAACGATGGATATCTATGTTGAGGATGGATATTACAAGGTCGACTGCATTGATAATGAGTACGGATACAGCGAATATTACGGAGTAAAGCTTAGTGAGGTTTCAAAGCCCCAATATCCGGGTAATGATGCCGCCGACTGGTATGCTCAGTTCGCCAGGAAGAATGAACCGGATGTCAGCTATGATATTGCCCTGCTTGAGAAGGATATATTTAAGCTGCACATCCATTCCAGCGCTTCATATCAGGATGAGGAGACCGGAGAGGAAATAGAGGAGGTATACGATAATTATGAGGTATACGTTCGTAAGGACAGTGAGAATATCGATGATATCATGTTCAAGTACCGCTATACCAATACGGTCAATGTATCAAATATCCGGGAATTCTATGAGGCTATAGATAATAATACGAGAATCATCCTTGAAGCAGGTACCTACAATATCTCAGAACTTCCTTTTGAGCAACGTCATAATGAGAATGTAAACTACTATAACAATGAGGAGACATGGGAGCATGTATACTACAACGATGATACCATATCTGCGAAGTATATAAACAATCTTCTGATAGAGGCTAAGGAGGGCGCACAGGTCACCATCTGTACAGAGGATCCCTTAGAGGCACCGCTTTCCTTCCAATACTGTAACAACGTGACTCTGTCAGGTCTTACTGTTGGACATATGGTTGAACCCGGATATTGCTCCGGTTCGGTAATACTTATTAATGATTCAAGCAAGATAAATATCAATGACTGCAGGTTGTATGGCTGCGGTACCTATGGACTTGAGGGCACAAACTCTTACGGAATCAATGTGTATGATACGGAGATCTACGAGTGCTCTTATGGTCTGGTAAGTTTCTACAACACAGGAAATGTGACATTTAAGGACTGCAATATGCATGACAGCAGAGAATTCGATATGATATGTCTTCAGGATTGCTGGAATGTTCTCTTCGATAACTGCAGCATAACAGACAATGTCGTAGAATATGAGACCAATTATCTGATTAAGGCCATTGGTGATGATATTAGCTTCAAGGATTGCCGCTTCGAGGGCAACTACTACAATAACTTCAAGAACGGTAATGCCAGTCTCGAGAACTGTACAATTTCGGATTGAGAACTCTGATTAAGCGGAGCAATTGTTATCGGTATTCTTATAAGGAGGATTTTAGAGATGAATGAAATAATAAAGGCTATGGAGGAACGCAGAAGTATTCGTAAATTCAAACCGGAAATGCCCTCGAAAGATGATTTGAACCGGATTATTGAAGCGGGATTGTATGCTGCGAATGCTAAGGGAAGGCAGGCTACAATCACAGTAGCAGTTACAAACAAAGAATTGAGAGACAGATTATCAGCCGTTAATGCCAAGATTTGTGGAAGGGAAGAGGGATTTGATCCTTTCTATGGTGCTCCCGCTATATTAATAGTGCTGGCAGAGAAAGAATGGGCAAATAGAGTATACGATGGCAGCCTTGTAATGGGTAATATGATGCTTGCTGCGCATTCACTTAATTTAGGAAGTATCTGGATTCATAGGGCAAAAGAGGAGTTTGAACTTCCGGAGTATCAGGAATTATTGAAAGAAATCGGCATTGAGGGAGAATGGGAAGGAATCGGTCACTGTGCTGTTGGTTATGTAGATGGTGAATATCCTAAACCGGCCAAGAGAAGAGACAATAGGGTGTTCTGGGTGGAATAATAGGTATTTTGCAATTAAGAAAAGCGTCGTAAAACTCAATTTGAGCTTTGCGACGCTTTTATAATAAAAATATGAACAGACTTAAACTTTAGATTACTCGGCGTCGTTCTTTACAGCCTCATTGTCGACAACCTTAATGATGCCCTTCTTCCACATGATTCTGGAAGAGATGATCGCGATGGGAAGCATGAATAGGATGAGGAATCCGATTGCTCCGAAGAGTGAACCGCCGCTTGTGATACGTACGAGCAGTGCGATTACAGTTACAAGGATGATAACCGGAAGCACACCCATAACACCGTTCTTAACTACCTTCTTGCCTGTATTGGTGCTGCCGAAGAGTCCAAGAGTCAGTGAACCGAAGAGGGCAGGGATCAGATAGTTAGATGCAGTCTTCACACTGGGAAGCTCGAATACAGGGCTGATCCATGTGCTGAGAAGAGCTGCAAGTGCAAGAATGATTACTGTCATAATTGAGCTTACCGCAACTGCAACTGATGATATTGCTTCACCCTCCGGTGTGTTGGGCTCCTTCTTGGTAATCTTCATGGCATTAACTGCAACAGGAAGCTTAAGGTTCATAATGTTACCTGTAATAAAGGTAAGATATGATGAAGCTCCAAGAATAGGGGTATAGCTGATAGCCTCAGAGATACCAACCGGAATATAAATCATTAGAATACTGATGGTTCCGATGTTGATCACTTCGCCAAGGGATGGCATACATCCATAAGCAGAAAGAACAACAAAAGGAAGACCGATCATATATATCAGGGCGATAAGAGTACCGATGCGGCCCCACTTGTGCGCCCATGCCTGGAATGAATCTGTAATTACTATCTTGTTATCTTTACTCATATCTGACACCTCCTATAAGAACAACTTGCACCAGAAAATGGCAGAAACCATACCACCTATCATGGAGAAAGCCATGATGAAATTGTTGAGCCATCTAAAGCCCGGCTTTTTAGCAAGAATTCCGAGTGCGATAGCGATCACAAGACCGGTGATCATAACTGCAGCCTGAACGGTATCACCGATAAGAAGCACAGGAATGTATACAGCGAATAGACAAAGCATGAATACGCCACTCAGTACATATTTCCAGGTGTTGCTGTCATCGGATCTGTCAACGCTCTTAGACAGCTTCTTACCGAACGGAAGGAGAATAGCGAATCCGCTGAGCATACCGATGCTCATAAGAATCATAACAACACCGAACTGTCTGCCTGTAGCCAGATCGAGCATCTCAGCATTGGTTGCAAAGCCAAGAGTTGAAGCAACCGAACTTGATATCAGCGACTCATATGAGAGCGAGCCGATAACCGATAATCTCCACCAACTCCATACAGTGCCAAGAACTGAGATGAGTGCGAACAGTCCAACCACAATAGACAGACTGGGCACAACTGAGAATACCATGCTGGATTTGATTACGTTTTTAATCTCCTCCTTGCTGATTCCCAGCTCAAGACAGTGGTCATAAGCTTTCTTCAGATAAACAATAGAGAATCCCACGATGTATACCAGGCCGATAATTACGAGCACCAGCAACAGTGGACTTGAAATGATATCTTTCATAGTCATAGTTTTACCTCACTTTCCTCTCTCAATAAGACTATTCTCTACCTATTATATACAAAACCAAAATCAAATCACTCTCTAAGTAGCTTGTAAGATTCTATCTTGTAGCATGTATCCCCGGTCTGCTCGGGGTAAAGGATGTCAACCTCTACTACCAGCTTCTCGCCTTCATTAGTGGGAATTGAGATGATTTTATTTTGACCAACAAGGTTAAAGTATTCCTCTTTGCAGGTAGCGGTATTGTATGCATCCCAAAGCGTACTGTCAAGCGTGGATAACTCTTCTTCCGCTAAATTACAGGCTTCGTAGTAGCTTGTGGTCCTGCTGACAACCTTGTCAGAAAGTTTCATGTCGGCATTGGCGCTGACAATACTTAGTGCAGCGAAGCTGACCAGACATAGCAATATGAAGATTAACAGAATGGATGAGGAACCTACATTGGCTCCGTAGGATTTTCTTGAAGCCATTATTCCTTCCTTTCCGGCAGATGCCTGTTAACTTCCAGTGAGTATATTGGCTCAATATCGCTATAAGCCGTACTCTCCTTAGGTGAACCTGCATATACCTCTATCTTAGATTCACACAGTCCCGTATCAGCGGAGTATCCTTTATATATAAAGTTAACTACATATTCCTCTTCATTGAGACTCTTAAGAACCAGGGTGTCTTCTTTGGTATCTGAATATATCAGCACTCCGGATTCATTGATTATACGACAAATTGAATCAAACAATGCTTTTTTGTCAAGGTAATTGTCACAATCAAGTACACCGGTATATATCTCAGCCACATCCTGAGCGAGATTGACGGAGTTAGTCAAATCCGTGCTCTGCCTGCTTATCAGGTGCGACTTAACAAACAATTGCACACAGACTGCACTTGCCAAAGAGAAGAACAATATTGATAATATCAGTTCCATAAGGAACAGACTGGACTTAGATGAATTCATAGTTTTTCCTATTTTGCGCGACTGCTCAGGTATATGCTGTCCCTGTCGCCGTCGGGCAATTTAACAGTAATCTTTATTGGATTAAGTTCTCCGCCACAATCATTAACCTCAAAATCCTCAACAGGACAGAGCTTATTGCCGGCATTGAGTACATCAGAACCGAGTGTCACGTTGTCACTTACAAAGAGTTCGCGTAAATATCCGTCATATTCATATATATAGGTGCTGTAGGAAGTATCATTTATTTCCTGATTAAGAATAAGTGATGGTTTGCCGTCAATGCTTCCTATATTTGTGTCTCCACAGCTGTCATTACTCCTGAATTTCCCTAAGATGTAAGAGCAGACTGTACGCGCGTTGTAATTGTCCTCCATGTCATTTACAGTATTCTGATAGATGTTGGCACCGAACAGTACAAGCGTTAACGTGGAGAGAGTGAAGACCAGGAACAGCGCCAGCACAAACAAAATATCAACTATATGCTTTTTCTCGCGTTCTGTATTCATTCCTCCACCTGCCTTCTTATAATAGTTACCTCAGGATAGATATTGGATGCATAGGGAGCATAATCCACGAAGAATAAGTCCTTGTTGTAACTTAAGCCATAATGTTCCTCCATGTATTCCAGACTGTCCGGGTATTTGCCCTCCAGGGCATAACACTGTATTATACAGCGACCCAGAGCACTTTCAAGGCCCTCCTGTTGCTTATTAAGGGAGGTCTCACCCACATTCGATACTCCGATAAAGAAGAGAACGAAAAGCAGAATAAACAGTATTACGGACAGGCTGTTCAGTGAGAAACGCCTTCTTATTTTATCTTGTGAGAATCTGTTCATATGCAAGTCCCTTCATCATCCGATACTTGACATGATTCCGATAAGCGGCAATATTACCGAGAGCAGGATCATTCCGACAATGAGTGAGAGAATGATTACCAGTGTCGGCTCAAGCACAGCGATAATGCCTGATAGTTTCTTGTCAGTAGCCTTGTCGTAGTCTGCGGATATCTTGCTCATAACTACGTCGATGTTACCGGTTTTGAAGCCCACGCCTATCATCCTCGAATAAAGGTTGGAGAAAATCCCTGCCTTCTCCAGAGCTTCAGCCATATTGTCGCCCTCGTTTAATGCCTGTCTGCAGACCTCAATCTTTTCCTCCATAGCCTTATTCTCAACGATTTCCGATATCATCTTAAGACTGCTGAAGGTATCCATTCCGCTTGCGAGCGCCATTGACAGACCGCCTGCGAATCTGCCGACTGCCACACTTTCATAGAAACCCTTCGTTAACGGCAGAACGTTGAGCACTTTTCTTGCAAAAGCGCGACCCTTCACTGTTTTGAAACAGACAAGATATATGGCTACAACTAACACTACGAGAATAACCAGTGCAACCGAATATCTGTTAAGCTTCTGACCCAGATTAAGCATTGAAGCTGAGAAACCGCTCATCTGACTGCCCAGCTGAATGAATACCTGATTAAAGATAGGAAGAACCTTGGTTAAGAGTACGAAGATAACCACGATCATCATACCTATCATAATAAGGGGATAGCGGATGGCACCTTTGATGCTCTCGGATATGTTTTCTTCCTTTTCATAATATGCACCGAGGGCCTCCATGACATCGTCGAGATTACCGGACTCTTCGCCCAGGGCGATCATATTCACGACATAGTCGGGGAAAACACCACAGTCCCTAACAGAATTGGTGAAGCTGTTTCCCTCCCTGCAGGAAGCAAGTATGGTCTCGATGATTTCTTTACCGCTGTTATCCTTGGTGTCTGACAACAGTATCCTCATACCCTCAACGGGAGTAATGCCTGCTTTAAGAATCATTGCCGTCTGACTGCAGAAGGTGGCGATTTCCGAATTGGTCAGTTGTCCGCGATTTTTCATTAATATATTTCTCCTTATACTTCTCCTAATAGATGTATTTTACGGTGTAGTTGTCACCTTCACCGATGAATTTCTTGAGTGACTTCTCACTGGAGTTGGCAGCGAAAGTCGGATCCATGAGCGACCAGCTGTTGCCGTCGAATTCAATAATACCGTTAATCCAGCCCTTCTCTGCCACATAGGTACTGATCCAGGCGTGATATACATCCTTGGCGTAGCCGACCTCGAGCTGGGTGGGGATGCCCTGGCTCCTAAGCATGGCAGTCATGAGTGACGCATAGTCCAGGCAGATGCCACTTCCCGTCTCAAGCGTGCTGTCGACGTCGCACAGATATCCGCTTGCTATGTCCGCGGCCTTGGCCTCGTCGTAGCTGATATTCTCAATAATGTAGTTATACACCGAATCTATTACTTCCAGGTCTGAGTTGGCGCTGTATGCAAGCTTGGAAGCAAGTGCTACCGTTTCAGAGTCTGTGTTGAAGTTCACATATTGGTTGGGATAGAGGAAGGGCAGGAACTCATCCTCAATGGTGACAGCCGTCTCCTCGTAGAAGGAGGTTGCGTACTGCGTGCCCTCGATATTCTCATATACTCCGATTGCATAGGTGCCGCTGCCCGCACTTAATGGAAACACCTCTGCGTTAGTAGTCGTCAGATTATATGTGTAGGTCACCTGATTAGGCCCCGTAATCTGAAGTTTAACCTTAGGTGATGAGCCGAGATACGTTATTACGACGTATCCCTTGGAGGTGTTCGATATGTCGATACTTGCAACCTCATTGCCAAGCACATTTTCGCCGTTTGCCTCAGGCGTTAGCACCTTGGGCGTGCAATCCCTGCTACCCTTGACCTCCTCTTTGGAAGAAGCGGCCGATGGTTCGTCCTGAATGTTCACCGTGTCTGCTTCATTTGCGGATGACGCAGGTTGATCGCCTGTGGGAGTCGTCGCATCAGAGCAACCAAGTACAAGACATAGCGGCAAAAGCGCGAGAACTGACTTATATTTCAAATATGAAGTTTTGGTTTGTTTGGAACTCAGAATAAACTGAGTCGTGAGCGATTTTGCCTTCATGAGAAACATATTAATACATTCGTTTGCTAATTACAAACTAAAATAGTCGGCAAGGGGGATTGGGAGAGATTGTGAATGGTTAAAGGTACGCTTTAACGCCTTGAAAATGTGGCGCTTTAAATGAGTAAAGAATTTTCGAAAACATGTAAATATTTGTAAAAACACGTTACAAAACCCTTGCATTATTACCCCCATATATAGTACAATATGCCTAGTTAAGTAAGGAACGCCCGCTACATCAAGCCTTGCTAATACGTCAAGAGGGACGGATTAGTACGGCCTTTTTGCGTTTGGGCAGGAATTATTCAAGAGGAAGTATGTAAATATGGAAGAAAAGAGGAAGATAAGCCGAGTCAGCTATCCTACGAGGGGAGTTATTGTAGTGGTAGAGACAGGCGAGAAGTACGATGTAGAGACCGAGAATGTAAGCCCGCTGGGAATGGGGTTACATGTAGGTAAGGACACTCCGAATCTGGTGGGGAAAGACATTATTATTGTGGCATGTACGCTTATCATGTATGCGGATGTGACCAGACAAGAGAAGAGAGACGATGATAGCTACACAATTGGAATCAAGGCTAAGGAATTTACGCCGGATGTGTTACAGTATCTCTTCGACAGCATAGGGAATTAAAAGGAGGAAGAATAAATGAAAAGGAAAGTTGTTAATGAAAAAGTAATTCGTGCGATGGCAATCGGTATTTCTGCCATGCTTGCAACAGCAACACCAATGACGGCAATGGCTGCTGAGGGAGAAGGGGATAATCCGGAGGCACCGCAGGCGGGTGGAAGTGAAGCTGAGGTTAATACCGTTGTGGATACTGCACAGGCAGCAAGTGAGAGCGCAGAGGCTAGTGTGGAAGCTGCAAAGGAGCCTGTTGAAACTGTAACAGGTGATGTAGTAACAGGTGATGTTGAGACAAAGGTTGTTCCGGGTGAAGCCGGAACTGATGCAAAGGGCAATGACCTTGCTCAGGTAGTAATAGATGCAGCAGTTAAACTTGCAGGTGATGCTACAGGCAATGACCTGACAAAGGCTGATACAACTATAGAGACAACAGCTGATAATCTTGATGCTGCAGAGGGTGCAATCGTTTCTTCTGATTCTTCACTTAATAATGCAGAGGATGCTTTTGATGATGCCAACGATGCTGCTAATGAGGCAGTTAAGGCTGTAACAGAGGCTAATGATGCCATTGATGCTAAGGCCGGTGATATCAGCAATGCTGAGACGATCGATGAAGCCAATGCTGCATACGATGAATTGGTTGATATTGCTGATGAGGCAGAGGCTACTTTCAATACTAAGCTTGAGGAATACAACGAAGCTAAGAGCGCTTATGAAAGTGCAGCAGCTGATGTTGAGAAATATGAACAGGCATATGCTGATGCAGTAGCGCTTGCTGACAGCAATGCAGAGGCTGCTCGTGTGGCCCTTGAGGCTGCTAAGGATAAGGCAGATGCCCTTGAGGCTGCACTGCTGGCTGCCAAGGCATCTGTAGATGAGTCTGCAAAAGCTGCAATTGCCATTGCTGAGAAGGAGAAGGCAGTTGATGATTCTGCAGGTCTTAACTGGAAAGAGGAAGATAAACTGTTCATTCTCATTATGGAGAATTATTATCTTCCTGAAAAATCCAATATATCAGGTGCCAAGGTTACAAGAGTACAGGGCAAGGATAATGATGAATACAACTATTTCAAGGCTGTATATACAGATGAAACAGGTAAGAAGTGTGAGAAGTATTTCAACTTTAAGCTTGGAGAGAATAACAAAACAAAGAATGAGATGATCATCTTTGAGAAGAGAGAGGTTGAGATCTTCGGTGATCCTAATGAGACTCCTGACAGATATGTAGATTCTACAGGTGCAGTTAAGAACATCGATAAAGGTCTTAAGGACGGCTCAATTATCGCGGTTGTTACAGATAATGGCGACGGTACTCAGTCTACTAAGTACTTCGAGACGGCAAAACTTGGTAATGCAACTGTAGGTGATGTTATTGAATCAACTACAGTTACAGATACAAGTACAGAGGATATTACAGTTGGTGAGACAACTGAAACATATAAGTTTGATGAGGAGGGCAACCTTGTCAAGGAAGTAACAGCTGATGTTACTACTATTACATATACAGAGGCAAGTTTTACATCAGAGACAAGCTATGCATCAGATGCTGAAAGAGATGCAGCAGCTGCTGAAAGAGATGCAGCAGCTGATGCTAAGCAGATAGAGCTTGAAGATGCCGGAGCTAAGATTGTAGACGTAAATACCACTTATGTAATAACCGGTACATATATTCCTACATTTACCAAGACTGTAAATGTAAATAATCAAGAGGTTGAGTGGGACCACGGTAACTTGCTCGACGAAGGTGTAAAAACCAAGGAAGAGGCTTATGAAGAAGTTAAGAATGATGTAGAAGATAATCTTAAGAAAGAGCATCAAGATTGGTATATTGTAGATACAGATTATAATTTGAAGCAAACTGGAACTACCAAAGGAAAACCATTGGATGACCCTGACTTCCTCATATCCGGTACAGTAACTGCGACCTATGCAAAGATTACAAAGGAGACTGTCGACAAGAGCACATTCGGAGCTCTTTGGGAAGATTTAAAGTCCATATTTGGTGCTCCGAATGCCAATAAGAAGCTTGAGGAAGCAACTAGGGCTGCAATTGAGGCAGACGGAGGCATCTTCGTAGAGGCAAAATGGTTCGACGGTGGATGGGACAAGGCAACCATTCGATATGTCAAGGCAGAAAAGGTTGAATCAGATGCATGCGGTTCTGTAGCTGAGGCTGAAGCATCACTTGCTGCTAAGATTCGTGCCCAGCTTGGCAGTGCAACAGGCACATATAATACAGAGTCTGAAACCAAATACTCATTCAATATCTCTTATCTTGAGAAGAGCAATGAAAAGAAAGATAAGAATAAGGTTGTAAGAACAGAGACCTATAAGGATGCCGAAACTCTTAAGGGAGAGATTATCCAGAATAAGAATTTCCTTGATGGTGAGGATAGTTGGTTGATGACTCGTCAGGACAAGGACTTCAGAGCCTTTGTTGATAACGGAGTAGCTATTACAGGCAAGTATGCTACCCTCCTTGATGAGGCTAAGGCGGCTACAGAGGCTGTAGCTAAGGCTCAGGCTAAGGTTAATACTCTTAATAATGAGATAGATGAGCTTAAGAAAAGCAGAGAATCTAACCTTGGTGCACTCAGAACTCTGTCAGAGAAGCTTGCAACAGCAGAGCTTAATCTTGAGAAAGCAGAAGGTGTTCTTGAAGAGATTAAGGGTAAGCTTGAAGATGCAGGAGTAGAGCTTGAAGATGTTATTGAGAGACTCACACCAGCACCCGGAACTCCCGGAACACCCGGCGCACCTGCAACAGAGGATGGAGCACCCGGTGAAGGACCTGCAACAGTAGTTACAACAACTACTACAACAACAACTCCTGCTACAAATCTTGCACTTGCAGGAGCAGGCAATGCAGGCGGAGCTAATGCAGGTAATGCAGGCAATGACGCTAATGCAGGTGACGGCGGTATTGTTAATATCGATGATGAAGAGACCGCACTTGCAGCATCTGTTGATGATGTAGATGATACAGCAAACGTTGTTGAGATTGGTGATGAGGAGACACCTTTGGCAGCATCAGTTGATAATGAGACAATGTCTTGGTGGTGGCTGCTTCTCATAGCATTACTCGGAGCAACAGGCTACGAGATGTACAGAAAGCATCAGCAGAAGAAGGAAGCGCTTGCAGAGACTGATGATGTTCAGTAAGTTTTCCTTGTAAATATCAAAAAATAATAGTTTACCCCGCCATGTGGCGGGGTATATTATTATCTTAAGGTGACCCATTATTGGGAGAAAGGATATATCCGATTGGATTATTGAAATAATAATCGGATAAGTTTATTCAGTGAAGAGAAGAATTTATAAATATGTATCAGTAATATTGGTTATTGCCCTTCTGCTTGCAGGCTGTGGTAGTGAAAACGAGACTGACAATGCAGATGCTACTAAGGCAGGGAGCACAGGTGAGGCTGTCGTAACTGAGGATTCTGCCACGTCAAGTGATACAACGGTGACTGATACAGATAATGCAGACACAGAACTGCTTGTGCTTACCGCTATCAATCTTACCGGAATAGATATAGGTATGTTCTCAGTTATTGACCCGGCTACCGGTGAGCAGGCTAATATTGGCGGACTTAAGAGCAATGAGAAATATACCTTTGAGTGCAACTGGCCGAAGGATACCAAGGAATTTAAGTGGGCACTCTATAATATGGATGGTGAGCTCTGTATCGAGGCAACCACTGATATATCCAAGGCTGAGCAGGCAGCCTTTCTCATTATGCTTGGCAAGGACAGTGTGCAGGATGTGAAGGTATACTATGATGATGAGATTGAGAGTGTCAATCTGGCTGAGCTTGTGAAGCCATATGAATAATGAGATGTTGAATTATAATATATTATCAGGTAGTCACTTCGGGGGGAATAATGAAGATCAAGACTGTCAATATGGATTATGAGGATGTACTTAAGCTTCCTACATATAAGCATAAGAATCCTCAAAAACAGAGCGCTTTTTTTAGAAAACTGATTAAGGCGCTGTCAACAATAGATTTAAAGAGAATCGGTTTTACCTATGAAACCGTTGGGATGGAGAAGCTAAAGCAGGGTGAGCCCTGCCTGGTGCTTATGAATCATTCAAGCTTCATTGATTTGGAGATTGCATCATCACTTCTTTATCCAAGACCTTTTCACATAGTGTGCACTCTTGATGGCTTTGTGGGTAAGGAGAAGCTGATGAGAAGCATTGGCTGTATACCGACTAGGAAGTTTGTGACGGATGTTAACCTTGTTCGTGACATGGTATATGCTATCTCTACTCTTGGAAGCTCGATACTGATGTATCCTGAGGCAAGCTATAGTTTTGACGGAACGGCTACGCCACTGCCGGCAAGTCTTGGCAAGTGCCTCAAACTTTTGAAGGTCCCGGTCGTCATGATAAGGACCGAGGGCGCTTTTCACAGAGACCCATTATACAATGGATTACAGATAAGGAAGGTGCCGGTCTCAGCGACTATGGAATATCTGCTATCACCTGACGAAATAGAGAAAAAGTCGGTGAAGGAACTAAATGCCATCCTGGCAAAGCAGTTTGATTTCGACCACTTCAGATGGCAGCAGGATAATTCGGTTAAGGTCAGTGAATCCTTCCGTGCGGACGGGTTGAACCGTGTGTTGTATAAGTGTCCTAAGTGTGGCAGCGAGGATGGAATGAATGGAAGCGGAACTCATATTATCTGCAGGCACTGTGGCAATGAATTTGAGCTTAATGAATACGGCGTGCTTAAGCCAACGGGTGACAGTAGCGGCTTTGAGCATATCCCTGACTGGTATAGATGGGAGAGGGAATGCGTAAGGCAGGAACTTTTGGACAATACCTACAGGCTTGAGATTCCGGTGTCGATATCGATGCTTGTGGATACCAACAGTATATATAATGTCGGCGACGGTGTGCTGACTCATACAAGGGATGGCTTTCATCTTACAGGCTGCGGCGGAAGGCTTGAATATTTCCAGGATCCTATGGCGTCCTACAGCCTCTATGCGGATTATTACTGGTATGAGATTGGTGATGTGATATGTATAGGTGATGAGAAGGCACAGTATTATTGCTTCCCCAAGTCGGACAAAGATGTTGTTGCTAAGACAAGGCTTGCCTGCGAGGAGTTGTATAAGCTAAGGAAGGCTAAAGAAATAGTGTAGACTTGTCGAAATGAGTGGATATTCGTTCAGAGAATGTTAAGAATCTGGACCGGTATTGATGTCGGTAAATACATTAGATAAGGTAGAGAGAGTTAATTGTTAACCAAAATATAAAAAGTGGTTGACAATTAGCTCTTTTATTTTTACAATAACACAGATGAATAAATTATTATAATAATTCTATCAATAAGAGAAGTACCCATATCTATCAGGGAGAAAGGAATTAATCTAATCATAATATGTAATGATTGGATATAAATGTTAACTATGAATACCAATGACAACAAGTTATTTACCGTTAAGAACATGTGCTATGTCGGTCTGTTTACCGCAGTAATCGCCATAATGGCGCAGATATCAATTCCGATGCCGCTTGGTGTGCCGATGACAATGCAGACCTTCGCAATTACTCTTGCAGCTATTATCCTGGGTGCAAAGCTATCAACGATCTCGTCTCTTATCTATATTTTGCTCGGAGCAATCGGTCTTCCGGTGCTTGCAGGATTCTCAGGAGGTATCAGCAAATTCGTAGGACCTACAGGCGGATTCTTAATCTCGTTCCCTATTATGGCCTTTATTATAGGATATGCCGTTGATCACAGAAGTGCCTTCAAGGGCGCCTTTGTTATAGGTCTTATCGCGGGTACTGTAGTGAACTACATAGTCGGAATTGCGATGTTCTGTATTCTGACACAGAGCTCAGTTGCGGTCGGTTTTACCGCATGTGTACTTCCCTTCATCCCTACAGCAATAATTAAGGCAATCCTTGCAGCCCTAATCGGCTTCCCAATCAGGAAGAGACTTAAGGTGATGGGCTTATGCTAGAACTGAGACCTCACCATCTGCTTTGCACACAGGGCTATTCCGGTAAGGGCTACAACGAAGAATTCGTCGAGAATATGAATGAGGTTGTGGATAAGCTTAGGAATGTTCCGGGCTTCAGAGTTAAGATTGTATGTGACAGCGACAACCTGTGCATTCACTGCCCCAATATGCTTGGACCTAACCTCTGTGCCACCCAGGATAAGGTGGCAGGCTTTGACAGGAAGACTATGGAGGTCTTCGGAATAGAGGAGAAGGAATATGTCTACAGTGAAATTGTAGAACATATCAGGTCCGTCGCGACAGAAGAGAAGATGTCATATATCTGTTCTGAGTGCAGCTGGTATCCCATAAGTGCCTGCAGACGGAATATATTAAATAAGTAAAAAAAAGAGCCAATCTACGAATGTAGGTTGGCTCTTTGCATAATTCTCCGATTCTGATACTACATTCTACGCTGAGGGGTTGTCAATTTGGGCACAAATATTACAATGAGAGTATGAAGTGCATGCCTTCGGTAACCAACCCAGACTAATTTACTAAGGAGAGGGGAATATGAATCAGATTAAGACAGGTAATTATATTGCCGGACTTCGCAAAGAGAAGAATATGACTCAGAGAGAACTGGCAGAGAGAATCAATGTAAGTGATAAGACAATCTCCAAGTGGGAGACCGGTAAGAGTATGCCGGATCTTGATTGTATAGGAAAACTGTGTGAGACGCTGGGAGTCAGTGTCAATGAGATTATTTCCGGAGAAAGCCTGTCCGCTGACGATTATTCCAGAAAAGCGGAGGAAACTATTATGACTTTAATGGAAGAAAACGAGAAGAATAAGAAGGGCAATATGGCTATGATGATAGTTGGAATAGTGATGCTCATTATCGCAATTATCATGCTGTTCTTTGGAGGCGGTAGCATGGGAATGTCTATATCCCCTGCATTACTTATTGACTTTCCCAGTCTGATACTAATGACAGTTTTTATGACAGGATTGATTCTTGTAAGCGGAAAACGTGATAAAACCGCAATATTTGAGCTTATTGACAAGAGTGTCATGTCTGTCGGAATCTTCGTATGTCTATTTACAGTCATCGTGATCCTGTCACGACTTGACGATCCGTCAGCAATCGGACCACATCTGGCTGTATGCATACTGAGTTTGTTCTATGCAATTATTATTAAGCTGGTGGCCATAGCATATCTTGCAGGTAAAGCTTAAATCAAATTAACAATTGAGTTTATTATTTAACACGCCAAAATAACGGATATGTGATATAATATTTCAAATACTTATCCGGAGAATTGAAATGAGTAAGTTTAGAGCACTTTGGCAAGCTGAGGCTGTTAGTGTGTGGCGTCTGATTTATTCGGTCGCCTTCAGTATCATGCTTATGCTTGCAAGGCATGTTGTATATAACGGCGGGGACCTCACCTCAACCTATGTATCGGATTTCTCGCCCGTGGACATTCTTTATTTTGTTCTATTCTTACCGATAGTCTATCTAGTATTAACCCTGCTGGCTGTCGTTGTTAATAAGACAGCAGCAGGGTTTTTTGTTGCTTCGCGCGCTCATACGGCGCCCCTCTTCATCATATTAACGGCATTCTTCATGATTCTGTGGATTCCATATCTCATGACCTACTGGCCGGGCGGCATCTACTCGGATACGGTGGATTCCATCCGGACAGCCATGGGTAATGCGGAATGGGACAATCATAATCCGATCCTGTATACATTTATTTGGAGGCTCGTTTTCTTAGTGACGGGCTATTTTAACGGAAACGGAGAATATCCGGGACTTAAATTCTTCACGGTGTTCCAGATGCTTCTCATTGCGTTAATTATGGCATATTTCATCTCCCGGTGCGTGCGCCGCGGCCTGCACAAAGCCTTCGTAGTGCTGCTTATTATCTACACCGCAATCTGCCCGCTCTACCCCTTCTACGGCATCTCGCTTTGGAAGGACACCATCTTCAGTATTGCGATGTTTGCCTTCAGCCTCTTCCTGTTTGCGACAGTTGCAGGCGACGAGGATATGAAGACGGTTGATTATGTATGGTATGGTGTGCTCCTTCTGCTTGTAATTTTCTTAAGGAACAACGGACTCTACATCGCTGCCTTTACTGCGCTTATTACCTTCCTTATACTCAGGAAGCAATTTAGGGCAAAAGCGCAAAGACTGGGTATTATCTCCCTTGCTGTGATCATTGCATCCATAATTATTCAGGGACCGGTATATGATTCACTCGGGTTTAATTCCATTAAGAAGGGGGAGAGTCTGGGGATACCGATTCAGCAGACAGCTTATATTATCGCCTCGGGCGGAGTGATCGAGGATGAGGCGTATGAGGTGCTGGATGAGATCATGCCTATGTATAACTGGATTACACTGTATGATCCGGTTGTAGCTGATACAATTAAGTTCGATCCAAGCTTCAACAGGACCTATTTTAATATGAGGACAGGGGATTTCATCAAGGCATATCTTACCCTTATTAAGGATAATCCCATACCTGCCCTTAAGGGATATATGCTTGCCACTATGGGTTTCTGGGATGCAACAAAGTCGTCCTCCATAGCCTATATCTGCAATACCCACTTCGGTAATGCGACCTTCTTCATGACGGATTACTTTGAGTATTATTTGGGATGGTCTTTTAAGAAGCTGGTGGAGCCAAAGCATTATCTGAGCTCCGGACTGATGGTATGGTTTATGCTGTTAACTCTTGTTGCTGCACTGTCAAAACGAAGATACAGGCTTGTTATTCCTATACTGCCAACTATTGGACTTTGGCTTACATTGATGATTGCGACACCTGTGTCGTTCTCATTCAGATATGTTTATTCATTATTCTTATGCATACCTTTATATATTTTGATAATACTCAGTTCTCGCGTTTTTCCCGCAGGAGAGGTTGCCGGTGATGCAGAGTCGACCGGAAGAGAGACATTAGCGGAAAAGACAGAGGCTGTGACAGAGGAGGATAAATAAATGTGGTACGAGGAAGCGGTATTTTATCATATATATCCGCTGGGCATGCTTGGTGCACCGAAGGTGAATGATTACACGACGGTGGAGCACAGGCTGCGTGAACTTGATGACTGGATCGGTCATATAAAAGAGATGGGGTTTAATGCCATCTATATAGGTCCATTGTTTGAGTCGGTGGGTCATGGTTATGAGACTACGGATTACAGGAAACTTGATTCGAGGCTTGGTGACAATGATGACCTGAAGGCATTTGTGAAGAATTGTCATGACAATGGTATCAGGGTGATATTTGACGGCGTGTTTAATCATACCGGAAGGGATTTCTTCGCTTTCAGGGATTTGAAAGCAAACAGAGAGAATTCGCGCTACAGAGACTGGTTCTGTAATGTTAATTTCTATGGAAACAATGAGTATAACGACGGATTCTCATATGATAACTGGGGCGGATACAATCTGCTTGTGAAACTCAATCAGCGCAATCCCGAGGTGAAGGACTATATCCTTGATGTAGTAAGATTCTGGGTATCGGAGTTTGATGTGGACGGAATAAGGCTTGATGCTGCGGACGTGCTTGACTTTGATTTCATGAAGTCTCTTAGAGCACTGGCTGATGTTGTTAAGCCGGAGTTCTGGCTTATGGGTGAAGTTATTCACGGAGATTATTCACGCTGGGTCAATGATTCCACACTTCACAGTGTAACCAATTATACTTTGCATAAAGCCCTTTATTCGGGACACAATGAGCACAATTATTTTGAGATAGCCCATACAATCAAGCGTCTGCAGGACATGACAGGCGGCAGGGGACTTAACCTCTACAATTTCACGGATAATCATGACGTTGAGAGAATAGCAAGCAAGATTAATAACAAAGCACATCTGTATCCGGTGCATATCCTTGAATATACTCTGCCCGGAGTTCCGTCTGTGTACTACGGTTCGGAATTCGCAATTGAGGGACGTAAGGAGAAGTACTCCGATGATTCTTTGAGGCCGAGACTACGGTATGAGGATTACAAGGATGCCATACGTGATAATGAATTTACCGCATTCCTGTCTTTGCTTGGCAAGCTCCGTCTGGGAATCAAGTCATTGTCCTACGGTGACTATAGAGAGGTATCACTTACCAACAGACAGTATATGTATACAAGGAATACTTCGGAATATACTGATATTATTGCGGTTAATAATGATGAAAATGCAAGTGAGGTATGTGGCAGCGGCATTAGAGACGGTGAGTATATAGAGGTATTAAGCGGTCAGACCATGACGGTGAACGGAGGCTTTGTAAAGCTTAGCATTCCTGCATGCTACGGTCAGATATGGGTGATGAAGGCTGAATATGATAATAGAAGCGTAGAACTGCCTAAGATTGAGAAGAGTGAAACTAAGGCAGAGCCATCCGATGAAACCGCTATTAAGCCCTGCAATTGTGAGAATACCGTATCTAGAGAGAATGAGATTAATACAGGCAATGCGGTAAACGAGGCAGGTATATTAAGCGCAGTTTCTAAGTATGGTCTGGATGACAGGTATGCTTCAATCGACCCGGATGCAATTAATAACAGAAGCGATTACGAGAATATGTCTATTGAGGAGCTGCAGGTAGCAATTCTTGAGAAGATGGCTAAGAACGGCCCGGTTAATGAGCAGATGATTAAGACAGTAATGGACAATGTCTATCACGATTCTCTCTGCAACTGGGTGAAAAGCTTTAGATGAGGATTGTATGAAGCTGCAATAAATTGACTTTATTTTTGCACTACATCATAATATAGTTTGATAATTCTGTAATGACTAAGGAGGATGTTATGAATATAGTATGTTTGGATTTGGAGGGAGTACTGGTACCGGAGATTTGGATTGCCTTTGCCAAGGCTACAGGAATCCCGGAGCTTGAGAGAACAACAAGAGATGAGCCTGATTATGATAAGCTTATGAAGTTCCGTATCGGAATTCTGAAGGAGCATGGACTGGGATTAAAGGAGATTCAGGAGACAATAGCGACCATTGATCCCATGGAGGGAGCTAAAGAGTTCTTAGATGAACTCAGAGGTCTGACTCAGGTTGTTATTATCTCTGATACCTTTGAGCAGTTCGCCAAGCCTCTGATGGAGAAACTTGGTATGCCCACAATCTTCTGTAACACCTTAGAGGTGGCAGAGGATGGAGAGATTACAGGCTTTAAGATGAGGTGTGAGAAGAGCAAGCTTACAACTGTAAGAGCACTTCAGAGCTGCGGCTTTGAGACTATTGCAAGCGGTGACAGCTTCAATGATCTTGCAATGATCGAAGCAAGCAAGGCCGGATTCTTATTTAGAACTACAGATCAGATTAAGGCAGATTATCCCCAGTATCCTGCATATACAACCTATGATGAACTGTTAGCAGGTATTAAGTCGGTACTGTAATCAAAACAAGGAAGGGAATAGACCCGTTCAATATATGATCGGATTAAACTAAACAAATGAAAAATATATCTATTAGAAAATTCTTCCATGAGATATTTATCGATGGACTTAGCGGAATGGCGCTGGGTTTGTTCTCAACTCTTCTTGTCGGAACAATAATGGCCCAGTTAGGTGGACTTATCGGTGGTACAACAGGTGCATATATTACTGCGGTAGCCAACATTGCCAAGACGATCACAGGTGCGGGCATCGGTGTCGGTGTTGCGGCCAAGTTCAGACAGGGTCCGCTTGTTACAGTCTCTGCTGCGGTAGCAGGACTGATCGGAGCTTTTCCGGGAGTGACAGCCATCGAGGGTTACGCACTTGGCAAGCCGGGTGAACCTATGGGAGCCTTCGTTGCAGCACTGGTTGCTATTGAAATAGGAAGACTGGTTGCAGGTAAGACACAGATTGATATACTGCTAACACCAATAGTATCAATTGTATCCGGCGCAGTTGCCGGTATTTTTGTCGGACCTCCGATTTCGGTCTTCATGACCTGGATTGGAGAACTTGTTAACTTCAATGTGGAGGCTCATCCTTTTGTAGGAGGAATAGTTGTTTCGGTTCTTATGGGTATGATTCTCACTCTTCCCATTAGTTCTGCAGCCATTGGTATATCAATGGGTATATCAGGACTTGCAGCCGGTGCGGCTACAGTCGGATGCTGCTGTCAGATGGTTGGATTTGCGGTTGCCAGTTACAAAGAGAACAAGGTTGGTGGTCTCATAGCTCAGGGTATCGGTACATCCATGCTTCAGATTCCGAATATAATCAAGAATCCTCTCATATGGATTCCGTCAATACTGTCATCTGCAATCTTAGGTCCGTTATCATCATGCATTCTCAAAATGACAAGCTCGCCGGTGGGAAGCGGTATGGGCTCCTGCGGACTTGTCGGACAGATTGCGGTTATTCAGACTATGAGCGCCACAACGGATGTCACACTTGTTGTGCTTGAGATCCTTCTCATGCACTTTGTTCTTCCGGGATTCCTTACATATGTGATTGCAAGATTTATGTACAGACATAAATTTATCAAGAACGGTGATATGAAGCTCGAGGTATAATTCATGAACAAATTTGGATATGTCTTAGTCGGTACAGCCGCTTTTCCGGTAAAAGTGGCCGCACCGGATTACAATGCAGATAAGATTATAGATATGGCAGCCAAAGCCGATAAGGAGGACATGGACATACTGGTCTTCCAGGAGCTTACGCTCACAGGCTACACCTGTGCAGATCTGTTTCTTCACAGTAATCTCAGGAAGAAGACAGAGGCAGCTGTTAACAAGATACTTGAGGGTACCAAAGATATTGATACCCTTCTTGTAGTCGGTATGCCGCTTTATACAGAGGGTGAACTCTATAACTGTGCAGCCTTCATATTCCGCGGCAAACTGCTTGGTCTGGTACCCAAGATATATATCCCGAATTACAACGAATTCTATGAGAAGAGATGGTTCATGTCAGGTGCAGGTGTTGACAGAGAGGTCCGCTTGGGCGATCATTCGGTTCCTCTTTCCGGCCGTATTCAGGTGATCATGGACAACGGTGCCAGAGTTGCGGCAGAGGTTTGTGAGGATCTGTGGGTCAACATGCCACCCAGCAGCGAGCATACGATCAACGGCGCCAATATTATCGTCAATCCTTCGGCAAGCGATGCAGTGATCGGCAAGAAGAAATACAGAACAAAGCTTGTTACAGGTCAGTCAGCCCGCTGTATCTGTGGCTATGTCTATGCTTCTGCGGGAGCAGGTGAGTCAAGTACCGATCTGGTATTTGACGGTCACCAGATCATTGCAGAATGCGGCAAGGTTATAAAGGATGTGAATAAGCAGTCGGAGGGAATAACCTGCGGACTTATTGACGTTGAAAAGATTGATAATGACAGGGTGAGATTCAACAGTGCACTCTATGCTGCCAATAAGACAGAATACAGAAAGATATATGTAAGTCAGGTAAGAGAGCACAGCCACTTCCCGACAAAGGTTAATCCTTATCCCTTCGTGCCGGCAGACAGAGGCGACAGGATGGCAAGATGTGAGGAGATTCTTGACATACAGGCAGCAGGTCTTGCTGAGAGACTCGGCAAAATCGGCAATCCCAAAGCAGTAATAGGTATTTCAGGTGGCCTTGACAGTACACTGGCACTTCTGGTTATCGTCAAGGCGTTTAGACGTATAAACCGGCCAAACAGTGATATTGTTGCAATAACAATGCCGGGCTTTGGCACCACTGACAGAACAAAGAACAATTCCACGAAGCTCATGGAACTGCTTGGAGTAGACAGCAGGGAAATCAGCATAAGAGAGGCTGCAACCCTTCATATGAAGGACATCGGTCAGCCTACAGATAAATTCGACATTACTTATGAGAATATTCAGGCCAGAGAGCGCACCCAGATACTGATGGATGTAGCCAACATGGTGGGAGGAGTTGTTGTCGGAACAGGCGACCTCTCCGAACTCTGTCTTGGCTGGTGTACTTACAACGCAGACCATATGAGCATGTACGGTGTTAATGCATCAGTTCCCAAGACTCTGGTAAGATATATCATCGAGTCCTTCGCACTTCTCTATGAGGACTCCGATAAGGAAAAAGAGCAGGCAATTAAGGCAGTCCTCCTCGATATCTGTGATACACCTATATCACCGGAGCTTCTGCCTGTAGATGAGAACGGTAACATGACCCAGAAGACGGAGAGCACCATCGGCAAGTATGACCTGCACGATTTCTTCATATATCACCTGCTTCGAAACGGATTTGATATGGAAAAGATAAGAGAGCTGGCATACGTAGCATTTGAGGGAATCGCAACCAAAGAAGAAGTGGATGACACACTAGGCATATTCAGGCGACGTTTCTACTCACAGCAGTTCAAGCGCTCGTGTCTCCCAGACGGACCAAAGGTCGGCAGTGTATGCATCTCCCCGAGGGGCGACCTTCGCATGCCCTCGGATGTATCGTATTACTAAATACTGATACTATTATGTGGATGATGCGTAAAATATGTGATACACTAGTGAGTGGAACACAATCAAACTTTGAGGTATATATGAGAAAAGCAGTAGTAATCGGCGCCGGTCCTGCGGGACTGACAGCCGCATATGAATTGGTTGATAAGGCAGAGGATATTGAGGTAATTGTCCTTGAAGAGAGCGAACATATGGGAGGTATATCCAAGACGGTGAACTACAAGGGCAACCGTATGGATATGGGTGGCCACAGGTTCTTCTCGAAGGTGGACGAGGTCAACGAATGGTGGGATATGATGCTGCCAATGCAGGGAAGTCCCGCTTCGGATTATAAGACCCTGGGAATAACTGTTCCTCTGAAGGAGAATGGTCCGGACCCTGAGAAGGTGGATGAGACCATGCTTATGAGACAGAGAGTATCAAGAATCTTCTATAATAAGAAGTTTTTTGATTATCCGATCTCACTTAAGCCCGAGACCTTTACCAATATGGGGCTACTTACAACCATTCAGGTGGGATTCTCATATCTGGCAAGCGTGTTCCATAAGAGAGAAGAGAAGTCCTTAGAGGATTTCTATATCAACAGATTCGGTAAGAAGTTATACAGCATGTTCTTTGAAAGATATACTGAGAATCTGTGGGGCAGACATCCAAGCGTTATTGCTCCTGACTGGGGCAGTCAGAGAGTGAAGGGTCTGTCCATTGCCGCAATTCTTAAGGATATGTTTTCTAAGCTTCTGCCGGGTAAGAAGAACCGCAAGGTTGAAACCTCGCTTATTGAGGAATTCAAATACCCAAAGCTTGGTCCGGGAGAACTGTGGGACGTTACGGCAGCTAAGGTTATCTCAAAGGGCGGCAAGATACTGAAGAATCATAAGGTAGTAAGATTAGTTAAGGATGAGAACAACCATATTAAGGAAGTGGTATGCACGACTCCTGAGGGAGAGGTTAGCTTCGAGGCAGACATTGTGATATCTTCGATGCCTGTTAAGGACCTCGTAGCCGGTATGAATGATGTACCGGAGGATATGAGGACTATAGCTGAAGGTCTTCCTTACAGAGATTATCTGACACTTGGCGTGCTCGTTCCGAAACTGCTGCTTAATAATAAGACAAAGCATAAAACAATTGGAAATATTATTCCTGATAACTGGGTATATGTTCATGACAGAGGTATCCATATGGGAAGATTCCAGATATACAATAACTGGTCACCCTATATGGTTAAGGACCTTGAGAACACCGTATGGGTGGGTCTTGAATACTTCTGCTATGAGAATGACGAATGGTGGAATATGAGCGAGGATGAGTTTGCTAAGTTCGCCATTGAGGATATGGTCAAGCTCGGACTTATTGACAGTGCTGACAGTGTGCTTGATTATCATGAGGAGAAGGTGAAGAAGGCTTATCCCGCATACTTTGATACATATGAGAGGATGGATGAGCTTACGGCATATCTTAACACCATTGATAATCTGTATTGTGTAGGACGTAACGGTCAGCACAGATACAACAATCTTGATCATTCTATGTGTACAAGCTTTGAGACAGTGAAAAACATTTTGTCAGGAAGAACGGATAAGAGCAATATCTGGTCTGTCAATACAGAGACAGAGTATCATGAGAGCAAGTCATAGTTATTATTATTTCCGATGCATTTATGCATCGGAAATTTTTTGGTGAAAAATATGGCAAAGATGACAGCAAAAAAATATGAAATGGATATGTGTAACGGACCGCTCCTTAAGCAGATCCTAATATTCACCATGCCGCTTATGGCATCGGGAATACTCCAGCTACTATTTAATGCAGCAGATATGGTTGTGGCGGGAAGATATGCAGGAAGTACTGCGCTTGGCGCGGTCGGAGCAACTTCGTCACTGATCAACCTGATAATCAATGTATTCATGGGGCTGTCGGTAGGAGCGAATGTTGTAATTGCGCACTTCTATGGTGCCAATTCCAAGTCCGATGTCTTCGAGACGGTGCATACTGCCATTGCGATGGCAGGTGTCTGCGGGGTGTTCCTGCTTGTATTGGGCTTCTTCGTATCGGAACCGGCACTTATTATGATGGATACGCCTGCGGAGATTCTGCCGTATTCGACCAGGTATATGCAGGTATACTTCATCGGTGTGCCCATGATGCTGCTCTATAACTTCGGAGCCGCAATACTCAGAGCTGTCGGTGACACTCAAAGACCGCTCTTTTTCCTGATCATTGCAGGTATTATCAATGTTATACTCAATGTATTCTTTGTGAAATATTTAGGTCTTGGAGTCGTGGGTGTGGCTCTGGCTACGGTGATATCGGAGGCGATAAGTGCAGTTTTGGTCCTCAGAGCACTTATTATGAACGATGGAATAGTTAAGTTAAACTTAAGAAGCATAAGAATATACAGGGACAAGGCATCAAGAATAGCAAGGATCGGGCTTCCGGCAGGCTTCCAGGGAGCCATCTTCTCCATATCCAACGTGCTTATCCAGTCGTCGGTCAATTCGTTCGGAGCAGTTGCGGTAGCGGGCAACACGGCATCCATGAGCTTAGAGGGCTTCGTATACAATGCGATGAACTCGTTCCATCAGACCGCTGTAAGCTTCACGGGACAGAATATGGGTGCAAGAAAGTATGACAGAGTGAAGCGAATCGCTTGGCAGTGCATGCTCTGTGCAGTTGCGACCGGAATGATCCTGGGCGGAAGCTGTAGCATCTTCGCAAAGTCCCTGCTGTCCTTATACAACAGTGAACCCGAGGTTATCGGTTTCGGTCAGCGAAGGATCATAATCATCATGTCAACCTATTATCTGTGTGGTATCATGGATGCCATTGTAGGAGTGCTTCGCGGCATGGGCTATTCCATCATGCCCATGATTGTGTCCCTGCTTGGTGCCTGTGCCTTCAGGATCGTGTGGATATACACAGTATTTGCGGCAAATCCAACACCGGAGTGTCTCTACATCTCATACCCCATATCCTGGGCAATCACCTTCCTCGTTCATCTGTGCTGCTATTTTACAATTGCCCGTAAACGGTTAAAAACGCGGGAACTGACTTCTGCTTCACTCTGATAACAAGATAAATAATTGTCTTGAGAGTCAAAATGAGATATAATGCCTTTAGTTGTGGGACAAACCCGCGACAGAGAGGAGAAATATTATGAAGAAGAAAATGTTATCCATGGTGCTTGCCATGGCAATGGCGCTTTCACTTACTGCTTGTGGAAGCAATGAAGCAGCTGATGCTTCTTCGGAGTATGTAGTCGGTATCTGCAATTATGTAGATGATGCGTCACTTAATCAGATTTGTGACAATATTCAGAACAGACTTGCCGAGATCGGAACAGAGAAGGGAGTTACCTTTACGGTAAAATATGATAACTGTATGGCTGATGCCAATGTAATGGAGCAGATCATATCAGACTTTATTGCAGATGATGTTGATCTTATGGTAGGTGTTGCAACACCTGTTGCAATGGCTATGCAGGCTGATACAGAGGATAATCAGATTCCCGTAATTTTCGCAGCGGTATCTGATCCGCTTGCCACAGGCGTTGTTGAGAGCCTTGAAGCTCCCGGCGCCAATGTAACAGGAACATCTGACTTCCTTGATACAACAGCGGTTATGAATCTTATCTTTGCTGCTAATCCTGAGGCAGACAAGATCGGTCTGTTATATGACCTTGGACAGGATGCTTCAACAACAGCCATCAATGATGCCAAGGCTTATCTTGATGCCAAGAATATTGAATATGTTGAGAGAACGGGTACCACAGTTGATGAAGTAAGTCTTGCTGCAGATGCATTGATTGCAGATGAGGTTGATGCTATTTTTACACCATCTGACAATACTATCATGCAGGCAGAGCTTACAATATATGAGAAGCTTGCCGATGCGGGAATTCCTCATTACACAGGTGCCGATTCGTTCGCGCTTAACGGAGCTTTCTTAGGATATGGCGTTGACTATGCCAACCTTGGTGTTGAGACGGCCAATATGATTGCAGAGGTGCTTCTGGATGGCAAGGAGCCTGCAACACTTCCCGTTAAGACTTTTGATAACGGTACAGCTACCATTAATACAGAGGTTTGTGAGAAACTTGGACTTGACTATGCTACAATAAGTGAGACATTTGCACCTTACTGTACACAGGTTAAGGAAATCCAGACAGCCGAAAGCTTTGAATAAAGAGGTTAATGATGTCAATTAGTGCAATTCTTGGCCTGGGACAGACAGCACTTGAGCTTGGACTTATAAGCTCACTTACGGTGCTTGCGCTGTTTCTAAGCTATACTATGCTGAATGTATGTGATTTGTCTACTGACGGCTGCTTCACTCTTGGAGCAGCTGTCGGTGCTATGGTGGCCATTTCAGGTCACCCATATCTGTCTATTGCGGCGGCTATGCTTGCAGGCGTCACCTCAGGCTTCATTACATCCCTGCTTCAGACCAGGATGGGAATAGACAGCCTGCTTGCGGGAATTATTGTGAATACGGGATTGTATTCCATCAATATTGCCGTGATGGGCAATTCGTCACTGCTTAATCTTAATAAGACGGAGACGGTGTTCACCAAGATGAAGGATGTACTGATGGATACACCATTTAAGAGCATGTATACCCTTGCGGTGGTGCTTGTGGCTGTTATCCTTGTGCTTATTTTCCTTGTGCTATTCTTAAGGACCAGACTCGGTCTTGCAATCAGGGCAACAGGTAATAATCCGGATATGGTGAGGTCGTCGTCAATAAATCCGGCGTTTACCATAACCGTTGGCTTATGTATATCCAATTCGTTTACCGCTCTGTCGGGTTGTCTGCTTGGTCAGTCTCAGAAGTCGGTTAATATCGATATTGGAACCGGTATGGTTACCGTTGCGCTTGCATCGCTCTTAATCGGTCGGGCTTTTCTTGGTAAGGGTGGACTGTTATCGAGGGCAATAGGTGCAGTCCTGGGCTCTTTTGTATTCAGACTGGTATATACAATTGCACTTAGATTCAATATGCCTGCTTATATGCTTAAGCTGGTATCTTCTTTCATAGTAATCATTGCGATTTCGACACCATATCTTAAGTCGAGAATGCCACTGGTTAAGAGAAGATGGGCTGTGAAGCATGGAAAGGAGGGAGTGGATGCTTAAGTTAAATCATGTATCACTTACCTTCAATCAGGGAACACAGGATGAGAAGAAGGCCATAGATGATGTGACACTGCATGTGAAGAAGGGTGATTTTATATCGATTATCGGTGCCAACGGTGCCGGTAAGTCTACCCTGTTCAATGTTATTGCAGGTACCTTCATTACAGATAGCGGAAATATTTATCTTGATGATAAAGATATTACTCTTACCGAGGAGCATATCAGGTCAAGAGTGATCGGAAGACTGTTTCAGGACCCCATGAAGGGTTCTGCGCCGGGAATGAGTATAGAAGAGAATCTGGCTCTGGCGGCAGGCAGCGGCGGATGGTTCCAGAGAACCTCCAAGGCAGACAGGGAGAGGTTCAGGGAGAAACTCGCTGAACTTAATATGGGTCTTGAAGACAGAATGAGACAGCCGGTTGGATTACTTTCCGGCGGTCAGCGTCAGGCACTGACGCTTATGATGGCGACAATCAATCCGCCTAAGCTACTGTTACTTGATGAACACACGGCAGCACTTGATCCTGCTACTGCTGATAAGGTAATAGAGCTTACGAAGAAGATTGTTGCAGATAATAAGCTTACATGCCTGATGATTACACATAATATGCAATCAGCACTCGAGCTGGGTAACAGGACTCTCATGATGGATCATGGAAGAATCATTATCGATGTGGAAGGAAATGAAAGATCGGGACTTACGGTGGATGACCTGCTGACGAAGTTCAAGGATCTGTCCGGAGAGAAACTTACCAATGACAGAATGCTGCTTTCATAAAATTATAGGTTTATTGTCGGATGGGAGGATAAAAAATGACAAGAGCAGAATTAAAGGAACAGGCTAAGGCCCAGTTAAAAGGCAACGTATGGAAGTTATTCGGAATAACTGTAGTATATATGCTTATCAGCATGGTTATTTCATGGGTAGCTTCACTTGTAGGCGGAGACGGTGCTCTTACAGGCATTATTTCGTTATTGGGTTCAATCTTTGTAATCTATCCTGCAGCAATGGGACTTACCAAGGTTTACCTTAATGTTACATACGGTGACGAACCATCGGCCGCAACTCTTATGGACGGATTCAAGGTTAATTACATTAATAATGTACTTCTTTATGTACTTATCGGTGTATTTACAACCTTATGGTCATTGTTGCTTGTAATCCCCGGAATTATTGCAGCATATTCATATACAATGGCTCCTTATATCTTACTTGAGCATCCTGAGCTGTCAGCTAAGGAAGCAATTTCGTTAAGTAAGCAGATGATGAAGGGACACAAGTTCGAACTCTTTGTACTTCAGTTATCATTCATCCTTTGGGCACTTCTTGGAGTAGTAACATTAGGAATCGCATATATCTATGTTGGTCCGTACATTACACTTACTACTACAGATTTCTATCACAACATCAAGGGAAGCACTTTCCCGGAGTCGTCAGATTCTACATCCTCTTACACAGAGGCAGCTTCTGATGTGATTGAGCAGACTGCAACTGCTGTTGAAGGTCAGGATTTCGAAGTTACTGAATAAGAATCTTATACTGAATAATAAAATTAAGCTCCGATAATTCTTACCGGAGCTTTTTGTTGTTTGCACCTGTCGACCGGAGTCTCCATTTAGCCAATATTACAGCTCGAGTTCTAACAGTCTGCTGATTTCTGATGTAACGGCAGCATTCTCGGTAATAATATTAATATTCTCTCCTTCATGAATATGAGCAAACAGTCTGCTGAAGCGTAACCTGTAGCGGACTGTTGTTGATTTGGATAAGAGCTTTTCCGATAACTTAAGTACAAATATTCCCTCTTCCTTAAATACAGCCTTGATGCCTAATAGCATGAAGCGTTCATCCTCAATCTCTGAATATATCCATACTGACCTGTAATACAGGAAGATTAGGAAGAAGATGCCGAAGATTAATCCAAGCAGACTAAAGACAATTAATGCCTTCTCAAAGAAAGATAGGCTGTTCCACCACTCACTTATCCTATCTGACAGGCGTTCAAGCCATGAGCGGGTATCATTATCGGTCAGGGTATCCATTGTGCTGTCGTTATGTGAAGCCTGCAGGGGCGGCAGCCTGTAATATACAGGTGGAAGATTGCCGTCATGGAAAATACCGTTGTCTTCCACATCATCCTCAAATGCATCAAGGATTCTATTTATTATTTTTTCATTAATATCGCCTATGAACACACCTGCTGTGGCTTCATTACCGGCCTTGTCCTTGACACTTACGGTATAAGCTCCGTTTCGCTCAACAATAACGCTGCTTCCGGACATGGAGACACCGTCTCCGTTCCATACTATGCTGTTATAATCAATGCCTGACTCTGCATCCGATGCAGACATCGACAGAACAGCAGCGAAAGAATCGTCCGTAAGGACATAGGAAGCACTTATACTTGGCGCTGTTTTGTCAATACTCTCAAGTGTGAAACTGTAATAATTGATGTTGCCGTTCTTATCCCTTACAGCAACCTTTACATCGCCGTTTTCCGATACTGATATGCTGTCCTTAGATGTCCAGGTTTTCCCACTGTCATACGAGAAGCAGTCATCCGGCAGTCCGACACCGTCTATGTTATCGGGACGTCTGTCATCGGCTATGAAGGTCACTGTTACATCCTGATTGGTCCAGTAGCCGGGATAAAGAATATGGGATACATTGGGCTTGTAATCGTCTATGTTAGTAATGGTAAGAATACGCTCAGCTCTGTTATCCAGCTTATCCCTGACAATGAAGTGAATGTCCATATTGTGGGTAATATCAAGATGCGGAATATCAGTCCAGGTAGTGCCTCCGTCATAACTAAACGGAAGATCAGCAAGTCCTACACCCTCACGAGAGTCAGACAGAAGGTCATTACATTCCACGTTGAGAACGGTGGAGCGGATATTCATTGTATCATCATAGGCGAAGGTGGTGATATTGGGCGCTTCATGATCGATATTGTCGATAGTAAAGCTAATGCCTCCTGTATTATCCAACTTATCTCTGATAAGTATCTCGTAATCACCGTTATCTTCATAGAAGTGGGTTAGCTCAGCACTCCAGGTCTGCCCATTGTCATAGCTGATATAATTATCCGGAAGACCACAGCCCATACTCATATCCGGCTGATAGTCAACGGCAGGTTCAAGGGTTAACAGCACGCCCTCCTTTACCCAGTCTGTGGGCTGCAGGTCATAGCTTGGTATTATGGGCGCCGTATGGTCGATGTTTGTGATTGTGACGGTGAAGTTGGCTGCTCCGGTTCCGGAGTTGGCATCAGCATTGATACCGTATGTGTAGGTACCGTTCTCTGTTACCGTGAAGCTGCCTGAATCTGAGTTAGAGCCATTCTCCCGGTAGGGTGTCTGGCTGATCGTCATGCCGATATTCTCAATGCTTATATCTACATGAACCTCCTTGACCCACTCGGTAGTATCCACGGTATAGGTGACGTAGCCAAGCAGGGTGCTGCCTGACTTGCCACAGCCGAGGTCGTAGTAGCTGTAGCTTTCTTCTCTTGTGGTTTCCTTGGTACAGCGGCTTCCGACGTTGTTGGCTCCGTAGTAGGATGCACCACAGACCGAGCACTGGGTTGTGTCAAGCAGAGGCCAATATACTCTGGTACCCGAGCATTGCTCCGTATAGGTACGAGTGCCGGTTCTATGAATGGTGTAACAGCCGCCTCCGCCGCTTCCACCCGTATGTACATGATAAATTGGATTGCGCCTGACTATTGATGTTGATGTCTCTCCTGTCTCTTCGGCATGAACCGGAGCGAAAATAAAGAGAAAGCAGGCAAGAAAAAACAAGGCACTACCCATAAGAGCAGTGCCGAAATTCTTAAATAAATTCATAATACCCCCTTAGGTTCTAAACAGTATAAAATGCAGACCCATAAGGCTCTGCCAATGTCTGTCTGAACTTTTCGGAAAGTGTCTGTATTATATATCAGCATAATCATTCTGTAAAGTATTTAGCAAAAAAATTACTGTTAGTATCAGGCTAATTTTGGTATACTTAATGTTTAGGAGGCAGAATAGATGAGTTGGGAAGATAATGTTAAAAGGGTAGTTCCTTATGTGCCCGGTGAACAGCCGAAGAGTAAGGTTATCAAGCTTAATACCAATGAGAATCCTTACCCGCCGTCACCTAAGGTTAGGGAAGTGCTTAGTAATTATGATATAGATGAGCTCAGGCTTTATCCCGATGTTAACGCCGGAGAGCTTGGTATGGCGCTTGCAAAATATTACGGGCTTAACAGTAATCAGGTCTTTGTGGGAGTGGGAAGCGATGATGTGCTTGCAATTGCCTTCATGACCTTCTTTAACAGTGATAAGGAGATTCTGTTCCCCGATATCACCTATTCCTTCTATGATGTATGGGCTGACCTCTATAAGATTCCATACAGAATGGTTGAACTCAATGATGATTTCAGAATCAATATCGAGGATTATCTCGTTCCAAACGGAGGTATAGTAATCCCCAATCCCAATGCACCAACAGGTGTTGAGAAGGATGTTAGGGAACTTGAGAAAATCGTTGCTAAGAATCCGGATTCGGTCGTAATTATAGATGAAGCCTATGTTGATTTCGGCGCAACCTCAATGCTTCCCCTGATTAATAAATATGACAATCTGCTAATAGTTCAGACCTATTCCAAGTCCCGTTCCATGGCCGGTGCGCGTATCGGCATGGCATTTGGTAATGAGAAACTGATTAAATATATGAACGATGTCAAGTTCTCGATTAATTCATATACCATGAACAGACTGACGGTGGCAGCAGGTACGGCAGCTCTTGAGGATGAGGAATATTTTAAGGAGACCTGTGATAAGGTTATTGCGACCAGAGAGCGCACTAAGGTACGTTTACGTGAACTCGGGTTTGACATGCCGGACAGTAAGAGCAATTTTGTATTCGCAACACATGAGTCCATCCCCGCGTCAGACATATTCAATGCTGCAAAAAGTGCGGGAATTTACCTTAGATGGTGGAATAAAGACAGGATAAGCAACAGACTGAGAATCTCAATCGGCACGGATGAGGAGATGGATGCGCTGTTTGCCTTCCTTAAGGAATATATAGAAGCAAGAGGTTAATATGTCGGATTATTTAGTCAGAGCAACTGCAGCGGATGCTGCAATAAGGGCTTTCGCGGTATCCACACTTGATACGGTTGAGGAAGCCAGAGCCAGGCATAACTTAAGCCCGGTTGCAAGTGCTGCCTTGGGTCGACTCCTGACAGCGGGAGTTATGATGGGAGGCATGCTTAAGAATGAGGACGATCTGGTGACCCTTCGAATTGACGGAGACGGTCCAATAGGAAGTATAGTGGTCACGGCTGACAGCAGAGGCGAGGTTAAGGGCTTTGCAGCCAATCCCTCGGTCATGCTCCCGCCATCCCCGGTGGGTAAGCTCGATGTCGGTGGCAGCATAGGAAACGGAGTTCTTACGGTTATTAAGGATATGGGTCTGAAGGAACCCTATTCCGGACAGGTTGTATTGCAGACAGGTGAGATAGCAGAGGACTTAACCTATTATTTCGCAACCTCTGAGCAGGTACCTTCAAGTGTGGGTCTTGGAGTTCTGATGAACAGACAGGATGCTACTGTTAAGAGGGCCGGCGGCTTCATAATACAGCTCATGCCATTTGCAAGTGATGAGGTACTATCTAAGCTTGAAGAGAATATTAAGTCTCTTAAGCCGGTAACGACCATGCTTGACTCTGGCTTAACCCCCGAAGAGGTACTGGGTGAAGTGTTAAAGGGCTTTGATATTGAGATTACGGATACTATGCCGGTGGGCTTTAAGTGCAACTGTTCCAAGGACAGGTTGACCAAGGCACTGATCTCCCTTGGCAGGAAAGAGATTAAGTCGATTATAGACGATGGCAAACCCATCACCATGAACTGTCACTTCTGTAACACGGATTACACCTTTGAAATTGATGAACTAAAGGATATATACAAAAAGATAAAGTAATTGGAGGTAAATATGAGTAATACCAAGGAAGATATTTTCAGAAGAGTGGAGGAAGAGGATGTTGAATTCATCAGACTTCAGTTCACGGATATTTACGGCAATCTTAAGAATATGGCTGTAACCTCAAGTCAGCTTGAGAAGGCACTTGACGGACGTTGCTCTTTTGATGCATCCGCAATTGAGGATTACAGCGTAGAGGCTGATAAGACTATGTATCTTAGGCCTGACCTGGATACCTTCGAGATATTCCCATGGAGGCCTCAGCAGGGTAAGGTTGCAAGACTGTTCTGTGACGTATATACACTGGAGGATAAGCCCTATGAGGCAGACCCAAGATATATACTAAAGAAGGCAATAGATGAAGCTGCTGCCTTAGGCTATGAATTCAATGTCGGACCGGAATGTGAATTCTTCCTGTTTAACACCGATGAGAATGCCCTTCCGACAACACTTACCAATGAAAAAGCGGGATACTTTGACTGTGGTCCTTCCGACTTTGGTGAGAATGCAAGAAGAGATATTGTGTTGACACTAGAGCAGATGAACTTCACTGTGGAGAGCTCTCATCATGAGATGTCTCCTGCACAGCATGAGGTTGATTTCCAGTATGACAGGGCACTTAAGACAGCCGACAATATACAGACCTTCAAGCTTGCGGTTAAGACCATTGCCAAGAGACATGGTCTTCACGGCACCTTTATGCCCAAGCCCAAGTCAGGCGTAAACGGTTCGGGCATGCATATCAATATGTCGCTGGTTAAGAACGGAAAGAACGCTTTCTATGACGAGAACGGTGAGTACGGTGTATCGAAAGATGCAATGTATTTCCTGGGCGGTATCGCCAAGCATATCAGGGCAATCTCGGCAATAACCAATCCGCTTGTGAACTCATATACAAGACTCGGTAACAACAAGAACCTGATATTCATGATCCCTAAGGATGGCGGTGAGAATGCAAGAATTGAATTCAGGACTCCGGATCCTTCAGCCAATCCCTACCTGGCTCTTGCGGTATGCTTAAGGGCAGGCCTTGAGGGAATAAGAGAGAAGATAATGCCCTCAACTGAGACAATCTGCAAGTGGACAGCTTCATGCGGCATTCTGCCTTCTAACCTGTATGAGGCAGTTGCAGAGCTTGAAAAGGATGACTTGATTAAGGATACACTCGGAAGTGAGCTTGGTAATAATTATATAGATATTAAGAAGAAAGAGTGGAATGCATACTGTGCCCACGTGACCGACTGGGAAGTAGAGCATTATCTTGATAAATATTGATTATTCGTAAATTAGGAGATATCACATGGCAGTAAACATCATTGTTGCCTTTCCGAGGCTTGATGATGCGAAAAATGTGAAGAATATCCTCATCAGAAACGGATATAACGTTGCGGCAGTATGTACGACCGGTGCCCAGACCCTAAGCATTGCGGACGGACTGGGAAGCGGAATAATTGTATGTGCCTACAAGCTGGCAGATGTGCTGTGTACTGAGATCGGTGAGTGCATGCCACCGGGCTTTGAACTGTTGGTTCTGGTATCCAAGCAGCATAGAGGTGACCTTCAGGGCAGCGGGATTATGTCCGTTCCGATGCCGTTATGTCTCAGTGACTTCTACAGTACCATTGAGATGATGGTTATGGCGGCGAACAGGCGCAGGCGTGAGAACAGACTTAAACCAAGAATCAGAAGTGATGAGGAAAGGCAGATAATCAATTCTGCCAAGCTTCTTCTCATAGAACGCAACGGCTTCACGGAAGATGAAGCACATAAATACATTCAAAGATGCAGTATGGAGAGCGGAATCAATCTGGTGGAAAGCGCCCAGATGATTCTGACCATGTACGGTACGATGTAGGAATACCAAAACATATTCAGAAAGGCGTATCATGAAGGGTAATTCTCTAAAGGATGAAATAAAGATATCCAGAATGGAGGGACTTCAGGGGAAATCTAACTGGTATAAATTCAAGTACTATGTCTATTATTATAAGATTCCGGTGATTGTGGGAATAGGAGTACTTGTTTTTCTGATATCACTGGTTCATTCTATTGTTACGGCTAAGGATACGGTATTGTCCGTAGCGCTGCTTAATGCCAATCAGGAGGTGGAATATTCACTTTTTTTGGATGAGTATTTCCAAACAACCGATTATGATGCAGGGAAGACGGAGATGAGGATTGATGCAAGCTATTGCTTCTATGATAATTATTCCAATTATCAGAATGAGCAGCGCTTCTTCGTAGCTACCGCGGCAGAGCAGATAGATGTGGTTATCGGTTCTAAGGAAATATTTGAGAAGTATGCCGACATGGGATATTTCATTGATCTGTCTAAGCTAATGGATGCAGATACTTATTCCAAATATTCCGACAGGGCTCATACAACCTCGCTTACTGAGGAGTACGGCGGCAACACAGAGGTGTCCGGAATGGACATAACAAACTGGGATTGCATAAGTAAGCTAAAGTGGTATGAGGGCAGTGATGAGCCTGTATATATCGGTATTGTCTGTGAGAGTAAGAATAAGGAGCAGGCAATAGATTTTATTAATTATCTTAGCGAATATTAATCTGAAAAATTACTTGAATATTACTATTTATTGTAATAGAATAGGCTAAACATACGGAGGATGACATGAACGAACATATAGAATTTCTTGTAAAGGTTAAGCAGAGAACGCTTCTGGTTGTATTGAAGATTGTTCTTTGGATTCTGACAGTACTCGGCGTGCTGCTGACATTTACGGGAATACTTAGTATTTTTCCGTTAATCTTTGCCGTTATCACCGGCTTGTGCGCTAATCTATGCGGACTTCGTGCTGATATCGAATACGAATACACCCTTACAGATAAGGAAATGGATATTGATGTAATTTATGCCAAGCAGTCAAGGAAGCACCTTATTACCCTTGACCTTGAGAAGCTGGAGATTATGGCACCTGTGGGAAGTGCCAGATTACAGGGCTACAAGAACCGTGGGGCTAAGTTTAAGGACTTCAGCTCTATGATGACAGACCCTGTGAATCCTGTCTACGATATGTATTATGACGGCAATAAGTGCTTCAGAATAGAGCCGGATGAGAGACTCTTCAAGGCAATTAAGGATGTGGCACCTTTCAAGGTATACACAGATTAGATCTTAGGTAACAATTAAATTCATATATTAGGAGGAAAACATGGGTCAGATTATTAAAGAAGGAATTACATTCGATGACGTATTATTGATTCCGGCATATGCTAATGTGGTTCCCAATTCAATTGATGTCTCAACCAGACTGACAAAGACAATCAAGCTTAACATTCCGCTTATGAGTGCAGGTATGGATACTGTAACCGAGCATAGAATGGCAATTGCCATGGCAAGACAGGGTGGTATCGGTATCATCCATAAGAATATGTCGATTGAAGAGCAGGCGGACGAGGTGGATAAGGTTAAGAGGTCTGAGAACGGAGTAATTACTGATCCATTTTCACTGAGTCCCGAGCATACCCTTAAGGACGCTGACGAGCTTATGGCGAAGTTCAGAATCTCAGGTGTTCCGATTACTGAGGGAAGGAAGCTTGTAGGTATTATCACTAACCGTGACCTTAAGTTCGAGACAGATTTCAGTAAGAAGATTAAGGAGTCCATGACAAGTGAGAATCTCATCACTGCCAAGGAAGGCATCACGCTTGATGAGGCTAAGGCAATCCTTGCCAAAGCTCGTAAGGAGAAACTTCCCATAGTTGATGATGACTTCAATCTCAAGGGACTCATTACAATTAAGGATATTGAGAAGGCTATCAAGTATCCCCTCGCTGCCAAGGATTCACAGGGAAGACTGCTCTGTGGTGCAGCTATCGGAATTACAGCCAATGTGCTTGAGAGAGTGGAAGCTCTTGTTAAGAGCCACGTTGATGTGGTTGTACTTGATTCGGCTCACGGACATTCGGAGAATGTGCTCAAGTGTCTGAGAATGATCAAGGAGAAGTATCCTGATCTTCCTGTTATTGCAGGTAATATCGCAACAGGAGAGGCTGCTAAGGACCTTATCGAGGCAGGAGCGGATGCAGTTAAGGTAGGTATGGGTCCCGGTTCCATCTGTACGACAAGAGTCGTTGCAGGTATCGGTGTTCCTCAGATATCCGCAGTTATGGATGCATACGCCGTTGCCAAAGAATATGGAATCCCCGTTATCGCTGACGGTGGTATCAAATATTCGGGAGACATCACTAAGGCTATTGCGGCCGGTGCAGATGTATGTATGATGGGTAGCATGTTCGCAGGCTGCGAGGAGAGCCCCGGAGACTTCGAGCTTTATCAGGGACGTAAGTACAAGGTATACAGAGGTATGGGTTCCATCGCGGGTATGGAGAACGGAAGTAAGGACCGTTACTTCCAGTCCAATGCCAAGAAACTCGTTCCCGAAGGCGTTGAAGGTCGTGTAGCGTATAAGGGTCTTGTGGAGGATACCGTATTCCAGCTTCTCGGTGGTCTTCGTTCAGGTATGGGCTACTGTGGAGTACAGAATATAGAAGAGCTTAAGGAGAACGGCAAATTCGTTAAGATTACTGCAGCATCCCTTAAGGAATCACATCCACATGACATTCAGATTACAAAGGAAGCACCTAACTACAGCGTAGATGCTAAATAGGAATAATGCATAGAATAATATCAAGTCTCCTTGAGACAGATGCATACAAGTTTTCCATGGGTCAGACCATATATCACCAGTTCAGTGATTATAAGACCACATGGAGCTTCAGATGCAGAAACAAAGATATACATTTTACTCCCGAGATGGTGGAGGAGATTAAGAATCAGATCAGGCTGTACTGCGAGCTTCGTTTCACAGAGGATGAGCTTGCATATCTTGACAACATCAAGTGGATTAAGGGATCATATATTGATTTCTTAAGACTCTGGAAACCCAGATATGAGGACTTCATCTTCGGTACGGATGCTGAGTGCGGACTAACCATTGAGACTGTGGGTACCTGGCTCAATACCTCGATGTATGAGATCCCGGTTCTTGCCATTGTCAACGAGGTCTATTTTAGAATGGCCTATGATTATGATGAGCTTCTATCTTCCTTCAAGGAGAGGCTTAGGGACAAAATCGAAGGTATCAGGAACGGTACCTATGAGCTGGGCAATTATTCGGAATTCGGTCTGAGAAGGAGACTGTCCGCTGAGGCACAGGAGCTTGCCGTAAGAGAGCTTATGACGGTAAAAGTGCCCGGTACTAATCTTGTCGGAACAAGTAACGTATATTTGGCGAGAAAGTGCGGAATCACTCCTGTCGGAACAATGGCTCATGAGTGGATAATGTGTATAGGTCAGGGCAATCATAAGCATAATCCTGCCTTCTCCAACTGGTATGCACTTGATGCATGGGTGAAGGAATATGGAGTACTTAACGGAACAGCTCTTACGGATACGATCACGACAGACTGCTTCCTTCAGGACTTCCAGCTAACCTATGCGACACTTTTCAGCGGTGTCAGACATGACTCGGGCGATCCCTTTTTGTGGGGTGAGAAGATGATCAAGCATTACGAGTCTCTGGAAATCGATCCGAAGACCAAGACCCTGCTATTCTCCGATTCGCTCGACTTTGAGAGGGCTACGGCAATTAACCGATTCTTTAAGGACAGAGTTAAGCCTGCTTTCGGAATAGGCACGTATATTGCCAATGACACCTGTGTAGATGCCCTCAATATAGTTATGAAGACGACGCTCTGTAACGGAATGGATGTTGCCAAACTTTCGGATGTCGAGGGAAAGGGTATGTGTAAGAATCCGGAATATATTCATTATCTCAAGCGCTGTATCGAATGGCGTATGGACCATACCATGGGTAACAATTCACTCAGGGTGTGATTGGTTCAAATAAAGCTTGATTCAGGAAGGATTGTTGCAATCCTTCCTGTTTTTGTTATTTGGCATGAGGAGGTAAGATATGGGAAGTGATGTGATTAATATGGAATTTAAGAATACCCGCACTATTAATAATCTTGATCTAAAGCAGATAGCGGAGAGTGGACAGTGCTTCAGATGGGAGGAGGTAGATGAGTCTACATTCCTAATTCCCGGTGAAAGCTATGAGTGCAGGGATAGAGAACCTCTTTTGATACGACAGAAGGGTAACAGCTTCGATGTATCCTGCAGCGATGAGGAGTGGGATTCATACTGGAGAGTCTATCTTGATCTTAATACCGATTATGAAGCTATCGGAAGGCTGATCATGAATTCAGGTGATGACCATGTGAAGGAATGCTATGAGCTTGGAAGCGGAATCAGAATACTTAAGCAGGACCTGTGGGAGATGATAATTACCTTCTTAATCTCGCAGAATAACAATATAGGCAGAATCACCGGCTCTGTAAAAAAACTGTGTAATATATGTGGGCATTTTCCCTATCCCGGAGATATTGACATAGCCTGCTTAGAGAACAGGGAATTAGGGCTTGGATACAGAGTAAAGTTCCTGCAGGATATGTATCTCTACGGACAGGAGCATCCCGAGTTGCTGGCGCTTTTGCCAAAGCTAAGTTACGCAGAAGCTATGGAGGAGTTGGTAAAGCGAAACGGAATCGGGCCGAAGGTGGCCAATTGCGTGTGTCTCTTCGGGCTTCATCATGTGGAGGCATTCCCTGTTGACACACATGTCAGGCAACTGCTTGATAAGTATTATCCGAGTGGCTTTGACTATGGATATTACGGTTCGAAGGCAGGTATTATCCAGCAGTATCTGTTTTATTATGAGCTGAAGCATAAGGGGAACTGAGGAGGGAACTACCATTCGGACTAGGTTTATTTTGGGGTGTCTGTATGGTATAATTATCTGTAGGTTTCAGACGCGCAGGTAAGCGCATGGAAGCCTTGTTGAAAGTGGTATTGGGGTAAAGGAGACAGCATGAAATTAATGTTTATCGGGGCTGCTCACGAGGTTACGGGCAGTTGTCATTATCTTAACGCATGTGGTAAGCACATACTGGTTGATTATGGTATGGAGCAGGGTGTTAATCTGTACGAGAATGCTGCGTTGCCGGTGGAGGCACCGCTCATTGATTATGTTCTTCTGACACATGCTCATGTGGACCATTCCGGTATGTTGCCGCTTCTGTATGCCAAAGGCTTCAGGGGCAGGGTGTATACGACCAAGGCAAGTGCAGACCTGTGTGACATAATGCTTAGGGATTGTGCTCATATCCAGATGCAGGAGGCTGAGTGGCACAACAGGAAGGCTAAGAGAAGTGCTACCATGGCTCTCAGCGAGCCGCTCTACACTCTGGAGGATGCCGATGGCATTATTAAGAGGCTGGTGCCCTGTGAATATAACAGCGAGATTGAACTGTGTGAGGGTATTAAGATCAGATTCACTGATGTGGGACATCTGCTCGGTTCGGCTTCTATTGAGGTGTGGCTTACCGAGGAGGGAGTGACCAGAAAGCTGGTCTTCTCAGGTGATATCGGTAATAAGAGCCAGCCGCTTCTCAGAGACCCGCAGTATGGTCAACCCGAGGCAGACTATCTTATCATGGAGTCGACCTATGGTGACAGGGTGCACTCTACTACAAGACCTGATTATGTGAAGGAGCTTGCTGAGATAATACAGTCAACCTTCAACAGGGGCGGTAATGTGGTTATTCCCTCATTTGCGGTAGGACGTACTCAGGAGATGCTCTATTTCATCAGGCAGATCAAGCAGGATAATATGATTCAGGGCTTCCCTGATTTTGAGGTATATGTTGACAGTCCTCTGGCGGTTGAGGCAACAAGTATCTTCCATAAGAATGAGATGGAATGCTTTGATGAGGATGCGATGGCTCTGGTGAAGAAGGGCATTAACCCTATTTCCTTCCCCGGACTGAAGCTTAGCATTACTTCGGATGAATCAAAGGCTATCAATATGGACATGTCACCGAAGGTAATACTTTCAGCATCAGGTATGTGTGAGGCAGGCCGTATCAGACATCATCTGAAGCATAACCTCTGGAGACCGGAGTGTACGATTCTCTTCGTTGGATATCAGGCTGTGGGAACACTGGGTCGAGCCATCATTGACGGAACGAATGAGGTTAAGCTGTTTGGCGAGACTATTGAGATAAGGGCGGATATCAGAACTCTTGCAGGTATATCGGGACATGCAGATATGGAAGGACTGAAGGAGTGGGCCAGCCATTACGGTCCCGCCACGAAGAAGGTGTTCGTTGTTCATGGTGAAGATGAGGTGACCGACAGCTTCGCAAAACTGCTAGGTGACGAGCTTGATATGGATGCTTACGCTCCTTACAGCGGAACAAGGTTTGATCTGATTAACGGAACCTTTGATTATGAGGCTACACCTGTGAGACTTAAGCTGACTAAGAAGAAGAGTGGCGGAAGCGATGTCTTCTCAAGACTTATGGGTGCAGGACAGAGACTTATCGGAATCATTAAGAAGAATGAGGGCGGTGCCAACAAGGACCTTGCCAAGTTCGCAGACCAGATCAATTCACTTTGTGATAAGTGGGACAGATAGTGAGGTAATTATGAGTTACGCAGACAGAGTATTCGTAGATATGTGTAAGGACATACTTGAGAATGGTACAAGCACTGAGGGAGAGAAGGTAAGACCGCACTGGCCGGACGGTGAGAGTGCATATACTATCAAGAAGTTCGGAGTGGTGAACAGATATGATCTGAGTAGGGAGTTCCCTCTGCTTACCCTTAGAAGGACAGCGCTTAAGTCTGCCACGGATGAGATGCTGTGGATATGGCAGAGGAAGTCGAATAATATCAATGATCTGTCATCACATATTTGGGATGAATGGGCGGATGAGGACGGCTCAATAGGTAAGGCCTACGGATATCAGATGGGAGTTAAACATAAATATAAAGAGGGTATGATGGATCAGGTCGACAGGGTGATCTATGACCTTAAGAACAATCCCTTTTCCAGAAGAATCCTTACCAATATTTATGTTCACAGTGACTTATCAGAGATGAATCTCTACCCCTGCGCTTACAGTATGACCTTCAATGTAACACAGAAGAAGGGTGAGGATAAGCTTACTCTGAACGGTATTCTCAATCAGAGGTCTCAGGATATACTTGCTGCCAATAACTGGAATGTGGTTCAGTATGCCGTGCTTCTGCATATGCTTGCAAGAACCTGTGATATGAAGGTGGGTGAGCTGGTGCATGTCATTGCCGATGCCCATATCTATGACAGACATATACCGATAATCAAGGAGCTTATTGAGAGACCGCAGTATGACGCACCGAAGTTTACGTTGAATCCCGATAAGCACGATTTTTATGAATTTACCAAGGATGATGTATCGGTAGAGAATTATATTACGGGAGAACAGATAATCGATATTCCGATTGCCATATAGATTTGATTTAGGACTGGAGAGGGAATGAACGCTATTGTTAATGTTGATAAGAATTGGGGAATAGGTAATAAGGGGGAACTGCTAATCAGCATACCGGCTGATATGAAGATGTTCCGTGAAGAGACCACAGGTAATGCAATAGTACTTGGAAGGAAGACCATGGAGACCTTCCCGGGCGGAAAACCGCTTCCCAACAGGGATAATATCGTACTTTCAAGGAAGAGCGACCTAAAGATACCGGGAGCCACGGTGGTTCATGACATAAGCGAGCTTATGGAGGTTCTGAAACGCTATGACAGCAACAGGGTATATGTGGTCGGAGGAGAGACAATATATGAGCAGCTGCTTCCATATTGCGATACGGTCCATGTAACCAAAGTTGACAGAGCTTATGAGGCGGATGCACATTTTCCAAACCTCGATCAGATGCCGGAATGGGAGATAACTGCTGCCGGTGAGGAGCAGTCTTATTTTGATACCACCTATAGATTTGTAAAGTATACAAGAAAGTAAACCAAAGAATTATGAAGATTATTCATTGTGCAGACCTGCATTTAGACAGCAGAATGACTTCCAATCTCAATCCCGACAAGGCTAAGGAGAGGAAGGCCGAGATATTAAATACCTTCGTCAATATGGTGGATTATGCTTCTGCTCATGAGGTGGATGCCATTATTATTGCGGGAGATATGTTTGATACCTCCAATATATCTGCATTAACCAGGAATACAGTTGAGCGTACCATCAGGAGTAATAAGGATATAGAGTTCTATTATCTTATGGGTAATCATGACAGGGATAATTTCCTGGCGGGACTTGAGAGCATACCGGACAATCTGTTCCTGTTTACGGACAGCTTCATAACCTACTATCCCAAGGGAAATCAGAATATCACGATAACCGGAATAGAGCTTAATGCTGAGAATAACAATGGTGTGGCGAACAGCCTGCTTCTCAGTCCCTCGCGATTTAACATTGTTACAATGCATGGACAGGAATCCGTAAGTGTGGGTAAGGACAAGACCCAGATTGTGAATATCAAAGAACTTAGGAATAAGAATATTGATTACCTTGCACTTGGACATATTCATTACTACAAGGAAGAGAAGCTGGATGAGGGCGGAGTGTACTGTTACAGCGGATGTCTCGAAGGCAGGGGCTTTGATGAGCCGGGTGACCATGGCTTTGTGCTCCTTACCATTGATGAGGAGAAGAAGACTCAAAGCAGGGAATTTGTTAAGTTCGCCGCAAGAGATATGGTTATACTGAATTGCGACATTACGGACTGCATGACTACCATGGATGTCATTGACAGGATTGATGACAGTATAGCTGAAGCTTCGGTGAGGAGTAGAGATCTACTTAAGATTGTTCTTAAGGGACAGACCGATGTAGAGGCTGAGCGTGATGCGAATTACATAGCCAAGCATTATGAAGACAAATTCTATTTCGTGAAGGTCTGTGATGAGTCCTCGCTTAAGATAAATATAGATGATTATCTTATGGACATGTCTCTTAAGGGCGAATATGTAAGAAGGATAATGGCGGCGACGGATATTTCCGAAGAAGATAAGAAAGCAATCGTGCAAATCGGTCTTCGTGCAATGTCGGGGGAGGAAATATAGTTGAGAATCAAGAAACTGTACATAGAGAATTTCGGTGGGCTGTCAGACAGACACATAGAAATGACAGGTTGTACAAGAATAGTCGGTAAGAACGGCTTCGGTAAGTCAACCACAGCCGCATTTATAAGAATCATGCTCTATGGCTTTGAGGGAGAGAGCAAGAGAACCATAATCGAGAATGAGCGTAAGAGGTGGGAGCCCTGGCAGGGTGGCGTTTATGGCGGAAGCATGACCTTCGAAGAGAAGGGCAAGGTATATACTGTCAGGAGAACCTTCGGACGTAAGGCAATAGAGGACACTTTCGAACTTATTGACGAGGCTACCAATCTGCCCAGCGATGATTACTCAACAGAGCTTGGAAGAGAGCTTATGGGCGTGGACAGTCAGTCGTATATGAGGAGTGCCTATATCGGACAGAATGATGTCATAACCAACACAACCGGTGACATCAATAACAAGATTGGTAATATTGCCGATAATACCAAGGATCTGGATTGCTATGATAAGGCCCATGACAAGATTGCAGATCTGCTTAACAAGAGACATCCGGTCAAGGCGACAGGCAGTATCAGGAAGCATAAGGATAGTGTGGCTGCTCTGCGCCAGAAGGTCAATGCGGGCAACAGTATCGAGGATACCCTGCATCAGCAGGATGATATGCTGCGTGAACTTACAGCTGAGTATGATGGATATGACGTTAAGATAGGTGAGTATGAAGTTCTAAGTGAGAAGATAGCCAAATACAAGGATATCAGTGAGAAACTCAGTACTCATGATAAGTACGAAGAGGATGTCAACAACAGCAAGAAACAGATCGAGGAGGAGCTGGAGGCATTTGGAGTTCTCCCGCTTGAATCGGATATTGATGAGAAACTGTCTGTTGCATCCGGATTAAGCGTCGAGGCTGAGAATATAGCCGATATGGAGCTTAACGAGGAAGAGAAGAGTGAGTATGAGGCGCTGAAGGATAAGTTTTATGAGAAGCCCATGGACAGAGCTACACACCTGGAGATAACCGGACTCTGGCGTGGAAGGGATATGAGACTCCTTGATGAACAGAGACGTGAGAGCGAATTTAGCGTGCTCCAGAATGAAAGAGATGCCGTAAGACTCAGCATGAGGACACTTCCCAAGGACTCGATAGTAGGAATCATAATGATTATTGCATCCATGCTTATGGCTATCCTGTCGCTTGTGATTCTACCATCAAATACATTGAGGCTTATCGGCAGTATTGTATCGGCAGTGGTTCTTATTGCGGGTATAATTATCACGGTTTTCTCAATAAAGAAGAGGAATGCCCGGGCCAATGCTGAATGTGATGAGCTTGAAGCACGCCTATCTGAAATGGAAAAAAAGATTACCGAAGATATCCGGTCAAGAAATGATATGGATAAGAGGGTAAAGGATTATCTTACAGAATATGGTTGTGTATTCCGGGAGGAAACTGCCCTTGATGAGCTTCTGCGCTTACAGGATGAAGCGAGGAAGTATGATGATATGAGCAAGCGCCTCGAGGATATCAAGGATAAGAAACGAGACCATGAGGATAAGAAGCGTATGCTTGCCACCTTCGTAACCAGGTGGAATTACAGTATAGAGGATGATTTCGTTACATCTCTTAAGGATCTTATGAGACGACTCAACACATATCAGAATGATCAGAAGACCTTAGAAAAGCAGATAAGTATTCTTAGGGAATATGATGAGAGCAATAACATTGAGGAGCTTAGACAGGTTGAGAAGCCGGATGAGAGCTTAAGCCTTGCACAACTTGCGGAAAAGATCCGTTCTCTCAGAGCTGCTCAGGATGAAGTTAAGCAGAAAAGAGATGCAGTACTGAACCAGAGAAAAACCATGATGGAGAACTTCGATGAATGGGTGAATGATAAGGAACTGCTTGATGCCGAAGAAGAGAGTCTGCGTCAGGAAGAGAAAAATTATGAGCTTCTGAAGCTGTCCGGCAAATATCTTACCGAAGCTAAAGAGGCCATGACGGCTAAGTACATGAAGCCGCTTATGGACAGCTTTGCAAAATATTACAGTAAGATAAGTGGGAAAGATGCCTCAGAATATAATATGGATGCGAATATAGAAATATCCACCGTAGAGTTAGGACACAAGAGAGATGTAAGGCTGTACAGCGTCGGCTGTCAGGACCTTGTCGGCTTCTGTATGAGAATGGCTCTCGTGAATGCCATGTACAAAGAGGATAAGCCCGTGCTTATCTTAGACGATCCCTTCGTAAACTTCGACAGCGAGAGAAAGCAGGCTGCCGATGCATTGCTTAAGGAAATCACAAAGACCTACCAAGTTGTCTATTTTACATGTTTGTAGTTAAATATATCCTCCGTCCATACCGATGATCTGGCCGGTCATGTATTCGGGAGCCGATGCAAGCTCAAGAACAACCTGAGCCACCTCAGATGGCTTGCCGAGTCTTCCGATGGGAATATCGTTTATGAGGTCACTCATCTCTTCGTCGTTGAAGCAGCTGTTCATGTCTGTATCAATTACTCCGCAGGCAATGGCATTAACAACGATGTTGCTGGGAGCCAGCTCCTTGGCCAAAGCCTTGGTGAAGGAGTTCATGCCACCCTTGGTAGTGGAATAAGCCACCTCCATTGACGCACCAACGCTTCCCCACATAGAGGAAATGTTGATGATCCTGCCACTGTGTGATGAGAGCATGAGCGGAATTGCAGCCCTGCAGCAGTAGAAAACACCGGAAAGATTGGTATTAATTATCTTATTCCATTCTTCGTTGGTCATATCCTGAAGCAGCCCGATATGTGAGATACCGGCATTGTTTATCAGGACATCCAGACTGTCAATATTGCTAAAGACCATATCTATGAATTCAGAGTCTGCCACATCGCCGCAGAAGGTATGACAGCTTATGGAATAGCGTTCAGTAAGCCTACATGCAAGCTCATCCAGCATTTCAATATTGTTATGACATAAAAGGTAGAGGTCCATTCCCTCACCTGCAAGCGCCTCCGCAATGGCTCTGCCAATGCCGCGGGAGGCACCCGTAATCAGTGCACTTTTACCCATATCAGTTCCTTTCTAAACTAATATGAGTATAGTTTTTTATTTTATGTTTGTAAAGAATACCAAAGATTAACGGATATTTAGGAGATTTATGAGAGATTTGATAATAATCGGAGCCGGACCTGCGGGACTTACAGCAGGCATATATGGAAAAAGAGCGGGACTTGACACATTGATACTCGATGAAAGCTGTATCGGTGGAGGTCAGGTCATGACAACCTATGATGTTGATAATTATCCGGGATTGCCCGGAATCTCGGGCATGGACCTGTCCGAGAAGTTAAAAAGCCATGCTGATGAAGCCGGTGTTGAATTTAAGATGGGCACTCTTGCGGGAATTGAGACCGGAGATACCATTAAGCTTCATACCGATTCGGGTGAGCTTGAGGCAAAGGCAATAATCATTGCAACCGGAGCCACACATAATAAGCTTGGAATCCCGGGAGAAGAAGAACTGCAGGGCATGGGAGTATCCTATTGTGCAACCTGTGACGGAGCTTTCTTCAGGGGCAGAACCACTGCCGTGATCGGTGGCGGAGACGTGGCTCTTGAGGATGCACTCTTCCTCGCAAGGGGCTGCAAGAAGGTCTATCTCGTTCATAGAAGAGATGCCTTCCGCGGAGCTAAGAAGCTGGAAGACAAGGTCAGGGCAACTGAGAATATTGAGCTTGTGTTAAATACTGTTCCGGTTAGTGTACAGGGTGAGGACAGCGTTAGCGGTCTTACTGTGAGAAACGTCAAAACGGGCGAAGAGACTGTACTTACAGTTGACGGAGTCTTCGTTGCTGTCGGAACACATCCCATTACCGATTATCTTAAGGGTAAGCTTGAGCTTGATGCCAGAGGATATATTGTTGCTGACGAGACCGGTAAGACCTCGGTTCCCGGAGTATATGCTGCCGGAGATGTGAGAACCAAGGCCCTGCGTCAGATCGTAACCGCAGCCGCTGACGGTGCCAATGCCGTAGAAAGTGTACTTGAATATATCAATGGCTGAGTAAAAACATCGGAATATTGCAATATCAATTTTTTGATGTGTATCCGATAATTTACATTTTTACATTATTCTGATATATTAATCATTGTCGAATATATCGCTGAATATCTGCATCCCGGATTTGGAGGATGCTATGTATTCAATCATTCATTCCGGAGGCCTCGACGGCATCCGGAGTTATCAAGCCGATGTAGAAGTCGATGTGGGCAAGGGCCTGCCCGGCTTCTATATGGTCGGCAAACTTTCCGGTGAAGTTAGAGAAGCTAAAGAGCGTGTCAAAGTCAGTATGAAGAACAGTGGCATTTATCTGCCGCCTGTTCAGATTACCGTCAACATTTCGCCTGCTTCCATTTCCAAAAACGGCACGGCCTTCGACCTGCCCATAGCTATCGGGATTCTCAATTCCTTGGATATGATTCCCCAAAAGCATCTGGATAATACCTGTATCATTGGTGAACTGAGCCTTGATGGCAATGTTCGTCAGGTTAACGGCGTGCTCCCAATAGTACTTGCTGCCAGGGACGCAGGATTTCTTAGATGCATTGTTCCGGGCGCTAACAGGAGCGAGGCCTCCTTCGTGGAGGGCATCGACATCTATCCTGTGAACACTCTTCTCGAGACCATCGATTTACTCTCAGGCGATGAATTAACGCCTTCTTTGTATGAAGATGCCGTTATTGATAAAGAGCAGGAAAAGGATAATCTGCTCTTTGAAGACATAGTTGGTCAGGAAGCGTGCAAACGTGCGGCATTAATCGCGGCGAGCGGTTTTCATCATCTATTGATAATAGGACCTCCGGGAACAGGTAAGACCATGATTGCCAAGAGAATCCCCTACATCATGCCGCCGCTGACTGTTGATGAGAGCCTTGAGGTTTCTTCTATATACAGTGTTGCAGGTCTTTTGAGTGAGGAGAAGCCGATTATCACCATGAGACCCTTCAGAAGTCCGCATCATACGGCAACCATGCAGACACTCGCAGGCGGTGGCAGATTTGCAAGACCGGGGATTATTTCGCTTGCTCACAGAGGTGTTTTATTTATGGATGAATTCCCGGAATTCAGCAGGGAGTGTATTGAGGTACTCAGGGAGCCCCTGGAGGAAAAGCGTATCCATATTGCAAGAGTCAATTCCATGTCAACCTTTCCGGCGGACTTTATGCTGGTAGCGGCGGCAAACCCCTGTCCCTGCGGATACTTCCCAAACAGGAATAAATGTAATTGTTCTCTTCCACAGATTAATCATTACAGAAGCAAGATGACGGGACCTACCAAGGATCGAATCGACATCACGGTCACTGCTGATAAAACAGATCCTGACAGACTCATTGATTATAAAGGTGCAGGTGCTGATTATGTGTACACAACCGAAGCCATGCGTAACACCGTGCTCAGAGTACGAGCTGTTCAGAGCAGACGTTTCATGGGAACAGATATTTCATATAACAGCGAGATTCCGCCCTCTCTTATCAATAGATACTGCAAGCTTGGAAAAAAGGAGATTGAGTTCATAAAGGAAGCCATGAATGCAATGGATTTCTCAGCCAGAGCCTACCATAAGATTCTAAAGGTTGCTCGGACGATTGCTGATATTGAAGAGTGCGATACTATCAGTATCGACCATCTGTCAGAAGCAATCTGCTACAGAGGTGCGTAATATGAAGGAGGGTTGTATGACGGAAGAATCAATTGCAACTATATTTATGCAGTCAGTCAGGGGCGCGAATACCACCGGTAAGCTTAAACGAATGATAGGAAGTTTTGGGAGTCTGTATGCTGCAGCGAATGCATCTTATGAAGAATTGATGGCTGTTATCGGACCGGAAGGAGCAACAAATATTGTTAATACCAGAGAGATGGAGGGACTTGAAGGTGCAGCCGCCACTCTTAGTGCTCGCAAAATTGGATTTACAGGGATAGAGGATGATGATTATCCTGAGAAATTAAAACTTATTCCGGATGCTCCGCATGGATTATATTATCTGGGTAAGCTACCACCCGACAAACCGACGGTATCGATTGTCGGTGCAAGGAACTGTTCCGAATACGGAAGACAGATGACAAGAGAATTCAGTAGGGAGATCGCTGATTCCGGTATCAGTGTAATAAGCGGAATGGCAAGAGGGATTGACAGTATAGCAGAACGGTCAACACTTGATGTTGATGGATACACCTGTGCTGTACTGGGCTGCGGTGTTGACATTTGTTACCCTGCAGAGAACAGAGAGTTGTATGAAGATATCAAGAGACGGGGATGTATAATAAGCGAATATCCGCCGGGCACCAAGCCAGTAGCGGGATTTTTTCCTGCAAGAAACAGGATAATAGCAGGGCTTTCGGATGCTTTACTTGTGATGGAAGCCAGGGAAAAGAGCGGAACATTGATTACAGTGGGGCTTGCACTGGAGCAGGGCAAGGATATATATGCTCTCCCGGGCAGAGCTACGGATTCACTGAGTCTTGGATGTAATCAGCTGATTAGGGACGGAGCGGGGATTCTGCTTAGACCGGAGCTCTTTGTTGAAGAATTTCTTGAGAATTCCGAATACGGAATTAATGATACTTCTGTTTGTAATGCTATCCGCAATTCGGTCACTAAGGAAGAACTGCTCTGTGCCTCCTTAAGTCCGGATGAATTACTGATTAGAAACTGTCTTGATTATCTTCCGCAGTCAGTGAGCGAAATCTTCTTTAAGGTGAGCAGCGTAAGTAACATGAGTCTCTCCGAGCTTATGCGGCACCTGACAACAATGACTATAAATAAGAAGATCAATTGTATTGATGGAATGAATTATTCACTGTGATATATTTTTGAACAAAAAAATCCCCTTATGATGACGGTCATAAGGGGAATTGAAAACATATTTTTTATTAAGCCATCTGGTTAACAGCCTTGCTGAGACGAGATACCTTTCTTGAAGAAGTATTCTTGTGATATACTCCCTTAGAAGTAGCCTTGTCTATTGTAGCTGTAGCCTCGACTAATGCCTTCTTAGCAGCTTCCTTATCGTTAGCTTCGATAGCAGCATATACCTTCTTGATAGCAGTCTTAACACCGGACTTAATAGCCTTGTTACGCTCTGCATTGCTTGCTGCAACTAAGATTCTCTTCTTTGCTGATTTAATATTAGCCAAGTTGCTCACCTCCTCGATCAGGTTTAAGTGTGCTACAACTCCGGACACGGACAGTATTGCCACACACGCAAACATTATTCTATGTCATATTTTTCGTTTCGTCAACCTGTTTTTTATAATAATAGAAGAAACTCGTCAAAATTTTTTCTTGCAAAGCCAAAAATCTTGTTGTATAGTTGTGCACGTGACATCAGAAGATGTTGAAAACACAAGTAATAGGGGAAAACTATGGCAAAGTATCTAGTTATCGTGGAGTCTCCAACCAAGGTGAAGACGGTTGGCAAGTTCCTCGGAAGCAATTATAAGGTTATGGCCAGCCAGGGTCATGTAAGAGATCTTCCCAAGTCAAGTCTCGGAGTAGACGTGGAGGGCGATTTTGAACCACATTATATAACAATAAGAGGAAAGGGCGACATTCTTGCGGCCTTAAGGAAGGAAGTAAAGAAGGCAGAGAAGATATATCTGGCGACTGACCCTGACCGCGAGGGAGAGGCTATAAGCTGGCATCTCATCGCGGCACTTAAGCTTGAGGGCAAGAAGGTATACAGAATCACCTTCAACGAGATTACCAGGAATGCTGTTAAGGAGAGCCTGAAGAACGCACGTGACATCGACATGAATCTGGTTGATGCTCAGCAGGCAAGACGTGTACTTGACAGAGTGGTCGGTTATGAGATTTCGCCGGTGCTTTGGGCTAAGGTTAAGAGAGGACTTTCTGCGGGAAGAGTGCAGTCCGTGGCTCTAAGAATCGTATGTGACAGAGAACAGGAGATCGCAGATTTCATTCCTACGGAATACTGGACCATTGATGCGACACTTAATACCAAAAACAGCAAGAAGTCAATTCATGCCAAGTATGCCACAGAGGACGAGCACGAGCTTGACAGCAGGGAAAAGGTTGATGCCATTATGAAGGAGCTTAGCGGTAAGGGTATGGTTATCGATGAGCTTAAGCATGGCAGCAGGACCAGGAAGATGCCTCTTCCTTTTACAACATCTACACTCCAGCAGGAAGCAAGCAAGTCTCTCAATTTTTCCACACAGAAGACCATGCGCGTAGCGCAGCAGCTGTATGAAGGTGTGGAGATTAAGGGCCAGGGTACGGTTGGTCTCATTACCTACCTTCGTACCGACAGTACCAGAATATCCGACGAAGCGGAGAGAATGGTTACGGAATTTATCGTATCGCAGTATGGTGAGAACTATGTTGCGGCTAAGGATACACTTCCGAAGAGTAATAAGAAGATTCAGGATGCGCATGAAGCTATCAGACCTACGGATGTAAACAGAACACCTCAGATGGTTAAGGATGACCTGACAAGGGAACAGTTCAGGCTTTATCAGTTAATCTGGAAGAGATTCGTTGCAAGCCGTATGGCAGCAGCAATTTATGATACCGTCAATGTCAAACTTTCATGCGGAACACATAAGTTTACGGCCGGCTCAAGCGCGCTTAAGTTTGAGGGCTTTATGAATGTATATGTGGATGCCGACGAGGAGAAGGACGGCAACAATTCGCTGCTCTTTGATTTAGATGAGAAGAGTGAGGTTGTGCTTAGTGATATCAGCCCTACCGAGCATTTCACCCAGCCGCTTCCACACTTTACGGAGGCGAGCCTCGTTCATGCCATGGAGGAGCTTGGCATCGGCAGACCTTCAACCTATGCAACAACCATTACCACAATTCTGGGCAGAAGATATATTGTTAAAGAAGGCAAGAACATCTTCGTTACTGAGATAGGCGAGATTGTAAACAACATTATGAAGGAGGCCTTCCCTCAGATTGTGGACGTTGATTTCACTGCCACTATGGAGACGCTGCTTGATGGCGTTGAGGAGGGCAATGTTAAGTGGAAGACCATAATCGAGAACTTCTATCCAGACCTCAAGGCCGCTGTAGATAAGGCTGAGTCGGAAATCGAGAAGATTGAGATAAGGGATGAGCAGTCGGGAGAGTTGTGTGAGGAATGCGGCAGACCGATGTATATCAAATACGGTCCTCACGGAAGATTCCAGGCCTGCTCCGGTTTCCCGGAGTGCAGACACACCAAGCCTTATTTTGAGAAGATTGGTGTGGCATGTCCAAAGTGCGGCAAGGATATTGTAATTAAAGCAACCCGTAAGGGAAGACGATATTATGGATGTATAGACAATCCCGAGTGCGATTTCATGGTATGGCAGAGACCGTCGGGAAGCAACTGCCCCAAGTGCGGACAGCCGATGCTGCTTAAGGGTGGCAAGAGAGTCTGCATGAATGACGAGTGTGCTTATAGCGAGGACGCCGGAAAAAGCGATAACTGATTGTTCCTTTTGTAAATATTTACTGACTTTTTACCCGAATTATTACTAAAAATAATGCGTTTTGTTGAAATTGTCTGATAAATGTGCTAAAATATCTCCATGTTAAGGAGGTTTACCATGAGCAGTGTGCAGTTACTTGATAAGACGCGCAAGATAGGCAAATTGTTGCATAACAATAATTCGAGTAAGGTGGTTTTTAATGATATCTGTGATGTGATGCAGGATATTCTTGAAAGCAATGTTCTTGTTATCAGCAAGAAGGGCAAGGTGCTTGGAATAGACCATGACAGTAAGGTTGAACCCATTCATGAGCTTATCAAGGACAAGGTAGGCGGCTTCATCGACAATCTTTTGAATGAGAGAATGCTGTCCGTATTGTCTACCAAGGAGAATGTCAATCTTGAGACACTGGGTTTCGAGGGAGATGATATCAGGAAGTATACTGCGATTATTGCTCCGATTGACATTGCGGGAGAGAGACTGGGGACCCTGTTCGTATATAAGGACGGAGAGGCCTATGATATAGATGATATCATTCTGTGTGAATACGGCACTACGGTGGTCGGTCTTGAGATGCTGAGGGCCGTGAATGAAGAGAACGCTGAGGAGTCAAGGAAGATAGCGGTTGTAAAGTCCGCAATATCAACACTTTCATTCTCTGAGATGGAGGCTGTGGTTCATATCTTCGATGAATTGAACGGAATGGAAGGTATCCTTGTTGCGAGCAAGATAGCAGACAGGGTTGGCATTACAAGGAGTGTAATCGTCAACGCATTGCGTAAGCTTGAGAGTGCGGGAGTGATCGAGTCCAGAAGCTCCGGCATGAAGGGAACATATATTAAGGTATTAAACGAAGTTGTATTTGATGAGATAGAGAAGCTCAAAAAGGGTACTTCACTGAGCCATTGATTGCGCTTTGCCTGATCACTGACGGTTGTGATTATCTATAATGACCGGTGTGAACAGAGAAAAATGAATAAACGGATTGGTGTTTTAAACGGATTTATTGCCTGCAATAAGTCCGTTTTTTGCATATGACTGTTACAGTCAAGAAAACAAGGGCTGTAATCACACTATATTGTGCAGTTCTTTGTGAAAAAATACTAGATAATGTGGTCAATACTCTTGTTTTTTTGTTGTAATTATTTATAATGGAATAGGGTGTAATTGTAGGATAGTGTTTCCATTCCTAATTTAAGGAGGAGAATATGATTAGCTCAAATGCATATGATTATATCAATGTACTGGATAAAGCAGCCGATGCAGCCGCAATGCGTAATGAACTGATTGCCAATAATATTGCCAATCAGGATACGCCGGGATACAAGAGACAGGATGTCGACTTCGAGGGCCAGCTTAAGAAGGCTATGAGGAACAGCAAGTATACCTCCGTAGACAGCAAGGTGAGCAATCTTAGGAGCAGAAGTCTGGAGGCCAAGCAGTATACCGATTACGGCAATTACTCCTACAGACTGGATGAGAATAATGTAGATCCCGAACAGGAGCAGATTAAGCTTGCAGCCAATCAGCTCAAGTATCAGGGAATTATGAGCAGTTTAACCAATGAGTTCAAGAATCTTCAGTCAGTAATGAAGTAGAGGAGGTAGTGTATGGGATTATTTGATTCATTTAATATTAATGCATCAGGACTTACTGCCCAGAGATACAGAATGGATGTTATCGCTCAGAATGTAGCCAATGCCAACACCACCAGGACTGAGGACGGTACCCCGTATAAGCGCAAGGTCGTAACCTTCGAGGAGAAGAACGGCAAGTCCCCGAGTTTTTCAACAGTATTCGGCAGGGAGACTGACAGATTCAGGTCAAACGGAGTCAAGGTGAGCGGTACTTACGAGGATCCCAGCGAGGGTAACATGGTTTACGATCCGGATCATCCCGACGCTGACGAGAACGGATATGTAACCTATCCCAATGTCAATATTATTCAGGAGATGACGGATCTGATTGATGCCAGCAGAAGCTATGAGGCCAATGCCACGGCATTCAATGCCAGCAAGCAGATAGCAAGCCAAGGACTTACAATGGGAAGCTGATTTTGATTAACTGAGGTGACAAACTAATGGCATTAGATATAGCAAGTCTACGCAATATTTCAAGTCCGATTATTGAGGAAGCAGTAAGAAACAGCAATTTACAAAGAGCTGAGGAGACAGGAACGGATTCCTTCTCAAATGTGTTCAATGCTGCCGTTAATAATATATATGAGACCAATTCATATCTGTCCGAAGCAGAGAATGAGGAACTTAAGTTCTCGATGGGATTGACTGATAATACCCACGACCTTACCATAGCGCTTCAGAAGGCTTCTACTGCGCTCCAGTATACGGTTGCTGTAAGAGATAAGCTCTTAGAGGCTTACAAGGAGATAATGAATATTAATCTATAACGGTTTGTAGTACCGGGTAATAGTTAGGAGTACCGGGGATGGTAGACAAATTAAAAGAAATACCTAAGAAATTATTGGAATGGTGGAATAAGTTTTCGCCCAAACAGAAGACCATTATCGTATCTGCGGTAGCAGGTGTGATAGTGGCTTTTGCTGTGCTTGCAACTGTTCTGACCAAGCCGGTATATGAGACTCTGGTCATTACTGAGACGACCAAGGAGACGGCAACCATTACATCACTTCTTGAGGGCGACGGAATCACATATCAGGTGAGCGAAGACGGCTTCCAGATCAAAGTCCTTAAGCAGGACAAATCAAGGGCCACAATTCTTCTTGGTGCAAATGATATTCCTGCAGACGGATACGGAATCGAGAATGTATCAAACGGGGGCTTCTCCAAGACTGAGTCTGACAAGATCAGAGAATATAAGGTATATATGGAGAAAAAGATTGAGTCTGATCTTGAGGGTATGGCCAATATCAAGGCTGCAACGGTCCAGCTCAATATTCCTGAGAACGACGGCACACTGTTATCCAAGAGCGAAGACAGTTCGGCGGCCGTTATGATAACCACGGAGGGCGAATTTACCCAGGATAATGCGGCTACGATTGCGAGATTTGTTAAGACAGGTCTTGGTAATAAGGATATCAGCCAGATTACCATTATTGATAATGAGGGCAATCTGCTGTTCTCGGGTGATGAAGAATTCTCAATCACGGGAAGTGCTTCCTCACAGATGAGTGTGAAGCAGCAGACAGAGAACCTGCTTCAGGCAGAGGTTAAGAAGGTTCTTCTCGGAACCAATGAATATGACATTATAGAAGTGTCGACAAATCTTGATCTTGATTTCTCGACGACCAGTGAGACCTTCCATGGATACTCTGCACCGGATGGTCGTACAGAAGGTATGCTTTCACATGAGGATATCTATAATGCAGAGGGAAGCTCGGGCACGGGCGGAGTACCCGGAACCACTTCAAACGGTGAAGACGGCACTACCTACGTAATGGAGGATACATCTAATTCCACATCCACTGAGACTGAGGAGAACAGAGACTATCTTCCTGATGAGACGATAAGGGAGAAGTCGATTCCCGCAGGATTAATCAATTACAGCGGTTCGTCACTCTCGGTCGCAGCCATCAGGTACAAGGCACTCAAGGAAGAGGATGCCAAGACTCAGGGATTGCTTGACGGAATCTCGTGGGAAGAATACAAGTTAGCCAATGCCGAGAGAGTGAAGGTTGATACGGATGAAGACCTGATTAATCTTGTATCCAAGGCCAGTGGTATTGCGGTTGAGAACATTAGCTTTATTTCATATGAGGAGCCACTTTTTATTGACAAGGAGCCTGCGGCCATTTCATTTACTGATATACTGCAGATTCTGCTTATTATTGTTATTCTTGGACTTCTTGCCTTCGTTGTACTCAGAGGCATGAGAGGTGAGAAGACAGAGGAGGTAGAGGAAGAACTGTCTGTTGAGACATTGCTTCAGTCTACACCTGAGCAGCAGCTTGATGATATTGAACTTGAGACCAAGTCAGAGACAAGAAAGCTTATTGAGAAGTTTGTTGATGAGAATCCGGAGTCGGCAGCAGCCCTCCTTCGCAACTGGCTCAATGAGGATTGGGAGTAGAACATGGCTAGAACATCCAATTCAGATGATAAATTATCGGGACTTCAGAAATCGGCAATACTGCTTATTGCCCTTGGTCCTGAGAAATCGGCAACGATATTCAAGCACCTCAAGGAAGATGAGATAGAAGAGCTCACCTTAGAGATTGCCAATACCAGAAGCATTACGCCGCAGGTTAAGGACAGTGTGGTTGATGAGTTCTATCAGATATGCCTTGCGCAGCAGTATATTGCGGAGGGTGGTATCGGATATGCCAAGGAATTGCTTGAGAAGGCCCTCGGTTCAGAGGCAGCCCTTCAGGTAATAGGCAAGCTCACGTCATCTCTACAGGTTAAGCCCTTTGAGTTCGTGCGTAAGACTGAGCCCAGCCAGCTGCTCAATTTCATTCAGGATGAGCACCCTCAGACGATCGCGCTTATTCTGTCTTATATGTCTGCAAGTCAGGCATCTCAGATTATATCGGGTCTCCCCCAGGAGCGTCAGGCAGAAGTTGCCAAGCGTGTGGCCCTTATGGACAGAACTTCTCCGGATGTTATCAAGGAGGTTGAGAAGATCCTTGAGAGTAAGCTTGCAAGCCTTGTTAATCAGGATTACACCATTGTCGGTGGCGTAGACCAGGTAGTGGAAATCCTCAATTCCGTCGACAGAGGAACAGAGAAGCACATCATGGAGACTCTCGAAATCGAAGAGCCGGAGCTTGCAGACGAGATTCGCAAGAAGATGTTCGTCTTCGAGGATATCCTGCTGCTTGATGATAAGGCAATTCAGAGAGTGCTCAGAGATGTTGAGAATTCCGATCTTGCACTTGCGCTTAAGGGCAGCAATGAGCAGGTACAGAATGCAATCTTCAATAACCTGTCTAAGCGTCTGGCTGCAATGATTAAGGAAGATATGGAATTCATGGGTCCTGTTCGTATGAAGGATGTTGAAGAGGCTCAGCAGAAGATTGTTAACCTCATAAGAAAGCTGGAGGATTCCGGCGAAATCATTATTTCAAGAGGCGGAGGCGACGAAATCATTGTCTAAGTTGGATTTCGGTGGGAGCAATCTGGTCAAGGGTTACAGACTTACCCCTGAAGAGGGCACTCATATTGTTGATACTAACAGCATAATAGAGGAAAAATTGCGAAGACTGGAACAGATTCTACCCGTGGTTGCCAAGACAGAATTCGAGGAATTCAAGATGGATGAAGGTGAGTTCTCGGATGGCCTGGATGCTTCTGTTCTGGATGCTCTTACGGGTGATTATGAGACGGAAACCGATGAGGACGGAAATCCTGTTTCGAACGTTATTAAGGCTGCCCCCATTGAGGAACCTGCAGTTGATGTGGATGCACTTGTTGCGGAGAGAATGGCAGAAGCAGAGCAGGAAATAAATGCCATGAGGGAAGAAGCAATGAAAGAACTTGACTCTCTTAAGTCTCAGGCTGTCGAGGAAGGCCGTAATATGGGATATGAAGAGGGACTAAAGCGCGCTTTTGAGGAAAACGAGGCTGCAAAAGCAGCTATTGAGGCTGAACGTGAAGGACTTACCAGGGAACGCGAAGAGATGATTGAGGCCATAGAGCCGCAGTTCGTGAATATCATTACGGATGTGTATGAGAGAGCCTTCAATGTCAGACTCAAGGAAGAGAAGAAGCTTGTGACTGAATTGATTCATAATGCGATGCTTTCTGTAGAGAGTTGTAAGAATTATCTTATTCATGTGTCTCCGGAGGACCATGAATATGTTGTTGAACACAGAGATGAACTCAGGACATCGACTATGCCTGAGGATGCCAATATAGATATCATTGAGGATATTACCATGAAGTCCGGTGACTGCATGATAGAGACACCGGGCGGAATATATGACTGCGGACTGGGTACACAGCTTGGAATGCTTAAGAGTAAGCTTGAGCTTCTGTCATATACTCCATAACGGGAGGACATCAGGTGACACCGGGAATCAGGTTTGACAAATATTATAATGCGGTTGATGAGCCCCTGTATGTCAAGAAGGGCAAGATTGTCAATGTTGTGGGTCTTACCATTGAGTCTGCCGGACCGGATTCAACTCTTGGAGATGTATGCTACATATATCCGGAGGACAAGGATTTGAGCCCGATTATGGCTGAGGTTGTCGGCTTCAAGGAGGGTAAGATACAGCTGATGCCCTATGATAAAACGGAGGGTATAGGGATAGGCTCTACAGTGGTAAACACCGGAAGCAAGCTTACGGTTAAGGTGTCGGATTCTCTTCTTGGAAGAATACTTGACGGACTGGGCAGACCTACGGATGGAGACGCTATTACAGACGGAGAACCGTACTCTGTGGAGTGCGCACCTCCGGACCCCATGAGCAGAAAGATCATCTCGGATGTTCTGACTCTTGGAGTCAAAGCTGTCGACGGACTTATGACAATAGGTAAGGGACAGCGTATCGGAATTTTTGCAGGCTCCGGCGTAGGCAAATCCACACTGATGGGCATGTTTGCCAGAAATACAATAGCTGATATCAATGTAATCGCCCTTATTGGAGAACGAGGCAGAGAGGTTAAGGAATTCATAGAGAGGGACTTAGGACCCGAGGGAATGAAAAGGTCGGTCGTGGTTGTGGCAACCTCGGACAGACCGGCTCTTGAGAGAAACAAGGCCGCCAAGACAGCAACCGCGATAGCGGAGTATTTCAGGGATCAGGGTAAGGACGTGCTTCTTATGATGGATTCCATGACGAGATTCTCGATGGCACAACGTGAGATTGGCTTAGCTAACGGAGAACCTCCTGTATCCAGGGGATATCCGCCGAGTGTGTATTCGGAGATGCCTAAGCTTTTAGAGCGTGCCGGCTGTAATGATATCGGTTCCATTACGGGATTATACACGGTTTTGGTTGATGGTGACGACTTCAACGAACCTATCACTGATACGGCAAGATCTATTCTTGACGGTCATATTATGCTCAACAGAAAGCTTGCCCATAAGAATCATTATCCGGCAATAGATGTACTGCAGAGTATATCAAGATGTATGAGTCAGATCGTGGACAAAGAGCACAAGGCTGTTGCCGGCAAGCTTAAGAATGTCCTTGCTACTTATTCGGATTCAGAGGATTTGATCAACATAGGTGCGTATAAGAAGGGCAGCAACAAGAATATAGATTACGCAATAGAGAAGATAGATGCGGTAAACGAATTCCTCATGCAGAGTACGGAGGATAAGTTTACCTTCGAAGAGACTGTAGAGCTGATGAAAGCGATATTTGAATAATGGCTAAATTTATTTACAGGATGCAGAACATCCTGGATATAAAGCTAAAGATGGAGGATCAGGCCAAGGCTTCCTTTGCCGAGGCTAACAAGGAACTTCTGATACAAGAGGAGAAACTTGAGGGGCTGATACGCAGAAGAGAAGAATATGAGCTTGAGGGACAGAGACTCAGGCTTGAGAAGCTTAATGTAATAAAGCTTAAGGATAACAGCAGAGCCCTGCAGGTCATGAAGGATATGATTAAAGCTCAGGAGATGGTAGTCAGTATTGCCAGAGACAAGGTGGAGCTGGCAAGACGTAAACTCCAGGTAGCGATGCAGGAGCGCAAGACTCAGGAGAAGCTTAAGGAAAATGCTTTCGAGGAGTTCAAGCATGAACTTAACAGTGAGGAGAGCAAGGAAGTGGACGAGCTTGTGAGCTACAGGTTCGGAAGCGGCAGTGGAGATAATTAATGGCTGATGCAGAAACCAAGGAAGAACTGAAGAAATTAAAGGAAGAGAAGAAAGCCTTTAAGAATGATCAGAAGAAGGCTAAGGCCGAAGACCGCGCCAGACGCAAGGAAGCCAAGAAGAGAGCAAGGGAACTGGCTGAAGAAGAGGCAAGAATAACAGAGGATGATGGAAGTACCCTTCCTGTAATCTTTACGACCATTATTATTGTAATTGTGTGGCTGGCAATAATCTGCGCCATGGTAAAACTTGATGTGGGAGGCTTTGGCTCGGGAGTGCTGACACCACTCTTAAAGGATATTCCCGTTGTCAATATGATACTGCCTGACAGCAGGACCTCAAGCAATGTTTCGGATGAAGATGATGTTGATACCACCGGATATTCTTCTTTGAAGGAGGCGGTTAAGGAAATAAGGGCCCTTCAGGAAGAACTTGCCGATACACAGGCTGATTCGGCGGCCAAGGATGAGACGATATCAAGCTTATCGGAGGAGGTTGACAGACTCAGAACCTTCGAAGACAAGCAGGTGGAATTTGAGAGAATTAAGAATGAATTCTACAACGAGGTTGTATATGCAGACCATGGTCCCGGTGCGGATGAATATGTGAAGTATTACCAGTCCATGGATCCTGCGCTTGCGGAGAGCCTGTATAAGCAGGTGATAGTAGAACAGCAGACGAGCCAGGAGATTATCGATTATGCCAAGGCATATTCGAGCATGAAGCCTGCTCAGGCGGCAGCCATTTTTGAATCAATGACGGATGATTTGGAGCTTGCGGCCAAGATACTCTATCAGATGGAGGCCGGTGACAGAGGCAAAATCCTCGGAGCTATGGATTCTGAGATTGCAGCAAAATTAACTAAGATTATGGATCCGGATAACTAAAGAATTCACGTTTTTTCTCCGATAAAAGTCATAGATGAAATTTCACCAATGATTGGAAAGGAGGAAAAGAATGACGGCAAATATGGTACAGGGCTTTGGTCAGATTTCTGCCGGAGTGCCTAAGGTATCGAATGTAGCGAAGAGTCAGGAAGACAGCGGCTTCATGGATGTGCTTAAAGAGAGCACAGCTAAGAATGATGCCGACTTAGGTTCCGGGAATGACGATAAGCTTAAAAAAACTGCAGCTGAAGTAGCTGCCCAGTCGGATAAGCCCGTAGACAAAACGGAGAAGACAGGTAAAGCAGATGATGCGGCTAAGGAAGTTGATGCTAAGGACGAGACCGAAGCGATTGAAGAGACAAAGGCTGCAGACATTGAAGCAACAGAAGAACCTGATGCAGAGGAAATGAAAGCCGTGCTTGAGGCACTTGCAAGTGTTGTTCAGTCTATAGCTGATACACTTAATGTTCCGGTTGAGGCAGTAAATGAGAGTATCGAGAATCTCAATCTTGATGTGACGGATGTGCTGGATGCTAAGAATATTCCGTTGATCGTTGCAGACGTAAATAATCTTTCGGATGTATCGGAGATTATGATGGATGAGAATCTGTCAGCGGACGTCAAGGAACTGATCGGTGAGGTAAATGAGACACTGGATGGTCTTGCACGGGAAATCGGTTCTACGGTAGAAGAGCTTAAGGCTGATATAGACAGGTTCGCAGGAGAGCGAATGTCGACAGATTATTCCAACAGGTCATACAATGAATCGGAGGTTGTAACAGAGACTCGAATTGATTCGGCAGCAAACCCTACTCCGGTAATTGAAGTTGAGGGTAAGAATAATACCGGAGATGATACGCAGGGCAGAGCAAAGAGTGACGGAAATTCCGGTAATAATAACACTCTGAACTTTGCGCAGACAGTGATTGATAACCTGAAGGCAGTTACAGAGGCTAGGGTTAATGAGAACACAAGTGATTTCGGCCGGACAATAAGTGCTCAGGATATCTACGAACAGGTGATGTCCAATCTTAAGCTTACAATGAAGGTTGACATGACTCAGATGGAGATGGAATTACATCCCGCAAGCTTAGGTAATGTCAGAGTTCAGGTGGCTGCTAAGGACGGAGTTATCACAGCGAGTTTTACAACAGAGAATGAAAGCGTTAAAGCAGCACTTGAGACGCAGGTACTTACTCTTAAGAATCAGTTAGAGGAACAGGGTATCAAGGTTGAAGCTGTTGAAGTAACGGTTGGCAGTCACGCATTTGAGAGAAATCTAAGCGAGAATGGCGAGGGTTCAGGCAATCCCGAAGGAGAGAATAACAAGAGTAAACCAAGAAGTATCGATCTAAGCAGACTGAGCGAGGATGATATTGAGTCTCTCGGGGATGAAGACAGAGTGATGGCAGATATGATGGCCAGAGAGGGTAATACAGTCAACTATCTGGCATAAGGAGGTTAATATGGGTGTATCAGCGGATATTGTTAACGGTCAGATTGTTAACAATGGCATCAGAGACAATACAGATATAACCAAGGCGATTGAGGCTTCCAAGAAGGAGTCGGGCGGCGCACTTGATAAGGATGCTTTTCTACAGCTTCTGGTAACTCAGATGCAGTATCAGGACCCGCTTCAGCCGACAGATAATACACAGTACATATCACAGCTTGCAAGCTTCTCCACACTGGAGCAAATGCAGAATATGAGTTCCACCATGGAGATGCAGAGAGCGTCGGGACTGGTTGGACAGTATGTCTACATTGAAGAGACGGATGCGACTACAGGCGAGACCAAGCAGGTAGAGGGAACTGTTGATTATGTTACATATTCAGGCAATAAGACTTACCTGTCGATAGGCGGTAAACTGTATAACTTCGATGATCTTGTAACGGTTGCAGATGCAGATTATACACTGGCAGTAAAGCTTGCAGACTCTATTGTGGCATATATCAATAAGCTTCCGGATTTAAGCGATATTTCAGAAGAAGATGCTGATGATGTGAAGAAGTTAGTCGAGGCATATGGCAATATGGACTCTTATCAGAAGTCGTTCCTGACTGATGAAGAGAAGGCTGTTGCGGATGCATATTTAAGTTGGTATAACAATCATGTTTCCAAGGAAGAAGATACTAAGGAAGATGAGAATAATGCCGATAATAATAATGAAGGCTCAGCCGAGTAGACGGGTTTAGAGGCTGAATAAGGTAAAATGACCGGAGGGAAGAGAATGAACATTAACAACAATCAATTCCTTTCAATTGAGCAGTTAAAGGATCAGTATTTTACAGATTCCAAACCTAAGACTCAGACTTCCGGTGTCGATTCTTTTAAAGACATATTTAACAGAATCAATGAAGAATCACAGGGAAGTGAACTCAAGTTTAGCAAGCATGCCATATCAAGGCTATCCACCAGAGAAATAACACTTGATAATACTCAGATGGACAGATTGAAGAGTGGCCTGGAAAAAGCTAACACGAAGGGAATTAGGGAATCGCTGATGATCATGGACGACCTGGCATTTATAGTAAATGTTCCAAACAGCACAGTAATCACAGCAATGGATTCCACAAACAGTAACGAACAGGTATTTACCAACATTGATGGAGCAGTGATTGTATAGCCGGACCTCAAAGGAGGCTTACATCCCCGAATGACAGAAGGGATGAGCTCACTGCCCTCGATTCGCCACAGGCGAAAACAGGAGGACATGACTTATGATGAGATCAATGTATTCTGGTGTTGCAGGTCTTAAGACCCACCAGACCAAGATGGACGTTATCGGTAATAATATTGCCAACGTCAACACAGTAGCCTACAAATCTCAGTCGGTTACTTTTTCTGAACTTATGTATCAGACAACCCAGGCTGCTTCAGGTGCCAATGCCGCATCCGGAACAGCAGGTATCAATGCCCGCCAGATAGGTCTTGGTGTTAAGACCGGTGCCATCAACACGGCAATCGATTCGCAGGGTGCTTCACAGACAACCAACAACCCGTTTGATATCAGAATTACAGGAGATGCATTCTTTGTTGTATCAGACGGTTCCAATAATTTCTTCACACGTGACGGTTCATTCTACGTTGACGGTCTCGGCAACCTTGCCATGACTTCTAACGGATACAACGTAATGGGCTGGGGCGTTGATGAGTCTACAGGTGACATTAAGCAGGACACTGTAAAAGCGCTCCGTATTATGTCTGCGGAGAATATGACATATGAGCCTGAGGCAACAACCAAGGCAACAGTATCGGGAATTTTGGATAAGAATGATACAAGCTTAACATCTACATCCGGCAAGATTATGAATCTGATGTTCTATGACAAGCTGGGTTATGCATATACTGCCAAGTTCAATGTGAAGAATACCGATGCTGACGGAACATATACAGTTCAGCTTGCGTCAATCATTGATTCAGAGAATAATGTTGTGGTTGATGGTTCTAACAGGTCGCTTATTGATGGCGTAGATTCGGCTGAAGTTGACAAGACAACAACTCTGTCGCTTGTTCAGGGATATTCATGGGATGAGACAACTACTCCTCCAAAACTTAATTCTGTAGAAATAGATATGGGTAATATGACGAACGATAAGTGGGAGTTTCTTGCCAAGGCGTACGGATTTAATAATGTTGACGAATTTAAGTCGATTAAGTTCAGTGTTCAGGATCCGACTGATGCTTCTGAGACGATAGAATTCGGTATAGAGGACTATTTTAAGAAAAAAGAGTTTACTCTTAAAGACAACTCAAAAAGCAACGCAAGAGTTCTCGCAGGAGCTACAAATGGAAATCTCCAGAATGACGGAGTTGAAGCGCAGAAGATAAATTTGAAAGGAGCAGTCCTTCTTCATTACGATCCGGCAACCGGTAAGTTCAACGGAATCGCAGGAAAAGGAGCTGAGAAGGCTAACATCAATCTTATTCTTTCGGCTGTAAGTGAGAATTTTGAGGATGTTTCGGTAGACTTCTCCAAGACTACAATGTTCAACAATTCGGGCGTATCTACAATGACAGCTTCAAGCGGTGACAACGAGAAGCTCGGAGCGGGACGTAAGCTTGGTAACATGAGCGGCGTTACCATCCAGCAGGATGGTAGAATATATGCCTCATATGACAACGGTATGTCAAGACTACTCGGACAGATTGCTGCAGCAACCTTCGCCAATGCTTCGGGTCTTATGAAGGAGGGAGATAACCTTTATGCTGCAAGTCAGAACTCAGGCGAATTCGATGGAATCGGTGTTGAGGTTACAACAGGTGGCGGATACATGACAACAGGAGTTCTCGAGATGTCTAACGTAGACCTTTCGGCAGAGTTCACAGAGATGATCACAACACAGAGAGGCTTCCAGGCCAACTCACGAATCATCACAGTATCCGATACGCTTCTTGAAGAACTCGTTAATCTTAAGAGATAATTAGCTATATGACTTAACTGGCAGGGGTGTTCCCTGCCATAAGTCATATAGGGCATACGCACTTTGGACAATAAAATTATGATAGAGATTACCAAACTGAACGGTACGAGAATACTGATTAATCCTGATCTGATTGAGATTATTGAGAGTACTCCCGATACCGTTATTTCGCTTACTACAGGTCGCAAAATAATTGTAAAAGAAAGTAGACAAGAGATTAATAATTTAGTAAAATCGTATAGAAAGGAAATTTCTGCTTCGACGGATTTTTGTGAGTAATTACTAAATTTTGAGAAGTGGGGAAGAGGGGCATTATTGTGGATTTAGCTACCATTATAGGCTTAGTATTATGCTTCGCATTATGTATCTTCGGAATCACTTACGGTAACGGATTTGGAGTTATTGAGAACTTCGTTGATGTACCATCCATATTGATTACCTTTGGTGGATCGTTCATGTGTATCCTCGCATCGTACTCCATCCCTGAATACATAGCGGGACTTAAGTCTATAACCCTTACGTTTAAGACATCCACCCAGGATGTATCATCAGTCATAAAGAAGATTATCGAGCTCTCCAACGTGGCCCGTAAGGAGGGCTTATTGTCGTTAGAGGAAGCGGCGGCCGAGCTTGACGATCCGTTTATGAAGAAGGGTATTCTGCTTATTGTTGACGGTACTGACCCTGAGCTTGTAAGAGGAATTATGGAGACCGAGATGGTTAATATAGACGGCAGACACAGAACTAAAATTGGTTTCTGGGAGAACCTCGGAGCCATGGGTCCTGCCTGGGGTATGATCGGAACACTGATCGGTCTTATTAATATGCTTCAGAAGATGGATGATCCTTCGGCAATCGGACCGGCAATGTCGGTTGCTTTGCTGACCACCTTGTACGGTTCACTGCTTGCCAACTGGATTTGTGCTCCGGTAGCTGCTAAGCTTAAGAGCCGTAACGAGGAAGAGATACAGGTCAAGGAAATCATGATAGAAGGTCTGCTCTCAATTCAGGCAGGTGAGAACCCCAGAGTTATTGAAGAGAAACTTAAGTCATTCCTGTCTCCGGGATCAAGAAATGCTATGAATCCTGAAGGAGGTGAGATGGATGGCTAAGAGAAAGCCTGAGGAAGCTCCCAAGGGTGCACCGGCATGGCAAAGTACCTTCGCCGATTTGATGAACCTTCTGTTGTGCTTCTTTGTATTGCTTTTCTCAATGTCTTCCATTGATGCCGAGAAGTTTCAGGAGATAGCTTCTTCATTCAGCAACACCTTCAGCATCTTCTCGTCGGGAGGTTCTTCTTTCGATGACGGATTGCTGATCAGTAACGGTATCAGCCAGCTTAACAATCTGGATAAATATATCAATAATACCGGAGCGGCTGCTGACAGTTCTTCCACAACCAACAAGCTTGATAAGGAAGATTCGAATGCAGACGATGTCAAGGAAGCCTACGAGAAGGAACAGCTGGAAGCGAGCGAGCAACTGGCAGAGAAGGTAAGTGAGGCACTGGTAGAGAACAATGTTGATAAGGATGTTGATATTGATTTCACATCTCAGTATGTACAGCTGACACTTAAGGGAAGCATTCTGTTTGATTCCGGTTCTGCAACACTTAGAGAGGACGCGCTTCCACTGATATCTAAGGTTGCAATGATTCTTGAGAGGTATTCCGAGAGTACAATCGAGATAGAAGGTCATACGGACAATGTACCCATTAATACCAGTCACTTTGAGAGCAATGATGTATTGAGCTCATACAGAGCTCTTGCCATGTTTGATTATCTGGTAGAGAATACATCACTTGACCCTGCCATGATAAAACATTCCGGCAGAGGTGAATATATTCCGGTAGCGGACAACAGTACACCGGAAGGCAGAGCTAAGAACAGAAGAATTGAGATTAAGATATATAACAACCTTAGCTCAGAGTAGGGGAAAGGAATTATGAAGAAGAATTTACTGTCGGTTATTATTCTGGCACTGCTTGTAGTGAATATTGTGCTTACATCGATAATGATGGTATCTGTTATGGGTACCATGAAGAAGAGTTCCAAACTCATCGATGGTATCAGCTCCGCACTTGCCTTAGAGGTGAATGAGACGGGCGCCGCAGGTTCAGAAGAAGCGAGTGAAGTTGCAATGGAGGATCTTGTTGTATACAAGATAGAGGATGAGATGACAATTCCTCTTGCCAAGGGCGATGATGGAGAGAGTCATTTCTGTTTGGTAAGTGTTTCGCTTTCTCTTAATTCCAAGGATGACGATTATGAGAAGTACGGAACGACAATTGCAGATAAGGAAGACCTGATTAAGGGCGAGATTAATGCCGTGATCGGATCACATACTCTTGAGGAGGCCGCAGCTAATCAGGATATTCTCAGAGAAGAGATTCTTGAAAAAATCAGAAAGATGTATAATTCCGACTTTGTATACAATGTTGTATTCAGAGAAATCGTATTCCAATAACATTTGGAAAATCTACTGACGGGGAGGTGAGCCTGCTTGGGTGAGGTATTATCTCAGAGCGAGATAGACAGCTTGTTAGCTGCCTTGAGTACCGGTGAGTTAGATGCTGAAGAGATATCCAAGAAGGATGAGAAGCAGGTTCGCAACTATGATTTTGCCCGTCCTGCCAAGTTCTCCAAAGAGCATTTACGTACATTAGAGATTATATATGAGCATTATGGCAGACTGTTATCAACTAACCTGCCATTGTATCTTAGGAAGAGCGTTCAGGTATCGGTTGCCAGTTCCGAGACAGTAATATTCTCGGAGTTCTCCAATGCACTTTCTAATCCGGTCATACTCGGAATCGTTGATTTTCAGCCCTTGAAGGGCCAGATAATTATAGAGTTGGCATCTAACCTTGGATTTGCCATGATAGACAGAATGCTTGGCGGACAGGGAGTGCCGATAGACAGGGAGAGAGATTTCTCGGATATAGAGATGGTTATCCTTGAGAAAATCATGGTGCTGTGTATGCAGCTGATGAAGGACCCCTGGAAGAACGTAGTGGATATAGATCCCTATCTGGAGAGGATAGAGACCAATCCGCAGTTTGCTCAGATTATAGCGCCGAATGACATGATAGCTATTGTCACGATGAACGTGAAGATAGGCGATGTCGAAGGCTTCATGAACATATGTCTTCCATTTGTGACAGTGGAGGATGTTATGGATAAGCTGAATACCAAGTTCTGGTATTCAACTATGAGAGAGAGCTCGGGTGAGGATTATTCACATTACGTCGAAGCAATGATCAGACGTGTGGATGTTCCCGTTAAGGCGCTGCTTGGAAAGAGTACCATAACCGTGAATGATTTCGTCAATCTTCAGGTTGGAGATATTATCAGACTTGATACAAGTGAGACTGATGAGATGGACGTTTACGTGGGTAATATTAAGAAATTTAAGGCTATGCCGGGTAAGAATGGTGAGAACTATGCTGTCCGGGTTACATCAGTCATAAGAGAGGAGGAATAGAAGCATGGATGGTGGTATTTTATCTCAGGACGAGATAAATGCGCTGCTAAGCGGTATGGCTTCGGGTGAGCCGATACCGGAAACACCTGCAGCCCCAGAACCGGCACCTAAAGCTGATCCATCACCTTCGTACGCTCCGACTTTCGGAGATGTTACGCTGAGTGACATGGAGAAGGATGCGATAGGTGAAGTGGCCAATATTAGCATGGGAACATCCGCAACTACTCTATTTTCCCTTGTTAATAAAAAAGTATATATTACAACTCCTGTTGTAGACCTTTGTACATGGAAGGAACTTCAGGAGGAGAGCAAGAAGCCTTGTGTCTTTATCCAGATTAAGTACACCTGTGGACTTGACGGTTCCAATATACTGATCCTGTCAGAACAGGATGTTAAGGTGATTACCGATCTGATGATGGGTGGAGACGGTACCAATGTAGAAGGTGAGCTCAGTGAACTTCATCTGAGCGCCATTTCAGAGGCTATGAACCAGATGATGGGTTCATCGGCAACCTCGCTTTCGACAATGCTTGGTAAGATGATAGACATTTCACCGCCGATTGCTAATCTTGTGGATATGCAGGATGGTAATACAGACGGAACCAATGTGGCAGACTTCTTAGCAGGAACCTTTGTAAAGATTTCATTCAGGATGCAGATTGATGAGCTTGTGGACAGCACGATATTACAGCTGTATCCGGTAGAGTTTGCCAAGGAAATTGTTCAGACCTTCTTAGGTGGAGATCTGATAATGCCTGAGGAAGAACCGGCCAAAGAGCCCGAACCTACCGTAGAGGCATATGTTCCTCCGGTTGTTACGCCGACACCGCAGCCTGAAGCTGTTCAGCCTGCAAGTACACCGGTAGCACCACCTCCGGTGAATATGGCAGCGCAGATGCAGCCGCAGCAGCCTGTCTATACCGGAATGCCAATGTATGGAATGCCGCAGCAGCCACAGGCACCGATGAATTATCAGCAGGCACAATTCCAGAGCTTCCAAGGCAATGTCGCTGCAGTACCGGGTAATGAGAATATTGGGCTCATTATGGATGTACCGCTGGAGGTTACAGTTGAACTGGGAAGAACCAGGAAATCTATTTCAGAGATTCTTGACTTTGCTCCCGGCACTATCATTGAGCTTGATAAGATAGCCGGAGAGCCCATAGATGTTTTGGTTAACGGTAAATTCGTAGCCAAGGGTGAAGTTGTTGTTATTGAGGAAAGTTTTGGTATTCGTGTAACTGAAATTACCAAGTAGAAGGATAGGAGTAAAATATGGCAAAGAACATTTTAATCTGCGATGATGCGGCATTCATGAGAATGATGATTAAGGACATCCTGACAAAGAATGGCTATAATGTTGCAGGAGAGGCAGAGAACGGAGCCAAGGGTGTAGAGAAGTATAACGAGCTTAAGCCGGACCTGGTACTTATGGATATCACAATGCCCGAGATGGACGGTATTCAGGCACTTAAGGCAATTAAGGCTGCCGATGCAGATGCTAAGGTCATAATGTGTTCTGCAATGGGTCAGCAGGCGATGGTTATAGAGTCAATCCAGAGCGGTGCCAAGGACTTCATTGTTAAGCCTTTCCAGGCTGACAGAGTATTGGAAGCGGTTAAGAAAGTGGTTGGATAATGGTTCTGCTTACTGTTGGTGATACAATTGACGGTGTAGCGCAGTTCTTTACCGTCATTGTTATATTTATTCTGGTTCTTGCAGTTACTCTCGGTGTAACCAGGTGGATAGGGAAATATCAAAGCAGAATCAGTACCGGGAACAATATAGAGGTGCTGGAGTCTGTGAGGATATCACCACAGAGCTATGCTGAGATACTGAGAATTGGGAAGAAATATGTGGCTGTAGCCGTGTGTAAGGAGAAGGTTACTCTTCTGTGTGAACTTGATAAGGAAGAGATTGATTTCTCCAAAACGGAAGAACAGGCTAGCTTTGCCGGTATCCTCAGTCAGATTGTGAAGACTGACAGTATTATTAAAACCGACGGCACTGTTAATTCCAGACCGCAGTCCGGAGATGATAAGGATGATAGTTTCAATCCTACGGAAGAAAACAACTAAATTATTGAAGATAATATGCCTGCTGCTTGTGGTAGGCATATTGTGTATTCTGCCCGAAAATCATGCATATGCTGCGGAAACAGCGGATACAATAACAGACGGCAGACTGAATGACGAGCTCACCGGCACCACAAATGAGAGAACCAATATAAGGGAGCCGGGCAGTGCGGAAAGTGCTGATGATCTTAAGAAGCTTAATGTTGCCAACACGGTAACCGTCACCTATGACAACGGTAACGGCACGCTGAGCGGTCCGCTTAGGATATTAATTACACTTACATTAATAGCCCTGGCACCCGTTCTTATTATCTGCCTTACAAGCTTTACCAGAATCATAATTGTTCTGCATTTTACACGTAATGCACTCAATACACAGACCTCACCCCCGAATCAGGTATTACTGGGGTTAGCGCTTTTTCTGACCTTCTTTATTATGAGTCCTACAATAGCGCAGGTCAGAACGGAAGCTATCGAACCCTTTGATAAGGGACAGATTACTCAGGAGGAGGCATTCACGGCAGCAATGAAGCCGATTAGGGAGTTCATGTACGGTCAGACACAGACTAAGGATGTGAAGCTATTCCTAGAGATATCGGGTGATGAGTGGACGGGCAACCTGGAAGATATACCCAACGCCGTTCTTATACCAAGCTTTATGCTAAGTGAACTTAGGGTGGGATTTATCATTGGTTTCCTGTTATACATTCCGTTTATCGTAATAGATATGGTTGTTGCATCAACGCTTATGAGTATGGGTATGATGATGCTCCCGCCTACGACGATTTCCATGCCGTTTAAGATTCTTCTCTTTGTACTTGCAGATGGATGGAATCTGGTTATCGGCAATCTGGTGAGAACTTTCTACTGATTTATCAATTCGGGGAATTAGTATATGACGATTAATGATGTAACTGAGATTATGAGCAGTGGTCTCTATACCATAATCATTACAGCGGCACCGGTTCTACTGGTGTCTCTTGTTATAGGTCTTGTTGTAAGTATTTTCCAAACGGTTACTTCAATTCAGGAGCAGACTCTGACCTTCGTGCCCAAGGTTATAGGAATCTTCGTGTCACTCATGATTCTGGGACACTGGATGTTGAATAACATGGTTGAGTACATGGCTAATCTGTGGGCGGACTTTACAATATATATTAAGTAATATGATAAATCTAGTATTCGATTTGAAGAATCTGGAATATTTTTTGTGTATCCTTATAAGGATTACCGGATTCGTGTTTACAGCCCCTATTTTTTCGCAGAGAGGAATTCCAAGACAGTTCAAGGTGGTATTTTCGATTTTTCTTGCGGGTCTGATATACGGAACAATGGGTAGTCATTCTAATCTTCAGTATCAGACAATATGGGGATATTCCCTCATCATAATTAAAGAAGCAGTGACGGGACTTCTGATTGGACTGTCTGTATCAATATGTACCACCATCGTGGATTTTGCAGGTAGGATTATTGATATGGAGGCAGGACTTTCCATGGTTAATCTTATGGACCCGTCAACCAATCAGATGGTCAGCGTATCGGGAGCGATATACCAGTATGGAGTGATGCTGATGCTTCTGCTTACGGGAATGCACAGATATTTCATCCAGGCTCTTGCAGAGACCTTCGTACTGATACCGGTTAACGGAGCGGTATTCAATACGGACAAGCTATTGAATGCCATAGTCATGTTCATGAGCGATTATATTAAGATCGGCTTCAGAATCTGTCTGCCGGTATTCGCGGTAATGCTTTTACTAAATGCAGTGCTTGGAATTATGGCACGTGTTGCACCACAGATGAATATGTTTTCTGTCGGTATGCAGCTAAAGGTTTTAGTTGGATTATGTGTTATATTTTTGACTATCGGTATGATGCCGTCGATATCCAACATAATATTCAGAGAGATGAAGGTACTTATTACTACCTTTGTAGACGTAATGACCTAGAGAAACTTCCTCTTAATCTACAGTTCTTCGCAAAGGACGGCCCGGGTGGTGAGAAAACCGAGGAGCCTACAGCTAAGAAGCTTGAAGATGCCAGGAAGGAAGGACAGGTTGCCAAGTCAAAAGAAATTGCCAATGGGTTAGGCTTACTAGCCCTTTTTCTGCTGTTAAAAATCATGGTCGGAAGTATAGGAACCAGTTTCCTTGAATCCTTCAGTATGGTATATAACAGAATCCCGGTGATATGCAAGCTAAATGGCGGAACCTCACCCATGGGTGATATATCTGTGCTACTTAGAACCGTGATGCTCAGGCTTCTTATCATCCTGCTGCCTGTCCTGCTTATAGGATTCGCGGTAGCATTTGTAAGTGACCTTTTTCAGGTAAAATGGAGACCGACCTCCAAGCCGCTTCAGCCGAAGTTTAGCAAACTGAATCCACTAAACGGAATTAAGAAGATATTCTCGGCCCAGTCACTTGTGGAACTGGTTAAATCAGTTGCAAAGATTCTGCTTATTGCCTTTGTTACCTACTCATATATCAAGAAAAAGAGCGGCCTGCTCTATGCTCTATATGATATGTCTATGATGCAGGCGGTCAATCTTATCGGTGAGACCGTAATAGAGCTCGGAATCAGAATATCTGCAATATATATGATAATTGCCGGTGCTGACTTCATGTATCAGAAGTATAAGTTCAAGAACGACATGAAGATGACGAAGCAGGAAGTCAAGGAAGAATACAAGAATGCTGAAGGAGATCCCGAGATTAAGGGTAAGATTAAGGCAAGAATGCGTGAGGCTTCACAGAGAAGAATGATGCAGGCCATTCCCAAGGCAGATGTTGTTATCACCAACCCGACCCACTATGCGGTCGCCATCAGGTACGATACTGAGGTTGCCCCCGCTCCCATTGTGGTTGCCAAGGGTAGCGACTATCTGGCGCAGAAGATTAAGCAGATAGCCAGAGAAAACAACGTTGAGATTGTTGAGGACAAACCGCTGGCGCGAATGCTCTTTGCCAATGTTGACGTTGATAAACAGATTCCGCCGGAGCTGTATCAGGCGGTAGCAGAGATTCTTGCCATGGTTTACCATGCACAAGGTAAGGTATAATTCTACAAATCGATTTACAATAAAGTTTTGACGGAAAGGAGGAAATATGCTTAAGAAATTCGGTGCGGATATCGGCGTGTCTCTATATGTGCTCACGGCCTTTGTCATGTTCATTATTACTATTCCCTCCTGGCTGTTAGATATATTTCTTGCAATAAACATATCTATCGCTTTCACAATCCTGTTTACGGCGATGTTCAGTAAGGAAGTACTCGAAATGAGCTATTTTCCTACGGTATTGCTCTTTACAACAATATTCAGAATCGGATTAAATGTATCATCTACCAAGCTGATTCTGAAAACAGGAAACCCCGGTAACGTCGTTCAGACCTTCGGTCAATATGTTGGTGGCGGTGACCTTATTATCGGTGCCATCGTATTCATCATTCTTATTGTAATCCAGTTCATGGTTATCAATAAGGGTTCTGAAAGAGTAGCCGAGGTAACGGCAAGATTCACACTTGATGCCATGCCCGGTAAGCAGATGGCGATTGATGCAGACCTTAATACCGGTGCTATTAATGATGCTGAAGCCAAGAGAAGAAGAGATAAGATCCAGCAGGAGAGCAGCTTCTTCGGTTCCATGGACGGTGCCGTGAAGTATGTTAAGGGAGATGCCACAGCAGGTCTTTTGATCACCCTTGTCAATATCGTCGGCGGTATTGCCATGGGAATGCTAAGACAGGGACTTGATCTCAATACGGCTCTCTCGAAATATACAATTCTTACAATCGGTGACGGACTGGTATCTCAGATACCTTCACTTCTGATATCACTTGCTACAGGTATTCTGGTAACTAAGGGAAGCAAGGAGGCGGACTTCGGTTCAGTGCTTATCAGGCAGCTCTTCGGTATTCCCAAGGTATTGTATTTGGTTGGTGGTGTAATCATCTTCCTTGGAATTGCAACACCCCTTAATCCTCTTATATTCATAACCCTGGGTGTGATCTTCATTGTTGTCGGAAGAATTATTGCCGGTACGATAGAGATTTCCAAGATTGAAGATGAAAGTGTTGAGGAGGAGATGGCTGCAGAAGAAATCAGGCAGCCTGAGAATGTCAATTCTCTGCTTCAAGTAGACCCTATAGAGCTTGAGTTCGGATATGGTATTATTCCGCTGGCCGATGTTAATCAGGGCGGTGACCTTCTCGACAGAGTGGTTATGATCAGAAGACAGATAGCTTTGGAGCTCGGTACGGTTGTTCCGATAATCCGACTCAGAGATAATATACAGCTCAATCCGAATCAGTACATTATCAAGATAAAGGGTATTCAGGTCAGCGAAGGAGAGATTCTGTTTGACCATTATATGGCTATGGATCCCGGATATGCGGAAGGAGAGATAACGGGTATTCCGACCTTTGAACCATCCTTCCATCTGCCTGCCGTATGGATAAGCGAGAATCAGAGGGAGAGAGCGGAGAGTATGGGATATACGGTTGTTGACCCGCCATCAATCATTGCTACCCATCTGACTCAGGTGATAAGAGAACATATTGCAGAGCTTCTGTCGCGTCAGGATACGCAGAATCTGATAAACAACTTGAAAGAGGGCAATCCGACACTTGTGGAGGAACTTGTACCCAAACTGCTGTCAGTCGGAGAGATTCAGAAGGTATTGCAGAATCTGCTTAAGGAGGCAGTCTCCATCAGAGATTTGCTTACAATATTTGAGACTCTGGCAGACTATGCTCCGACCACAAGAGACTGTGACATTCTGACAGAATATGTAAGACAGGCGCTTAAGCGTGCAATAAGCAATAAGTTCTTTCCGAGCAATGAGACAACCAGTGTGGTTACGCTCGATCCTAAGCTTGAGCAGAAGATCATGAGCTGTGTCAAGCAGACTGAGCAGGGGGCATATCTTAATCTCGATCCGGATACGACCAAGATGATAATATCCAGTGTCGAGTCCGAGGTTAAGAAGATGGAAGAGGCCGGTAAGACACCGATAGTAATTACTTCTCCCATTGTCAGAATCTACTTTAAACGCCTTACAGAGGATTACTTTAAGGACCTCATTGTGGTATCATATAATGAGGTAGAGTCTAATGTAGAATTGCAGTCAATGGGAATGATTACTGCATAGATTATTTATTTGGGGAAATATTTCTATGATAATTAAGAAATATCAGGGAAAAAATGAATCAGAGGCTACAGAACTTGCCAAGAAGGAACTTGGTGAGTCTGTAGTTATTATGAATGTAAGAACCTTTAAGCCCAAGGGGCTTAAAGGCTTTTTTCAAGGTTCAAAGGTTGAGGTAACCGTTGCTCTTGAAGAGGAGAGTGAGAGACCTCAGCCTAAGCCGCCGACAATGACGGCTTTAGAACAGTTAGCCAAAAAGCAGCAGGAGATTAATGAAAAGCGCAAGCTTGAGGAGACTGCTGCAAGAATGGTAAAGCCGGCAAGAGTAGTTATGCCTCCGACGGAAGCGCCGGTTCATATTGATATTAAGGCAGATGATGGAGAAACGGTAAATATTCTGCCAGCCAATAAGCAGGAGTCCTTAGAGGAGAAGCTCGATTCGCTTGAGACGCTCCTTAGGGGGAAACTTGAAGACGGCGGCGCACAGGAAGAGAAGAGCGAACAAGCCTCGGTTAAGAATAAGCAGAAGGAACAGTCTGACGAACAGCTTAAGTTTACCAAACTTCTGTATAACATGATGATTGACAACGAGGTTCATGAAAAGTATGCCAATGCAATCATTGAGGAGGCTGAGAAGAGCAATAAACCCAATATGCCCTTTGACTATATGCTGACCAATATATATCAGAAGATGATTCTCAAGTTTGGAAACACTTCGGAGATTTCACCGGCAAGTAAGGGAGCCAAGGTGGTATTCTTTGTTGGTCCCACCGGTGTGGGTAAGACCACAACCATTGCAAAGATCGCAAGTAAACTCTGTGTGGAGGATAAGAAGAAGGTTGCACTGCTTACGGCGGACACCTACAGGATTGCGGCCGCAGAACAACTTAGAACCTATGCCAATATCTTAGAGGTACCGTTTAGGATTATATACTCTGCACCGGAAATAGAGCAGGCGTATGAGGAATTCAATTCCTATGACTATATATTGGTTGATACGGCAGGTCATTCGCATCACAATGAGGAACAGAAAAATAATACCAACCTAATCATTCACGGTGTAGATGATATCGCCGAAAGTGAGGTCTATCTCGTATTAAGTGCTACGACCAAGTATCGTGATCTTGTGGATATTGCAGACACCTATAAGGAGATGAGTGATTACAGGATTATCTTTACCAAGCTTGACGAGACGACTGCTCTCGGTAATCTGCTCAATCTTCGTCTGTATACGGGATGTGAACTCAGCTATGTTACCTATGGACAGAACGTTCCGGATGATATAGATAAGTTCAACCCTCAGACAACCGTCAAGTCAATTCTCGGCGGACAGAAATAGTATTATCTAAGGAGCACATATTATGGATCAGGCTCAACAGTTACGTAATATAGTAAAAGCCAACAGTCCGACGTCCAATAGGCCCTTAGCCAGAGTCATTACCGTAACAAGCGGTAAGGGAGGCGTGGGCAAATCCAATACAGCGATCAATCTTGCAATTCAGTTTCGTAAGATGGGACAGCGCGTGATTATCCTAGATGCGGACTTCGGACTTGCCAATATAGAGATTATGTTCGGAACCGTACCCAAGCACAATCTCTGCGATCTGATATATCAGGGCAAGAATATTAAGGAGATCATTACCTGGGGACCGGGAGATGTGGGCTTTATTTCCGGAGGCTCCGGTATTGCAGGTCTTTCAAACTTAAGCCGTGATTATCTTGTCTATATCATTCAGAATCTGGCAGAGCTTGATGCAATTGCAGACGTTATCATTATCGATACGGGTGCGGGTATTTCCGATGCGGTATTGGAATTTCTGGTTGCAAGCGGAGAGATTCTGCTTGTGACAACACCTGAACCTACATCAATAACCGATTCCTATTCGCTGCTTAAGGCACTGAACAGACATCCGAGATTCTCCAAGGAAGCCTCTCAGATAAAAGTGATAGCCAATAAGGTCGACAGGGATGAAGCGGGACTCGCGCTTTTTAATAAGTTGAATGTTGTTGTACAGCGGTACTTAAAGCTGCCGATATCGTACCTCGGTACCGTTCCACAGGATGAGAAGCTGAGTCAGGCTGTAATGCAGCAGACACCGGTTTCGCTTGCCAATCCGCAAGCTAAGTCGGCGAAGGCGTATGAAAGAATTGCCGCGGTTCTTATGAACAAGGAACTTAGCGGTAATGTTAAGAAGAGAGGAATGGCAGCATTTTTTTCACATATAGTTACGGGTAAGAAACTGGACTAGGAAGCTTATCTGTTAAGAGGGAATTGCCGATGATTGAAAAATATGTTTTCCCCGGTCAGAGGGTTGAACTTAAGGCAGTAAATTTAAAGGAAGGCGAAAAGAACAAAACACATAATACCAAGGTCTATGATGTTGTCGGAGAAGACAGAATAGAGATTATAATGCCGATGGAGCAGACGAAACTGATTCTGCTTCCGGTGGACGGAGAATATGATCTGTTCTTCTATTCGGGAGCAGTTCTTTATGAATGCGTAGCCCGTGTGATTGACAGGTATAAGAGCAACAATGTATATATTCTCCTCATGGAATTGGAGACTAACCTGCGTAAATTCCAGAGAAGAGAATATTACAGATACAGCTGTGCACTAGAGATGGATTCGCGTAACATCTGTGAGGAGGAGATTGCCAACGAGGAACGTAATGAGTATGCTCTGGTTCCGGGGCTTCCGCTTAAGAGAAGCATAATTGTGGATATCAGCGGAGGTGGTCTTAGGTTCGTCAGTGATTATAAATACGATAAGGATAGCGTGATCCTGTGTCATTATACCCTTATGATAAAAGGAGAGACGAGAGAGTTTGATCTTGTAAGCAAGATCTTAGATGTGAAGGAGATCACTACAGGCAAGGGCGGTTATGAACACAGGGTTCAGTACCTTAACGCCCACAGTCAGGACAGGGAAGAGATAATCCAGTATATATTTGATGAAGAGAGAAAGAACAGGAAAAGAGAACGCGGTTTTTAGATGATTAAGAAGCTTAAACGGAGGGATAATGAAAAAAATCCTGCTAGTTGATGACTCTGCACTCATGAGAAGGGTGTTGAGTGATATAATAAATTCTGACAAAAGGTTCCATATTGAAAAGGAAGCCAAAAATGGTTTGGAAGCCCTTGAGATTCTGAGGACTGAGACCTTTGACGGGGTTGTTCTTGATGTGAATATGCCCAAGATGGACGGCATAGAGCTGCTTCGCGCACTGGCAAGTGAAGGAATCAGCGCACGAATCCTCATGGCGAGTACCCTTACCATGGACGGAGCTAAGGTCACGCTGGATGCTCTGGAACTTGGAGCTCTTGATTTCATTCATAAGCCGGAATGGTCTTATAAATGTAAAGAGAACAATTTTGACAAAGAGCTTCTGGATACATTGGATGCTGTATGCAATGCCAAGTTAAAAAGTGTTTCGGCAGTTAAACCCGTAACCAAAAGAACGATTGAGATACAGACGGGAGTTGAACAGCTGGTTAGGAAAAAGGCTGCATCAATTACCGGCAACAGGCTTGTTGCAATCGCCATCTCAACAGGCGGACCTAAGTCGTTACAATCAGTCATTCCGTTTTTGCCGGAGGATCTCAATGCACCGGTTGTTATTGTACAGCATATGCCGGTAGGCTTTACGGAGAGTTTGGCACAGAGAATGGATGCTATCTCAAGGATTGCCGTATCCGAGGCCAAGGAGGGAGAGGTTCTTGAGAATGGTCATGTGTATATTGCAAGAGGCGGACAGCATCTGAAGCTTGTTAAATCGGGCAGAGGCTCCAGGGTCCATTATTCGGATGAACCACCGAGAGAAGGTGTTAAGCCCTCGGCAAACTATATGTATGAGTCCCTCTCAGACAGCGGATATGATGAGATTATCTGTGTTGTAATGACAGGAATGGGTTCCGACGGAACAGAGGGTATAAGGAATCTTAAGTTAAATAAGAAGGTATACTGTATTTCACAGGAGAAGAACAGTTGTATTGTGTATGGAATGCCTAAGGCGGCTGACAAGGCGGGAATTACCGATGAATCGGTTGAGTTGGGCAATATTGCACAGGAGATTATATTACACGTGGGGGTAATGCAAAATGGATGTTAGCCAGTATCTAGAGATTTTTATCGACGAGACCAAAGAGCATTTACAGAATCTCAATACGCAGATTCTGGATCTTGAACAGTCACCGGACGACATGGACACAGTGAATGAAATATTCAGAGCTGCCCATTCCCTTAAGGGTATGGCAGGAACCATGGGTTACAAGAGAATGCAGACTCTGACCCATGATATGGAGAATGTGTTCAGTAAGGTTAGAGACGGTGCCCTGAAGGTTAATTCGAGCATAATCGATACCATATTCCAGTGTCTGGATGCCTTAGAGGAGTATCTTGACAATATTCAGTCAAGCGCAGATGAGGGTACCAATGACAATGAGAATATCATCAAGGCGCTTAACGGCTTCCTAAACGGTGAGAGTGCTGAGCCTAAGGCAGAGGAGAAGAAGACAGAGCCCCAGGCACCTAATACGGAGAATGCAGAAACTCCCGTCATGAGTGCTGACGGCAATCCCGATGACAAGTGGAAGAGCATCAACTTCTCTGAAGAGCAGCTTCATGTTATGGGCACAGCCAAGGGTAAGGGACTGAATGTTGTCGGTGTTACGGTTTTCGTTCAGGAGAGTTGTATTCTTAAGGCTGCAAGAGCCTTCCTGGTATTCAAGACCTTGGAGGAACTGGGTGAGGTTATTATCTCAGTACCTTCTGCACAGGATATCGAGGATGAGAGATTCGAGCTTGATTTCAGTATGATTATCATCACGGAGAAGACTGTAGATGATGTGATAAAAGCCTGCAAGGGTGTATCAGAGATTGCCAAGGTATCCGGCGGAGCTGTAGATGTTCCCGCAATCGCAGAAGAAGAGAAGGAAAGCGAGACAGAACTTCAGGTATCGGAGAACAAGGCTCCTCAGGCAGATAATGGTGGCAACACCAAGGCACCTGCAGAGAAGAAGAAGCCTGTGGTTAACAGAACCGTCAGAGTCGATATTGAGAAACTGGATGTACTTATGAATCTTGTCAGCGAGCTTATCATTGCCAAGAATTCACTTGTATCGGCAGCAACATCGACAGGCTCTGCGACCAATGAGATTAATGAGCATATAGAATACCTCGAGAATGTAACTACCAACCTTCATGAATCGGTAATGAAGGTTAGAATGGTACCTATCGAGAGCGTGGTAAACAAGTTCCCGAGAATGATTAGAGATCTTCAGAAGAAACTTGGTAAGAAGATGGAACTGTATATGTCAGGTGAAGAGACAGAACTTGACAGAACAGTGGTTGATGAGATTGGTGATCCCATCATGCACCTGCTTCGTAATTCGGCAGACCATGGTATCGAGTCGGATGTTAACCTAAGAATTCAGAGAGGTAAGCCGGAAGCAGGCTCAATCTACCTGGATGCATATCAGGACGGTAACAACGTTGTCATCGAGGTTAAGGATGATGGTAACGGTATTGATGTTAATGCAGTTAGGAACAAGGCTATCGAGAGAGGAACAATTACATCTGAGCAGGCTGATTCGATGACAGATCAGGAGATAATCAATCTTCTTTTCCTTCCCAGCTTCTCAACTGCCAAGGTTGTATCCGATATCTCGGGAAGAGGTGTTGGACTTGATGTTGTTAAGTCTAAGATAGAATCCCTCTCAGGAGAGGTTGAGGTTAAGAGTACACTTGGTGTCGGAAGTACATGGACAATAAGACTTCCTCTTACTCTCGCAATCATTCAGACACTTATGGTTATTGTGGGCGGAGAGAAGTATGCAATTCCTCTCAGCAATATCCAGACCATAGAGAGCATAAGACCCGATGAGGTAAGTACGGTTCAGACTAAGGAAGTAATTACCTTAAGAGGCAACATTATTCCTCTTATCAGACTTAATGAGGTACTTGGCTGTGAGTCAACCAAGGATCCCAATGAAGAGCTTGTTGTGGTAATCGTTAAGAAGGGTGATAAGATGGCAGGACTCGTAATAGATACACTTACGGGACAGCAGGAAATCGTTATCAAGTCGCTGGGTAAGTATATCAACAAGAGCAAGCTTATCAGTGGCGCAACTATTCTCGGTAATGGTGAAGTTGCACTTATCATTGACCCCAATGCATTAATCTAAGGAGGAATAGACATGGACGAGGTTAAAGTATATTCAGAAGCTATACAGTTTATCAAGATTGCCATTGGGGAAGAAATGTATGGAATTGATATCAGTATAGTGGACAATATTGTTCGCCCTCAGGCTGTTACAAGAGTACCGAATGTCGCAGCATACATTAAAGGCGTAATTAATATCAGAGGTGAAATCGTTCCTATCATGAGCCTCAGACTCAAGATGGGATTTGAGGAAATCGAAGAGACCAAGAATACCAGATTTATTATTGTTAAGCTTGAGAAGTATGGAAAGATCGGACTGATCGTGGATGCTGTTAAGGAGGTTGTTACTCTGACTCCCGAGCAGATAGAGAAGATGAAGTACGATGCCAATGATGATATACCACACTTTGTTGCAGGTGTTGGCAAGACAGAGAACGGACTTGTATCATTACTCGATATTGATGTAGTAACCTATGATAAGTCTATGAAGGAGGACTAATACATGGCAGAATTGTCCATGGAGAGCCTGACCACGCAGTACTTTGACGTACTTAAGGAAATAGGAAATATTGGAGCGGGTAATGCTACCACAGCTCTTGCAACAATGCTACAGTGCAAGGTCGACATGAAGGTTCCTCAGGTAAGAATGATGGAATTCAAGGATGTCGGTGCGCTTCTTGGTGGAGAGGAGCAGGAGCTTGCAGGTGCCTATCTGTCGGTTGAAGGCGATATTACGGGTTCAATTCTCTTCCTGGTGCAGAAGGAGGTTGCACTACATCTTGTATCCAAACTCATGGGAGGCATGGGTGGAGATGAATTCGGAGAGATGGAACGCTCGGCCTTTAAGGAAATCAGTAATATTGTTACGGGTTCTTATCTAAACGCATTATCTACAATGACCAATATGTGCATATATCCCTCAATTCCGGATTTGGCGATAGATATGGCGGGCGCGATTCTAAGCGTACCTGCGATAGAATTCGGAATCATGGGAGATAAGATCCTGTTGATCCAGTCTCAGATTTCGGATGAGATTGAGATGGACGGATTCTTCGTTATGATTCCAGACATGGAGTCATATGTAAAAATATTAAGAGCACTGGGAATCCCCGTTGAGGATTAATACCGGTCTGGAGGTTAGCTTTGGAAATTAAAGTTGGCATGGCGGACATGAATGTCTGCACTAGCCCGGACAGCATCATAACCTTGGGACTAGGTTCCTGTGTGGGAGTAATTCTATACGATCCCATAGCTAAGATATGTGGGATGGTGCACGTGATGTTGCCTGACAGTAGGGCAATAAGCAATAATTCAAATGTAGCGAAGTTTGCGGATACCGGAATTGAGAGTCTGCTTGAGAAAGTCGTTGATGCGGGAGCTGTTAAGAACAGAATAGTATCTAAAATTGCCGGCGGAGCTCAGATGTTCTCAGCCAACAAGCAGTCGCCTCTGCTTCGAGTAGGTGAGAATAATGTCGCTGCAGTTAAGAAGAAGCTTTCGGAACTGAATATCAGGCTGCTCGCTGAGGATACCGGAGCAGACTACGGAAGAACTGTTGTATTCTATCCGGAGACCGGGGAATATCTGATTCGGGCTATAGGTAAGGAGCCAAAGGTAATATAGGCTTCTTGCCTTCTTATGATATATACAAATAGTATCCAAAGGGGTTGCAATGAATAAAAGATATGCAATGATGCCTATCGTTATAATGCTTATAGCAGGTGGCATTGCAGGGTTAATGACACTGTATTTCAGGTATGAAGCCATAGAGTCTATGTGGATAATACTTGGAAGTCTGGTTCTCTTCTATATGATCGGACGTGCTCTAAGAAGGGTAATTCTTCTGTTTGAACAGCAGATTGCCGAGGAAGAAGCAAAGAGATTGGAAGAGGAAGGTAAGGTAGTGGAGAAGGAAGGTGCTGCCGAGAATGCATCGGATGGTGAATCCGATAAGGAAGAGGAAGAGGGCAGTACTTCTTAAGTGTGTAGTGGGGTATGGCAATGGATGAAGCTCAAAGGGCCATTCTCTGGCGTGATTATGCCAGACTGGGCTCTCAGGAACTAAGAGAAAAGTTAATATTGGAATATGCTCCGCTTGTTAAGATAATAGCCGGACGCCTGAGTATGTATCTGGGATACAATGTAGAATATGAGGATCTCGTAAGCTATGGAACCTTCGGTCTGATTGATGCAATCGACAAGTACGACGCATTGAAACAGAACAAGTTTGAGACCTATGCTTCACTTAGGATCAGGGGAGAAATCCTGGATCAGATCAGAAAGATGGACTGGATTCCCAGGACTGTCAGACAGAAGCAGAAGCAGATAGATACTGCAATCCGGGAATTCGAGACAGAACATGGCAGACAGCCTAGTGACGATGAACTGGCGATGTCTCTGGGTATAGACTCGGAGGAATTGTTAGAGTGGCAGTCAAAGCTCAAGGTCACAGGTCTTGTATCACTCAACGAATTCATGGAATCGGGCGCAGATGTTCCCAACAGTCCGACGGGCTCATCTCATTTCATGCAGCCGGAGGATGTAATGGAAGAGAGGGAACTTAAAGAGAAGCTTGTTGAGAGCTTAGAAGCCCTCAACGAGAAGGAGAAGCTCGTCATCCAGATGTATTATTATGACGAAATGACACTCAAGGAAATAGCGGCGGTACTAGAGGTATCGGAGAGCAGAGTGAGCCAGATTCATACCAAGGCTCTTAATAAGATGAGAGATAAACTTGGAAGGTATCTTGGTATCCTTCTAAAATAACAGGAGCATATATGAACGGTAGTATCATGCTGATGTGCGGCGGTGATTCCACCAGTCTTAAGGTTATTCCCGCAACGAATGGCGGAGAGAACCCGGCGATTGGCGACATTGTCGACTATCTCAATTTTAATAAAATAGATTTCACAATCCCCGAGCTAAACAAGGCTATGGCTAACCTTGGTGATTCGGAGATAATAATTCCGCTTAACAACAATTCAATATTGCCAATAAGGGAGTGCATGATTACCGAGATTACGGACAATAACATGACGTGCCGCGCTAAGTTCATGCCACCGTCCGACAAGGGTGAGCTCATGACCGAGGAGGAGATACTTGGCGACCTCAAGATTCGAGGCGTAGTATGCGGAATCGATCATGATGTGATTAAGAATTTCCTGTCAAAGAGAATATATTTCGAATATTTTGATATAGCCAAGGGAGTAGAGCCTGTCCAAGGAAAAAACGCATCAATTGAGTATATGTTCAATACGGATGTTAAGGCCAGACCGACGCTGCTTGAAGACGGAAGTGTTGACTTCTTTAACCTGAATATCATTAATCACTGCAATGAAGGTGACCTGCTTGCCAAGCTGCACAGAGAGGTGCCGGGTAAGTACGGATATGATATTACAGGTCAGAAGATAAAGCCCGCGGACATTAAGAGAGGCAAACTCAAATTTGGTAAGAATATCAAAATATCTGAGGATAAGACCGAAATCTATTCCTTATGCAACGGACATGTTAACTTAATTGACGGAAGAGTATTCGTAAGCGACCTCATGGAGGTTGAGAATGTAGATACCGCAACGGGTAATATAGAATATGAGGGCAATGTCCAGGTTAACGGAAACGTCAATGCCAATTACACAATTAGGGCCAAGGGTAATGTTGAGGTAAGAGGTATTGTAGAGGGCGCCACGATAATAGCGGGCGGTAATATTACCATAGCCAGGGGAATGAACGGTATGGGCAAGGGCATGCTTAGAGCTGACGGTAATGTGGTTGCCAAATTTATTGAGAACGCCACGGTTGAGGCCAACGGATATGTCGAAGCAAGCTCGATTATGCACAGTCAGGTTATGGCAGGAAGTGAGGTTCATGTAGGCGGCAAGAGAGGCTTCATATCGGGTGGAAAGGTTAGCGCCACGACCCTGATAGATGTCAAGATACTTGGTTCCGATATGGGAACTGAGACACTGGTCGAAATAGGAGTGAGCCCCACTGTTAAGAAGAGATACAAGGATCTCAATGAACTGATCAATGAGAACACCAAGGTAATAAACAGGGCTATTCCAATTATGGAGGCTGCAAGGGATAAGCATGAGCAGGGAATAGAGCTTAGTGAGGAACAGCAGCAGAACATTAAGGGACTGGCGATCATTACCAGAAGCAAGCTTGAGGAAATCAGACAGTTCAACAAGGAGATATCCGAAATAGAAGGGCTCCTGGCGGAAGAGAAGCGTGCTTGTGTGGCAGTCAGGGACACGGTCTATCCGGGAACGAAGATTGTCATTAACGATGTATCTAAGATAATAAAGGATAGTATGAAATACTGCAGATTCGTCAAGGATCGCGGAGATGTCAGAATGATTGACATGAACTAAGGGAGGTGCCTGTGGCAATAGGAGCAGTTGAACTTAATCATGCAATGACCGGAATAAACGATTATAATCATCTGCGTCATCAGGAGGATACCAAGGGAATGGTCGACCAGACCAACTTCCAGAACAAGTTTAATCAGGCGGTAGAGACCAGGATTAACAATGTTCATGCCGGAGATGACGTAAACAATAATCAGAAGAAGTTTGATGCCAAAGAGAAGGGTGGCGGAACATATTCCGGAGACGGCGGTAAGAACAGGAATGGCAAGAAGCAGCAGGACAATGCTGACGGAAAGGTCATCCCCAAGTATTCCGGATTTGATATGAAGATATAGGCAGGATGTAGTAATGACAGTCGCAGAAATTGTGATTCTTATAGTGGGAGCTTTGCTTTTTACTATTAGCTTCTTTATACCGGATAAGTCCGGCGACAGAACGGAGGATATTGAAAGCCTCCTTAGTTCTGATGCAGCAAGGGATGCGATTACAGGCGCTCTTGACGGAGAGATAAACAGGGCCAAGGGTGATCTCAGAGATGCGCTTGAGGAGCAGCTGACCGACAATAAGGACAGACTCGACCGCTATATGGACAGGATTACCAATGAGAAGATGATGGCGGTCAGTGAATATTCCGACACGGTGCTTAAACAGATACATAAGGACCATGAGGAGGCGGTATTCCTCTATGACATGATTGACAACAAATATTCCATGGTTAAGTCCACTGCCGCAGAACTTAACCAGCTTCAGAACAGAGTTAAGAACTCGGGGATTCTCACAGAGTCTTCATCAGGTAAATCATCCGATGGCAAAAGTACGAGAACTGAGCCTGAGGTAACTCCCGGTATAAATACAAAAGTGCAGGAGGCGGAAAAAGCACCACAGTCTGACGCCTTCGAACCGATTAATGTTAAGAAGGTGTCTGTTGCCGATTTTGAAAATAATGATATTCCCCAGGCGAAACCTGTGGATATTACGCCTGACGCAGATACTAAGCCCGATGCAAAAGTTGAGCTTATGTTTGATTCTGAACTGGGAAGCATGAATAATAACGACAGAATACTCGCACTTCACAAAGAAGGAAAGTCCAATATGGCAATTGCCAAGGAACTTGATCTTGGAGTGGGAGAGGTTAAGCTTGTACTTGACCTTTTCAGAAATTAAGGGGATAAGTCATGAAGCTTAAGTTTTATCTTCGAGGCATAGGCCTTGGTATTATCGTAGCGGTTGCACTATGTATCTCGGCCGGAATGAAGAATGATCAAATATCCGATGAGGAAATCATTAAGAGGGCGGAAGCGCTTGGAATGGTTCCGTCGAGTGAGACACTGAATGAAAGTGTTGACGAAGCAATCAGAGACGGACTGGAAACTGAAGAAATGACAGAAAACGACGCCTCGGGTGACGCCGCTGCAGTAAAGGTTAACGAGGATATACCTGCAACAGAGCCTGATGAGACAGAAGTTAATCCGGACGAAGCAGATAATTCCAACTTCGATGAGACACCGCCGGCTGCCGGTAGTGACGGTGCTGCCACACCGAAGGTGACTCCGACTTTGACAAAGGAAGTGACTCCTGCTCCTACTAAGGAACCGGATAAGGATACTAATGATACGGAGAATGACACTGAATACATTACCGTAGTCGTTGAGCGTGGCAGCGGTTCGGATACGGTTGCAAGGAAAATAGAGGCAGCAGGTCTTGTTGCAAATGCATCCGAGTTTGACAGATATCTGTGCAATAATGGGTATGATAAGAGGATTTCAGCGGGAAATCATAAGATCCCGATTAATGCAAGAGAAGAAGAAATAGCAAAAATATTGTGTAATATGCAATGAAATTGTATGATTTCAACAGAAAAATCAGTATTTTGTTGAATAATATTGTGAAAAAGTTTATAATACACTTAGTTTATAGCAAAGGAGAGGTTCAATGTTTGATCGTATTTTCGCGAATTATCTTGTAAGTGAAGGCAAGCTTGACGAGAAGCAGCTCGCAGAAGCATTCACATCACAGGCTGAGAAGAGAGTAAGACTCGGTGTGATTGCAGTCTCTGAGAAGATGATGACCATAGAGCAGGTTGAAGAAGTTAATCAGCTTCAGGCAATCTACGACAGAAGATTCGGTGATATAGCTATTGAGAAGGGATATCTTACTGATGAACAGGTAGGCAGATTACTTGTACTCCAGGGCAACTCCTTCCTCGCATTTATGCAGTCGGTAATTGATAAGGGATTCCTTACAATGAATGAGTTTGATGATGCACTCAGTGCTTATCAGCTCGAGAACGGATTTACCCTTGCCAATATGGAAGACCTTAAGAGCTGTGATATTGACAGAGTTATTCCTATATTTATTTATGACCAGCCTGATATCATCAAGAGCCTTGCGGGTATAATGGTGAGAACCATTGCAAGACTTATTGATTATCATGTATATATCAAGAGACCTACAGTATCTGATGTTGTTAAGTTCGATGCTCTGTGCGCTCAGCCCATATTTGGCCAGCATAAGGTATTAACAGCAATCTCCGGTACAATAAAGGATGCATTGTTTGATATGGCTGTTGGTTTTGCGGGATGCGAGAACGTAGCAGAGGATGAGGATTGCCTCGACGCACTCTGTGAACTTATCAACTGTGTGAATGGCCTTTTGGCAACAGAGATGAGCGGCAAGGATATTGATATCGATATGGATGCCCCGTTCTCGGTAAGCGAACCCGGTACAATCGAAAGCGAAGCCATTCTAACATTACCCATAGTTGTATATGGTAATGAGCTGAAACTTCATTTGATTCTTGATAAGGCTTATAGCATTTAGGGAGGTTGAGAATAATGGCTAATATAATGATTGTAGATGATTCGAGAATATTGCGTAAAATATTGACCAATACACTTGTTGAGGCCGGACATACAATTGTTGCCGATGCGGGTAATGGTAAGGAGGCTTTGCTTCTTCTTGAGAAGATCAAGCCCGATCTGGTTACACTTGATATTACAATGCCTGTTATGGATGGTATAGAGGCGCTTAAGGAGATTAAGAAGAACTATCCGGATGTTACCGTAATCATGGTAAGTGCAGCAGGACAGAAAAACAAGGTTCTTGAGGCACTCAAGTCCGGAGCAAGCGACTTTATTCAGAAGCCTTTCGAGCCTGAGGATGTGATCAATGTGATCAGCAAGTTCGTATAAATATGATAATTCGAGCCGCGAAGCATGCTTCGTGGCTCTTTTTTATTAAAAAGCGCCTGAATTTAAGGGAAATAGATAAAAATTTCTTGAAATTGTTTTTTCAACATGTTAAAATATCGAATGTTGCGAAATAAGCACGTATCGGGATAATTCGCCGGTGCGCATCGCGGCTGTGAGAACGGCTTGCAAGCGTTGCGAAAGGATATTATTCCATACCGATACGGAAGTATTTAACCAATTGGAGGTAAAAAATGAGCGTAATTTCAATGAAGCAGTTACTCGAGGCAGGTGTTCACTTTGGACATCAGACAAGAAGATGGAACCCCAAAATGGCTCCTTATATCTTCACAGAGAGAAATGGTATCCACATCATCGATCTTCAGAAGACAGTAGGTCTTGTAGATGATGCATACAAGGCAGTATTCGATATTGCCAATGAAGGCGGTACTGTTCTTTTCGTAGGTACCAAGAAGCAGGCTCAGGATGCAGTTAAGACTGAGGCAGAGCGTTGCGGTATGTACTATGTAAATGAGAGATGGTTAGGTGGTATGCTTACTAACTTCAAGACCATCCAGACAAGAATTGAGAGATTAAAAGCTATCGAGAAGATGAGCGAGGACGGCACCTTCGAAGTACTTCCCAAGAAGGAAGTTATCCAGATTAAGAAGGAGTGGGAGAAGCTTGAGAAGAACATCGGTGGTATCAAGGATATGACAAGAATTCCCGATGCTATCTTTGTTGTTGATCCTAAGAAGGAAGCTATCTGTGTTAAGGAAGCTCGTTCTCTCGGTATTACACTTATTGGTATTGGTGATACAAACTGTGATCCTGAAGAACTTGATTACATCATTCCCGGTAATGATGATGCTATAAGAGCCGTTAAACTTATCGTTGGCAAGATGGCTGATGCGGTTATTGAGGCTAATCAGGGTGAGGCAGTATACGTAGAGACAGCAGAGGCTGAGGCTACAGATATTGAAGAAGTAGCTGCTGATGCAGAAAACTAAGATTCACGTCTAGGAGGTAATTATGGCAATTACAGCAGGAATGGTTAAGGAACTGCGTGAGATTTCAGGCGCAGGTATGATGGATTGTAAGAAGGCACTTACCGAGTGCAATGGAGATATGGATGAGGCTATAGAGTACCTTCGTAAGTCAGGTGCTATGAAGGCTGAGAAGAAGGCAAGCAGAATTGCGGCTGAGGGTATCTGCCGTATAGCAATTGACGGTGGCAAGGCAGCTGTTGTTGAGGTTAACTCAGAGACAGACTTCGTTGCAAAGAATGAGGTATTCCAGAACTTCGTAGAGACTGTTGCCAAGCAGGCACTTGCTTCAGATGCAGCAGATGTTGAAGGACTTCTTCAGGAGTCATTCTTAGGTGATTCATCTAAGACAGTTAAGGAAGCGCTTGTTGAGAAGGTTGCTACAATCGGCGAGAACCTCAATATCAGAAGATTTGAGAAGGTTGAGGCTGACCAGGTTGTTGGATATATCCACGGCGGCGGAAGAATCGGTGTTATCGTTGCAGCAAAGACAAATGTTAAGAATGATGCAATCGAAGAAGCACTTAAGAATATCGCTATGCAGGTAGCAGCTCTTAATCCTAAGTATGTATCTGATGCAGAGGTATCAGCTGAGTATATCGAGCATGAGAAGGAGATTCTCAAAGCTCAGATCCTTGCAGATCCTAAGGAGAGCCAGAAGCCTGAGAAGGTTATCGACGGTATGATCAATGGTCGTATCAAGAAGGAACTTAAGGAAGTATGCCTTATGGATCAGGTTTACGTTAAGGCCGAGGATGGTAAGCAGACAGTTGCTCAGTATGTTGACACTGTTGCTAAGGCTAACGGAGCAGACCTTAAGGTTGTTAAGTTCGTTCGCTTTGAGACAGGAGAAGGTCTTGAGAAGAAGAACGAGGATTTCGCAGCAGAGGTTGCAGCACAGTTAGGCTAATATATTAATACAGACTACAGGGTCCTATCTCAATTTGGGGTAGGACCTTTTTGTATTATGTGGTAAAATTATACAGTGTATGCTTAGGTGTACTATATCCTGCAAAGAAAAGGGAGCAGATTATGGGAATGAACAATTCTAACGTCAGAGTTGCCTATACCGGAGTTGAGGGCGCTTTTGCCCATATAGCGGCAGGCAAGATAATGCCGGATGCGACAAGAGTAAGCTATCATAGCTTTAGGTCGGCGTATATGGCAGTGGTGAACGGTGAGTGTGATTATGCGGTGCTGCCGATTGAGAACAGCTTCGCGGGTGAAGTGGGTCAGGTTATGGACCTGCTATTTGAGGGTGATCTCTATATCAGGGGCATCTATTCGCTGCATGTGACGCAGAATCTGTTAGGAGTTAAAGGTAGCAGTGAGGCCACTGTTAAGAAGGTTATCAGTCATTATCAGGCACTGGATCAGTGTTGTGAATATCTGGGCAGGATGGGCTATGAGACGGAGACTGCGACCAACACCGCGGCGGCAGCCAAGCAGGTGGCCGCGATGAAGGATGAGAGGATTGCAGCGATTGCAAGTCTTGAGACGGCGAAGCTGTATGGGCTTGATGTTATTAAGGCCAATATAAATGATGTTGCCGACAATACGACGAAGTTTGCTGTGCTTGAGAGAAGGATGTCAGAGATAATAGACAGGGATTCTGACAAGACAGATGTCTATGCGATAATGTTCACCATTCCCAATGAGCCCGGTGGACTGGCGAAAATATTAATGACACTCGGAATCTTCGGCTACAACATGAGAGTAATCAGAAGCAGACCGCTTAAGGGACACAACTGGACCTACTATTTCTATACGGAGGCTGAGGGCGATAAGTCGTCACTCGGGCAGGCTATGATTGAGGGACTGAAGAAGAACTGTCAGATGGTCAAGGTACTGGGACATTACACAGAGGTAGATGAGCTTAAGTAAATATGAAGAATACATTTGGTGATAATTTAGCAATTACTATATTTGGAGAGAGCCACGGGGAATATATAGGTGTGGTTCTTGACGGACTGGCTCCGGGGATCGAGGTTAATGATGAGACCATAAGATCGATGCTTGAGCTTAGACGTCCCGCGGGAAGGATATCTACAACCAGGGTTGAGATGGATGAATACAGAATAGTAAGCGGAGTATTCGAGGGCAGGACCACGGGAACGGCTCTCACCATTATTATTCCCAATACTGTTCAGAGAAGCAAGGATTATTCCAAGACAAGACCGATCCCGCGTCCCGGTCATGCGGATTATACTGCTTATGCCAAGTATCACGGCTTCGAGGATTACAGGGGAGGCGGACATTTCTCGGGAAGGATTACCGCGGCAATTGTTGCGGCGGGCGGAATTGTTATGCCTGCGCTCAATAAGAAGGGTATATATATAGGCAGTCATATTAAGAGATGTGCAGGTGTAAACGACAGAGACTTTAATGATTACCTTGAAGATATAGACACACTTAGTTCGAGCTCTTTTGCCGTACTTGACAGCGATGCTAAGGAAGAGATGATAAGCAGAGCCGAGGCGGCTGCAAGAGAGGGCGACAGCGTCGGAGGAATCCTGGAAACTGCCATTATAGGATTGCCGGCAGGACTTGGAGAGCCCTGGTTTGACTCTATAGAAAGCAGGCTTTCGCATGCCATGTTCGGAATACCCGCTGTGAAGGGAATAGAATTTGGAGCGGGCTTTGACATGGTGGATGCAAGAGGAAGCGAATATAACGACCCGTTTAGGATGAACGGTGACAGGGTGGTTACGACGACAAACAACAACGGTGGGATCAACGGCGGGATTACCAATGGAATGCCGGTGTTAATGAGGCTGGCCGTTAAGCCTACACCTTCTATATACAAGAAACAGGAGTCTGTGAACATGTTTGAGGGCGTGAATGCGGACCTTGTTATCGAGGGAAGACATGACCCTGCGATCATTCACAGGGCACGCATTGTTGCAGACAGCCTGGTTGCCGTGGTTATCTATGATATTATGGCGGGCAGATACGGAACGGATTATTTTGCGGGAAGCAAAGAGGATAAGTAACATGGAATACGGACTGATCGGTGAACATTTAGGGCACAGCTTCTCTAAGGAGATTCATAACAGAATTGCCGATTATGATTATATATTGAAGGAAATTGAACCGGACAGGCTCAAAGACTTTATTACGTCAAGGGAATACAGGGGACTCAATGTGACCATTCCCTATAAGCAGGATGTGATTGCTTGGCTCGATGAGGTTGATGAGGCGGCGCTTGATATCGGCGCGGTCAATACCATTGTGAACAGGGATGGCAGACTGTATGGATATAATACGGATTATCTGGGAATGAGGGAACTGATCCTAAGTAACGGTATGGACCTTCAGGCTGCAACGGTTCTGATTCTTGGATCGGGCGGAACTTCAAAGACTGCATATAAGGTTGCAGAGAGCCTGGGTGCAAAGCAGATAATCAAGGTTAGCAGACATCCGAAGAATGGTGAGATCACCTATGAGGAGGCATACAGGGATTATTCATATGCGGATGCAATCATCAACACCACACCCTGCGGCATGTATCCCGATACGGAGGGATGCCCAATAGACGTAAGCAGGTTTAATAACCTTAGCGCAGTGGTGGATGCGATATACAATCCACTGAACACACGACTGGTGCTCAGTGCAAGGCAGAGAGGGATCAAAGCTTCGGGTGGGCTCTATATGCTGGTGGCACAGGCTGTCAAGGCAAGCGAGCTCTTCTTTGATACGACTTACGCTCCTGCCGTTATGGAATCAATATTTGGTTCAATGGAGGGTCAGAAGAAGAACATTGTGCTTATAGGCATGCCCGGATGCGGCAAGAGTACTGTTGGAAAGGCCCTTAAGGATAAACTTAACAGAGAATTTATAGATTCGGATGCAGAGATTGTAAAAAGAGCGGGAATTGAGATACCTCGGATATTCAGTGAATATGGTGAGGTATATTTCAGGAAACTTGAAAGTGAAGTTATCAGTGATCTGTCGAAGAGAACCGGTATTGTCATAGCTACCGGTGGCGGAGCGATACTTAATGATAAGAATGTGGAAGAACTTAAGAAGAACGGTGAACTAATCTGGCTTAACAGACCTATTGACAGTATTATCCCTACTGAGGACAGACCGCTTTCAAATGACAGGGATAAATTAATTAAGCTCTATACTGTAAGGGAGCCCATCTACAGGGCAGCAGCAGACAGGGAGATCGATGCATGTGACAGTATCGAAGGAATTGTGGAAAGAATAGGAAGTATGTATGAAAATCAGAGTAATTAACGGTCCCAATCTCAATATGCTTGGTATCAGGGAACCTGCCATATACGGAAGCACGACTTACGAACACCTGTGTGATCTTATAAGGAACCATGCTGAAAAAACGGGGGTAAGTGTAACCCTGCTTCAGAGCAATCATGAGGGTGATCTGGTGGACTATATCCAGCAGGCATACGGCGTGGATGATGCGATTGTTATCAATCCCGGAGCCTATACCCATACGTCGGTAGCAATTCTGGATGCAGCCAAGGCTGTGGGACTTCCTGTTGTTGAGGTACATATCTCCAAGGTTGAGGACAGAGAAGATTTCAGACAGATAAGCTATATAAGACAGGCCTGTGTCAAGACAATAACGGGTCACGGAATCGCAGGATATACAGAGGCGATGGATTATCTTAAGGAGAACTACGGAGCGTAATATGATAGCAAGTTTTATGCCATCTGTGGCCAGGGGAGATATTATGGCTCCGCCTTCCAAGAGCATGGCACACAGATATATGATAGCTGCGGCTCTGTCTGACGGGAAGAGTCGTATAGACAACATAAGCTATTCAGAGGATATTCTTGCGACAATTGACTGTATAAGGGCAATTGGTGCAACGGTTAACGAATATGAAGATCATATAGAGGTAATAGGAAGAGGTATTAGCGCGGGGGGTAAGGTAAAGTTTTGCTGCAGGGAATGCGGCTCCACGCTAAGATTCTTTGTGCCCATTGCGATGATGCTTGGAACGGAAGCAACTCTTGTCGGAAGCAAGACACTGCTTTCACGTCCCATGTCAGTATATGAGGAAATTGCAGCTAAGCAGAATATAGAATATTGCAAGGATGAAGCGGGAATCCATGTTAAGGGAAAACTCTGTGCGGGAAAATACGAGGTGCCGGGCAACATAAGCAGTCAGTTTATAACCGGACTTCTGTTTGTACTGCCTCTGCTTGACGGTGACAGCACTATTCGTCTCATTCCTCCGGTTGACAGCCGTTCTTATATCGAGCTTACACTCAAGGCATTGAAACTATATGGAATTGAGGCATACTTTGTAAATGAGCTTGAACTGCATGTCAGTGGTAATCAGCAGTACAGATGCGCGGATGTAACCGTCGAGGGCGATTTTTCCAATGCTGCATTCTTAGATGTCTTTAATACGATAGGCGGCGAGGTGAAGGTAGGCGGTTTATCGGCTGACAGCACGCAGGGCGACAGAGTGTATAAGGAATATTTCAAGAAACTTCTTGAGGGGAAGCCCACGCTTGATATATCCAACTGTCCGGATTTGGGACCGGTGCTTATGGCTGTTGCCGCGATGAACAACGGCGGCATTTTTACCGGAACCAGAAGGCTTGCCATGAAGGAGAGCGACAGAGGCAGAGCCATGTGTGAGGAGCTTGGTAAGCTTGGTATAGAGAGTCGAATGGATGAAGATGAAATAGAGATAATGAAGGGAGAACTTGTGCCGCCTTCAGAGACACTGAACGGGTGGAATGACCACAGGATTGTTATGGCTGTTGCCACCTTGCTTAGCAGGATTGGCGGAAGCGTTGATGATGCACAGGCGGTAAATAAGAGTTTTCCGGATTATTATGACAGAATAAGGAGACTCGGTATCGAGGTATCCGTGAGGGAGTAATGTTATGAATATGGTATTGGAGAGACAGCTGGCGGTGCCGGCTGAGATTAAAGAGAGATGTCCGCTCACAATGAAGATGAGCGATACAATCGGAAGGAAGAGAACAGAGATTAAAGAGGTATTCGAGGGAAGGGATAACAGGAAGCTTCTTATTATCGGCCCCTGCTCTGCAGACAATGAGGATAGTGTAATTGATTATATTGGAAGGCTGGCCCGTATTCAGGAGAAGGTGGAGGAGAAGATATTAATCGTCCCCAGAATCTACACGAACAAGCCGAGGACTACGGGGGAGGGATACAAGGGTATGCTTCACCAGCCTGACCCGACCGAGAAGCCCGATATGATTAAGGGTATTATCGCAACCAGACATCTGCATATGAGAGCTGTTGAGGAGACGGGTTTCGTGTGTGCGGATGAGATGCTGTATCCTGAGAATTATCAGTACTTGGATGATGTACTCGGATATATAGCGGTGGGTGCGCGTTCGGTTGAGAATCAGCAGCACAGACTGGTCGCATCGGGAGTGGATGTGCCGGTCGGTATGAAGAATCCGACTTCGGGAGACTATACTGTTATGATGAATGCAATTCTTGCAGCACAGCATGGCCATACATTTATATACAGAGGCTGGGAGGCTCATTCACAGGGCAATCCCCTGGCACACTCGATCCTGCGTGGTTATACCAATAAGCACGGACAGTCACAGCCCAATTATCATTATGAGGACCTTATAAGACTCTGTGACTATTATGATGAGAGAGAGCTTTCGAATCCCGCTGTGATAATCGATACAAACCACAGCAATTCAAATAAGAATCCATACGAGCAGCCGAGAATCATTAAGGATGTGCTTCATTCCGGCAGACAGAATGAGAGGATTGACGGAATACTTAAGGGCTTCATGGTGGAGAGCTACATTGAGGACGGCAATCAGAAGGTTGGTGGAGGCTGCTACGGCAAGTCGATCACGGACCCCTGTCTTGGTTGGGACAAGACTGAGAAACTGATATATGAGATTGCAGATTTGATCTGACGGAGGGAAATAATGTATAGCGAGGGAAAACTGATAATAGGAAAAAGTGAAAGGGGCGAGGTTGCGATCTATCCCAAGATGGCCAACAGACACGGTCTGATCGCGGGAGCGACCGGCACAGGAAAGACAACAACCGTGAAAACCGTGGCAGAGGCTTTCTCGGAAGCAGGAGTGAGTGTATTCCTTGCAGATGTAAAGGGAGACCTCTCCGGTATCGCCAAGGCCGCGGACAGAAGCGACGGCGTGAAGTATCCGACTAATATCTTCGACGTATACGGTGAGATGGGTATGCCGCTTAGAACAACCATATCTGAGATGGGTCCAACACTTCTCTCAAGGATACTGGATTTAAATCAGACCCAGTCGGACTTGCTTGCCATTGTATTTAAGATAGCTGATGATGAGGGGCTTCTTCTTATTGATATCAAGGACCTTCGCTCGATGCTTACCTATGTAAATGATAACGCATCTGAATATAGTTCAACCTATGGTAATATTGCCAAGTCTTCTATCACTACAATAATCAGGGCACTTATTGCTCTGGAGAGTGAGGGTGGTGATATGTTCTTCGGTGAGCCTGCCATTGACATTATGGACTGGATAGGCACGGATGCATCCGGCAGGGGATATATCCAGTTGCTTGACTGCCAAAAGTTAATACTTAATCCTACAATGTATTCCACACTTTTACTGTGGATGCTCTCTGAGATATATGAGACGCTTCCCGAGGTGGGTGATATGGATAAGCCGAGATTGGTGTTCTTCTTTGACGAAGCACATATGCTTTTTGACAATGCAAGCAGGGCTCTGCTTAGTAAGATAGAACAGGTGGTTAAGCTCATTCGTTCCAAGGGAGTGGGTATCTATTTTATCACCCAGAATCCTTCGGATATTCCAAACGGTGTGCTTGCACAGCTTAGTAACAAGATTCAGCATGCGTTACATGCATATACTCCGGCTGAGCAGAAGGCCATTAAGGCAGCAGCCGATTCCTTCAGGGTCAATCCCGAGTTCAAGACGGCTGAGAAGTTAGAAGAACTCGGTATAGGTGAAGCCCTTGTTTCTGTGCTCGACGAAGCGGGTGTGCCGACAGTGGTTGAGATAACGAAGATCGATCTGCCTCACAGCAGTATGAAGCCCATCAATATGAATGAGCGCGACGAGGTTGTATATTCATCGCCTCTCTTTGACAAATATTCTGAGGCTGTGGACCGTTATTCCGCTTACGAGGAACTGAACGGCAAGTCGGGTGAAGGCTCCAGATATGGCAAAAGTGCGACAACTGAGACTGAAGAACTTCCTGAAACGGAAGAAGAAGATGACGATCCGCGCAAGGCTTATGCCAGGGCTCATAAGATAAGCAGTTCTACCGGCGCAAAACAGGGAAAGAGTACTTCCAGGTCAACCAAATCGTCGGGAAGGAGACAGAAGTCTGCTTCCGAGAAGATTGTAAGAAGTGTAGCCAATACCGCTGCGGGAACCATTGGAAGAGAAGTTGGCAATTCCTTCGGCAAGTCAGTCGGAGGCTCTTTTGGCAGAAGATTGGGCGGCAATGTGGGAGCGACCCTGGCAAGAGGCATTATGGGTACCTTCCTTAAGTGATTAGAATAAAGATGGAGAATATATATGTTAGATAATGTCAGTATCATGATGGAGGACAAGCTTGTGGCATTGTCCGGACTTAAGAAGGAAAGATATGAGAGCAATGTCGAGGTATTTGGTGAGAAGCATGCAGCGTACTTTGACGAGATGCTTGGAATTGTAGCAGAAAGTGAGGATAAGGAGGCTGCTGCGGCTGCGATCGCAGAGTGTTTTGTTACTCAGGTCTTTGATGCCTACAGTAAGAACGGCAAGGTTAAGAGCAGACTGCAGATGGATCTCAACTATATGATGATATATTATTTCTTCCCGGTTATGCTGCTTAAGGAAGATGAGAACAGGACTCTTATCTGTGATGCCGTTAGGGATAAGTGGAATGAGGTATTTAGAACCACAATTAACTATGCAGACTATGAGACGATTAAGTCCGGTTTTAAGAGAAAGATATTCGGTTTCATAATTGAGTAAGGAATAACGTAAATCGATTTAGTAAAAGTGCACAAAATAATTTCGGAAAATTTAGTAAAATGCCGAAGTTATGTTTTTTACCTTTTTCTTCTTGTAATGAGGAAATTTTCGTGATAATATCATCTTGCAAGCGAAAATTATCGAAAAAAGCTTGCAAAGTACATGTAAATTTATTTTTCATGAAAGGGAGAAAAAAGATGAAAAAGAAACTTCTTAGTGCATTACTAAGCGTTGCAATGGTTTCAGCACTCCTTACAGGATGCGGAAGCACAGCAACAGAGGAAACAGCTGCTACAGAGCCCGCTGCAGAAGAGACAGCTGAGGCTACAGAGGAAGTAGCAGAGGAGACAACAGAAGCAGGTGACGGTAAGGTTTATATGTTAAACTTCAAGCCTGAGATTGACCAGCAGTGGCAGGATCTTGCAGCTACATACACAGAGCAGACAGGTGTTCCTGTAACAGTTCTTACAGCAGCTGACGGACAGTACGCTACAACACTTCAGGCTGAGATGGCTAAGTCAGAAGCTCCTACAATCTTCAACATTGGTAGCTCAACAGACGCTCAGACATGGAACGATTACACATATGACCTTAAGGATTCAGCTATCTACAATCACTTAACAGACAAGTCTCTTGCAGTGGAGTATGATGGTAAGGTTGCAGCAGTTGCTAACTGCTACGAGTGCTACGGTATTATCTACAACAAGACAATTCTTGAGCAGTACTGCACAGTTGACGGAGCAGTTGTTTCATCAATAGATGAGATCAACAACTTCGAGACACTTAAGGCTGTATGCGAGGATATCAACGGTCGTGTAGATGAGATCAACGAGGCACTTGGAACAGAGCTTACAGAGGCATTTGCTTCATCAGGTCTTGATTCAGGTTCTTCATGGAGATTCTCAGGTCACCTTGCAGGTATCGCTCTTTACTACGAGTTCCTTGAGGATGGCTGTGACTTAGTTGCAGGTGAGGCAACAATCGACGGAACATACCTTGAGAACTTCAAGAACGTATGGGATCTTTACACAAATACTTCAGCAGCTTCAAAGGCTACACTTACATCAGGTACATACAATGCTGAGCAGGAGTTCGGTATGGGTGAAGCTGTATTCTATCAGAATGGTGACTGGGAGTATGCAGCATTCGATAACGCAGAGAATGGTTACCTTGTAACTACAGATGACATCGCTATGATGCCTATCTACTTCGGTGTTGATGATGCTAAGGAAGGTCTTGCAGTTGGTACAGAGAACCACTGGGCAGTTAACAGCCAGGCTTCACAGGCTGATATCGATGCAACACTTGCATTCCTTGAGTGGGTAATCTCATCTGACGAAGGTCGTGATGCTATCACAAACCAGATGGGTCTTTCAGCTCCATTTGATACATTCACAGGTGACTTCGCTTCTAACAACAAGCTTGCAGCATGCGCTAACGATTATGCAGCAAAGGGTTGTACATCAGTAGCATGGTCATTCAATGCAACTCCTAATGTAGATGATTGGAGAGCAGGCGTAGTTGATGGTATGGTTTCATACACATGCAACGGTGGTGACTGGTCAGACGTTGAGAAGGCATTCGTTGACGGATGGGCTGAGCAGTGGGCGCTTGCACACGAGGAATAATTTATAGTAGAATTGCTATAAAGAATAAGTAACAGATATAAGGGGTAAGTTACGGCTTGCCCCTTAATTTTTAGAAAGGATTGACGCTATGGAAAAGGCAATTAAGAAATATTTCCCAATATTTGCACTGCCTACACTTCTTGCATTTATGATTGGATTTATCGTTCCCTTTGTATACGGTATCTTCCTCTCATTCTGTAAGTTCACGACGGTAACTGATTGGAAATGGATTGGATTCAAGAATTACACAAGGATATTCTTCGTGAACGGTAAGTTAGATACTACATTCTTACATTCAATCTGGTATACTTGCTTGTTCACCTTAGTGACGGTTCTTGTAATTAATGTTGTAGCCTTTGCGATTGCAATGGCATTAACAAAGGGTATCAGAGGAACTAATGTTTTCAGAACAGCATTCTTCTTACCCAACCTCATAGGTGGTATTGTTCTTTCATATGTATGGTTAATGATATTTAATGCCATCCTTCAGAAATATGATATGACAATAGTAACAACACAGTGGACAGCCTTCTGGGGACTCGTTGCAGTAGTTGCATGGCAGCAAATCGGATATATGATGATTATCTATGTTGCCGGACTTCAGAACATCTCTCCGGACCTCATTGAGGCAGCTAAGATTGACGGAGCTAATCCAAGACAGATGCTCACCAAGATCACACTTCCTCTTATGATGCCCACAATTACTATTTGTACATTCTTAAGTCTTACAAACGGCTTCAAGCTCTTTGACCAGAACTTAGCACTCACAGGTGGTAATCCGGGTAAACTGTCACAGTTACTTGCCCTTAATATTTATGACACCATGTACGGAACTCAGGGCTGGCAGGGCGTAGGACAGGCCAAGGCGGTTATCTTCTTCATAATGGTTGCCGCAATTGCACTTGTTCAGAATAAGTTAACTACAAGTAAGGAGGTGGAGAGCTAATGGCTAAGACGGAAGTAGCAACAGTAAAGAGAGCCAAGCATGGTACAGTCTTAAGTATCTTCATGGCCCTGCTGTCACTGGCTTGGATTGCACCTATCCTTATTGTCGTGATGAATTCCTTCAAGAGAAAGGCATACATATTCAAATACCCCTTCGGTATCAGTACTGCCAAGCTTACGGACGGAATAGATAAGTTCAGAGCAGGTATGGAAAAAATGGCCTGCGGACTTCTTAACTACTCAAACGCAATCAAGAAGACTAATTTCTTCGAAAGCTTCGGATATTCACTGTTTATCACAGTTGTATCGGTAATGCTGATTGTAATTTGTTGTTCAATGTGTGCATGGTACGTAACAAGAGTTCACAGTATCGGAAGCAAGCTTCTGTATACTCTGTTCCTCTTTTCAATGATAGTACCCTTCCAGATGGTAATGTTCACCTTATCAAAGTTTGCCAACATTCTCCATCTGTCAACTCCTCTTGGTATCGTAATAGTATACCTTGGCTTTGGAGCGGGACTGTCGGTATTCATGTTTACAGGATTTATTAAGGGAGTATCTCTTGAAATCGAAGAGGCTGCAATGATTGACGGATGTAATCCGATTCAGACCTTCTTCCTTATTGTATTCCCTATCTTAAAGCCAACAACGATCACAGTTGCAATTCTTCAGGCAATGTGGATATGGAACGACTATCTGTTACCTGCACTTGTACTTAATATTAATAAATTTAAGACAATACCGATTGCTATTCAGTACTTAAAGCAGAGTCACGGTCAGGTAGATTGGGGCGCAATGATGGCTGTTCTTGTTCTTGCGATTGTACCTATCGTTGTATTCTATCTGGCTTGCCAGAAGTATATTATCGAAGGTGTAATGACCGGAGCAGTTAAAGGCTAATGATTTGGAGTTAGGAGTAATAAAATGAAGAGACGTGGTGGAGTATTGCTGGCAATATCCAGCATACCATCTGAATATGGCATAGGGGGATTCAGTAAGGAGGCATATGAATTTGTGGATTTCCTTGAGGATGCAGGCCAGAAACTTTGGCAGATTCTTCCTCTGGGTCCCACAGGATACGGTGATTCACCGTATCAGTCCTTCTCCACCTTCGCCGGCAATCCTTATTATATAGATCTCAATGAGTTTATTGAGAAGGGATGGCTTAAGAAGTCGGAGTGTATTGACAAGGAATATAACAATCCTGAATATGTGGATTATGCCAGAATATATAATACAAGATTCAAACTCTTGCGTAAGGCATTTAAGGCCAGCGGCATCACAGAGGATGAAGACTTTATCGCCTTTGTTAAAGAGAATGAATATTGGCTTGATGGCTATGCACTTTATATGGCTGTCAAGGACAGCAAGAACGGAAGGCCATGGATAGAGTGGGAAGAAGATATTAAGCTTCGTAAGAAGGAAGCTTTGGTAAAGTACAAGGAGCTGCTCAGGGAGGACTACGACTTCTATTGCTTCCAGCAGTACTATTTCTGCAGGCAGTGGTATGCACTTAAGGACTATGCTAACAGTAAGGGAATCGAGATTATCGGTGATATTCCCATCTATGTTGCGATGGACAGTGCAGATACCTGGGCTAATCCTGAATTATTCTTACTGGATGATGAATGCAATCCTACGGTTGTTGCGGGATGTCCGCCCGATGCATTCACAGCTGATGGTCAGCTCTGGGGTAATCCCATATATGACTGGGAATATCATAAGAAGACCGGATATGAGTGGTGGGTCAAGAGACTGGCTGCCTGCTATAAATTGTATGACGTAGTAAGGATCGATCATTTCAGAGGTTTTGATGAGTTCTATACCATAGAGTATGGAAAGCCCAACGCCAAGGAGGGAAAGTGGTGTCCCGGTCCGGGTTATGATTTATTCAAGACCCTCAAGGAGAAACTCGGCAACAAGCAGATTATTGCAGAGGATCTGGGCTTTTTGACAGACAGTGTTGTTAAGCTTGTGAAGAAGACCAAATACCCGGGTATGAAGATTCTTACATTTGCCTTCAACGAGACAGAGAAGAGTGAGTATCTTCCTTATACCTATGATAAGAATTGCGTGGTATACACCGGAACTCATGACAATGAGACTGTACTCGGTTGGTATAAGAACATGAGTCGCAAGGACAGGGCAGTGGCTAAGAGATATCTTGGAATCAATTCTGCTAAGCAGGTATGTGACAGAATGATAAGGGAATGTCTGTCGAGCGTGGCTGATACTGCGGTAATACCCATGCAGGATTATCTGGAACTTGACAATACTGCAAGGATGAATGTGCCTTCTACACTTGGTACAAACTGGAAGTGGCGTATGAAGAAGGAAGCTCTGACTAAAGAGCTTGCAGCTCATATGAGAAGCATGGCTTCAGTATACGGACGTATGTAGTACTGGATAATTTTGGACAAAATATGTATAATTAACGTGCGCTTTTTAGCGCACGTTTTTTGATTATGACAAAGGAGCGTCAGTATGGAAATTGAGCGCAAATTCAAGGTGTTTGGTCTTCCAAATCTTTCCGAATACAGATATCATGAGATAGAGCAGGCATATATCAATGAAGATCCCGTAATCAGGGTACGCAGGGAGGATGATACCTATTATATGACATATAAGGGTAGCGGTATGCTTGCAAGAGAAGAATACAATCTTCCGCTTAATAAGAAGAGCTATGATAATCTGTCAGGATATACTAAGCACCGTATCATCAGTAAAAGAAGGTATCTGATTCCATATGGGGATCACACCATTGAACTTGATATATTTAAGGGTGAGCTTGAAGGACTGGTAATTGCAGAGGTTGAATTCGACAGCGTGGAGGAAGCTAACGGCTTCACAGCTCCGGACTGGTTTAGTGAGGATGTAACCTATGATAAAAACTATCATAATTCCAACCTGTGCAGAATGGATGGTGCTACACTTAAGCATTTATTAAAGTAAGTATAGGCAGTCTGTGTGATTGTCTAATAATTGATCAAAAGGAGGAGATTATGAAAAAGTTACTGAAAGTATCGGCCCTGGGTCTTGCCCTGATGCTTCTGCTCACATTTACAGGTTGTGGAAAGAGCGAACCCGTAAATATAAGAGTGGGAGCACTTAAGGGCGCAACAACTTTGGGCCTGCTTGACATGAAGACTAAGGCGGGCGATGGCACCTATACCAACAGCTATGAATTCAGCATGGCAACAGCCGCTGATGAAATTGCGGGTAAACTGATCAAGGGTGAACTTGATATTGCGCTTATTCCCGCAAACCTTGCTTCGGTTCTGTATAACAAGACTGAGGGAAAGGTCGAAGTGATAGATATTAATACTCTGGGAGTTCTCTACGTTGTAAGCAGGGATCCGGAAGTAAAGGAAATAACTGACCTTAAGGGTAAAACAGTATATCTTACAGGTAAGGGAACTACACCTGACTATGTATTAAGATACATATTATCTGCAAACGGAATTGAGGATGAGGTGACCCTTGAATACAAATCGGAGGCAACAGAGGTTGCATCTGTGATTGAGGCTGATGAGACTGCAGTGGGTCTGCTTCCGCAACCCTTCGCTACGGCGACCTGTCTATCTGTTGAGGGCGCTGCGGAGGTTCTTGACATGAATGAAGAATGGAACAGGACACGAACGGATGGAGCTAAGCTTGTAACCGGAGTTACCGTTGTAAGAAAGGACTTCCTTAGTGAGAATCCCGACGCTGTGAAGGAATTTATCGAGGCTCACAGGGCAAGTGCAGAAGCTGCCATGAACGAGACAGAAAAGATAGCACCTCTTGCCGTAGAGGAAGGGATAATCCCCAAGGAACCTCTGGCTCTAAAAGCAATTCCAAAGTGCAATATTGTATGCATCACAGGCAGTGAGATGAAGGACGCATTGTCGGGATACTTAGGCGTTCTGTATGAGCTTGACCCGACTGCCGTCGGCGGCAGTCTTCCCGGTGATGATTTCTATGAAGACATTAAATGAAAAGTGAGAAACTAAGGAAAACATTAATAATACTGTTTTGGCTGTGCCTATGGCAGTGTGTGGCCATGGTGGTTAATCAAAAGATAATATTCCCGGGACCTTTCGAGGTGTTATTATCACTTATCGAAAGACTGAGTTCACGCGATTTTGCCATAGCAGTACTGTGCTCAATGGGCAGAATATTGTTAGGCCTTGCCGCGGGAATGGCAGTGGGATGCATGCTTGCAATGGCATCATATAAGGCGAAGCTGCTTGGAGAATTCTTATCACCGGTGGTGACATTAATTAAGGCAGCTCCGGTTGCAAGCTATGCCGTGCTCTTCCTAATATGGTGGAATTCTGCGATGCTTACCTTTGCTGTCAGTCTATTTGTCGCCTTTCCGATTATGTACGTGAATACACTGGAGGGGCTTAATGCAGTGCCGGATAAATACCATAAGTTTGACAGGATATACAGGCTGTCGCTTCGTGATAAGTTCATGTATATCTACAGACCGTCGCTGTCGCCATTTGTGCTTGGTGCGGTACGAATTGCCTGCCCCATGTCCTTCAAGGCCGGTATTGCATCGGAGGTAATTGGGACACCGCTTCGTTCACTCGGTTCGGATATGTACTTATCCAAGGTATACTTCGACACTGCAGGACTCTTCGCTACGACGTTCACTCTCATAGCGCTCGCTTACGTGTGGGAAAAAATCACCGTTGCCGTAATGGCCTTCCTGCTGAATAGCAGTGTAAGGATTAAGGGCACAGGCGTTAGAGGTGAGCGAAAGACCACAATGAAGTCCGATGTGCCCACGCTTAGGCTTAAGGAGATAAACAAGTCCTATGGTGATAAGCAGGTGCTTCGTGATATCACCTTTATATTAAGGCGCGGTGATGACATAAGGATAGACTGGCCGTCCGGAGAGGGCAAGAGTACGCTGCTTGGAATCATTGCAGGTATAATAAGACCCGATTCGGGAGCAGTGATCAAGGATGGAATAAGCAGGCTCAGCTTCATGTTCCAGGAGGATGTTCTGATTGAGAATCTGTCTCCTCTTCAGAATTTGATGCTGGTGACCAATGATTATACTCTTGCAAAAGCGCGGTTACTAAAGTTATTGCCCGAAGACAGGCTTGACACAAAGGTGTGTAATCTAAGCGGAGGAGAGAGACGAAGGGTATCGTTTGCGCTTGCCATCAGTGTTGGTGCCGAACTGATTCTTTTGGATGAACCCTTTGCCGGACTTGATAAGGGGGCAATTAGGATTGTTGAGGAGATAATCGCAGAGGTAGGCACAGAGTCTATAGTAATAATTGCCAGTCACGTGTAGTAATTTGAAAGGGATTGTGTTATAATCATAAATTGACTGTAACTGCAAAAATGCAGATATTATAATGGAGGAATTGAGATGAGCGTAAAGGTTGAGAAGTTAGAGCATAATATGGCTAAGCTTACTGTAGAAGTTTCTGCAGAGAAGCTTGAGGCTGCTATTGAGAAGGCATATCAGAAGGAGAAGAATAAGATTACTATTCCCGGCTTCCGTAAGGGTAAGGCTCCCAGAAAGATGATTGAGAAGATGTACGGAGCTGAGATCTTCTATGAAGATGCTGCCAATGCTCTTATCCCTGAAGCGTATTCTGAGGCATATGATGAGTCAGGTGAGGATATCGTATCCACACCCAAGATCGAGGTTGTTCAGCTTAAGGCAGGCCAGCCCTTCATCTTTACAGCGGAGGTTGCACTTAAGCCTGAGGTAAGCCTTGGAAAGTATAAGGGTGTTAAGGTTGATAAGATTGATACTGTCGTAACTGATGAAGAGGTAGATAAGGCAGTTAATGATGAAGCAGAGAGAAATGCAAGAAGCATCTCTGTTACAGACAGAGCTGTTAAGGATGGTGACAATATTATCCTTAATTTTGAGGGCTTTGTTGACGGTGTAGCGTTCGAGGGCGGTAAGGGTGAGAACTACCCTCTGACCATCGGCTCACACCAGTTCATCGAGGGCTTCGAGGAGCAGCTCATCGGTAAGAATATAAATGAGGCATGTGATGTTAACGTTACCTTCCCTGAGGATTATCAGGCAGCAGACCTTGCAGGCAAGCCTGCAGTATTCAAGTGTGAGGTTCTTGAGATCAAGGAGAAGCAGCTTCCTGAGATAGATGATGAGTTCGCTTCGGAGGTATCTGAGTTCGATACTCTTGCTGAGTATAAGGCAGATGTTAAGAAGAATCTTGAAGAGAAGAAGGCAAGCGATGCAAGAAATGCCAAGGAGGATGCTGTGATCGATGCCATTATCGAGGACGCAGCCATGGATATTCCAGAGGCAATGGTTGATACTACCAAGAGACAGATGATCGAGGAGTTCGCTCAGAGAATTCAGTCACAGGGTATCAGCTTCGACCAGTATATGCAGTTCACAGGCATGACAGCAGATAAGCTGTTAGAGCAGGTAGCACCTCAGGCTGAGAGAAGAATCAAGTCAAGGCTTGTACTTGAGGCAGTAGCTAAGGCAGAGAACCTTACAGCTACAGAGGAAGACTTCGAGGCTGAGGTTAATGAGATGGCAGAGAACTACAAGATGGAGGCTGCTGACATCAAGACCAATCTTGGTGAGGAAGGCAAGAAGCAGCTGATGGAGGAGATTGCGGTTAAGAAGGCAGTTGACTTTGTTGTAGACAATGCTAAGGAAAAATAAGTAGTAGTAAGAATTAGAAAGAAGGCATGAATATATGAGTTTGATACCTTATGTTGTAGAGCAGACCAGTCGTGGCGAACGTTCTTATGACATTTACTCAAGACTTCTTCAGGACAGAATTGTATTCTTGGGTGAGGAAGTAAGAGATGATATGGCAGCTACTATAGTAGCACAGCTGTTATTCCTTGAGGCTGAGGACCCCGAGAAGGATATTCAGTTATATATCAACAGTCCGGGTGGTTCTGTGTCAGCAGGTATGGCAATCTATGATACCATGCAGTATATCAAGTGCGATGTATCAACAATCTGTATTGGCATGGCAGCCAGTATGGGCGCTTTTCTCCTGGCAGGAGGAGCTAAGGGCAAGAGATATGCTCTCCCCAATGCTGAGATAATGATTCATCAGCCCAGTGGCGGTGCTCAGGGACAGGCGACTGAGATTCAGATTACTGCAGAGCACATCCTTAGAACCAAGGAGAAGTTGAATAAGATCCTTTCTGCCAATACAGGACAGCCCTATGAGGTTGTAGCTGCAGATACAGAGAGAGACAACTGGAAGACGGCCGAGGAAGCTAAGGAATACGGACTTATTGATACAGTAATTACAAGTCGTACAGAGGTTAATTCAGATGGCGAGAAGTAGTACAACAACAGGTAAGATTCGCTGTTCCTTCTGTGGCAAGACACAGGATGAAGTGAAGAAACTGATTGCCGGACCAAACGGTGTATATATCTGTAATGATTGTATAGAGATCTGTTCCGATATTCTGGAAGAGGAATTCGGAGATTATGATGATGAAGATGATGCAGCAGAACTTGAATCAAGCGGAATCAATCTTCTTAAGCCTGTAGAGATTAAGAGGTTTTTGGATGATTATGTTATAGGTCAGGAATCAGCCAAGAAGGTGCTTTCGGTCGCTGTATATAACCATTATAAGAGAGTTACGGCAAATAAGAATGATGACGACGGAGTTGAACTTCAGAAGAGTAACATTCTGATGCTTGGACCGACAGGTAGCGGCAAGACCTATCTTGCACAGACTCTGGCTAAGATTATAAATGTTCCGTTTGCCATAGCTGATGCAACGACCCTTACAGAGGCAGGATATGTGGGAGAGGATGTAGAGAACATCCTTCTTAAGCTTATCCAGGCAGCAGATTATGATGTAAAAAAGGCAGAATACGGAATTATTTATATCGATGAGATAGATAAGATAACCAAGAAGAGTGAAAATGTATCCATCACAAGAGATGTATCCGGTGAGGGTGTACAGCAGGCACTTCTTAAGATAGTTGAGGGTACGTTAGCTTCGGTTCCACCACAGGGTGGACGTAAGCATCCTCATCAGGAGTTAATTCAGATAGATACTACCAATATTCTGTTTATCTGCGGGGGCGCTTTTGACGGACTCGATAAGATAATTGAGGAGAGACTTAACCGCAAGTCCATCGGATTCAATTCCAAGGTGGCAGATAAGTCGGGCAGTGAGATTGGTGAGGTGTTAGGTCAGGTATCGACCACAGACCTCGTTAAGTTTGGACTGATTCCCGAATTTGTGGGACGTGTGCCGATCCATGTATCTCTTGAAGGTCTTGATGAGGCTGCGCTTGTGAGGATTCTTAAGGAGCCTAAGAATGCTCTGGTTAAGCAGTATGCCAAGCTGTTTGGTTATGATGATGTTGAACTTGAGTTTGAGGATGATGCGATTGAAGCAATCGCAAGGGAAGCTCATGACCAGAAGACGGGCGCCAGAGGACTTCGTACTATTATGGAGAAGCTCATGATGGATGTGATGTTCGACATTCCGTCGGATGATTCCATAGTGAAGTGTATTATCACTAAAGCCTCAGTGGATGGCTTGGAACCTCCTAAGGTTGTAAAAAAGTAATATTAACGCTGCCTTAAGGGCAGCGTTTTGTTGTATATAAAGCTTAATGGGGAAAATATGGTAATAAAGTCAGTAAATCTTGAAACGGTATGTGGAATAACAAGTACCTTCCCGGAGAATGAGCATCCGGAGGTAGCCTTCGCGGGTAAGAGTAATGTAGGCAAGTCATCTCTTATCAATGCACTGATGAACAGGAAGAGTCTGGCAAGAACCAGCAGCCAGCCTGGCAAGACTCAAACTATCAACTTCTACAATATCAATGAGGAACTCTATTTTGTGGACCTTCCGGGATACGGCTATGCCAATGCCTCGGTTGCGGTTAAGGCGAAGTGGGGCAGGATGATAGAGAGATATCTGCATACCTCCAAGGCTCTTCAGGCGGTATTCCTGCTTATAGATATCAGGCATGAGCCGGGGCAGAACGATAAGGATATGGTCAAGTGGATAGTCGAGAGTGGTTATGAGCCGATAATTATTGCAACCAAGCTTGATAAGATTAAGAGAAGTCAGCTGAATAAGCAGGTGGAACTTATAAGGAAGAGTTTGCATCTTACGCCTTCGACTGTGGTTATTCCATTCTCGGCTCAGACCAAGCAGGGAAGGGATGAGATATATGCCCTCCTTGATGACATGCTTGCCTATAACAGGGAGTGTGAGCTTCAGGAAACGGAGGACTCGGCAGAGGATTCAGTACATGATCCGGAATAATACTTGGAAAATTTTGCTTGATAAATAATCAAATTAGTTATATAATATCAACAGTTCAACGCGTTGAAGCGTAAAAGGCGCAAGCAGAAGGAGTAATGATTATGAAAGAAAGATCCAACCTACTGGGATGGAGACCGGATATTAAGGTCGTTGATGCAACACTTAGAGACGGAGGTCTTGTAAATGATTTCTATTTTACCGATGAATTCGTTAAGAAACTGTATTTAACCAATATCAAGGCCGGTGTGGATTATATGGAATTCGGCTACAAGGCTAACAAGGAATTGTTTGATGTGAACAAGTTCGGTAAGTGGAAGTTCTGTGATGATGAGGATATCCGTGCAATTGTGGGTGATAATGATACTGACCTTAAGATTGCTGTTATGGCTGATGTCGGAAGATGTAATTACAAGGAAGATATCAGACCTAAGAGTGAGAGCCCTGTTGATCTGGTCAGAATTGCAACCTATATACATACCATACCTCAGGCGATTGATATGATAGAGGATGCGGCAGCCAAGGGATATGAGACCACTGTTAATATTATGGCTATCTCACAGGCTCAGGAGGGTGATATTGCAGTTGCCCTTGATATGCTTGGCAAGACTCCGGTTAATGCCTTCTATATTGTAGACAGCTACGGCTCGATTTACCCGGAGGAGATGACACGAGTGGCAGACATGTATATGGAGGTTGCCAACAAGTACGGTAAGAAGGTTGGTATTCATGCTCATAACAATCAGCAGCTTGCTTTTGCCAATACGATAGAGTGCTGTGGTTGTGGAGTAGACTACCTGGATGCAACATATTCGGGAATGGGAAGAGGAGCAGGTAACTGTTATATTGAATCCCTGATCGGATTCCTGCACAACCCAAAGTATAACCTCTATCCTGTAATCCAGTTTATAGAGAATTACATCAATCCTATGAAGGAGGAGGGTATCACATGGGGGTATGACATGCAGTACCTTTTTACGGGACTCCTCAACAGACATCCCAAGTCTGCAATAGACTACACCAAGGCAGGCAGGAAGGATCTGACAGAGCTCTATAATGAGATAATTCTGATGGATTAATCTTTTGAGGAGAAAACTGTTGACGAATAAATATTTTTGTGCTTTAATAAGTTAAACCGTTGAGGAAGAGGAGTAGGGTTAACCTCTCCATTATGAGAGAGCCACAGATGGTGAGATTGTGGCAATGGATGTTAATTTGAATGGACTTCCGAGGGCGACCGGAAATGCTTTACGCAGAGTATGAGAGACGAAGTGATTCATCGTTATGGGAATCGGCATATGATAGTATGCACAGAGTGAGTGTTATTACACTAAGTTGGGTGGCACCGCAGGTTATGTATATCCTGTCCCAGCATTACAATAATTGTAATGCTGGGATTTTTTATTTGTTTATTTGAGAAGATGAGGCAGATATGATACTTGATAAGATTGTTGAGGACAAGAAGGTTAGACTTGTTGAAGATAAGGCAGGGATGGACCTTAAAAGCGTGAGACGTATTGCTGAAGAAATGACGCGGGATGATAGCATTAGTACGGGGCGGTTTTTCGGGAATCTCAAGAAGGAAGGAATATCGATTATCGGGGAGTTCAAGAATGCGTCGCCCTCGCTTGGCGTGATTGACAACAAGATTGACCTGACAGACAGGATCGAAGAATACAACGACAGCGTGGATGCGATTTCATGTCTGACGGAGAAGGACCACTTCGCAGGAAGCATCGATTATCTTAAGCAGATAAGGAAGATGAGCACACTTCCGATTCTTAGGAAGGATTTCATGATTGACGAGTATCAGTTCTATGAGGCGAAGATGATTGGTGCCGATGCGGTGCTTCTGATTGCAGCGATACTGGATGATGCGATGATGAAGGACTTCTATTTACTAAGCAGGGAATTAAAGCTTGATGTGCTGGTGGAGACGCACAACGAAGAAGAGATAGAGAGGGCGCTTAAGTTAGACCCCAGGATAATAGGAGTCAACAACAGGAACCTTAAGGATTTCAGTATAAGCCTGGAAAACAGCGTAAGACTTAGAAAATACATCCCCCAAGATAAGGTGTTTGTTGCAGAGAGCGGAATTGTAGGGGATGAGGATGTGAAGCTTTTAAAAAGTATAGGTTGTGACGGATTTTTGATCGGAAGAGCATTCATGGAGAGTGAGAATCCCAGAAAGCTTGCACTTCACTGGAAGGGTCTTTGAACATGAAGATAAAGATTTGCGGATTAACTAAGATATGTGAGGCCGAATATCTCAACGAAAATGATATAGATTATGCGGGCTTTGTTTTCTACAAGAAAAGTAAACGCAATATAACTTTAAGCCAGGCTCTTGAGATAATGGATAAACTAACAGGTGATATTAAACGAGTAGCAGTCATGGTATCGCCGACAGAGGAATTTATCAGGCAATTAAATGAGCTTCCGTTTGATATATATCAGATTCATGGTAAGCTTACGCAAGCAGTGCTTAAGGCATGCAAAAGAGATGTCTGGCGGGCCTTGAATATAGAAAGTTCGGCTGAGATTACAGCTTTTCTTACCTCACTGCCAAATGAGTGCAAACATGTACGTGGAATTGTGTTTGATGCACCGGACTTTGGCAGTGGGAAACCCTTCGACTGGGAGGGAGATGCAAGGATAGAAGAAAGGCTAAAGACTAAACTGGAAATAATACTTGCAGGCGGTCTGAATAAAGATAATGTCAGAGAAGGAATCAGAAGATTTGCTCCCGATGTGGTGGATGTGAGTTCGGCTGTTGAGGGATGTGACGGTAAGGATAAGAATAAGATTAAGGCATTTGCAGATGCGGTAAGGGAGGCATAAGGATATGAACAGTAAGGCTTACTACGGAGAGTACGGAGGACAGTTCGTGGCGGAATCGCTTCAGAACACACTTAAGGAGGTTGAAGTAGCCTTTGAAGCGGCGATAAGAGATCCTAAGTTTATGGAGCAGTATCATTATTACCTTAAGCAGTATGTGGGAAGAGAGACTCCTCTGTATTATGCAGAGAGACTGAGTAAGAAGTATGGAACGAAAATATATCTCAAGAGAGAGGATCTGAATCATACGGGAGCTCATAAGATTAATAATGTGCTCGGTCAGATACTTCTTGCCAAGAGAATGGGTAAGACCAAGGTTATCGCAGAGACGGGAGCCGGACAACATGGAGTGGCAACAGCCACAGGAGCAGCGCTTTTTAATATGGAATGTACAGTATATATGGGCAAGGAGGATGTGGAACGTCAGGCGCTCAATGTGATGAGAATGGAGATGCTGGGTGCTAAGGTGGTGCCGGTTGAATCGGGCAGCAATACTCTCAAGGATGCTACAAATGAAGCGATAAGAACCTGGGCCAAGACAGCTGAGGATACCTTCTATATAATAGGTTCGGCTGTAGGACCTCACCCCTATCCCAGGATGGTCAAGGAATTCCAGAGAATAATCTCAATTGAGGCCAAGAGACAGCACATGGAGGCTGAGGGAAGACTTCCCGATGTGGTTATGGCCTGTGTGGGCGGTGGCTCTAACTGTATCGGAATGTTTGCCGAATTCATCGATGAGCCGGGAGTTGAACTTATAGGAGTAGAAGCTGCAGGTAAGGGAGTAGATACCACGGAGCATGCAGCAAGCATAAGCAAGGGAAGAGTAGGAATTCTTCATGGTTCAAAGTCATATCTGCTTCAGGATGATGACGGTAACATTACTCTTGCTCACTCAATATCAGCCGGACTTGATTATCCGGGAATCGGACCTGAGCATGCATATCTTCATGACACAGGCAGAGCAAAATATGTTCCCATAACAGATGTTGAAGCAATGGATGCTCTTATGGAGTTAACCAGGATAGAGGGAATAATACCTGCCATTGAAAGTGCACACGCAGTTGCATATGCACTGAAGAAGGCTAAGGAGATGACTGAGGACCAGAGCATGATAATCTGTCTGTCGGGAAGAGGAGACAAGGATGTAAATACAATATCCAATTATCTGGCAGGCAAGGGATATCTGAACTAACAGGGAGGCATATATGAGTAATAGAATAGAAAAGGCATTTGATGCACTTAAGGCAGAGAATAAAAAGGCTTTCATAACATATGTTACCGCAGGCCTTCCCACTATGGAAGTTACGAAGGAGATAATAAAGGCCCAGGTTGGATATACTGATGTCATTGAACTCGGTATTCCGTTTTCGGATCCCATAGCAGACGGACCGGTAATTCAGCAGGCAAGCTATGAAGCTATTCAGGGCGGAGCTAATATTACAGGAGCATTCAGGCTGATGAAGGAGCTTAGGTCAGAGGGAGTTAATATACCCATAGTCTTCATGCTTTATTACAATACGGTATTCAATATGGGAGAAGAGCAATTTATAAATAAGTGCAGAGAATGCGGAGTGGATGGACTTATTATTCCTGACCTTCCGTATGAGGAGCAGGATGGTATAAGAGCTGCAATAGGCGATGATGATACTACAATCCTGATACAGCTGATAGCTCCGACATCAGGAGAAAGAATACCTGCATTACTTGATGGTGCCAGAGGCTTTGTTTATTGCGTATCGGCAATGGGAGTGACCGGACAGGAGGGTACTTTCCATAAATCTGTTGAGGAGTACCTAAGGTCGGTTAAGAGCCACTCAACTATTCCTGTAATGATGGGCTTTGGAATCAGAACAGCAGAGGATGTAAGACCGTTCAAGGATATTATTGATGGTGCAATAGTCGGTACACACTTTATCAACCTGTTAAGAGAGGGAGATTTCAAGCCTGATGTTGCAACAGCCTATGTTAAGGAATTCAAGGAAGCGATCAATTCTTTATAGACAGGAACACTCAATTTTTGTATGAGACAGTGATGGAGAGAATATAAATACAATGCGTTATTTATTCAGTGCAATAATTGATTCAGTGAGGTGACAAAGTATGATTAAGGAAGCAATTGAGAAGATAGTATTAAAGGAAGATTTAACTTATGACGAAGCCTATGCGGTAATGAATGAGATTATGAACGGTGAGACAACACCGACTCAGAACGCAGCCTTTCTTGCCGCTTTATCAACCAAGAGCACCAAGGCAGAGACAATAGATGAGATATCGGGCTGTGCTCAAGCCATGCGAGAGCATGCTCTTACCGTGGATGGTGGTGACATGGATACACTTGAAATAGTCGGAACCGGCGGAGACAGGGCAGGAAGCTTCAATATTTCAACAACAACAGCCTTTGTTGCAGCCGCAGCAGGAATAAAGGTTGCCAAACACGGTAACAGGGCAGCTTCGTCCAAATCGGGTACGGCAGACTGTCTTGAGGCACTGGGAGCCAACATCAACCTGGAGCCTGAGAAATGTGTGAGCCTTCTTGAGGACGCCGGCTTCTGCTTCTTCTTTGCCCAGAAATATCATACATCCATGAAATATGTCGGTTCTATTAGGCGCGAGCTTGGATTCAGAACCGTATTTAACATCCTGGGACCACTTACCAATCCTATTAAGCCTTCCAGACAACTTCTCGGAGTGTATGATGAATACCTGCTTGAACCCCTGGCTAAGGTTCTGACAAGCCTTGGCGTTAAGAACGGAATGGTGGTTTATGGCAGGGAAAAGCTTGATGAACTGTCTACAGCCGGCGAGACCGCCGTATGCGAGTTCAACAACGGCGAATACAGCTCATATGTGCTTACGCCGGAGCAGTTTGGACTTACCCGTTCAACCAAGAAGGATCTTGAGGGTGGAACACCTGAAGAAAATGCTAAAATAACACGCGATATTCTGTCTGGTAAGGATAGGGGACCTAAGTATGAAACTGTTCTTATGAATGCCGGAGCTGCACTATATATATCAGGAAAGGCTACAGATATTGCTGACGGTATTGGGAAGGCAAGAGAACTCATTGATAACGGTGAAGCACTTAAGGCAATGGAGAGATTTGTAGATTTGTCCAACAAATAGGAGTGAAGTTATGATTATTCCCGATAAGACAGAAGCAGGAAAATATAAGGATAAGTATAAGCTTATTTAAAAAAGGTTGAAAAATAGAAAAAAAGGGGTTGACTATTCTTCCGCTCAATGATAATATATCTCTTGCAGTCGCGAAAAGGAAAGCTTTTGCGAAGGCTAATGAGCGGAAATGCTGGAATTGGCAGACAGGCATGACTAAGGATCATGTGTACCAAGTACGTGAGGGTTCAAGTCCCTTTTTCCGCAGAATAACCCCTGAGTTATACTCAGGGGTTTTCTTGTATCAGGAGACAGAATATGAAATTAATATCATGGAACGTAAACGGAATCAGAGCCTGTATGAATAAGGGCTTTATGGATTTCTTCAATGAAGTGGATGCAGACATTTTCTGCCTGCAGGAGACTAAAATATCCGAAGGACAGTGGGAACTTCAGAGAGAGGACTTTTATTCCTACTATAATTATGCGGAGAAAAAGGGTTACTCAGGCACTGCAGTTTTCAGCAAGATCAAGCCGTTGAACGTAAGCTACGGAATAGGTATTGAAGAACATGACCACGAGGGAAGAGTAATTACTCTTGAATTTGGTAACTTCTACTTCGTCTGCGTATATACTCCGAATTCCAAATCCGAGCTTGAGAGACTGGAGTACAGATGCAGATGGGAGGATGACTTCAGAGCCTACCTTCTTAAGTTGAACGAAAGCAAGCCTGTTATAATAACGGGCGATATGAATGTTGCCCACAATGAGATAGATCTTAAGAATCCCAAGAGTAATCATCATAATGCGGGTTTTACTGACGAAGAGAGAGAAAAAATGACAAAGCTTTTGGCTTCGGGCTTTACAGACAGCTTCAGATATCTGTATCCTGACAGAACGGATATTTATTCGTGGTGGTCATACAGGTTTAAGGCAAGAGAGAAGAATGCAGGCTGGCGTATAGATTACTTCCTAACCTCATCCTCTATTGAGAATAAGATAAGAGAGGCAAATATCTATACCGGTGTTTTGGGTTCGGATCACTGCCCGGTAGGACTGGAGATAGATTTGTAGTTTGCAATAATGGAACGTACTGTAGATGGAATGTACTTTACCTAAGGAATTCTTGGACAGGATGAGACTTGAGCTTGGGGATGAATATGATGATTTCATTGAATCCTATAACAGGTCGAATTATAAAGGTCTTAGAATAAACCCTCTTAAATTAAATGATAAATTAATTAATATAATAAAAAGCCGCTATTCGATTCGTCCGGTTCCATGGTGTCCCACAGGATACTACTATGGAGAGGATGAGAGACCCGGCAGGGATGTTCTGCATCATGCGGGCGCATATTATATTCAGGAGCCCAGTGCCATGATAGTGGGTGAACTTGCGGGTGATATCAGGAACAGGAAAGTACTTGACCTGTGCGCCGCTCCGGGTGGAAAGACCTCACATCTTGCGGGTATCATGAACGGCACAGGTTTACTGGTAGCCAATGAGATAATTCCCAAGAGGGCCGAGATTCTGTCACAGAATGTTGAGCGAATGGGTATAAGAAACTGCATAGTAACCAATGAGGGTCCGGATAAGCTCAGTAACAGGTTTATTAATTACTTCGATTGTATCGTTGTGGACACGCCATGCTCGGGTGAGGGCATGATGCGCAGAGATGAAACAGCAAGGCGTGAGTGGTCGAAGGACAATGTCAGGATGTGCGCTGAGAGAGGACAGGATATCCTGGAGAGTGCACACAGGATGCTAAAGAGTGGAGGGCGGCTGGTATATTCAACCTGTACGTTTGCACCTGAGGAGGATGAAGACGCTATTGAGCTCTTTATATCTAAGCATCCGGAATACAGAGTATTGCGGGAATCCCTTAAGAAGACTGAGGGAAGTTTGGAAGAAGATGGATGGCCGTCAAACGGTAACGGCTGTTATGGTGATAAGGTATACAGATTGTGGCCTCATAAGCTTAAGGGTGAGGGACATTTCGCGGCCGTACTGATAAAGGGAGATGCTGAAACGGAGTCCGGCGATGCAGGCAAAGGTAAGAAGAACGGCAATGGCATGACAAACGGACTTAATAAGGAGTTTGAGATCTTCTCTAAGGCTCTGAACCCCAAGCTTTCGCCGGATAACATTGTATTTAAGGGTGACAGACTGATGCTTTCTCCCGTATGCAATATTAATCTTAGCGGAATCAGAGTGCTTAGGCATGGGCTTATACTTGGTGAGAACAAGAAGAATCGCTTTGAACCTGACCATGCACTGGCAATGGCACTTAAGCCTGAGGAATTTAAGACGGTTCTTGATATTGACAGCAGCACCGATGAGGGTATGGATGCCTGTGTAAGATACCTAAGCGGAGAGTCACTAAATCTGAATAATGATAATATGTCCGGCAAATCGATTAATCTGTATGAGGACGGAGTCAGAACCGATAATTCTAAGGGCTGGGTACTGTGCTGTGTTGACGGAATATCTATGGGCTGGGGTAAGATGAATAACGGTATTATCAAGAATCACTATCCTAAGGGTCTTCGAATTATGAGATAGATTGCCTGGGATACGTATTGTATGAGATATAGAAGAAAACTTGTATCAATTATTAGATAATTATGCTATAATACATTCAAGTGTCCTACAAAGGGGTGAAGGACGAAAAAGTGAGGTATAGTTTATGGATAGTAAGATATTAATGGAAAGCGGAACCAATGAGCTCGAGGTATTGGAATTCGTAGTAGCCGGTAATTCCTATGGTATCAATGTGGCTAAGGTTAAGGAGATTATTCAGTATCAGGAGGTAACTGCGGTTCCCAATTCGAATCCTGCGATTGAAGGTATATTCATGCCGAGAGATACGATGATTACAGCCATTGATTTACGTCAGTGCATCGGAAGAGGTAATACAGAGCCTGGCGGACTGTTCATCATTACTAATTTCAATCACCTTGATATTGCTTTTCACGTTGATCAGGTTATCGGTATTCACAGAGTATCATGGTCGGAGATAGTTAAGCCCAATGCAACGGTGGGTTCTTCTGATGAGAGTATATCAACCGGAATAATTAAGATTGACGGCAAGCTTATTATCATTCTTGATTTTGAGAAGATTGTATCTGATATCAATCCTGAGACAGGTCTTAAGGTTGAAGAGGTTGCAACGATCGGAGCCAATCCCAAGAGGGCGGAAAAGCCAATCCTTATTGCTGAAGATTCGATCCTCCTTAACAGAATGATCGTTGAATCACTAAGCAAGGCAGGATATACACGACTTATCCATACTGCCAACGGTCAGGAGGCTTATGATAAGATTCTTGAGTTTAAGGAATCAGGAACACTTAATGATAATGTTCAGTGTGTCATAACCGATATAGAGATGCCGATTATGGATGGTCACAGACTTACCAAACTTATTAAGGAAGATGACTCACTTAAGTCAATTCCGGTAGTTATTTTCTCGAGTCTTGTTAATGACGAGATGAGACGTAAGGGTGAGGGCCTTGGAGCCGATGCCCAGTTGTCTAAGCCTGAGATAGGTAATCTGGTACATCTAATTGATGATTTGTTATTATAGAGAAAGAGAAGAAAAGCCGGCAACAGACCGGCTTTTCTTCTCTTTGTATTGTATTTGGAGGACAGATGGATAAACAGGTGCTTGAACATATCAGGGATTCGGAAATCGTATTAATAGGAATCGGAGAAGACTTTGATAACAGGGAAGATGCTTCTGATGCATATAATAAGCTGTATGAGTTGGTGAAGGATAAGAGGCATTTCGTTATCAGTCTCTGCGAGGACAATGCCATATATAACAGCCTGTTTGATGAAGAGAATATTGTTACTCCATTGGACGGAAATGAGGAGAAGTGGAACAAATACAATAAATGGATTACCTTAACCCTAAACCACAGTCTCTGTGTTCTTGAGCTTGGCGTGGGGCTTAAGTACCCTACGGTTGTAAGATTTCCCTTTGAGAAGATTGTCTTTGTCAATAACAAGGCAGTTATGATCAGAGTCAACCGCAAGCTTTATCAGAGTACAGAGGAATTAAAGGATAAGTGTATCGGCATAAAGGCCGATCCCATAGACTATATTAATCAAGTGGAATAAGCAGGGGGCTTATGATAAAATAATATAGTTATTGTTTACAACACAACTTATGGAGTTACCAGAGGATTGCCATGGTATTGGATGAAGAATATCTTGAACAGTTATTGAATACAGTTGAGCCGATTGTAGGGATAGAGCCACCGAAGAAGGAAGAAGTTTTTGATAGTGATACTTCCGATTACTTCGAGGCGGAAGAGGATACTGTAATAGAACCCGAAGACGTTGAGGTTGTGACTGAGGATGAAGTGGCAGAAGGGCCGGGGCAGGAAGTCCTAGGAACACCCGTGGTTGAACCTATTGCAGATGACCTGGAGGAGGCAGTACTGTCACCCGAGGAAATAGATGCCATGCTTAATGCTGCCCAGGCAACGCCTGCGGTTGCAGTGGATGAGGTGCCATCTGAAGAGGATCTGATGTCCATGCTTGAAGCATCGGGAGATGACGGTCTGGAGGATATAGGTCAGCTTCTCAAGGCAGATGAGGAGGGTGAGGCTGTGGATGCCGCCGCTCTTGAATCAGCGATAACGGTTGCGGATGTTGTTTCAAAGAATGAAGACGAAGCAGCCCCTAAGAAAGAGACCAGGGAAGAGAAGAAGGCAAGAAAAGCAGCCTTAAAGGCAGAGAAGAAGGCTAAGAAGGAAGAGGCGAAGCGTAACAAGAAGGGTGAAGTGACACCTGAAACGGGAGATGCTTTCGCTGCAATAGCTGAGGGTAAAAAGCAGGGCTTTTTCAGTAAGGTACTTAATCTTCTGACGGAAACAGATGAGGAAGAGGAGGCTATAGAAGCAGAGGGAGTGGAGAAGACCGGTCTCTCTGATGAGAATAAAGAGATTCTTGAAGAGCTGGATAAGGAAGGCGGCAAGAAGAAAAAGGTTAAGAAACCTAAGAAGGATAAGAAGAAAAAGAAGGCGGGTGTAGAGAATCCTGATGCTGAGGACGATGAGAACGAGGAAGAGGCGTCCGGCAAGGTTAAGAAACCTAAGAAGGAGAAAAAGCCAAAGAAGGAGAAGAAGCCTAAGGTCAAAGTTGTAGATGCTAATGAGAAGCCTGCAAAAAAGCTGCCTAAAAAGAGGGTTATCTCAATCTTTATGTTTTGCCTGTCTCTGGCTGCACTTATCCTGGTGCTGATATACGGAGTGACAACACTTACCAATCTCCATTCGGCAAGACTTGCCTTCGATAATCAGGAGTATGAAACGACCTATACAAATCTCTTTGGAGAGAAACTGGGAGAGGATGACAGGGAGATTTTTGACAAGAGTGAAACCATCCTTAAGATGAGCAGAAAACTGGATTCATATGATAATTATATGAAACTTGGCATGAAGAAAGAGGCAGTCAACGCACTTTTTGAAGGCGTAAGGCTTTATCCTGAGCTCAGCGAGAGAGGTGCATCTCTTGGAGTTAGCATAGATGGTGATTATCAGAGGATTCTGGCTATTCTGTCTGAATATGGTATTGATGAGGCAGAGGCCAAAGAGATTGCGGGCAATGACAGTCGTGTGTGGTATACGAAGAGGGTCGAGGCTATAGCAAACGGTACCGAGTTTACCTATGATGACGTGATAGCAGCTGAGAGCGGACTTGACGTACCGGAGGATTCGGAAGCTTATGATGAAGAATCTGAGGAGAATCAGGTAAGGGATATTCTGCCGGAGGAATATGATATTCTGCCGGAGGATGTGAATACAATTTTTGATACTACGGGAGAAGAGTAATTGGTAGCGATAATTGATTATGATGCCGGTAATATTATGAGTGTTAAGAAGGCTCTGGAATATATAGGGGCCGATGCGTTGATTACGCGCGACCAAGATGCGATTCTGTCAGCAGACCATGTGATACTGCCGGGAGTTGGCGCATTTGCGGATGCGATGGCCAAAATCAGGGAATATGATCTGGAGAATACCATCAAAGAGGTGGTGGCAAACAAGACCCCCTTTCTGGGTATCTGTCTGGGGCTTCAGCTAATCTTTGACAGTTCCGAAGAGGGAGTTGGAGTTAAGGGACTGTCGCTTTTGCCGGGGAAGATAAAGAAGTTTCATGAAGGAATGGGACTTAAGATCCCGCAGATTGGATGGAATTCGCTGCATTTTACAAACGATTGCCCGCTGTTTAAGGGGATTGATGAAGGTGAATATGTCTACTTTGTTCATTCCTATTACCTTATGGCGGATGAGGAAAGAGATGTTGCTGCAACGGCCAATTACGGGATAGACTTTCATGCTGCGGTATGGCGCGATAATGTGTATGCCTGCCAGTTTCACCCTGAGAAGAGCTCAGAGGTGGGGCTTAAGATACTGAAGAATTTTATAGGATTGTGATATGCATACAGTGAGAGTGATTCCCTGCCTGGATGTTAATAACAACAGGGTTGTAAAGGGAGTGAATTTTGTTAATCTTAAAGATGCCGGGGACCCGGTGGAGATAGCCAAGGCCTACGATAAGGCCGGAGCTGACGAGGTGGTCTTCCTCGATATTACCGCCAGCAGTGACGGCAGACATACCGTGGTAGACATGGTACGAAAGGTCGCTTCCAATCTGTTTATTCCATTTACCGTGGGTGGCGGAATAAGAACAGTTGATGACTTTAAGGAGATCCTGAGAGAGGGTGCTGATAAGGTTGCAGTTAATTCCGCGGCAATAAAGAGACCTGAACTCATAAGTGAAGCGGCAGAGAAGTTCGGAAGCCAGTGCGTGGTGCTTGCAATAGATGCCAAGAGAAGGCCGGACGGAAACGGCTATACAATATATCTTAACGGAGGGCGAGTCGACACGGGGATTGACGCGATTGAATGGGCTAAGAAGGGTGAAGCCCTGGGCGCGGGAGAGATACTTCTAACAAGTATGGACTGTGACGGAACAAAGGAAGGCTTTGACGTTGAGCTTACGCGCGCCGTATCGGATGTAGTCAATATTCCGGTTATTGCTTCGGGCGGAGCCGGTGCACTTGACCACTTCAGTGACGTGGTACTTGATGGACATGCAGATGCAGTGTTGGCGGCCAGTCTCTTCCATTTCAAGGAGCTTGAGATAAGCGAAGTTAAGAGACATATGAGGTCTAAGGGCATTGACGTTAGGCTGTAAAAAGGGCTTGCCGGGTAATGTTCGTTAGCTGACAAAGGGGCATCATATTTTAATGTTTTCGAATTGGAAATTGAATAGAATAATTAACCGAAATAGTACAAAATACTAACTACATTTACTTAAAAATGTGGATAATGAATATCGTTAGTGCTATAATTTATATATGTTACTTACGTCAATAAACACAAGAGAATATTGGTGAGGTGAAGAATTTCATGGGAAAGAATAGCAAAGCTAAGAAGGGGAAGAAATTCAGGACTAATATGTACCAGACGCTGGTGATGTGTGCGATTATTCCGGTGTTTATCGGAGCCACGCTTATTACGCTGACTCTGACAAAACAGGCAAGCAATAGCCTGACTGTTTCTATGAAACATTATATGCATTCCTATACCATAGCACAGGGTGTTGCGCTTAATGATACTGTTGTATCAAAGGGTAGGGAACTGGCACTCAGCAGGGGTACACTTGATACACTTTGTAAGGATATCAAACTTGAAGGCGTTGATAGTTCATACTGCTATGTTGCCGATTCTACAGGAACCATGTTGTGGCATCCCACGGCTGATAAAATTGGCCAGCCTGTTGCCAATGAGGTGGTTAAGGACGTATGTGCCAAGATGGCATCCGGTAAACAGCAGGAAAATAAGACTGTGGAATACGAATTTAATGGTTCGGTTAAGTATGCATCGTATTATATTGCACCGGATAACAGCTTTGTATTCGTTATTTCATCTGATAAGGATGATGCGCTTGCTGCTATTAAAAAGATCAAGGTTATCGGATGGGGCATAGATATATTTACCCTCATCTTCTTTGGTACAGTAGCCTTCATTCTTGCTTATTTAATCAATAAGCCGATGAAGAAGGTCAGTGAATCAATGGAGGTGCTTGCAGATGGAGATCTTGCAACGGAGATTAAAATAACCTCTGGGGTGAAGGAGATTCAGACCATCATTGATTCGGCTGTTACATTAAGGAGATCACTGATGGGCGCGGTTGGTGCCGTGGCTGACAGTGCAAGAATATTGAATGAATCTGTCCTTGTCGTAGCTGATAAGACGACACATAACAGTGAGAGTATAGACCAGATTGCCGATGCGGTTACAGAGGTTGCCGATACATCACAGAATGTTGCAACATCCGCTCAGGAGATGGCATCCAAGGCGGTAGAGCTTGGAGACAGCATCGAGACAATAACGGCCAATATTGAGAACCTGAGAAAAGCGTCTCTGGAGATTGGTAAGATTAACGAAGAAGCAAGTAAGTACATGGCTACGGTTATGGATTCTTCTGCAGATTCCGTTAAGGCTGTAAGCAATATTTCCAATAAGATAAATGAGACCAATGAAGCTGTAACACATATTTCTGAATGTGTTCAGATGATTGAGGATATATCCGCTCAGACCAACCTTCTGTCGCTCAATGCTTCGATCGAGGCAGCAAGAGCAGGTGAGGCAGGCAAGGGCTTTGCAGTAGTTGCCGACGAGATAAGAAAGCTTGCTGATGAGTGTGCCGGCAGTGCAGGAGAAATCAGGGATATTGTTAATAAGGTTATAACAATCTCGGGAGAGACTGTTGATGAGGCCAAGAAGGTCGGAGAGATTATTGATGGAGAGCAGAAGTATATCAATGATACACAGGCTAAGTTCAACATACTGTCGGGATCGGTTGACCAGAGTATTATAGAGATCGGATCTATCAAGGAGATGACGGAAGGACTGAACAGTATCAAGAATCAGATTACCTCATCTACTAGTGATCTTGGAGCCATAAGTGAGGAACTCGGTGCCAGTGCAGAGGAGGTAGCGGCAAGCTGTCAGTCTGTTGCAACGGCTTGCACAGAGACTCAGGAGAAGACTGAAGAGATGAGCGAGATTGAGAAGAAGCTTGGTGAGGCAATCTCGGTTTTCAAATTATAAAACTTGACAATGAGTTTCTACTATACGATAATAAATTAGTGCGATGAAGCATACCCGGGACGGAAGTCCCGGGTATTTTAATTAATATGCAAAATGGCGACAAACGCAAAATATACAGCAGGAGGAAAATAAAAGTGAAAATAGCAATACTGGGATATGGTAACCTGGGTAAGGGAATTGAATGTGCTGTTAAGCAAAATGACGATATGGAGCTTGCATGCGTATTCACTCGACGCGATCCGAAGACATTAACAATTAAGACAGCCGGCGTGCCGGTATACGCCGCCACAGAGGTTGAGGCTCATAAGGATGAATTCGATGTTCTTATCCTGTGCGGAGGCTCAGCAACAGATCTTCCTACTCAGACACCGGAGTATGCCAAGATTTGTAATGTTGTTGACAGCTTTGATACACATGCAAGAATTCCGGAGCATTTTGCCAATGTTGATGCGGCTGCCAAGTCAGGCAACAATACAGCACTTATTTCATGCGGATGGGATCCCGGTATGTTCTCGCTTAACAGACTGTATGCCAACGCTATCCTTCCCGATGGTAAGGACTATACCTTCTGGGGTAAGGGAGTATCTCAGGGACATTCGGATGCAATCAGAAGAGTTGAAGGCGTTCAGGACGGAAAGCAGTATACAATTCCTGTAGACAGTGCTCTTGAGGCGGTCAGAAGCGGAGCAAATCCTGAGCTTACAACCAGACAGAAGCATATTAGAGAATGCTTTGTAGTTGCTAAGGAAGGCGCTGATAAGGCTAGGATCGAGGCAGAGATTAAGAATATGCCTAACTACTTTGCTGATTACGATACAACTGTTCATTTCATCTCACAGGAGGAGCTTGACAGAGATCACAGCGGAATTCCGCATGGAGGCTTCGTAATAAGAAGCGGCAAGACAGGCTGGGATAATGAATTTAATAATATAATAGAATACAGCCTCAAGCTTGATTCCAACCCGGCATTTACTTCAGCTGTTCTTGTGGCTTATGCAAGAGCAGTATACAGAATGAATAAAGAAGGTGCTACAGGCTGCAAGACTGTATTTGATGTAGCTCCGGCATACCTCTCAGCCCTTAGCGGCGAGGAGCTTAGAGCTCACCTTCTTTAATATTCCCAAAGGAGAGATAACATGAATTCGTATATCAATTCCACGGATTTTTTCAAAGGAAACAATCCTGAAGCAATTGCAAGTGAATACGGAACACCCGTATATGTATATAATGAGGAGATAATCCGTAAATCCATGGAGACGGTGGAGGGTGTTATTACCAAATACCCTTACACTGCCAATTATTCCGTTAAGGCAAATACCAATATTGAGATACTTAAGCTTGCACTTGAGGAAGGCCTTAACTGTGATGCCATGAGCCCGGGGGAGATTACTCTTTTGCTTAAGGCAGGTTTTCCACCGGAGAAGATATTCTTCGTATCAAATAACGTAGCTGCAGAGGAAATGCAATTTGCAATCGATAAGGGTGTGATTGTGAGTCTGGATTCTCTGGATCAGCTTGACAGGTTCGGACAGATTAATCCGGGTGGAAGATGTGCGGTCAGAATCAATCCCGGTGTTGGTGCCGGACACTCGGAGAAGGTGATTACTGCAGGCAAGAAGACTAAATTTGCAATTGCAGAAGAGGACATCGATAAGATATTCGAAATTGTGGATAAGTATGACCTTAAGATTGTCGGAATCAACCAACATATTGGTTCGGGTTTTCTTGATCCCAAGCCCTATATTGATGCAGTTACCAATCTGCTTAGAATTGCAGACAGATTCGATAATCTGGAATTCATAGACTTCGGTGGCGGATACGGTATTCCGTATCACAAGCTTGATGATGAGAAGCCCTTCCCCATGGAAGATTTTAAGGTTAAGCTTGAACCGGTGTTGGATGAATTTGTTCAAAGATATGGCAAGACTCCGCTATTCAAGTCCGAACCCGGCAGATACTGCGTGGCTGAAGGAAGCGTAATTCTATCAAGAGTGCAGGCGATAAAGGTGAATGCCGGAATTAAGTATGTGGGCTGTGATACCGGTATGAATACGCTGATAAGACCTGCGATGTACGATTCATATCATGATATTGAAGTGATCAGGGACGGTAAGGTTGTTGACAGAGATGGTAATAACGATATGGAGACTGTCAATGTATCGGGACCGATATGTGAGACCGGAGATCTTATTGCCAAGGGAAGGCTGCTTCCTAAGGCTAAGACAGGTGACCTCCTTGCAATACTTGATACAGGTGCCTACGGTTATGCTATGGCGTCAAGCTATAACTCACGTCCGAGACCGGCAGAGGTTATGATCACCAAAGAGGGAAAAGTGGTACAGATCAGAAGAAGAGAAACCATTGAGGATCTCCTCAGCTTGTTCTGATTAATCCGTATGTAGCAAATTTTTGTAGAAAAAATATGAAGTCATTAATTATTTCGACTGATAATATGATAGATGAGACTTGTGTGCCCCCATACAGACTAAGTAAAGCTTTATCAATAACAAATAAGTCTGAGAGGGCACGTAGTCTGTGTGCAGGATATCTTCTTGGAACGGCACTTAAGGAAAACTCCATTCCTATGGATATAGAACCTGAGTATAATAACGGTAAGCCGTATTATGCGGGCTATCCCGATTTCAGATTCAATCTGTCACATTCGGGTAAGTATGCCGCGATTGTATATAACAGTGAAGGAATAGACGTAGGCATTGATATCCAGGAGAAGAGACCATACAGATCCTCACTTTCAGGAAAAGTGGCTGGTCCTAAGGATACAGTGACTGACATATTAATGCTCTGGACAATTAAGGAAGCCTACAGTAAGCTTACGGGTCGTGGCATAGTCATGGATTTTACCAAGATAACTTATGTGAATAACCGCATTGAGGACCTATCGGGGAATGTGCTTGCATATGCTATAGTCAGAGAGAATAATGATTGTTATGTATGCGCTGTTAGTAAGTCTGAGGATGTACTTAATCTTACGTTTGATTGATTTGCTCTTGCGAATAACATTTCACTATGATAAACTAACATAGTTGTTAGCCGGCATGTCGGAATGGCAGACGATGCAGACTCAAAATCTGTTGGGCGTAAGCCCGTGTGGGTTCAAGTCCCACTGCCGGCACTGAATTATTGGCATTTCCAAATAAGTATGCTATAATTATTCATGATTATGTAAATAATGATTTTACAAGGAGGCTTTATACATGAAGCACATTAAGACATTAAGCACAAGAGATCTTAAGGAATCTATGAAGAAGGGCGGATGTGGTGAGTGCCAGACATCATGCCAGTCAGCATGCAAGACATCTTGCACAGTTGGAAACCAGACTTGCGAGAAGCTTAAGTAATCTTATTATTAAATGAAATGTACAATAGACTCGAAGTTGTGACAGTGTGTACAGCTTCGAGTTTATTTAGGTGATGATAGTTTAGGAGATTTATACAATGATTCATCAGTACAAGAATAATGGATACAACATCGTACTGGATGTAAACAGCGGTTCTGTTCATGTGGTAGATGACTGTGTCTATGAGATAGTACCGGTGCTTGAACCTATTCTTAAGGCAGGTCTGTCGGGGGAGACAGCGATAGAAGCAGCCTGCATGGCCTGTGAGAAGCTGCCTTACAGCAGCAATGAGATTAGGGAGGTGTGTGAAGAACTGATAGCGCTTCATGAGGCGGGACAGCTTTACACACCGGATATCTACGAAGATTATATAATTGATTTTAAGAAGAGAGAGACCGTGGTTAAGGCGTTATGCCTGCACATTGCGCATGATTGTAACCTTGCATGCAAGTACTGCTTTGCAGAAGAGGGAGAATATCATGGCAGACGTGCTCTTATGAGCTTTGAGGTTGGTCGTAAGGCGCTTGACTTCCTGGTTGCCAATTCGGGCAACAGGGTTAATCTCGAGGTTGATTTCTTCGGTGGAGAGCCGACTCTTAATTTTGAGGTTGTTAAGCAGCTTGTTGAATATGGCAGAAGCTTAGAGAAGGAGCACAATAAGAAATTCAGATTTACTCTGACCACTAACGGTGTGCTTCTTAATGATGAGATACTCGAATTTGCCAACAGGGAGATGGCAAATATTGTTCTCAGTATTGACGGACGCAAGGAAGTCAATGACCGAATGAGACCCTTCAGGGGAGGGCAGGGAAGCTATGATACAATAGTTCCCAAGTTTAAGAAGGTTGCAGAGAGCAGAAATCAGGAGAATTATTATGTAAGGGGCACTTTTACCCATAATAATCTTGATTTTTCCAATGATGTAAAGCATCTGGCCGACTTAGGCTTTAAGCAGATATCGGTGGAGCCTGTGGTTGCCAAGCCTACCGACGATTATGCGCTTGTTAATGAGGACATTCCAAAGATTATTGAGGAATATGATGAGCTTGCCAAGGATATAATCAGAAGAGCAAAAGAGGGAGAACCGATCAATTTCTTCCACTTTATGATAGATCTTACCGGAGGCCCCTGCGTTGCCAAGAGACTGTCGGGCTGCGGCTCGGGAACAGAGTATCTGGCGGTAACACCATGGGGTGATCTGTATCCGTGTCATCAGTTCGTGGGAAATGAGGATTTCCTTATGGGCAATGTTGATGAGGGCATATTAAGGACTGATATCAGAGATGAATTCAAGTGCACCAATGTGTATGCCAAGGAGAAGTGTAAGAAGTGCTTTGCCAAGTTCTATTGCAGTGGCGGTTGCGCGGCAAACGCTTACAACTTCCATGGAGATATCAATGATGCATACGATCTCGGATGCGAATTACAGCGCAAGAGAGTTGAATGCGCGATTATGATAAAAGCAGCTCTTGATGAGCAAAGTGAAGGAGAGGAACAATGAAAAAGAGTTCAGCAATTGTATGGCTTGTTGCATTGATAGCTTTACTCGCAGGCGGCATATATGCTTGTGTGTTCGGTTTTGATGCAGCAGGTACCGGTTCTGCTAAGGAAATCAAGCAGGGTCTTGACCTGGCAGGAGGTGTCAGCATTACCTATCAGGTTGTCGGCGAGGAAGAGCCGGACAAGGCTGATATGGCAGATACCATATATAAGCTTCAAAGAAGAGTAGAGGGCTACAGCACAGAGAGCCAGGTATATCAGGAGGGTTCGGACAGAATCAATATTGAGATCCCCGGTGTAAGCGATGCCAATGCCATTCTTGAAGAGCTGGGTAAGCCCGGAAGTCTGTATTTCATCCGTGAGACGGATGCTGACGGCAATATGAATTACGGATATGTCAGTCTTGGTGACACAGGCGGAGTAATGCTCATGCTGACCAAGTCTATTGATGAGCTGAAGGCAAGCGGAGATATCGTGCTTGAGGGTACTGATGTAGCCGATGCACAGGCTGCTTCATATCAGGATAATATGAATAATCAGAACTTTGTGGTAAGTCTTACATTTTCACCTGAAGGAACCAAGAAGTTCGCAGATGCAACAACAGAAGCTCACAGCAAGGGTGAGACAATCGCAATCTATTATGACGGTTCGATCGTATCAGCACCTTCCGTTAATGAGCCTATCACCAACGGTCAGGCTCAGATCTCAGGTGACTTCACTTATGAAGAGGCTGACAAGCTTGCCTCAACTATAAGGATTGGTGGTCTTAAGCTTGAGCTTGAAGAACTTAGAAGTAATGTCGTTGGTGCTCAGTTAGGTGAGGAAGCGATTTCGACCAGTATAAAGGCTGCACTTATCGGTTTTGCAATGGTAGCAATTCTTATGATTGTAATCTACTTCATTCCCGGACTTGCTTCAGTTATTGCGCTGGGTCTCTATACAGTAATTACGGTACTTCTTATCAATGCATTTGATATAACACTTACACTTCCCGGTATTGCAGGTATCATTCTTTCAATAGGTATGGCGGTGGATGCGGATGTTATTATCTTCGCGCGTATCAGAGAAGAACTTGCTAAGGGTAAGACCGTGGCATCGGCAATTGATATAGGTTTCAAGAAGGCTATGTCAGCAATTCTTGACGGAAACATCACAACTCTTATTGCTGCATTTGTGCTGGGCATTATGGGTTCGGGCTCTGTTAAAGGTTTTGCTCAGACACTTGGACTTGGTATTGTGGTATCAATGTTTACAGCACTTGTGATTACCAAGGTTATCCTTAAGTCCTTCTATGCAATCGGAATTAAGAATGAGAAGTTCTATGGTGCGGCTAAAGAGAGGAAGACTGTACACTTCCTTAAGAAGAAGAACATATTCTTCGCATTGTCACTTGCACTTATTCTTGGTGGCTTCGTTGTTATGGGTATTAACTCATCAAACGGCAAGGGGGCCCTCAATTATTCGCTTGAGTTCAAGGGTGGTACATCTACCTCGGTAGTATTCAATGAGGATATGGATCTTGCAACAATAGATTCGTCTGTAGTTCCTGCTATTGCTGAGGTTATCGGCGATAATCAGATTCAGTGCCAGAAGGTACAGGGCAGTACAGAGGTTGTAATTAAGACCAAGACTCTGAGCGTTGAGCAGAGAGAGGCAATGAATACCGTTCTTGTGGATAAGTTTGGCGTTGAGAAGGAAAAGATCGTTGCTGAGACAATCTCTTCCACAATCTCAAATGAGATGAGAAGGGATGCACTTGTTGCTGTAGTAGTTGCAACAATCTGTATGCTTGTATATATCTGGTTCAGATTCAAGGATATCCGATTCGCTGCAAGCTCGGTTCTCGCGCTTGTTCATGATGTTCTTGTAGTATTAGCCTTTTATGCGGTGGCAAGGGTTAGTGTAGGTAACACCTTCATCGCTTGTATGCTTACGATTGTCGGTTATTCAATCAATGCTACAATCGTAATCTTTGACAGAATCAGAGAGAATCTGCCGGGACTTGGCAAGGGCGCACTGGATGAGCTGGTGGACAAGAGTATCAACCAGACACTCAGCAGAAGTATCTTCACATCTGTAACAACCTTTGTAATGGTTGCTGCACTTTATGTACTTGGTGTAACATCAATCAAGGAGTTTGCACTTCCGCTCATGGTTGGTATCGTATGCGGTACATATTCATCCGTATGCTTAACGGGTGCTATGTGGTACGTATTCAAAACCAAAACAGTTAAGAAGGAAGATTAAGTATTCAGGCACCGGTGGTAACATCGGTGCCTTTTTTGAAGAAAAATGGCCAAATGGATTGAGACAAGAATAGGTGCCGATTTTATGGCACTTGCAGGTCAACTGAATATTGACCCGGTAGCTGCGAGGGTACTTATAAACAGAGGACTTAAGAACGCAGAAGATATGGGATTGTTTCTTGAAAGCGGTGAGGAAGTGTATCATGACCCATATTTGTTCGAGGCGATGGAAAAAGCTACAGAACTCATTCTTGATACCATCGACAGGAGAGAAAAAATCAGGATAATAGGTGACTATGACGTTGACGGAATAACATCAACCTATATTCTCCTTAAAGGCCTTGAAACTCTCGGCGCAGATGTGGATTATGCCATTCCCGATAGGATTCAGGACGGATACGGACTAAACAAAAGCCTGATTAGCAAAGCTATTGAAGATGGAATATCGCTTATTATCACCTGTGACAACGGAATTGCTGCAGGAAGCGAGATAAAATATGCTATGGAGAACGGAATCAGGTGTATTGTTACGGATCACCATGAGGTTCCCTTTACAGTGGATGATAATGATAATAAGAACTATGTAATACCGGATGCAGACTGCGTAATTGATCCCAAGATACCGGACTGTGCTTATCCCTTAACCGGGATATGCGGGGCTATGGTATCGTATAAGCTTATTATCGCACTAAGCAGGAAGAGAGCAATTGCTACAGAAGTGTTGGGTGAGCTTGAGGAGATGGCCGGTCTAGGCACTGTATGCGACATAATGGAGCTTAAGGATGAAAACAGGGCTGTGGTTAAGAATGCCCTTAACCGTATGGATTCAAGCAATAATAAAGGACTTAAGGCTTTGATTTCCGTGAATGGATTAAAATCTCCGATAAGCGCTTATCATCTGGGGTTTGTGATAGGTCCCTGCCTTAATGCAACAGGAAGATTGGATTCGGCACATCTGTCTGTTGAACTGCTAAGGAGCAGAAGCTATGAAGATGCAGTTGTTAAGGCAACTGAGCTTAAGAGACTGAATGATATACGTAAGACTATGACCGAACAGGGAATTGACAGTGCGCTTAAGGTTATTGATACAGAGGGATTGAAGGAGGATAAGGTACTTATCGTATATGTCCCCGATATTCATGAGAGTCTGGCCGGAATTATCGCCGGCAGGATCAAGGAGAAATACTACAGACCGACCATCGTACTTACCGACGGTGAGGAAGGTCTCAAGGGCTCGGGAAGAAGTATCGAAGGCTATAATATGTTTGAGGAACTTAACAAGTTTAGAAACCTCTTTACTAAATTTGGCGGACATGCCATGGCAGCCGGATTAAGTCTTGAAAAGAATAACCTGTCAGTGCTCAGGGATAAGCTAAACGCAGGCTGTCTGCTTCAAAGTGAGGATTTTGAAGAAAAGATAAGGTTCGACGCAGAGATCCCGCTTAGCTATGTTACGGAGAGACTGGTAGAAAATCTAAGTCTTATGGAACCCTTTGGAATGGGTAACCCGAAGCCTCTTTTTGCCTGCAGAAGTGTGGAGCTTCTGGATGTTAGAATCATGGGCAAGGAAGGTAACATGTGTAAGCTTACCGGTCGCCCTTCGGGTGATAACAGGAACCATGAACTCCTGCTCTTCAAGGGGATGGACAGATTGAAACGGGAGCTTGCCAATGTCTTTGGTGAGAGTCAGTCCGAAGCGTTTTTTGCAGGTAAGAAACATGTACCTATGCATATTCATGTTCTGTATGAGCCCGGAATAAACGAATTCAGAGGCAGGAGAAGTCTTCAGTTTGTGATACGGGATTTCAAGGTAGATGCAAATGTTTAGACTATAAAAATATGAGTTGAACTGATATACTGATTATAAGTAATTACTGATAATAAGGAGGCAATATGGCAACAGGAATAGCAACAAAATGTATACATGAAGGATGGAAGCCGGGTGAAGGAGAACCCAGACAGCTTCCGGTTTATCAGAGTACAACCTTCAAATATGACAGCTCGGATGCAATGGGCGAGCTCTTCGATCTTGAGAGAGAGGGATATTTCTATACCAGACTGCAGAATCCGACCAATGATGCGGTTGCAGCCAAGATATGCGCGCTTGAAGGAGGTGTTGCAGCAATGCTTACCTCATCCGGACAGGCAGCTAACTTTTTCGCAATCTTCAATATCTGCGAAGCGGGAGACCATTTTATTGCTTCTTCGGCAATATACGGAGGAACCTTTAACTTATTTGGTGTTACTCTTAAGAAGATGGGTATTGAGTGTACCTTCGTAGATCAGAATCTGTCTGAAGAAGAGCTTGATAAATTTTTTAAGCCCAATACCAAGGCATTGTTTGGAGAGTCGATTACAAACCCTACATGCTCAGTGATTGATTTTGAGAAGTTTGCCCGTGTGGCACACAAGCACGGCGTGCCGTTCATCGTAGATAATACCTTCGCCACCCCTGTTAACTGCAGACCGATAGAGTGGGGAGCGGATATTGTTACTCATTCGACAACCAAATATATGGACGGACAGGCAGTCGGAGTCGGCGGAGCAATTGTTGACAGCGGTAATTTTGACTGGAGCAAATATCCTGAGCGTTTCCCGGGATTGTGTTCACCTGATGATTCATATCACGGAATTACATATACGGAGAAGTTTGGCCGGGCAGCATATCTTACCAAAGCAACAGTACAGCTTATGAGAGATCTCGGTTCCATTCAGTCACCTCAGAATGCATTCTATCTGAATCTCGGACTCGAAACACTGCCTGTCAGAGTGGAGAGACATTGTAAGAATGCACTTGAGATTGCTAAGTACTTAAAGAGCAATCCAAAGGTTGCATGGGTTCACTATGCAGACCTTCCCGATGACGAATATCATGACATGATGGAGAAATATATGCCAAACGGTACCTGCGGCGTGCTGTCGTTCGCTGTAAAGGGCGGAAGAGAGGCTGCAATCAGGTTCATGGACAGCCTTAAGCTTATCAACATTGTTACTCATGTAGCAGATGCCAAGAGCTGTCTTCTTCATCCTGCAAGCCATACACACAGACAGCTTACGGAAGAGCAGCTGATCGAGGCGGGAGTTGCACCCGATCTTATCAGATTGTCTGTGGGAATTGAGGATGTGAATGACCTCATCGCAGACATTGAGCAGGCACTTAATGCATAATAAAGACAATGGTTTGTGTTTGTTTATGATTTTTATCAGTTTTTTATCAAATGGACACAATTTGAACACAATTATAATGTATTATTAGACCATAGATAGTTGATTACTCACTATCTCCCCCCCCTCATAAGAACAGAACCCCAGTAGTGAAGACTACTGGGGTTTCTGTTTGTAAAGAAATTGTTATGAGACATCAAAGGTGATATAATATTTCCGATACGTTTGAATATGGTTAGGGATGACACATCGGAGGGATTAATGGAGGTTTTGTCAGCCTGTAAGACTCAGCTAATGAGCCTTATTATTTTACTATATATCGGTGTTTTGTACATTAGGGATGGTAATAGTCTGAACAGAATAAGCGGTGGAAATTTCTGTAATAAGATATTTGATGCTCTGCTTATTGTTGCGGATATTGCCATTATTTTTGACGGTGTAACCGCTTTTACGGTAAATATTACCCACAAGGTCCCATATGAGCTGAATATGATATTCCATATGTGCATGCTGGTCAGTTATGAAGTGTTTATGACGATTCTGTTCTGGTACTGGGTGACACAGACTGTGGGCAAACCTAAGATTCCGCATGTAAGCATACTTTATACACTACCGTGCGTAATAGCTGTATGTCTTACCATACATTTCCTTCCGCAGATAAAGTATATTGCGGGAAAGTATACAAATTATTCTATGGGTATCTCCATATATATATGCTTTGCCACCATCATATTATATCTGTTAATGACTGTGGGTGTGATCATATACAGACATACCTACATTCAAAGGAAGAAAAAGATTGCTCTTGCAACCTCGCTTATCTTCGTGATACTGATTCTGACAATTCAGATTTTCTTGCCGGAATCCCTGGTATCTGGAATAGCGGCTACAATGATTGTACTAAGCATCTATCTTACAATGGAGAATCCCTCGATCCATTCTCTTGTGTATTATCAGCAGGAAATGGTTATGGGATTTGCGACCCTTGTTGAAAATAAGGATGACAGTACCGGTGGACACATAAGGAGGTCATCGGAATATGCGCTTCTTATCGCAAGGAATCTTAAGAAGAAGAAAAAGTATAAAAAGATAATAAACAGAGACTATATTACTAACCTAAGTCAGGCAGCGCCAATGCATGATATAGGTAAAATCGGTATTCCTGATGTTATTCTGCAGAAGCCGGATAAGCTCACAAATGATGAATATGCAATAATGAAGAGACATGCAGAGATCGGCGGCAAGATCATAAGTGAGACCTTCGGTCACCTGCTTGATGCTGAATATGAGGATATGGCATATAATGTGGCAAGGCATCACCATGAAAAATATAATGGCAAGGGTTATCCGGATGGACTGACCGGGGAAGAGATCCCGCTTTCTGCAAGAATTATGGCGGTTGCCGATGTGTTTGATGCTGTAAGTGCAAAGCGATGCTATAGGGACGCGATGCCGCTTAAGAAGTGCTATGAGATAATCTTAAACGGCAGGGGAACTGATTTTGATCCCGATGTTGTCGATGCGTTCATGGAGGATAAAACCAAGATAGAGAGAATATATGCAGAAAGCGTATAGTATATAGGGTTACAGGGGAATGGGAAAAAACAAAGAACTGATTATAGGAAGTAGGGCAAGATTGTTTGACCTCATACTGGAAGATTCGCAGTATATGTTTTCCTTTGACACAAGCGACGGAATAATAGAAGGTCAGATTGTATCTAAGGATGGCATTAATTATTCTGAGACATTGGGATTAAGCGATCCGTGCAATTTTGATGATATTATCGGCAGAACAATTGCGTCTAAGAAACTCAAGGTAGCGTATGCACTGGATTCTTCCGTTAAGAAGATTACCCGTGAGGGCCTGATCAAGGCATACAAGGCAGGCAAGCGACGTCTGGAGATTAAGATATGCATCGCGAAGTCTGAAGATAAGAGATATAACAGACTGGTGATGTATCTGGACAAGGATAAGGAATCGGGTCATATTATTTGTTATGTGCTATGCCAGGACATAACAGCGGTCGAAGAGCAATGGCTCAGGGAGAACGCTACTGCACAGGGACTAATTAACGATACGGACCAAGTGCTTTCATGTGCGGGAGTCGGAATATGGTACATCTCTCTTCTCAAGGGTGAAAAGCCTAAGATGATAGCCAATGCCAAGATGTATGAGCTTATGGGAATCAAGGATACAGTTATGACTGAGGAAGAGGTATATGATTTTTGGTTTGGCAGGATCAAGAAGTCGGCGCTTCCTTCTGTTCTTATGTCTGTAACCGAGATGGCTCGTAAGGGAATGTCTGAGAATACGTATATATGGAACCATCCTGAACTTGGAGAGAGATATGTGCGATGCGGAGGTACCGCGGAGCGCATCAAGGGCAAGGGCTATATCTTTAGAGGCTACCACAGCGATGTTACTGATATTAAGAAGAATGATCTAAAACAGAAGCAGATGCTTGCAGATGCTCTGGAGGAGACCAGGAAGCAGAAGGAGCTTCTGCAGGAGGCTCTCGATAATTATAAACAGGCGGATTATGACAGACGCAGGGATTTCCTGACGGGGCTTCGCAACCGACAGGACATGTTCGAGATGCTAAATGATTCACTGTCAGATGTTAGAAGCAATATATCTGCCATGTTTATGATGGATATAGATAATTTCAAAAAGCTAAACGATCATTACGGTCATACCATGGGCGATGAGTGCCTGAAGAAAATCGGCGCTGCTCTTAACGAATTCGCCGAAGCCAACAATATGTACTTCTACAGGTATGGTGGCGAGGAGGTGCTGGGTATTGCAGTTAATGAACATGAGGGTATGGATGAGCGGGCAGACCGACTGGTCAAGCTAATATATGACTTGAATATCAAGAGGGAGGACAGTGAGTATGGCAGGCTTACTGTTAGTCTGGGATATACGACCGATACCTCTGACCTTGATAAGATGATAGATAAAGCCGATGCGGCAATGTACAGAGCCAAGACTAATGGCAAGAACCAGGCTGTATCTTATGAGAGGAGAGATTTGTATAATGAAAAACTTGTCTAAAAACCGGAAGGGAATTACAGCTGTAAGTCTTATCATGCAGAATGTTATGGGATTATGGTAGGTTGAGGCAGTAATATGAAAAATAAAAATGACAGACATAAGCTGACTTCATTTCAGGTGATAATACTGGGATTTATTGCTGTGATTCTTATTGGGGCTTTGCTTCTTATGCTTCCTGTTTCATCAAGGGAGGGAAGAATAACCTCATTCTCTGACGCATTATTCACATCCACTTCTGCAGTATGTGTGACAGGTCTGGTTGTCAGGGATACGGCCTCATACTGGTCAGCCTTTGGACAGGCGGTACTGCTTATCCTAATTCAAATAGGCGGTCTTGGCGTGGTATCGGTAGCGTCATTTGCTGTAATGCTTTCCGGCAAAAAGATATCCCTTTCTCAGAGGCAGACTCTTCAGAATGCTGTTTCCGCACCGAACGTCGGTGGTATCTTAAGACTCCTTGGATTTATATTCAAGGGAAGCCTTATTGTAGAGGCCATAGGTGCACTGTTATTACTTCCTGTGTTTATTCCCGCTCTTGGCCCCAAAGGAATATGGTATTCCGTTTTTCATTCCATTTCAGCCTTCTGTAACGCGGGCTTTGACTTAAACGGTAACGTAACAGGCGAGTATTCCTCGCTTACGGGATATCTGGGCAACATGTATCTGACTGTGGTCATAGTACTGCTTATTTTTCTTGGAGGTCTCGGCTTTCTGACATGGAAGGATTTTATTGCCCATCGGCTACGTTTCAAGGAATACAGAATGCAGAGTAAGGTTATTATCATTACCTCGTTTATTCTTGTTGTTATTCCTTTTACTGTATTTTTCTTTTTGGACTTTAATAATCTTCCGATGGGAGAAAGGTTAAGTGCCGCGCTTTTCCATGCTGTGACACCCCGAACGGCCGGTTTCAATATGGTGGATTTTTCTACCATGACTCATGGCGGAATTGCGATAACCATGGTGCTTATGCTGATAGGTGGCTCGCCGGGTTCGACTGCCGGCGGTATGAAGACCACTACCTTTGCTGTGATTGTGGGCAATACTCTGTCGACAATTAAGAGAAGAGATAACGCTAACTTCTTTAGGAGAAGGATAGGGGACGGTATTGTAAAAAGCGCTTCGGCCTTACTCTTCCTCTACGTTTCGCTTTCTGTTGTCGGCGCTATAATAATAAGCGAATGTGAAGGTGTGTCCATGGGCGATGCACTCTTTGAGACGATATCTGCAATAGGTACGGTTGGCCTGTCGCTTGGAATTACTCCGACGCTTAATATAATTTCGAGACTGGTGCTCATATTCCTGATGTTTTTTGGACGAGTGGGAGGTCTGACCATTATATATGCGGCGTTCTCCAAGAGGGATACCTACAACTCCAAATTCCCTATGGAAAATATCACAGTAGGGTGATAGAATTACCCTGTTATATATACTGTGTATGTCACCGGTCAAAGGTGACGGAATGGAGATAATATGAAATCGATTCTGTTAATCGGTGTTGGAAAGTTCGGCTTTATGGTTGCCAAGAAGATTCATGAGCTTGGTCATGATGTTATGGCTGTAGATAAGAATGAAGACAGAATTAATGCTGTTATGCCCTATGTTACAGATGCACAGATTGGAGACAGCACCAATCAGGAATTTCTTAAAAGTCTCGGCGTAGATAATTATGATGTCTGTATTGTAACTGTAGGCAATGATTTTCAGAGCTCACTGGAGACAACCTCACTCCTTAAGGAGATGGGCGGCAAGATGGTGGTTGCAAGAGCTGAGAGAGAGGTTCAGGAGAAGTTCCTGCTTAGAAACGGTGCCGACAAGGTGGTGAATCCGGAGAAGCAGGTGGCAGAGTGGACTGCAATAAGATATACAACAAGTCATATCTGCGATTACATAGAACTTGATGATGACCATGCAATCTACGAGGTGGAAATCCCGGGAGACTGGATTGGAAAGAGTATCATAGACATTAATATAAGACAGAAATATGGCATTAACATTCTTGGAATTAAGAAAAACGGCCGCATGGACGGACTCTTCACTCCGAATGAAATACTTAATGCCAATATGACACTCTTAGTGCTTGGTGAGATTAAGAGCATAGAGAAGTGCTTCAAATTATAAATCGCATAAAGCAAAGTAATTAAAAAAATGTTGACAACATGAGTAACGTATGTTAGTCTATCAGAGTGTGAGACAACAAGCAGGGCTTCCACCCTCGCCTGTAGCGTAAGCGACCAGGTACAAAGTTTTCATTATTCATACAATGTATGGGTGATTTGTGACTATTAGTGGATGCCTTGGGTATCCACTTTTTTAATGTATTGTTTGGTATGGAGGGTAAGAAGATTAGCGACTTATTTATTAACGGACAGATTAGAGACAAGGAAGTCAGAGTAATTGGTGCTGACGGTGAGCAGTTAGGAATCATGTCTTCGAGAGAAGCACAGGCCCTTGCTGATGAGGCAGGACTTGATTTGGTAAAAATCGCGCCCACAGCCAAGCCACCTGTATGCAAGATTGTGGACTATGGTAAATACAAGTACGATCAGATGCGTAAGGAGAAGGAGGCAAGGAAGAAGCAGCACACTGTTGAAGTGAAGGAGATTCGTCTTTCGCCCAATATTGATACCAATGATTTAAATACCAAGACCAATGCAGCCAGAAAGTTCTTAAGTAAGGGAGACAGAGTTAAGATCACACTCAGATTCCGTGGACGTGAGATGGCGCATATGCAGAGCAGCAAGCATATACTTGATGACCTTGCTGAGGCATTGGCAGATATTGCCACAGTAGAGAAGGCTCCAAAGGTAGAGGGCCGTTCAATGACTATGTTTTTAACCGGTAAGAAGTGATTCAATACACCGGATAAAATAACTATTTGATTACAGGAGGATTAATTTATGCCTAAGATGAAGACTAGCAGAGCAGCTGCTAAGAGATTTAAAGTTACAGGTTCCGGAAAGCTTAAGAGAAATAAGGCCTACAAGCGTCATATCTTAACTAAGAAGACTACTAAGAATAAGAGAAATCTTCGTAAGCCGGCAATGACTGATTCAACTAATGTTAAGAATATGAAGAAGATTCTTCCTTATCTATAATTAGGAAGTCGATCGTGAAGTTAGGAGGATAAATAAATGGCAAGAGTAAAAGGCGGATTAAACGCTAAGAAAAAGCATAATAGAGTATTAAAGTTAGCTAAGGGCTACAGAGGCGCCCGCAGCAAACAGTACAGAGTAGCTAAGCAGTCAGTAATGAGAGCACTTGCATCATCTTACGCAGGACGTAAGGAGCGTAAGCGTCAGATGCGTCAGCTTTGGATCGCACGTATCAATGCTGCAGCAAGAATGAACGGTCTTTCATACTCAAGATTCATGTATGGTCTTAAACTCGCTGAGGTTGATATCAACCGTAAGATGCTTGCAGAGATGGCTGTAAACGATGCAGAGGGCTTCACAGCACTTGCAGAGGTTGCTAAGGCTAAGCTTGCATAAATTATTTCTTTGATAAAGATAGTAAAATACCCCTTTGTGAAGGGGGTATTCAGAGTGTAGACAAAGTCCACAGTTTAGGCTGTGGGCTTTTCTTTATGCTTTCATAACAATATAAGAAGATGCAGAAACGAATTGCGCATCAGGAAGCATTGTTCTATGCGGATATACTTCGAAAAGATATCGATGCTGACAGAGAAGAACACGGCAAGAAGCCACTGAAAAATAAAGATAACGATGATGATGGTTCGGGTGGCTCTGGTGGTTCTGGTGGTTCTGATGACTTTAAGGATTATACCGATGATGTTCCGCTTGATGGGAAAGAAATCAAATGCAGTACGACCGATCCTGAAAGTGGTTGGTTTCATAAAGGCGAACACAAAAATGTTTTGCATATGGGATTGAGACTGCCTGCGATAAACACGGTTGGATTATAGATTTCACTGTTAATCCAGGCAACGAACATGATTCTCGTACCTTCAAAGGTTTATATGACAAACTCAAAAATACAGGTATGGAATACTGTGTTGTGGATGCCGGATATAAAACACCTGCAATAGCAAAACTGCTAATAGATGATGGTGTAAAACCTGTTTTCCCTTATAAACGTCCTATGACAAAAGAAGGATTTTTCCCTAAATACCAATACGTATATGATGAGTATAACGATTGCTATATATGTCCGAATGACCAGCTTTTGACTTATAGCACTACTAATAGAGATGGCTATCGGGAATACAAAAGTTGTGGACATATTTGTGAAAGTTGTAAATATTTATCGCAGTGTACCGCCAGCAGAAATCATGTAAAGGTTGTTACACGACATGTTTGGGAAGATTACATGGAAGCCTGCGAAGATATCAGACATACAGACGGTATGAAAGTTTTATATTCGCATCGAAAAGAGACGATAGAACGAATCTTTGGAACTGCTAAAGAAAACCATGGATTCAGATACACACAAATGTATGGCAAGGCGCGGATGAGAATGAAAGTCGCACTTACCTTTGCGTGCATGAATTTGAAAAAGCTTGCGAAATGCAAGCAGGAATGGGGATTACAAATGGCCTAATAATAGGTCATTTTTTCTTTATTTTCAGATTTACTCTGAAGCGTTTTTTCTAATATTTTATCGACTTTTGGTAAGGAGTGCAAAGATTGTTTTGCGCCCGATAAAACTGATGATACGAGTGATATAAATTCCGACAAGGCTGCCGCACGTGTCAATCATGACATCGCGTTTGGAAGGTGTTCTGCCCGCGACAAAGCTTTGGTGGTATTCATCGAAGCATGCAAAGCCAAAGCAAAACAGTCCCGCCAGAAATACCAAGGCAAATCCCCTGACACCGTAGACATACAGTGGAAGCGCAACCGTGCAGGCGAACACAAGATATTCGGAAAAATGTGCGAGCTTTCTGACATAAAAATGATATTTTGAAACAGCCGCTTCGATGCCCTCATCGGATAAATTTTTGTCAAGGAGCTTATCGGCAACGATGACGATTTCCTTGGTCACCTTGTAGCTGAGCTGTACACTCTGCGCGCCCTCCTGGGCACTGAAGGAAAAAATGAAATACATCATAAGCAGTGCAGGTATAAAAGAGAGCGGTTTGAGTACAATCCGCAACAGTGTTTTGATAAATAACCATATATAATGAATCAGTTTGCGCATGAAGCTCTCCGATCGTTATCATAACATATCAAAAATTTTGTGGTTTATACTAGCACCCAAATGGGGATGTGTCAATATTTGGATTGGCAGTTATACAAATCGTATTGTTGCGAATTTGTGCGTTTCGTGCTATTTTGTTTAGGTGTATGTGACAGGGCGGACCTGCCACGGCAAAACAAAAGAAAGAAAGATAGAGGGGTTAGCAAATGAACATTTTTAATTCACCGGTCGAAGTTGTAAAGGCCAATATCGGCGCCGGTAAAACAAAGGGTGATCTGCCGCTTATCAAAATGATACTGCTCGGTATTCTGGCAGGCGCATTCATTGCAATCGGAGGAGAAGCAAGCAATCTGGCAGTGCATGGAATCAGCGATGTAGGACTCGCACGCACGCTCGCAGGTGCGATTTTCCCGGTCGGACTCATGATGATTGTGTTAATCGGTGGCGAATTATTTACAGGAAACTGTATGATTATTATGGCGGTTCTTGCCAAAGAGACGACATGGCTCAAATACATAAGAAACCTTGTGGTTGTATTTTTCTCAAACCTTGTCGGTGCGCTGATTGTGGACATCCTTGTTTTTTATTCGGGACAGTGGAATTACTCTGGTGGCGGACTTGGTGCGTACACGATTAAGGTCGCTTACGGAAAAGTGAACCTTGGCTTTGGTCAGTGTATTGCCAGCGGCATTATGTGTAATATCCTCGTCTGTGTTGCTGTACTGATGGCGATTGCAGCAAAAGATATTGCCGGTAAAATCCTGGCGATTTTCTTCCCAATCTGGGCGTTTGTTATTTCAGGATTTGAGCACTGCGTTGCCAATATGTTTTATATTCCGGCAGGTATCCTTGCTGCAAGTAATGCGTCTTATGTGGAAAAGGCAGGCGAACTCTACGGCTTGACGGAGCAGCAGTGTGCGAGCGTCAATGCCTCGTCAATGGTTGGAAACATGATTCCTGTTACCATCGGAAACATCATCGGTGGTGCCATTTTTGTCGGAGCATTCCTGTACCTTATCCATATCAGGAACTGGAACAAAGAGAAATAAGATGAGAAAAGCCGGAGGCATGCCTCCGGGTCAGAGTGTAGACAAAGTCCACAGTTTAGGCTGTGGGCTTTTCTTTATGCTTTCATAACAATATAAGAAGATGCAGAAACGAATTGCGCATCAGGAAGCATTGTTCTATGCGGATATACTTCGAAAAGATATCGATGCTGACAGAGAAGAACACGGCAAGAAGCCACTGAAAAATAAAGATAACGATGATGATGGTTCGGGTGGCTCTGGTGGTTCTGGTGGTTCTGATGACTTTAAGGATTATACCGATGATGTTCCGCTTGATGGGAAAGAAATCAAATGCAGTACGACCGATCCTGAAAGTGGTTGGTTTCATAAAGGCGAACACAAAAATGTTTTGCATATGGGATTGAGACTGCCTGCGATAAACACGGTTGGATTATAGATTTCACTGTTAATCCAGGCAACGAACATGATTCTCGTACCTTCAAAGGTTTATATGACAAACTCAAAAATACAGGTATGGAATACTGTGTTGTGGATGCCGGATATAAAACACCTGCAATAGCAAAACTGCTAATAGATGATGGTGTAAAACCTGTTTTCCCTTATAAACGTCCTATGACAAAAGAAGGATTTTTCCCTAAATACCAATACGTATATGATGAGTATAACGATTGCTATATATGTCCGAATGACCAGCTTTTGACTTATAGCACTACTAATAGAGATGGCTATCGGGAATACAAAAGTTGTGGACATATTTGTGAAAGTTGTAAATATTTATCGCAGTGTACCGCCAGCAGAAATCATGTAAAGGTTGTTACACGACATGTTTGGGAAGATTACATGGAAGCCTGCGAAGATATCAGACATACAGACGGTATGAAAGTTTTATATTCGCATCGAAAAGAGACGATAGAACGAATCTTTGGAACTGCTAAAGAAAACCATGGATTCAGATACACACAAATGTATGGCAAGGCGCGGATGAGAATGAAAGTCGCACTTACCTTTGCGTGCATGAATTTGAAAAAGCTTGCGAAATGCAAGCAGGAATGGGGATTACAAATGGCCTAATAATAGGTCATTTTTTCTTTATTTTCAGATTTACATTTATATTTTATGAAAAAACTAAGAAAAGCAGCACAAGAAGCTATGCTTCTCGATGCTGCTTTGTCTACAGTCTGAATATCCCCCTTTGTGAAGGGGGTATTTTGTTGGGATAAAAGCCTTTATCGTAATATGGGGAAGGCGGTTTGGGGTCTCGGTAATGATATAGCGCAGAATTATAGAAAAAAACAAAATATGTGTTGACAAATTAGCAATTAGTTTAGTATACTAGCCTAGTCGGTTGTAAATAAGGGGTCTTAGCTCAGCTGGGAGAGCATCTGCCTTACAAGCAGAGGGTCACAGGTTCGAGCCCTGTAGGCCCCATTATTTAACTGATATAATAAATATGGCGAGATGGCTCAACTGGCTAGAGCGTCCGGTTCATACCCGGGAGGTTGAGAGTTCGAGTCTCTCTCTCGCTATTTAAGACTTCTGAATATCGGAAGTCTTTTTGTTTTGCAAAGACTAAACAGAAACGCCACATTATCAATAATCACAGACGGACAAGTTCTCTGATTATTACTATCCTGCGCATAATGCATGAAGCAATTCCGCTAAGAAGTGTAATTATCACAAAAAAGATTACAGCCGATAATGTACCTGAAGGTGTGTATACGGAGGATGCCCCGGCAAGCAGAATCGGATGAATAATGAAGATGCCGAGGGTAAGCGGTTCTATGCGTGTAGCAGCTTTTTTTACCAAGGCGCTTAGCGGCACTCTAAGCAGTAAGGTAAAGAGCAGGCAGTACCAGATAATGGAGGTAATGTCATCATAGAAGAGATCTGCGATCCTCTCATGTATGAGGTACAAGCCAACCTTCTTCTCGACTATGTTGTTAACAAAGGCAAATACAGCAGTAAGTACTGAATGAAGCCATAGTGGAATGTTTAGTAGCTTATCAAAATATGAAGTGGTGCACAGACCGCCGAACAGGAAGAACATAAGCCAGGTCCAGATTCTAAGGGTCTGAGGTACATACTTTTGAATCGAGTAACCTCTTACCATGGACATAATGCTTATTGTAACCGAGATTAATACAAGAATCACAACAAGGATTAAATGCAGTAGGGGGCGGTTTTTTATGAGGTGATGGATAAGCGGGAGTGCGAGGTAGATGATAATCAGCGCACCGAAATACCAGAAATGCCACAGATAACCCTTCTGGAAGAGGCAGTTAACGCATAATCTTATCGGGTTAACGAATTTGTGGCGAAGAACCATTACCGGAAGAATAATAAGTAAGTTCCAGCATACTACGATTTTGAGCAGACTAAGGATTTTTGTAAAGGCGTAGGCAGGCGTGATACCGGACTTATTAAACATCAGGTAGCCGTTGACCATCATGAAAAGCGGAACGGCAAAATCACAGAAATAGTAGATTGAATAATTGACCATGCCGATAGCGTGAAGACCGACTACTCCAATAGAGGCCAACACCTTTACAAGGTCAAGATTGACATTTCGATTACTCATATGTAAATCCCTCCATGAAACATTGTATAGTAGTGCGTATAATCTGACAAGGATGTAAAAACTATCCTTAGGAATGGTTGAATTTGTCAATTTATTGTGATAAATTATTTTTAGATTTCGTTTATTTTATTTAGGAAGAAATAATGAATTATAATGATTTTCTGACACAGCTTTTGAACGGTTACAGGAACAATTATGATATAGAAGAGTATGGCGACAGAAAAGAGGGTCTGATTGCCACCGCTCACATGCATGTGGAGGAATATCAGTGTGCCGTATTCAAGGAATGTAAGATGTGGACTGCGGATGCAGACGAATATGTTTATATTTACAGGGTTCAAAGGCTTGATGCTGAGAGTGCCACACGTATAATCAATGAGACGCATGACGACGGAATGCCTAAGATTGACCTTGATCATGTCAGTTTCAAGAATCAGCATATGTGTACACATCTGGTTGCACTTATTATCGCAGATGAGGCTGATGCAGAGGCGATAAAGGTAATAAAGAAGTGCAAGATATATAAGAATTTCATGTTCTCGCTTAAGGGTTGGATGGAGATGCACACGGCACTTATCACTCTAGGCGATAATAAGATTTATCATAACAGATACGGTAAATCTACAGGGGACTATATTAAGATGCATATTGACCATTATATGGCCAAGTGTAAATAAATTTTTTAATGTAGAAGGAGATAGTAGTAATGAATGGATTATTGTTACTCATCATCTGTGTCGCATTACTTGTTGTAGGTTACATCTTCTACGGTGGATATCTTTGCAAGAAATGGGGCGTAGGTGAATCCGATGAGCCTACACCGGCTCACACAATGGAGGATGGCGTGGACTATGTTCCTGCTAAGGCTCCTGTCCTTATGGGACATCACTTCTCTTCAATCGCAGGTGCAGGTCCTATTACAGGTCCTATCAGCGCCCTTGGCTTAGGCTTTGGCTGGCTTGCCTGTGCACTCTGGATTGTAATCGGTGGTATTTTCTTCGGTGGTGTTCATGACTTTGGTGCTCTTGTTGCATCTGTTCGTCATGGCGGTAAGTCAATCGGAGAGATTATCTCAGCAAACATGTCAAGAAGAGCAAAGAGATTGTTTATCATTTTCGCTTATCTGACACTTATCCTTGTAGTAGCTGCATTTGCATCAATCGTAGCAAGTACATTCGCAGGCGATGTCAAGGTTGACGGCAAGTATACAGGTATTATCGATAAGGCAGCAACAACAGCTAACGCTCAGGTTGCCATGGTTTCACTGTTATTCATCCTGATTGCTATCGTATTCGGTTTCTGCGTATACCGTAAGAATGCTCCCATGCTTTTATCATCAGTTATCGGTGTGCTTGCAATCGTAGCAATCATTGCAATTGGTCTTAACTGGCATCCGCTTTACCTTACCAACAATCAGTGGATGATCGTTGTAGGTATTTATATTGCTATTGCATCAGTAACTCCTGTATGGATTCTGTTACAGCCAAGAGATTACCTGTCAAGCTTCCTGCTTTATGCTATGCTTGGACTTGCTCTTATTGGTATTGTCCTGTCACATCCATCACTTAATGCGCTTCCTGTAATTCAGAGTGCAGAGTGTACTACTCCTGTATTCCCTGTTCTGTTTACAACAATCGCTTGTGGTGCTATTTCAGGTTTCCACTCACTTGTATCTTCGGGTACAACATCTAAGCAGCTTGACAAGGAGTCAGATGCTAAGCCTATCGCCTACGGTGGTATGCTTCTTGAGTGTGTACTTGCTATCATGACAGTTGTAGCAGTAGGTTATGCTTATGCTTACAACCAGGCTAATCCGGATACAGCTCTTCAGGGTGCTACAGCTATCTTCGGTGGTGGTATTGCACACATGGTTGATGATGCTATTCCGGGAACATACAACGTATTGTTTACATTACTTGTACTTACATACTCAGCTTTCTGTCTTACATCTCTTGATACAGCAACAAGACTTGCTAGATTCATGTTCCAGGAGTTCTGGATTGATTCTACAAAGGGTGAGACACCTGAGAATGTTACAGGATTCAAGAAGTTCATCTCTAATCCTTACGTAGCAACAATCATCACAGTAATTCTTGGCATTGTACTTGGTATGAACGGCTATGCTAAGATCTGGGCTCTGTTCGGATCAGCTAACCAGCTCCTTGCAGCTATCGGCTTGCTTGCAGTAGCTACATGGCTTGGTAACATTGGAAAGAACAACAACATGTTCCTCATCCCAATGGCATTCATGCTTGTGGTAACAATCAGTTCACTTCTTATCAATACTAAGACTCAGATTGCTGCAATTACAGCAGGCGGTGCAGACTGGGGTCCTTGGGCTCAGGCCATCATCGGTATCCTTCTTGTAGTACTTGCTGTAATCCTTGCAATCGAGGGTGTTCAGACAATCGTATCTGCTAAGAAGAAGGCTAACGCATAAACGTCTGTGATTAACAAAAAATAAGATTTTCATACTCCTCGGGATTTATTTCCGAGGAGTATTTTGTTGTGTTATAATAAGGGCTGTGATTTATCGGAGGAAATATGGCATTTGACGGATTTACGGTGGCAGCCATCGTTCATGAATTAAACAGTGTACTCATTGAGGGCAGAATCAATAAAATCGCTCAACCAGAGAAGGATGAACTTCTTCTTACAATTAAGGCATCGGGCAACCAGTACAGATTACTGTTATCTGCTAACCCGTCCCTGCCCCTGTGCTATCTTACTGATGAGAATAAGGTAAGCCCTCAGGTGGCACCGGCATTCACAATGCTTCTTAGAAAGCATCTTAACAATGCCAGGATTATATCGATCACTCAGCCTGATTTTGAGAGAATAATAGATTTTGAACTGGAACATCTTAATGAACTTGGGGATGTATGCAGAAAGCATCTCCTTGTTGAGCTTATGGGCAAGTACAGTAATATCATCTTCATTGATGATGATAACAAGATCCTTGACAGCATAAAAAGAGTTAATGCAATGACAAGTTCTGTCAGGGAGGTACTGCCGGGATGTGATTATTTTGTCCCACATCAGGAGGGCAGAGTGAATCCCATGTCACTAAGCAGGCAGGAGTTTGAGAAGCTTATAGGCGACAGGGATAACGGTGAAATCTATAAGGTCATCTATCAGTCCATAGTCGGAATGTCACCGATGCAGGCTTCAGAGCTTTGTGTTCAGGCGAAAGTTTCGCCTGATGCCGATATCTCGCAAGTGAAAGATACCGAGGCGCTTGGCAGAATCTCTGATGCCTTTGCTTTACTCATGAATAGAGTAAGTCTTTGCGATTTTGCCCCTGTAATATTACTTGAAAACGGTGTTGTCAAGGATTACAGCATGGTTGATGCACCGTCATATACGGGCGAGAACAAAAGAATGCTAGATAGCCCCTCTAAGCTTATCGAAGGGTTCTATAAGGAGAAGGAGACGATTAACAGGTCGAGAGCCAAGTCGGCTGACCTAAGGAAGATTGTTTCGATCATATTGGAGCGTGACAGTAAGAAGTATGATATTCAGCTTAAGCAGCTTAAGGACACCGAGAAAATGGAAAAGTACAGGATATACGGTGAACTGCTGCATACCTATGGCTACGGTATAGAGGAGGGGGCGAAGCAGGTAAAGCTTGTGAACTACTACGATGGTGAGGAAATCGTGGTGCCGCTTGATGAGTCGTTAAGTGCCATGGAGAATGCAAAGAAGTATTTCGATAAGTATGCTAAGCTTAAGCGAACTAAGGAGGCTCTTGAGACACTGACCGTGGAGGTGAAGGAAGAGATTGACCATCTGCAGTCGATAATGAATTCGCTAGAATTTGCCACAAAGGAAGAGGATATCAACGAAATCAAGGAAGAGATGATTGAGTGCGGATATATCAGGAGAAAGGGTGGCAAGACTAAGCAGAGATTTAAGAGCAGACCGCTCCATTATATAAGCAGTGATGGCTTTGATATATATGTAGGAAAGAATAATTACCAGAATGATGAGCTGACCTTCAAGGTGGCAAACGGCGGTGACTGGTGGTTCCATGCCAAAGGAATCCCGGGGTCACATGTGATTGTCAAGTCTGAAGGCAGGGAACTGACGGATAAGACTTTTGAAGAGGCGGGAAGGCTTGCAGCACACTATTCTAAGGGCTCTAAGTCGAATAAGGTGGAGATAGATTATCTTAAGCGCAAGGATGTGAAGAAGCCAAATGGAAGCAAGCCGGGCTTCGTGGTGTATTATACGAATTATTCCATGATGTGTTATAGCGATATTGAAGGAATAAGAGCCGTGGAAGAATAATGGGAACGATGGATATCATTACTGTAATGAGTAACAGAAGTGAAGTTAATATTGATAAGGGCAGGATTCTATATGTGGAGATGCACCGAAATGTTGCGGAGATACATCTATATAACGGTAACGTTGTGCCCACAAGGAATACAATGGATAAAATAAGTGCACAGCTTGGGGATAATTTCGTTAAGGTTCACAGAAGTTTACTTGTGTCCGTAATGGCGATTCATGAAGTGGGCGATTATCTTATTCTGATAAACGGTGAGAAACTGGATTATGTGAAACGCAAGCGTAAGGAAATCTGTAGCGAGATTGAGAGTAAGCAGAAGGCGATGATTGGTGCCTTCTCAAAGCAAGAGTGTCCGGCAACCTATGAGGAATACAGGAAGCACTACAGTGGCTTTGAGTCTATGCCGTTTGCCTTTGCTGATATTGAGATGGTATTTGATGATAAGAGTCATGCCGTTGACTGGATATTCAGATACGGAAATAGGGAACTTGGCAAGCTTGAAAAATTTCCGCTTGAGAAGTTGATCAACAGCTCGTTTGGAAGTTTATTTCCCAATATGGATTCAAAGTGGCTGCGTAATTATGAAAGGTCAGCTATCTTTGGAGACATAATAGAGACAATGGATTACAGTCCTGAGATAGATACATTTCTGTTGGTTATTAGCGTTCCAACCTTTACGGGGCACTGCGGCTGCTTCTTATTCGATCTAAATGAAATAAAGCACGTGGAGGGCAGTGAAGAAGGAATACTCGAAAGACTAAAGAAGGGTCAAAAACTGATACATGAATAATTGTGCCACTTTTCACGGGAGATTAAATAAAGAACTAACAAAAAATATATAGTTATATATAAAAGCTAAAGTCAGGACTCATTATACCGATATAAGTATAAACAGCATCATGGCAAAGGGAGTTGCCATATATATGCGGAAAGGAGTCCGATATGAAAATTCAAAGCAGTTCTATTGCTATGGCATCTACTCATCGTGAGGACAGCTTCACTTACAAGGAATCCATCACCATGGAAGCGGCTAAATCCAAGGATGCAGCAGGTGCTATTCTGACTCTGTCTAAGGAGTCGGGTGGTAAGGGTGTCAGAGAGGCTATGCTTGATTACCAGGAGCAGGTAAAGGAAGAAGAAAGACGCAGGCGTAAGGAAAACGAAGCGAAATCACTTCAGAACATGGCAGAGCATTTAAAGACCCAAAACACAGGAAATCAGTATGATATCCCGGATGAAATCAGCTTAAAAATCAAGATGCTTAGGAGGATTCTTGCGGCACTTCGTGGAGAGAAGGTCCCGGAGGAATGTGAAGATTTTTCAAGGAAAAACGACAATGTGCTGGATTTAAGGTCAGCTGAGTACAGGAAGCTTGATTTAGCTTTTGTAAACTTTAATGCTGCCGATTCGGTGAGTCTGGGCGCTTTTTCCCTAAACAGCTTTGGCACGGACGAAACGGGTACGACGTGGCAGAGAATCACTGCAAGCAGCGGATTCATGGTGGAGAGCGAGTGCACGACGTTTAAGTCGGCGGGGATTGTGAAGACGGCTGATGGCAGAAGTATTGATTTTAATGTTGACGTGTCTATGTCGAGGGCGTTCATGAGCAGGATCGATTCGCTTACGGTGGAGGAATACATTAAGACAGATCCACTGATAATCAATCTTGATTCGAACATTGCATCGGTCAGTGACCAGAAGTTTTTCTTTGACCTGGATTCGGATGGGGAGAATGAAGAGATATCATTTGCGGGGAGAGGCTCCGGTTTCCTTGCGCTTGATAAGAATGGCGACGGTAAGATCAATGATGGCTCGGAGCTGTTCGGTACCGTGAGTGGCGATGGTTTTGCAGACCTTGCTAAGTATGACCGTGACGGAAACGGCTGGATTGATGAGAATGATGATATCTTTTCGGGGCTACGCATCTGGACTAAGGATGAGAAGGGCAGGGATGTTCTGCTTGACCTTAAGCGAGCTGATGTGGGTGCGATATATCTGGGCAATGCGAATACTCAGTTTAGTCTCAAGGATGATGAGAATAAGCTAAACGGCGAGATAAAGAAGACAGGCATCTATCTTAAAGAAAGTACCGGAAGTGTTGGTACACTGAATCATGTAGACCTGGCGATATAAGTAATAGCAATAAACATGGAGGAATACAAAATGAGTGATATGAATGTAAAGGGCGCAACAAGTACATATTCTTCATACGGCAGCAGTAATGTTAAGGCTGAGGGTAACAAGGCTGCAAAGCCTGAGACCAAGGCTACAGCAGGCGTCGTATATGAGAAGAGTGAAGCAGCAGGCAAGGCACCGTATAAGATTAACAAGATGAGTTCCGAGGAGAGAGCGGCTCTTGTAGAACAGCTCAAGCAGGATGAGGTTAACAGAAGAAATCAGCTGACCGACCTCGTTCAGAAGATGTTCAACGGACAGGCAGGAGTATCTAAGCTTGCAGATCTGTTCAGCCCTGAGAATCTCGCTAAGGTGAGCGCGGCTGACATTGCACAGGCTAAGGAGGATATTTCCGAGGATGGTTACTGGGGAGTAAAGCAGACTTCACAGAGATTATTTGATTTCGCTTCAGCTCTTGCAGGTGATGATGTTGAGAAGATGAAGGAGATGCAGGCCGCAATGGAGAAGGGATTTAAGAAGGCAACAAAGGCCTGGGGTGGTGACCTTCCTGAGATCTGTAAACAGACTCTTTCTGCAGCCAACAAGCTCTTCGATGACTATTATGCCTCTAAGGGTGAAGTGCAGGAATAACTGCAGAGTTGGATGCGATTCAAAGGAGATTGTAATATGACAAAGATATTCATCGATGGAGGCGAGGGCACTACAGGCCTTCGGATTCTTGAAAGATTTGAAGTAAGAGATGATGTTGAACTAATTAAGATAGATCCTCTCCTTAGGAAGGATCCTGAGGAGAGACGTAAGATGATCAATTCATCTGACATAACTTTCCTCTGCCTTCCGGATGCGGCGGCAATTGAAGCGGTGAGCCTGGTGGAGAAGGACAATGACCACACGGTAATCATTGATGCGTCGACAGCCCACAGAACAGAGCCCGGATGGGCCTACGGTCTGCCTGAGCTTGGCAAAAGCTTCAGGGAGGCTATAGCTACAGGCAACAGGATTGCTGTTCCGGGCTGCTATGCTTCGGGCTTCAATATGTTAGTATATCCGCTTGTTGCTGAGGGCATCATTAACAGTGATTACCCAATATATGCAACGGCACTGTCCGGCTACAGCGGTGCGGGCAAGAAGGCCATCGCACTTTATGAGTCAGAGGATAAGACTACAGATCTGTATGCTCCAAGAGAGTATGCCCTTGCTCAGAAACATAAGCATCTGAAGGAGATGAAGGCAATATCGCGCCTCTCAAGGGAGCCGCTCTTTACACCTGTCGTCGATGATTATTACTGCGGAATGGTCGTATCAGTTCCTCTTTATACACATCTCTTTAAGGAAAAAATGCCCCCGGAGGTATTGTGGGAGAAGCTACGTGCTTTCTATACTGACAGCACCTTTATTAAGGTTATGGAGTTTGGTGCAGAGAAGGACGAGAATGAATTTTTCGCAGCCAATGCCTATGCGGGCAGGGATGATGCTCAGATTTATGTAACAGGTAACGAAGACAGAATCCTGCTTACGGCCCGATTTGACAATCTGGGTAAGGGTGCATCGGGAGCTGCTATTCAGTGCATGAACATAAGACTGGGTATCGACGAGACCACGGGACTAAATCTTAATTGACAGGAAGACAGTTTGAATCCGATAGAAGAATACTACTGCAAATTTAATGAAGACAAGCGCTTTGACTCTCGCCACGGTCAGGTGGAATTCATGATTACCATGAAGTACATAGATGAGCTCCTGGATAGTATGCTTTTCAAGGGACGAGACAAGAGCGATATCAAAATATTGGATGTAGGTGCCGGCACCGGCAGATATTCCATTCATTATGCCAACGAGGGCTATGATGTGTCGGCGCTCGAGCTTGTGAAGCATAATCTGTCAAGACTAAAGGCCAAATGCTCACTTGTGCATGCAAGACAGGGTGATGGCAGGAACTTGTCCAAATACCCTGACGACAATTTCGACATCACACTAATCTTCGGTCCGCTGTATCATCTCTTTAATCATGAGGATAAGCTTAAGTGTCTGACTGAGGCGCGCAGAGTGACTAAGCCGGGTGGATACATTCTTGCGGCCTACGTTATGAATGATTACGGCATTATAACCTACGGCATCAAGGAGGGGCATCTCAAGGAATCTATAGACAGCGGCAGGGTGGATGAAGCGTACAATATCCATTCTGACATTGAGGATCTGTATGATTATGTCAGACTTGAGGAGATAGACAGACTGCGTGAGGACTCGGGTCTTGAACGCGTACGCATCATCACTCCGGACGGTCCGACCAACTATATCCGTCCGCAACTGAAAGCCATGACGGATGAAGAATTTGAGATATATCTGGACTATGTCTACAGTATTTCGTCGCGCGCCGATATGATAGGTGCCGCTGCACATACCGTGGACATTCTGAAAAAGATTTGATAGAATTTTTATATGAAAAAAATTAGGGGAAAAGTGCAAAAAACTGTATTACTGATTGTTTTTACGTCTCTCTTTTTACTTAGCGGCTGTGACAGCAGGGCTAAGGAGAGTGACCTGGAAGCAGCCTATACCCAAATAGAGGCCTGCGAGTATGAGGGCGCACTTGCTGCGCTTGATATTGCCGAAGAAAGCGGAGAGGATATGGCATACATTCTCAGGGCCAGAGGTGTTGCCAATATGGGACTCACAAATTATGAGGAGGCAGTAGAGCAGTTTATTGCGGCGTTGGGATACAGTGATTGGCGTATAGACGATTTCGACATTGATGTTAATTATTACCTTGCGGATACCTATGAGAGAATGGGGAAGGACAGTGAGGCCATCGACACCTATTCCGCAATACTCGGGATAAGAGAGAAGGATATGCTTGCCCACTACAGGCGCGGAAGGGTCAGACTCAGACAGAATGACCATGACGGTGCTCTTGAAGACTTCGAGAGAGCATTAAAACTTGAGCCGGACAATTATGACCTTCGAATAGAAATCGCGGGAAGACTGACTGAATCGGGATATGAGGATGAAGGCAGGAGCTATCTTGAACAGTTCCTGGCCGAGAAGGAGAAGAAGCTGTCTGATTTTGATAAGGGACGCATATATTTCTATATGGAGGATTATGCCACGGCCAAGACCTACTTCGAAGAGGCGAGGGATGATGACGACCAGAGTACCATACTTTTTCTGGGCAAGACCTATGAGATGCTGGGCGATTATAATTATGCAACCAGTACCTATCAGAATTATTTAAGCAAGCATCCTGAAGCCGCACTTATTCACAATCAGCTTGGATTGTCCAGACTTGAGTCGGGAGACTATGCCGGTGCCAAGGAAGCTTTCCAGACGGCAAGGAATCTGAACAATACCGGAATCGACCAGACACTTTCCTTTAACGAGATTGTTGCATGTGAATATACGGGCGATTTTAACCAGGCTAAGGTACTTATGGAGGCTTATATTAAGAAATATCCTGATGATGAGGCGGCAAAAAGAGAAGCATTGTTTTTGTCAACCAGGTAATATAGAGCTGAATTATATCAATTTACAGATTATTAAAGCAATTACACAAGATATTATGTTAATAATTTTATGTTAACACAATATCTTGTGTTTTTTGTTGACTTAAGGTTTGTGCTTTGGTATAGTAAAACTACGGGCATGTCCCGAGCTATGGGGATTATACATTTGGTTATTAGATGGAAAGTGTGAAAAAATGTTACAGGTTATTAAGAGGAATGGGGAAACTACAGATTTTACGTTAACTAAAATTTCGGATGCTATTATCAAAGCCTTCAGAGCGACTGATGTACAGTACAGCAATGATGTTGTGGATCTTTTGACACTCAGAGTCACTGCAGACTTCCAGAGCAAGGTGAAGGATGACGGTATCCATGTCGAGGATATTCAGGACAGTGTGGAGAAGGTGCTTGAACAGGCAGGATATACAGAGGCAGCCAAGGCATTCATTCTCTACCGTAAGCAGAGAGAGAAGCTTCGTACAATGAAGTCCACCATTCTTGATTACAAGGATGTGGTTAACAGCTATGTAAAGATTGAAGACTGGAGAGTTAAGGAGAATTCTACGGTTACATATTCTGTTGGAGGACTGATACTCAGTAATTCAGGTGCGGTAACAGCCAATTACTGGCTCTCAGAGATATATGATGAGGAGATAGCCAATGCTCACCGCAATGCGGATATCCATATTCATGACCTCTCAATGCTTACAGGATATTGTGCGGGCTGGTCATTGAAGCAGCTGATCACTGAGGGACTCGGAGGAATCACCGGTAAGATCACATCTGCTCCCGCTGCACATTTGTCCGTTCTTTGCAACCAGATGGTTAACTTCCTTGGAATAATGCAGAATGAATGGGCAGGCGCCCAGGCATTCTCTTCATTTGATACATATCTTGCACCCTTTGTTAAGGCTGACAACCTAAGCTATAAGGAAGTGAAGAAGTGCATAGAAGCCTTTGTATACGGCGTTAATACACCTTCAAGATGGGGTACACAGGCCCCGTTCTCCAATATTACTCTTGACTGGACTGTACCTGCAGACCTTGCGGAGCTTCCGGCAATTGTTGGCGGTAAGGAGATGGATTTCTGTTACAAGGATTGCAAGAAAGAAATGGATATGGTGAACAAGGCCTTCATCGAGACCATGATCGAAGGCGATGCCAACGGACGCGGCTTCCAGTATCCTATACCGACATACTCGATCACACGGGATTTTGACTGGTCAGACACAGAGAACAACAGATTGTTGTTTGAGATGACCTCCAAGTATGGTACACCATACTTTTCTAATTATATTAACAGCGACATGGAGCCTTCGGATGTTCGTTCTATGTGCTGCAGACTTCGTCTGGATCTAAGAGAACTTAGGAAGAAGTCAGGTGGTTTCTTCGGTTCGGGAGAGAGCACGGGAAGTGTGGGCGTAGTTACAATAAATATGCCACGTATAGCATATCTAGCCACCGATGAGGATGATTTCTTCAGAAGACTGAATAAGCTTATGGATATCGCCGCAAGATCACTTAAGATTAAAAGGGGCGTAATAACCAAGCTTCTCAACGAAGGCTTATATCCTTATACAAGAAGATACCTCGGTACCTTTGATAACCACTTCTCGACAATCGGTCTTATAGGTATGAATGAGGTGGGGCTTAATGCGAACTGGCTCAGAGCCGACATGACAGACAAGCGCACTCAGGAGTTCACCAAGAAGGTACTTAATCATATGAGGGAGAGGCTGTCTGACTATCAGGAAACATACGGCGATTTGTATAACCTGGAGGCAACTCCCGCAGAGAGTACCACTTACAGACTGGCTAAGCATGACAGAGAACTGTATCCTTCGATCAAGACGGCAGGTGGTTCGTGTGATACACCGTATTATACCAATTCATCTCATCTGCCCGTGGACTTCACAACAGATATATTTGATGCTCTTGATATTCAGGATGAGCTTCAGACGTTATATACATCAGGAACTGTATTCCACGCGTTCTTAGGTGAGAAACTGCCTGACTGGAAGGCTGCTGCAGACCTTGTCAGGACAATAGCAAACAATTATAAGCTTCCGTACTTTACACTTTCTCCTACATATAGTATATGTAAGGAGCACGGATATCTTACAGGTGAGCAGGCTACTTGTCCTCACTGTGGGGCTCCTACAGAGGTATACAGCAGAATCACAGGCTACTACAGACCGGTACAGAACTGGAATGACGGTAAGCTTCAGGAATATGCCAACAGAACAGAATATGATATTGAGCATTCTGAACTTAAGAGACCGGTCAGTGCTGTGGTTACCTTATCTGATTATGCAAGCGAGGTTAAGGTGAATGTGAATACTCCTAAAGAGGTCAGATATTTATTCACAACCAAGACCTGTCCGAACTGTAAGCTTGCTAAGGAATATCTTAAGGGGGTATCATATATCCCGATAGACGCAGAGGAGAATATGGAGCTTGCGACAAAATACGGTATCATGCAGGCACCTACACTGGTTGTGGTGAGCGGTGAGGAGTATACCAAATATGTCAATGCCGGCAACATTAAGAGATATGCTGAGAATGTATGCATGACAGTATAAATTAATATTAATCGAACGGGCTTGGGGCAATATACCTCACGCCCATTCGTTATGTATAGGAGAAACATATTTTACAGGAGAAAACAAATGATTAACAAGCTTATCGAAGGAATTAAGAAAACAGAAGCCCCAATTGTTGTAGGACTAGACCCGACACTTAATCTGATCCCGGATCATCTGACCCGTAAGGCTGTAGCTGATATGGGAGAGAGTCTGGAAGCGGTAGGAGAGGCAATATGGCAGTACAACAAGGGACTGGTAGATGCAATATACGATCTGATTCCCGCGGTTAAGCCTCAGATAGCCATGTATGAGCAGTTTGGAATCCCCGGAATGATTGCATATGACAAGACTGTTAAGTACTGCAAGGAGAAGGGGCTGGTTGTGATCGGTGATATAAAGAGAGGCGATATCGGTTCAACTTCTACCGCCTATGCAATAGGCCACCTTGGAAGCGTACGGGTAGGCAACACGGTGCTTAAGGGTTTTGATGAGGATTTTGCAACTGTTAATCCATATCTTGGTTCGGACGGAGTTAAGCCGTTTATCGATGTTTGCAAGGAAGAGAATAAGGGCATTTTTGTCCTGGTTAAAACCTCTAATCCAAGCAGCGGAGAATTCCAGGATCGAAACGTTGATGGCAGACCACTGTATGAAATTGTCGGTGAGAAAGTGGCTGAGTGGGCCGAGCTTCATATGGGTGAAGAATACAGCTATGTAGGTGCGGTAGTTGGAGCCACTTATCCTGAGATGGGCAGAATACTTAGAGACATTATGCCCAAGAGCTATATACTTGTTCCCGGATACGGTGCACAGGGCGGCAAGGGTAAGGACCTCGTTCACTTCTTTAATAAGGACGGACTTGGAGCTATTGTTAATTCTTCAAGAGGAATCATCGGAGCATACAAACAGGAGAAGTATTCTTCGTTTGGAGAAGAGGGATATGCGCTTGCTGCAAGAAGAGCGGTTCTTGATATGAAGGAAGATATTGCTTCGGCACTTAATTAAAGATGATCATATGATGGGAGATGGAAAGATGGAAAGCTATAAGCAGGAATTTATAAAATTTATGATTGACAGCGATGTTCTTAAGTTTGGTGACTTCACACTAAAGAGCGGAAGGAAGAGCCCTTTCTTCATGAATGCCGGTGCCTATGTTACCGGAAGCCAGCTTATGAAGCTGGGTGAATACTATGCCAAGGCTATACATGATGCGTATGGTGATGACTTCGATGTATTGTTCGGACCTGCATATAAGGGAATTCCACTTAGTGTAGCAACGACTATTGCATACAGCAGACTGTTTAATAAGGAAATCAGATACTGCTCTAACCGAAAGGAGGAGAAGGACCACGGTGATGCGGGTATTCTCCTTGGCAGCAAGATTAAGGATGGAGACAGGGTAGTTATTATTGAAGATGTTACTACCTCGGGTAAGTCTATGGAAGAGACTGTTCCGATTGTAAGAGCACAGGGGGATGTCAGGATTCTGGGACTTATGGTATCGCTTAACCGTATGGAGAAGGGAAAGGGAGACAAGTCGGCTCTTGAAGAAATCAAGGATCTTTACGGATTTGAGACCAATGCGATCGTATCCATGGCGGATGTGGTTGAGCGCCTCTATAATAAGGAGGTTGAAGGCAGAGTGATAATCGATGATGAACTAAAGGGTCGCATCGATGCATATTATGAGGAGTATGGCGCGAAATAATGAGCCCAAGATACAGATTTACTCACAAACAGCATACATATAAAGGAATAATGTCAACTCTGCTTGGAATCATCAATGTCGGAGCACTGATTATTGTAGTCTATCGCACTTTTCTTGCAGGAGGAAGCGCGGGTGCCAATGAGTCAAGCACAGTATTTTTGACAATGATTATGGCATTTGTGGGAATCATTCTCGGTATTGTCGGCAAGATGGAGAGTGAGAAATTCTATTTGTTTGCCTACCTTGGACTGGTGCTCAATATACTTGCAATATTTTCGATAAGTGCGATATTATATGCAGGTGCATACGGCTTTAGAATATGATAGAATAGATATGTTGTGTTGATTTTATAGACAGATGGAGGAATAATATGCCGTTAGTCAGTATTGTTATGGGAAGTGATTCCGACCTTCCGGTTATGAATAAAGCAGCCGATATCCTTGATAAGCTTGGTATCAGCTATGAGATGAATATTATTTCCGCTCACAGGGAGCCGGACGAATTCTTCGAATATGCCCGCAGTTGTGAGGATAGCGGAATTAAGGTAATTATTGCCGGAGCAGGTATGGCAGCGCATCTGCCGGGTATGTGTGCGGCTATTTTCCCGATGCCGGTTATAGGTGTACCGCTCTCAGGCTCAGTGCTTGACGGAGAGGATGCACTGTATTCGATTCTTCAGATGCCTCCGGGAATTCCTGTTGCAACTGTTGCCATCAACGGCGGAGCCAATGCGGGACTGCTTGCTGCAAGGATATTATCAGTTAGTGACAGCAATATTCTTAAGGCCCTTAAGGATTATAAGGCATCACTTAAGGATCAGGTTGTGGCTAAGAACAATAAGCTAAAGGAAGTTGGACGTAAGGAATACACTAAGTAGTTCGTTTATTTTATTATTTGTAAGGTGGGTTTTTACATATCTATACAAATACATCAAACAATATTTAGGAGGACACATGGCACTGGATTATAAGACAGCCGGCGTAGACATTGAAGCCGGATATAAGTCGGTAGAATTGATGAAGGAATATGTTAAGGGTACCATGAGAGAAGAGGTGCTCGGAGGCTTAGGCGGATTCTCGGGAGCCTTCTCTCTTAAGAAGATTAAGGAGATGGATGATCCGGTTCTTCTGTCAGGAACCGACGGCTGCGGAACAAAGGTTAAGTTGGCATTTATCATGGACAAGCACGATACGATTGGTATTGATGCGGTTGCCATGTGCGTGAATGATGTGGCATGTGCAGGCGGTGAGCCTCTCTTCTTCCTTGATTACATTGCATGCGGTAAGAATTATCCCGAGAAGATTGCTTCTATTGTGAAGGGTGTGGCAGAAGGCTGCAAGATGTCGGATGCTGCTCTTATCGGAGGTGAGACTGCAGAGCATCCCGGACTCATGCCTGAGGATGATTATGATATTGCGGGCTTTACCGTAGGTGTTGTGGACAGGAAGGATATGATTACCGGCGAGAATATTAAGCCCGGTGATGTGCTTGTGGGAATTGCATCAAGCGGTGTTCATTCTAACGGTTTCTCACTGGTACGTAAGGTTTTCGAGATGACTAAGGAGAGCCTTGATACCTATTATGATGAGCTTGGAACAACTCTTGGTGAGGCACTTATCGCTCCGACCAAGATATATGTTAAGGCCATGAAGTCGATTAAGAATGCAGGAGTTACGGTTAAGGGCTGCAGTCATATCACAGGCGGCGGATTCTATGAGAATATTCCGAGAATGCTTCCTAACGGAGTTAGCGCTAAGGTTAATAAGGACAGCTATCCTGTTCTTCCTATATTTAAGTTGTTACAGAAGACAGGCGGAATTGAAGAGAAGATGATGTATAATACCTACAATATGGGCCTTGGAATGGTACTTGCACTCGATCCTAAGGATGTGGATGCTGCAATCAGGGCTATCGAAGAAGCCGGTGAGAAGGCTTATGTTGTCGGTGAGATTATTGAAGGTGATAAGCAGGTGGAGTTGGTATGAACATACTAGTTGTAGGCGGTGGCGGAAGAGAACATGCCATCTGCATGAGTGTCAGTAAGAGTAAGAAAGCGGATAAGATATATTGTGCTCCCGGTAATGCGGGAATCGCATCTGTTGCAGAATGTGTTCCGATAGGAGCGATGGAATTCGATAAACTGGTTGATTTCGCTAAGAATAATTCCATTGATTTCTGTATTGTCGGCATGGACGATCCTCTGGTCGGTGGTCTTGTAGACCTGATGGAGGAAGCGGGAATCAGAACCTTCGGTCCTAAGAAGAATGCGGCAATCCTTGAAGGAAGCAAGGCCTTTGCTAAGGACCTTATGAAGAAATACAATATTCCGACTGCAGCTTATGAAAACTTCGATTCATATGATGAGGCAATCGAGTATATAAAGAAGTCTAAGTTTCCAATCGTGCTTAAGGCCGACGGACTTGCGCTCGGTAAGGGCGTACTTATCTGCAATACAGTGGATGAGGCAATCGAGGGTGCAAGGGAGATAATGCTTGATAAGAAGTTCGGCGAGTCAGGTAACAGAATGGTCGTTGAGGAATTCATGACAGGAAGAGAGGTATCCGTTCTTTCATTTGTAGACGGCAAGACAATTCGTATCATGACCTCAGCTCAGGACCACAAGAGAGCCGGAGACGGTGATACAGGTCTTAATACAGGCGGAATGGGAACCTTCTCACCAAGTCCCTTCTATACTGATGAGGTGGATGATTATTGTAAGAAATATATATATCAGGCAACTGTTGATGCCATGAGAAGTGAGAACAGAGAGTTCAAGGGCATCATATTCTTCGGCCTGATGATTACTGAGAACGGACCGCGAGTGCTTGAATACAACGCCAGATTCGGAGATCCTGAAGCCCAGGTTGTTCTTCCTAGAATGAAGAATGATATCCTTGAGGTAATGGAGGCCTGCGTTGACGGAAAACTTGATGATATTACCCTGGAATTCGAGGACAATGCAGCAGTCTGCGTGGTTCTTGCAAGTGACGGATATCCTGTTGCGTATGAGAAGGGCAAGATAATTAAGGGATTCGAAGCTTTTGACAATAAGTCAGATTATTTCTGCTTCCATGCCGGTACTAAATTCGATGATGACGGTAATATTGTCACAAACGGCGGAAGAGTATTGGGAATAACAGCTAAGGGAGATACCCTTAAGGAAGCCAGAACCAATGCCTACAGGGCAACCGAGTGGATCGATTTCGACAATAAGTATATGCGACATGACATCGGTAAAGCAATTGATGAGGCATAATGGCTTTGGTTTCGATACAGTAGGAGGAAAAAATGAAAAAGTTATCTAGAAGGATTTCTGCAGCCATCGTACTGGTTGTTGCACTCAGCATGATGAGCATGAGTGTAATGGCTGCAACAGTAACCGTTAAGGGTGATGCGTGTGTGGTAAGAAGTGAGGCCAGTACTACATCGGATGCGGTAGCAAGTGTAACCCAGGGCAAGAAACTGGATGTAGTAGGAAGCACACAGTCTGCGGACGGATATACCTGGTACCAGATCAAGGATGGCGATAAGACAGGATATATCAGGGCTGACCTTGTGGAAGCTCCCGACGGAGAGGTTCCCGCTTCCTCAAATACAAGCTCGTCAACAAGTGAACAGACTGACAGCCAGACCACAGAGGCTCAGCCTGTAGCAGCTACAGAAACAACAGTAAATACATCAACAGCACTCAAGGCTGTTGTTACGGGTGATACAGTCACAGTCAGAAGCGGAGCAAGTACCTCCACAAGCAAGGCCGGCAGTGCCAAGAAGGATACTGAGGTTGATATTTCAGGTGAAGCTACGGATTCAGAGGGTAAGCTCTGGTATCAGGTAAGCTTTACCGATGGTGACAAGACCGTGAGCGGATTCATCAGATCCGATTTCCTTAATGTTACGGAAGTGTATGAGGAGCAGGTAGAAGAGGAACCTGTAGAAGAACCTGTGGAAGAAGCTACACCTGAGGTCCCCAAGGATTATGAGTGCGTATATGCACCTAACGCAGACGGCGTTGAGGAGTGGTATCTTTACGACCATGTAAGAGGAACAAAGCAGAGCATTAACAATATCTATGCGGTAATGCAGCAGGCACAGGAGGGAACTTCGGATTCGGATTCCAACGGCTTCAAAATTGCGACAATTGTGTTGGCTGTTCTCGTAGTTCTTCTTGTTATCGTAATTACAATTCTTATCTTCAAACTTCGTGACGGAGGTTATGCCGGAGGAGAGTATGAGGAATATGATGACGATTACGAGGATGATGAAACCTACGATGAGGAATATGACAACAACGATGATGGCTATGCTGAGGAAGAGGATATAGAAGATGAGAAGCCGAAGAAGAAGTTCGGCAGAGGCAGGAAGGTCTCTTCAAGAAGACAGGAGTATAGCTTAGAGGATGAGGATGACGATGAATATGATCGTCCTTCAGGCAGAGCACGCAGAAACGACAGCTGGGCTGACGATGATATGCTTGACATCGATGATGATATGGAGTTCGAATTCCTTGACCTTGATAACTAATAAGCAAGTATTAAGGTGAAATATGGAATATACCAACAGTGCAAAAGCAGCCTTAAGATTAGCTAAAGCGGCTGCCAAGAGAATGCACCAGAGCTACATAGGAACAGAGCACATCCTCTATGGACTGCTTGAGGAGAAGGACGGTGTAGCCTCTGCTGTATTAATTAATAATGGTGCAACAAGTGAACGCGTATCGGAGCTGATAAAGGATTTTATTGCTCCGGACGGAGAGGTTGCACTGGTGGAAAAAAGTGAATACTCACCCAAGGCCCTTCAGGTGCTTGAACTCAGTGAGAGCCTGGCAAGGGAATATAAGAGCAGTGAGATTGGAACAGAGCATCTCTTGCTCGCACTTATTGAGGACTCGGACAATGTTGCCGCAAGGATCATTAACACCCTCGGTATTGACAGGAATAAGATTCTGATTGAAGTACTCGTGTCTCTCAGGGTTAATCCGTCAGAGATAACATCCCGTGTCAGAAGTGTAAATAATATTAAGCAGGGTGGCAAGTCTGTCCTGGATTCCTACAGCCGCGACCTTACGGCTCTTGCAAGAGAGGACAAGCTCGACCCGGTTATAGGAAGAGACAGTGAGATACTGAGGGTCATTCAGATATTGAGCAGACGAACCAAGAATAATCCCTGTCTTGTCGGTGAACCCGGAGTTGGCAAAACCGCTATAGTTGAGGGACTGGCACGCCGAATTGTTGATGGTGATGTTCCGGAGACTATAAGAGATAAGAGGGTGCTGACCTTAGATCTGTCAGGTCTTGTTGCCGGCAGTAAATACAGGGGAGAATTCGAAGAGAGAATCAAGAAATTGATTAACGAGGTAATAAGTGACGGAGACTGTATTCTGTTCTTAGATGAGATTCATACACTTATCGGAGCAGGAGGCTCGGAGGGCTCAATAGATGCAGCCAATATTCTGAAGCCGTCCCTGGCAAGAGGAGAACTTCAGCTTATAGGTGCCACCACTCTCAATGAATATAGGAAGTATATTGAGAAGGATGCTGCCCTTGAGAGAAGATTCCAGCCGGTAACGGTTGAAGAGCCGACAGAAGAGGAAGCAATAGGCATTCTTAATGGAATTGTTCATAAGTATGAGGAGTTCCATCAGGTTACTGTAGATAAGGATGCAATAGAAGCTGCCGTTACACTTTCGACAAGATATATCAATGACAGGAATCTGCCGGATAAGGCGATCGATCTTATAGATGAAGCTGCAAGTACCGTCAAGCTTAGGACAGTAAATGTCGGTTCCAACAATAAACTTGATGAACTGAAGCAGCAGATTAAGGTGTACGATCTTGATATAGAACAGGCTTTGCGAGACGGCAATATATTGGTTGCCGGCAGACTGACAGAGGCACAGAAGCTCTTAATCAAGAAGCAGGACTCTGAGTATAAGAAGCTGCTAAGACGTAAGACCAAGGATGTCAGACGTGTTACCGCTGAAGATATTGCAAAGGTTGTATCCATGTGGACGAAGATTCCGACAACCAAGCTTACGGAGAAGGAATCAGCTAAGCTCCTTCGTCTTGATAAGACTCTTCACAAGAGAGTGATAGGACAGGACGAGGCTGTAGATGCGGTAGCAAGAGCAATGAGAAGAGGAAGAGTGGGCTTACAGGATCCTAACCGTCCCATAGGTTCTTTCCTGTTCTTAGGTCCTACCGGCGTGGGTAAGACAGAGCTGTCCAAGGCATTGGCTGAGGCAATGTTTGGTTCTCAGGATGCACTGATCAGAGTGGATATGTCAGAATATATGGAGAGTCACACGGTATCCAAAATGATTGGTTCTCCTCCGGGATATGTAGGCTTTGATGACGGTGGTCAGCTGTCTGAGAAAGTGAGACGCAATCCGTATTCAGTAGTGTTGTTCGATGAGATAGAGAAGGCTCATCCTGATGTATTCAATATACTGCTCCAGGTACTTGACGACGGTCATATTACCGATTCCAAGGGCAGAAAGGTAAGCTTCAAGAATACGGTTATCATTATGACCAGTAATGCGGGAGCCATGAGGATAGTGGAACCGAAGAATCTCGGCTTTGATACATCCAAGAATGAGAACCGTGATTACGATAAGATGAAGAGCGGCGTTATGGAAGAGGTAAAGAGAATCTTCAAGCCGGAGTTCATCAACCGTATTGATGAGATCATTGTCTTCAGAACATTAAATAAAGATGATATGGGTAAGATAGTAAATCTTCTTACCGAGAATCTGAGTAAGAGATGCAGAGAGCAGATGGATATAACCATTAAGATGTCGTCTGCGGCAAGAAAATATCTGGTGGATAAGTTCTCTAATCTTAAGATGGGTGCAAGACCTCTTAAGAGAGCCATTCAGACACAGGTTGAGGATGTACTTGCAGAAGAAATACTTAAGAAGAATATTGTTAACGGAGATAGCGTAACAGTAACGGTTAAGGATGATAAGATATCCTTTAAGAAAGCTACCAAAAAGTAATGGAGGAAACAAAATGGCAGTAACAGAATTGCTTCGTACAGAGAGCGATGGAAGCTTAAGCTTCGGCAATCACACCCTTAATGAGAAGGCTAAGGTGGAGGACTACAAGTATGAGGGAGACCTGATGAAGGTTAAGACCTATAAACCTATGACCAAGCTTGAAAGAAATGGATTGTTCGTCTATGAGTCAGTGCCGGGGACCAGCGTATATAACTATTCGGAGAACGAATCGGGAGTAGTCTTTACGGTGGAAGGTTCTGAAGATTCTCAGATTACAGTCGGACTTGAGGATGGCGCAAGCTATGAGGTTAAGGTTGCCGGTACAAGCTGTGGAGTTATGACTACCAATATGGGCGGAAAGTTGAGCTTCAATGTTGAACTTGGCGATTCACCTGTTGAAGTATCTATTATTAAGGCATAAAACGGAGGGCTCCCAATTCGGAGCCCTTTTTTCGTATTAAGATTATCATGTAATACAGGGGTATGGTAAATGGCAAAGATAAAGAACAAGACGGCATTCTTCTGTAGTGAATGCGGAATGGACCAGAGCAAGTGGTTCGGAGTCTGTCCTGCATGTGGGGCGGCAGGCACGGCAACTGAGCAGAAGATAGAGATTAGGAATACATCGGGCAAAGTGCAGGGAATAAGCTTAGAGGTAAAGCCTGTCACCTTTGATGAGATAAGTACTGATGAAGAGAACAGACTTGTTACAGGCATTGGTGAACTTGATGTGGTTCTCGGCGGAGGTATTGTCCCCGGTTCGCTTACGCTTGTGGGAGGAGACCCGGGTATAGGTAAGTCTACTCTGCTGCTTCAGGTATGTAAGGCTCTGGGAGATAAGAACATAGAAGTTCTGTATATATCCGGCGAGGAATCCTTAAGTCAGATAAAGCTTAGGGCACAAAGAATCGGTACAATGACTGATCATGTTATGGTTCTTGCCGAGACCTGCATAGAGAATGCAAGGGAGGCAATAAGAAGGAGCAATGCCAAGGTTGTGGTTATTGATTCGATCCAGACCATGTTCAGTGAGACCTTGGATGCAACGCCGGGCAGTGTCAGTCAGGTCAAGGAGGTTACGAACCTGCTAATGCGTCTTGCCAAGGAATTCAGTGTAAGCGTTTTTATCGTAGGACATGTAACTAAGGAGGGAACTGTGGCTGGTCCCAGAATGCTTGAGCATATGGTTGATACAGTGCTGTATTTTGAAGGAGACAGGCATGCATCTTACAGGATGTTAAGGGGCGTGAAGAACAGATTCGGTTCTACCAATGAAATTGGCGTGTTCGAAATGAAGAATGAAGGTCTGGTGGAGGTTCCAAATCCCTCTGAGTTCATGCTTAACGGAAGACCGGAGGACTCCAGCGGTTCGGTGGTAGGATGCACCATGGAAGGAACGAGACCTATTCTTATTGAGATTCAGGCGCTTGTGTCCAAGACCAATTTCGGCTTCCCGAGAAGACAGAGCGCAGGAAGCGATATGAACAGGCTTAATCTTATGATGACGGTGCTTGAAAAGAGGGTTGGAGTTCAGATAGGCGACTGCGATGCCTATGTAAATATCGCAGGCGGAATGAAGATTACGGAACCGGGTGTGGATTTGGGTGTTATTATTGCGGTTATGAGTTCATATAGCAATAAGGTGATTCCCGGTGACGTGGTGGCCTTCGGAGAGGTTGGACTTTCCGGAGAGGTCAGGGCGGTAAGCGGTGCGCCCTTCAGAGTATCCGAGTGCAAAAAACTTGGATTTAAGAAGGTGATTCTGCCCTATGGCAATATGGAGGCCTGCAGGGAAACATGCGGAATTGAACTTTTGCCGGTCAAATCCATAGCGCAAGCAATCAATTGTCTGAATGTTTTGCAAAATAAAGATTAAAGTGATAAAATCACTGTTGAAGTAATATTTTATTGGGGATAAGGAGATAAGTTATGACAGACAATCAATACTTTAGAGCCAACAAAATTGTATACCCGGTAATGCTACTGGTATGGTTTGGAATTTTCTTCAATGAGATTTTCAGACTCATATCCGAGCCGGTGGGAATTGATTATGCAGCAGCAGCTCTTTGCATTATTGGTTTGATTCTCATGACATTTGCCAGAATCAAGCTCTGCAGGAAGTATATCGGCGGAGTAGTCATGATGTTAGGTGCAACATTCAGTTATATAGGTGCTACATGGAATCTTCGAGGTATCACAACATATGCGATAGCAATCCCGATGGTTATTGGTTCCATGATATATCTTAAAAAGAGACTGACCGTTATCGGCTGCGGTTTCACAATTGTTGGTACTATAATAATGCTCGGCAGACAGACATATCAGGGAATTGCAACAGGAAACGATATTGTTTTAGGAACCTTCATATCGATTTTTGCCAGCGTTACAGCAATCTCGGTCATTCATGTGCTTAACAGATTCAATACAGAGAATATGGAGGCTATAGAATCTGCGGCAAAGAAGTCTGAAGAAACAGCCGGACAGGTTATCCTGGTAGCAAATAATATAGTAGATCATTTCAAGGATTCCAAGGAGGCATTGTCTTCTCTTGAAGAGTCGATCAAACTTAATCAGGATGTCATGGGAGATATTGCAAGCAGTACTGAGACAACTGCGGAAGCAATTCAGCAGCAGGCTGTTATGTGTAATGACATCAATGAGAATACTGATGCAGCTAAGGTGCAGATGAGTGAAATGCTGGCTAAGTCGTCTGAGACACTAAGCAAGGTTTCAGAGGGTATGAATATAATAGAAAACCTTGGTAAGCAGGCTGTAATTGTTAAGGAAGCAAGTACTGAAACTGTAAACAGTACGCAGCTACTTGGTCAGAGAGTAGAGGATGTTAAGGAAATCGTATCGGTTATTACAGGTATTTCTTCACAGACCAACCTTCTTGCATTAAATGCATCAATTGAGGCTGCAAGAGCAGGAGAGGCAGGTAAGGGCTTCGCAGTAGTTGCTGATGAGATCAGAGGCTTGTCAGAGCAGACTCAGGCAGCAACAAATAAGATTATTGATATAATAAGCGAACTTAATGAGGTTGCCAAGAATACCAATAAGAGTGTGGAAGATACCATCAGCAGTGTAGATGTTCAGAATGAACTTATTACAAACAGCAGGGAGACCTTCTCAGAAATAGATAATGGTGTGAAGGAACTTGCAACAGAGATTAATCAGACTGAGGAGAAGGTTGCAGATATTATTAATTCGACCAATATCATCTCTGACAATATTGCACACCTGTCGGCTACATCCGAAGAGGTTGCAGCCGGTGCCAACAACGGTCTTGAGACCGCAGAGGATGCAACAAGGTCGATGCTTGGTCTTGCCAGGATTATGGATAGCATCCATTCACTTACAGAGGATCTGACCAATACGATCAGGGAAGATACACCTGCCACGGTAGAAGAATAAACAATAAGATATTCAATAAGAATAAAACAAAAAGTGCTTGCCATTGGCAGGCACTTTTGCTATAATACAATTCGTTGACGGCGAAGAGTGAGCGGTCATATTATACAGGGGATTGGTCAAATGGTATGATAGGGGTCTCCAAAACCTTTGGTGGGAGTTCGATTCTCTCATCCCCTGCTCGGAACCCATACATAGGTGACTATGTATGGGCTTTTTATTACAAATAATCAGTAATCAGAAAGGAGTAGTAAGATGAAGATCACACTTAAAGACGGCTCAGTAAAAGAATACAATGAGTCAAAGAGCGTGCTCGATGTTGCTTTTGACATAAGCGAAGGACTTGCAAGAGCAGCTTGCGCCGGTGAAATCAATGGAAAGGTGGTGGATCTTCGAACTACCATCACCGAGGATTGTACCCTGAATATTTTGACAGGAAAGGATTCGGAGGGCTTAAGGGTAGTGAGACATACCTGCTCCCATGTACTTGCAGAAGCAGTTAAGAGACTGTATCCGGAAGCGAAGCTTGCTATCGGTCCTGCAATAGATGAAGGCTTCTATTATGACTTTGAGGTTGAGCATGCCTTCTCGAGAGAAGAACTTGATAACATAGAAGCAGAGATGAAGAAGATAATTAAAGAGGGCAATAAGCTTGAGAAGTTTGAACTTCCAAGAGCCGAAGCCATTAAGTTTATGGAAGACAGGAATGAGCCCTATAAAGTAGAGCTTATAAAAGACCTTCCGGAGGATGCTGTTATCAGCTTCTATTCACAGGGAGAAGGTTTCACGGATCTGTGTGCAGGTCCTCACCTTATGAGTACCAAGCCTATTAAGGCATTTAAGCTTACCAGCAGTTCAATGGCCTATTGGAGAGGTGATTCAAGCAAGGCGAGACTTCAGAGAATATATGGTTCTGCCTTTGTTAACAAGGAAGACCTTCAGGCATACCTTGCTCATCTTGAAGATATTAAGATGAGAGACCACAACAGACTGGGTAGAGAGATGAAGCTGTTCACAACAGTAGATGTTATCGGTCAGGGTCTGCCGCTGTTCACTCCCAAGGGAACCAAGATGATCCAGAAACTCCAGAGATGGATTGAGGATCTTGAGGATAATGAGTGGGGATATGTACGTACTCGTACTCCACTGATGGCTAAGTCGGATCTCTACAAGATATCAGGTCACTGGGATCACTATATGGACGGAATGTTCATCCTGAATAAGGAGGAAGAGGGCAAAGAAACTATGGCTCTCCGTCCGATGACCTGTCCGTTTCAGTATTATGTATATATGAATGAGCAGCATTCATACAGAGACCTTCCATACAGAATGGCAGAGACCTCCACACTGTTTAGAAATGAGGATTCGGGTGAGATGCATGGCCTTACAAGAGTCCGTCAGTTCACAATAACAGAGGCTCATATAATCCTTCGTCCGGATCAGGCAGAGGAAGAACTTACCAGATGTACCGAGCTGTGCAATTATGTTATGACCACTCTCGGTCTTGAGGGTGATGTTACTTATCGTCTGAGTAAGTGGGATCCAAACAATACAGATAAGTATCTGGGTGATGAGGAGTATTGGAACAACACTCAGCAGTACCTCCGCGATGTAATGATTAAAAATAATATCAGCTTTACAGAGGCTGAGGGTGAGGCAGCCTTCTACGGACCAAAGATCGATATTCAGGCTAAAAATGTATATGGTAAGGAAGACACCATGGTTACAATTCAGCTTGACTGCGCTTCAGCAGAAAAATTCGGTATGTATTATATCGATGAGAACGGAGAGAAGAAGCTCCCCTGGATTATTCACAGAACAAGTATGGGTTGCTATGAGCGTACACTGGCATGGCTTATTGAGCATTATGCAGGCAAGTTCCCTACCTGGATGTGTGCTGAGCAGGTAAGAGTACTTCCTATCTCAGAGAAGTATTCTGAATATGCTGAAGAGGTTAGGAAGGAGCTTAGGGCTGCAGGAATAGATGTAACTGTAGATAACAGGTCTGAGAAAATAGGATACAAGATTAGGGAAGCCAGAATGGATAAGCTTCCATATATGCTTGTAGTCGGTGAGCAGGAGCAGGCAGATAAGCTTGTATCTGTACGAAGCAGATTCGAAGGTAATGAGGGGCAGAAGCCGCTTGCTCAGTTTATTGAAGACATCAAGGAAGAGATTGATTCCAAGGCTATCAGAACCGAGCTTCCGGAGGAAGAAAAGAAGAGATAAAATTTTTTGAAAAAGTAGTTGACACATAATGCATACTTGTATACAATAATACTCGTACAAAGCAAGAGCGCTTTGAAGATAAGAAATTATCTTCAAGGCGCTTTTTTCTTTTTGAAAAGCGATATGCAAGGAGGATGGTAGTTATGGAAAAGAAGATTCCTGAACTCTATGGTAGCCTGGTATTCAATGACAAGGTTATGAGAGAGAAATTACCTAAGGACATCTACAAGGCTCTTAGGAAGACAATTAACAACAATACTCATCTGGAGCTGGATGTAGCCAATGCGGTTGCGGTAGCTATGAAGGAATGGGCAGTAGATAATGGTGCAACACATTTTACTCACTGGTTCCAGCCAATGACAGGATGTACAGCAGAGAAGCATGACAGCTTCATTACACCGGTAGATGGTGGTGAGGTTATCATGGACTTCTCAGGCAAGGAGCTTATCAAGGGCGAGCCGGATGCATCAAGCTTCCCTTCAGGAGGATTGAGAGCCACCTTCGAGGCAAGAGGATATACAGCATGGGATCCCACATCACCTGCTTTCATTAAGGATGGTACCTTATATATTCCGACGGCCTTCTGTTCATACACAGGAGAGGCACTCGATAAGAAGACTCCGCTTCTTCGTTCCATGGATGCATTAAGCAAGGAAGCAACCAAGGTCCTTAACCTTCTTGGACAGAGTGATGTAACATCTGTTAAGACTACGGTCGGACCTGAGCAGGAGTATTTCCTTATTGACAAGAAGGATTACGCCAAGAGAAAGGACCTTATCTTTACAGGAAGAACACTTCTTGGTGCAGCTGCTCCCAAAGGACAGGAGATGGAGGATCATTACTTCGGAGTATTAAGACCAAGGGTTGCGGCATATATGCATGACCTGGATGAGGAGCTCTGGAAGCTTGGTATTCCCGCTAAGACAAAGCATAACGAAGTTGCCCCCTCACAGCATGAGCTGGCACCCGTATTCGATACCACCAACGTGGCGGTAGACCATAACCAGTTAACAATGGAGGTTATGAAGAAGGTGGCTGAGAAGCACGGCTTTGTATGTCTGCTTCATGAGAAGCCTTTTGAAGGTATCAATGGTTCGGGTAAGCATAATAACTGGTCAATGACAACCAACACAGGCATGAACCTTCTTGATCCCGGCAAGACACCGGCAGAAAATATTCAGTTCCTGGTATTCCTTGCAGCAGTAATAAAAGCTGTGGATGAATATGCGGATCTTATGAGATTGTCAGTTGCTTCAGCGGGCAACGATCACAGACTTGGTGCTAATGAGGCACCTCCGGCCATTATCTCGATGTTCTTAGGTGATGAGCTTTCTCAGGTAGTTGAGTCTATTGAGAATGACACACTGTTCAAGAAGTCAGAGAGAGAGGCTATGGATATCGGTGCTACGGTTCTTCCTCATTTCTTCAAGGATACTACAGACAGAAACCGTACTTCGCCTTTTGCCTTTACCGGTAACAAGTTCGAGTTCAGATCTCTCGGTTCTTCACTTTCTGTTGCAGGACCTAATGTGATCCTTAACACAGCCGTAGCCGAGTCATTAAGCCAGTTCTATGATGAACTTAAGGATTCCAAGGACCTTGATTCTGATGTTAAGGCTCTTGTTAAGAAGACAATAGTAGAGCATAAGAGAATCATCTTTAATGGTGATGGATATACAGATGAATGGGTAGCTGAGGCAGAGAAGAGAGGTTTATATAACTATAAGACAACTCCTGATGTACTTCCTGTATTCATTGAGCCTAAGAATGTGGCATTGTTCACAAAGCACGGAATCTTCACAGAGAGTGAGATTGATTCTCGTTATGAGATTCTCCTTGAGAACTATGTGAAGACACTCCACATCGAGGCTAAGACTCTTATAGATATGCTTTATCATGAGTTCTTACCCGGAACACTTAAATACTCAGATACACTCGCACAATCAATCATCCTTAAGAAGCAGGCTGTTGAAGGAATCTGCGTTAAGGCTCTGGAGGATTCGCTAAAAACTATCAGTGCAAACTACAGCAAGCTTTATGAACTTGGAGAGAAGCTTAAGGCTGATGTATTAACAGCTGAAGGAATTGAGGATTATCTTAAGGCTGCTATCTACTATAAGGATACGATCATTGCGGATATGTCCTCTATCAGGGAGGTTGCAGATGCTACAGAGGTGCTTATGCCTTCGGATGCACTGCCGTATCCGAGCTACGCTGATATGTTGTTCTACGTATAAAATATCCGGCCACCCTTAGAGGAGTGGGGTGGCCGATATTATAACCTGTTAAGTCAGGAAATGAGGAGGAAAAAATTATGACAGATGAGATTATGAGTGCCGTTAGCGGACAGGTATTTGGAGTCTGGTTCTTAATCGGAGCTGCTCTTGTATTCTGGATGCAGGCCGGCTTTGCAATGTGTGAGGCAGGCTTTACCAGAGCAAAGAATACAGGAAATATCCTGATGAAGAACCTCATGGATTTCTGTATTGGTACAGTTGTATTTATTCTTGTAGGCTTTGGCTTACTTCTTGGTGAGGATATTGCAGGCTTCATAGGAAGACCCGGGTTTGATATCTTCACAGATTATGCTAACTTTGATTTTTCTAACTTTGTATTCAACCTGGTATTCTGTGCTACAACAGCAACTATCGTATCAGGATCTATGGCTGAGAGAACCAAGTTCTTATCATACTGTGTATATTCAGCAGTTATTTCAGCTATCGTATATCCGATCGAAGCACACTGGACCTGGGGTGGTGGCTGGCTGAGCCAGCTTGGCTTCCATGATTTCGCAGGTAGTAACTGTATCCACATGGTTGGTGGTATTGCAGCATTGGTTGGTGCTTCAATTCTGGGAGCAAGAATAGGTAAGTTTATAAAAGATAAGGACGGTAAGGTTGTTAAGGTTAACGCCTTCCCGGGACATAACCTTCCTATTGCCTGCCTAGGAGTATTCATACTCTGGCTTGGTTGGTACGGATTCAACGGTGCGGCATGTACAGACTTAAGTCAGCTCGGTTCGGTATTCCTTACAACAACCGTATCTCCCGCACTTGCTACGGTAGCATGTATGGTATTCACATGGCTTAAGTATGGTAAGCCGGATGTATCAATGTGTCTCAACGCATCACTCGCAGGTCTTGTGGCTATTACAGCAGGCTGTGATGTTACAGACGCGCTTGGTGCTTCAATAATCGGTATCGTAGCAGGCCTTCTGGTTTGCTTCGGTGTATGGTTCCTTGATTATGTATTACGTGTGGATGACCCTGTAGGTGCTGTTGCAGTTCACTGCTTAAACGGTATCTGGGGAACACTTGCCGTAGGTTTATTCGCTACTAATTCAGCTCCTGCATACTCTCTTGCGGATTCTACGGGAGCAGAGCTTACCGGTCTCTTCTATGGTGGTGGATTCAAGCTTCTGGGTATTCAGGCTATTGGCGTTATTTCAACAGCTGCATGGACAGCAGTTACAATGACAATTGCCTTCCTTATTATTAAAGCTGTCTTCGGACTGCGTGTATCTGAGGAGGAAGAGATCGTTGGTCTTGACTCTACAGAACACGGTATTCCTTCTGCATATGCGGGCTTCAGTATCATGGATATCTCTAACACCATGACGATGGATGTCAACGAGAACACTTCTCTTGGTGCTGAAGCCTACGCAGAGGCAAGTGAAGCTAAGAAGGCTGCAGCAGTTCCTGTAGTAGCTCCGCTTACATCTGCAACAGGTATCAACAAAGTTGTAATTATTGCTAAGCTTACAAGATACGATGCCCTTAAGAAGGCTATGAACGATCTTGGTGTAACAGGTATGACAGTAACTCAGGTAATGGGCTGTGGTATCCAGAAGGGTGCCGGCGACAGATATCGTGGTGTTGAGATGGATGCAACCTTACTTCCTAAGGTTAAGGTTGAGGTAGTAGTAAGCAAGATTCCTGTTGAATCAGTAATCGAGGCGGCCAAGAAGGCACTTTACACCGGTCATATCGGTGATGGTAAGATTTTCGTATATCCTGTAGAGAAGGTAGTTAAGATACGTACCGGCGAAGAGGATTTCGACGCACTGCAGGACGTTGAGTAAGGAGCGCTTTTAAAGAAAAAGACTTCTTAAAATAATACGTTTGTGTTTGTTTTTTAGATGAGGTTGTATTATAATAGGCCTTGGAAAAATAAAGAAACGTTATCAACGATGATAAGCCTGCGGGAGTAATCCCGTGGGCTTTCTTTTTGAGAATATGCCGGGAGGAAGGAATATGAAGAAGAACAGAAAGCTGATACTTGAAGACGGCTCCGTCTATGAGGGCTATGGCTTCGGTGATGACAGCGAGAGAGTGTTAGAACTGGTATTCAATACCTCTATGGTGGGATATCAGGAGATTATCTCTGACCCGTCCTATACGGATCAGGCGGTGGTTATGACCTATCCGCTTATCGGAAATTATGGTATCAACGAGGAGGACTATGAGAGTCAGACTCCTACAATCGGTGGACTGGTTGTAAGGGAATATAACGATGATCCGAGCAATTTCCGTTGCAGTCACACTCTTAATGAGGTGATGATTAAATATGAGATTGTGGGAATCTGCGGCGTGGATACCAGACAGATAACAAGAAAGCTTCGTGACAAGGGCAGTATGAAGGCCATGATAACCGATATTGAGGTTAACAATGACGAGGCACTCGGTATCCTTAATATGGTTGAGTTGTCACATAACGCTGTATCGAGAGTCACATCGAAAAGTATATGGAAGGCTGACATGGTATCTCCAATACCCAGACCGTCACTTCTTGCAGAGCGAAAGCTTCATGTGGTTGCGATAGACTGCGGTATGAAGCAGAATATCCTTCGCTCACTGCTTGGCAAGGGGCTTAAGGTTACTGTTGTGCCATATGATACTGATGTAGAGACCATTGAGGCATTGAAGCCTGACGGAATCTTCATATCCAACGGACCGGGTGACCCGGAGGATGCGGTTCCGGTAATAGAGGCGATAAGAGAACTTAAGGGCAGATACCCCATTTTCGGTATCTGTCTGGGACATCAGATTCTGTCGCTTGCATATGGAGCCAGAACCTATAAACTTAAGTTTGGTCACAGAGGCGGCAATCATCCTGTTAAGAATCTTAATACGGGCAAAATCGAGATTACTTCACAGAATCACTCATATGCAGTTGATGCTGACTCCATAGCAAGTACATCTTTGGAAGTAACACATATTAATCTGCTTGATAATACAATAGAAGGCGTATGCTGTACCAGAGACAGAGCCTTTGGTGTGCAGTATCACCCCGAGAGCTGTCCGGGACCTCAGGACAGTGATTATCTTTTTGGTCAGTTTATCGACAACATGAAGAGGGGGTGTGTAAACAATGCCTAAGAGAAGTGATATAAAAAGAATCCTTGTAATCGGTTCGGGTCCTATTGTTATCGGACAGGCTGCCGAATTCGATTATGCGGGCACACAGGCCTGTATAGCACTCAGAGAAGAGGGCTATGAGGTAATCCTGTGCAATTCCAACCCCGCAACTATAATGACCGATACTACCATTGCGGACAAGGTATACATGGAGCCGTTAACACTGGAATTCATTGCTAAGGTTATCAGAACCGAACGTCCCGATGCAATTCTGCCCGGAATCGGTGGTCAGACAGGTCTTAATCTTGCCATGCAGTTAGAGCAGAAGGGCGTACTTAAGGAGTGCCAGGTTGAACTCTTGGGTACCACCAGTGACAGTATAGACAGGGCAGAAGACAGGGAGAAGTTCAAGGAACTGTGTGAAAGCATAGGTGAGCCGGTGCTTCCATCTGTTATAGTTGAGTCTGTGGATGAAGGAATATCGGCAGCTGAGGAAATCGGTTATCCTATAGTAATCAGACCGGCATTCACACTTGGAGGAACCGGAGGCGGCTTTGCCGACAACGAGAAGGAACTTAAGGACATTCTCAAGAATGCCCTGATCCTCTCACCCATTCATCAGGCGCTTATTGAGAAGTCCGTGAAGGGCTACAAGGAGATAGAATATGAGGTAATGCGTGATGCAAATGATACTGCCATTACTATCTGTAATATGGAGAATCTCGACCCTGTCGGCGTGCATACAGGTGACTCTATCGTAGTGTGTCCCTCTCAGACCTTGACCAACAGGGAATATCATATGCTTCGTGATGCTGCACTAAAGATTATCCGCGCTCTGAAGATAGAGGGTGGCTGTAATGTTCAGTTTGCTCTGGATCCTAACAGCTTTGACTATTATGTTATAGAGGTTAACCCCAGAGTATCACGTTCGTCAGCCCTTGCATCCAAGGCAAGTGGTTATCCCATTGCCAGGGTTTCTGCCAAGATTTCAGTCGGCATGAACTTAGATGAGATCAAACTTGCCAATACCCTGGCCTGCTTTGAGCCTGCGCTTGACTATATTGTGTGCAAGATGCCAAGGTTTCCGTTTGACAAGTTCACCGATGCGGACAATACCCTAAGCACCCAGATGAAGGCGACGGGTGAGGTCATGAGTGTGGGCAGAAGCTTCGAGGAGGCTCTCCTTAAGTCGGTTCGTTCGCTTGAAATCGGCGTTCATCACTTGTATATGGAGAAGTTTGTCAGCCTTGACACCGATTTCCTGCTAAATTATATAGCACAGTCAAGAGACGATCGTATCTATGCCATTGCAGAGCTGATAAGACGCGGTATGGACGTTGACACCATCGTACGCCGCTCCACAATAGACAGATTCTTTATTGGGAAAATCGCAAACATTATCTTAATGGAGAAGACCTTAAGCACTAAGTGCTTAGAAAGCGTTACTCCTGAGGAAGTATATGAAGCCAAGAGAATGGGCTTTGGTGATAAGGAACTTGGAATTCTTCTTGGTTCAAACGAAAAGGAAATATTTGAGTACAGAAAGAAAGAGGCGATTTTTCCGGTATATAAGATGATAGATACCTGTGCCTCTGAGTTTGACAGCTATATTCCGTACTTCTACAGTACCTATGAGGATGAGAACGAAAGTAAGCTGTCCGACAAGCGTAAAATCGTGGTACTGGGTTCGGGTCCTATCAGAATCGGTCAGGGTGTTGAGTTTGATTATTCTACGGTTCATGCAGTAAGGACAATTCAGGCCGCCGGCTATGAAGCCATAATCATCAACAACAATCCCGAGACTGTTTCGACGGATTATACCATTTCCGACAAGCTGTATTTCGAGCCTCTGACTGTAGAGGATGTAATGAATATCATTGAGCTTGAAAAACCTGAGGGGGTCATTGCATCCCTCGGCGGACAGACTGCAATCAATCTTGCAGAGCCGCTCAGTGAAAGAGGAGTTAAGATAATCGGAACGGACTGTGCAGCCATAGATAAGGCAGAGGACAGAGGCTCCTTCGAGCGTCTGCTTAAGGAGCTTGACATTCCACAGCCTAAGGGAAGGGCGGTTACCTCGATTGAGGAAGGTGTCAAGGCTGCTAGCGAGATTGGTTATCCCGTGCTTGTGCGTCCAAGCTTCGTACTCGGCGGAAGGGCTATGCAGATAGTGGCCAAGGCTAAGGATATGGAGCATTATCTCAAGACTGCCGTTGAGGTGGATGTTGATAAGCCGGTGCTTGTGGATAAATACATCTGCGGAAAAGAGGTTGAGATCGATGCTATCTGCGACGGAAAGGATGTATTCGCTCCCGGTATCATGGAGTTGGTAGAGAGAACCGGTGTACACAGCGGTGACTCCATTAGTGTATATCCCACCTTCTCGATTTCGGATAAGGTAAAGCATACAATACTTGATTATACTAAGAGACTGGGACTCGGTATCGGAATTGTCGGTCTGTTCAACATCCAGTTCATCGTGGATAAAGAGGACAATGTATATATTATCGAGGTGAACCCAAGGTCATCCAGAACGGTACCGTTCTTATCCAAGTCCACGGGCTACAGCTTAGCAGATATTGCAACCATGGTAATCCTAGGCAACCCGCTTGAGGAAGAATTAAGGAAGCTTGGCTTTGACGTCGATGGTTATGAGGACAAATCCATTGCCTACTATCCTAAGGAGAAGGAGAGATGGTATGTCAAGGCACCCGCGTTCTCATTCTCCAAGCTTCACGGCATGGATGCATATCTCTCGCCGGAGATGAAGTCTACCGGTGAGGCCATTGGCTATGACAAGGCTATGCACAGAGCGATGTACAAGGCACTTATCGCCTCCGGCGTCAAGCTGTCCAACTACGGAACAGTCATGGTAACGCTCGCTGACGAGGATAAGGAGGAGGCACTTCCGCTTATCAGAAGATTCTACAACCTGGGCTTCAATATAGAGGCGACTGTCGGAACTGCTGACTTCCTTAGGGAGCACGGTGTTCGTACCCGTATCAGAAGGAAGCTTTCTGAGGGCTCGGATGAGATTCTTAAGTCTATCAGGGCAGGTTATGTGAGCTACGTGATCAATACCCGTGCGATTCTGTCCGGTGTTCATTATGAGGACGGCGTTGCCATAAGAAGATGCGCTACAGAGAATAATGTAACCATCTTCACTTCCCTTGATACGGTAAAAGTGCTCCTCGACGTGCTTGAGGAGGTAACTATCTGCGTATCAACAATTGACGCATAGATTGTGACTGCGGGAGATAAGAATGGATAATAGGATTTTTGAGAATACTCTTATAGATGATAAGCTTGGAGAGGAATGCGGTGTCTTCGGAATGTATGATTTCGACGGTGGTGACGTCGCAAGGAGTATATATTACGGTCTGTATGCTCTCCAGCACAGAGGACAGGAGAGCTGCGGAATTGCCGTAAGTGATACTGAGGGAGTTAAGGGTAACTTCAGGGTATATAAGGATATGGGTCTCCTTAATGAGACCTTTAATACTGAGCTTATAGGTAATCTTAAGGGAGACATCGGTGTCGGACATGTGAGATACTCAACAGCCGGAAGCTCGGTTCGTGAGAATGCCCAGCCCCTTGTAATTAATTATGTCAAGGGAATACTTGGAATGGCTCATAACGGTAACTTAATTAATGCCAATGAGCTTAGGGATGAGCTGGCATATACGGGGGCGATTTTTCAAACAACTATTGACTCGGAGGTTATCGCATATCTCATAGCAAGGGAGAGATTGAGCTCCGATACGGTGGAAGAGGCTGTCAGGAATACGATGAAGAGGATTAAGGGTGCCTATTCGCTGGTAATAATGTCACCCAGAAAACTGGTAGGAGCGAGGGATCCCTTCGGTTTCAGACCGCTATGTATAGGTAAGAGAGACAATACCTACATTCTTGCATCGGAGAGCTGTGCGCTGGATACCATTGATGCCGAATTTGTAAGGGATGTGCTCCCGGGTGAGGTTGTGACAATATCGCCCGAGGGTGGAATAGAGTCGGACATGAGTATGTGTCTGCCTAAGGAAAATCATGCAAGATGTATCTTCGAATACATATATTTCGCAAGACCGGATTCGTACTTTGACGGAGTGTCGGTGTACGAATCAAGGATGCTTGCAGGTAAATATTTGGCAATGGATTCGCCGGTTGAAGCCGACCTTGTGGTAGGTGTTCCGGAGTCGGGCAACGTGGCTGCAATGGGTTATGCTAAGGAGTCACATATTCCGTATGGACAGGCCTTTGTCAAGAACAGCTATGTAGGACGTACCTTCATTAAGCCCGGACAGAAGTCGAGGGAGAGTTCGGTCAGGGTCAAGCTCAATGCCCTTAGGGAGGTAGTGAGAGGCAAAAGGATAATCATGATTGATGATTCCATTGTAAGAGGTACAACCTCTGACAGAATAGTAAGGATGCTAAGAGAAGCGGGAGCGAGTGAGGTTCATATGAGGGTCAGTTCGCCGCCTTTCCTTCATCCGTGCTATTTCGGTACTGACGTGCCGGCAAGGGAGCAGCTCATAGCCCATAACAGAAGCATTGAGGAGATAAGACAGATTATAGGTGCCGATTCTCTGGCATATCTTAATATTGAGAGACTGCCCGATATCGCAGGCCATCTGGGCCTGTGCAGGGGCTGCTTCACCGGTGTCTATCCTATGGAACCACCTAAGGATGATATCAGGGGAGAGTTCATAAAGTAAATAAAAAAATTAATTTAACCAACACCCTGTGCAATATGCTTTGTTCACAGGGTGTCTGTGTGATATAATATCAGACGGATTGTGCAATAATATTATTAATCCATCAGAGAAAATATAAGAAGGTAGATAATTATGAAGGTTGTGGTTTTGGCAGGCGGAATCAGTACTGAGAGAGATGTTTCGCTTGTATCCGGCAGCAATATATACAGAGCCTTGAAGGCAAACGGACACAAGGCGATTCTTCTTGATGTATATCTGGGTTACGATGGTGATACGGATGGTATCTTTGATAAGGAGATTGACTGGACGGAATCGGTAAGTGCGGTAAGTGTAAGCGCACCGGATATTGCATCTGTCAAGGCACTCAGACCTGACGGTGACAGGAATTTCTTTGGACCCAATGTGCTTAAGCTGTGTGCAGAGGCCGATGTGGTATTCATGGGTCTGCACGGAGAAAACGGGGAGAATGGCAAGATTCAGGCCGTATTCGACCTGATGGGCATCAAATATACAGGAACGGGAGCAGCAAGCTCAGCCATCTGTATGAATAAACAGATAGCGAAGGAAATCATGGCTTATAACGGTGTACCGGTTCCGAAGGGAGTTCATCTGCACAGGGGTGACGACACTGTAAATACCATAGGATATCCCTGCATAGTAAAGGCCTGCAGTGGCGGTTCGAGTGTGGGTGTATACCTGTGCAATAATGAAGAGGAATACATTCAGGGACTGAAGGAGGCCTTCAATCTGGATAATGAGGTTCTGGTTGAGGAATATATATCGGGCAGAGAGTTCTCAGTATGTGTAATGGACGGAAGAGCAATGCCGATAATTGAGATAGCTCCGCTTAATGGTTTCTATGATTATAAGAACAAATATCAGGCAGGAAGCGCTGTGGAGACCTGTCCAGCAAAGCTTGATGAGAACAAGACCAAGGAGATGATGTCCTATGCCGAGAGAGGCTACAGGGCACTTAGAATAGAGTGCTATGCAAGACTCGACTTCCTCATGAATGATGAAGGAAAGCTCTTCTGCCTGGAAGCCAATACTCTTCCGGGAATGACTCCGACCAGTCTGGTCCCACAGGAGGCTGCTGCCATGGGAATAAACTTTAATGATCTGGTAGAGAAGATGTTGAGAAGCGCAATAAATAAGTAGACGTTGATTATGAAGAATATGACAATTGAGGCCATAGCGGAGGCCTGCAACGGAACAATTCATAATATAGGGAAGAATGAGGACAAAATTACGGTGTGTGCAACCTCTGTTGTGATTGATTCCCGTAAGGTTACAAGGGATGGAATATTTATAGCAACAGTAGGTGCCAGAGTGGACGGTCATGATTTCATCCGTCAAATCTTTGAAAAGGGCGCTCTGGCAGCAGTATGTGAGAAGCTGCCTCAGGACATAGATGACGGAGGATACGGAGTATGTATCCTGGTTGAGGATTCCTTTGTTGCTCTGAAAAAGATAGCAGCCTACTACAGGCAGCAGCTTGACTGTAAGGTTATCGGAATTACCGGTAGTGTGGGTAAGACCAGCACCAAGGAAATAATCGCAAGTGTCGTAAGCAAACGGTATGTGACTCATAAGACCCAGGGAAACTTCAATAACGAGGTCGGTGTTCCGCTGACTGTCCTTGAGTGCAGGGAGGATACAGAGGCCCTGGTGCTTGAGATGGGCATCAATCACTTCGGTGAGATGGACAGACTGTCTAAGATTGGCAGACCCGATGTGATGGTGATTACCAATATCGGTGAGTGTCATTTGGAATTCTTAGGAGACAGGGACGGCGTACTAAGGGCCAAGACGGAATGTTTTAATAACATGAATCCTGACGGATTGGTGTTCCTTAACGGAGATGATGATAAGCTTGCCAAGGTGGCTATGGTTCATGGAAGGAAGCCTGTATTCTTTGGACTGTCAGGTAAGAAGGATTATTACGCAACCGATATTGAAGCTCAGGGACTGCTGGGGATAAAAGCGACTCTTCATTCACAAAAGGGATATGAATTAGCGGTTACGATTCCGATTCCCGGTATGCACATGGTGTATAATGCTCTGTCAGCACTGGCCATCGGAGATTATCTTGCAATAGACAGAAGCCTGATAGCACAGGGTATTGAAGAGGTGCAGGCACTGGGCGGTCGAAGCAATATAATCAGGACTGATAAGTTCACTGTGATAGATGACTGCTATAATGCAAATCCAACATCAATGGAAGCTGCAATCAAGCTTCTTATGCGTGCGGACGGATTAAGGGTTGCAATACTTGGAGATATGTTTGAACTTGGTGAGGATGAAGCCGCCCTTCATGAGAAAGTAGGAAGAATGGCTGCTTCATCAGACATAGACGTGATTATTTTTATCGGCGAATTGTCGCTTAATATGTACAATGGTGCCAAGTCTGTCAGAGATGACGGGGTATATTATTATAAGACTGTGGATGAAGCCCTGGGTGAACTTAAAGGTATTGTACCCAAGCAGGCATCAGTACTTGTCAAGGCATCTCACAGTATGGGCTTTGACAGGATAGTAGGCCTTCTGACCGGACAGGATAAATAAATATAAAGGAGAGATATCATGCTAAGACATTTACTTAATCCTTTGGATTTTACCGTGGAGGAGCTTGATGAGCTTTTCACTCTTGCAGAGGACATTGGTAATAATCAGAAAAAGTATGCTCATGTATGCGATGGTAAGACTTTGGCAACATGCTTCTATGAGCCGAGTACAAGAACAAGGTTAAGCTTTGAGGCGGCTATGTATAATCTTGGAGGTAATGTGCTTGGATTCTCTGAGGCCAGCAGTTCATCCGCTGCCAAGGGAGAGAGCGTAGCAGATACTATAAGAGTGATTTCCTGCTATGCTGACATCTGCGCCATGAGACATCCCAAGGAGGGCGCAGCCTTCGTTGCTGCAGCACATTCGCACATCCCTGTTATCAATGCAGGTGACGGTGGACATCAGCATCCTACACAGACACTTACAGACCTGCTTACGATAAGAAATCTTAAAGGAAGGCTGGATGATTTTACCATTGGATTGTGTGGAGATTTGAAGTTCGGCAGAACCGTACACTCCCTTATTAATGCCTTAAGCAGATATAACAATATCAACTTCATCTTCATATCACCGGAGGAACTTAAAGTTCCCGATTATATCATTGAGATGCTGAATGTCAAAGGGATCTCATATAAGCAGGTGATCAACCTCGAGGAGGTGATCGGAGAACTTGATATCCTCTATATGACAAGAGTACAGAGGGAGCGATTCTTCAACGAAGAGGATTACGTAAGACTCAAGGATTTCTATATTCTTACCAAGGATAAGCTGAATCATGCCAGGAAAGATATGATTGTGCTTCATCCCTTGCCCAGAGTAAATGAAATCTCGGTTGAGGTTGACGATGACCCCAGAGCTGCTTACTTTAAGCAGGCACAGTTTGGAGTATACGTCAGGATGGCACTTATTATGACATTGCTTGGACTGAACGCAGAGGAGGAGAATAATGCTTAACGTTGGTAAAATCGAAGAGGGCTTTGTTCTTGATCATATTAAGGCAGGACAGGCACTGACAATATATCATCATCTGGGTCTTGATAAGATGGACTGCACTGTAGCCATGATTATGCATGCAAGATCGGGCAAGATGGGATGCAAGGATATTCTTAAGGTTGAATGTGATATCAACAAGCTTGATATGGATGTACTTGCGGTAATAGATACGGGTATTACCGTTAATGTAATTAAGGATGGAGAGATAGTGGAGAAGAAGGACCTGACTCTTCCTAAGGAGATTAAGGGAGTGTTCGCCTGCAAGAACCCCAGATGTATTACATCCATCGAGCAGGAGCTGCCACATGTCTTCTTCCTCGCAGACGAGAAAAAGGGTCTGTACAGATGCAGATACTGTGAGGAGAAGTTCGACAAGAGACAGCTTGATTAAGTTAACTACCCCTGTATGAAGGGGATTAGAAGGGAGATATATATGAAGAAACAATCAACTTTGATTGCAGGAGTAATCTTCGTGGTTATGGTTGCAGTCATAATAATCTGTAATGCATCAGGTGTTGCTTTTGCAAGTACCTTCTGGGCATTGGTTCCACCGTTGGTTGCAATCGTACTTGCACTGATTACCAAGGAGGCGTATTCATCACTGTTTATAGGAATTGTTCTCGGTGCACTTATGAACAGTCAGTGCTCATTCATGGGTACTGTTGACAATGTTGCCATCAATGGTCTTTCAACATCGGTTTCTGACAATGCCGGTATATTCTTATTCCTTGTATTCCTTGGAATAGTAGTTGCCCTTGTCAACAAGTCAGGTGCTTCAAGAGCCTTCGGTGTATGGGCACAGACACATATCAAGACCAGGACAGGCGCCATGCTTGCCACCTTTTTTCTCGGTGTCCTAATCTTCATCGATGACTATTTCAACTGTCTGACAGTAGGTTCCGTTATGAGTCCTGTTACCGATGCCAAGAAGGTGAGCAGGGTTAAGCTTGCATATCTTATTGACGCGACAGCAGCACCCATCTGTATGATCGCACCGATTTCAAGCTGGGCAGCAGCAGTATCGGGCTGTGTGGAGAGCGAGACCTATTCGGGAATCGAGCTTTTCGTTCGCGCAATTCCATACAACTTCTATTCAATACTGACTCTGGTATTCGTTATCACCCTTGCCATTCTTAACTTTGATTATGGCAAAATGGCTCAGTTTGAGATTAAGGCTAAAGAGGGAGACCTTGGTGCACTTAAGCTTTCGGATGAGGAGGAGAGAACACTTCGCGTGGATGGTCCCGACTCACCTGCACACGGTAAGCTTATTGACCTTATCATTCCCATTGTCCTTCTGATCGCCTGCTGCGTATGGGGACTTCTCTACAACGGATATCAGTCAATCGGAGAGGGCTCTGTAATTGATGCGTTCTCATCGACCGATGCATATGTGGGACTTCCCTGGGGAAGTATAATTGCACTTATTCTTATTATTCTTTATCTGGTAACAAGGAAGGTAATTTCCTTCGAGGATGCAATGGAATGTGTACCCAAGGGCTTCATTGCAATGGTTCCTGCCATTACAATCCTTACTCTTGCAACATCACTTAAGAGTATGACCAATGCACTTGATGCATCAGGCTTTGTATACGGGGTTATGAGCAACGCATCTGCTCTTCAGTGGATATTACCGGCGCTCGTATTCGTGGTTGCGTGCCTGGTTGCATTTGCAACAGGAACCTCATGGGGAACCTTCGGTATTCTTATTCCAATAGTATCTGCGATTTTCCCGGAGACAAGCTCACTGTTCTTCGTTGGAATCTCAGCATGTCTTGCAGGAGCTGTTTGCGGTGACCACTGCTCACCCATCTCTGATACCACAATCATGAGTAGTGCGGGTGCACACTGTAACCACATCAATCACGTGGAGACACAGCTTCCTTATGCGATTACCGTAGCAGTTATTTCTTTCGTATGTTACATCCTTGCCGGACTTCTTAATATGGCTAACCTTACCTGGGTGTCAGTGCCGGTTGGAGTTGTACTTGTAATCGCTACACTTCTTGTAATTAAGAAAAAGGTTAAGAGCGCTTAATCAATGAATTATGACGAAGCTATAGAGTATATTGAGGAATGCGGTAAGTCAGGCATTGTGCCGGGACTTGATTCCATAAGAGAGTTGTTAAGGAGACTTGGGAATCCCCAGGACAAATTAAGGTTTATCCATATAGCCGGGACTAACGGCAAAGGCTCAACGCTTGCTACCCTTTCATCAATACTCAGAGAAAGCAAAATAAAGGTCGGGATGTATATCAGTCCCACAATATGTGATTATCTTGAACGATTCAGGATAGGTGGAAGGAATCTTGGCAGAAAGGATTTTTGTAAATATCTGGAGGTTGTCAGGGAAGCGGCTGATTCAATGACAGCGGAAGGGATGCCTGCTCCTACGGCCTTCGAGATTGAGACGGCACTAAGCTTTTTGGCCTTCCTTGATAAGAAGGTGGATATTGTCCTTCTTGAATGCGGCATGGGTGGACTGATGGATGCAACTAATGTGATAGACAGTGCACTCATATCGGTTTTTGCCCATATAGATATGGATCATGAGGCATTCCTTGGACCGGATCTTAAGAGTATCGCTGAGAACAAGGCAGGGATAATAAAGCCCGGTACATGCGTTGTCAGTACGGTTCAGTACGATGAGGTAACAAAGGTGCTTCAAAGAAAGGCTGAGGAATCCGGCGCAGAATATATTATTCTTAAAACCGGTGATATAGATAAGGTTAAGACCTCTGTTAAGGGCACAGTCTTTGAACTTGAGCATAAGAAGTATAAGACTTCACTTATCGGCAGACATCAGGCAGGGAATGCAGCAACTGCAATTAAGGTTACAGAGGTGCTTAACGGTCTGATTAAAGCTAATGATTCAAGAGTGTCAGGCTTAAAATACATAGGAGAAGGTGCGGTATCAAGAGGTTTGGTTAATACTGTCTGGCAAGCACGTCTTGATATCTTAAGTAAGAAACCGTTAATCGTAATTGACGGAGCTCACAATATTGATGCGGCGAACCGGCTAAAGGAAACAGTCAAAGAGGTCTGGCCCAATAAAAGAATCGTCCTGATCTTAGGCATGTTCAGGGACAAGGCAGTGGATGAGGTCATATCAATATTGTGTGAGGACGTATTCATGGTTCTGACTGTTGCAACACCTGATAGCAGCAGGGCTCTTCCGTCTGTGGAACTTGCCGGAAGGGTAAGAAATGTCAATGAGAGGGTGTCAGCCACAGATTCCGTGGAGGAAGCCCTGGAGATAGCCACACTTATGGCGGATGAGGATACTCTGATACTGGCTACAGGCTCGCTTGCCTATCTCGGACGTGTGATAAGTGTTATAAATCGAACTTATAACAAGTGATAATAAATACATTGTTGCTAATTACCCGGAATGTGTGGTAAATATATACATGTGAGGAATTAACGCTATTGGCGAAAGGAGTAATAAATGAAAAAATTATCAGTAAAGACTATAGTTGCAACAGGTATCGGTGCTGCGCTTTTCTTCGTGCTCGGAAGATTCGTAGCAATCCCCAGTGGAGTACCGGATACCAATATTTCGGTTCAGTACGGATTACTTGGCTTTATCGCCACAGTTTTCGGACCTGTCGCAGGTCTTCTTGCAGGACTTATCGGACATTTCTTTATCGACTTCAGCTTTGGCTGGGGCGTATGGTGGAGCTGGGTTATTACATCAGCCTTCGTAGGTCTTGCTACAGGTCTTATCACATCCAAGCTTAAGGTTGACGAGGGTGAGTTTGCAGGTAAGGATATTGTATGGTTCATTATATCGAGTGTAATTGTACACTTTGTTGCATGGGGTCTTGTAGCACCCGTTCTCGATATCCTGATCTACTCAGAGCCTGCTAACAAGGTATTCCTTCAGGGACTTGTAAGTGCGGGAGTTAACAGCATCACAACTGCTATCGTTGGTACACTTCTTTGTGTGGCATATGCTCACACAATTCCTAAGAAGGGCTCTTTGAAGGAAGAAGACTAATATCAAATATTAAGGCGGGTATATCCCGCCTTTTTTGTGGTTAAGGGATAATAATGGAAGAATTACTCAAGTTCGAAAACTTTACATTTCAATACAATGCTCAGACCAAGCCAACTCTGATCGACATTAATCTAACAGTTCACAAGGGCGAGAAGATTCTTATCGCAGGTCCTTCAGGCTGTGGCAAGTCGACTCTGATCCACTGCATCAACGGCCTCATTCCCTTTTCATATAAGGGGGAAAATCGCGGGCGACTGACTATAAAGGGCAAGGACACCAACAAGATGAGTCTCTTCGAGATATCTAAAAGTGTCGGAACCGTTCTTCAGGACAGCGATGCCCAGTTTGTCGGAATGACGGTTGCCGAGGATATAGCATTTGCACTGGAAAACGACTGCGTGGGTGAGCCTAAGCTTCATGATACAGTGAATGAGGTGGCAGGGCTTGTCAATGTTGATAAGCTGCTTGACCATGCACCAACAGAACTGTCGGGCGGTCAGAAGCAGAGAGTCTCCGTTGCGGGAGTTATGGTCGATGATGTTGAACTGCTTTTGTTTGATGAACCGCTTGCCAATCTTGATCCTGCTACAGGCAAGCAGGCAGTGGAGCTTATTGATAATGTAGGTAAGAGAACCGGGGCTGCGGTAATCATAGTTGAACACAGATTAGAGGATGTTCTCTATAAGGATGTTGACAGAATCGTGCTCATGTATGAAGGCAGGATAATCAGAGACTGCACACCGGATGAACTGCTCTCGGAGTCTGCTCTTAAGGAGCATGGTATCAGGGAACCTCTTTATATTACGGCACTTAAATATTCCAACGTAAATATTACCCCGGATATGAAGCCGGGACATATAGATACCATTCGCCTGTCTGACAGTGATATGAAGAAGGTGTTTGATTTCTATGAGTCAATAGAGGAGCCAAAGGAGAGAGGCACAAGGGATAAGCTGCTTGAGGTTAGTGATATAACCTTTGCATATAAAGAGGGCCATAGTCCTGTTCTTAAGAATATAAACCTTTGTATAGACAGGGGAGAGATGGTTGCCATTGTCGGAACCAACGGTGCCGGTAAGTCCACCTTTTCCAAGGTGATTTGTGGCTTTGAGCCCGGATATGAGGGTAAGATTACCTTTGCCGGAGAGGACTTTGATTCACTCAGCATCAAGGAGAGGGCAGAGCATATAGGCTTTGTGCTTCAGAACCCCAATCAGATGATAAGCAAGGTCATGATCATGGATGAGGTTGCAATGGGACTTAGGCTAAGAGGCGCATCCGAGGAAGAGATTGCGACTAAGACCGAGCAGGCACTTAAGATCTGCGGTCTCTGGAAATTCCGCAACTGGCCTATATCTGCGCTAAGCTTCGGACAGAAGAAGAGGGTGACCATCGCATCTATTCTGACTCTTGAACCTGAGATGATAATCTTAGATGAGCCTACAGCAGGTCAGGATTACAGACACTATACGGAAATAATGGATTTCCTTAAGGAGATAAACGAGAAGGGTGTAACAGTGCTTATGATCACCCACGATATGCATCTCATGCTTGAGTATGCCGAAAGGGCAGTAGTTTTCTCTGACGGAAGAATTATTGCAGATGATACCTGTGCATCAATAATCACCAATCCGGATATCGTGAGGGAGGCAAACCTTAAGGAAACTTCCCTGTATGAGCTTGCCAAGGATTGCAAAATTGAGGATGGTACGGGCTTTGTCAGACGATTTATTGATTATGAGCGAACTGTGGTAAATGTTAAAGAAAGGGAGGCCTGAATAATATGAACAATCTGTTTAATTATATAGACAGGCCATCGCCTATCCACCGTCTGACAGGAGCCACAAAGTTTGTGTGCTTAATGCTTTGGAGTGCGGCGGCCATGAGTACCTATGATACGAGATTCCTCGCAATACTGGGAGCTGCATCGCTTGTGATGTTTAAGGTAAGCAGGATAAAATATAAGGACGTATCCTTCTTACTTAGTTTTACCTTCGTATTCTTAATCATGAACAATATTCTTGTATATCTCTTCAGCCCCCTTCACGGCTGTGAGATATACAATTCCACAACCTATCTGCTCCCCTACACGGGTCATTTCGCGCCCACTGCAGAGCAATTGTTTTACCACCTGAATTATTTCCTTAAGTATCTGGCTACGATACCGATCGTGCTTCTGTTCGTCTGCACGACGAACCCGAGTGAATTCGCTTCCTCGCTAAATAAGATAGGAGTCAAATACTCGGTGGCATATTCCGTATCGCTGGCGCTTCGGTACATTCCGGATGTCCAGAGACAGTATCATGAGATAAGTCAGGCAAGTCAGGCTCGTGGAATTGAGATGAGCAGGAAGACCAATATCGTTAACAGGTTAAAAAGTGCGTCAACTATATTAATACCCTTAATCCTTACCAGTATGGACAGAATCGAGGTTATCTCCAATGCCATGGAACTGAGGGGATTCGGCAAAAGAGACAAAAGAACCTGGTATATGGCACATCCATTTAGGCGTCCGGATATTGTATGTATGATTGTGTGTGCTATACTTGTAGTTATAGCGATCGCATTAAATATCATAAACGGTTCGAGATTCTACAATCCGTTTATGCAGATTTAAGTACAACGGAAAGAAGTGATATTATGATAGATAAGGATAAGGTAAAAACTGCGGTGAACTTACTGCTTGAAGCCATCGGGGAGGATACGACCAGAGAAGGTCTTATAGATACACCCGACAGAATCAGCAGGATGTATGAGGAAATCTTTGGAGGCTTAGATATGGATCCCAAGGAGATTCTCTCAAAAAGATTCACCGTTAAGGACAGTGAGATGGTGGTTGAAAGGGACATAACCTTTTATTCCATGTGCGAACATCATCTGCTGCCGTTTTATGGCAAGGCACATGTCGCCTATGTGCCGGATGGCGAAGTTCTGGGCTTAAGCAAGCTTGCAAGAATTGTTGAGGTATATGCCAGAAGACCTCAGTTGCAGGAGAGAATGACGAATCAGATAGCTGATGCGATTTTTAAGGAACTGAAGCCTAAGGGGGTTATGGTTATGCTTGAGGCGGAGCATATGTGTATGACCATGAGAGGTATTAAAAAGCCGGGTTCGTCTACGGTGACGGTGGCAACCAGGGGCTCATTCGTGGACAATGAGAGTCTGCAGAGTACCTTCTATGGGAGAGTGAGGAATTTCAGATTATGAGCGGGGATGTAATTAAGATTAAGAGTCTTAAGGTGTTTGCGCACCATGGTGTATTCGAAGAGGAGAAGCAGAAGGGACAGAACTTCTATATTAATGCAAATCTGTATTCGGATTTGGCCAAGGCCGGAAGGAAGGATGATTACGACTTGGCGACCAGCTATGCGGAGGTGTGCGAGACCATAATCAGGTCTGTGACTGAGGTTAATTATAATCTCATCGAGGCTGTGGCAGAGCATGTGGCTGAGGCTATTCTTCATGAATATCCGCTTGTTACCGGTGTGGATATTGAGGTAAGCAAGCCCGAGGCTCCGATTAAGGCTACCTTCCATTCGGTGTCCGTGGAGATTCACAGAGAATGGAAGGATGCATATATTGCCTTCGGCTCCAATATGGGTGACAGGGAAGGATATATTGAGGATGCGCTCGATGCAATCGCCAATCACCATCTCATTGAGCTTAAGGAGGTGTCAACGAAGATTGAGACCAAGCCTTACGGTGGAGTTAAGCAGGATGATTTCCTAAACGGAGTGTGTCATATCCGTACAATCATGAGTGCTAAGGAGTTACTGGAATATCTGGGCAAGCTTGAGCTTATCGCAGGCAGAGAAAGAGAGGTTCACTGGGGACCGAGAACCCTGGACCTTGATATAATCCTGTTTGGCGATGAGATTATCTCTACAAAGGATTTGTGCGTTCCTCATATTGATATGAATAACAGGGATTTTGTTCTGGAACCCATGTGTGAAATAGCTCCCTTTGTGAGGCATCCCATTACGCATAAGACCATGAGCGATATGCTTGCTGAGCTCAAGAACAGATAAAAAATGAATATCAGATGTAAATTATACAGTATTTATTGAATATTCACGGGTATTTACAGCGATTTTGTTGCACTTGATGAATATGATATGATATAATTTCTGCTGTTATTTAAGAAATGTATTTTTGATTTATATATATTTTGAGGTATACCAATGGCTGAATGGTGGCAGGGAGTATGTGATCAGTTTGTAAAGTGTTTCATCCGTGAGGACAGATATATGCTGTTACTCGACGGTATCGGGGTAACAATTAAGGTTACCATTCTTGCGCTTATTATCGGTCTTATTCTGGGTTTTTTGATTGCTCTTTGCAACCTGTCTAAGAACAGGGTCCTTAAGGCCATCGGAGGAGTATATACGGATGTTATCAGAGGTACTCCCTCGGTTACTCAGCTCATGATCATATACTTTGTTGTCTTTGCAAGTATTCACTGGGCTAAGTGGGTAATTGCGGCTATAGCTTTCGGTATCAACAGCGGTGCCTATGTTTCCGAGATAATCAGAGCCGGTATTCTGTCAATAGATGTCGGACAGATGGAGGCGGGAAGAGCACTCGGTCTTACCAAGGGTATGACGATGAAACATATTATATTACCGCAGGCGCTTAAGAACGTATTTCCTGCTTTATGCAATGAGTTCATTGTTCTTATCAAAGAGACAGCCATTGTCGGTTACGTGGGACTCATGGATATACAGAAGGCGGGCGATTTTATCAAAAGTGCCACCTTCCTTGCATTCATGCCTTTAGTCGGAACCGCGATTATATATTATGTACTGATTAAGATCCTGAATCTGTTCCTTAAGAGAATAGAGTTCAAACTCAGACAATCGGATTTAAGGTAGTATCCGCATTGTGCGGTTATTATAGATCTAATTTAGGAGGAGACAATTATGAAGAAGTTAATGGCATTGTTACTTGCTGTTGCTATGGTAGCATCACTTACAGCATGTGGCTCAAAGGCAGAGGATGCATCTGCAGGTGCTGCAAACGGTACTATCACATTTGCAACCAATGCTGAGTTCCCACCATTCGAGTTCATTGCTTCAAACGGCGTGCTTGGCGAGTTTGACGGAATCGATATGGCTATGGCTAAGATGATTGCCGAGGACAACGGTATGGAAGCTAAGATGGAGAATATGGAGTTTGATTCACTCCTTATCGCTCTCCAGAATGGCCAGATTGATGCGGTTATCGCAGGTATGACAGTAACTGATGAGAGAAAGGAAGCAGTTGATTTCTCTACACCATATTACACAGCTACTCAGGTTATGATAGTTAAGGAAGACTCAGACATTGCTAAGGCTACTGATATGGAGGGCAAAAAGATTGCCGTAGTTCAGGGCTACACAGGTGAGGTTTGTGTCAATGACTTAGGTTATTCATACGAAGCCTTCAAGAAGGGTACAGAGTGCATCATGGAGCTTGTAAATGATAAGTGTGATGTAGTTGTACTTGACTCTGCAACAGCTTCTAAGTATGTAGCAGACAACGAGGGCCTTAAGATCGTAGAGGATACAGAGGCATTTGGATCAGAGGAATATGCTATTGCCGTAGCAAAGGGTAATACAGAACTCCTTGACAAGATCAATGCGTCAATCGAGAAGCTTCTTGCTGACGGTACAGTATCTGAACTTGCTGTTAAGTATTCAGAGGAAGCTACAGAATAATCACTGACTGATAGTATAACCATTATGAGGGAATGGCCACTATGGCTGTTCCCTTTTGTTTACAGGAGGAAATTATGATACAGGCAGTAATATTGTTTATCGCAGGACTGTTGCTACTGATTAAGGGAGGAGACTGGTTTGTAGACGGAGCTACAGGAATAGCAAACAGATTCCACATTCCGGAGATACTGATTGGTGCAACCGTTGTGTCTATAGGCACCACATTACCTGAGGTAATGGTGTCTGCAACAAGTGCGGCTAAGGGGATCGGTGCAATGGCATACGGCAATGCCATCGGTTCAATCATCTGTAATACCGCGCTGATATCTGCCGTTACTATTGCGGTTAAGCCTGCGGGAGTAGAGAAGAAGAGCTTAAGACTTCCCGTTATATTCTTCTTCATTGCTGCGGCTATCTATGTTGCAACAGCATATCTTACAGGTTATTTCTCACGTCCTATCGGTGTCGTACTCCTCACCATGTTTGTAGTATATATGGTGGTGGTTGTGCGTCAGGCCTTCGGTTCGGCAGGACAAGCAAAGAAGGTTCCGGCTGAGACTTCAAGTGAGGCTGAGGATGAGGAACCCATAGCCAAGGACCTTGTACTGCTTGTGGTTGGTGCTGCATGTATCGCAATCGGAGCCAATCTCTTAGTGGATAACGGTACTATAATCGCTACAGCCCTCGGAGTTCCCGCATCGGTTATTGCACTTACCTTCGTGGCTCTCGGTACATCCCTGCCTGAGCTTGTAACAGCGATTACTTCTCTTGTTAAGGGACATGGTGCTTTGTCACTGGGTAATGTTATCGGAGCAAACCTGTTCAACCTGGTATTGGTAAGTGGCGTATCGGTAACCATAGCGCCCTTCGCGGTACCGATTGAGAAGCAGATAGCAGGAATGAATGCATCGCTTGTAATGGACATTCCCGTGATGCTCTTTGTCATGCTCTTCCTCACGATTCCGGCTCTCGTTAAGGGCAAGCTGTATCGAAGCCAGGGCATCATCCTGCTTGCGGTATACGCACTGTATGTAGTCGGTCAGTTTGTGCTGTAAGTGATATGCAGGTTATAAAACAAAAGTTTTATTAAATTTCCGTGAACTTATTGACATCCATATTTATTGGGCATATACTTCTGTATTAGTTCGAGTAATACACTCCATGAAAGGAAGAATTAAGCGTAATGAAAGTCAAAATCGGAGCAGGGATCAAGAGATTCTTCGTAAGAATTGGTGGATGGATTAAGAAGCATAAGGTTTTATTTGTAATCATTCTTCTTGCAGTTACAGGCATTATCTTCTTTGCAGTAAAGAGTGCAGGGAAAAAGGATGAGGTTCCCGTAATTGATAATACAGAGGTATTAACTAAGCAAACAATATCTAATATCGTATCAACATCAGGTAAGATTGTAAGTGCAGACAGTAAGAAGATTATTCTGCCTGATCTTGCCAAGTACGATGTGAGTACAATTGATGTTTCACTTGGAGATGTGGTTAAAGAAGGTGATCTTCTTTGTACAATAGATACAACAGAACTTCAGAAGGAATATGATAACGCCAAGCAGACTCAGCAGACTGCAAGTATGAAGAACGGCAATGGTGTAGATCAGTCAGACAGACATCTGTATGATACACAGCTTGATGCCGTTAATGGTACCAACAGACTGATCGAAGCAGTCGATAAGGCTAATGCACAGCTCAATACCCAAAAAGGTGAGCTGGCTGAGGCTGAGAGAGTATATGATGAAATCTTAAGAATATATGATGACAAATACAGTGAGGATGAATACTACAGTCTCCTTGAGGAACAGGCTAACGGCGACGACTCGCATGCATCAAGACTTGCAGATCTCTCGCAGATGAAGGGTTCAATAGAGGCAGCAAAATCTAACGTTGATGCCGCGATTAGTAGTGTTCAGGCAGCAGAGGAAGCAGTGGAGAAGGCTAAGCAGAATCTCGACGACAGCTACAGAGATACTGTTATCGGAGTTGAGGATGCGCTTGATACTAATGCAGAAACTAAGTCCGGTGCTGTTAACGGTACATATGAGATAGACAAGACAGTCAAGGCTCTGGGTAAGGCATTAGAGGATGCTTCAGTAAAAGCTCCCATGTCAGGAACAGTAACGGAGATTAATTATAAGGCAGGTGATACCTACGCCGGAGATGCTCTTATTACCATTGAGGATACAAGTTCATATAAGATAGAAGCATCTGTAGATGAGTATGATATATACAAGATTAATCCGGGGCAGAAGGTATTGTTCAAGACCAACGCTACAGGAAATGAGGAGCTGGAGGCAGTAATATCCGAGGTTGCGCCAAGGGCTACATCAGTATCGGCTGCAGCGGGCTCGTCATCTTCCTCTTCCGTAGCTTCATACAAGGTTGTCATGGATGTATTATCCAAGAATGATAACCTGAGACTTGATATGAGTGTTAAACTAAATATCACTGTAGAAGAGGTACAGGATGTATTTGCTGTATCATACGAGGCGATCCAGACAGATGAGGAAGGCAAGACCTTCATCGAGGTTGAGGAAGAAAATGCCGGTATGGGTGATGTTGCGCTAACTGAGAATGGAGCAGAAGCTTTGCCCACTAAGAAGATATATGTTACCACAGGTATGGAGGGTGATTATTATACTGAGATTTCCTCACCTGAGCTTAAGGAGGGAATGGTTGTAAGAATTCCTGCCAATGACATGGCGACTGATATTGATGCACTGATCAGTTCATCCAATGGAGGTATGTAATGGAGAAGAAGATAATTGAGATGCGCGGAATCGTTAAGCGCTTCTTTATCGGCTCTCCTAACGAAATTGAAGTGCTTAAGGGAATTGACCTTGATGTATATGAGGGTGAATTCTTAGCGGTTGTGGGTCAGTCAGGTTCCGGCAAATCCACACTGATGAATATTATGGGTACACTGGACAGACCGACTGAGGGTTCATACATTCTCGACGGAATCAATATCGGTGAATCCAAGGATAAGGAGCTGTCAGGTATCAGAAATAAGAAGATAGGCTTTGTATTCCAGACCTATAATCTTATTGCCAAAACCGATGCGATTAAGAATGTTGAGGTTCCGATGCTGTATGCCGGTATGGGTATGCGGGAGAGACATGAGAAGAGCAGGGAACTGCTTGAGATGGTCGGTATGAGTGATAGGATCCATCATCTGCCTGAGGAACTGTCAGGTGGTCAGAAGCAGAGGGTTGCAATAGCCAGAGCCATGGCCAACGATCCGTCGATTATTCTTGCTGATGAGCCTACAGGAGCGCTTGATTCACAGACCGGCCGAATGGTAATGGACATCTTCCATGAACTACATGAAAAACATGGTAAGACCATAATTCTGATAACACATTCACCGGAGCTTGCACAAGAGTGTGAGAGAATAATCACGGTTAAGGACGGCGAGATTATAGGTGAGAGAAAGGGAGGTGGACGTAATGCTTCTGATTGAGAATATTCGTCTGGCTCTCAACGGACTTAAAGCAAATAAGATGCGTGCACTGCTTACCATGCTCGGTATCATTATCGGAATATCATCGGTCATCGCCATCATGACGGTTGGCAATTCGCTCACGGTGTTCATGAATGAGGCCTACGCAGACATGGGTATTAACAATATCGATGTTATGGTCGAGAGGAGGATGACCGAAGAGGAAATGAACGGTCAGGGATACTACAGTAGCGGCATATACAAGGAGCCAACGGATTCGGATTATCTGTCAGCTCAGATTATAAGCGAGTATCTGGATAAATTCGAGGGAAGAGCCGACTATATTATTCTTCAGGAATATGTCAGTGCCAACAGCATAACTGAGGGAGACCGATACGCATATATTAATGCCTATGGTGTTAATTACGGCAAACTCAAAATGGATAACATCAACCTGCTTAAGGGTCGTTTCTTCACTGAGAATGAGATGAGCGGCGGAAAGATGGTATGTATAATTTCCGACTACACTGTCGACAATATGTATGACGGCGATATGGAGCAGGCTGTCGGTTCTGTTCTTACCGTACCGGTAGGAGATAAGAATTATGATTTCACTATCGTAGGTATATATGAATATAAGCAGTCACAGTTTGACTTCAATAACACCAGCAAGAAGGACACGTCGACCAACTTCTATATGCCGGTCACCTCTGCCAAGCGAATCAATCATTCGGAGAACTATCAGTATTTCAATGTAGTTCCGGTTCCGGGAACGGATGTGAATACGCTTGTAGATGATACGATGAACTTCTTTAATACAAAATATTATACCGAGTCATCGCCCTTCGATGTATGGGCATATTCGATGTCAAGCTACATGGAAGAGATGAACACCATGATGAACACCATGACTATCGCAATCTCTGTTATTGCAGGTATTGCCCTCTTAGTCGGCGGTATCGGAGTTATGAACATCATGCTGGTATCAATCACAGAGAGAACCAGGGAAATAGGTACCAGAAAGGCACTTGGAGCGCCTAACAGCTCAATTCGGATACAATTTATTGTAGAATCCATAGTAATCTGTATAATTGGTGGTACAATAGGTATGGTACTAGGATTCGGACTTGGAGCATTGGGATGTAAGCTTACCCAGACACCGGTTTCATTCTCGCTGTCGAGTGTGCTTATTTCGGTAGGCTTCTCACTTGCCATCGGAGTCTTCTTCGGATATTATCCGGCCAATAAGGCAGCTAAGCTAGATCCGATTGAAGCTCTCAGATACGAATAGAAGGTTTTCGCAGGATACTTCGGACCGAACGGTACGCAGTATCCTGTTGTTTTTAGGAGGTTGTCTATGAGAATAGGATTTATTGGAATGGGAAATATGGCTCAGGCAATGGCTGCGGGCTTTATATACAGTGGCAAAATCGATGGCACTGACGTATATGCCTTCGCACCGCATCAGGACAAACTTAAGGCCAATGCCGGCAAGATCGGCTTCGTGCCCGCACCTACGGTCAAGGCCCTGGTTCAGAGTGTTGACACGGTAATAATCGCCTGCAAGCCTTATCAGATAGAGGAAGTGCTTAAAGGAGCAGCGCCTGACCTTGAGGGCAAGGCTCTTGTATCGGTTGCCGCAGGTTGGGGATATGATAATTATGAGGCTATTCTCGGGAAGAAGGTGAGGATACAATGTATCATGCCCAATACTCCCTCAATGGTAGGAGAGGGAGTGCTTCTCTTTGAGAATAAGAATTCCTTAACCGATAATGAAAAAAGTGAGATTATTGACCTTTTCTCCTGCCTGGGACTTGTGGAGGAGATTCCCTCAGAACTTATGGGCATAGGCGGTGCAATCTCAGGCTGCGGACCGGCCTTCATGGATATGATAATGGAAAGCTATGCGGATGCAGCGGTTAAGTACGGTATTCCAAGAACCCTGGCTTACAAGCTTATCGCTCAGACTATGCTTGGTTCTGCCAAGCTTGAGTTGCAGAGCGGTTCACATCCCGGGGCACTTAAAGATGCAGTGTGTTCACCCGGCGGAACTACAATAAGAGGTGTTGCCGCACTTGAGAAGGCAGGCTTAAGAGGTGCCTGTATAGACTGTATTGATGCCATAATGAATAAGTAAAATCTTGCTATGCGATGTCGTAAATGGTAGAATTTAGGAAAGCGAATGTATTATTTTGGGAGGGCTTTATGGCATACGGATCAATACCTTTGGATAAGAGACTGAAGGACAATATCAGAAATTACAAACTTAGCTCGCTTATAGATATGGAAGCAATATTAGAGCTTATCAAGGCAGTAAGTAAGACAACGGGGGTTGAGGTCCTGATTACTGAGAGACATGGTGAGAAGGTAATTGCTACCGGCAAGTGGGCAGGAATTAATATTGACGTGGATGAGAATCCCGGAGTCAAGGTAAGAGTGCTTGACAGAACGGTTGCTCATATCTATGCGGACTATGATGATGTGGACGAATCACTCAGAGATGAGGCTGCCCTTATCGTAGACTGTGTAATCAAGAGCATTGAGAATATGGCTGATAAGACATATCGCTCAAGAGAGCTTGCGATCTATGTTGACGAGCTTGAGGCCAAGCTTTCCAAGGAGAGCTATCAGGCCAAGCACGGAGATAAGACGGATGAACTTACGGGCGTGCTTAACCACTCATATTTTGATAACAGGATTAAGATTATTGACAGGTCGCAGGTTGTTCCGGTTGCCGCTATATGTATTAATATCAATGACTGGAAGTATGTGAATGACCGATATGGTGATGAGGAGAGCGACAGACTGATTGCTACCGTTGCAGGAATCATCAGTGATGAAGCTAAGCCGGATTATGTAATCGGCAGGGTTGACGGAGATGTGTTCAACGTAGTTATTCCGATGCCTGCAGATGATGAGGCTGAGGAATATATCGACAGAGTAAGGAGGCGCATGGATGCCTTTGAGGATGAGCATATCGCTCCCAGCGTTGCGATCGGACTAAACTACAAGAGCAATGTCGAGAATACCATGGAGGATGCATTATCCGATGCTGAATATGCCATGTTCGAGAACAAGATAGAGGTTAAGAACGCTCCCGGTTATTTGGATAGACTTCACAAAGAATAATAGATAAAAAGGAGTGATAATATGAAGAAAATAGTATTCTTTGATGCGAAGGATTATGATATTCAATCCTTTGACAAAGCCAATGAGGGTGGGGAATACGAGATTAAGTATTATGAGACCAGACTATCTATGGATACTGTATCGCTTGCGAAGGGAGCAGACGTTGTCTGTGTATTCGTAAACGACGATGTGGGAGCAGATGTGATTGACGCTCTGTGTAAGATGGGTGTAAAGCTTATCGCTCTAAGATGTGCCGGCTATAACAATGTAGATATTGAGAGAGCCTACGGCAGAATCAATGTGGTGAGAGTGCCTGCGTATTCACCCTATGCGGTAGCAGAACATGCCATGGCACTACTGCTTACAAGTGTACGAAGGATTCACAAGGCATACAACAGAACAAGAGACTACAACTTCTCGCTTAGCGGACTTACGGGATTCGACCTCCACGGCAAGACCGTCGGAGTTATCGGTACAGGCAAGATTGGCCGTATCTTCATTGATATCTGTAAGGGCTTTGGCATGAACATCATTTGCTACGACAAGTTCCCCCAGGAGAATTCGGGACTGAATTACGTTTCCCTTGATGAGATATGGGAGAAGAGTGACATAATCTCCTTCCATTGTCCGCTGACTGATGAGAACCACCATATGGTGAATGGCGATTCCATAGCCAAGATGAAGAAGGGTGTTATCCTGATTAATACATCAAGAGGCGCGCTCATTGACGCGGATGCCCTGGTTAACGGAATCAAGGAGAGGAAGATCGGAGCTGCCTGCCTTGATGTATATGAGGAAGAGAGTGATGTCTTCTTCCACGACAGGTCGGGTCACATCATCGATGACGATACGCTGGCAAGGCTTATATCCATGCCCAACGTTATTGTGACTTCACATCAGGCCTTCCTCACAGAGGAGGCACTTAGCAACATCGCAGAGACAACCTTGAACAATATCAAACAATTCTTTGAGACCGACAGATGTGACAATGAGATTTGCTACAAATGTCAGAAGTTCGGAGGCTGTCCGAAGAAGCACCAAAATAAGTGCTTCTGATTCACAACATAAGTACTACGCGCTTTGACGGTAAGGCGCTTTAGACTTAACCTACAGCAACAAGGCAGGAAGTAAATGGACTTCCTGCCTTTCTTTGTACAAATATAAACAAAATATTAAATATGTAAATAATACAATTTAGGGGTTGAAATATGGGAAAAAGTGATTACAATAGAAAAAGTAGTGATTGTTAGCACTCTAAGGGCTTGAGTGATAATCACATAAAAGCTTTAATATAAAGTATTTACAGGAGGCGAATGAAAATGAAATTAGTTCCATTAGGTGACAGAGTTGTTCTTAAGGCGCTGGTAGCAGAAGAGACTACCAAGTCAGGAATTGTACTTCCGGGCCAGAATAAGGAGAAGCCGCAGCAGGCTGAGGTTGTTGCTGTAGGTCCCGGCGGAATGGTTAACGGCAATGAAGTTAAGATGGAAGTCAGTGTTGGCGATAAGGTTATCTACTCTAAGTATTCCGGAACAGAAGTTAAGGTAGATGAGGATGAGGAGTATATCATCGTATCGCAGTCAGATATTCTTGCAATAATTAAGTAATTCTAAGGAGGCATATACAATGGCTAAGGAGATTAAGTACGGAGCAGAGGCTCGTGCAGCATTAGAGAAAGGTGTCAACCAGTTAGCTGACACAGTAAGAGTAACACTCGGACCCAAGGGTCGTAACGTAGTATTGGACAAGTCATTCGGTGCGCCGCTTATTACTAACGACGGTGTTACAATCGCTAAGGAAATTGAGCTTAAGGATCCATTCGAGAACATGGGTGCCCAGCTTGTTAAGGAAGTAGCAACCAAGACTAATGATGTTGCCGGTGACGGTACAACAACAGCTACAGTTCTTGCCCAGTCAATGATTCATGAGGGAATCAAGAACCTTGCAGCAGGTGCTAACCCCATCATCTTAAGAAAGGGTATGAAGAAGGCTACAGACTGTGCAGTTGAGGCTATTGCCAAGATGAGCTCTAAGGTAAACGGCAAGGAGCACATCGCAAGAGTAGCTGCAATATCTGCAGGTGATGAGCAGGTAGGTGAGCTTGTGGCAGATGCTATGGAGAAGGTTACAGGCGACGGTGTTATTACTATAGAAGAGTCTAAGACAATGCAGACTGAGCTTGACCTTGTTGAAGGTATGCAGTTTGACAGAGGTTATCTCTCAGCTTACATGGTTACAGATACAGAGAAGATGGAAGCAGTTCTCAGCAATCCATACATTCTCATTACAGATAAGAAGATTTCCAATATCCAGGAGATTCTTCCTATACTTGAGCAGATTCATCAGTCAGGTACACCATTACTTATCATCGCAGAGGATGTTGAGGGTGAGGCACTCTCTACTCTTATCTTGAATAAGCTTCGTGGTATCTTCAACGTAGTGGCAGTTAAGGCTCCCGGCTACGGTGACAGACGTAAGGCAATGCTTGAGGATATTGCAATCCTTACAGGCGGTACAGTAATCTCTGAGGAACTCGGTCTTGACCTTAAGACAACTACACTCGATCAGCTTGGTCGTGCTAAGAGTGTTAAGGTTCAGAAGGAGAACACAGTTATCGTTGAGGGTGCAGGCGACAAGGCTGCAATTGACGGACGTATCAAGATTATCAAGAACCAGATTGAGACAACCACCTCAGACTTCGATAAAGAGAAGCTCCAGGAGAGACTGGCTAAGCTTGCAGGCGGTGTTGCAGTTATCCGTGTAGGTGCCGCAACAGAGACAGAGATGAAGGAAGCTAAGCTTCGTCTTGAGGATGCTCTTGCTGCAACCAAGGCTGCAGTTGAGGAAGGTATCATCCAGGGTGGTGGTTCAGCTTACATCCACGCTTCTAAGGAAGTTGCTAAGCTTGCTGATTCACTTGACGGCGACGAGAAGACAGGTGCCAAGATCGTGCTCAAGGCTCTTGAGGCTCCTCTGTTCCACATCGCAGCCAATGCAGGTCTTGAAGGCTCAGTAATCATCAACAAGGTTCGTGAGTCAGAGGTTGGTATCGGATTCGATGCACTCAAGGAGGAGTACGTAGACATGGTTAAGGTTGGTATCCTCGACCCTGCCAAGGTTACACGTTCAGCTCTTCAGAACGCAACCAGTGTAGCATCAACTCTCCTTACAACAGAGTCAGTTGTTGCCACAATTAAGGAGCCGGAACCTCCGATGCCTCAGGGCGGTATGGACGGCGGCATGTACTAAGCGCTCCATACAATACAGACTATTCCAACACCCCGCAGAAACTGCGGGGTGTCTTTTGTGTGCCACCGGGAAGCCGGGGCTCTCGCTTGCGCCGGAAATGCAATGATGCTAGAATTAATGGGTTGAAGACTGTAGGAGGAGTGGGAGTTGAGAAAGCTTTTACCGTATTTGAAGGAGTATATAAGGGAGTGCATCCTTGCGCCGGGGTTCAAGATGCTCGAGGCGTGCTTTGAGCTTATCGTACCGATTGTAATTGCGAGCCTGATTGACAGGGGAATCGGAGATGGGGATATTCCGTATATTTACCTGATGATAGTGGTTCTGTTTGTACTGGCGATAGTGGGATGTGCGGTTGCAATTACGGCGCAGTATTTCTCTGCGAAGGCCGCAATCGGCTTTGCGACCAAGTTAAGACTCGTACTTTTCAAGCATCTGATGAATCTGTCGTATCCTGATATTGATGAGGTCGGAACCAGCACCATGATTACCAGGATGACCAGCGATGTGAATAAGGTCCAGACAGGTGTAAATATGTTCTTAAGGCTCTTTCTCAGGAGCCCTTTTGTTGTATTCGGAGCCATGTTTATGGCGTTCACCATAGATTTCACAAGTGCACTAATCTTTGTGGCTGCAATAATAGGAATCGGCGGCGTGGTGTTCTTCCTTATATCGAAGAACATTCCGGCGCTCAGGCAGGTGCAGAACAGACTGGATGAGGTGACCAATTCGACCAGGGAGAGCCTGACAGGACTAAGAGTGCTTCGTGCCTTCCGCCTGGAGTCCAAGGCTATAGATGACTTCAAGGATGTAAATGGGAATTATTTTGATGCGCAGACAAGGGCGGGGAATATTTCCGCACTTATGAATCCGCTTACCTATGTGCTTATCAATCTGGCAACGGCGGGTGTTATTTATCTGGGTGGTATCAAGGTGAGCATGGGTACGCTTACCGCAGGTCAGGTGATTGCGCTCTATAATTATATGTCGCAGATACTGGTTGAGCTTGTGAAGCTTGCGAATCTGATTGTGACACTCAACAGGGCCCTTGCAAGCAGCAGGAGAATCTCAGACATCCTGGATATTAGTCCGAGTATGGAGGACGGTATAGGTGCAGCTGAGGCAGGCAACCGGCAAAAGAGCTGCGACAGTGAAGATATCCAATCAGGCAGAGCCCCATACATTGAATTTAATAATGTAAGCTTTGCATATCCCGGCGCAGGAGAGGAGTCGCTAAGTGATGTGAACTTCCATGTGAACAGGGGTGAGACTGTAGGCGTAATCGGAGGTACGGGCTCAGGCAAGAGTACACTTGTGAACCTTATTCCCCGATTCTATGATGTTACGAAGGGCAGTGTCAGGATAGACGGAATCGATGTCAGGGATTACCGCGTTGCCGAGCTTAGGAGGATAGTCGGTGTTGTCAAGCAGAAGGCAGTGCTCTTCAAGGGCAGTATCGCTGACAATCTAAGAATGGGTGATGAGAATGTATCGCTCGAGGACATGGAGAAGGCAATAGCCGATTCGCAGTCGGGGGTTATTGTTGACGGCAAGGGCGGAATTGAGGCAGAGGTCGAGCAGGGTGGCCGCAATTTCTCCGGAGGACAGCGCCAGCGTCTCTCCATTGCAAGAACCCTGGCCTATAAGCCCGACATCCTTATTCTTGATGACAGCTCGTCTGCACTTGACTATGCGACAGATCTGCAGCTAAGAAGAGCCATCCGTAATCTGGAGTATAAGCCGACAGTGTTCATCATCTCACAGCGCACCGGTTCCATCCGCTATGCTGACAAGATAATAGTTCTGGATGATGGACGTGTTGCGGGAATCGGCACCCACGATGAACTGTTAGACAACTGTGAGGTCTATAGGGAGATTCATTCCTCACAGCTGACCGGGAAGGAGGCCTGACATGAAGAAGAGAAACACCTTCCGCACGGTAATGTATTATGTCGGCAAGCACAAATTGATGTTCACACTCTCAATCCTGCTTGCGCTTGCTTCGTCCTTAAGTGCACTCTATGTGCCGGTCATCTTCGGTTCTGCCATTGATATGGTCAAGGAGCAAAATCGCGAAGGACTGGGTCACAGTCTGCTCCTGATTGTTTTAGTAGTTGTTCTTACTGCTCTTATGCAGTGGCTTATGGCACTCATTAATAATAAGATTACCTATGAGGTCACAAGAGACTTAAGAAACGATATATTTAATAAGCTTCAGAAGCTTCCCTTCAATTATCTCGATACACATCCGACCGGAGATCTGGTCTCAAGAATGGTAACGGATGTTGATACCTTCGCAGATGGTCTCCTACTTGGATTTACACAGGCCTTTACCGGAATTGTGACCATAGTCGGAACGCTTATATATATGTGGACACTTAGCAGAATAACTACGGTTGTGGTAGTATTTGTCACACCGCTGTCGCTCTTCCTTGCGCGATATATTGCCAAGAATACACATGATATGTTTATTAAGCAGTCGGTAACCAAGGGTGAGCAGACTGCCATTATTGATGAAATGATCGGCAATGAGAAGGTCGTCAAATCCTTTGGCTATGAAGAGAGGGCAATAGAGAGGTTTGATGATGTGAATGAGAGATTGAGTAAGGTATCCCTTAAAGCACTTTTCTTCTCATCCATAGTTAATCCGGGAACGAGATTTGTAAATGCCATCTGCTATGCATTGGTTGCTCTTGTCGGAGCCTACAGGGTTATTGGTGGATATATTACAATAGGCAATCTGTCTACACTGCTTGCATATGCAACCCAGTATACGAAGCCCTTCAATGAGATATCAGGTGTTGTAACAGAGCTTCAGAATGCCTTTGCCTGTGCTTCCAGAGCTTTCGAGCTTCTGTATGAAGACAATGAGAGCGACCTTGAAATCGGCGATAATGTCAGATATGAGGGAATGGTTAGCGGAGATATCAGCGTGTCGAAGGTTGACTTCAGCTATGTTCCCGACAAGCCGCTTATTGAGGACTTCAATATAGATGTTGCCAAGGGTGAACGCATAGCCATAGTAGGACCTACAGGCTGCGGAAAAACCACTCTGATTAACCTTCTTATGAGATTCTACGATGTGAAGGGCGGACACATTACCGTGGACGGAGAGGATATCACATCCCTGTCAAGACAGAGACACAGGAGCCGCTTCGGTATGGTGCTTCAGGATACCTGGATAAAGAACGGTACTGTTCTTGATAATATCAGAATCGGCAATAAGAACGCCACCAGAGAGGAATGTATTAAGGCTGCCATGGAGTGTCATGCAGACAGCTTTATCAGGAGACTGCCGGAGGGCTATGATACCGTACTCAGTGAGGACGGCTCGGATCTGTCAGTAGGACAGAAGCAGTTACTGTGTATATCCAGGGTCATGCTTGCACTTCCGCCGATATTAATTCTTGATGAGGCTACTTCAAGCATTGATACAAGAACCGAGCTTAAGATACAGGAAGCCTTCCATAAGCTTATGAAGGGCAGAACCAGCTTTATTGTTGCCCACAGACTCTCAACCATCATGGATGCTGATAAGATTATCGTAATGAAGGATGGTCACATTATAGAACTGGGCACTCATGAGGAGTTGTTAGCTAAGGGCGGCTTCTATAGCGAATTGTTCAAAAGTCAGTTTATGGGCTAGAAAATATTGGCGATTTAGCACGTTGACGATAATCATTGGCTTTATTATAATTAGGAAATGTGGTTTATTATGCACACAGAGGGGTAAATATGATTAGAAACAGCATTGAAGATTATGTAACAACCATTCCCGATTTCCCGGAACCCGGAATAATGTTTCGTGATATTACTACGGTTTTAGAGGATCCGGACGGACTTAGGCTTGCAATTGACAGTATGAAGGAACTTGTCAGTTCTCTCGATTTTGACATAATAGCCGGTGCGGAATCCAGAGGATTTATCTTTGGAGCGCCTCTTGCCTATGCACTTGGCAAGCCATTCACTCTCATAAGGAAGAAGGGCAAGCTGCCAAGAGAGACCGTGGAAGAGAGCTATGAGCTCGAATATGGTCAGGCAACCATTGAGATGCACAAGGACAGCATTAAGCCGGGAGATAAGGTGCTCGTAGTTGATGACCTTATTGCGACGGGTGGAACCATTCAGGCAGGCATCAATCTGATTGAGAAGCTTGGCGGAGAGGTTGTTGCAACTGTTGTTCTAATGGAGCTGGCAGGTCTTAACGGAAGAGAGAAGATATCTTCACCGTTGTTATCTGTAATCAAATATGAGGGGAAATAATCCCGGGGATATTTATGGCTGAGAAGAAACTGGTTACTTCTACAACTGAAGAAAACGGTATCGTATTTGATGATGGCAGAATTGAATCCCTAGCTGAATTTCTGCCACCTGAAGAACTCTACCTTGACCTTATAGCCAGAGTGCGCAAGTATCATCCGTCGGATGATATAAGCCTTATTGAGAAGGCGTATGAGGTTGCAGGCTCAGCTCATGCCAATCAGATGCGCAAGTCGGGTGAACCATATATAGTTCATCCGCTTTATGTTGCAATAATATTAGCCGACCTGGAGATGGACAAGGAAACCATAGCCGCAGGTCTGCTTCATGATGTTATAGAGGATACTGAGTGGACTAACGAGGACGTGACAGAGGAGTTCGGTATTGATGTTGCTCATCTGGTCGACGGTGTTACGAAGCTCGACAGTATCCAGCTGACCCAGACTATCGGTGAGGATAAGGCTCACGACCGTGCTGAGATGCAGGCGGAGAACCTGCGTAAGATGTTCTTGGCCATGGCTAAGGATATCAGAGTTATTATCATCAAGCTTGCCGACAGACTGCACAACATGCGAACACTTAAGCATATGCAGCCCGAGAAGCAGCAGAGGATCGCAAGAGAGACCCTGGATATCTACAGCCCAATTGCTCAGAGACTCGGTATTTCCAAGATTAAGGTTGAGCTTGATGACTTAAGCCTCAAATACCTTGAGCCTGAGGTATATTATGACCTGGTAGACAAGATTGCTATCAGAAAAAGCGAAAGAGAAAGATATATTCAGAAGATAGTACTTGATGTTAAGACCAATATTGACAATGCCGGAATTAAGGCAGAGGTCGACGGAAGGATCAAGCATTTCTTCTCTATATATAAGAAGATGAAGAACCAGAACAAGACTCTGGAGGAAATTTACGATCTTTTCGCAGTAAGAATTATTGTGGACACTGTGAAGGACTGTTATGCGGCCCTTGGCGTAATCCATGAATTGTATAAGCCGATTCCCGGCAGATTCAAGGATTATATTGCAATGCCCAAGCCCAACATGTATCAGAGTATTCATACCACACTTATCGGTGAGACGGGACAGCCCTTCGAGATACAGATTAGAACCTGGGAGATGCATAAGGCCGCTGAGTACGGTATTGCAGCTCACTGGAAGTATAAGGAAATCTCTGATGGCAAGACAGGAAACTTCGGTGAAGAAGAGAAGCTGACCTGGCTAAGACATATCCTTGAATGGCAGAGAGACATGTCGGACAATAAGGAGTTCATGTCTGTACTTAAGTCAGACCTTGACCTGTTCTCGGATTCGGTATACTGCTTCACACCAAACGGAGAGGTTAAGAATCTTCCTGCGGGAAGTACACCTATTGATTTCGCATATTCCATCCACACAGCTGTCGGAAATAAGATGGTGGGTGCCAGGGTAAACGGAAGAATAGTTAATATTGATTACCAGCTGGCTAATGGAGACAAGGTTGAGATTATTACTTCTCAGAATTCCAAGGGACCGAGCAGGGACTGGTTATCGATATGCAAGTCTTCTCAAGCCAAGACCAAGATTAATCAGTGGTTCAAGGCTGAGCTTAAGGAAGAGAACATATTCAGGGGAAGAGAACTGCTTAATGCATACTGTAAGGCTAAGAGCATAGATCCTGCCCTTATTCTTATCCCGGAATATGAAGAGAAGATAATATATAAGTACGGCTTCCATGACTGGGATGCTGTTCTTGCCGCTATCGGACACGGAGGACTTAAGGAAGGTCAGATTGCCAACAGGATGAATGAATTCTATGAGGCTGATCATCCTAAGGAAGTCACCGATGAAGAGATACAGAAGGAGATTGAATCTCACAGTGATAAGATAAGTGCTGCCAATCATAAGAACACAAGCGGTATCACTGTTAAGGGAGTACACGATCTGTCTGTCAGATTCTCCAAGTGCTGTAATCCTCTTCCGGGTGATGAGATTGTCGGATTTGTAACAAGAGGACGAGGAATCTCAATCCACAGAAGTGACTGTATCAATGTTATTAATATGTCAGAGGTTGACAGAGCACGCCTTATGGATGCCGAGTGGCAGAAGGAGAGCGTGGAGAGCGGCGGAACCTATCAGGTTGAGATTGTAATCTATGCCAATAACCGAAGGGGGCTGCTTGTTGATGTATCCCGAACTCTTACGGAGAAGAATGTCAATATTCTTGGTGTTAATACAAGAACAAGTAAGCAGGATATTGCCACCATGCAGGTAATGTTTGAGACCAGCGGCAAGGAAGAGATGAATAAGATTATTGACAAACTCAGTAAGATTCCGGGCGTTATAGATATTGAGAGGTAATTATGTCTGATTTAAAGATTGGCAGACTGGTATTGAGCATGTGTGCAACCAACTGCTACTTTGTATATCACGAAGGCGGCAGTGACTGTATCGTATTTGATCCGGCTGACAGAGGTGACTATATATATGAAGCACTTAAGAGCAAGGGCTTTAGCGTGAAGGCTATATGCCTGACGCACGGTCACTTTGACCATATTTGGGGCTGCTCTAAGCTCAGGGCTCTTTCGTCAGCGCCTGTTTTTGCCCTGGATGACGAACAGCAGCTGCTTGAGAGTGTAATACTTAATGTCTCTGAACAGGCGGGAAGAGGCTGCACCGTTAAGGCTAATACCTTTGTACATGACCAAGAGATGCTTGAACTTAACGGCTTTAAGATTCAGGTGTTGGCAACACCCGGTCATACGGCGGGCTCATGCTGCTATTATTTTCCTGATGATGCAGTACTGATTTCAGGAGATACATTATTTGAGGAGAGTATTGGCAGAACAGACCTTCCGACGGGAAGTATGTCTGAAATAACACATAGTATTATGAACAAATTATCACCGCTTCCCGACGATACCAGGGTATACCCGGGACACGGTGAACAGACAACGATAGGACACGAGAGGAAATACAATCCTTTCTGGAGGGAATAATCCAATGGCTATTCTGGAGACAAAGAGAGTAATAGTGCAGCCGAGAAGACGGAAGATGAGCAAGAGAAGAAGAACCATCGAGCTTGTGATTAAGGGAGTGGCTCTTGCAACCTTCGCCTTCGCAGTAGCTTTTGCAGTATATATGGTGGGCATTGCAAGATACGACGTGATTAATCTGTCGGACCTTACAAGTGCAACACTTACAGGATATGACGGAAGCGGAACACTCGGCGTTGAAACTGAGATACTACCTGAGTACGGAGCGTTTTTTGAAACGGTAAAGGTAGACATTTTAGAGAACGATAAGACTAAGAATGGTGAACTGTCCAATGGTGACAAGCTTGAGATAGAATACAGCTATGACAAGGATCTGGCCAAGAGCCTGGGACTTAAGGTTAAGGGCAAGAAGGAGACAGTGACGGTTAAGGACCTGCCTGAGGCAACTGTTATCAGCAAGGATGAGCTGTTTAGCGGAATCATTGTTGAGACTGAGGGCGTGGCACCGATGATGACGGTGAACGTTGTTAATAATACTACCGATGAGGTTCTCAAAACCGTGGAATTCAGTATTGTTGACCCCAAGGAATGCTATGATGACGGGGACGTGATTACTATCAAAGCAAGCTTTGATTCCGAGACTCTGGCTAAATATACCTATGAGATAGAGGGTGAGGGCAACAGCTTAACCAAGGATTACACAGTATCATCCAAGGAAAGATATCTGACCGATATATCCGAGGTTCCGGATGAACTCTTAGAGGAGATGAAGAGTAAGGGTGCAACGCTGTTCGGTACAGAACCCGGAGATGCCAATGAGTTTGGACTCAGAGTTTTCTCTGATGCCGGCAAGATGTACAGTACGGACGGAACTGACTATACCTTTAGATTCACAACTGTGTCATTCATCTCAGCATATTTTGCCTGTGTAACCGAAGAACATATAGGTGAGCCGGGCATGCATTACAATGATGTGAAGATCGTATATGATACAGCCATCTCACAGAATGACGGTGAGACGGTACCTGCAGAGGCTGTTGTCATCTTCAGAAATCTGATTAAGAAGGAAGATGGAAGCATAGAAGTCAATCTGGACGAAGGGCAGATAATCTCTGTTTCAAGAAGAGATGATCAGATTAAGAAGCTGGTTCGTTGTACAGATGATGATACATATGTCGCTGTGAAGTTCGAGCGATAGATAATATAAGAGGAGGGATATTATGAATACTATTAATTTCTGTATTCTTGTAGCTATGTGCATATATCTGCTTATGATGCTGGCTATAGGATTTATCTTCAGTAAGAACAATGGGGATTCCACAGATTTCTACCTGGGAGGCCGTAAGATGGGTCCTCTGGTTACAGCGATGTCTGCGGAAGCATCGGACATGTCATCATGGCTGCTTATGGGACTCCCGGGTCTGGCATATCTGTCAGGTATCTGTGAGCCGGTGTGGACAGCTTTAGGACTTGGAATCGGTACATATCTTAACTGGCTTCTGGTGTCTAAGCGACTCAGAAGGTATTCAAGCAATATCGGCGCTTTTACAGTACCACAGTTTTTTTCAAAGAGATTTCATGATGATAAGAATATATTAAGTGCCATTGCGGCTCTTGTTATCATTATTTTCTTTGTTCCCTATACAGCAAGCGGATTTGCTGCCTGCGGTAAGCTGTTTAACAGTTTATTCGGTGTAGACTATACAGTAGCAATGGTTGGCTCTGCCATCGTCATTGTTCTATACACCGTAACAGGAGGCTTCAAGGCTGTATCTACCACAGACTTTATTCAGAGTATTGTAATGAGTATTGCACTTGTTGCGGTTCTGATCTACGGTATTCAGACTGCAGGCGGAATGGAAGCGGTTATTGCCAATGCTAAGGCTCTTCCCGGACACTTAAGTCTGTCCGACATCTATGATGTAACAACAGGTTCGGCAATGAGCTACGGCGGTGTTATCGCAATAATATCTACTCTTGCATGGGGACTCGGATACTTCGGTATGCCTCATATACTGCTTAGGTTCATGGCTATTGAGGATGAGAATAAGCTTAAACTCAGCAGAAGAGTGGCAACCGTATGGGTATTCATCGCAATGGGTGCTGCAATTGTAATCGGTGTGGTAGGACTTGGTGTTACCAACGCGGGAGTACTTGAGTATCTTGATAATGCTTCATCAGCTGAGACCATCATGGTAAGGCTTGCGGGGCTTATCTCAGAGCATGGTATACTTACAGCAATACTGGCGGGTGTAATCCTTGCGGGTGTACTTGCTGCTACAATGTCAACAGCGGATTCACAGATGCTTGCTGCGGCCTCATCTGTATCTGAGAATATAATCGGTGAGTTCTTCGGAATTAAGCTTGATGAGAAGAAGAAGCTTGTAACAGCAAGAGTGGCAATTGTGATTATAGCCATTCTGGGTGTACTCTTTGCATTGGATCCCAATTCTTCCGTATTCAGAATTGTATCCTTCGCATGGGCAGGCTTCGGCGGTGCCTTCGGTGCGCTGACCCTTCTGTCGCTGTTCTGGAAGAGAACAACCTTAGCAGGCGCACTGGCCGGAATGATTTCGGGTGGTGCGATGGTATTCATCTGGAAGTTTGCGGTTAAGCCAATCGGCGGTGTGTTCGCAATCTATGAGCTTCTGCCTGCCTTCATTGTATCGTTCATATTCATTGTTGTTGTGAGCCTCCTTACCAAGACTCCTGACGAGGATGTGATCAAGGAATTCGAAGCAAGCAAGGGCTGAATAATGTGATTTTTCTCCGGGAGATATTCTCCCGGAGTTTTTTTGTGCAATATATCCATCAGAGGCAGGTGTTATTTGGTAAAAAATACTAATTTTAGAAAAGTTTCGTAAATTTAGGCAAAACCTATTGATTTTTCTTTATTTATGTTATACACTACCAAATGAAGAAAACAGTACGGAAGTACGTTAATTAACTTATAATTTTTCAGGAGGACAAAATGGCATTACAGGCTACATTACAGAGAAACGTAATTGAGGACCACATTGAAGACGAGCTTAAGAACATCGCCAAGGAGATGTTCGGTAAGGAACTTGACAAGTGTACAGATAAGGAAACTTATTACTGTGTACTTGAGTTGACCAAGGGACTTACACAGTCTACAACTCCGATTGCAGGTGAGAAGAAGATATACTATATCTCGGCTGAGTTCCTGATCGGAAGACTTATGTCCAACAACCTTATTAATCTTGGAATGTATGACAAGGTTAAGGAGGTTCTTGCTAAGCATGGTAAGGACATGGCACTTATTGAAGAGTGCGAGCCTGAACCCTCGCTCGGTAACGGCGGTCTCGGACGTCTGGCTGCCTGCTTCCTTGACAGTATAGCAACACTGGGTCTTCCCGGAGACGGTATCGGACTTAATTATCATCTTGGCCTTTTCAAGCAGGAGTTCAAGGATAAGAAGCAGTTCGCTACAAAGAATGAATGGATTGAGAAGCTGTCATGGCTTAACAAGACAGACTTAAGCTTTGAGGTTAAGTTTGGAGATATGTCCGTTCGTTCAAGACTGTATGATATTGACGTGATCGGATACGATAACGGTGTGAATAAGCTTCACTTATTCGATCTTGAGACTATTGATGAGAGCATCGTTAAGAAGGGTATCGATTTTGACAAGGAGGATATTCTTAAGAACCTCACACTTTTCCTGTATCCGGATGATTCGGATGAGGCAGGTAATCTCCTTAGAATTTACCAGGAGTATTTCATGGTAAGTAATGCTGCTCAGCTCATTCTCTGGGAGATGAAGGAGCGTCATTATGACTTAAGAAAGATGTATGAGCACTGCGCTATCCAGATCAACGATACACATCCTTCAATGGTTATCCCTGAACTTATCAGAATCCTTGTTGATGACAAGGCATTCACTCTTGATGAGGCTATTGATGTTGTATCAAAGACTTGTGCCTATACCAACCATACAATTCTTGCTGAGGCTCTTGAGAAGTGGCCTATCGAGTACCTTGAGAAGGTTGTTCCTCACCTCATTCCCATTATCAAGGAACTTGATAAGAGAGTAAGAGCTAAGTTCGATGATGAGAGCGTATATATCATCGATGAGAACGAAAGAGTACATATGGCTCATATGGATATTCATTACGGATACTCTATCAATGGTGTTGCCGCAATCCATACAGAGATTCTGAAGGATACAGAGCTTAACAACTTCTACAAGATTTATCCTGAGAAGTTTAACAATAAGACAAACGGTATTACCTTCCGCAGATGGCTTATGAGCTGTAACAGGGAACTTGACAGCCTTATCACAGCAACAATCGGAAGCGGTTACAAGAAGAACGCATTCGAACTTGAGAAACTTCTTGAGCACAAGGACGATGCTGCTTTCTTAGCTAAGATGCAGGCAATCAAGGATGACAAGAAGAAGGCCCTTGCTGCATATCTTAAGGAGAAGGAGGGTGTTGAGGTTGATCCTACATCCATCTTCGACATTCAGATTAAGAGACTTCACGAGTATAAGCGTCAGCAGATGAATGCATTATACATCATTCATAAGTATTTAGAGATTAAGAGAGGTAAGAAGCCGGCAAGACCTATGACATTCATCTTCGGTGCCAAGGCAGCTCCTGCATATATCATTGCACAGGATATTATCCACCTGCTGCTCTGCCTTCAGGAGATTGTGGCTAAGGATCCGGAGGTATCACCTTATATGAAGGTTGTAATGGTAGAGAACTACAACGTAAGCTATGCAGAGAAGCTTGTTCCGGCAGCGGATATCTCTGAGCAGATATCACTTGCTTCCAAGGAGGCATCCGGTACAGGTAACATGAAGCTCATGCTTAACGGTGCCGTTACTCTCGGAACATCTGACGGAGCTAACGTTGAGATTCACGAGCTTGTAGGTGATGATAACATCTATATCTTCGGTGAGAAGTCTGATGCCGTAATCAAACACTATGAGAAGGCGGATTATGTATCTAAGGACTTCTATGAGAAGAGCCCTGTTATCAAGGAGGCTGTTGACTTCATCATCAGCGATGAAGTAGTAAAGGTTGGCGACAAGAAGAACCTTGAGAGACTGTACAAGGAGCTTATCAATAAGGACTGGTTCATGACCTTACTTGACCTTGAGGACTATATTAAGGTTAAGGATAAGATGTTTGAAGACTATGAGGACAGAGCTAAGTGGCAGAGCATGATGCTTGTGAACATTGCCAAGGCAGGCTTCTTCTCGTCAGACAGAACGATCGAAGAGTATGACAGAGATATCTGGCACTTAAGAGAGTCTGTAAAGAACAGCTAAAATAGTATAATCAAAATATAAAACCCTTCATTTATCTGCTTTAAGGTGCGATTTTTTAGTCGCACCTTTTTGCTTTTTTTGATATACTTATTTGCGTAAAGTTTTGTAAATAACATGAGGAAGTACAGAGAGTAGATTATGTCAGAAGAGAAAAGATTCGCAGTTTTGATTGATGCAGATAACATAGCGCCTAAGTATGTTACCAGTATTCTTAATGAGATAAGTAATAAGGGCACAATTACCTACAAGAGGGTATATTGTGACTGGACCGGCAACAGCGCATCGGGCTGGAAGAAGGTACTGCTTAAGCACAGCCTGACCCCCATCCAGCAATACAGTTATACATATGGAAAAAATGCTACCGACTCAGCTATGATAATAGACGCTATGGATATTCTGTATGGCGGAGAGGTTGAAGGCTTCGCACTCTGCTCGTCGGACAGTGATTTCACAAGGCTTGCGGCAAGACTTAGAGAGGCCGGCAAGATGGTTATCGGTCTTGGAGAAAGCAAGACTCCGTCACCCTTCTGTGCAGCCTGCAATGAGTTCAAGTTCCTTGACAGGATCGCGGATGATGATGACGACAGAGAGTCTGTAAAGAACAGCAAGAAGAAGAGTGGAAAGAGTGAGGAGAAGCCCGATACAAAAACTAAGAAGGAGGCTTCCGCAGACAAGGATGATGAGACCTCCATTACTCCTCTGGAACAGATAGCTTCGGCACTTAAGGATATTATCCTTGCCAACGGAGATGATACCAACGGAATAGATATGGGCGAGCTTGGAAGCAGACTGCAGAAGAGATATCCTGATTTCGATACCAGAAATTACGGTTATTCTAAGTTCTCCATTTTCTTAAAGACCTTTGATTTTCTCAGTATGGAGCATATAGGAACCTCCATTAATGTCTCGCTCAACGTATCCGGAAGCGTTGACGCCCTGGAGAACGGTATTGTAGAGATGGTACGGGTTCATGGAGATAAGGGAATCAATTTAGGTACACTGAGTTCGGAGATTAAGAATGAATATCCGGATTTCAATCCGAAGGAATACGGCTTCTCTAAGTTTGAGCAGTACATCAGAAGTATTGACAGACTGGAAGTGAAGAGTGTGACACCACTCAATAAAAAGGTGTATATTAAATAACATCCGGTTGCAAATGCTTAAAATGTTTTGACAACTTGCTTAATTATTGCGCTGTTGCGATTGCATTTAGGCGATTTGCAAGGTATAATTATTAACGATATTAATACTTGAGTTGGTTTATGGAAGATACTTCGATACAGAATAGGAGAAGGAAGCGGGTTAAGGTTATCAAAGCGTTAATCGTTTTCTTTTTCCTGGTCTTTATTACAATTCCCATAGCCTGTGCGATTTATCTTGGGTGTGCTCTTTATATGACGAATAATGAGCTAATGGAGATGAGTTCCCAATATGAAGCACAGCTTACAATAACAGATGATCTCCAACAGAGACTGTACACTGAAGAGAATGAGAGGATAGCTGCTGAGGCTGAGCTTAGCGAGGCGGCGGTATCAATCAACCTTGAGAATGTGGATACGGATACGGTGGAGATTGAAGCGGGCGATGAGAAGCCTGTAAGAGAAGTATATCTGACTTTTGATGACGGACCCAGTATCTATACGGAACAGATTCTTGATATTCTGGATGAGTATGGGGTGAAGGCCACCTTCTTCGTGACCGGAGAGGCGGCTGAGGCCTTCCCTGAGAGGTATCAGGCTATCTACGACAGAGGTCATACCCTTGCGATGCATTCCTACAGTCACATATATAAAGACATATATAAGGACAAGGACAGCTTCATTAAGGATTTCAACCGTATAAGGGATTATGTTAAGGGGATTACCGGTGAGGATCCGGTTATATACAGATTCCCGGGAGGAAGCTCCAATACGGTGAGTCAGACAGATATGGATGAATTGTGTGAATATCTTAATGCGGAGGGTGTTAAGTATTTTGACTGGAATGTATCAAGCGGTGATGCCAGCAGGATCACACTTTCATCGGACAGAATCGTAGCCAACTGCTTAGCAGGAATTAATAATCATAATGAGTCTGTCGTGCTTATGCATGACACATCAACTAAGTATACTACTGTTGCGGCACTGCCAACATTGTTGGAGACGTTGTCTGCTATGGAGGATGTTGAGGTGTTGCCTATTACGGCAGATACAGTGGCGGTACAGCATAAAGAACTAAAGGAGGCGGAGTAAATGGGATTTTTTTCTGATTTGAAGGAAGATTTGGCGCAGGCTGTGAGCGAACTCGTACCGGAGGATAACGGTAAGGTTTCTAAGGTTGACGAGGAAGCATTATTACAGGCAGCTGAGGAATCAATGGGTATGGAGCACAAGGAGGAGACAACATCTTCTGCATCATTCGAGGATCTTCCCTCAATGGATGGAGATGCATTTGTTAAGCCTGAATATTCATTCCCTGATATGTCAGATTTTGATAAGTCGATTGTTGCAGCTAAGCCTGTAATCGAAGAGCCGGCAGTAGAAGAGCCTGCGATTGAGGAGCCCGTGGCAGAGGAGCCTGTAGCAGAGGAGCCTGCAGTCACAGAGCCTGCATATTCGGCACCTGTGGCAGAAGAGCCCGTGGTTACAGAAGAGACATCTTCATATTCATCAGATTATACTAATTCATATTCATATAGTGCACCCGTAGAGGAGCCGGTAGTAGAGGAGGAGCCTGTGGAAGAGTATTTCGTAAGCGATGAAGTTGCTACTATTACCAAGATGATGACTCTTAACGGAGATATTGAGAGCCATGGCTCACTGGATGTTATCGGATGTGTTAACGGTAACATCTCAATCAGAGGAAAGCTCAATGTTACAGGTGTGATCAAGGGTAATTCAGAGGCAGCTGAGTTCTTCGCACAGAATGCCAGAATCGATGGTGATATCTCAACAACAGGACCTATCAAGGTTGGACAGGATACGATTATTAAGGGTAACCTCTATGCAACAAGTGCTGTTATTGCAGGTGCCGTAAAGGGGGATATCGATGTTCATGGACCTGTAATTCTTGATTCTACAGCTATTGTTATGGGTAATATCAAGTCTAAGGCTGTTCAGATTAATAACGGAGCTGCTATCGAAGGCTTATGCTCACAGTGCTATGCAGATGTAAGTCCTAAGAATTTCTTTGCAGAGTAGGAGTTGTATGAAGAGGATTTTACTTAAGCTTAGTGGCGAGGCCCTGGCGGGAGATAAGCACAAGGGCTTTGATGATGAAACTATTCTCGCAGTAGCAAGACAGGTCAAGGAGCTGGTTGATGACGGAATCCAGGTGGGAATCGTTATAGGCGGTGGCAATTTCTGGAGAGGTCGTCAGAATAATACCGTTGACAGAACCAAGGCAGACCAGATAGGTATGCTTGCTACGGTTATGAACTGTATATATGTATCAGAGATGTTCAGGTCAGTTGGGATGATGACTTCAATCCTCACACCCTTTGAATGCGGCGCTTTTACCAAACTCTTCAGTAAGGACAGAGCGAACAAATACTTTTCTAAGGGTATGGTCGTATTCTTCGCGGGAGGAACGGGACATCCGTATTTCTCAACAGATACGGGAGTGGTGCTTCGTGCGATAGAAGTGGATGCAGATGTTATCCTGCTTGCCAAGGCTGTGGATGCGGTATATGACTCGGATCCGAGAACCAATCCCAATGCCGTTAAGTATGATTCGGTAAGCATTGATGAGGTAATAGAGAAGAACCTCCAGGTTGTTGACATGACGGCGTCAATACTTGCCAGGGACAATAAGATGCCCATGTGGGTATTTGGACTTAATGAAGAGAACAGTATCGTTAATGCTGTTAAGGGTACCTTCAAGGGTACGAAAGTAACTGTTTAAGGAGTTAGTATGAACGAAAGATTGAATGTATATAGCGACAAGATGACCAAGGCCTATGATCATCTTATTGCAGATTACCAGACAATAAGAGCAGGTCGTGCCAATCCTCATGTACTGGATAAGGTTAAGGTTGATTATTACGGAACACCTACTCCTATTCAGCAGGTAGGTAATATATCTGTTCCGGAGGCTAGGATGATTCAGATAGCACCCTGGGAGAAGAGTCTGATTAAGGAGATTGAGAAGGCTATTCTGGCATCGGATGTCGGAATTACACCAAGCAATGACGGTTCGGTAATAAGACTTGTATTCCCTGAACTTACAGAGGAGAGACGTAAGGAACTCTCTAAGGATGTTAAGAAGAAGGGTGAGGATGCCAAGGTTGCGGTAAGAAATATCAGACGTGACGGTAACGATGCTTTCAAGAAGCTCGCCAAGGAGGATATATCTGAAGACGAGATAAAGGATATGGAAGAGCAGCTCCAGAAGATGACAGATAAGTTCATCAAGGATATTGATGCAGCAATCGAGGAGAAGTCTAAGGAGATTATGACAGTATAATAGTGAGGGGCTCCTGATTAAGGAGCCCCTTTTTATTAAATTTTTGTTTGAACAAAGCCTGGAGGATATATGGAAATACCAAAGCATGTGGCGATAATACTGGATGGAAACGGAAGATGGGCCAAGTCCAAGGGACTTCCCAGAAATGCCGGACATGTTCAGGGTGCCAGGGTCGTAGAGGATATGTGTGAGATTACCTATAACATGGGTATTCAGTATTTTACGGTATATGCATTCTCGACAGAGAACTGGTCAAGACCTAAGGATGAGGTCGATGCCCTGATGAAACTTCTTAGGAACTATATGGTTAATGCGAAGAAGCGTGCCAATAAAAACAATATGTGTGTCAGGGTAATAGGTGACAAGACAGGACTTGATTGGGACCTTCAGGAATCGATCAGAGACCTTGAAGAATCGACCAAGAACAATACGGGACTGCATTTCCAGATTGCCATTAATTATGGGGGAAGGGATGAAATCACAAGAGCGGTAAGAAGACTGTCTGCAGACGTGGCTGAAGGTAAGCTTGAGGCGGATTCGGTTACAGAGGAGACTCTTAATTCTTATCTTGATACAGCCGGACTTCCGGATCCCGACCTACTTATCAGGACATGTGGTGAGCAGAGAATATCCAATTTCCTATTGTGGCAGCTGGCTTACACGGAATTCTACTTCTGTGACAAGGCATGGCCTGACTTCAATAAGAAGGAATTGGAGCGTGCAATCGAAAGCTATAATACAAGAAACAGAAAGTTTGGCGGATTAAAAGAAGATAAGTAATGGAGTGACTGGCCTATGGCTACAAGAGTAGTAAGCGGACTTGCTTTATTTGTAATAATAGGAATAAGTGTATTGCTGGGGGCGATGCCCTTCGGTATTATTCTTTTGGCTTTTTCTATAATAGCAGCCTTTGAGTTGTCAAGGGTCGTGGGGATTCACGGCAAGGGTTACAGTGTGAATGTTCTCGAAGCCTGTATGTATGTGGAGACTGTCGTTATATATCTCATTTCATTTCTGAGTGATAAGGACAGTGTGGATAAATATATTATGATTTCCCTGATACTCTTCATGCTGGCACTTTTGGCAACCTATGTATTTGCCTTTCCCAAGTATGAGGTACATCATGTTGCTAAGGCGGCATTCATAGTTTGCTATGCACCGCTGCTGCTTAGCTTTGGATACAGGGTTATGGCTTATACATCACATCCTATATTACATGTGATATTCATATTCCTGGTACCATGCATAAGTGATATTGCGGCATACTTCGTGGGCAGTACACTTGGCAAGCATAAGCTTGCCCCCGTACTCAGTCCTAAGAAATCGATAGAAGGAGCAGTGGGAGCTGTTGTTGTGACAGCAATTGCTTCAAGTATATATGCGGTAGCATTAGGCGCAGCCGGTCTTTTGGATCCAAAGCTTACATTACTGTTTGCCATTATCGGTGCACTTGGAAGCGTAATATCCCAGATTGGAGATCTTGCAGCATCGGCAATCAAGAGAAACTATGCAGTTAAGGATTACGGAAGGCTCATTCCCGGACATGGCGGTATCATGGACAGGATTGACAGCTGGCTTGTCGTTATGCCGATAATCTATATTATGCTTGAAATATTTACTATGTAGAGGAAGAACTATGATAGGAATTACCATTCTTGGGTCGACAGGCTCAATCGGAACCCAAACCCTTGATATTGTAAGAGAATACAGAGAAGACCTGAGGGTTGTCGCTATTGCGGCCAACAGACAGGTTGACCTTGTGGAGAAGCAGGTCAGGGAGTTTACACCGAAGTTTGCATGCATGTACGACGAGGCTGCGGCTAATGACCTGAAAACCAGACTTGCGGATACAGATACCGTAGTGCTCTCCGGCATGGACGGTCTTATCGAGATATCAACACTTGACGACATCGATATGGTGGTGACCGCAATTGTCGGAATGATTGGGCTTAGACCAACCATAGCAGCCATTAATGCTCACAAGGACATAGCTCTTGCCAACAAGGAAACACTGGTTACGGCAGGCCACATTATCATGCCGCTAATAAAGGAGAAGAATGTTCGCCTCCTTCCGGTTGACAGTGAGCACAGCGCGATATTCCAGTCGCTACAGGGACAGGACATTCACGGCGGTATCGACGAGATTATCCTCACAGCCTCCGGCGGACCCTTTAGGGGGAAAAAGCGCGAGGAACTGACAGACATCTCCGTCGCAGATGCTCTTAAGCATCCCAACTGGTCCATGGGACGCAAGATTACAATAGATTCGTCAACCTTATGCAATAAGGGACTTGAGGTAATAGAGGCTAAGTGGCTCTTTAATGTGGACATAGACAAAATCCACGTATTGATCCAGCCTCAGTCAATTATTCATTCGGGAGTACAGTTTATTGACGGAGCCATAGTTGCACAGCTGGGTGTTCCCGATATGAAGCTGCCGATTCAGTACGCGCTCTTTTACCCGAAGAGAAGACCGATGAAGGGTAACAGGATTGACTTCAAGGCTTTGGGTTCTATATCCTTTGATGAGCCGGATACAGATACCTTTATGGGACTTAAGTTTGCGAAAACAGCAGGAAAGAAGGGAGGCAATATGCCCACCGTATTCAATGCTGCCAATGAGAAAGCCGTAGCGCTTTTCTTAGATAATAAGATTAAGTTCCTGGATATATACGATATTATTTGGGATTGTATGGAGAATGCCACCTTTATTGAGAATCCGGATGTTGAGGAGATCCTCATGACGGAGCAGTGGTGCTATGACTTCATAGATAAGAGGTAAGATGTTTATTATAGACGGACTTTCAACAATAATACTGTTTCTGTTTGTGTTCTGTCTCATAGTGGTGAGTCATGAGTTCGGGCACTTCCTGCTTGCCAGGGTTAACGGAGTCAGAGTGAAGGAATTCACGGTCGGAATGGGACCGAAGCTTGTCGGATGGCACAGGAACGGCACCGACTTCGCGATAAGACTGCTTCCGATTGGAGGAGCCTGTATCTACGACCTTGAGGACGAGGAAGAGATCCTGGAGGAGAGCGGCAGTATCAAGGGGAACGCAACGGGAGATATTGCTGACAGTAATCTTAAAGACAAGGCCGGAAGTGACGATGGCTTTCTTAATGAGAAAGTCGGTATTCCGTACGGGAAGGCTTCTGTTATGAAGAGGATTTCTATTGTCATTGCGGGTCCTCTGTTCAACTTCATCCTTGCATATATACTGGCTGTCATTGTGACCTGGTTCTGCGGATCCACGGTTCCCGTAATCAACGGACTTATAGAGGGATATCCCGCTGAGGAGGCAGGAATTGAGCCCGGAGATGTGATTGTCAGCATGAACGGCAGTTCCGTGTATCTGGCAACAGAGATATATGTAAATACCTACATCAACAAGGAACGTCCTATGAATATCGAATTCATGCGTGACGGTGAGCTTCACAGTGTGACAGTTAATCCCAAATACGATGAAGAACTTGACAGGTATCTCATTGGCTTCAACGGATATGGCAAGTATATAGACTGCAGAAATTCGGAAATATTTAAGCACGCCTACTATGAATTCAGATACGGCGTAGTGGGCACCTATAAATCAATTATCATGCTGTTAGAGGGCAGAGGCAGCAAGGATGATGTGGCAGGACCGATCGGTATGGCTCAGACCGTGGATACGATCAAGGATGAGTCGATACCCTACGGTTTCGGCACGCTGATGCTTAACATGCTTAACCTTGCGATGATCCTGTCGGTAAATCTGGGAATACTGAATCTGCTGCCGCTTCCGGCAATCGACGGCGGCAAGCTGGTGCTCTTAGTTATTGAAGCACTTAGGGGCAAACCAATATCACCTGAGAAGGAAGGCCTTATCAATCTGATAGGCTTTGCCTTACTTATGGTACTCATGGTCTTCGTTATGTATAACGATATAATAAGGTGGATAACGACAGGATAAAATGTGAATTATTCGCCTCGTGGTTTTTGAAACCACCTTTTGTTAATAAATTGTAAATTGAGAAAAAAGGTGTTGACATTGAGTACACCTGAGAATATTATTTGAGTGTCAAACAATTTGACACTCAAATTTTTATTATAATCAAATTATTTATCTAAAGGAGAGAAAACCATGTTAGAAAAGATTGCAGCATTACTTAACGAGAAGCTTGATATTGACACAGCAGATGTTACACTTGAGGCATCCTTCAAGGAAGATCTTGAGATCGATTCACTTGACCTCTTTGACCTTGTAATGTCAATCGAGGAGGAGTTCGGACTTGAGATTCCTTCAGAAGAGCTTGAGAAACTTACAACAGTTGGTGCAATGGTAGATTATCTTAAGGCTCACGGAGTTGAATAATGAAAACCGGAATCACAGAACTTTTGGGAATTGAATATCCAATTATTCAGGGCGGTATGGCCTGGGTTGCAGAATACAATCTTGCAGCAGCCGTATCCAATGCAGGCGGCTTCGGTATAATCGGAGCGGCATCTGCTCCGCCTGAAATAGTAAGAGAGCAGATCCTTAAGTGTAAGGAATTGACAGACAAGCCCTTCGGCGTGAATGTCATGCTCATGAATCCCAATGCCGAAGAGGTAGCAAAGATTGTAATCGAAGAAGGCGTCAAGGCAGTAACAACCGGAGCAGGCAATCCTGCCAAGTTCATTCCCATGTGGAAGGAAGCCGGAGTAAAGGTTATACCTGTGGTTGCAAGCGTTGCAATGGCAGTCATGATGGAGAGAACGGGTGCTGATGCAATTGTTGCCGAAGGTATGGAAAGTGGCGGACACATAGGTCAGACCACTACCATGGCACTGCTTCCCCAGGTGGTCGATGCGGTGAACATCCCGGTAATCGGTGCCGGCGGTATCGCAGACGGCAGAGGCTTCGCTGCGGCAATAATGCTCGGCGCAGAAGCTGTTCAGATGGGTACAGCCTTCCTTGTTGCCAAGGAGAACATTGTACATGAGAATTACCGTAACAAAGTAATCGCAGCCAAGGATATTGATTCTGTTGTAACAGGCACCTCAACAGGACATCCGGTAAGGGGACTTAGAAACCACATGACTAAGGAATACCTTCGCCTGGAGAAGGAGGGAGCTACAATTGACGAGCTCGAAAAAATAACCCTTGGCGCACTGAGGAGAGCCGTAATCGAAGGAGATGCCAAGGATGGTACAGTCATGGCAGGCCAGATTGCAGGTCTAATCAAGAAGGAAGCTACCTGCAAGGAAATCATCACCTCAATCTACAATGAGGGTGTTGAATTACTTAACAGAGGTGTTAATCAGTAATTTAGAAAGTGAGTGGAAGATGAGCAAAATTGCATTTATTTTCCCGGGTCAGGGATCACAATATGTAGGAATGGGCAAGGACTTCTATGACAGCTACGAGGAGGTTAGAGACCTCTTTAAGCTGGCGAATGAGGTCACCGGTCTTAACCTTGAAGAGATATGCTTTACAGAGAATGAAAAGCTTAATCAGACGGAATATACCCAGATAGCAATGCTTCTTACAGAAATGTCTATATTAAAGGTCGTGAGAAAGCTCGGTGTTACAGCAGTTATGAGCGCCGGACTGTCATTGGGTGAGTACGGAGCGCTTGCTGCGGCTGATGTGCTTTCCGACCGCGATCTTCTCAGTCTTATCAGGAAGCGTGGTATCTATATGCAGAATGCTTATCCGACAGGCGGAGGCATGTGTGCCATACTCGGTCTTGATACTGAGCTTGTGGAGAAAGCATGTGAGGAGACAGATGGCTATGTAAGAATAGCCAATTACAATTGCCCCGGTCAGCTTATTATCACGGGGGAAAAAGTGCCCGTGACTAACGCTGCTAACAAGTGTTGTGAACTTGGTGCCAAGAAGACCGTAGAGCTTAATGTAAGCGGACCCTTCCACTCATCACTTCTTAAGGATGCTGCTGATAAGCTTGCAGATGAACTTAAGAAGGTAAGCATTAATAACCCCCGTATCCCTTATGTATGTAATGTGGATGCTACAGCGGTTACTACCAACGAAAACATAGCCGGGCTTCTGTCAGACCAGGTAATAAGTCCGGTTAAGTGGGAGCAGAGCTTTAAGTTTATGCTCGATAATGGAATTGATACCTTTATTGAAATGGGACCCGGCAAGACCCTGTCAGGCTTCGCTAAGAGGATTGACAGAGGAGCTAAGGTTATCAGTATTCAGACTGTGGAAGATTTGGAAAAAATATCAGAGGTATGCAATGGATAAGGTAGCAATTGTAACCGGTGCAAGCCGTGGAATAGGAAGAGCCATAGCGACAGAGCTTGCAAGCAGTGGCATGTATGTGGTTGTAAACTTCGCAGGTAACGAGGAGAGCGCAACGGAAACACTAAGGCTTGTAAGAGAAGCAGGCGGTGACGGTGAAATATATAAGGCTAATGTCGCAAACGAAGCAGAATGCAAAGCCATGTGCGATGATGTTGTGAAGCGGCTCGGTAAGGTAGATGTTCTTGTAAACAATGCAGGAATCACAAGAGATAAACTTGTGATGGCTATGAGCGATGAGGACTTTAAAAGTGTAGTTGATACCAACCTTCTCGGAACCTTTCATATGATTAAATTATTAGTCAGATATATGCTTAAGAACAAGGGAGGCAGAATAATCAATATCGCATCGGTAAGCGGAGTACTGGGCAATGCCGGTCAGGCTAACTATTCGGCATCCAAGGCGGGAGTTATAGGATTAACCAAGTCGGTGGCAAGAGAACTCGCTACCAAGAATATATGTGTTAATGCAGTAGCCCCGGGATTTATTGAGACCGATATGGTTAAGGCTATGAGCGAGGGCGCAATTGAGGCAGGTGTAGCTTCTATACCAATGAAGAGACTGGGACAGCCTGAGGATATAGCGGCCATGGTAGGTTTCCTTGCTTCTGATAAGGCATCCTATATAACAGGACAGGTAATCAATGTTGACGGCGGAATGGCCATCTAAGGAGGATATATGTCAAGAAGAGTTGTAATAACAGGCCTTGGAGCCATTACTCCAATAGGAAACAGTGTAGATGATTTCTATGCGGGAATCAAGGAAGGCAGAATCGGCCTGGATAATATCAGCAAGTTTGATACTTCTGATTTCAGGGTAAAAATTGCTGCGGAGGTTAAGGATTTTGCTCCTGAAAACTATATGGATAAGAAGGCAGCCAGAAGAATGGAGCCCTTCTGTCAGTATGCTGTTGCGGCAGCAGGTGAGGCGATAAAGGATTCAGGTCTTGATATAGAAAAGGAAGACCCCTTTATGGTGGGTTGTGCCATTGCCTCAGGTGTAGGAAGCCTGCAGCTGTTTGAGAAGGAGCATACAAGACAGCTTGAGAAGGGTGGAGATAAGGTTGCCCCTCTATTTATTCCGATGTTCATCTCCAATATGGCAGCAGGTAATGTCAGCATTACCTACGGTCTTAAGGGTAAGAATATCAATGTGGTTACAGCCTGTGCTTCAGGTACCAATTCGGTAGGTGAGGCTTTCAGAACCATCCAGTACGGCGATGCTGATGTCATGCTTGCCGGCGGTTCTGAGGCATCAATTACACCTATGGGTATTGCGGGCTTCTCTTCACTCAATGCACTGTCAGTAAGTGAGGATAAGAGTAGATGTTCAATTCCTTTTGATAAGGATAGAAACGGTTTCGTCATGGGCGAGGGCGCAGCCATCCTTGTACTTGAGGAGCTTGAGCATGCACGAAAGAGGGGCGCCAAGATATATGCAGAGGTTGTGGGCTACGGCTGTAGCGCAGATGCATATCATATTACCAGTCCGGATGAAACCGGCGAGGGCGCAGCAAGAGCAATGCTTAATGCCTGCAATGACGCAGGGGTATCAACAGATGACATTGACTATATCAATGCTCACGGTACAAGCACACATCACAATGACTTATTTGAGACCAAGGCAATCAAGCTCACCTTCGGAGAGCATGCCTATGATATTATGATCAACTCTACCAAGTCCATGATAGGACATCTGCTTGGAGCCGCAGGTGCAATCGAGCTTGTAACCTGTGCCAAGGAACTTGAAGACGGCTTCGTACACGCTACAGTCGGACTTAAGGAAACAGAGGAAGAGATGGACTTAGACTACTGCAAGGAGAGCAGAAATGCCGACATTCAGTACGCACTCAGCAACTCGTTTGGCTTCGGCGGACACAACGCCTGTGTTCTTCTGAAGAAGTGGTCATAGGAGGATAAAAAATGTCAGTATATACAACGAAGGAAATCATGGAGATATTACCTCATAGGGCACCTTTCCTGCTAATAGATACGGTTGAGGAGCTTGAACCCGGCAAAAGAGTGGTGGCTAAGAAATGCGTTACATACAACGAGCCATTCTTCCAGGGTCATTTCCCGGGCAATCCGGTTATGCCCGGAGTACTTATCTGCGAAGCACTGGCTCAGGCGGGTGCTGTTGCAATCTTAGGCTTGGACGAGAATAAGGGAAAAACTGCATATTTTGCGTCTATGGATAAGGTGAAGTTTAAGAAGAAGGTACTTCCGGGTGATGTACTTATGCTTGAGGTCGAGCTTGTGAAGATCAAGGGACCCTTCGGAATTGCCAAGGCAAAGGCTACAGTTGATAGCAAGGTTGCAGTAAGCGGAGAATTCACTTTTGCATTAGGAGAATAAGGCAATGGAGAATGTAATAGAATGTCCCTTTTGCGGACGTGAGCTTGATAAGGATAAAGTAATTAAGCGCAAGTACGTCTGTTATGAGTGCGGATATTATTTCAGGGTTAGAACCAATAACAGAATCAAGATGGTAGCTGACAGAGGTTCCTTTGAGCAGTGGTTCGAGGACCTGGTGGAGAGCAATCCTCTTTCCTTCGAGGGCTATGAAGAGAAACTTGAGGCAACAAGGGAGAAGACCGGATTAACTGAGGCGGTGACAGTGGGTAAGTGCAGGATATACGGCGAGGAGGCTGTTATCGGAGTATGTGACTCCAGATTCCTCATGGGAAGTATGGGTCATGTGGTTGGTGAGAGAATAACCGCTGCCGTTGAGAGGGCAACAGAACTTAGACTGCCGGTATTCATATTCTGCTGTTCGGGAGGAGCAAGGATGCAGGAGGGAATTATTTCCCTTATGCAGATGGCCAAGACCACTGCAGCAATTAAGAGGCATTCCGACGCAGGATTATTCTACTGCACGATTCTGACTGATCCTACCACGGGTGGCGTTACTGCAAGCTTTGCAACAGTCGGTGATGTCATTATGGCTGAGCCGGGAGCATTAATTGGCTTCGCAGGTCCAAGGGTAATAAAGCAGACCATAGGTCAGGATCTGCCTGAGGGCTTCCAGAGAGCAGAGTTCCAGGTTGAGAAGGGCTTTGCGGACGGAATCGTTAAGAGAGAAGATCTAAGAAAGACAATTTATTATCTTATTGTTGCCAACAGACCGAAGGAAGGTGTCTTCAGGGTAAGAAGACAGTCTGAAGAAGATAAGAGATTCATGTATACGGAGATACTTAAGGAGCTTACATGGAAGAGCAGGTCGCTCACTGCATGGGAGAAGGTTAAGGCTGTAAGACAGGCAATCAGACCTTCTGCCAAGGATTACATGGACTATATCTTTGACTTCTTTGTGGAGGCCAAGGGTGACAGAGCCTATGGTGATGACCAGGCTATAATGGGTGGAATTGCAATGCTTAACGGTCAGCCCATAACCGTTATTGCCGACATGAAGGGTAATACCATTGAGGAGTGTCAGAAGAGAAACTTCGGTATGCCGCTTCCTGAAGGATATCGCAAGGCTCTGAGACTGATGAAGCAGGCCGAGAAGTTCGGAAGACCGATTGTAAGCTTTGTTAATACTGCAGGAGCATACTGTGGAATAGAGGCGGAGGAGAGAGGACAGGGTGAAGCAATAGCCAGGAATCTGCTTGAGATGAGTGCACTTAAGGTTCCGGTTCTCTGTATTGTTATCGGAGAAGGCGGAAGCGGTGGAGCACTTGCTACAGCGGTTGGCAATGAAGTGTGGATGATGGAGAATGCGACATACTCCATTCTGTCTCCCGAGGGCTTTGCTTCTATACTATGGAAGGATGCCTCAGCTGCTCCCAAGGCCAGTGAGGTTATGAATATTACTTCACAGGATCTTAAAAGACTTGGAGTGGTAGAGAAGATTATTCCCGAATTCGGAGGAGCCAATCCGAATACAGTCGAGGCTATCGGAGAATATATGAGAGATGAGATTGTGAAGTTCCTGGATGCATGCGAGGGCAAAGACTGGGAGAGCTTCGCCGAGGACAGATATAACAGATTCAGAAAATATTAGGACGGATTATGGGAATTAAGATATTAGGAACCGGAAGTGCCCTGCCTGAAAAGGTTGTTACCAATTTCGACCTTATGAAAACAATGGATACTTCTGATGAATGGATTAGAGAGCGAACAGGAATCGGTGCCCGTCACGTGGTAACAGGTTCGTTCGATACAGAGACAACACTTGGTACAAATGCAGCAAGGAGGGCGATAGAGGCAGCAGGTCTTTTAGCTTGTGATATTGACCTGATCCTTGTTGCTACCTGTACCGCAGATGACAGACTGCCTTGTGTAGCCTGCAAGATTCAGGCTGCTTTGGGAGCCGGGCAGGCAGCAGCATTTGACATTAATGCGGCATGTGCAGGATTTTTAATCGGATTATCTGTGGCAGAGGGATACCTTAGTTCGGGCGCTTTTGCCAATGTATTGGTAGTAGGAACCGAGACAGTGTCCAAGATCATCGACTGGAGCGACAGAGGAAGCGCAATTCTCTTCGGAGACGGCGCGGGAGCCTGTGTGGTGACAAGAAGCGATTCGGCTTTCACCTTTGCGCTCGGAGCTGACGGCGAAGGTGGAGATGCGCTTAGGTGTTCACACAATTCGACGGTAACCATGGACGGTCAGGCAGTGTATCGTTTTGCTACACGTACAGTTCCGAAGGTTATTAATGAAGTACTTGCGAAGGCAGGAATGAAGGCCTCAGAGGTTGATAAATATGTGCTTCATCAGGCTAATATGAGGATAATTGGCTCGATTGCCAAGGGACTTAAGGAGCCGATAGAGAAGTTCCCGACAAATATTGAGAATGTGGGTAATATGAGTTCGGCGTCCATACCGGTTCTTCTTGACGAATTGGTGAGAGATGGTAAGATAGTAGCCGGAGAGAAAATAGTGTTGGCGGGCTTTGGTGCAGGACTTACCTATGGCGCGTGTGTGATGGAATATTAATATGATTAGTAAGGATGAGAAATCTTTAAATGAATTATTGGTAAGTCTCTTTGGTCAGGTGATGGCGACGGAGTCTAAGGCGGTGATCACAGAGGAATTCAAGGATATGACAGAGAACGAGATGCATATCTTAGAAGCTGTGGGCACGGACGATAAGAATCCCATGAAGGTGTCGGATATTGCTGCCAAGCTTGGCGTTACTACGAGTACTCTCACTATCAATATGAATGCGCTTGAGAAGAAGGGCTATGTGGTAAGGGAGAGAAGCACAAAGGATAAGAGGATTGTCTATGTGCGACTGACTGAGCGTGGAAGAAAGGCGTTCTTCCATCACAGGGACTTCCATAAGAAGATGATTAAGTCTATTGTAAGCGGCATCTCCAAGGAGGAAAGACGCGTGCTTATTGACTGCTTATACAGGCTTCAGGAATTCTTCGAGAGCTACGGAGAGGATTAAGATGCTTGTGCAGTTGTACTTAGCCTTCCTAAGAATTGGTGGGCTTACCTTCGGTGGTGGTCTTACGATGCTGCCGATGCTTAAATACGAACTGGTGGAGAAGAACCATTGGATAACGGAGGAGGAACTGATTGACTGTTATGCCGTGGGCCAGTGTACACCGGGAATCATAGCGATAAATACAGCCACCTATGTGGGCTTCAAGAAAAAGGGAGTCACGGGTGGCATTTTCTCGACTCTGGGAATGGTGACACCATCGCTTGTCATCATTACTATTCTTGCAGCTTCCCTTAATACAATACTTGATAATGTGTGGGTAGGTCATGCACTTATGGGAATCAGAGGCGTAGTCTGTGCCCTGATGTTCAATACGGTCTTAAACCTGGCTAAGAAGAGTCTGGTTAATGTGTCTACCTGCATAATCTGCGCCATAGTGCTTGCCTTATGTCTGTTTACGGACATTCCCTCAGTGATAATCGTTATAGTGACTGCTGTCATAGGTGTTGTCAGTGAGTGGTATGGCGGCAGCAAAAGTAAGAATGAGAAAGTAATTGGGGAGGACGGTTCGGAATGAATATACTGGTTGAACTCTTCATTGAATTTTTCAAAATCGGATTGTTTGCGGTGGGTGGAGGTCCGGCTACCTTACCCTTCCTTATGGATCTGACCGAGCTCAAGCCCTGGTTCACCATGCAGGACTTAACCAATATGATTGCAGTAAGTGAATCGACACCGGGACCGCTGGGATTAAACATGTCAACCTATGCGGGGTATCAGACTGCGGGTATTATCGGTGGAATAACGGCAACATTCGCTCTTGTTCTGCCAAGTCTTGTTATTATCATGCTTATTGCCAAATTTCTGGAGAACTTCAACAAGAACAGATATGTACAGGCAGCCTTTAAGATGATACGTCCGGCAGTTACAGCACTTATTGCATCCGCAGTACTCAATGTATTCCGTGCATCACTTTTTATTGAGGTGGATGGCAAGCTTATCCTGTCAGTGGGCTCACTGATTATTGCAATCGTTGTTGTTATCCTGATTCAGCTCAAGCCATGCAAGAAGATTCATCCATTCTTCTGGTTTGTGGCAGGCGCCACCGCCGGCTGCATATTGAGGTTATAATGTATTTCAGCATGACTCGCTCAAAGATTCGCAATGGAATGCCTGGAGAACTGCTATGATTTGCGCGGCGATTCGCTTCGGGTGGGGTTATGTGGCAACGCGGGTTGCTTAAATCGATAGATTTCGAGGGATGGATACATCGGGATCGCCTGATTTTGTGGAGTTTAGATGTATTTTACTATGATTTGCGCGGAGATTTGCTTCGGATGGGATTATGTGGCGCCGCGGGTTGCTTAAATTGATAGATTTCGAGGGATGGATACATCGGAATTGCCTGATTTTATAGAGTTCCGATGTATTCTTTTTTAGGATACATCGGAATCTGATATTCTTGTTGAATCCCGATGTATCCGGCATGTATGGTTTTTGGAACATACATCGGAAATGCCCGAGTTAGGGCCTTTCCGATGTATTATTACTCTAGTTTCAGTAGGCGATACATCGGGATTGAAATTTCGATGCCCATCCCGATGTACGAAGGTCCAAATCTATCTATAATATACATCGGGATGGGCCAATACAGTTCATTTCCGATGTATCGCCCAAAATCGCTAAAACAAAATACATCGGAATTCACCAATTCATAGCAATCCCGATGTATTCCTATTAATTTCCCGCGAGTACACATACATCTCCTCGCAACATATCCCCGCGCGAATCAACCTCACTTTAATTTCCCGCGATTCTACATGCTCTCCCTCGCAGGATACTCCCGCGCGAGAAGGCTAAAATAATTTATAGTCAGACAATCAGAGGTATATTAAAAACATACAATCAGAGATATACTAATAACAGATAATTCCAGTTCAGTTATATACAGGCGATAATGTGATCCTTATCTCGCCACTTAGGGGAAGTAATTATGAGAAAGAGAATAATAGGTTATAGGAAAAGAATCGATAATTTAATACTAAAGCTGGAGAGTGAAATACATACAGGTGTCGGTAGTACAAAAGAAAGCAAGACAAACCGGGACACCGTGTCGAAAGATGAGAGTGCTATAAACATCGACAGGGTAATCGAAGAGCATCTGGTACAGATTGCATTCTTCCAGCACGAGAGACTGATTCATCTTATTGTAACGGTAGCCTTTGCACTCATGACAATCATATCGATTGTGGCATCAGTACTTGTTCCGGCAGACGAAACGATGGGCTTTCTGATACTAACGGCATCTCTTATTATCTTACTGGTTCCGTATATCCTTCATTATTATATTCTTGAGAATGAGACGCAGAAAATGTATGAGCAGTACGACAAATTGCTGGAGATAAAATCCGGGGAAAATACGTGAAACAAAACTTCGAAACAAAATCTGTCGAAAATTTTCAAAAAAATGCTTGCAATTTGGTTTGGATTATATTATATTAAATGAGCGCGCTGCAGTAGGCGGTGTGAAACAGAAGATGGCTCGTTGGTCAAGCGGTTAAGACGCTGCCCTCTCACGGCAGAATCAGCGGTTCGATTCCGCTACGAGCTGCTAAAAACCTCATAGCTTAGGCTATGAGGTTTTTATATTTATTTTATATTTTTTTGCAAAAGTGCCCGAAGTACTGACAAATTGGGCGTTTCTACAGATTGTGCCTGATATATACCGAAGCAGGTTCTATTGATTTTTGAATTTACAGTGATAAAATAAAAAAGCTTTTTGTAAAAATTGTAAAAGAATACACAGATTATCATGATAATGAGGTAATATATGCCGAAATTCAGTGTTAAGAAACCATTTACAGTATTGGTGGGCGTAATAATTGCAGTGGTTATAGGAATTGTCAGCTTGTTTAAGATGCCGCTTGACCTATTGCCTGAAATCAACCTGCCCTATCTTCTTGTTATCACAACCTATCCCGGCGCCAGCCCGGAGAAGGTGGAGGAGGATGTATGTAAACCGATGGAGAGCGCTCTCGGAACAGTAACCGGCGTTGAAAACGTCTACGGTATCTGTAACGAGAACTACGCAATGGTTGAGTTGGAGTTCCAGGATGGAACCAACCTTGACAGCGCTATGGTCAAGGTAACAAGTGCGCTCAACACACTGCAGGCCAGTCTTCCCGAAGACTGCGGCACTCCGTCTGTCATAGAGATCGGCACTGACCTTATGGCGAGCGAATACCTTGCTGTCAGCATGGAGGGAATGTCGATTGAGGAGCTCACCCAGTTCGTGAAGGATGAGATTACCCCGACTTACGAGCGCCAGGAGGGCGTTGCTTCTGTATCAGAGCTTGGTCTTGTCGAGAAGTCGATACAGGTAGAGCTTAATGAGGAAAAAGTGCGAGTATTGAATGACAAGATACTCGCAAGTCTTGATTCGTCCTTTGCTGATGCTCTTGAGCAACTGGATGATGCCAAGAAGCAGCTAAATGATTCTACAGAGACCCTACAGGAGAGCAAGGATAAACTTATAGATTCCCAGGCTGACCTTAACGAAAGCAAGCAGGATCTCATTGACGGTCAGGCTGAGCTTAATACCAAGAAGGGCGAGCTTGCCCAGAGCGAAATCGACCTTGAAGAAAGCAAGGATGAAATAAATGACGGTATTGAATCATTAAATAAGGGCAGGGAAGAAGCATATAACCAACTTGCCGAATTATCCCTTAAGATGGATGAGGCTGCGCAGCAGATAGCTTCAATAAAGGCTACAATTAGTCAAAAAGAAAATGAAGCCCCCTCACTTAATGACCTTCAGAATGCTCTTGCTGATAGGCAAAGGGATTATGAAAATAAGAAAAGCATATTTGAATCCAAAGATCCATCGGATCCAGATTACCAAACTGCATCAGATGAATACAACGCAGCTCTATCAGCTTTAAATACGGCACAAAATGCGTTGAATACTAAGCAGGCTGAACTGGCTCCATATCGTGCCAGCCTTGCCACAATCGAAGAAAACTATAAAGCCACAGAAAAAGCCAAACTCGAAGCCTCATCAAAGATGGGCTCTATGGACGCACAGCTTTCCATTGCCAAAACTCAGCTTGAGTCTGCAGACGAACAGATTGCGTCAGGTCAGAAGAGTATAGATGATGCTCAGGAGCAGATAGATGACGGTTGGGAATCACTGGCCGACGGACAGAAGCAGATAGACGACGGATGGGAGGATCTGGCTGACGGACAGAAGCAGTTAAGTGACGGCTGGGAAGATTATTATGACGGAGTTAAGACCTATGAGAAGCAGAGAGCGGAGGCTGAGAAGAAGGCTAATGCTGATGACCTGCTTAAACTTGAGACTCTGGCACAGTTGATCTATGCCCAGAACTTTGAGATGCCTGCGGGATATGTCGATGATGAATTGGACAACTCGTGGCTGATTAAGGTTGGTCAGAATTACGAAGAGGTGGATGAACTCGGTGACATAGTACTGTGCAACATTCATTATGTCGGAGATGTTAAGCTTGGCGATGTTGCAGACATCACTGTAATAGATAATTCCGAAGACAGTTATGTAAGACTTGATGGCGAGCAGGGTATCATGCTCTCAATATTTAAGAGCAGTACCGCCGGCACCAACGAGGTGACCAAGGTTCTTAACGAGACCAGTGAGAAACTGATGGAGAAGTACCCGGGACTTAATGTCATGGTTATGATGGACCAGGGTGAATACATCGATATTATTGTTAAGTCGGTACTGAATTCCATGCTTATCGGCGCATTGCTTGCAATCATAGTTCTTGCGCTTTTCCTGCGTGATGTTAAGCCGACAATTGTAGTTGCAATCTCAATTCCGCTCAGTGTACTTGCGGCACTCATCTGCATGTACTTTAGCAAAATCTCGCTCAACATGCTTTCGCTCTCGGGACTGGCGCTTGGTATAGGTATGCTTGTGGACAACTCGATTGTCGTTATGGAGAACATCTACCGACTTAGGGCCAGGGGAATCGAAGCGCCTCGTGCGGCTGTTCAGGGAACTAAGCAGGTGGCAGGAGCCATCATTTCTTCAACATTGACTACAGTCTGCGTATTCATGCCCATGGTTTATTCGACAGGTCTGGTACGAGAACTCATGATACCCATGTGTATGACCATAGTATTCTGTCTGATGGCGTCGCTCTTCGTTGCAATGACAGTTGTTCCGGCGGCATCTTCAACGCTGCTTAGAAACGCTAAGCCTAAGAATCATATGTGGTTTGACAAGATTCAGGATGCTTACGGCAGGGCACTCGCTGTCTGCCTCAAGCACAAGTGGGCACCTATTCTAACTGCAGTCGGACTGTTAATCTTCACGGGCTTTCTCGTGATCAGAATGGGTATTGTTGTCATGCCTGACATGACTATGAACCAGATCGAGGCAACCATCGAATACCCGGACGACTATGACCGGGAAAAGTGCTACGAACTTACCGATGAAGCTCTCGATAGGCTACTCACTGTGGAAGGGCTCGGAAGTATCGGAATACTCGGAGGTGATGAAACAACAATTATTGCCAATGATGCCGGCGGGGCAGCAAACTTTAACTTCAGACATATGTCCCTAATGGCACGTACAGAAGATGAGAATGCGGGCTCGGAGGAAATAAAGAAGATACTGTCCGATATGGAAGAAGCCGTAGCGGATATGGGAATAGACTTTAAGATCAGTACTGCTTCATCAGAGATGGATTCAATGATGGGCGGTTCGGGACTGAGTATCAATGTATCGGGAAGTGACCTTGATGAGTTAACAAGAATCAGTGAAGACCTTATGAATATCATTGATTCGGTTGATGGTTACAGTGATATCTCCAACGGTTCTGAGGATGCTGACAAAGTGCTTCATTTAGTGATAGACAAGAACAAGGCCATGAGTATGGGACTGTCTGTCGCTCAGATATACAGTGAGCTTGCTGACAAGATAGACAATACTGCCGATTCGGTTACGGTGACTATGGACAACATAGATATGATGATTAAGGTTGTCGATAATATCGATCCGTTAACAAGAGAGAATATCCTCGACTATACCTTCACTGTAGATGCTTATGATGAGGATGACGACCAGATAACTGAGGATCATAAGCTCTCTGAGTTTGCTACTGTTGAGATTAATGACGGTATCTCAACCATTAACAGACTGAATCAGACAAGATATATAACAATAACCGCAAGTGTGGATGAGGGTTATAACATTACACTTCTTACACGTGAACTTATGCCAATGCTTGAAGCATACGATATGCCTGATGGCTACAGACTGGATCTTGGTGGAGAGTATGATTCTGTCATGTCAATGCTCAGTCAGATGCTTCTGGTAGCCGGACTTGGATTACTGCTTATATACCTCGTAATGGTGGCACAGTTCCAGAGCTTACTGAGCCCGTTCATCGTGCTCTTCACCATTCCGCTTGCTTTTACAGGAGGATTCCTGGCACTTTGGCTTACAGGTTCGAATCTGTCGATTATAGGAATCATGGGCTTCATTGTGCTGATGGGTACGGTTGTTAACAACGGTATTGTATTCGTTGACTACACCAATCAGCTTCGAATAGGTGGAATGGACAGACATGAGGCACTAATTGCCACGGGTAAGACAAGAATGCGTCCCATCCTTATGACAGCACTTACAACAATACTGGCTGAGTGTAAGCTCATCTTCGGTGACGATATGGGTGCACAACTCGGTGGTGGTATGGCGCTTGTTATCGCGGGCGGTCTGATGTATGCAACCCTTATGACGCTGTTCATCATTCCTGTAATGTATGACATCCTCTTCAAGAGACAGCCAACCAATGTTGATATCGGCTCTGAAGACTTAGAACAGGAGCTTGACGATGCAGGAGAGTTCATCAGACAGAATCAGTCAGCAACCTAAATGACGTCCGTCTTTGATTGACAACCAAGTGAATAAAATGAGATAATAATCATAAGTATTGTTATAGCAGATATTTAATACAGATATCGATGTTTCGTACATTATCGGGGTTAGTATGAACCAGACAGAATACGTTAGGAATTATATTGAGAATTATCTCAACAATGATGAAAGTCATATTATCTTCATCACTGACCAGAGCAACTCTTTTGGCAACAGTGTGAAGGAGTATGACTTTTTGCATTCCAGATACGGTGATACCTATACCTATCACAGATTCGACGGGACTAAGCTTGAGGAGCCGTTTGCTCCTTTTGTACAGGTGCTCAAGTCGATGTATCTGGCATATTATGCAGACAGTATGACGGTGGAGCAGTTCGCTGAGACTTCGGGAGCCTATTCGCTTCATGCTCAGCTTATTTCGACATATCTTAAGCTTGGCAGGGCAGAGCGTGGTGAGGCAATGATTGTGTCAGAGGCTCATTATGAAAAAGAGCGAATGACTCGGTCTATTATCAGTGCGTTGAAATATGTGTTTGCCGACAGGCAGGGACTTATTATACTCGACGGATTATGTAATTGCGGAATATCAACCTTGAGGATAATAAACAGGCTGAATCCCATACTTAAGGATACCAAACTAAAAATAATAGCTGTATACAATGAAGATATTCGCCCAAGAAAATATTGTCATGAATTGTTTGAACAGATATTACAGGAAGCTGATGAGAATGGCAGAAGAGTTGACTTCTATGACTATGAAACAGTTCAAAGCTATGAAGACTATGTATTGTCTATTGACAGGAGGATACCTCTTGACAAGAAACGGATGGCCGATTACATCATTAAGCTTTCCAATCTGTTCTATTTCCTTAACTATGAGGATATGGAATATTATGTCAGCTATTTTTATAAGAAGATAATAGATGAGGGCATCAGGCTTACAATAGGTGATGCCTACGAATTCTACAGCTTCGCAACACGTTGTTTCATGATCTCCGGTGACTATAACAGGGCTACGATAATGTCGGAGCGTCTCTCAAGACTGTATGACAGGAAGAGAGAACCTATGAAGGATTTCGGATACAATTATGTCTGCCAGCAGCTGCATGTTCTTATGGGACAGACGGAGCTTGCAACAAAGTATGCTCTGGACTGTATGGACATTGCTAAGAAGATGGGTGATGAATTCCTGATATTCTACAGTGTTGTGATGTATTATGAGGCCATAAACCACGGTTGGAATGATATGTTCAATGTGGCCTTAAATAAGGTGGCTACAGATGAAGAATTCATAAGTGAACTGAAGAGACACAAGTACTACAACACTCTGGCCCATTATCTTGTCTTTAGCTGTGGCAATGATAAGGATACCATCAAAAGAATCGCTCACGGTTATGATGTTGAGCGGTATGATGAGGCGATGGCTCTGATAGAGTTTATAGGTAATGCGGACCTTGAGATATCCGTATATACCAAATACATAGTACTGATGAATAATCTTGGCATGCACAAGGAGGTTGAGGCTTTCTATGAGAGAAAGCTTGAGGTACTTGAGAGTGTAGACAATCCCAGACGTGAGGCTAATACCTATCTGGGCAGAGGCTATGGCAAGATTCTCAGTGAGCAGTTCGCGGAAGCAGAGGCCGATTTTATCAATGCAGTTCATATACTGTTTCGACTGGATGATGCGGAAGCGATATGTGAGGCACTCTACAACATAGCGCTCAACAGAGCATGCGCGCAGGATTATTCCGGTGTGTCATTTATTATGAGACAGCTCATGAAAATATTGGAAGTGCTTGGCATGAATTCCCTTAAGATTTGTGACAGGGTAAAATTGCTCGGTATTTCGGCTATCGCGGCCCTTATGACGGGTGATGAATACAATTGTTTCTCACTCAGCAGAAGAGTTCGTGCGCTTGTGGATATGGATTATGAGACCAATAATCAGAGCGTAACGATCACACATAATTATGAGGAGAATCTATATATTTATGAGCTGCTATCTGCACTTCTGGCAGCAAAGAGTGACGACGGAGATACTGCGCTACGTCATTTTGAGATAGCCTATACATTATTTGAGAAGGTATCAAATGTTGAATTCTATTCGGCCTTCATGCTGTATTCTGAGTATTATACTCAGCTTAAGAAGTTAGGGCATGATCTAAAGGCAAGCGAGATTATGGTTGAGGCGGCTGCCTATTGCGAGAGGAATGATAAGCCTATTACATATAAGCTTATCAGGGAGCGCATAGAGAACGGTAAGGTGGAGCCTCTTCTTACCGAGGCGCCGTTTACTGATTATGCCATTAAGAAGATCAACAGACTGGCCAAGGATGTGGGCAAGGACAGGATCATCGCCAAGCAGAAGAAAGGCATCTGGTTCTTAAGTTCCTGGCAGGAGCTTCTTAACCACGACCTTCTTGATAAGAATATTGTTCTTGAGGATGCATTTAATTCCTTCCAGGACGGTTTCAATATGGACAGGATGCTGTATGTAAGCATAAGCGGAGAATGGTGCAGTGTGGAGTATTCCAATTACAAGGTACGCACGGACTCGCTCAGTATAATACCGTCTTTCTTCAATAAGTTTAAGTCGGAATTTGCAAGTAACTGTATGGATAATGATTATACTCTGTATTCTTCCATGCTTGAGGTGCTGAATACCAATGTGGCATATACGATAATAGGTATTCCGGTTTTCTCTGATAAGGTGCTTATAGGTGCCTTTGTCGGTTCTGTCGGAGAGAACATCCTGAATGTTTACTCGATAAATGAAGACGACCTTGCCATTATGAAAACCGCTATAGTCCAGGTTCATAACACAATCGAGAGACTGGAAGCCAAACTAAGTATTCTTAATACGAATAAACGACTTGGAGAAATGGTCGGAACGGACTTCCTTACAGGTCTGTATAACAGACAGGGTATGGAGGAGGCCATCGATGAACTGGACAACCTTAGGTGCAACGTATCGGTAATGTATATAGATCTTGATAACTTCAAGTATTACAATGACCACTTCGGACATGAGGTCGGTGATATGATACTAAGAGGCTTTGCCAATATTCTTAAGGAAGTAACCAATTCCGCAATAGGAGATAAAGCAGTAAGGTATGGTGGAGATGAGTTCGTCATTCTTCTGCCCGGCGATACCGGAGATAGGGCATCCTCTATGTCAAGAATAATCCTTAAAAAGATGAACACAGGTCTTATCAAACAGATAACCGAATATGCTGATGAGGATGTGGTTATTCCGGAGGATAAGAAGTTGTCCGGCTCGATAGGAATAGCGATTTCGGATGACGGCAAGAGAGAAAATCTGGCTGCGGCGCTCGCCAGAGCCGATGCTGCCCTCTATGAGATTAAGCGCAACGGCAAGAGCGGATATCTTGTTGGAGAAAAATAGTACTTGATTTATACTATTATAGGTGCTACTATAGTTATGTTAATGATTTAGTAATGAAGGTGAACCGACGAGGTTCACCTTTTTGTTGCGATTTAGGAGAGGCTATGGGTAGAAAGGAATATGAGAGTCGTACCGAGGAACTGCTTAAACCCATTGTGGACAGTCTCGGTCTTAGAATCTATGATGTCGAATATGTTAAAGAAGGCAGTGATTATTATCTGAGAGCATATATTGACAAGGACGGTGGAGTTACGATCGATGACTGCGAGGCAGTGAGCAGGGCGCTTAATGTTAAGCTGGATGAAGAGGATTACGTGAAGGATGCTTACATTTTGGAGGTCAGCAGTCCGGGACTTGGAAGGAAGCTTAGCAGGGAGAGACACTTTATACAGAGTATGGGTGAAGAGATTGAGATCAAGACCTATAAGCCCATAGACAACAGCAAGGAATTCGTGGGAATTCTAAAAGGATACAATAACGGAGATGTTACCATTGAGACAGAAGACGGTGACAGAACCTTTGTTAAGGATGACATAGCCGGTGTAAGGCTCACAATAGATTTCTGATAGGGAGGATAATTGGACAATGAATAAGGAACTTGTGGAAGCACTCAACGTACTTGAAAGCGAGAAGGAGATCAGCAAAGAGACATTATTTGCCACTATTGAGGACTCACTTCTTATCGCCTGCAAGAATCATTTCGGCAAGGCAGATAATGTTAAGGCTGAGATTGACAGAGAAACAGGCGATTTTCATGTATATGCTGAGAAGACTGTAGTGGAGAAAGCATCTGACATAGAGGATGACCTTGAGCAGATAGCACTTGATGAGGCAATCAAGCTTGCAGGTGCTGCTGAGGTGGGCGACGTGGTTAAGGTTGAGATCAAGTCTAAGGACTTCGGCCGTATCGCTGTGCAGATAGCTAAGAATGTTATCCTCCAGAAGATCCGTGAGGAGGAGAGAACTGTGATCTATAATCAGTTCAATGAGAAGGAGAAGCAGGTTGTTACAGGTATCGTTCAAAGATATGTTGGCAACAACATCTCCATTAACCTTGGTAAGGCGGATGCCCTGCTTAATGAGAGCGAGCAGGTTAAGACAGAGCACTTCAAACCCACAGACAGGATCAAGGTATATATTGTAGAGGTTAAGAATACCAACAAGGGACCGAGAATCTTAGTCAGTCGTACTCATCCTGAACTTGTACGCAAGCTCTTTGAGGCAGAGGTTGCAGAGATTCAGGACGGTACAGTTGAGATTAAGAGTATTGCACGAGAAGCCGGAAGCCGTACCAAGATGGCTGTATGGAGCAACAACCCCATGGTAGATCCCGTAGGTGCCTGCGTAGGTATGAACGGTGTAAGAGTTAATTCTATTGTGGATGAGCTCAGAGGTGAAAAGATTGATATTGTCTGCTGGGATGAGAACCCCGGTAACCTTATTCAGAACGCACTGTCACCTGCTAAGATCGTAGCGGTTTTTGCAGACCCGGATGAGAAGACAGCCAAGGTTGTTGTACCTGATTATCAGTTGAGCCTTGCAATCGGTAAGGAAGGACAGAATGCCCGCCTTGCAGCAAGACTTACAGGATATAAGATTGATATTAAGAGCGAGACTCAGGCTAAGGATGCTCCCGGATTCCGTTATGAGGATTATATGGATGAGTTCGATGAGTATGATGACGGCGAGTATGAGTACGTTGAGGAAGAGGGCGATATCCAGGAATAATCCCGGGGGATCGGATTGGCAACGTAAGGACAGCTTCAGAGGTTTGATTGAGGTAATATGATTGAAAAATGACAGAGTACTGGCTCTTCTTGGACTGGCGAACAAGGCCAAGGGAGTAGCAAGCGGAGAATTTGCATGCGAATGTGCAATTAAGGACGGAAAAGCCCATGTGGTAATCGTAGGATGCGATGCTTCGGATAATACAAAAAAGAAGTTCAGGAATTCCTGCGAATATTACGGGGTTCCGTATTATGAATATGCCACCAAGGAAGAACTTGGACGTCATATCGGCAAGGAGATGAGAGCAAGCGTGGCTGTGACCAACGCAGGTCTTGCCGGATCACTCATCAAACTTTTGGATTCATCGAATTTAGGAGGTAGTATAGATGGCTAAAATGAAAGTACATGAGCTCGCTAAGGAGCTTGGAATACAAAGTAAAGAAATAATTGGCCTGCTTCAGGATAAGGGCTATGAGATTAAGGCTGCCGCTTCGGGACTTGAAGAGGAGCATATAAATATAGTTATGAGCGCTTTTGCCAAGAACGGAAGTGAGGCTAAGGCTACAGGTGAAGCCAAGGAAGCGGAGGCACCTAAGACAGAGGAGGCTCCTAAGGCTGAGAATAAGCCTGAAGCACCTAAGGCTGAGACTGCAACAGGTAATCAAGCAGCTCCCAAGGCAGCTAAGGCTGATACTACGGCTGCAGAGGCGCCTAAGAAGAAAAAGAAGATCATTTTTGTAAGTAATCCTTCAAATTCCAAGATGCCGGGCGCAAGACCACCCATGTCACATAACAATATGCAGGGACAGGCAAGAAAGGTTGCACCTACACCTAATCCGTCTAAGCCCATTCAGCTTGGACCAAATCAGATGATAAATAAGGCTACAGGTAAGGTGATGGAAATGCTCCCTCCCAAGAAGCCCGAACCTGAGGTAGTGGAAGAGGTTAAGACAGAACCTGTTGCAACAGAGAGCAGACAGTCTGCTTCAAATGTTGCTGACACAAGAGGTGAGAGAAACAATGGCCAGAGAGATAACAGGCAGGAGCGTAGGGACAATAGCTTTGACGGTCGCTCTAATTCGGGAAATTACAGGAATAATAACCAGGGTGGCGGCGCTAATCGCTCTGATAACAGGGGTCAGGACCGTAATAACCGCAACCAGGGAGGAGCTTCAAAGCCGCAGGATAGATTCCAGGGCGGTAAGCCGGGCCAGGCAGGAGGCAGAGGATATGCTGCACCGGACTTCCCATCAGGTAAGGGAGGCAATAACGACAACAGGAGAGCAGATAAGTCAAAGGACAAGAGGTCCAAGAAGGACGCTCTCTATGAAGACGTTGAAATCAAGAACAAGAATAAAGCCGGCAGATTCATCAAGCCTGAGAAGAAAGAAGAGCCTGTAGAGGAGATCAAGGTAATTACAATCCCTGAGGTTCTGACTATTAAAGATCTGGCAGATAAGATGAAGATGCAGCCGTCTGTTATTATCAAGAAGCTGTTCCTGCAGGGTAAGATTGTTACACTCAATCAGGAGATCAGCTACGAGGAGGCAGAAAACATTGCCATCGAGTTCGACATTATGTGCGAGCAGGAGGTTAAGGTGGATGTTATCGAAGAACTCCTTAAGGAAGATGAGGAGGCTGCAGAGAACATGGTAGAGCGTGCTCCGGTTATCTGTGTAATGGGACATGTAGACCATGGTAAGACCTCTTTGCTTGATGCCATCCGTAAAACTAATGTTACAGACAGAGAGGCCGGCGGTATCACACAGCATATCGGTGCTTATACAGTAAAGGTTGGTGATAGGAAGATTACCTTCCTTGATACACCGGGACATGAGGCATTCACAGCCATGCGTATGCGTGGAGCCAACGCAACAGATATCGCAATCTTAGTTGTAGCTGCTGACGACGGTGTTATGCCACAGACAGTTGAGGCTATCAACCATGCCAAGGCAGCAGGTATTGAGATAATCGTTGCGGTAAACAAGATTGATAAACCTTCTGCTAATATAGATAAGGTTAAGCAGGAGCTCGCAGAATATGAACTCATCCCCGAGGAATGGGGTGGAAGCACAATTTTTGCTCCGGTATCCGCTAAATCGGGTGAGGGTATCAAGGAGCTGTTAGATATGGTACTTCTTACGGCAGACATCCTTGAACTTAAGGCTAATCCCAAGAGAAAGGCAAGAGGTCTTGTTATCGAGGCCGAGCTTGATAAGGGACGCGGACCGGTTGCTACAATCCTCGTTCAGAAGGGTACTCTTAAGGTTGGTGATTTCATATCTGCAGGAGCAAGTCATGGTAAGGTAAGAGCCATGGTTGACGACAAGGGCAGAAGAGTCAAAGAGGCAGGTCCTTCTATTCCTGTAGAGATTCTGGGACTTAATGACGTTCCCAATGCAGGTGATGTATTTATCGCCCATGAGAATGATAAGACAGCTAAGCAGTTCGCAGAGACCTTCATTGCTCAGAATAAGGCCAAGAAGCTTGAGGAGACCAAGTCTAAGATGAGCCTTGATGACGTATTTGCTCAGATTCAGGAGGGTAACTTAAAGCAGCTTGATATTATTGTTAAGGCAGATGTTCAGGGTTCTGTGGAGGCAGTTAAGCAGTCGCTTACCAAGTTGTCTAACGATGAAGTACTTGTTAAGTGCATTCATGGTGGCGTAGGCGCCATTAATGAATCGGATGTAAGCCTTGCCGCAGCTTCCAATGCAATCATAATCGGCTTCAATGTACGTATTGATGCCGCTGCTAAGGATACAGCCGAAAGAGAAGGCGTTGACGTTCGACTCTATAAGGTTATCTATCAGGCAATCGATGATGTTGAGGCTGCCATGAAGGGTATGCTTGATCCTGTATTTGAGGAGAAGGTCATCGGTCATGCAGAGGTTCGTCAGATCTTCAAGGCATCTGCAGTCGGCAATATCGCCGGTTCATATGTTACAGACGGTGTTATTCAGAGGAACTGTAAGATTCGTATCACCAGAGACGGTGAGAACATCTACGAGGGTGCACTTGCATCTCTTAAGAGATTCCAGGATGACGTCAAGGAGGTTAAGGCAGGATATGAGTGTGGTCTTGTATTCGAGGATTTCGACAGAATGCAGGAGCTTGATCTTGTAGAAGCCTACATCATGGTAGAGGTACCAAGGTAATGCGAAAAGGTAGTATAAAAAGTTCAGTAGTTAACAGCGAGGTGCTTCGTGCCCTCGCTGAGATAATAAGAAGTGAGATTAAAGATCCCAGAGTGCCAGAGTTTACCTCGGTTGTTGCTGTCAATGTTGCACCCGACCTTAAGAACTGTGAAGCATATATATCAGTGCTTGGAGATGATGCAAAGGCAGCCGATGCACTTAAGGGATTAAACAGTGCCAGCGGATATATCCGTAAATGTCTGGCCGACAAGCTCAATATGCGTCATACACCGGACATTCATTTCCATATCGACCAGTCTATTGCTTACGGTGTGGACATGAGTCACAGGATTGATGAAGTAATAAGTGAAGACAACAGACGTCATGTTGAGAATTGAACGATCGGTTCGATATAAATTGTACGATTATGGAAAAGATAATTGATGAAGTAAGAGAAGCTAAAAGTATAGGAATAAGCGGACATATCAGACCTGACGGAGACTGTATCGGCTCATGCATGGCTATGTATATGTATCTGAGCAAGGTTATGCCTGAAGGCACTGAGATAGATGTTATCTTAGGAGAGTGCTCGGATATCTTCAACTGCATAAAGGATATGGACAAGATAAGAAAGTATCCGAGACGTCAGCCCTATGATGTGTTTATTGCACTTGACTGCGGCCCCGACAGACTGGGAGATGCAGAGCCCGGATATACCAAGGCTAAGAAGACAATCAATATTGATCATCACCTAAGCAGTGTTGCGTCCTCGGATGTCAACTACATCTTCCCCAAAGCAAGCTCCACCAGTGAACTGGTATACGGACTTCTTACCAAAGAGGATATGGACGTTGAGATTGCCAAGGCGCTGTATATCGGAATCATCCACGATACGGGAGTGATGCAGTATAACAACACTTCTCCCGAGACTCTGAGAGCGGTTGCAGACCTTGTGTCATACGGTTTTGATTTCAACAGTCTGATCGATGAGACCTTTTATCAGAAGACCTATATCCAGAATCAGATTATGGGACGTGCCCTCACAGAGAGCATAGTGTTCATGGACGGCAGATGCATAGTAGCGGCCATTGACCAAAAACTTCAGAAATTCTACGGGGTCACCGGTAAGGATATGGACGGTATAGTAAGCCAGCTAAGGTATACCAAGGGCGTTGAGGTTGCTATATTTATGTATGAGCTTGAATCGCTTAAGTGGAAGGTATCACTGCGCGGCAATAAGGATGTGCCGCTTAATAAGGTGGCAGAATTCTTCGGCGGAGGCGGCCATGCCAGAGCTTCCGGATGTACGATAAACGGCACCTTCCATGATGTTGTCAACAATCTGTCTGACAGGCTGGCACAGTGGATGGAGTAATACCGGCACATTAATCAAATAAGCCCGCTGTCCATAGGAATATTAATCGGGCGGCACAGTGAGGATAATGAGTTATAACGGAATAATCAATATATATAAAGAACAGGGTTATACAAGCTTCGATGTGGTGGCTAAGCTCAGAGGCATCCTTAAGATGAGGAAGATTGGCCACACCGGAACCCTGGACCCTGATGCCACCGGCGTGCTTCCCGTTGTACTGGGCAGTGCAACCAAGCTGGTGGACATGCTTACCGATAAGAGGAAGGAATATATAGCTACATTAAGGCTTGGAATAACTACGGATACCCTGGATATTACAGGTACTGTTCTGAGTGAGACTGTCCCTGATGTTAGCGAGGGGGAGGTAAGAGAAGCGATACTGTCATTCATAGGACCGATGCTTCAGACTCCGCCAATGTATTCCGCAATCAAGGTTAACGGACGTAAGCTCTATGAGCTTGCAAGGGAAGGGATTGAGATAGATCGGCAAAAGAGAAGCATTGAGATATTTGAAATTAAGATACTTGATATGAGCCTTCCGGATATTAAAATAAAGGTGGAATGCTCCAAGGGAACTTATATCAGGAGCTTATGTGCGGACATCGGTGATAAACTCAGTTGCGGAGCTGTAATGACGAGTCTGGTACGCACTAAGTCGGGCGATTTTGCCATAGAAAGAGCATATACACTTAAGGAAGTAGAGGAAGCGGCAGCTAAAGAGAGGGTGGAGGATATGATCACCCCGGTAGACTACTGCTTCATGAGCTACGCAAGAGTTACCGTTAACGGTGAACTGTTAAAGGCTGTTAGAAACGGCAATATGATAAAGAAGGCCGATATCGCGGAAAAATTGACAGAAGGAGACATATCCAAGGTCAGAATATATGATCCGGACGGTCACTTCCTGGCAGTGTATGAGATGGACAGGCCGTGGCTCTATAAGGTCCATAAGATGTTTTTGAGTGAATGAGATGCAGATAATAAGGGATGAAGAATTTCGTATTGAGGAGCCGACCGCGGTATGCATAGGTAAGTTTGACGGAGTGCATCTGGGGCACAAGAAGCTGCTTAATATGATTATCGATAAGAAGAAGGACGGGTTGACGCCTACGGTGTTTACGTTTAATCCGTCGCCTGAGGAACTGTTTACGGGAAGAGGTGTTAAGAATCTTCTGAGTGATGAGGAGAAGTATGCATTGTTTGAAAGGATGGGTATTGAGATAGTGATTGAATATCCGCTTAATCTTGTCAATGCAGCCATTGACCCTATTGATTTCGTTGAGCTTATCCTCGTAAAAGGGATGAATATGAAATACATTGCTGCCGGGAGCGATATATCCTTCGGTAAGGGTGGCAGAGGAAACAGGGAACTAATTGTAAAATTATCGAAGAAATTCGGCTTCGATTGTGATATTATTAATAAGGTTAGGGTTGATGGGGAAATAGTGAGCTCTACCAGAATCAGACATGCCATAGCAGAGGGTCACACGGACGTGGCTGACAGAATGCTGGGAAGGATAGAGGGATGAATTCAACTGTATTACTTGGACTCGCAGGAGGCTTAGGTCTGTTCCTGTTTGGTATGAACCTCATGAGTGAGGGAATCGAGAAGGCGGCAGGCGCCAAACTTCGTAATATTCTTGAACTGTTCACCAAGAATAAGTTCATGGGAATGATAGTCGGTATTCTGTTTACCGGTATCGTTCAGTCATCCAGTGCCTGTACCGTAATGGTAGTCAGCTTCGTTAACTCGGGGCTTATGAATCTCTATCAGGCAGCCGGAGTAATCTTTGGTGCCAATATCGGTACAACAGTAACTTCACAGCTGGTATCGTTCAATTTATCAAAGATAGCGCCGCTGTTCGTGCTTATCGGTGTTATCATGGTAAGCTTTATAAAGAATGAGACCTCCAAGAAATTAGGTGATATTGTTCTTGGCTTCGGTGTTCTGTTTATGGGATTGTCAACCATGAGCTCTTCAATGGGTGTTCTTAAGGAATCTGAGGAAGTGGTAAAGGCCTTTATGGGACTTAAAAACCCACTGTTGGCAGTTCTTCTGGGAACCCTGGTTACAAGTATAATCCAGAGCTCTTCGGTTACCGTAAGTATTATCCTCCTTATGGCAACACAGGGATTGCTTGAGCTAAACATTGTGATGTATATCATCTTAGGATGTAACATAGGTTCGTGTGCGACAGCGATGATTGCGGCTCTGTCAGGTAAGAAGGATGCCAAGAGAGCAGCACTTATTCACCTTTTGTTCAATATCATAGGTTCGGTCATTCTGTTTGTTATCCTACAGATTGCAGGCGAATCGATAATTAGAATGATCCAGAGCTTCTCAGCTGATAACGGAAGATTCGTTGCGAATGCTCATACATTAATTAAACTGTTCCAGGTTATTATTCTTTTCCCGTTCTCATCGCTCATCGTTAGGATGACCTACCTTCTTATACCCGGTGAGGATAAGAAGGTTGGCTACAGAGAGATCAACACCCTTAAGTATATCGGTGATAAGGTGGTATTTAACCCCGCAACAGCTGTTGTTGAGGTAATTAAAGAAATCGAGCGAATGGGTGATCTTGCAAGTGAGAACCTGAATCGCGCGATGAACGGACTTATTACCCTGGATGAAGAGGATATCAATGAGGTATATGAGGTTGAGAAGAATATCAACTTCCTAAACCATGCGATAACCAATTACCTTGTTAAGATTAACCAGTCAACTCTTCCCATAGAGGATTTGAAGAGCATCGGTGCTCTGTTCCACGTGGTTAATGATATAGAGAGAATCGGTGATCATGCTGTCAATGTGGCAGACAATGCAAGGACCAGAAAGGTCAAGGAACTCTCATTCAGCAAGGAAGCCCAGTTTGAGATGGGTAAGATGATGGATAAGGTTAATACAATAATCCGTTATTCCATTGAGATGTTCGCCGAAGGAAAATATGAACATATGACTGCAATCTCTGTTCTTGAGGATGAGATAGATCATCTGGAGAGAGAGCTTCAGCAGGCTCATATAGACAGACTGACAAGAGGTGAGTGTACTCCTGATGCCGGAATGCTATACAGTGATATCGTATCCGGTCTTGAAAGAGTGGCAGACCATGCAGTCAATATCGCTTTTGCAATAAAGGAGAGCGAAGAAGAATAATGACTTGATTTAATTGACGGATTATGTTATTATTCAACAGTATGTGTATGCTCATGCTTAGGTTGTGGAGACTCCAACCCTGTCTAAGTATGTAGTGAATATCAGATAAAGGAGAGAAACAATGATTTCTAAAGAGAAGAAAACAGCAATTATCAACGAGTATGGAAGAAAGCCCGGCGACACAGGTTCACCTGAGGTTCAGATCGCTATCCTTTCAGCACGTATCGCAGAGCTCACAGAGCATCTGAAGGAGAATCCCAAGGATCACCATTCAAGACGTGGTATGTACAAGATGATCGGTCAGAGACGTGGTCTTCTTGATTACCTTATGAAGACAGACCTTGAGGGTTACAGAGCTTTAATCGAGAAGCTTGGAATCAGAAGATAATTAAAGGATGTTCTCGCGGGAAGTGGTTCGCTTCTCGCGAGATATATTTCTGCTGACAAATGTCAGCTTTTTTTATGGTAACTGTGGTAGAAGAAAAGCGAGACCACTGATGAGTGAATAAATATGAGAAAAGAGGTTGTTCCTTCATCAGTAGTTTCGGTTCTTCTACCTAAACAAATATATTCTAAGGAAAAGGAGAACAATATGTACAAGACATTTTCCATGGAGCTTGCCGGACGTACACTTTCAGTTGATATTGGAAGAGTCGGTAAGCAGGCTAACGGATGTGCATTCATGCACTATGGTGACACAACAGTATTATCTACAGCAACAGCTTCAGAGAAGCCGAGAGACGGCATTGATTTCTTCCCGCTCTCAGTTGAGTATGAAGAGAAGATGTATGCAGTGGGCAAGATTCCCGGAGGCTTCAACAAGCGCGAGGGTAAGGCTAGCGAGAATGCAGTTCTTACAAGCCGTGTAATCGACCGTCCCATGAGACCTCTCTTCCCCAAGGATTACAGAAACGACGTAACACTTAACAACATGGTTATGTCAGTGGATCCTGAGTGCAGACCTGAGCTCGTGGCTATGCTTGGCGCAGCAATTGCAACATCAATTTCAGATATTCCGTTTGACGGTCCGTGTGCAACCACACAGGTCGGCATGATCGACGGAGAGCTTATAATCAATCCTTCACAGGAGCAGTGGAAGAAGGGCGACCTTAATCTTACGGTTGCTTCTACTTCAGAAAAGGTAATCATGATTGAGGCAGGTGCCAATGAGATTCCTGAGGCAACCATGATCGATGCCATCTACAAGGCTCACGCAGTTAACCAGGAGGTTATCGCTTTCATCAACAAGATGGTAGCTGAGTGCGGAAAGCCTAAGCATGAATATGTAAGCTGTGCTATTCCTGAGGAGCTTATGGACGAGATTAAGAGAATCGTTCCTCCGCTTGAGATGGAAGAGGCAGTATTCACAGATGAGAAACAGGTTAGAGAAGAGAATATCCGCGTAATCAAGGAGAAGTTAAATGAGGCTTTTGCTGATAACGAGGAGTGGCTTGCTCTCGTAGATGATGCTGTATATCAGTATCAGAAGAAGACAGTTCGTAAGATGATTCTTAAGGACCACAAGCGTCCTGACGGAAGACAGATTACTGAAATCAGACCTCTTGCAGCAGAGGTTGATATCATCCCACGTGTTCATGGTTCTGCTATGTTCACAAGAGGACAGACACAGATATGTAACGTAACAACTCTTGCACCTCTGTCAGAAATGCAGAAGATTGATGGTCTTGACAGCAATGAGACCTGCAAGAGATATATGCATCAGTACAACTTCCCTGCATATTCGGTAGGTGAGACCAAGGTTAGCCGCGGTCCCGGACGTAGAGAGATCGGTCACGGTGCATTGGCTGAGAGAGCTCTTATTGCAGTTCTTCCAAGCGAAGAGGAGTTCCCTTATGCAATCAGAACCGTATCAGAGACCTTCGAGTCAAACGGTTCTACATCAATGGCTTCAACCTGTGCATCATGTATGTCACTCATGGCTGCAGGTGTTCCGATTAAGAAGATGGTTGCAGGAATAAGCTGTGGTCTTGTAACAGGCGATACAGATGATGACTTCGTACTTCTTACAGATATCCAGGGTCTTGAGGACTTCTTCGGAGACATGGACTTCAAGGTAACAGGTACAACAGAGGGTATCACTGCAATCCAGATGGATATCAAGATTCACGGTCTTACACGTCCTATCGTTGAGGGTGCTATCGCAAGATGTCGTGAGGCCAGACTCTTCATCATGGACAACTGTATGAAGAAGGCTATCAGTGAGCCGAGACCTGAGGTTGGCGAGTTCGCACCTAAGATCATCAGCCTCCAGATCGATCCGGAGAAGATCGGTGATGTTGTTGGTCAGAGAGGTAAGACAATCAACGAGATTATCGCCCGTACAGGTGTTAAGATTGATATCACAGACGACGGTAATGTATCTGTATGCGGTACTGAGGCTGACAAGATGGATGAGGCAGTTGAGATGATTAAGATCATCACCACAGACTTCGAGCAGGGTCAGATCTTCAAGGGCAAGGTTGTAAGCATCAAGGAGTTCGGTGCATTCGTAGAGTTCGCACCGGGCAAGGAAGGTATGGTTCATATCTCTAAGATCTGCAAGGAGAGAATCAACCACGTTGAGGATGTTCTTACACTTGGCGATACTGTTACGGTTGTATGCCTTGGCAAGGACAAGATGGGCAGAATCAGCTTCTCTATGAAGGATGTAGCTCAGCAGTAATCTTAAAGTTACAAGCCCGGATAGCAATATCCGGGCTTTTTTAGAGGAAAATATGGGAAATTATCAAGACGAAATCAACAAGAGGCGAACCTTCGCCATCATATCTCACCCTGATGCCGGTAAAACCACTCTGACTGAAAAATTACTGCTCTATGGCGGAGCCATCAACACGGCAGGATCCGTTAAAGGTAAGGCGACAGCCAAGCATGCAGTGTCGGACTGGATGGAAATAGAGAAGGAGAGAGGTATCTCGGTTACTTCATCGGTTCTTCAGTTCAAATATAACGGTAAGTGCATCAACATTCTGGATACACCGGGTCATCAGGACTTCTCGGAGGATACCTACAGAACGCTTATGGCTGCCGACAGTGCAGTCATGGTGATCGATGCAAGCAAGGGTGTGGAGGCTCAGACCAGAAAACTGTTCAAGGTCTGCGGTATGAGAGGAATACCTATCTTCACCTTCATCAACAAGCTTGACAGGGATGCCAATGATACCTTCGAACTCTTAGATGAGATAGAGAAGGAACTCGGTATTGCCACTTGCCCCGTGAACTGGCCTCTCGGCTGCGGTAAGGGCTTCAAGGGTGTATATGACAGACAGAAGGAATGTATCATCACCTATTCCGATACCCAGAAGGGTACCAAGGAGGGTGAATCCAAGACTATCCCTCTCTCAGACAGGGATGCATGCATTGAGGCTATAGGTGAGGAAAGATTCGGTATCTTAAGTGATGAGATAGAGCTTTTGGACGGTGCGAGTGCGGAATACGATCTTGAAGAAGTACAGAGAGGTAAGCTCACACCCGTTTTCTTCGGTTCGGCTCTCACCAACTTCGGAGTTGAGATATTCTTAAATTATTTCTTAGAGATGACAACGACTCCTCTTCCCAGACGTTCAAAGGGAGAGATAGTGGATCCCGTGGAGAATGATTTTTCAGCCTTCGTATTCAAGATTCAGGCAAACATGAACAAGGCTCACAGAGACAGAATAGCCTTTATGAGAATCTGCAGCGGCAAGTTCGAGGCAGACAGGGAATACAAGCATGTGCAGGGCAACAGGAATCTCAGACTCAGCCAGCCCCAGCAGATAATGGCAGACTCAAGAACCATTCTGGACGAAGCCTATGCGGGAGATATCATCGGTGTATTCGATCCGGGCATATTCTCGATTGGAGATACCATCTGCGCACCAAAGGATGATATAATGTATGAAGGTATTCCGACCTTCGCTCCGGAGCACTTCGCAAGAGTAAGACAGATTGATACCATGAAACGTAAGCAGTTCGTCAAGGGTGTCAACCAGATAGCCCAGGAGGGAGCCATCCAGATATTCAAGGAGTTCAACAGCGGACTTGAGGAGATAATCGTAGGCGTGGTCGGTGTGCTTCAGTTTGATGTACTAAAGTACAGACTTGAGAGCGAATATAATGTAGAGATTAAGTTAGAGCCGCTTCCCTACGAGCACATCAGGTGGGTGGTCAGCAGCGATACACCGCTTGACAAGATATCGGGAACCTCTGACATGAAGAAGATTGTGGATTTAAAAGAGAATCCGCTTCTGTTGTTCATCAATGCCTGGAGTGTGGGTATGGTGCTTGACAGGAATCCGGGGCTTGAACTGTCTGAATTCGGTAATATGTAATTTATGAAGAAATTGCTTGCAATTCTGGGTGTATCTGTCGGTATACTCATAGGTGTAATTGGATACGCGGCCTATATGGGCGTCAACGTAGACGATACGGTGAACTTGGAGGATGTGGAGAGCCTGATTAACAATGAGGATTCGAAGGATACTCCTATTGTAACTCCGGATCTGGCTCCTATTGAGAATGCCTCTGCCTATGTGGAGAACATAGTTGAGACCACAGAGGAAGAGTGGAGTGAGGAGATGGAGGAAGAAGCTGAGGCCGAGGATGGAAACTCTGAATCCGAGAATGATGCATCTGAGTCGGGAGAAACCGATGTTGTAACACATAATAAGAATTCTTATTATTACAACCAGCTCTCTGAGAATGAGCGTAAGGTCTATGATGTAATCTTCAAAGCCATAGTAGGATATGATGAGGGTGCAACCATGCCGACTATGGATGAGAAGCTGATTGACAAGATATTCAATGCGGTCCTTGCTGACCATCCCGAGATATTCTATGTTAACGGCTACCGCTGCACCAAGTACAGTCAGGGCAATGTCGTTAAGAGAATAGCCTTCACGGGAAGCTATACTTACAGCAAAAGCGCGAAGACTGAGATTGAACCCAGGCTTGTAGAAGCCAAGAATGACATCCTTAAAAATGTCTACCCTGCGGCAAGCGATTATGACAAGATAAAATACATCTATGAGACCATAATAAAAAATACGGAATACAACCTCAATTCACCCGATAATCAGAATGTGATATCCGTACTTCTGAATCACAGCTCGGTGTGTCAGGGTTATGCAAAGACCTTCCAGTGGTTGCTTAACGACCTGGGTATACCCTGTACGCTGGATAACGGAGTGGTTATCGGTGGTGAGAGACATGCATGGAATGTATGCATGGCAGACGGTGAGTGGTACTATGTTGACCCGACCTGGGGAGACAGTTCCTATACAAATCCGGACGGAAGCAATGTATCATTTTTGCCGGAGATAAATTATGATTATCTTCTGGTACCATTATCTGAATTGAGCCATACTCATACATCAGAGGCTGTGGTAGTCATGCCTTTGGCCACATCGATTGCGGACAACTATTACGTAAGGGAAGGTCTCTATCTTACAGGCTATGATTTCAATGCGGTTAAGGCTATGGCTGACGGACAGAGAGCACTGGGCAGACAGGCATTGGTAGTAAAGTGCGCGGACGATATGGTTTTTAAGGCCACAGTGAATGACCTTGTGGACAATCAGAAGATATTCGACCTGGTGAACACTAAGGAAATCCGCTATCAGCTTGAGGAAGACAGACGCAAGCTCGTATTTGCTTTACAGTGATAATATGGTATAATTAGGTGCATTAATTTGGAGGTAAATATGGATAACAACGCAGTTAATCTTAATAGAGATACATTAGGTTCGGTTCAGATTGCCAATGATGTTGTTGCTATTATCGCAGGCCTTGCAGCAACCGAGGTTGACGGTATTACAGCCATGGCAGGCAATATCAGCAATGAGCTTATGAGCAAGGTAGGATACAGATCATTAACCAAGGGCGTTAAGGTTGATATCGACAATGGTCAGGTTAAGGTAGAACTGTCGCTCAGAATGGACTACGGACACAATATTCCAAGTACCTGCGCCAAGGTTCAGGACAGAGTTAAGACCACTATTGAGAACATGACAGGTCTTGAGGTTGTCAATGTGAATGTCCGTATTGCCGGTGTAGATATGCTTAAGGGTAAGAAGAATGAGTAGACATAAGCTTCGCGAACAGGTATTCAAACTCCTATTCAGGATAGAGTTCAATGACAGTGTGGAGATGGAGGAGCAGAAGGAATTGTTCTTCACCACATCGGATATTGAGACCACTGAGGAAGAGGACAAATATATTGAAGAGCATTATCAGGCAGTGGTGGATAAGCTTGATGAGATAGATGGGCTTATAAGCAGTAATGCCAAGGGTTGGAGCATCGACAGAATGTCCAAGGTGGACTTAACCATACTAAGACTTGGCGTATATGAGATGATATATGACGACACCATTCCCGAGGTTGTAGCTCTAAATGAAGCAATAGAGCTTGCCAAGGAATTCGGTCAGGACCAGTCATATTCATTCATCAACGGAGTTCTGGCCAAGCTGCACAAACAGGATGAGCAGAATTAGTTGAGCATATGGCGGGTTCAATATATACAGTTGCACAGATAAATTCATACATTAAGAATATGTTCACGCAGGATTACCTGCTTGGCGCTGTCTCCGTCAAGGGAGAGGTGAGCAATTGCAAGTATCATGCTTCAGGACATATCTACTTTACACTGAAGGATAAGCAGAGCGCCATATCCTGCGTTATGTTCGCAGGCAGTCGCAAAGGCTTATCTTTTTCTCTAAAGGAAGGAATGCAGGTGGTCGTATCAGGCCGCGTGGATACCTATGAAAGAGACGGCAAATACCAGCTCTATGCCAACCTAATTGTCGAGGACGGAATAGGAGATCTGTATCAGAGGTTCAGACTCCTTAAGAGCGCCCTTGAGGAGGAGGGTCTGTTCGCTGAGGAGTATAAGCGTCCTCTTCCTGCAAAAGTGCGGACACTGGGTGTGGTCACAGCCGAAACGGGAGCTGCAATCAGAGATATAATCAGTGTAGCCAAGAACAGAGACCCATATATTCAGATTGTGTTGTATCCTGCCAAGGTTCAGGGCGAGGGTGCTGCTGAAACAATTGCGGCGGGAATTGAAGCACTTGCCGATTACGGTGTGGATGTGATAATTGCAGGCCGTGGCGGAGGCTCAATTGAAGACCTCTGGGCCTTCAATGAAGAGATTGTGGCAAGAGCAATATTTAACAGCCCCATTCCGGTAATATCTGCAGTAGGACATGAGACTGATGTGACCATAGCTGATTATGTGGCGGATGTAAGGGCTGAGACACCATCGGCTGCGGCAGCACTTGCTACGATGGATGTGAGGAGCCTTATTCGTGAGCTTGACAGTGATGTTGCAAGACTAACTAATCTCATGCAGTCCAAGATAGATGTGTGCAGGCTTAAGGTGGAGTCGTACTACAAGTCGCTAACAGTCAATTCTCCAAGACACAGACTGAATAACACGAAAACCGAACTTCTGTATATGGAGGATAAGCTTAGCATAGTAATGAGACGGGCACTGGAGGAATATACCGGAAGGCTTGGAATACTGGCTGCCCGATTAAGCGGACTGTCTCCACTTGATAAACTCAGTCAGGGCTACAGTTATACGGAGTGTCATGGAGTCAATATCTCATCCATAAATAAGGTTAAGGCAGGAGATGAGGTAAGTATATATGTTAAGGACGGACGGATTGATGCCGTGGTCACTGAAGTGAGTGAGGTATCAAGATAGATTCGGACTGCTATTGTATTATCGTTTGATCGAGTAAGAAGACAGTGTGAAAGCGTAAGGACAGGTGCCGGAATATGAGTGATAAGAAGACCGAATTAAAGAATAATGAAATTAATGATACAGAGGGTAAGTCTCTGGATGAAATGATGGATGCATTAGGTCAGTTGATCGAGAAGATGGAGAGCGGAGAGGAATCCTTAGAGGGCACTTTTGCCATGTATGAAGAGGGACTGAAGCTTGTGAAGGAATGTAATCTTACGATTGACAGGGTCGAGAAGGATGTACTTAAGCTTGAAGAGGATGGCAGTGTGTCCGTCCTTCAGGATAGAGAGAACGATTATTAAGAGGTGCGTATGAGCTTTGTTGAAGAGCAGGCGCTTAGGGCGCAGGAGATTGAGGGGAAGATAAAGGAGTTTCTGCCTGAGGAGAGTGGGTATCAGAGCAAGGTTATTGAGGCGATGAATTATTCGATGCAGGCGGGCGGCAAGAGGATTCGTCCGATGCTTATGGTGGAGACCTTCAAGCTCTGTGGCGGTAAGGGCGATGTGGTTTGGCCCCTGGCTGTTGCTCTTGAGATGGTGCATAATTATTCACTGGTGCATGATGACCTGCCATGTATGGACAATGATGAATACAGGAGAGGACGTAAGACCACTCATGTCATGTTCGGTGAGGGTATGGCGACGCTTGCGGGTGACGGTTTGCTCAACTACGCGATGGAGGTAGCGCTTAGAGCCTTCGACGTGGAGGGTATGGAGCCGCAGAAGGTCAGTCAGGCTATAAGGGTTCTGTTCAACAAGAGCGGAATCTATGGCATGATAGGCGGTCAGTGTGCTGACATCAACGCTGAAGATATGGACAGGAGTGAGATAACTGAGGAGCTGCTGCTCTATATTCACGAGAATAAGACGGCAGCACTAATTGAAGCTGCCATGATGATAGGCGGAATATTAGCCGGAGCCACTGACATAACGATAAGGACACTTGAAAAGATTGCTTATAATGTCGGAATTGCCTTCCAGATAATGGATGATATACTGGATATTACCGCTACCTTCGAGGAACTGGGCAAGCCAATCGGTTCTGATGAGAGGAACAACAAGGTGACATACGTTACGCTTCACGGGCTTGAAGAGAGCAAGGCGGAGGTTAAGAAGCTTTCAGAGGAAGCAATTACACTTATGCATACTCTTCCGGGAGACAATCCCTTCCTTGAGGAACTGCTTGAGAGTATGATAACCAGAAGGAAATAAGATGTTACTTGATAAGATAAATAAACCTAATGATATTAAGAATATAGATAAAGATAAGCTTAATGACCTGGCGAAGGAAATCAGGGAGTTTTTGATTGAGAAGATATCCTTGACAGGCGGACATCTGGCGTCGAACTTAGGCTGTGTAGAGTTAACCATGGCTCTGCATCTGGCTCTGGATCTGCCGAAGGATAAGATTGTATGGGATGTAGGACACCAGTCATATACCCACAAGCTTTTAACCGGCAGAAGGGACGGTTTTGATAACTTAAGAAAATACGGTGGGATGAGCGGTTTTCCCAAAAGATGTGAGAGCGATTGTGACTGCTTTGATACAGGCCACAGCTCAACCTCAATATCTGCAGCTCTCGGTATGGTGAAGGCAAGGGAAATTAACGGTACTGACGAAACTGTGGTTGCCGTAATAGGCGACGGTTCACTAACGGGTGGAATGGCGTACGAGGCGCTGAACAATGCGTCAAGGATGAACTCTAACTTTATTATCATCCTTAACGACAACAATATGTCTATTTCGGAGAATGTGGGTGGCGTTAGCAAGTATCTCAATGAGATTCGTACGGCGAACCATTATATCAACCTTAGGGATAAGGTGTATTACAAGATGCTTGACAAACCCAATGGTCATAAGGTCATCAATACAGTCAGAAAGACCAAGAATGTGATCAAGCAGCTGGTGGTACCCGGAATGTTCTTTGAGGATATGGGTATTACATATTTGGGACCTGTTGACGGTCATAACCTTAATGAGCTAAACAAGGTTCTAAAGGATGCTAAGAGGGTTAACAAGGCTGTAATTGTACATGTAATTACCAAGAAGGGTAAGGGCTATGAGCCTGCTGAGAAGCATCCGTCGAGATTCCATGGAGCAGAACCCTTCGATATCAATACAGGTATTCCCTCTACCAAGAGGGAAAAGGCCAACTATACAGATGTATTCTCGACCGTAATGGTTAAACTGGGTGCAAGGAATGAGAAGGTGGTGGCGATTACGGCCGCCATGCCGGACGGAACGGGACTCAAGAGATTCCATAATGTGTATCCTGACAGGTTCTTCGATGTAGGTATTGCCGAGCAGCATGCGGTTACCTTCGCAGCAGGACTGGCTACAGGTGGACTGATTCCGATCGTAGCTATATATTCATCCTTCCTGCAGAGAGCATATGACCAGATATTGCATGATGTATGTATTCAGAAATGGCCCGTGGTATTCGCAATTGACAGGGCCGGACTTGTAGGCTCTGACGGTGAGACACATCAGGGAATTTTCGACCTGTCTTATCTGTCATGTATACCGAATATGACTGTGATGGCTCCGAAGAACAAGTGGGAGCTGTCTGATATGATGAAGTTTGCCGTGAACTTCAATGCTCCGATTGCAGTGAGATACCCAAGGGGAACAGCCTATGATGGTCTGCAGGAATACAGGGAGCCGGTAAGACCGGGAGTCAGTGAGACCATATATGAAGAGAGTGATATAGCTCTGCTTGCTGTGGGAAGTATGGTTAAGACTGCAGTAAGTGTGTATGAGACTCTGAAGTCAAAGGGCTACAACTGCTCGCTTATCAATGCCAGATTCGTTAAGCCGATAGATACGGATATTCTGGATAAGCTGTCTCATAATCACAGATTATTCGTCACTATGGAAGAAAATGTGGAGAGTGGCGGTTATGGAGAGAAGGTCCTTGATTATGTATATGACAACAATATTGATGCTCATGTAATCAGGGTTGCAATTCCGGATGAGTATGTGGAGCACGGTAATGTGGATGTGCTTAAGGCAAGCATCGGAATAGATGATAAGACAATAGTTGACAGAATAATCGCCTATCTTAACGGAGCAGGCCTATGAAAAAAGAGAGATTGGATTTACTCTTAGTTAATAAGGGGCTTGCCTCGTCCAGGGAGAAGGCCAAGGCGATAATCATGTCAGGACTTGTCTTCGTGGACGGTCAGAGAGAGGACAAGGCAGGAAGTACCTTCGATGAAGAGAAGGCAGTTATTGAAGTCAGAGGTCAGGTTCAGAAATATGTGAGCCGTGGAGGGCTTAAGCTTGAGAAGGCTATGAAGGTCTTCCCTATAGACCTAACCGGTAAGGTATGCATGGACATCGGTGCAAGCACGGGTGGCTTCACCGACTGTATGCTTCAGAATGGAGCAGGCAGGGTGTATGCCATAGATGTAGGTCATGGACAGTTGGACTGGAAGCTTAGAAATGACGAACGCGTAGTATGTATGGAGAAGACTAACTTCCGTTTCCTTAAGAGCGACGAAATTGACAGTGGCATCGATTTTGCCTCATGTGACGTATCCTTTATATCACTGACTAAGATTCTGCTCCCGGCGAGACGTCTTCTTAAGGACGAGGGAAGCATGGTCTCATTGATCAAGCCGCAGTTCGAGGCAGGAAGGGATAAGGTCGGCAAGAAGGGCGTAGTAAGGGATCCTAAGGTTCACCGCGAGGTTGTGGTCAAAGCGCTCACGACTGCGATTGTTGCAGGCTTTAGTATTGAGGGATTGGATTTCTCACCGATTAAGGGGCCCGAAGGGAATATAGAATATCTGATGTATCTAAAGTGTGCCGACAGGCCGTCTGATGAGATGGATGAAAGAGCACTTGAGAGAAAGGTTCAGGAATACGGCGACAAGACGGGCGCGCTTAGTGAGGCGCAGCTGCAACTGGTAGAGGAAACTGTCGGAATGGCACATGGAAGCCTGGATAAGGCTGAAGGTTAAAATGAAGAAATATCTTATTGTGAGCAATACAATAAAGGATCCTGAACTTGGTATCGCAGGGAATATCCGCGATTATCTGAAGAGCAGGGAAGTGTCTGCGGAGGTTATCGGTCTGTCCTTTGACGGACTGGATAATCCCATCCCTACGGAAGGGATAGACTGCTGTATAGTAATAGGCGGAGACGGAACCATTCTTCAGGTAGCCAGGGCTTTGGCGGGAAGTGAGATTCCGATTCTCGGTGTTAATGCAGGAAATCTGGGATACCTGGCAGAGACAGACCCCGAAAATATAGGTGCTGCAATAGACAGAATAGAAGCAGGTGAATATGAACTTAGTCTAAGGCGGATGCTTAGGGCAAGGATTATCAAGGGAAATACTATTCACGATACAGGAGAAAACGATGTTGTTTTATCCGAGGCGTTGAACGACATTACAATCTCAAGGTGCGGTAATCTACAGATAATCAACTTCTCCGTATTTGTCAACGGCAAGCTGTTATGCGAACTCAATGCTGACGGAATCATTGTTGCAACTCCTACGGGTTCAACAGGATATAATATGTCAGCCGGAGGACCGATTGTTGAGCCCGGTGCGGACTTGATCATCCTTACTCCAATCTGTGCACATACATTAAATACCAGAAGCATTATTCTGAAGCCTGATGACAATGTTGAGGTTGTGGTCGGAAATGGCAGGAACGGTGGATCGATTACCGTGGAAGCAAGCTCGGATGGCAATGACAGATATAATATGGAGTCCGGCGACAGGATTGAGATTAAGCGATCAGACAATACGGCATCACTGATTAAACTAAGTGATGACAGCTTCCTTCAGATACTTAATAAGAAGCTGCAGTAGTGTATGGTTTGTTTGGAAGGATTAGGTTAAGATTACGATAGATTAGTTTGGAATGAACTTAAGTACTTGAGAGTGGATGATAAGAAGAGGACACTGTATATGACTAAGAGGGACAGGCAGGCGCTGCTTATCGATGTAATAAGCGAGCTTGAGATAGATACACAGGAAGAACTGCAGAGAGTTATGGCCGAAAGAGGCGCTTCGGTCACTCAGGCAACAATATCCAGAGATATCAATGAACTTAAGATAAGCAAGGTTCCCACAGGAAATGGTACCGTTAAGTATGCCAAGATTGTGGGAGGTCATGATTCGCATCTGACCGGAAAGTATATAAGAGTACTCAGGGATGCGTTCATGTCCATGGACAGTGCACAGAATATACTGGTTGTCAGAACCGTATCCGGAATGGCAAGTGCTGTGGCAGCAGCCTTAGATGCCATGGAGATGAAGGAGGTTGTCGGCTCAATTGCAGGGGATGATACCATAATGATGGCCATCAGGACCACAGCCGAGACCAAGATTGTAATGGATAAGATCAGAGAGATTATTTGATGTTTATATCTGTTTTATGATATCGGAGGGAATCGGGATTCCAATAATCCAATATCATTATGAGATTTGATCAATGATTGGTAGGGAGTTGGGGACTCCGTTAGCCAAGCTGTAGTGGATGCCACGGGGACGCAGTGAGGTATATATGTTAGAAAGTATTACAGTTAAGAATCTTGCTCTGGTGAAAGAGAGCGAAGTTGAATTGGGAGAGGGTCTCAATATTCTGACCGGTGAAACAGGTGCCGGTAAATCTATTATTCTTGGTTCCGTGAAGCTGGCCTTAGGCGGCAGAGGAAGCAGGGATATCATTGGGCGTGCAGGAGATTACTGCTTAGTCGAGCTCACATTCAAAACCGGATCAAAGGATGTTAGAACCAAATGTGAGGAGTTGGATATTCCTCTTTGGGACGATAGAATAGTGATTACCAGAAGAATCAGTGAGAGCCGTTCTGTACTTAAGGTAAATGGTGAGACTGTGTCTGCCAGAGCCCTTAAGGAGGTAGCAAGTCTTCTTATCAATATCCACGGTCAGCATGATACTGATATACTGCTTGACTCCGACAACTATATGGATATCCTGGATGATTACGCCTCTGAAATAATTGCGCCTATCAAGGAAGAATATCGGTCAATATATAAGGAATACAGGGATCTTCTTAAGGAATATGAAGATGCCGGAGCAGATAATTCCAACAAGGACAAGGAACTTGATTTTGCGCTCTTTGAGATTAATGAAATTGATGCCGCAAGGCTTGTGACCGGTGAGGATGATGAGCTTGAGGAACAGTATAATCTTATGAAGAATGCCAATAGGATTACCGAAGCTCTCAATGCGGCCTATAATATTGCCAATGGAACTGCCACATCCGGTGCGAGTCTTGCCGACATTGTCGGAGCCGCATACAAGGAAGTCAGTTCGGTCGAGGATTTGGGCGACGGAATAGATGAAATCGGAGCGGTTTTTACAGAAATAGAAGACAGGATAGCGGATGTACAGAAGCTGATAAACGAATACGTGGACGGGCTTGACTTCTCGAAGGAGGAGTTTGAGGAGTGCGAGGAGCGGTTGTCAATCTACAATCATCTGAAGAGCAAGTACGGCGGAAGTGTGGAACGCGTGCTGGCATACAGAGATGAGAGGCAGGCTTACGTTGACAGATTAAATGATTATGATGCATACATGAGTGGGCTTAAGGCGAAGCTCGATAAGGCTTATGAGGCGGCTTCGGCTAAGGCAGGTAGCCTGAGTAAGGCAAGGCGTGAGGCAGCAGGTGAGCTGACTTTGGAGTTGACGGAGAATCTAAAAGGACTCAACTTTAACGATATTTCGCTTAAGATTAAGGTGACCTCTGAGGATGGCAAGCTTACGGCGGATGGAATCGACGAGGTAGGTATTCTCGTGTCTTTCAACGTGGGCGAGCCTATGAGAGACCTAAGCCAGGTAGCCAGCGGCGGTGAACTAAGCAGATTCATGCTGGCGCTCAAGGCGGTGACTGCGGACAAGGAGAAGATCGAGACGCTGGTATTTGATGAAATCGATACCGGAATCAGCGGCAAGACGGCGTGGAATGTGTCAGAGAAACTCAGTGTGATCTCACGCGAGCATCAGGTAATTGCGATAACGCATCTGCCTCAGATTGCTGCGATGGCGGACAGACACTACCTGATAGATAAGAGTGTGGTGGAGGACGCTACGGTTACGGATGTGCATCTAATTGAAGGAGAAGACAGGGTGCATGAACTTGCAAGGATGCTGTCGGGCGGTGAGCTGAACGAGGCGGGTATTCTTAACGCCAGACAATTGATAGAAAGTGCCAATAGTAGTAAAATGTAGTCAGTAGTTGACATTAAGAAGTTACACATGCCTGCGTGAGAGCGTGGCAGATTAATCGGAGGGTTATAATGAAGAAGATTTTGTTTGTGGCATCAGAGGGTGTACCTTTTATTAAGACCGGTGGACTTGCAGACGTTGTCGGTTCGCTCCCGAAGTGCATCGATAAGGAGAACTTTGACGTAAGGGTTTTCCTGCCAAAGTATACCTGCATCAGCCAGGAGATGAAGGAGAAGATGCGCTACCGCATGAACTTCTACATGGGCTTCAATTGGAAAAATGCTTACGTAGGTATCTTCGAGGCTAACATTGATGGCATAACTTATTATTTCATTGACAACGAGGGCTATTTCTCAGGAATGAAGCCATATTGCGATAATCCTATATGGGAGATTGAGAAGTATGCATTCTTCTGTAAGGCAGTGCTTTCGGCACTTCCGCTTCTGGATTTCCGTCCTGATCTTATACATTGTCATGACTGGCAGACAGGACTTATTCCGGTATATCTTCATGAAAGATTTGCCGGTGGTGATTTCTACAGAGGAATCAAGTCTGTAATGACTATTCATAATATCAAATTCCAGGGCAAGTGGAATGTTAAGGATGTTAAGCAGATAACAGGTCTGTCTGATTACTTCTTTGCTCCGGACAAGCTTGAGGCATACAAGGATGCCAACCTTCTTAAGGGCGGTCTCGTTTTTGCAGATGCCATTACAACAGTATCTAAGACGTATGCAGAGGAGATTAAGACTCCGTTCTACGGCGAGGGCTTGGACGGACTGATGAATGCCAGAGCTCATGACCTTAGAGGAATTGTTAACGGTATTGATTATGATGTATTCAATCCGGAGACAGATAATCTTATCGCTCAGAAGTACAATGCAGTGAACTTCCGTAAGGAGAAGGTAAAGAATAAGCTTAAACTCCAGGAGGAGCTGGGTCTTGATAAGGATCCAGGTACAATGATGATAGGTATTGTTTCAAGACTTACCGATCAGAAGGGCTTTGACCTCATCGCATATATTATGGACGAGCTTCTCTACAACGATAAGGTTCAGATAGTAGTTCTTGGAACAGGTGAAGAGAAGTATGAGAATATGTTCCGTCACTTTGACTGGAAGTATGGCAATAAGGTAAGTGCTAATATTTATTATTCTGAAGCTCTGTCTCATAAGATATATGCAGCAAGTGATGCATTCTTAATGCCCTCACTTTTTGAGCCTTGTGGTCTGTCACAGCTTATGAGTCTTCGTTACGGAACAGTTCCGATTGTACGTGAGACCGGCGGACTGAAGGACACTGTAGAGCCATACAATGAGTATGAGAGTACAGGTACAGGCTTCTCATTCAGTAATTACAATGCTCATGAGATGCTTCGCACAATACGATATGCTGAGCGCATCTACTATGATAAGAAGCGCGAGTGGAACAAGATTATCGACCGCGGCATGGCAGCTGACTTCAGCTGGTACGCTTCAGCTAAGCAGTACGAGGAGATGTATAACTGGCTGATAGGCTAGGCGCTAATACATTGGGCGGTTGAGTGGTTATTTGCAGTAAATACATCGGGGCGCCCCTAGAATAACAGATTCCGATGTACCCGGTTGGATTGATACCTGCTTGCGCGGGAGTATTCTGCGGGGGAAAGCAAGTACATTCGCGGGAAATTAATATGAATACATCGGGATCCGGGATAAATGAGTAATTCCGATGTATGCTGGGTTTTGATACATCGGGATTGCTATGAATTGATGAATCCCGATGTATTTTTGTATGGCGATCTTTGGCGATACATCGGAATGGTGCTAATTTGGCCCATCCCGATGTATAATTTAGATAGATTTGGACCTACGTACATCGGGATGGGCATTGAAATCTTAATCCCGATGTATCGCCTTCTGAAACTAAGGTAATAATACATCGGGGCGCTCCTAATTTAGGTGATTCCGATGTATGTGGCAAAAAGTGAGATTTCAGATACATCGGGATGCCCCTAAAATAACAGATTCCGATGTATCCGGCTGGATTGATACCTGCTTGCGCGGGAGTATTCTGCAGGGGAAAGCAAGTACAATCGCGGGAAATTAATATGAATACATCGGGATCCGGGATAAATGAGTAATTCCGATGTATGCTGAGTTTCGATACATCGGAGAGAGTATAAATTCTTAATTTCCGATGTATTATTGGGACGAAATTTGCGATACATCGGAATGGTGCTAATTTGGCCCATACCGATGTATTTTTTTATTGGATTATGATTTTGCCTCTGTGGTTGATAATTGTTTCAATAGAAGTCCTGATGCATTAAGACCATTCTTTGATAAGGTTAAGTCATCTATGCCACTTAATATGGCTGATGAAATAACGACAGTAAGTGGAGTTGATAATAGACATGTATAAGGAATTATGTCCTGAGTTAAGAACCTATTGTTTGGAACATTAAGACAATGTTTTGTTATTGAAAAAGTGTTAAACTATAGGTTTGTTTAACTATATTCATTTTATAGTATAATATTGTTATAAGACACGGTTTTTATCGCATTTCACTGTTGCGGGCTTCTCGTGTTTTATATAAAAGTGGCATATTTTATTTGTCCCGGAGTAAGTGCTACCGTGTAAGTGCATAGATTATAAAAGTGTAAAGTGCCCGTAGACGTACCCTCTCCAGAATCTGGATGCACCTCCGTATGGTAATTACATGAGCGACAATTTTGGGTGGGCTATTTACAGCAATAGACTTCAGCTGGAATTGTGTTTTAGGTATGCTGCTACCTGTAACATTATAAAGCAGAGCGGATGAGAGAAATTGTTCAGCGCCAGAAGTCTGGATTAAGAGTGTCACTACCATTAAGTGTGAATGATGTTGGGGGCATGCTTGCAGCCCTTAATGCAAGAAAGTTTATGGAGCATCCTGCCTATAAGTGGATTAAGATTTGGATATTTTCGCCTGCTGTAGAGGGGGATATATCAACGGAGGACCTTGTCGTTAAGTTGGTTTTGAACTGGGTATAGTTACATGAGATACTATACTATGAGAGCTATGCAAACTTGAAAATCTGCATAGTTCTTTTTATTGCTTGGAGATATATGATTTGGTATAGTAGCTTCATAACAAATTAGTGCGAGAAAGTGGAGAAATATGGGGTTATTTGATTTATTAAAAAATAAAATTAGATATCGAGATAGTGAACATGCATATCTTCTAGGATATCCGCACGAATTCTGTCCACGATGTGAAGCAAATATAACATTACAAAAAGGGTATAATAATGATCTTCCGTATTGGGTGTGCAAGGGCTGTGGTGAGATGCTGATTAATCCGGAAGTAGAGGGAGATATTGCTTGGATATGTGATCAGTGTGAGGCTATGCTTAATATTCAGCCAGGATTTAGTGAAGATTGCGGTGAATGGTCTTGTACAGAGTGTGGATTCGTCAACAAGATTGATCAGAGCGAGATTTATGTATCTGATGATGAATTCAAAGCCGATTTCAATAGCCCATATAAAGGTCTATCCGATGAGGCTGTTTTAGCTCTTTCTCTTTATAGCGAGGAAGGTTCAATTAATAACCGTGATGATATTCTGCTTGTTAAGAATATGGTCGATGACAAACTCTATGTTAAAAAGATTTTGAGCACATATGATGTTAGCGTTTATGAATATCTGATGGAACATCCGGTTTCTCATATGCCTAAGATAGTAGGTGCATATGAAGGCGATAATAATCTTATCGTTATCGAAGAATATATAGAAGGTCAGACGCTGTTAGATATCCTAAGTTCAGGACCAGTTGAAGCCCAAAAGGCAGTTTATATAGCAAGGCGCATCAGTTATGTTGCTATGGAGCTACATAAACTTGATAATCCTATAATTCATAGGGATATTAAGCCTTCAAACATTATTATTGATTCAAAAGGCGAGGCAAATCTTCTTGATATTAATGTTGCGAAATGGTTCAAAGAAGGTGAGGTAGAGGATACACAGCTTCTTGGAACCCAGTATTATGCTGCACCAGAGCAGCTTGGATATGGATTTTCGGCATCATCAGAAAAATCAGATATCTATGCAATTGGGATGATATTAAATGTAATGGTTACCGGTAAGTTTCCAAAGGAAGAAAAGGCGCAGGAACCATTATGGTCTGTAATAGATAAGTGCATTAAGCTTAATCCGGAAGAAAGATATACAGATGAGGAGCTTATTAGTGCACTTGATAGTATATTGAGGTAGAAATGCAGGAAAAACCAACCAATGAGCTTGAGGAAATGCTTGGTAATATGAAACCAGGTGATTTATCTGGCTTTTATAAAGAGAATAGTAAATATCTTGCTGATGATAAGAAAGCATTTTATTACTACTTCAAGGATGTAATCGAAGCCAAGAATATATTTCTAAAGGATGTATATTCCTTTGCCGGCGTTACGGAATCTTGGGGCGGTAAAATAATATCAATGGAAAAGCATACCAAGAATAGAGACTTAATTCTTAGATTATGCATCGCAGGACATTTTTCATTAGAGGAAATAAACAGAGCGTTAAAGCTTTATGGAATGAATCCTCTATATGCCAAGGATAAGCGTGATGCAAGTATTATTGTGGCAATCAACAACAGAATATATGATTTATTCCAGATTGATGAAATCTTGATAGGACAAGGATTTTCCAAGCTATCTGCAGATGAATAAAACGACGAGATTCGCGTTCCCACCATTTTGGTGGGAATTTTTTTGTTTGCATAGAAGTATTATTTAATTACGAATTCAGTAGATGTTTACGTGGCGTAATCAAAAAGTAATTTGAAATGAACCAAGTAGGTTAATACGATAAAAGGAGTACGAAAAAATGGGGAAAGAATGAGTTTAGGACAATTTATAACAAAAAGACGAAAACGCTTACACCTAACTCAGGAGCAGCTTGCAGATAAGATTCATGTATCAAAATCAGCAATTGCTAAATGGGAAACGGATGGTGGAATACCTGATCGAGATAACTTTTATAGACTGGGTGAAGCATTAGGAGTAAGCGTTAATGACCTTCATCATATTATTGAAAGCCCAGATTTGGATGAGATTGATCTTGAGGTAAATATTACAGCAGAAGTCATTTCTACATTGGAATCATATGGATATAAGGTTATTCGTCCAGGGGAAAAGGAGGAAGAGTAATGTCGGTTCGATTAATTGCAATGAAATGTCCTGCATGTGGAGCAGATATCAATGTTGAAAGTACCAGGGAGTTTTCTTTCTGCACATATTGCGGAACGAAGATCCTGATGAACAACGAAAATGAACATATCTATAGGAGTATTGATGAAGCAAGAATCAAGGAAGCTGAGACAGAGCGAATGATCTTGATGCGTCAGATGGATATGGAAGAAAAATCAAGTATTTCAAAGAAATATCTTATAGCACTATGGATCATAGGTACGGCTGTTTTAATAATCATGGGAGTCATTGGCTTTAGTATTGACAATGCTGGATTAGGTATGTGTATGATGCTCGGAATGTGCTTGGGTATGTGGGGCGGTATCGGATTATTTGGAAACAATGATAAAAAGAAGAAAAAACGATATGTAGGTCCAGACTCGGCTTCTATTTCTGAAAGTATGGAATGCTATCAGGATAAGAATTTTAATAGTGTAGTTTTACTTTATAAGGGTGCTGGATTTACAAATGTTACAGCAATACCATTAAATGATTTAACTGTATTTAATCAAAGAAAGAACGGACAGGTAGAGACTGTAACAATAAATGGAAGTGATGAATTTGAAGAGGGAGACATATTCCCTAAGAATTCAAATGTATTGATTACATATCACAGTAAATAAGAAATTTGGAGGATATTATTATGGCATTTTGTAGAAATTGTGGAAGTGAAATACCTGAAGGAACAAAGTTCTGCAGCAATTGTGGAACATCGGTTGAGATTAATACTACTGAAAGTAACCAGAGTGAAACAAAAGATGAGGCATTTTGCACGTCAGATGTTTATATGAAGCAAGCAGTTTCAACAATTGAGGAGCCGGTTTCAAAGCTTGATAAGTTTGGAAAATTCTACGGAATTATTTTTATGATTTTAGCATTTGTGGATTTTCAGTCAGATCCAGCTGCATTAACAATAGTGCTATCAGCTGCTATTATTGCGGGATGCATATTCTGTTTCAGTAAGAAGTACAAACTTAAAGGATTTACAATTGTAGCATTAATTCTTGCAGTATTTTGTTTACTAAGTGGTATTAGTCAGGCTAAGAAAATTGGGTTGTTTAAAATTCCTGGAAATGATAAAGCAGTTGAAACAACTATTGAAGAGCCAGTGGTAGTTGAGAACAAGGTTGAAGAGAAAAAAGAGGAAATTAAGGAGACTCCTATAGTTAACGAAGTCGAAGAGAAAGAAGAGCCAGTGGTTGAAGAAGAAACTGTCTCAGAGGAAAAAGAAACGGTAAATGGAGTTGATCCTGATCTGAAGGCTTTCCTTGATAGCTATGAAGAATTTATGGATGAATATGTTGCATTCATGAAGAAGTATATGGATGATCCAAGCAATGCGATTGCCATGCTTTCTGAATACACAAAAATAATGGAGAAATATGAAGATTTTGCTGAAAAAGTTGATGCATATGATTCAGATAAGATGTCTACAGAAGATGCAAAATATTATCTTGAAGTAGTTAATAGATGCAATCAGAAAATGCTAGAGATTTACTAAACTGATTTATGGATAGATTGTTGGCGGTAAAAGCTTTTTGACTATTATTGATATTGTTCGAGATTCCCTTTATAATATAAAAGATGGGAAAACGTAATGAGGAGCGCTACAGGATTTATCCCCTGTGGCGCTTTTTGAGGTAGAAAGATGGACAATTATATGACTCTAAAAGAGGCAGCAAAAAAATGGGGGATTGGTGATCGTAGAATTAATGCATTGTGCCTTCAGGGAAGGATAGAGGGAGCAACTAGAATTGGAAATATGTGGGTTATTCCAACAACTACGATGAAGCCATCTGATGCAAGAATCAAGACAGGGAAGTATGTTAAAGAAAAGTCTTAATGATTTATTGCAAGTCCGGTTTTATGGCAGATGATGATGGCATTATATAGGTGGAGGATAAGATAGTGGCAAAGGTAAAGATAGTTAGCAATCCATACAACAGAGAAATACAGTATTTTAGCTTTAATGAGTTTACGAATGAATGGGAGAGTATCAAAAATAGCAGTCCCAATAGTAGGCTGAGAGAAGATGAAACAGGAAAAACGTTTCTCCCTTTTAAGATAAAAGAAGTCATTGATATTGTTATTGAAGAATATTATACAGGCTCAGATAGGGTTGAAATTGTTTTTGAAGGAACACAGGATGAGTTTGCAGAGGTTGAGTCTGTATGTAATGAAGAAGAAGTTGCAGACAAAGTTATTCTTTCAAAGACTCCTACTATGCTTGAGAATGCTCGTTTCATTTTTAAGGAAACAAAGGATATTTTTGAAACCGTGCATCCTATTATTAAAAAGATAGTCAAAGAAGACGCTGGAATAATGATGGATCTTAACAAAGTTTCGGATGCACTAAATGATATTATTCCGATTTGCGTGTTTGGTAATTATAGTTCAGGAAAGTCTACATTTATTAATGCCCTAATTGGATATGAAGTATTACCAAGTGGTGGAGATCCTGTTACAGCAAAGATTTTTAAGATTACTAGATCTGAGCAAGATGACATAGCTATCATTAGTTTTGTTACCAATGGAGAGAAGTATTCGATTGCTTTTGAAGGAACAAGCTCTAGAGTAATAAAAGGTGATTCTACAGGAAAAGTTGTCGAGGAACTTAATGGTGCAATAGAGGGTGCTGAAGGCAACATAGTTGCAATGGTTAAGACTGCACTAGAATTCTTGAACGGTATGGAAAAGAAACACCCAGATTTTACCGTTGATAGTGTGATTGAGTTAGAGGTCCCATTCTCGAAAAATGGAATAATGGGTCAATCTTATAATAATTACGTCATTATTGATACTCCAGGATCCAATACAGCAACCTATGCAGAACATGCAATGGTACTTGAAGAAGCACTTGCTGGATTTTCTAATGGTATTCCGGTATGGGTTTCAGTTTATGAATCAATTGATAGTGATGACAATGCAACATTGTGCGATAAAATTGAAGGAATTGATGCTTTAGACAAGAGATTTACTATGATTGTCCTTAATAAAGCGGATGGTTCAGATTTAGAAGAAGATGGTTTTTCTAAAGAACAGATACAGGAAATCCTAGAATATAGAGCAGTAGAAAAGATGTATTCTAGTGGCATTTATTTTGTTTCATCAATTATGGGACTAGGTGCAAAGTGTGATGGAGAGTTAGTAGATAAACACTACAGAAAAATCTATAGATCACAGCAAGAAATGTATTCAGATCCTGAAGATTTAGATTATGCAACATTATACAAATATAATATTATGCCTGAGCAGATTAAGAATAGCGCAGTTGAGTATTCTGAGAGTTGCACAAATCTAGTATATGCAAACAGTGGTTTATATTGTATCGAGAGAGAAATTGAAAATTTCGGAAGTAAGCATTCTGCATATAATAAATGTCAGATGGTTTATAGATTCCTCAATAGTGTAATCGATGAGACAAATAGAAGAATATCTTCACGTACAGAATCATTATTAAGAACTAGAACTGCAAGAGAAAATGAACTGGATTCAGCTAAGAAAGTATTAATAGATTCAATATCAAAAGAATCTAGCGAGATGGAGCGTGAGTTTGAAAAAGGCTCCAAGATACATGTTAGAGAGTATGTAGAAGAGTGCTTGGACTATTCACATACTGTAGAAGAAATAGATGCAATTGATAAAAAGATTAGGGATAAAAACTTTGAAGAAGCAGATTTTTCAGAACATGAAAGACAATTTGAGGATTCTGTAACGAGTTTTTGGTCTCATTTGCGTTCTAATAGTCAGAGCTTGTTCGAGGATAAAGGAAAGCACTTTATTGATTCTGTTAAGAACATGAAGGATGATGTGGTTCGTGATTTGAAAGAAATGCAGGAAAGCAAAGAGTCTAAAGATGCAGCAGAAAGAGAACTTGATAAGGCTTCTTCGGATACAATGCTTAAGAGTGTCGTTCATGAATATAAAAAGAACATTTCAAAGGCTGATGATGCAATTAGTAAAGAACTTAAGTCGTACTGGTATGAACTTGCGCAGAGATTAAGAAACAGATTGGCAGAAATTATTACTGATTCAGAAGCACTTTCAGTTGCTCAGAGAGAAGAGCTGTCAAATATTATTATTAATTATGAGCCTTTTGCTATAACAGATGATGCAGATATTGTATTCATCAAAAAGAAATTTTTACGAGGCTATTTATTTGGCTTCAGGTTAAACGATTCTGAAAAATTGAATACACGACTTCTTACCACAAGATATAACGAAAAGATTAAGAAAAATGTGTATGACATGGCAGTTGCCATTAATGTGAGTTACTTTTCAAGTTTCAGAGCATGGGAACAGAGTTTGAATTCTGTAATAGAAGCCAATATAACTGATTATAATCCACAGCTCAGAGATATGGCGGCTATGATTAAGGAAGAAACAGAAAAGATTCTTGAATTGGAAAGTAATCAGAATGTAATATGCTCTTCTCTAGAGGCAATCAAAGCATTGATGTCATGGAAGAGTGTTGAATAGGGGAAACTATTATGGGTGTAAAAAACGTTGTAAAGAAAATTGGGAATAAAGCAGGGGACAGAGTTGCGAAGCTTGCAACTCTTAGTCCGGTTCAGGTAGAAGAAGTCCAGTTAAAGAGGGAAAACTATCTTTTAGAAATGCCAAATCCGAATGATTCAGTCGCCAGATCTACAACTGAAAGGATGATGGCAGCAAGCAGTATAGAGATTTTCAATGCGTTCCTTCCACAGATTAAGGATTTATATGTACCTGTACAAAGGGATGCAGAGTATGACTCTCCATTTAGCCCAGAGCACAACATAAAATATATTAATATTACAAAATGGGTTACAGATAAAAAAGAAAATAACCTTGAAAAGCTGGTTAATGTTTATGCTGTATTGTCAAACGAAGATTGTAATATTGCGCTTGTTTTTAATCGTACACAAAAGGGAACAAATGTATATCTTGCAGTTGTTAATACTCAAAACGCATCAAATAACAGAGATGCTGGAATTTTCAAGGATCGATTAATAGAAGCTATAAGAGGAAATTTCCCAGGAGCAGAGATGGGTGAAGGAGGCTTGGGAATTCTTCCGTGCATGAAAGAAAACAGAGAGTATTCTGTTGCTACAGCTTCCAATATTCCAACTGAAAAATCAGAGAAGTTTGTTAGCCAGACAATTGAGAAATTATTAGATGGCATTGTTCCGGATTCAAAGAAAAAGGAATATACAATTGTTTTATTGGCAACTCCAATATTGGATGTGGAAGAGAGAAAATTGAAGCTTGGTGAGTTTTACTCTGGATTAGCTCCTTATGCACAATGGCAAACTCAGTTCACATATACAGAGAATAATTCAGTTGGTTCATCAGCTACTGTAGGAGTGAATGTGGGTGCAAGTGCCGGTATTCAAAATGGGCAGAATTATTCTACAACAGATACGGATAGCACTACAGATTCCGAATCAACAACAAATACAGAAAACAGTAGTCAATCAAATACTGAGGGAACATCAGTTGGTGAATCTGAAAGTAATGCTCATGCAGATGGTACTAGTACTACAGATACAACAACTACGGGAACTAATGGTTCAAAGGGTGTAAGTGAGACAACAACAACAGGTTCAAGTCAAGGACAGACAGTTACAGAAGGAGAATCTTCAGGAAGTAGCTGGAATGCAGGTCTTCAACCATTCGGAATAGGTGGAGGTGGAGGCCATAATTGGGGAACCAATAGTAGTGTTGCAGATGCCACAACCACTATGGAGAATCTTGCAAAGGGAACAACAGAGAATTCAGGATGGAGTAATTCTGTTGCCCAGGCTCTTGGAAAGACTGCAACAGATACAATTACAAAAGGTGTAACAAATACTATTTCAAGCAGTGTTGCAAAAACAACAGGAACAGCAGTTGCAAACACATTAGGAAAAGCTGTAACAACAGCAATGTCAAAGACATCTGGTATTACAAAAGGAACCAGTCTAGGTGCTAATTTCGGAGCCAATTTTGCCAGATCATCAACTGTAACTGCCATGATTGGAAAGAATGAGAGTATTTCACAGACATTTTCAAACTTCAATATTAAACATGCACTAGAACTTCTTGAAAGTCAGATGAAGAGGTTAGAACAGAGTACTGCACTTGGAATGTGGGATTTTGCAGCTTATGTAGTTAGTGAGGATCAGGATGTTGCTAATAATGTTGCACATTCATATTTAGCGTTGACATTGGGTGAAGAATCCTATATGTCAAAATCTGCTATTAATGTATGGCGCGGAAAAGTTGAGGAAGAAAAAGACAGAGCTAGTGAAATCTTTGGATATTTACAGGAACTTAGACATCCTGTATTCGGACTTAATCCTGGAATTGTAGAAGAAGATAGCGAATTCAATGAATATCCATCTATAGTAACTGCTACGACAAGTTTATCGGGAAAAGAATTGGCATATTCATTAAACTTCCCTCAAAAATCCATTACAGGTTTGCCAGTTCTTGAAAGTGCTGAATTTGGACGAAGCGTAGTTACATATGATGAAATGCCAGATGATGATGTAATGCTTCTTGGAAAGATATCGCATATGAGACATATCGAGAATACGAAGGTTGAGCTTGGTGTGAAGTCATTAGCATCTCATACATTTATAACAGGAAGTACTGGCTCTGGTAAGAGCAATACTGTTTATCAGATGCTTAATAAATGCCGTAAAAAAGGAATTAAGTTTTTGGTTGTGGAACCGGCAAAGGGAGAATATAAGAATATATTTGGAAATGCAAAAGATGTATATGTTTATGGCACAAATCCGCTTATAACACCACTCCTCAGAATTAATCCTTTCAGCTTTCCTAAGTCGATTCATGTACTAGAACACATGGATCGCTTGATAGAGATATTTAATGTTTGTTGGCCAATGTATGCAGCCATGCCTGCAGTGTTAAAGGCAGCTGTGGAGAAGGCATATGAAAATTGTGGATGGGATCTTGTTAAATCTGAAAATAAATATGGAGAAGATTTTTATCCTTCATTCTATGATGTTGCTAAAAATGTAAAGATTATTATTGATTCCAGTGAATACGATAATGAAAATAAGGGGGCATATAAAGGTTCTTTATTGACACGACTTGAATCATTGTCAAATGGAATTAATGGAATGATATTTGCTGCTGATGAAATAGATAGTGAATTACTATTTGATAAGAATGTGATTGTAGATTTAAGTAGGGTAGGTTCTACTGAAACTAAATCTTTGATTATGGGCATGCTGGTATTAAAACTGCAGGAATATAGAATGGCTTATGCGGATGGAATGAATTCAGACTTATCGCATATGACAGTTTTAGAAGAAGCACATAATTTACTTCGAAGAACATCAACCGAGCAGAGCATGGACGGAGCAAATCTTGTAGGAAAGAGCGTGGAGATGCTTTCAAATGCTATTGCGGAGATGCGTACTTATGGAGAAGGCTTCATAATTGCGGATCAGGCGCCTGGTTTGATGGATATGTCAGTAATCAGGAACACAAATACAAAGATTATCATGAGATTGCCAGATCAAGCAGATAGGGAGTTAGTGGGTAAGGCAGCAAATCTTAATGATGATCAGATTTCAGAACTTGCAAAACTTCCTTGTGGTGTTGCAGCAATATATCAGAACGAATGGGTTCAGCCAGTATTGTGTAAGGTCGATTATTTTGATACTCCAGAGAAAACATATCAATATGATCCATCGGACTCTGACTATCCGACAAAGAAAGATGAAGAACTACTAGATTCTCTTTTGGATGCAATTATGAATAAGGAGCTTTTTCGCCAGGGAGACAAGACAGATTTGAAGAAGCTTAAGGCGTTAGTTATCAAATCAAAATTGAGTAGTACAGTTAAGAGTGATTTTCTAGAATATATATCAGAAGATAATGAAGATGCATTAAAGTCTTTAAGAGCTTTGGTATATGACTTTTTATCTGCGGAAAATGCAATTATTGAATCAAGACAGTGCAATGACATAACAGAGTGGGTTAAGTCTGTAGTAGGCAAATTAAATCCTTCTCTTAATGGATATAGCAATAAGCAGATAGATCTTGCGATGGCACTTATTTTGTATGAGCAGGCAGAACGTGATGTAGAGTACAATAACCTTTTCTGTAAATTTACAGAGCTATATCAGGAAAAAGGAGGAGTGCTTTAATGGGTGGTGAATTTTCAACATCAGATGTTCCTGAAATTAAAAAACCACAGGTTGAGAATTTTAAGGAAATAAAACCAGAGACAGGAATGTCCTCTTCTGATGCAAAGAGTTTTTGGACTGAACAGTTTACTAATGAGACGGGTGAAGTCGAGCTAGGTGGAAAATATAACTCTTACGAAGATAGATTGAAGCATACAATGCTTGAAAATTCTGATTATGGAGAATACGAAGGCGAAAGAGGAGAATCTAAGTTTGTTCCTTCGGAAATAACAGAGGACGGAAAAGCTTGTAAAGAAAAACTTGATGAATATGGTTTAGACGGCATTGAATATAAAAATGCTGAACCAGATTTCTCGAAGTGCAGTGAAGCCACAGTTGAGATTGATAATATGACTGAGAATAGATATGACTATATTGATTCAAAGGGTGATATTCAGGCTGGTAATTTTTCTCAGGCTGATGTCAAGTGTGCAGAGAAATGGAATAACGAAGCAAAGAACGGAAAGACAGATTGGACTCCTTCTGATGTAGCAGATTATCGTCATGAGAACAAGCTTACATGGCATGAGAGATGTGATACAAAGACAATGGACTTAGTTCCAAGAGAAGTTCATGGATATATTAAACATTTAGGTGGAGTATCTGAATGTAAAGTGAGAGATGCTATCAATAATGCTGCCGGAGGTGGATTCGATGAATAAAGTTAATCTTAAAGTAAATCTTTGGGGAAGAGATTTTGATTTAAATGGTGTTATGCAATGTTATCCTGGCGAAGAACCAACACAAACACAGACAGAAGCATGGAACAAATTTATTTCAAACGCTAATCTTTCTGAGGAAACAAAAAATCCAGTTGAGAAATATGTGTTAAAGCATGGATTATCTGATACTGGTGTTTCTGAGGTGGATAATATTTTTAAGTATGTTATTCCTAAGAGTATCATAATTCCAAGAAGCAAGAGATTAGTAGTTGCTATAATGTGTAATTTTAAGTTTGATCCAGAGCAAGGGATAGCAATTCTCTTTGAAAATGGGGAATTTAAAGAGGTTGGGCCTCAAGATATTACTTTATAAAGAAGGGATACTATGGTAGAGATAAAGAAGGTCAGAAATACATCGGGATAAGGAAAAATAAGCCCATTCCGATGTATTGCCTTCTGATGCTAATGTAATAATACATCGGGAAGTTCCTAAAATAAAAGATTCCGATGTATCTTAAAAAAGAATACATCGGAAGCCCGCAAAAACAGACAATCCCGATGTATCTTCCCCTCGAAATCTATCAAATTAAGCAACCCCTCGAACTTCATCCACCCACCGAATCCATCAAAATTAAAGATATATACACAGAAGTACCCAGTGAATATAGCGTATACGAATACAGACTTTTTCTGCTATACTTTTATATGAAAAAGGCCGTATGGCTTGATTATTATTACAAAGAAAGAACTGTTATATCAAAAATATACCAAGGAATACAAGCTATATGATATATGATAAGGATATAAGAGAACCTTTATTTGATTTCCTGGATGAAACATTTGGAAAGAACAGGATTTTAGAAGAAAAGATTATTGGGAGTTCCAGGGCGGATGTTGTAATGGTAACACCTGAGGCAATAATTGGTATTGAAATAAAAAGTGATGCTGATACATATGCTCGCCTAAAAACCCAGGTAAAAGACTATGACAAATACTATGACTTAAACTTTGTGGTTGTTGGAACTTCCCATGTAGCTCATATAGAGGAGCATGTGCCGGATTACTGGGGAATTATCACAGTTGAAGAAGTTGATAATAATCTTGATTTCTATATATTAAGACGACCTGAACCTAATCCGAAGGTAACTTGGAAAAGAAAACTGGAAATGCTTTGGCGACCTGAAATTGCAGTGTTGCAAGATGAATTTAAAATGCCAAAGTACCGAGAAAAGAGTAAGAAGTTTGTTCTAACGAAGGTTCTTGAAAGACTTGAAAACGGAAAGATTGATCCTAAAGAGTTTACCCTTAAAATGAATGAACTCCTGATTCAAAGAGATTATAATTCAATCTCAGAGACGCTAAAAGAGTACAAGTTAGAAAAAAGAAAACGAATTGAAGAAATGGAGAATGATCCGGAAAAAAGACTTGAACTGGAGCGTAAAAGAGAAATTGCCAGGCAGAATTTTGGTACTCACCGCAGACGCAGACGGCGCAGGAGACGGTGAGAAAAGATGATTAAATGAGGTAATATATGTACCCACCGGAAATATGTGAATCTACCGAGGAACAGAGAGAGCAATTCATAAGAGAACGATTTAAGTGTATATCAAATTGTGAGAATTGTGGTATATGCAAGGTTCTTAGGGGTAAGACACCTGAGGTAGCATTTGCGGATTATATTAAGGGAAAGAGAGAATTTATTGAGGTTCAGCAGGACTATCGGTAGGAGAAGTTGGATTCTTTTCGGCTATATGGGATACGTATTAGAAAGAGATGAAAGCAATATGAGCTATGTGGACAAAGGTGAGGGAGAGGTAATACTGTCAGTCCATGGCATTATTTAGTGGATATGATCAGGCGTATGATACCTGTCAAGAATTTGCGAACGATTATAGGATACTTGAGCCATCTCGATTTGGATTCCTGTGAAGAAAAAACAGAATAGTTACAACTCAAACAGTAGGAGCGTCTGCCCCTACTGTTTTTATGTCAAAAACGCCCACAACTTAGGTATCCATGAGTGCAAGATTCTGCATATATGATAAAATAAGATAGTAGTACTCTAGGATAAGGAGACAATCGAATGTTAATATACAATGGATTAAAGTCGGACTTCATGGCGGATACAGAGAACGATGTTTTAGAGACAAAACTGTATGATACGATAAAACAGAAAATGAATAGGAGTACCGGACTAAGTGAGCTAAATTCCTGGAGGAATTCGCTTAAAGAGATGTATATAACTCTGAATGATTCTGCTATTCCTTCAGATGCCGGGGTCGCTATTGAATACAATATTCCGCAGACATCTAAGAGAGTAGATTTTCTGATATCCGGATATGATGATAACAACAAGGGCAATGTAATTATCATTGAACTAAAGCAGTGGGAGCAGCTTCAAGCAGTTGAAGGACATGAGGCTATTGTTGAAACATATACAGGCGGAGCTAACAGACGTGTAGTTCATCCAAGTTATCAGGCCTGGTCATATGCTGCGCTGATCAAAGACTATAATCAGTATGTTCAAGACGAGGATGTAGAACTTCATCCGTGTGCATATTTACACAACTACCCAAGGAAAGATAATGATCCACTGGATGCAAAACAGTATGAGGATGTTTTATCGGATGCTCCGGCTTTTACCTATGGACAAAGGGATGCATTAAGAAACTTCATAAAGAAGAATATCAAGACCGGAGATGGAGAAGATACGTTAGTCAAGATTGAACATGGCAAAATCAAACCTTCCAAACAGCTTCAGGATTCAATTTGTGGAATGCTTAAGGGCAACAAAGAATTTATCATGTTAGACGAGCAGAAGGTGGTGTATGAGACTATATTGAATCTTTCAACTAAATGTCAGAAGGACAACAAAAAACGAACAATTATTGTTGAAGGAGGTCCGGGAACAGGCAAAACCGTTGTGGCAATTAATCTGTTGGCAGAGCTCACCAAAAGAGATCAATTTGCCCAATATGTATCTAAGAATTCGGCGCCAAGAATTGTGTATGGTTACAAACTTAAAGGCTCAATGAAGAGAAACAGCGTAGACAATCTGTTTAAGGGTTCCGGATGTTATACAGACGCTCCTCTTAATTCTATCGGGACTATACTGGCTGATGAAGCTCATAGATTGAATGAGAAGTCAGGTATGTTTCAAAATCTGGGTGAGAATCAGATTAAAGAGATTATCCATGCTTCGAGATGCAGCGTATTCTTTATTGATGAGAGCCAGAGGGTTACAACAAGTGATATAGGAAGTGTTGAGGAGATTGAGAAATGGGCCCAAAAGGAGCATTCCGAAGTGTTCAGGATGGAGCTTATCTCTCAATTTAGATGCAATGGTTCCGACGGATATCTGGCTTGGGTTGATGATGTGCTTCAGATACGTGATACTGCCAACTACGATCTTGAGGGCATCGATTATGATATAAGAATATGTGATTCTCCAATGGAAATGGAACATATCATTTTGGAGAAGAACAGTATAAGAAATCGTGCGCGGATATTGGCCGGATATTGTTGGAACTGGCCTAAGGCAACCCGAAATGATGTTAATTACCATGATATCAAGATTGGAGATTATGGTATTAGTTGGAATCTGGATGGAGGAGATGCTTTTGCTATTAATCCGGATTCGGTTCATGAAGCGGGATGTATTCATACTTCTCAGGGATTGGAGTTCGATTACGTCGGTGTCATTATCGGAGATGATATGAGAATGGTGAGATTATCACAGATTACTCCAAGAGAGCCAAGACTGATCAGTCAATGAAGGGAATTAAAGGAATTGCTAAGAACAATCCACAGGAAGCGAACAGATTGGCAGATGAAATAATCAAGAATACATACAGAACCCTTATGACAAGGGGCATGAAGGGTTGCTATGTATATTGTACTGACAGCAAACTGTCAGAATACCTTAAGGAAAGGCTTAATAAGGAGGCTTAAGATGACACAGGAAACAATCAATCAGATACTAAAGTTCAGAGATGATAGGGAATGGAAGCAGTTCCACAATCCGAAGGACCTGGCTATTTCCATTTCCTTAGAGTCTGCAGAACTTTTGGAAGTATTCCAGTGGAGCGGTTTAGATACCTCATGTGATGAGAAAATCGAGAAGATTAAGGAAGAATTAGCCGATATTTTCATATACTGTGTCGAAATGGCAGATGCCTGTGAATTGGATATTGATGAAATTATTCAGAAAAAACTGATAACCAACAACAAGAAATATCCTGTTGATAAGGCCAAGGGGAAAAGCGATAAGTACAATAAGTTATGATTAAATAATGGCAAGAGCGGCATTGAAAAAAATTAAGAGCTTCTCTTCGTGAGAAGCTCTTAATTAACACACAATGTGCTGTCGGACGAACCGACGATTTGAGTAAACTTTTATTTGAACTCGCGGTGTAATTCTATAGGGGTCTATAAAACTACACTAGAATTGTATCATCATAAGGAGATGATGTCTATATGGGAAGAGAAAAAATCTATGTTGGGCTTGATATAGGAACAAATTCGGTTGGATACGCGGTAACGGATAGTGTATACAACATAAAGAAATTACACGGTAAACAAGCATGGGGAACAGTAATTTTTGACGAGGCTTCATTGAAAGATGAGAGGAGAGTTCATAGAAGCGATAGAAGACGGCTTGATAGAAAGAAGCAGAGAGTATTATTTATACAGGAATTTTTTGCAAAAGAGATTAGTAAGATTGATCCATCATTTTATAAGAGGATAAAAGAAAGCTCTTTTTATGGTGATGATTCGGAATGCAAATTCAGTTTATTTTGCGATGGAAACTTTACAGATAAAGAATATCACGATAAATATCCGACCATTCATCATTTGATTGCTGACTTAATGAATAATGATGAGTATCATGACCCAAGACTCGTATATTTGGCTGTTTCATGGCTTGTTACCCATAGAGGTCATTTTCTAAGTAATATTAGTCTTGAAAATATTGATAAGATAAAGGATTTTTATACCGTTTATTCAGGTTTGATGAACTTTTTCGCCTTAGAAAAACCATGGGATATGGAATATAGTGAAGAACTAGGAGAGATAATTAAAAAGAAGACAGGTGTTAATAATAAGTATGCATTACTTAATGATTATCTGTATGGTGGGGCTAAACCATCAAGAGAGATTTCAGAAGAATTTCCATATAGTAGAGAAGGAATTGTAAAACTCCTGGCAGGTGGAACGTATAAGATATCAGAGCTGTTTGGGAAAGAGGAGTATCAGGAACTTGGCTCAATATCCTTAGGAATGAATGAGGATAAGTTTATTGAAATATCTGCCGTATTAGGAGATGATATAGAATTAATCGAAGCATTACGCAGTGTTTATGATTGGTCTACTTTAGTAGACATATTGGGAGATTATAACTCTATTTCTGAAGCAAAAATTGCTACGTATAAAAAACATAAAACGGATTTAGCTAATCTTAAATACATAATAAGGAAATATTCTTCTGAAAAATATGATGAAGTATTTAGAGATAATGATGGTGGTAAATACGGATCTTATGTTAAGGGAGGAAAGGGTTCGATAAACCTTGAAGATTTTAATAAGGCAATCTTAAGTATTATCAGAAATATAGTGCCTGAATCAGATGATGAAAAGATTATCCATAAGGTGGTTGAAGAACTTGAATTAAGAACCTTTTTACCGAAACAGAAAAATACTGATAACAGAGTAATTCCGTATCAGCTTTATTTATTTGAGTTATTAAAAATTCTTGATAATGCAGAAAGATATCTTCCTTTTCTTAGTGAAGTATCCGACGAGTATTCTGTGAAAGAAAAAATTATTTCAGTATTTAGGTTTAGGATTCCGTATTTTGTGGGTCCGCTGAATGATCATTCTGATTACGCTTGGATAAAACGTTATCCGGGAGCAATAGGAAAAATAACTCCATGGAATTTTGATAAAGTGGTTGATTTAGATTCCAGCGAGCAGGAATTCATTAGAAGAATGACAAATACTTGTACCTATCTTCCGGGAGAGGATGTATTGCCAAAGTGTTCTTTATTATATCAGAAGTTTACCGTATTAAATGAGATAAATAATATTTCTGTAAATGGTGAACGTATTTCTGTTGAACTAAAGCAGAAAATATATAATGATTTATTCCTGAAATACAACAAGGTAACAAAAAAGAAGATTGTAGATTATCTTTTGGCGAACGGATATATAGAAAAAGGATATGAGGAGTTAGTATCAGGTGTAGATACAAACCTGACTTCAACGCTTTCTTCATACAAAGCATTCTTTAATCTAATGGATAGTGGTCTGCTTACACAAAATGATGTAGAAACCATTATTGAGCGTTCAACATATTCAGAAGATAAGTCGCGTTTGGTTATTTGGATTGGAAAACAATATCCATATTTGTCAGAAAAAGATGTTAAGTATATTTGTGGTATCAAGCTAAAAGACTTTGGACGTTTATCAGCAAAATTATTAAATGGAATTGAGGGATGCGATAAACAAACGGGTGAAGTATACACTGTAATCAGTGCACTTTGGAATACTCAGAATAATTTAAGTGAAATAATTCTCTCAGATGAAATATTTTCCTTTAAGAAAGAGATTGAGGATTATCAGAAAGACTATTATCTGGACAGAAAAACAGTGTTATCAAATAGACTTGATGATATGCGTATTTCTAATGCAGTAAGAAGACCAATATATAGGACTCTTGCTGTTCTTAAAGACATAGAAAAAGCGTTTGGAAAACCGGACAAAATTTTTGTTGAAATGGCAAGAGGAAGTGATGGCAGTGAAAAAGGTAGGAGGAAAAAATCTCGATTAGAACAGGTACTTGATTTATACAAGAAATGCGATGAAGAGGATATAAGAGATTTAAAAAGACAATTATTGGATATGGGAGAATATGCAAATAATAAGCTTCAAAGTGACAAATTATTCTTGTTCTATATGCAGCTTGGCAAATGTATGTATACTGGAAAATCAATTAAGCTCGAAGAAATAGGAACTAAGTTGTATGATATAGATCATATTTTTCCACAGTCTTTTGTTACCGATGACAGTATAATTAATAATAAGGTACTCGTATTGTCAGAGGAAAACGGAAAGAAGAGTGATATATATCCGATATCATCAGAAATTCGTCATAAGATGTCATCAATTTGGAAGTATTTGTATGAAATTGGAGCGATTTCGGAAATCAAGTATAAGCGCCTTGTAAGAAGTACTCCATTTACGGACGATGAAAAAATTGGATTTATCAATAGACAGTACGTTGAAACAACCCAGGCAACAAAGGCAGTAGCAACAATTATTGGTGAAAAATTCCCTGATACAGAAATTGTATATTGTAAAGCAAGATTAGTTTCTGATTTTAGGCATGCATTTGATATATATAAAAGTCGAATCGTAAATGATTTACATCATGCGGTAGATGCATATCTGAACGTTGTAGTTGGCAATGTTTATAATATGCGATTTTCAAAAAGGTGGTTTAACATTAATCAAGAATATAGCGTTAAACCCAAGACTATTTTTACGCATGATGTGAAATGTGGTAATGAAGTGATATGGAATACACAAATGCTTGAAAATGTGAAAAAACAAGCGGTTAAGAGTAATGCACATTTTGTAAAATATTCATATTTCAAGCATGGTGTTTTTTTCGATCAGATGCCAGTTTCTAAGAATAATGCCAAAATTCCAATTAAAAAGGGAATGCATACTGATAAGTATGGTGGATACGACAAGCCGGCTGTAATGTTCTATATTCCGGTAAGATATTTGCAAGGGAAAAAAACCTCAATCCTAATCATGTCGGTTGAACTTCTTTACGGGAAGAGATTTTTGATCGATAAGGAATTTGCAAGAGAATACTCATATAGTAGACTTGAGTATATATTAGGAAAACCGGTTGATAGTATTGAATTTCCTATGGGTATGCGCCCATGGAAAGTTAATACGGTATTATCACTTGATGGATTTAGAGTTGCTATAACAGGCATAGGCAATAATGGAAAGACATTGCTGATTCAAGGCGTTACTCAATTTGCAAGTAATAATGAATGTACATATTATCTTAGTAAATTGGAGAAACTGTCTAAAAAATTCAAGAATAATGCAAAGTACATCTATGATGAAGAATTTGATATCGTATCCAAAGCAAGAAATTTGGAATTATATGATCTGTATCTTAAAAAGTATAAAGAGTCAATCTATTCTAAAAGAATTAATAAACCATTGGAAATAATAGAAAATGGAAGAACTGACTTTGAGAAATTGAGTGTATTAGAACAGGTTGATATGTTATTAAACATCCATAGTACATTTGGAAGAAGTGGAGCATCTGGAGTTGATTTAGGCAAAATAGGTGGGTCTCCAAGATGTGCAGCGACAAGCTTTAGTGCAAATGTGTCAAATTGGAATAAGCAATATAAAGATGTTCGCATTATTGATATGTCACCCTCAGGGTTATGGGAAAGACAATCAATGAATCTTTTGGAATTGTAATAAAGTCATTAGGGCTTGAATTCAATGAAGATTATGGTAATATTTGTGATAAAATAATCGATTATATGGAACTTGTGAGAGAATATGATAGTATCAAACTGTTTGTCTTTGTCAACTTAAGAAGTTATATCTCAGATAAAGACTGTATAATGTTATATGACACAATCTTGAGGAAACAATTTATGACAATTATGCTTGAAAATTGTGAGCACGAGATTTGTCCATACGAAAAACGTACTATCATTGATAAGGATGATTGCGTAATAAAATAAGTTCTTTGAAAACAAAATATGGAGCATGAAGATACACACAACTACATCCCTGTTTATACTGCTATCAGGCAATGCGGATTGTTCCTCAAATGATGATTTGGGGTTTGAGAGCAGTGTAATTCTATAGGGGTCTTAAGCTTACATAGTGTATTACAATGCACTACCTCCGTTTGAGAGCAGTGTAATTCTATAGGGGTCTCAAGCTTGCAAAACATTTTGAATACAGGTCAAATGTTTGAGAGCAGTGTAATTCTATAGGGGTCTCAAGCTGTTAGTCATAGAGAAGCCTTGCAGATTATGTTTGAGAGCAGTGTAATTCTATAGGGGTCTCAAGCCCCATACATATTCGTCGTAACCTTTAGATAGTTTGAGAGCAGTGTAATTCTATAGGGGTCTCAAGCTGAAGAAAAATGGCTTATGGACTGTAAATCTGTTTGAGAGCAGTGTAATTCTATAGGCAGCTTTTTTTGAGGTACCATGATATTTAGGGAACGTTTTGTTTCGCTGTATGACGGTAGTGTGTCATATTTCATGTTCTATTCTTGCAAGGCTGCGATTCGCTCAGTTCGGGGCGATTTTGCAGGGGAATAATTGATAATCACGTGAAGGGAGGTATGATATGGCATTAATGACCGTTTATCACGGCGGGTATCAACCGGTAGAAAAGCCGGAGATACGTGTGAATAAGTATACAAAGGATTTCGGTGAAGGTTTTTATTGCACCATAATAAAAGAACAAGCTCAGAAGTGGGCAAGGCGTTATACTACAAAAATTGTATCGGTATATGATGTGCGAATAACGTCAGGACTTAAGGTTCTGGAGTATAAAGAAATGACAGAAGAATGGCTGGATTTTATTGTTGCTTGCAGAAGTGGACAACCTCACGATTATGATATTGTGATTGGGGCTATGGCTGATGATCAGATTTATTCTAACATTTCCGATTATATGGATGGAACCATTACAAGGGAACAGTTTTGGGTTTTGGCTAAATTCAAATATCCGACACATCAGATTGCATTTTGTACGGAGGAGGCACTTAAATGCTTGAATTACAGGGGAGCAGAGGAGGTCCAGTGATGGTTGGAGCAGGAAGAGTATCGAAGGAGGAAAATGACCTGACCTTTACTTGCGGATTAATCGAATATATAGCCAGGAAAACGAAGAATACTCGCTCAGATGTGGTAGAAAAGCTTGGAAAAGACAGAATAAATAAGATATATGAGCTAGCGGAGGTCTATCACTGTGACAATATTGACAAAGTGAGCGATGAGTTTATTGAAGAAGCTGGTATTGAAGATGGTAGCTTCGACAATGTAGCGGATTGCAGATATTCTATACCTTCTTTCTGGGATATAAGTAAGGTATATAAGCGTCTGATTAAGATGGTTGCGGAAGATAGTGGGACTGATTACATTGAAGCGCTGTCGGAGGTATATACGTCCTTCATCAGCCCTAAGATTGATGATTATAACAGCAGTGTTTATTATGAGACGCCCAGTTACCTTTTCGAATGCTTCAAGGAGAAGAAGATGTTGTAGGAGTGTTTACTTGCAAGGCGGCGATACGCTCAGTTCGGGGCGATTTTGCAGGGGTAATTAACAAAAAAAATAAGTGGATTACCGGGACAACCGGTGATGGAAGGGATCGGATTGACAGAGCATCAGATAGAATGGGTACGAACTAAAGAAAAACTTGTAGAGGATATTGCCAGACTGGGCTTTCCTAGAGAATTAGGGGAGCTGATTGCCAAACAGTTGAAGAGTCCTAAGGCGATGCACAGGATGATGTCTTATCTACATAACGTGAAGCCGCAGAACGTGGAGCTTGTCGTGGACGAGATGCTTGCTATATGCAGCGAGATAGAAGAATGGCGCGATAAGAAGGAATGTGAGGAAGCCAATGCGAAATACAACGAACTGTTGAATTTCGGGCTGAATTAGGAGCATTAGGTGAGGTACATAATATGGACGAACATGAGCTTAATGATATAGTAAATATTCTTGACAAAATGGTAGCTCAGGAAATATCAAGGATTAAGGTAGCGACCTCTGATGAAGCAGAGGAGGGTAGTGTCAGCCGTGAATATCACCACGGCAGATGTGACATTGGAAGCCCCTGGGCGAGAGGCTGTGCTTTCGATGTTCTGGAGTAGCCTATGGAATACAACGGAGAAATAATTGTTGATTTATTGGAAATACTGGGACCAATTGCATTGATATTTGCCGGTATGGCAATACTGATTATGCTGCCGGTTTACTTCAATGGATGAATCTTATTTAGTCCTGTACTACTTCCTGAATACGGCGACGATGCTTCTTATACACGCCTCAAGATAGGGCTTGTAGTGCTCATAATCAACAGGCTGTTGTTCCAATATTATAGAATGACAGGTTGAGCTTACGAGTTCAACCACTGTATAGAGCATGAGCATCGGATCGTTCCATTCGGAGCCGTCCTTTTCTATAATTTCGTAGAATTTGGCAATAAGGTCGAATTCTTCCTTGACATCCTCGCGCTCCATTGCGTTCTTATATATACCGTAATTCAGATTCTTATTGAGGAAACGCAGGAGCATTGAGTCATTCATCAGTTGTTCAATTAAATCATTGGCAATGAATACGAAGGAGTCCTCTACAGAGAGGGCTTCTTTTTTCTGCAATTCTGTGAGAGAGTGTGTGAGAAGCTGCGCAGCCTTCTGCGCAATAAGCTTCTCGATTAAGTCATCCTTGTCTCTGAAATAGAAGTAGAAGGTTCCTTTGCCGACTCCGGCATGCTCTGTTATATCCGATATAGTTGTATTCGGAATTCCTTTGTTCATAAACAATGAAAATGCATGTGACAGAAGTGCATTTTTCTTGATTCTTTTGTTTTCTTCAGCTTTTCCCATTTTTACAACCTTTTCCTAAATTGTAATCAATCTATCCCCATATGCTTATTCAGATAATATCTGTTAATACATAATACCACGGGCTTTTTCAATTATTCAACCTTTCACACAACAAAAATTGACCAATAGTCTAAAATTTTTATAAATAATATTGACTAGCGGTCAATTTTGTAATATTATCCCTTAAGACAATAAAAATGACCAACGGTCAGAAAAATTCGAACCTATATAAGAGAGGAGTTTGTATGCTAAAGGTTTCGGAAAAAATTGTAAAGTTTAGAAAGCTGATACTGGTGTTAGCCTTTCTTCTGCTGATTCCATCAGGCATGGGATATCTTAATACCAAGGTAAACTATGATATTCTGTATTACCTGCCGGATGAAATTGAGACCATGAAGGGTCAGGATGTTCTGCTTGATGACTTCGGCAAGGGTGCATACGGCATGTTCGTGTGCAATGGTATGAACAAAAGCGAAGTACAGAATATGAAGGAAGAGGTGGAACAGATAGACCATGTGGCTAAGGTAATCTGTTTTGACAGCCTGACGGGAGGGAGGATTCCCAAGGAGGTGCTTCCTGAATCCGTGAAGGACATTTTCTATGGGAGAGACGGTAACAGCACACTTATGTTTCTCTTCTTTGATACTACGACATCACAGGATGAGACAATGGATGCTGTTGAGGAGCTTCGACAAATAGCCGGTAAGAATTGCTTTCTATCGAGTATGTCAGCTATCTCAACGGATACTAAGAATCTGGTTGAGAGTGAGATGATGGTATATACAGCTATTGCAGTAGCCCTATGTATATTGGTTCTTTTGGTTACTACGGATTCTTTCCTGATACCGATTCTGTTCATGATAAGTATCGGTCTGGCAGTTATATACAATCTTGGAAGTAACATAATTCAGGGAGAGATATCGTATATAACAATGGCGCTCGTAGCAATACTTCAGCTGGGCGTTACAATGGATTATTCGATTTTCCTGTACCACAGCTACAAAGAGCAGCAGGAGGAATACGAGGATTCGAAGGAGGCCATGGCACATGCGATTGCGGCAACCATAGTATCGGTTACGGGTTCGTCGCTTACTACAATCGCAGGCTTCCTTGCTATGTGCTTCATGACCTTTGCACTTGGCCTTGATATGGGAGTGGTTATGGCTAAGGGAGTAGTTCTAGGCGTTATCTGCTGCGTAACTGTACTGCCATCACTAATCCTTGTATTCGACAAATGGGTAAAAAAGACAGGGCACAAAGCGATTCATATAAAAGGTGAGAAGCTGACAAAGCTCATTACCAAAATATATCCGGTAATTGCCATATTGATGGTTGTGCTAAGTATTCCTGCAATCCATGGCAATAATAATGTAAAGGTATATTACAAACTGGATGAGAGCCTCCCGGAAGAATTACCCAGCCGACAGGCGAATGCAGTACTTGCGGATAACTTCGAATTAAGTTCGATATCCATGGTTCTGGTTGATGCAGATATGTCTACCGTTGATACCGTGGCAATGATGGATGACATACAGAATATTGACGGTGTGTCCTTTGCACTCGGAGCTGATTCGCTGAAAGCGCCTTTGATTCCTGAGGAGATGTTGCCCGGGGAGCTTGAGGCGGAGCTTACAAGCGACAACTGGAAGCTGATTCTTGTTAGCTCGGAATATGAGGTTGCAACAGATGAAGCCAATGCTCAGTGTGAGGCTATAGAGAAGGTAATTAAGTCATACGACCCTGACGGTATGCTGGTAGGTGAAGCGCCGGCTACGAAAGATTTGGTTAGGATCACTGACAGAGACTTCAGAGTTGTTAGTATAGTCAGTATCGGGGCGATTTTCCTGCTCATATGCATTGTACTTAAGTCGGTATCACTACCGATTATACTTGTTGCGGTTATTGAGCTGGCAATCAACGTGAATATGGCGCTGTCGTACTACACAGGTTCGGTGCTTCCGTTTATTGCGTCGGTCTGCGTCGGAACCATACAGCTGGGAGCAACGGTTGACTATGCGATACTTATGACGACCAGATACAAGCAGGAGAGAATCGGAGGGGCAGGCAGGAAGGCTGCGGTAGCAACAGCGCTTATGGCATCGGTTAATGCAGTCTTTACGAGTGCGCTGGGCTTCTTCGCTGCAACGGTCGGTGTAGCGCTTTATTCGGATGTAGATCTGATAGGCTCGATATGCATGCTGCTGGCAAGAGGAGCAATCTTAAGTATGATAATCGTGCTGATATTCCTGCCGTCCATGTTCCTGATATTCGACAGGCTGATTCTTGCAACAACGTGGGATATGAGACATTTAAATAAGAGACAGAAAGAGGTAAACAACAATGAGGAAGAATAAGATATTGGCTATAATCTGTAGTGTATCGTTACTGGGAACAATGTTGATCGGATGCGGACAGCAGGATGCGGATAAAGCTGCCCCGGATGCGCAGACAGACTCATCCGATGCGAGGTCTTCAATCGAGGAGATGGATTCTGTGGTTCAGTCAATGGAAGCGGCCAACCTCATTACGCACAGCGACAGTTCGGGTAAGGAAGAGACGGTCTACGTTCTTCTGGATGCCAATGGAAACAAGACGGATACAATAGTAAGTGAGTGGCTAAAGAATCCGGAGGGTGCTCAGACCATGTATGACAGCACAAAGCTCAAGGACGTTGAAGTTGTTAAGGGCAATGCATCCTATACGCAGGATGATGATATGCTGGTCTGGAATTCCGATGGAGGAGATATATATTATCAGGGGAAATCCGATAAGGAGGTGCCTGTAAACGTCGAGGTTACCTATACCCTTAATGATGCAAAAGTGGATGCAACTGAGATTGACCACGCATCAGGGCATCTGGTGGTGAACTATAACTATACGAATAACTACGCCGAGGAAATGGTAATTGATGGTGAAAGAAGGACTGTTTACCAACCCTTCGCAATGATGACGGGAATGATGCTGGATAACGAGAAGGTATCCAATATAGAAGTTACGAATGGTAAGGCAATCAATAGTGGTGACTATACCATAGTATTCGGAATGGCTATGCCGGGGCTGGCAGAGAGTCTTGGAATAGACAGCGATGAAATTGAGATTCCGGAGTCAGTGATTGTTGAGGCAGATGTGCAGGATTTCAGCATGCCGATGACTGTTACTGTGGCAAGTAATAATGCACTGTCTGAGCTTGGACTGGATGAGTTCGATTCGGTGGATGAGCTGAAGGATAAGGCAGGTCAGCTTAACGACGGCATAAATATGCTGTCGGACGGAGCAGGTCAGCTTAACGACGGAATCATTACGCTGTCAGACGGAACGGATAGTCTGAAGGATGGAACCGTGGATCTTGTAAGCGGTGTCGGAGCATTAAATGACGGAGCAGTCAGTCTGTCTGATGGAGCAGGTAAACTGAGCGATGGAACAAAGAAGCTCTCCGGTGGCGCAACCCAGGTTAATGATGGAGCCGGTGCACTTAAGGACGGACTTCATAAGCTTAAGGATAATACACCGGCCCTTGAAAGTGGTGTCAATGATTTGAGTAGTGGTGCAGCACAGCTTAATGACGGACTGAGCCAGATTAATACTAAGAGTGCGGCGCTGAATACTGGTGCAGAAAGTCTTGTTAAGGGTGCTGAGCAGTTGGCAACAGCACTGAATTCTTTAAGCAACAGTGTAACAGCGCTGAGTAACGGAGCGACAGGTGTGTCAGAGGGTGCGACTCAGGCTGAGGACGACGTAGACAACGTTCTTGACGTCTATAAGTCAGTGGCTGGTAATCTGGAGACAATATCAGCTTCGCTTGATACTCAGATTAGTGCTCTGAATTCTTTACCCCTACCGGAAGATGCAACGGAAGCACAACAGGCTACTCAGGAAATACTAGAGGAATTGACTGAACTTAAAGACAATATAGATGGATGCCTCAGCGATCCCAACTCTGTCAATGATGAGACAAGGAACTTGAACCAGTCCATGGAGACACTTGCTTCCGATGCGGCAACACTTGATTCCGGTATTAATCAGACTCTCACACAGGCCCAGGCAGCAGCAAAAGCACTAAGCACTGGAGCAACAAATCTTCAGCAGGGTATAAAGGCGTATACAGATGGTGTGGTCTCATGTACGGATGGTGCAAAAAAACTGAATGATGGACTTATCGCACTGAAGGGCCAGCTTCCGGCTTTGTCTGAGGGCTTAAATAAGCTTACTGATGGTGCAGACAGTCTGGCAGCAGGAACAGATGAGCTGGCTAAGGGTGCAGGTGAGCTTGTAACGGGTTCCTCTACTCTGGCGGATGGAGCCATGCAGCTCGCTGACGGAACAGGCAGGCTTAACGACGGAAGCATTGAACTGAAGGATGGTGTCATCAGGCTTAGTGATGGTGTTTACGAGCTTCTGGACGGCTCCAGTCGGCTCAAGGAAGGTGTGGAAGAGTACAGAACGGAAGGCATTGATAAGATTACAGATCTTGTTAACAACAATATTGAGAAATACTATGACAGACTGTGCGCTGTAAGGGACTATGCAGATGAGTACACATCCTTCGCCGGCTCCGGCAACGACACCGACAGTTCGGTCAAGTTCATCATAAGGACTGATGCGGTGAACTGATTGGTAATAATCTCTTTATAATTGTTCAAAAGATTTAATTTGTAAACCGCCCATCGGAGACCTTATAGTATAAGTATACAGAGATTGCTGCAACTGATGTTGTATGTAATCAGAACATATATTATTAAGGAGGTTGGTATTATGAAGAAGGCTGTTGGAATTATCGGTGCTGTTGCGATTGTAGCAGTTGCGGGATTTGTTGTATATAAGTTATTTGCATCCGACAGGAAGAATATAGAGGCATATCCACAGATAGTTCAGGTGGATGGCAATACATATTATGGAACAGGTGAGGTGGCAACTATGGTGCCGCGCAAGATGCCGGATGGTGAGATCACGACCTTCGTAGAGGCTTCGATTATGCCTGACAGTGATGATAGTGCCAATTTTGGTAAGAACTACGGAAACCTTGAATACATGCATATGGATGACGGTAGTCTGCTGGTCCATATAGGTGAGGACTGGTATGTCTTCATGGCTTCGTAAGCAGAGCATACAATAATTCAATAATTTGTCTTATGATCGGGAATTGTAATAATTACAATTCCCGATTTTTTGTCAGAAAATCGGACTAAAAATTCTTTTATCAAAACAGTTGCAATATCGAACAGACTTTCGTATAATGAAAACACGAAAGAGGAACAAATGTTTGTATGTACAATATTGCAGCTGAACAATCCATTGAAGAGAAACTGAATATCCTATCGGATGCAGCTAAGTATGATGTGGCCTGCACATCATCCGGTGTATCGCGCAGGGGGAAGAAGGGGTACTTAGGCAATTCGGTTGCTGCGGGTGTATGTCATTCCTTCGCTGCTGATGGAAGATGTATATCTTTGCTTAAGATTCTTATGAGTAATGCCTGTGTATATGACTGCAAGTATTGCAAGAACAGGGTTAGCAATGATGTGCCAAGGGCAACATTTACGCCGGATGAGATATGCACACTAACAATAGAATTCTATAAGAGGAATTACATTGAGGGTCTGTTCTTAAGCTCGGGTGTTATCCGTAATCCCGACTATACCATGGAGAAGATATGTGAGACTCTGAGACTGCTCAGGACCAGGTATATGTTCAACGGATATATTCATGTTAAGACTATTCCGGGTGCGAGCAGTGAACTGATATATTCTGCAGGTCTGCTTGCAGACAGGATCAGTGTCAATATGGAGATGCCTACTCAGGAGAGTCTGCAGAATGTCGCTCCCAATAAGTCCATGCAGAGTATACTTGTACCCATGAATCAGATTACAGATACAATAGCAGCACACAGACTGGCTCAGGGTAAGCAGGCCAGGATGGAGAGGAACGGGATCAATGATTATCTGGTAGATACCATCTGGAATAGGGCTGATGGCAGGATTGGCTGTGATAAGGATTATTCAGAGACTAATAAGATGTTGTCTGTGTCCGATTCTTCTTTCAAATATCCGGCCGAGCAGAAGGACCTTAAGCTTAAGCGGGATTTTGCCCCGGGCGGTCAGAGTACACAGATGATAATCGGTGCGGGGAATGAGACGGATTATCAGATAATCAAGACCAGTCAGGCACTGTATCAGAGATTTGATCTTAAGCGAGTGTTCTATTCGGGTTATATACCGGTTAATGATGATGCAGCCCTACCCGCGATAGGTACGCCGGTGCCGCTTCTTAGAGAACACAGACTGTATCAGACCGACTGGCTGCTCAGGTTTTACGGATTTGATACAGAGGAATTGTTCACGAAGGATAATCCATTCCTGGATTACAGAGTGGACCCTAAGTGTAACTGGGCACTCAGACATCTAGAGCAGTTTCCGGTGGAGATTAATACCGCAAGTGCAGACATGTTGCTTAGGGTACCCGGTATAGGGCCTAACAGTGTGAAGAGGATTCTTGAGTGCAGACGATATGGAAGTATCAACTTCGCCATGCTTAAGAAGATGAGAGTGGTACTTAAGAGAGCACAATATTTCATTACCTGTAATGGAAGCATGCTTGGAACCAAGCTTATAGATTATGACTATATTGCCTCCAGACTTATTGCTGAGGACAGGGAAGAAGTATATGCTATTACGGATTCGGGCACCTGTGCCAGACAGATGAATCTGTTTACTGACTTCAATTTAGCTACAGGGTGATTAATGTGAGGATTTATACTTGCGAGCAGGAATGGCTCAGTATGCTTACTTGTATATATGAGGCCTTTAACAGCGGAATGGGGCATAAGAACATTAAGCTTATGTTAGAGCCGATAAGAGAATATACACTATTTGATGAATATGTACATGTTAACGGAGATGTCGATAAGGCTGAGAAGGTGAGGAAGTCTGTGATAAGTAAGATATCGCCGCACGTATACCATGAGATGTGTATCACGGCAATGGCATACGAAGAGGATGTGCTTGATAATATTTATCATGTGCTGATACTCGGATTCAGTCTTGGTGAGAATGTGCTTAATATGATGCAGTATAGGGACATTATGCGCAATCATGAGATAAGACTGAGAGTGGGAAGAGAAGCTAACAGATTCAGAGAGGTGATCAGATTCCATCAGGTGGGGGATGTGTATATAGCTCATATTGAGCCTAAGAGCAGAGTGGCCGAATACCTCGGACCGGTATTTGCAGACAGGATGCCATCCTGCAATTTCATAATCGTGGATGATGTCCACAGAGATGCTGTAATTCATCCTGCCGATGAGGCCTTCTATATGATGAAGCTTACGGAGGATGAGCTTACAAGCATCTTAGAGACTGAGAAAGCCAATGATGAGTATACCGATCTGTGGAAGGTATTCTTTGAAACCATAGCCATCAAAGAGAGAACCAACAGCAAGTGTCAGAACAATCTGTTTCCCATGTGGACCAGAACTCATGCAGTGGAATTCAATTAACAGTTTTTTACGTGTATTGTGTTACTTCAATGCATTGTTAATACATTGATTTATTACTTCATCACGACCAGTTCGTAATCACGGCTACCGATGCCGAGTTTTTCGGCATGCTCCAGTGTCTCCTTCCAGCGAACGTTGGGGTTGGAATCGAAGAAGTGGTCGTGATGATGATGCCAGTCGGGCTTAGCCAGATTGTCGGATAATTGGGAGTTAGGCATCGGTGTAGTCTTAAGGCAGGCATCCACGCAGGCCTGATCGAGTGCTACAGGATCAAACGATGCGAACATTCCAATATTAGGCAGGATGGGTGCATCATTCTCCGGATGACAGTCACAGTTAGGTGATACATCAACGATTAAGCTCACATGGAAACTTGGTCTGCCATCAAGGACAGCCTTGGTGTATTCAGCAATCTTACAACCCAGAATCTCATTGGCATTTTCGTTGGGATTATAGATAGCATCGAAGGAGCATGCACCGATACATCGACCGCATCCCTTGCATAAATCGTTATCGATAACAGCTACGCCGCTGTCGTAACAGATTGCATCAGAGCCGCATTCCTTACCGCAGCGCTTACAATTCTTGCAGAGGTTTGGATTAACTACAGGCTTACCCTGATTATGCTGGTGCATCTTGCCGGCACGACTTCCGCAGCCCATTCCGATATTTTTGAGGGCACCTCCGAAGCCTGTAGCTTCGTGACCCTTGAAATGGTTGAGTGATATGAATATATCTGCATCCATTACGGCCCGCCCGATATATGCTTCCTTGCAGTATTCTCCGCCTTCTATGGGAACGATTACATCATCTGTTCCTCGAAGTCCGTCACCGATTAGGATGTGACATCCCGTGGTTGTCTCGTTGAAACCGTTTTCCTGAGCACAGTCAAGATGATCAAGAGCATTTTTTCTATAACCGGGATAAAGGGTATTACAGTCTGTTAAGAAGGGTTTACCGCCACATTCCTTAACAATATCTGCTACAGCCTTGGCATAGTTGGGACGAAGATAGGCAATATTACCCAGCTCACCGAAGTGGATCTTGATTGCGACAAACTTATTGTCGAAGTCTATGGTATTCATGCCTGCCATGCGACATAATCTTTTTAACTTTTCAGGAAGTCCAACGCCGTTGGCAGTTCTGAAGTCTGTGAAATACACCTTGGATTTACTCATAATCAACCTCCGAATATTGAGTGGAAAGAAATAGTACTATTACGATGATATATACAGAATACAATAATTAATTACATAAATGAAGAAATAAATATCTCAAGTCCTATAAATATTAGTATGCAACCGCCCAAAATGTTAGCGTGCTTCTTGAGCCCGGTACCAAAGGCCTTGCCAAGATGAACACCTACAACACATATTGCTAAGGTGACTACTGCAATAATACCGGCCTCAAGAAGAGCCGATGCTATTGTAAGGCCTGCAATGGTGAAGCCTACAGACAGTGCATCTATTGATGTGGCAATGCCCTGAATGATAAGTTCGGATACAGTGGGAAAGCCGGACGTATTGTTCTCGTCGTTATCTGTTGAATGTATACCCTCCATCAGCATCTTGCCACCGATATAAAATAACAGTATCAGAGCAATCCACGGAATAAATCGACCGAAAGCAGTGAAGTATTCAAGAATGGTATGAACACATATATATCCGATGAGTGGCATTATGAACTGGAAAAAGGCGAATACAGATGAGATGCATAGGACCTGCTTACCGGTCATCCTGGGACATCTTAGTCCATTGGCCGCTGATACACAGAAGGCATCCATGGCCAGTCCGACTCCCATCATAATACTGTTGAATAGGAATAATAGTGTGTTCATATAAGTGTCCTTTGCTGTTGTTCTTAATATAATGATTAACAGGATGATTCATCAATAATCTTATTTACCTAATTAACTGATAGCATATTAATCCAAGGATACTAAGATGCACAGGGTAGAAGAGATAGTATACTGCCTTAGGCATAGGCTTACCCTTGGTGCCGTCATACATGAATATCGGTATTAATGCCAGTATTGCGAAAATCTGAAGGTTGTTTATGGCATACATCAAATATTTCTCATACCACATTCCGGGATTAAGTATATATGTCGGTGCATTAACTATGTTACGTATTACACGGGCTATTATGGTTGCCACGAAATAAATAGCGAAGGCTGAAGAGGAATCAAGTTTTAATCTTCTTATTACGCCCATAATAAGTGGAATGATTATTCCGCTCATACCGTAATCGACCTTCAGAAACTCTGCAAGGAAGCAGCCTGCAATGACTACGATACCCTGCAATACATATAAAACATATATATTTTTGTTCAGTCTATCGTTTTGTTCAATCAGACTGAGCACACACATTGTAGTGGCGGCAATAAGCAGAGTGATAAATACATTCTGATAATCCGCATAGTAGAAAACACCGTTATTGGCATAGTCAAATACGGGCTCTGAGATTATGGCGAGCAGAAGGATTCTGAGCAGATATTTTACTCTGCTTCGGGTATGAATAAGCCCCTCCACAAGCAGAAATGAGAATATGGGAAATGCTATTCTTCCTATGCCTCGCATGAGTATCATAACAGGTTTAACATAGGGGGAGCATTCCGGATACGTGACCATAATACCGTTCTGAAGCAGAACATGAGCTGTATGGTCGATTAACATTGTAATATATGCTATTAATTTAAGCTGACTCCAGGAGAGTTGCATATTCTTGGTTTGATTCATAAGATTACTCCGTGCGTGACATCTTCTTAATTATCTGTCCGAGACCTGACCATAAGAAGATGATAATCTGTCCCGGAATACCGAGCGTCAGTATGATTGCAATGTTTATGTCTATACTTAAGAAAGATATTACAAGGGCAAGCAGCGCTGTCCACATAAGACAGGTAATAATCAGATAATTTCTTCTTCTATTGAACCATATGGAATTGAGCACCAGCCACACAATCATGGTAACCGGAATTGCATAGATGAATGCCAGCCATTCATTATGAGCCTGCGGATATGCAATCCTGACCACAACGAAGATGAGTGTAAATACAAGCCAGACCAGCATGAGAGACATACAGGTGATTACGGCTCTTGCATGTATATGCATCTTCTTGACGGTTCCGATTGACTGAACCTCAATCTTATCGTGCCAAACAGTAATATATTCAAGCGGCACATTGAAATAATCCGTTATGTCCATCAGAACGGAAATATCGGGGAGGGCTTCGCCGCGTTCCCACTTGGAGACGGTCTTATCAGAGTAGTTAAGCTTCTCTGCAAGTTCTGCCTGAGTCATGCCGGAGGCGGTTCTGAGCTTATATATGTTGTTGCCGATTATCTTCTTAATAACTGTAATATCATTCATGGTTATCTCTTAAAAAGCAGGCGCAAAGCCTTGTAAATACTGGAATCCTCCTGATAGTAGAGAAGCAATTCTACTAACAATACAGTCTATTTTACATTAGTAGAGTGCAAAAATCTACCCTGTCATTATATCATCAAGGCGATGCTTTAAGATTAACGGAAATAGTTAGGAGGAGATTATGGCTGATTTTACAATTCTTACAGATTCAACCTGCGATTTGCCACAGGAGATAGCTGATAAGTATGACATTAAGGTAGCTTGCCTGTCCGTTATCATAGACGGTAAGCAGTATAAGAATTATCTGGACGGAAGAGAGCTTTCATTCCCGGATTTATATAATGCAATGAGAAATAAGAAGCTTCCGACAACCTCTGCTGTCAATGTTACAGACTTCCTTGAGATTATGGAGCCTGAGCTTAAGGCAGGTAAGGATATCATATATATAGGCTTTGCATCTGTTATGAGTGGTACATATTCTGCAGGCTGTGTTGCAGCCAATGAATTGCTGGAGAAATATCCGGACAGAAAGATTATTACCATTGATACAAAGTGTGCAACAGCAGGTGAAGGCCTTCTTGTTGAACTTTGTGCAATTGAAAGAGAGAAGGGCAAGAGCATTGAGGAGTGTGCTGAGTTTGTTAATAAGCACCTGCCCAATGTGAGACATATGTTTACTGTGAATGACCTGTTCCATCTGGTTAGGGGCGGAAGAACAACCCGTGGTACTGCTCTTATGGGAAGTCTTATCGGAATTAAGCCTATACTAAGAGTTAATGATGAGGGATATGTGGAAGCTTATCTTAAGCTCAGAGGCAGAAAGAAAGCCTTTAAGACCATCGTTGAGGATGCAAAGACCCATATTTTGGATAAATCAATTCCGTTCTATATTGCACATGGTGATGATTTGGAAGGTGCTGAAGAACTTGCCCGTATGATTAAGGAAGAGGTTGGATGCAGTGATGTAAGAATCACCTACCTCGGAGCCGTATGCGGATGTCACGGTGGTCCGGATCTGGTTGGTGCATTCTACCTTGGTAAGGATGGAAGAGATTAAAGTATCTCTTCCATAGTATACTGCTGAATCTTCATACCAAGTGCATTGTAGAAGGCGATGGCGTTCGGATTGCATTCCCAGGCATGAAGAGTGATGTTATGACAGCCGATTGATCTGGCATATTCTTTAACATAATTATATAGATTAGTCCCGACATGCCTGCCTCTGGCATTTTCATCAATGCAGAGGTCATCGATATAAATTGTTTTATATTCGTAGGTGTTGGGACTTTCTTTGTGTTCTATAATTACCAGGAAACAGTGCCCCAGTACAGTGCCGTTGTCATCTATGCAGACAAAGATCGGCTTCGTATCATCGGCTATGATTTCCTCAAGCTCACGTACAGTGTATTTCTGACCTTCACTTTTGAAGATGTCCGGTCTTCCCTCATGGTGAATCTTTAGGACCTGAGTTAACAGGTTCATGATTCCGGGGATATCTTTATTCTCGGCTCGTCTTATTGTTGTCATTTGAGTTCTCCTCCACTCATATTCCAATTTCTGTTCGACTGATTTTAATAATGAATATGACACAAAGAAATTATATCACAGCAAAACAAAACTGTGCCTATATTAAAGAAAATGTATAGGGAAAAAGAGTAAAATGTGGTATCATTATAGATTGAGATAAAAACTATTTGGAGATTGATATGAGAATTGGAATGGGTTATGACGTTCATCGTCTGGTTGAGGGCAGAAAGCTTATCATGGGCGGTGTTGAAATTCCATATGAGCTGGGGCTTCTGGGTCATTCGGATGCGGATGTACTTCTGCATGCCATTTCCGATGCACTGCTTGGTGCGGCGGCACTTGGAGATATAGGAAAGCATTTCCCGGATACAGATCCTGAGTATGAGGGAGCGGACAGTCTGGCATTATTATCAAAGGTTGGAGAACTTTTATCTGAGAATATGTACTTCATTGAGAATATAGATGCTACAATTATTGCTCAGGCACCCAAGATGCGTCCGCACATCGATACAATGCGTAAGAACATAGCTGATGCGCTTTTACTTGATATTTCGCAGGTAAGTGTGAAGGCTACGACTGAGGAAGGTCTGGGTTTCACCGGAAGTGGTGAGGGTATCGCGGCTCAGGCCATATGCATGCTGAGCTCTCCGAGAGAAATGGCTACGGTGGATGTGACACATGAGCATCCTGCCTGTTCGTCCTGTCAGGGTTGTATTATGAGGTAGAATGGACTGATAGGAGACAGATTATGGGATTTATTAAAAATGTCAGGGAAGAAATTAAGATAATAAGGGAGAGAGATCCCGCGATCCACAGCAATATGGAAGTATTTCTCTACCCCAGTTTCAAGGCCATGCTTTACTACAGAGTGGCTCATAAGCAGTATGTTAAGGGACATTATTTTCTTGCCAGACTGATATCACAGAGAGCGGTAAGGAAGACCGGAATAGAGATTCACCCGGGTGCGCAGATTGGTAAGGGCTTCTTCATTGATCATGGAACCGGTGTTGTAATCGGTGAAACTGCCATTATCGGTGATAATGTTACTCTTTACCAGGGAGTAACACTTGGCGGTACGGGCAAGGAGCATGGTAAGCGTCATCCGACCATAGGCAACAACGTAATGATAAGTACGGGTGCCAAGATCCTGGGTTCCTTCAAAATAGGCGACAACAGCAAGATTGGAGCAGGCTCGGTTGTACTTGAGGAAGTACCTGCGAATTCCACAGTTGTCGGAGTTCCCGGACGTGTGGTCAAGAGATTTGATGCAACCCTTCCGCAGGATAAGCTTGACCAGATTCATCTTCCCGACCCTGTCATGGAGGATATTGCTAACCTTCAGCGTGCCAACAGCGAACTGATCAATCGCGTACTGGAGCTTGAAGCCAGAATCAAGAATATCGACAGGGAAGCTAAGATTGAGAATCAGAGCGAATAAATGTAATCAAGGAGATATCAAATGAAATTATACAATTCACTGACTAAGAAGGTTGAAGAATTTGTACCTAATGTTGAGGGCAAGGTAGGCATGTATACCTGTGGACCCACCGTATATCACTATGCGCATATCGGCAACCTTAGAAGCTATATTATGGAGGATGTTCTGGAAAAAGAGCTCCGTTTTGAGGGCTATGACGTCAAGAGGGTTATGAATATTACCGATGTCGGACATCTCTCAAGTGACGCAGATACAGGTGAGGACAAAATGCTTGCAGGTGCTAAGAGAGAGCATAAGTCTGTGATGGAGATTGCCAAGTTCTATACAGATGCCTTCTTTTCTGACTGTGCCAAGCTTAATATCAAGACTCCTGATGTTGTGGAGCCAGCCACTAATTGTATTGATGAATTCATCAACATGATTAAGGTTCTCCTGGAGAAGGGATATGCATACAAGGCCGGAGAAAACATTTACTTTGATACCTCCAAACTTGACAATTATTACGTATTTGGCAACCAGAATGAAGATGAACTCATGGTCGGTGTACGTGATGATGTCAGCGAAGATGAGAATAAGAAGAACAAGAATGACTTTGTATTATGGTTCACCAAGTCCAAGTTCGAGGACCAGGCTCTCAAGTGGGATTCACCCTGGGGAGTAGGTTATCCCGGCTGGCATATAGAGTGCTCCTGCATAAGTATGAAGCACCTTGGTGAATACATGGATATCCACTGTGGCGGAATTGATAACATGTTCCCTCATCATACCAATGAGATCGCACAGACTGAGAGCTTTACAGGTCACAAGTGGTGTAACTACTGGTTCCATGTTCATCACCTCAATGATGAGAGAGGCAAGATGAGTAAGTCTAAGGGCGGTTTTCTTACAGTAAGCAAGCTTTGTGAGGATGGATATGACCCGATAGTGTACAGAATGTTCTGCCTTCAGAGCCATTACCGCAAGCCACTGGTATTCAAGGAGGAAATCCTGAATCAGGTTGCGGATACATATAAGAAGCTTAAGAAAAGGATTGCCGCACTTTCTACGGAGGGCGACATTGATGAGGCTGTGCTTAAGGAATGGCATGATAAGTTCGCAAGCGAGGTGGGTAATGATGTGAACACCTCAATGGGAATCACCCTTGTGTATGATGTTCTTAAGTCGGATTTGTCTGATGCTGCAAAAAGAGCGGTAATTGAGGACTTCGATAGAGTCTTAAGTCTTGATCTGCTTAAGGAGGAAAAGGATGATGAAGTTGATGATGAGCTTACAACCTTTGTAGAAGCCAAGATTGCAGAGAGAGCAGAGGCTAAGAAGAACAAGGACTTCGCTAAGGCTGATGCCATAAGAGACGAACTTCTTACAAAGGGCATTGCCATCAAAGATACCCGTGAAGGCGTAGTATGGGAGAGAGTCTGATGAGCTTTCTTGATGAGATAAAGCTTGACTTTAAGATAGAGGATGTGGATATAAATACTTACTCTCCGCTGACTCTGGCATTCATCGGGGATTGTGTATTTGACCTTGTGATAAGGAGTGTAATAGTATGTCGTGCCAACAGGCAGCCCAACAAGCTTCATAAGCTCAAGGCTAATGTTGTCAAGGCACAAACGCAGTCTGAAATGGCTAAGGCATTAATGGATGATATGACCGAGGAGGAAGCGGCTGTATATAAGAGAGGGCGCAATGCTCACAGCTTTAGCAGCGCAAAGAATGCATCCATTCAGGACTATCGCAGAGCGACAGGCTTAGAGGCGCTTGTCGGATATCTGTATCTGCTTAACAGGAGTGACAGAATCCTTGAACTTATTAGCTTAGGACTTCGGAAGCTGGAGATTGATATTTGATGGATAAGGTAATTGAGAATTATATAGAAGGAAGGAATCCGGTGATAGAAGCCTTCAGATCCGGCAAGGTTATAGATAAGCTCTATATCTTGGACGGATGCAATGATGGTCCTATTATGACTATCAAGAGAGAGGCTAAGAAAAGGGATACCTTCATTAAATATGTTAGTCGTGAACGTCTGGATATGATGTCTGAGACCGGAATGCATCAGGGAGTAATAGCCTATACGGCAGCATATGAATACAGTGAGCTTGAGGATATCTTTACTCTGGCTGAGAGTAAGGGTGAGCCACCCTTCGTCTATATCCTTGATAATATAGAGGATCCGCATAATCTTGGCGCAATTATAAGAACTGCCAATCTTTCGGGAGCACATGGAGTAATTATTCCCAAGAACAGGGCGGTAGGACTGACATCGACCGTGGCCAGGACGAGCGCAGGGGCTCTGAATTATACTCCGGTTGTAAGAGTAACCAATATTACCAAGACCATTGAGGAATTGAAGAAGAGGGGAATGTGGTTTGTCTGTGCCGATATGGGCGGCGATACCATGTATGACCTTAATCTTACGGGTTCTATCGGATTGGTTATCGGCAATGAAGGTGACGGTGTAAGCAGACTGGTTAAGGAAGCCTGTGACTATGTTGCTTCCATTCCGATGAAGGGTGATATAGACAGCCTTAATGCATCCGTTGCTGCGGGTGTGCTGGGCTTTGAAATTGTTAGACAGAGGATGAATGCCTCTAAGAAATAAGGCGGTATTAATGGAGCAGAGATACTGTGATTCGTCAGATGAAGAACTGATTAAGCTTCTTCGCAATGGCGATGAGGAGATATATGATTTCTTATGCAGTAAGTATAAGGGCTTAGTCAGAAGCAGAGCTCAGTCTATGTATATGTGGGGAGCTGAGGCTGAGGACCTTATCCAGGAGGGCATGATCGGTCTGTTCAAGGCGATAAGGGATTTTGATGAGGAGAAGGAAGCCAGTTTTCGTACTTTTGCCAATATATGTATTGTGAATAATATGGTGTCGGCAGTGAAAGCGAGCAACTGCAAGAAGCATCAGCCACTCAATCAGGGAATCTCACTTAACGCAGACTCACCTGACGGCGAGGACGGGGGATTGAGTCTAATTGAGGAGCTCACTGATACCAAGAGCAGAAATCCCGAAGATATGCTTATTGACAGGGAGAATGTGGAGATACTTCAAAGTGAGATTGATTCGGCGCTAAGCGAATATGAGAAGCGTGTGCTGACGCTGTATCTGGGCGGTATGGATTACACCGAGATAGCCGCGACGCTTATGAAAAGTGATAAATCCATAGACAATGCGCTTCAGAGGATTAAAGGTAAAATCAAACGTATTATCAATTGACATGTGGTTAATTCTCTGATAATATATCGTTTGTTGAGTGCGAGAGTACTTGAGTGCTGTAATAGCTCAGTAGGTAGAGCGCAACATTGGTAGTGTTGAGGTCACCGGTTCGATTCCGGTTTACAGCTTGTAACCCCGAGAAGGTAACTTCCCGGGGTATTTTTGATAATATGAGAATATATACAGACGATCTAACAAATGAATATGTGCGTGATATAGCCGGTCGCCTTATTTGTGACATTACAGATAAAGAGAGCGATATTGCTGAAGACGAGCTGCATATAAGATATGTTGCCGGAACCCTCAGTCTGGTGAAGGGTTCGCTGACACTGACGGGTGAGCTTGAGAGCAAGCGCAGACTAAGCAAGGCCAATCTTGAGAAGGAACTTATCGTTAAGGCCTGCAGGATACGTAACCACGAGGGCAGCATCAGGGTAGTTGATGCGACTGCGGGGCTTGGAGAGGATTCTATCCTTCTTGCGGCAGCAGGATTTGATGTCAGGATGATAGAATACAACCCTGTTATCTGTGAACTTCTAAAGGACAGTATGAAGAGAGCTGCAGAGTCCATGTCAGGTGTTATCTCAAGGATGAGCCTAAGTATAGGAGACAGTATAGAGGTCCTTCCCTCATATGAAGGCTGGGCAGATGTTGTCTATCTGGATCCGATGTTTCCAAAGCGGAATAAGTCTTCACTGATTAAGAAGAAATTCCAGCTTCTACATAATCTTGAAAGCCCATGTGCATCTGAGCATGAGCTTCTCGAGGCAGGTCTTGCTGCAAAACCTAAGAAGATAGTGATCAAGAGACCTCTTAAGGGACCGTATCTTGACGGAGTAAAGCCTGACTATTCATATACAGGAAAGGCAATCAGGTTTGATTGTATAATACCAAGGTGATTGTACTTTACGATGCCTGTATATGATTAATCATCTATGAATGCCCGAACCGGCGGATTACTCTCATTGATGCTATCCCTTGGTATATGTACGGTCACATTGTTATCCGAATCTACGGTAACTGTCTGTCCCTTATACAGAACCTGATGTCCCAGGGAGTTAATCACTGTCACACGGGGAAGAAATGCATCATTATCGTTTGTCATAGAATCAGATTTCCCATTCTCGACAATCTTAAGTCTCACCGTACCATCATCCGGGGTGTCTGAACTGGCCAGGCAATAATCCGACTGAAGGGCAAACAGAGGCAGCAGGAAGATGAACTCTATCATAAGAAGTCTGCTTCCCATAGTCAGATGCACATCCTCTATGCAGAGTAGCTCCTCCATTGATGAGTTGAGCTGCCTTCTGCAGTTAATTATCAGCAGAACAAGAAGTGCAATTCCCATAAGCATGAATTCGATTTCATTCACCTCACTGTAGGTCTTAAATGCAATTATTGTAAAAAGCGCCAGTGAGAATTTATAGAAGAACCACAGGAATTGCTTTACTGTGTTAATGACAGCGCTCTGGACGCCCGAGCTTCGCTCCTTTAAGTGACCGATAACGTTAATCATGCTGCTGTAACGGTCGCCGGGATAGAAGGCGGTGCATTTCTTGATTATTTCCTTAAGTTCTCTGTAATCCCTGCTCTTATTAAGATTCGAATTGCGCAGGATAAATTCTACGGTTTTCCCGAATGAGTAAATGTCAGATCGTGCATCTATGTACAGATTCTTTCTCTGCTCGGGAGAAGCATAGCCGGGTGTGCCGCTTACCCTGCCGGGATTCGGGGCGTTCGGAATATATACGGAACCCAGATCGATCAGTTTAATATTTCCATCTTTCGTTATCAGCACATTGGAGGGCTTGCAGTCCATGTAGAGCATTGGCATCGGAAGCGTGTGAAGGTAATTGAGTGCCTCTGCCAGACTTATGGCAATATCGTATATCTTATCGATTGTGAGGCTAATATCCTTTACCGCATTTTTCAGACTTGCGGCCTCAAAATAATCCATAATAATCCATATACCCTCATCCGTTGCAATACTGTCAACGATACGAGGAAAAAGCGGATGACTCACCTTCTTAAGGGCAATTAACTCATTGTCCTCCAGTCCCACGACAATCTTGGCAGCCCAGTCCTTATGAAGCCTGATATCGTTAACAAGATAGACAGCACCCATGCCTCCCCTTGCGAGCTCTCTTATTATTCTGTATCTGTTATCGATAATCTCTGCATTTGCGTCAAATGTATCGTTAATCCCGGCATTATTCCCCTGTGCCCTGGACTTCACATCCCGGATTATAGGTGATGCATTATTCTCTGATTGTATATTACTGTTTCTATAATTATTATTTTGTCTTTTATCCTTCATATTGAGATACCCTCCCTATCTTCCGAATCTGATTAGTATGGCAGAAGCGTTATCCTTATTGCCGGCATTGCAACCTGCCAGGTACAGCTTCTTAAGCTTCGTGGCGAGGCTGCCTGTATCGTGATAAGCCTCCTCACATAATGTATTTAGCATAGGTGTGATATTCCTATAGAATCCGTCGGTTGCAATGAGGAAGGTGTCACCGCGGTGCAGTGTCAACCTGCGTACCTTGATCCGTCTGAAGGCTCCGCTTCCGATACAGCGGGTCAGTCTGCCTCTGTGGTCAACATGATTTCTTCCTATCTGTACAATTTTATGAAGAAAACGATTAAATCTGTATATTCGGCTGTCGCCTATGCTTATACAATAGGCTCGCCTGTCCTTAACAATAAGCGCGGATACAGTGGTACCGTAGGAAGTATTCTTGAGCTTTCCGAGCTTAAGCAGATCCTTGTGACAGCTGTAGAGCTCTCTGAGTATTATTCTAAGCAGTTTGTCTGAATCAATGACGGAATGTCTTGATATTGCCATTTCAAAGGCAAGCTTTAATCTGTAAGTGATATGACCCGAAGCTATTTCGCCACTGCAGAGTCCTCCTATACCGTCAGCAACAGCCGCAAGCAGATAATCTCTGCCCGCCTTGGTTGCACCAAAGACAGTAAGGGAGTCCTCGTTAACCATCCTGCCTCCGGTTTCCCATAAATAGGCTGTGGTAAACTTCATAAGTGTCTCCATATAGGTCAATTCAAAACGCGTACAAGGATTGTAAGATATTTGAAAGAAAAGTGCAAGTCAGTCTTTAGCGATTTTGCCGTAATAATATTAATCAGATTGATATTAGCGGGTACAAATTGTATACTGTTAAGGTAAGCCGATAAAAATAACACAATATGTGGTAGGTGAAAAAATGTACAGAGACGAGACAAAAGTTGTAAATATTGGTAATGTGGCGATAGGCGGAGGCAACCCGATAGCCATTCAGTCGATGACTAATGTGAAGACAGAGGATGTGGAAGCCTGTGTGGCTCAGATACTTAAGCTGGAGGAGGCCGGATGTGAGATTATTCGATGTACCGTGCCTAATGAGGCGGCGGCGAAGGCTATTGCCAAGATCAAGAAGCAGATTCATATTCCGCTTGTGGCAGATATTCATTTTGATTATAAGATGGCGATTGCCGCTATGGAGAACGGCGCAGATAAGATAAGGATTAATCCGGGTAATATCGGCAGCATTGATAAGGTGAAGGCGGTTGTGGATGTTGCCAAGGAGAGGAACATTCCGATCAGAGTGGGCGTTAATTCGGGCTCGCTTGAGAAGGAATTGGTGGCTAAATATAACGGCGTGACCGCTGAGGGAATAGTTGAGAGTGCTCTGGACAAGGTGCATATTATTGAAAACCTCGGATACGATAATATGGTTATTTCAATAAAGTCCTCGGATGTCATGATGTGCGTAAAGGCGCATGAGCTTCTGGCAGGTAAGACTGTGTATCCGCTTCATGTGGGAATAACCGAGTCGGGAACTCTTACAAGCGGCAATATCAAGTCGGCTGTGGGACTCGGTATTATTCTGAACCAGGGAATTGGTGATACGATAAGGGTATCGTTAACGGGAGATCCGGTTGAGGAGATAAAATCGGCTAAGCTTATACTCAGGACATTGGGACTTAGGAAGGGCGGTATAGAGGTAGTAAGCTGTCCTACCTGCGGAAGAACCAGGATTGACCTTATAGGACTTGCCAATAAGGTAGAGAATATGGTTAGCGGTATTCCGCTTGATATTAAGGTTGCTGTTATGGGCTGTGCAGTTAACGGCCCGGGCGAAGCCAAGGAAGCGGACATAGGAATCGCAGGCGGAGACGGAGAAGGACTCTTAATTAAAAAGGGAGAGATTGTCCGTAAGATGCCTGAGAGTGAACTTTTAGATGCACTAAAAGAGGAGCTGCTTAACTGGAAATAAGAAAGATATTGGGCAGTCAGTTGCGTGGGATAATATGGAAGTAAAGGGCAAACTGTGGGGGGAGGTTTTTCCCTCTGTGAAATTAAATAAAGAACTTTCGGTACTGTTTAACACCGTTATTGTAAGTAAGGTCACCCTGAATAATCAGGGGGACCTTCTTAAAGTATGTCTGTATTCCGATCATATCATTCCATATGCTGCGATCAAGAAGGCAACTGCGGCAATTAAGGACAGCCTGTTCAAGAATAAGAATATTTCGGTTAAGCTTCTGCAGAAATATTCCCTGACAGGAAACTACAATCTGCGAGTCCTGATGGATGTATATAAGGATAGTCTGCAGGCGGAGCTGGATGACAGGGACCATAGACTCTCGGCTGCATTCAGGAAGGCGGACTTTATCTTCAGTAATGACAGTACGATGAATATTGTGTTGCCCGATACAACAGGTAATCATCTAAAGGAGAAAGAACTTACCGAACTCCTTGAGAAGATATTCACTGAGAGATGCGGCGTTGATGCCATACTGTCTGTCAGCTATAAGCCCAAGGAGACTGTGGAGAAGAATGCTGATGAAGCGATGATAAGCAGACGTATTGCTGCGATTGCTGCCAATGCGGGAATCCTAACCGCTTATTCTTCGGAAACCGTAGAAAATGTTGGTGCCGACGTTGGTGCTGAAGCTACTGTTGCCCCCGCAGGGGCTGTATCGACTGAAGGAACCGTTAAAAAAATCGACAGAGAAAACAGGAGAGCACTTGTCAGAAGTGACAATCCGAATGTTATTTTTGGTAGGGAAGTGGACGGCGAAATCATTCCTATGAAGGACATTGTAGGAGAGATTGGCGAGGTTGTAGTTCACGGTATGGTCGTAGCGACGGAGGAGCGTCAGATCAGGAACGAGAAGACGATATATTTCTTCGATGTTACAGACTTTACGGATACCTTCCACCTCAAGATCTTTGTTCACAATGACCAGGTTAAAGAATTGTCAGGCAAGCTAAAGCAGGGCGCTTTTGTCAAACTAAAGGGTGTGGCGATGGTGGATGACTTCGAGCACGAGTTAACCATCGGAAGCATCCAGGGAATCCAGAGCATCAAGGACTTCAGGACTCCCAGAGAAGACCTGGCAGAAGAGAAGCGAGTGGAGTTGCACTGTCATACCAAGATGAGCGATATGGACGGCGTATCAGATGTGTCGACCATAGTTAAGCGAGCCTACAAGTGGGGACATCGCGCCATTGCGATAACCGACCACGGCGTTGTTCAGAGCTTTCCTGAGGCTAATCACGTGTGGGAGGACCTTTGGGGTGCAGAGAAGAAGAAACGAATGGAGAATGGTGATGCCAACCCCGATCCGGACGACTTCTTCAAGGTGATCTACGGCGTTGAGGCTTATCTTGTTGATGACCTGAAGAAATGCGTGGGCACAGAGATGGATGAGACACCGATTGACGCTTCCTGCGTGGTATTCGATCTTGAGACGACCGGTCTGTCGGCTGTATCTGACAGAATAATTGAATTCGGTGCGGTCAAGATTAAGGATGGCGCAATCGTTGACAGATTCTCGGCCTTCGTAAATCCGGGCTTTCCTATCCCGTTTAGGATTACGCAGTTAACCTCAATCACCGACGACATGGTTATGGATGCCGATCCGATTGAGACGGTGCTGCCTAAGTTTCTCGATTTCGTATCAGGCTCGTATCTTGTGGCTCATAACGCCGAATTTGATACATCCTTTGTAAGGAAAAATTGCGAGCGACAGGGTCTTTCTTATGATTTTAATCATGTGGATACACTAATGCTGTCCAAGGTACTGCTCCCACATCTGGCGAAGTATACTCTCGACAGTGTGGCTAAGGACTTAGGTGTCAGCCTGCTCAATCACCACAGGGCGGTGGATGATGCAGAGTGTACCGCAAATATATATATTAAGCTGTGTGAGATGCTGAAGGACAGGGGAATAACAAACCTTGCCGGAGTAGGTAAACTCAAGATGGACACGGCTGAATTTGTCAAGAAGAACAGGTCACACCACGCTATTATTCTTGCCAAGAATAATGTGGGCAGGGTGAATCTGTACAAGCTTATATCGATGTCTCATCTCTTCTATATGAGAAGAGGTAAGCCCTGTGTGCCCAAGAGTCTCCTTATTAAGAATCGCGAGGGACTCATCCTGGGTTCTGCCTGTGAGGCGGGTGAACTCTATGATGAACTGTTGCACGGTGCAAACGAGGCTGAGATAGCAAGACTTGTAGACTTCTATGATTATCTTGAGATTCAGCCGGTGGGCAACAACATGTTCATGATCCTGTCGGATAAGCATGAGAATATCAATTCCGTTGAGGATATTCAGGATGTGAACAGGCGAATAGTGGAACTTGGCGAAGTATTCAATAAGCCGGTGGTAGCCACCTGTGACGTTCACTTCCTGGATCCGGAGGATGAGATATACAGAAGAATCCTTATGGCGGGTGAAGGCTTCAAGGATGCAGACAATCAGGCACCACTCTACCTTCATACGACGGAGGAGATGCTTAAGGAATTCTCGTATCTGGGATATGAGAAAGCGAAGGAAATTGTAATTAAGAATCCGAACAGGATTGCGGATATGTGTGACAAGATATCTCCGGTAAGACCGGATAAATGTCCGCCCGTAATTGAGAATTCGGACAAACTGCTCAGGGATATCTGTTATAACAAGGCTCATGAGATGTATGGCGATCCCCTGCCTGAGATAGTTCTTGAGAGACTGGAGAGAGAACTTAAGTCTATCATAGGAAACGGCTTTGCGGTTATGTACATCATAGCCCAGAAGCTTGTGTGGAAGTCGGTGGAGGACGGATATCTGGTTGGCTCGAGAGGGTCAGTCGGTAGTTCTTTTGTCGCAACCATGGCAGGAATTACGGAGGTCAATCCATTAAGTCCCCACTATTATTGCGCCAAGTGCCATTATTCTGATTTCGAATCGCCTGAGGTAAGGGCCTATGCCGGAAGAGCCGGAGTCGATATGCCCGATAAGGTATGCCCGGTCTGTGGTGAGAAACTGATTAAGGACGGCTTTGATATACCCTTTGAGACCTTCCTTGGCTTCAAGGGAGACAAGGAGCCTGATATTGACCTTAACTTCTCGAGTGAATATCAGAGTAAGGCTCACAAATATGTAGAAGTTATCTTCGGTGCCGAGCAGGCATTCAGAGCAGGTACAATAGGTACTCTTGCTGACAAAACCGCATATGGCTTTGTAAAAAAGTATTACGAAGAGAGAGATATACGCAAGCGCCCCTGCGAGATAAACAGAATACTTCAGGGCTGTGTAGGTGTTAGGAGAAGTACGGGGCAGCATCCCGGAGGTATTATCGTTCTGCCTGTCGGAGAGGAGATAGATTCCTTTACTCCGGTTCAGCATCCTCCCAAGGATGAGAATACGATAACCACACACTTTGATTATCACTCAATTGATCATAACCTGTTAAAACTTGATATTCTGGGTCACGAAGATCCGACCATGATCAGGAAGCTTCAGGATTTAACGGGTAGGGATCCGCTTACCATACCGCTGGATGATCCGGGAGTTATGAGCCTGTTTAAGAATACGGATGCGCTTGGAATTACTCCTGATGATATAGGTGGCACTCCTCTTGGATGCTTAGGAATACCTGAGTTCGGAACCGATTTTGCCATGAACATGCTTATAGACACGAAGCCTCAGGCCTTTTCTGACTTGGTTAGAATAGCAGGTCTTGCCCACGGTACCAACGTATGGCAGGGTAATGCCGAGGTGCTTATCAAAGAGGGCAAGGCGACCATATCGACTGCAATCTGTACGCGTGACGATATCATGGTGTACTTAATTGAGATGGGCGTTGAGAGCTCTCATGCCTTCTCGATTATGGAGAATGTACGTAAGGGTAAGGTTGCCAAGGGTAAGTGCTCACAGTGGCCCGAGTGGAAGCAGGAGATGCTTGATCACAATGTTCCGGACTGGTATATATGGTCCTGTGAGCATATAGAGTATATGTTTCCCAAAGCTCACGCGGCTGCTTATGTTATGATGGCCTGGCGCGTGGCTTACTGTAAGATTAATTATCCGCTGGAATTCTACGCAGCCTTTTTCTCGATAAGAGCCAAGGCTTTCTCATATGAAGCAATGTGTCTGGGGCGTGACCACTTAGAGAAGAGTATGGCTGAATGTAAGAAGAGGCTTGCCGATAAGTCTACTGCAACCAAGAAAGATGAAGCAATGCTCAAGGATATGCGTCTGGTTCAGGAGATGTATGCGAGAGGATACGAATTCTTACCTATAGATATCTTCAGAGTCAGTGCCCGCTCTTTTCAGGTAATAGACGGTAAGATTATGCCGTCACTTACCAGTATTGAAGGCCTCGGAGAAAATGCGGCAGACCAGATGGTTGAGGGCGTGAAGGGCGGTCCGTTCCTCTCAAAACAGGACTTCAGGGAGAGGACGCATGCTTCAACAACAATTGTAGATAAGATGGCAGAACTTGGTCTGCTCGGAGACCTGCCTGAGACTAATCAGATATCAATCTTTGATTATTTTAATCAGGTGTAAGTAACGAAATAATGGAAGTATACCAGGAAGGATATAATATGAACGATTTTGTTGACAGACTCTCATCCGCCGAGCCTACTCCGGGCGGTGGTGGCGCTGCTGCATTGTGTGGCGCGCTGAGCAGTGCACTCTGCAATATGGTGTGCAATCTTACGACGGGCAAGAAGAAGTATGCGGAGTACCAGCCCGAGATTGACGAGTTACTAAAAAGTATTCCCAAGATGACTAAGCACTTGATGGACGATATAGAGAAGGATGCGGAGGCTTTCAAGCCCCTGGCTAAGGCTTACAGTTTGAGTAAGGATACTCCAGGCTACTCCGATATCATGGAGGCGGCTACGGTTAATGCGGCAAAAGCACCTCTCGAGATTACTCGAGATATATATGCTCTTGTTCCGGTAATTGAAAGACTGAGTGTTATAGGTTCAAGACTGGCAGTATCCGATGTTGCATGCGCATCTACAATACTTAAGGCGGCAATTGAGAGTTCTGTTATGAATATCTATATAAACACAGGCTCAATGAGAAACAGAGAGCTTGCGATAAGCATGAACATCGAGGCAAAAAATATGGTAGAAGATACAGTGAGTCGAATGGACGCAGTGTATTCGGAAATTATGGAGGCATTATGGAAGAGTTGAGAGGTATGCCGGTTGTTAAGGCTATCGCTGAAGACCTGACTGAAAAGATCGAAGCACTGAAAAAGAATGATGTTACGCCGACACTTGCGGTTGTAAGAGTAGGTCAGAGAGAGGACGACTTATCATATGAGCGCGGACTTCTGAAACGTTTCGACCAGGTAGGCGCGAATGTAAAGGTCCGGGCGCTTGCTGAGGATATATCGGAGGATGAACTGATTGACGTAATCAAGGAATGTAACGGGGATGATAATATCCATGGTATTCTGTTGTTCAGACCGCTGCCCAAGTCCATCAACGAGAAGCGGGTAGTAGAGTTTGTGTCACCCGATAAGGATGTCGACTGTATGACAATCAGTAACCTGGCACATACCTTTATGCAGGATGGCGAAGGCTTTGAGCCCTGTACAGCCAGGGCTGTAATGGAGATGCTTGATCATTATAAGGTCGATCTGACCGGTAAGAGGGTGACGGTGGTCGGAAGAAGCCTTGTGGTGGGCAAACCGTTATCTATGATGCTCCAGAAAGGTAATGCAACCGTAACCATGTGCCATACTAAGACCAGGGAACTTAAGGAAGAGTGCCAAAGAGCCGATATTATATGTGCCTGTGCAGGTGTGGCAGGAATGATTAACGAAGAATTCATGTCTGAGGGTCAGATTATCATGGATGTCGGAATTAATGTAGTGGATGGTAAGCTGTGCGGTGACGTGGATTATTCAAAGGCAGAGGATATTATATCAGCAGCAACTCCGGTTCCGGGAGGCGTAGGTACAGTTACAACCTCAATTCTTCTTAAGAACACAGTGATGAGCGCGATAAAGCATACCAATAGATAGATTTCGCAGATTAATAACTTTTTTCGCGGTTTAAATTGCAAAAGCACGTTTTATATGCTATAATGCTCTTTGTATTGATAAAGTTAAATACTCGTCCTTGACGAATATTTATATACTTCCCCTTTTTACATGGCCATTTACGTCCCCCGTGAATGGTCATAACTTTTATATAAGAATATTTTGTGTTATAATTGACTGATATTTGAATGTGGAGGAAGCTATGAGATATACGTATACCGGAAAGCTTGAGAATGATGAGGCGGGTCAGTTTATTGACATTCCGTTTAATATTTGGGAGATATGCGAGAAGGAAGGAAGCGTTCCTGCCAAGGTGAAGATTGATGATAATCTTACCTTCGTATGCAACCTATTCCCTAAGGGAAAGGGCTTCTACAGAATCCCGGTTCAGCCTGAGGTTGCTGAGAAGATAGCAAGTGACAGCGAACATAAGGTTTCGTTCAGGATAACCAAATCGGGCGTAGATGACAGCCCGTACAGTACAGCCAATCCTATCAGAAGGATCGATCATATTGAATGTGTACACCAGCCGGCAGACGGTCTGTGCGGTCAGTCATGTATTGCGATGCTTGCAGGTATCAGTATTGAGAGAGTGTGTAATATAATGCACTGCGCAGAATGGCAGGCCACGATGGGTAAGATGATTGGGGCACTTAACTATTTTGGTTTTGAACATTCTGAGGAAATAATCTATACTGTGGGCAGACCCGACGTGGTACTTCCTAAGTGCTGTATCATGATGGAGAAGATGGGCAGATACAGCCATTATCTTATTGGTTACGACGGCAAATTCTATGATTCGAGTGCGGGAGTGCTTGATGAATATGACTTCACTAAGCTTACCGGATATCTTGAGGTATTGGTTTAGTACCGGGGATTTTATGGAAAGTTAATGAAGTGTTAATACATTATATGGGGTAATCAGCTATAATAAAACGGTAGTTTTGTTTGTTGTACAACAAGGAGGGATTAATTATGTCATTTTGGAATGATTTAGGTGAGAAAGTACAGTCAGGAAGTAGGATTGTGGCAGAGAAGGCTAAGACAGGCGGTAAGGCTGTGGCAGATAAGGCCAAGGAGCTTAGCCAGATTGCATCACTCAAGGCACAGATTGCCAGTGAGGAGAATGTAATCAATAAGAACTACAAGGAACTTGGTAAGGCTTACTATGAAGCTCATAAGGACGAGGAGGAGTTCGCTTATTCTGAGTATATGACCAACATCAAGAATGCTTTCATTAAGAAGGCAGAGCTTTCTAATGAGGTAGAGAGACTCACTGCGGCGGATGTTGTGGACGCTGCTACAGTAGAGGATGTCCCTCATGTGGATGCAGAGGTCGTATCAGAGACAGCAGCTGAGACAGTGAATGAGGCTGCAGAGACTGCTTCAGAATACAGTGACAAAACAGAATAATTATGAAATATACTAAGCATGGAATTAGGGCAACAGAAGAAAGCGTTAATTCCGTTGGTCCAAAGATTGGCAAGAAGATCAGCCTTATTTTTGTAAGACTACTGCTAATAGCGGTAATAGGTGCGGGAATCATCGGTCTGGCTGCAGGTATCGGTGTATTCAAGGGTATTATTGATAGTGCTCCGGATATTGGTAACATTGATGTTACTCCTAAGGGATTCTCTACCTTCATATATGATAAAGAGGGCAATCAGACAGCTAAGCTTGTAGCATCGGACAGTAACAGAATACCTGTAAGCTGGGATATGATACCGGAGAACCTATCCAATGCCTTTGTGGCTATTGAGGACGAGAGATTCTACAGTCATAACGGTATTGATATCAAGGGTATTCTTCGTGCGGGTGTTACTGCAATAAAAAACAGAGATTTATCGCAGGGAGCATCTACCATTACCCAGCAGTTGCTTAAGAATAATGTATTTACAGGCTGGACCGAAGAGAACAGTACAATAGATAAGGTTAAGAGAAAGATTCAGGAGCAGTATCTGGCAATTCAGCTTGAGAAGATAATGAGTAAGCAGGATATTCTGCTTAATTATATGAATACCATTAATCTGGGTCAGAATACCCTGGGTGTTCAGGCAGCGAGCAAGAGATACTTCAATAAGGATGTATACGACCTTACTCTGTCAGAGTGTGCTGTTATCGCAAGTATTACACAGAACCCATCGAAGTATAATCCGATTTCTCATCCGGACAAGAACAACGAGAGAAGAGAGAAGACTCTTCGCAACATGAGAGATCAGGGTTATATTTCTGATGCTCAATTTGAGGAGGCATTGAATGATGATGTCTACTCAAGAATACAGTCCTACAATGATACGGCTGAGGATAACAATATCACATCATATTTTGACGATGCGGTAACTGAGGCAGTATATGCTGATCTGATAGAGATGGGATATACCGATACTCAGGCATATACTCTTCTGTACAGCGGCGGTCTGTCTATCTATTCTACACAGGATCCGGCTATCCAGAGGATATGTAATGAGGTAACCTCAGATCCTGAGACATATCCCGAGAATGTAAGGTATCAGCTGGACTATAATCTGTCAGTGGAGAAGGCTAACGGTGATAAGGAGAATCACAGCCCTGAGATGTTCAAGTCATATTTCAAGCAGAGCAACTCGAAGTTCAATAATCTGTTTGATTCCCCGGAGGAAGCATATGCCGCAATAGAGGAATATCAGAATGCGGTTCTTTCTTCCGATGATAATATCATTGCCGAGAGCATATCCATTACTCCACAGCCTCAGATATCACTTACGGTAGCTAATCAGAGTACCGGAGAAGTAGTGGCGATGATAGGCGGAAGAGGAACTAAGGAAGCGAGCAGAACTCTAAACAGAGCAACCTCTGTCAGTCGTCAGCCAGGTTCAACCTTCAAGGTTGTATCAACCTATGCACCGGCTCTTGACAGTGCGGGACTGACCCTCGCAACCGTATTCAACGATGCACCGTTCAATTATGCAAGCGGTACTCCGGTTCATAACTGGTATTCGGGATACAGAGGAATCAATACCATCAGAGAAGGTATTGCACAGTCACTCAATATTGTTACAGTCAAATGTCTGACGCAGATAGGACCGCAGCTCGGATACGACTATCTGCTCAACTTCGGATTCACAACCCTTGAATCCGGCAAGGAAATAAACGGTAAGATATATTCTGATATACAGCAGTCTCTGGCACTGGGCGGAATCACAAACGGTGTAAAGAATATTGAGCTGAATGCCGCATACGCAGCAATTGCCAATCAGGGAACCTATATTAAACCCAGGCTGTATACCAAGGTTGTAGACCATGACGGTAATGTTATCCTGGATAATACGGGAACCGAGAGCCGTCAGGTGCTTAAGCAGACAACTGCTTACCTGCTTACAAGCGCCATGGAAGATGTTGTTACTGTCGGTACGGGTGGCAGTGTTAACTTCGGTAATATGGCTATTGCCGGTAAGACAGGTACAACCTCTGACTATAATGATGTATGGTTCTCAGGATATACTCCGTACTATACTGCCACAACCTGGGCGGGATTTGATAATAATACCAAGCTGTCGTCTTCGGCTGAGAAGAACCTTGCCAAGACCGTATGGAAGAAGGTAATGTCACGGATACATGAGGATCTGCCATATGAAGACTTCCCTGTTCCGGGAGGACTTGTAAGCTGTGCAATCTGTACCAAGTCGGGCAAGCTTCCGGTTCCGGGATTATGTGATGCATGTATCAGAACTGAACTGTTTGAAGAGGGAACCGTTCCGACTGAATCCTGTGATGTTCACTATGCAGGAACTGTGTGTGCTTATTCATTAAGACCTGCATGCGAGACCTGTCCGTTTAAGACAGAGGGTGTATTCGAGCTTCCGCTTGTGGAGGATCCGTCATTGCTTAGTGGTTCTTCACTGACAGACGGTACTACCGGAACCGTAGCAACACCAATCGTGGGTGAGGATGGAACCGTTACTTATGATAATCACTGTCCTCATAATGCTCTGTTCATGGCTGACCCGAATGCAGAGGCAATTATTAATCAGCAGAGAGCAGAGATGCTTCAGGCACAGCAGGCACTGGAAGCGCTTCAGGCGCAGATGGCCGCTGAAGCTGCCAATAACTGATGCCTATGGAGGTATTATGTTATAACACTCTTGAGGGTGAAGCTATAGGAGAGATAGTGGTTAAGAAATCACGTTTTATTGCCAATATCTTCCACGTGGAGAGTGAGGATGAAGCCCTCTCTATCCTTGAGAGGATGAGGAAGCAGTACTGGGATGCCAGACATAACTGTTATGGCTATATCATAGGTAAGAATAAAGAACTTGTCAGATTCTCCGATGACGGAGAACCGGGTGGAACAGCCGGCAAGCCCATACTTGAAGTGATTAAGGGCAGGGACCTTACGGATATTCTCGTGGTAGTTACCAGATATTTCGGAGGAGTGCTGCTCGGTACAGGCGGACTGGTGAGGGCTTATACCGATGCCACTATAGAAGGCTTAAGCAATGCTGATCTTGTGACTGTCACATATATGCAGAAGCTTAGTGTGGAGGTAGATTATAATACCATCGGAAAACTAAAATACATCCTTTCCACGGATGGAATAATGATATGTGATGAGACATATACCGATAAGGTCAGTGTGGTCATTGCCATTCCCGTACCGGATACTGATAAAGTGACTGATAAGCTTGTCGATTTTACCGGTGGAAGAGCCATTATTTCAAAACTTGAGAAAATTTACATGGGACTGTCGATTTCTTAATTGACAGTCCTTTTTTATTGAGATTATAATGTTAAAGGTGTGCGGTTATGCCACGTTTAAATTTTGAAACTGCTTAATTAGAGCACTTTTTCGGGATTATTCCCTTGAGTAAAAGGAGGTGATTAATATGAAGAATAAGACAAATACTGTTGACGTTCCACTCCCCGGGTCGGGTTACATATTAATCACATACGGAGGGAATAATTATGGAAGAAAAGGTATTATTGGAAGACGTTAAGAAGCTACTGGATACCAAGCAGTATACCAGGCTCAGACAGAAGCTCTCGGAGATGATCGAGGCTGATGTTGCGCTTGTTCTTAGCGAGCTTCAGGAGACAGACCAGTTGAAGGTATTCCGTATCCTGCCTAAGGATATGGCGGCTGATGTTTTCTCATATATGGATGTGGACAGTCAGCATTATATTATTACATCCCTGTCTGAGAAGGATGCAGGTAATATTATCGATAATCTGATGGCGGATGATGCTACGGATATGCTCGAGGAGATGCCTGCCAATATTGTGAAGAAACTTCTGGCTTCCGCAAGCCCTGAGACAAGAAGAGATATTAACAACCTGCTTCGCTATCCTGACGACAGTGCGGGTAGTATCATGACGGTCGAGTTCGTGGACTTGAAGGAGACTCTGACTGTTGAGCAGGCTATAGAACGCATCCGTAATGTGGGTGTGGATAGCGAGACGATTAATATCTGCTATGTGTTGGATACCAGGCGCAAGCTCGTGGGTACCGTTGCGCTCAGATATCTGTTGCTCAGTCCGCCAGATGAGATTATCGGGGACATCATGAATGAGAATGTCATCGCGATAAATACCATGATGGACCAGGAGGAAGTAGCAAGACAGTTCAAGAAATACGATTTTACAGCCATGCCGGTTGTAGATAATGAAGACAGACTTGTGGGTATCATCACTGTCGATGATATCGTGGATATCATGGAACAGGAGGCTACAGAGGATATCGAGAAGATGGCCGCTATCGTGCCTTCCGACAAGTCTTATATGAGAACGGGTGTGTGGGAGACCTTCAAAAAGAGGATACCATGGCTGCTGCTACTTATGATTTCGGCCACCTTTACGGGTAAGATAATCAGCAGCTTTGAGAATGCACTCAGTGTATATGTTGTACTGACTGCCTTTATTCCTATGCTCATGGATACAGGCGGTAACGCGGGCGGACAGGCATCCGTTACGATTATCCGTGGTTTATCACTGGATGAGATTGAATTCAGAGATATTCTTAAGGTCGTAGGTAAAGAGGTGAGAGTGGCTGCACTTTGCGGAATCACTCTTGCACTGGCCAATTTTGCCAAGCTCTTATTGCTTGACAGGGTGGGTCTAAATGTTGCAATAGTAGTTTGCTCAACACTTGTTGCGGTTGTATGTATTGCCAAGATTGTCGGCTGTACACTTCCGATGTTTGCCAAGAAGCTGGGCTTTGACCCTGCTGTTATGGCTTCACCGTTTATTACAACAATTGTTGACGCAATTTCACTTTTGATATATTTCGGTATAGCTACGAAAGTTTTGGGGATTTAGTATTTCGTAGATTGGTTAGGATTAGTTATGAGACAGAGTAGAGAAGACATACGTAATGTGGCTATTATTGCCCATGTTGATCATGGTAAAACAACTCTTGTAGATGAGCTTCTGAAGCAGTCGGGAGTGTTCAGGGATAATCAGGAAGTACAGGAACGTGTCATGGACAGCAATGATATTGAGAGGGAGAGGGGTATTACAATCCTGTCTAAGAATACTGCTGTAACCTATGGCAAGACTAAGATCAACATCATTGACACACCCGGACATGCTGACTTCGGTGGTGAGGTTGAGCGTGTGCTCAAGATGGTTAACGGTGTTATCCTTGTGGTCGATGCCTTCGAGGGTGTAATGCCGCAGACCAAGTTTGTGCTTAGTAAGGCATTGGAGCTCAGGCTTCCCGTTATCGTATGCGTGAATAAGATTGACCGTCCTGAGGCAAGACCCGATGAAGTTGTGGATGAGGTATTGGAGCTTTTCATGGATCTGGATGCCAGCGATGAACAGCTCGACTGTCCCTTCGTATTCGCTTCAGCCAAGGCGGGAACCTCATCTTTAGACTCCAAGGTTCAGGGCAAGGATATGGTGCCGTTATTTGAGACCATACTTGATTATATTCCGGCTCCGAAGGGTGACCCGGATGAGGGAACTCAGGTACTTATCAGTACTATTGATTATAACGAATATGTTGGCAGAATCGGTGTCGGTAAGGTTGACAACGGTTCTATCAAGGTTAACCAGGATGTTGTGCTTGTCAATCATCATGACAGGGATTTCTGTAAGAAGGTTAAGATATCAAAGCTGTATGAGTTTGACGGACTAAATAAGGTTGAGGTAAATGAGGCTTCAATCGGTTCGATTGTGGCTATTTCCGGTATTCCGGATATTAAGATCGGAGATACAATCTGTTCACCCGAGAAGCCGGAAGCAATACCTTTCCAGAAGATATCTGAGCCTACAATATCCATGAATTTCATGGTCAACGATTCTCCGCTTGCCGGCCAGGAGGGCAAGTATGTAACAAGCCGTCATCTTCGTGACAGACTGTTCAGAGAACTCAATACAGATGTATCACTCAGAGTGGAGGAGACTGATTCCACAGATGTATTTAAGGTATCAGGACGTGGAGAACTTCACCTGTCCGTTCTTATTGAGAATATGAGAAGAGAGGGCTATGAGTTTGCTGTAAGCAAGGCTGAGGTTCTCTATAAATATGATGAGAGAAATCAGAAGCTTGAGCCGATGGAACTTGCGTATGTAGATGTTCCCGAAGAATTCTCAGGCAACGTTATTCAGAAGCTGTCTTCAAGAAAAGGAGAACTTCAGGGTATGTCGGCCATTAACGGTGGATATACCAGACTTGAATTCGAGATTCCTTCAAGAGGTCTCATTGGCTACAGAAGTGAATTCATGACCGATACCAAGGGTAACGGTATACTGAATACAATGTTTGAAGGCTATGGACCCTACAAGGGAGATATGATGTATCGAAAGCAGGGCAGTCTTATTGCCTTTGAAGCAGGCGAGGCCATCACCTACGGACTGTTCAATGCTCAGGAGAGGGGTACACTTTTCATAGAGCCGGGTGAGAAGGTATATGCAGGTATGGTTGTGGGTCAGACAGGTAAATCAGAGGATATCGAGATTAATGTCTGCAAGAAGAAGCAGTTGACCAATACCCGTTCATCCAGTGCTGATGAAGCACTCAGACTGACTCCCAAGAAGGTGCTTAGTCTTGAGCAGGCTCTTGAATTCATAGATACGGATGAACTGCTCGAGATTACTCCCGAGAACTTAAGAATCCGAAAGAAGATATTGGATTCTCTAAAGAGAAAAAGAGCGGGATTTAGCCGAAACAGCTAATCTGTATTACAATTGTATATACAAATCATTGACACTACTATATATAGGGTGTTAATCTCATTATAAGTTGTATATATGTATATAATGGAGGAGAAAAATATGTCTTTATTTACCGGAGCAGGTGTGGCTATTATCACACCAATGAAAGAAAACGGAGACGTTAATTATGAGAAATTTGCCGAGATAATAGAAGACCAGATTGCCGGTGGAATAGATGCTATTATCGTATGTGGTACGACCGGCGAAGCTGCAACTTTAAGCCATGAGGAGCACTTAAGTGTTATTGAGGCTTGCGTTAAGTATGTCAATAAGAGAGTGCCGGTTATTGCCGGAACAGGTTCTAACTGTACGGAGACAGCAATCTACCTCTCAACAGAGGCTGAGAAGCTGGGCGCTGACGGATTGCTTGTAGTGACACCATATTATAACAAGGCTACACAGCAGGGCTTGTATGAGCACTTCAAGATGGTAGCCGACAGTGTTAAGATCCCGATTATTCTGTATAATATTCCCGGACGTACAGGCTGTACCATGACTTCAGATACTGTAATCAGACTCTGCAAGGAGGTTCCCAACATCGTTGGTGTTAAGGATGCCACAGCTAATATGACAGAGGTTGCAAGACTCCTTAGCAAGGCTGACGGCTGTGTAGATGTATATTCAGGCGAGGATGCACTCATTGTTCCCACGCTTTCACTTGGTGGTAAGGGTGTTATCTCTGTTCTTGCAATTGTTGCACCCAAGCAGACTCATGATATGTGTCAGCTTTTCTTTGATGGCAAGGTTGAGGAAGCAAGGAAGGAACAGTTACGTGCCCTTCCGTTAATAGACGCGCTTTTCTCAGAGGTTAATCCTATTCCTGTTAAGAAGGCAATGAATCTCATGGGCAAGGAGGTTGGACCTCTTCGTCGTCCTCTTACAGAGATGGAGCCTGCACATGCTGAGGTTCTTAAGAAGACTATGGAAGATTACGGTCTTCTGTAAATTATGACTTTTGGGGTAAGTCAGTCGGCTTACCCTTTTTTAATATGTATTGGTGAGGTGTATAAGTATGGATCAGAATGAACTGGTTTTCCTAAAGAGTCTGTCGAAGCAATTTCCGACAATAGCTTCCGCATCGACTGAGATTATCAATCTGCAGTCGATCCTTGCGCTTCCTAAGGGCACGGAGCATTTCATAACGGATATTCACGGCGAATATGAGCAGTTCAATCATGTGATGAAGAACGGTTCGGGTGCGGTCAGACGTAAGATTGATGAGGAATTCGGAAATACCATATCTGAGCACGATAAGAGAGCGCTGGCTACCCTTATATATTATCCCAAGGAGAAACTGGAAATAATTCAGGAAAAAGAGGAGTTCTTAGAGGACTGGTATACAATTACACTTCACCGACTGGTGCAGATGACCAAACGTTCATCCTCAAAGTATACAAGAAGTAAGGTGAGAAAAGCACTCCCGACTAACTTCGCTTATGTAATCGAGGAACTGATAACCGAGAAGGATGAGATTGAGGATAAGCAGGCTTACTATAACGAGATTATTCATACGGTAATAGCAATCGGAAGTGCACCTGACCTTATTGTTGCACTGTGTAACCTGATTCAGAGGATGGTTGTAGATCATCTTCACATTGTTGGAGATATCTATGACAGAGGCAAGGGACCTCACATAGTAATGGACACCCTTTCAAGATATCATTCCCTGGATATTCAGTGGGGTAATCATGATATTCTCTGGATGGGTGCGGCTGCGGGACATCCGGCATGTATTGCCAATGCGATTAGGATCAGTGCAAGGTATGGCAATCTGGATACTCTTGAAGAAGGGTACGGAATTAATTTAATCCCGCTGGTCACTTTTGCAATGAAGACATATCAGAATACTGACTGCAATGCCTTCGCAATAAAATATGGTGATGATTATGACACCAGAGACCTGGAACTCGATATGAGGGTTCATAAAGCTATTGCAGTTATCCAGTTTAAGCTGGAGGGACAGGTGATCAAGAGACATCCTGAGTTTGAGATGGAAGACAGGCTTCTGCTTGATAAGATAGACCTTGAAAACGGAACGGTTACCGTTGATGGTAAATCTTATGTGATGAATGACATCGACTTCCCGACCCTGGATCCCAGAGACCCTTATACCCTGACTCCTGAGGAAGCAACGGTTGTTAAGAGACTGACCGAGGCCTTCGGGCACAGTGATAAGCTGCAGAAGCATATCAAGTTCCTGTTTTCCAAGGGTTCGCTTTATAAGGTTCACAACTCGAATCTCCTGTATCACGGCTGCGTGCCCATGGAGGATGACGGCACCTTCATGGATGTGGAAATATACGGCAGACACTACAGTGGAAGAGCACTGTATGACATCCTGGAGGAGTATGCCAGAAAGGGATATTATGCCACAGACCCGATAGAGAAGATTAAGGGTCAGGATATCCTCTGGTACATCTGGGAGGGACCCAAGTCGCCGGTATTTGGTAAGGATAAGATGACTACCTTTGAGAGGTATTTTATAGCTGATCCGGAGACCCATAAGGAGAAGAAAAACGCCTACTACAGGCTCAATGATAATGAAGAAATTATCAACAGCATCTTCCGTGAGTTCGGTCTCGATCCGGAACATTCACATATTGTGAACGGGCATGTTCCTGTAGAACTTAAGAAGGGCCAGACTCCAATTAAATGCGGAGGCAAACTATTGATAATTGATGGCGGTTTTGCCAAGGCTTACCAGGACAAGACCGGAATTGCAGGCTATACCTTGGTCAGCAACAGCCACGGTATGAACCTTATAGCCCACGAACCCTTCGAAAGCAAGGAGGCTGCAATTCATAATGAGACGGATATTATTAACGATACTATCCCGGTTGAGGTTGTGTCCGGTGCCAGATTAAAAATCGCGGATACTGACATCGGTGTAGAGCTCAGGGCATCTATTAGTCAGCTGAAGAACCTGGTAGCAGCCTACAGAAACGGTTTGCTGGTTGAAAAGGAAGAATAAGATTATTGGCTTATATAGGTTTGGAAGGAAAAGTATAAATGAAATTCAGACCATGTATTGATATTCATAACGGACAGGTGAAGCAGATAGTCGGCGGTTCGCTTGATGACGATAAGGGAGCGAGCGAGAACTTCGTATCCATACTTGACGGCTCATATTACGGTGAACTGTATAAGAAGTATGGATTGAACGGTGGGCATATTATTCTGCTGAATAAGTATGGAACACCGGAATATGATGCGGATATCAGACAGGCAAGGCTTGCCCTCAGAGCCTTTCCGGGCGGTCTTCAGATTGGTGGCGGAATAACTGACGCTAATGCCACGGACTGTATCAAAATAGGTGCCAGTCATGTAATTGTTACTTCCTTCATATTCGATGAGAAGGGATTGAGCACAGATAGATTGAGCAAACTGGTTGAAAGTGTCGGCAGAGAGCATATAGTTATAGACCTAAGCTGCAGACGTAAGGGTGATGATTACTATGTTGTGACTAACAGATGGCAGACCTTTACAGAGACTAAGGTTAATGCGGACTTACTGGAAGAATTGAGTGTTTATTGTGATGAATACCTGATTCACGGAGTAGATGTTGAGGGGAAAAAGCAGGGCGTAGATGAGAGACTGCTCGCTCTTATAGCTCAATATGAGGGACTGCCCGTAACTTATGCCGGCGGAATTAAGGATATGTCGGATATAGATACAATAGACAGAGTTGGAAGGGGCAGAATCGACTATACGGTTGGCAGTGCACTGAGTATATTCGGCGGTAATATCGACTTTGATGAAGTTGTAAACAGAAACAGATGTAAATAGAAGTAAAAAAAAGAGTCATTCATAAGAATGACTCTTTTCTCATCTGTTAACAATGTATATCAGCAATGTATAATCAGATTAAAGTTTTGTTACATTAACAGCCTGAGGTCCCTTCTCGCCGTTAACTACTTCATACTCAACGGCTTCACCCTCAGTAAGTGATTTAAAACCTTCCATGTTAAGCCCTGAGTAGTGAACGAATACATCATTTCCAGCCTCATCAGAGATAAATCCATATCCCTTCTGGTTGTTAAACCACTTTACTGTACCTTTGTTCATACCAAAGTCCTCCAATTAATAAATATTGCACCATTTGCAATATAAAAAGAATACCATAATAATGTGCAAAAGTACAGTAAATTATACGTTTATGGGTACAAAATTTGATAAATTCTAACAATTCTGATATTATTGTCTCTGTGGAGGATTTGATGTGAATACCAAAAAAAAGAGAAAAAAGCGCAGAGTTAACCATTACGTGGTTACTGTCTCTGATATGCCAAGTCAGGATACACATTTGAGACGCCTTCCACATGGATTAAGAAGGCTTATTGCACTCTGTATTTTACTGATAGTGGTTGCTGTTACGATAATCGTTGCCAACAACAATTACAGGGCAACAGTACTGGCAGCCAAGGAAGAAGCATATCAGGAAGAGATTAGCAGATTATCAGAAGAGAATAACAAACTGACTGAGCAGAACGCTATTCTTCAGGACAAGGTCCTTATCCTCAGTGAGACAGTCAATGAGAAGAATGAGGTAGTGAACGCAATTGAAGAGAGAAGCGTTCCGACAGGTTTCCCGTTATCAGTGGCCGCTGACCTTAATGAGAAGAAGGAGGTTCTGCAGATAGACGGTGAAAATGTCACAAGACCCATGATTGAATTCACTGCCCCGGACGGAACCTATATCGTGGCTGCGGGCGACGGAACAGTAAGTTATGTGGCAGAAGAGATATCCTACGGCTGGGAAGTCAGAATCGACCATTCCAACGGATATGTAACCTCTTACAGAACCAATACAGAACCCAAGGTCAAGGTTGGAGATGAGGTATCCAGAGGCGGACTTCTATTTGAAATGAAGGCAGGGGATGATGATGATGATCCTGCCAAGTTGGGATATCAGATAATATACAATGATGAATACATTAATCCATCGGAAATACTTGAGATTAATGGATAGTGGAGGCAGTAATGCATAAGAAGAAGAATAAAGCCAAGGGCGAGAGCACTGTAATAGGTAAGGGTACGACAATCAACGGACCTGTCGTATCTGACGCAATAATAATGAGAGTGGATGGTGTGATTAACGGTGAGGTTACTACTGACGGAGATATCATCGTCGGCTGCGATGGAATAATTGTCGGTGACATCAAGGCTCACAGTCTGATTCTTGCCGGTAAGATAGAAGGCAATGTTGATCTTCAGTACAGACTTGAGATGGAAGCTAAGGGAACGCTTATGGGTGATGTCAATACTTCGCTTCTGTCAATAGATGAGACTGCTGTTCTTAACGGTACCATCAACATGGCTATGGCAGTGAATACTATGAAGGATGACAAGGAAGCTTACAAACCTGAAGATAAGAATTCAGATAAGAAGGCCGTAGAAGTAAAAGACGAAAATAAGAAGGATTAGGCACATGAACAAGAAAATACATACAGAAGCCGTAGACCATATGATAGATGCACTTCTTTCTTTAGAGACCAAGGAGGAGGCATATGACTTCTTAGAGGATCTGTGCACGGTGAATGAGATTCTCTCGTTGTCACAGCGATATGAGGTTGCAACCATGCTTACCCAAAAGAAGACATACATGGATATTGCTGAGAAGACAGGTGCCTCAACCGCCACGATAAGCAGAGTAAACAGATCGCTTAATTATGGCTGTGACGGATATGAGACTGTATTCAAGAGACTGGGAATTAAATGACAATAGATCATAATGATTTAATTAACAGCATAATGTCAAGCCTTGACAGGATAGATTATATCAAGGCAGATGAGCTACCCAATATCGGATTGTATATGGATCAGGTTACGAGCTTTCTCGAAGAGAGACTCAAGAATTCAACGCGTAATCCGGGTGAAGATAAGGTCTTAACAAAGACCATGATTAACAATTATGCGAAGAATAAACTTATACCTCCACCTGATAAGAAGAAATATGACAAGGAGCACATGTATCTTCTTATCGTAATATATTATTTCAAAAATATATTGTCCATTAATGATATTGATACCATACTTAAGCCGGTCAGGGAGAAGTACCTTAGAGGGGAGAATATAGAGTACACTCTTGAGGATATATATGAGGGCATAAGGAAGACGGCAGAACTTCAGACGGATACAATTAAGAAGGATCTGATGGAGAAGTATGATATTGCCGGCTCAATTTTTAAAGATGCAGAAGGAGAAGACAGGGAAGTATTAACCAATCTGTCGTTTATTATTCTTTTGGGTTTGGATGTATATATTAAGAAATTGTTAATTGAAAAGCTTGTTGACTGTCTGGATGAGACGTACGATAATAGGGATAAAAGCAAGTAGCTTTAAGGAGGGATATAATGGGAATTTTTAAGAACCAGTTATTAAATGTTGTTGAATGGACTGACGAGAAGGAAGGTCAGCTGTTCTGGATGTGGGACAATGACGAGATCAAGAAGGGGTCAAAGCTTGTGCTCCGTCCCGGCCAGGATGCTATATTCATTCATAACGGTGCAGTAGAAGGTGTATTCGAAGAGGACGGAACCTACGATATCGAGACAGAGATTATTCCTTTCCTCTCTACACTTAAGGGATTCAAGTTCGGCTTTAATTCAGGCTTTAGAGCTGAAGTGTTATTCATAAACACCAAAGAACAGACAGTGAAGTGGGGAACTAAGAATGCTATCAATCTTCCGGCACAGGGACTCCCGGGAGGTATGCCAATAAGAGCATTCGGTACCTTCTCATGTAAGATAGCAGACCATGATGTAGTAATTGATAAGCTTGCGGGTGTAAAGAATTCATATTCGGTTGCTGATGTTAAGGAGCGTATCACAGCTACTCTTGACCAGACTATTATGAGCTGGATTGCCAAGGAAGGTAAGGACATGTTCAACCTTCAGGTATATGCAAGAGAGATTGCTGAGGGCGTTCGTTCCGACCTTGATGCAGATATGAGCAAGATCGGTATCTCTATCACAGACTTCACAATCGAGAGCTTCTCTTATCCTGAAGAGGTTAAGAAGATGCAGGAGAAGGCAGCTGCACAGGCTATGGTTGGTGATGTTAACAAGTATACACAGATCTCTATGGCTGACTCTATGGGTAATAACGGTGGCAATATAGGTGGCAATATGGCTTCAACCATGATGCAGATGCAGATGGGCATGGCTATGGGTCAGCAGATGGTTAACAGCATGAATCAGGGTGGTGTTACAGGAGCCGCTCCTCAGGCTGCAGCAGGTGCAAAGTTCTGCCCTAACTGTGGAACACCTGCAAACGGTGCAAAGTTCTGCAGCAACTGTGGTACACAGCTTGCATAGATTTGGCGTAGAATAAAACAGTAAGTATAATCCGGACCACCTGATGTGAATATCGGGTGGTCCAATTTTGTGAGGAAGAACGTGGGATTATTAGATTCATTAAATGATTGCCAGAGGAAGGCAGTGATTACAACCGAAGGACCGCTTCTTGTGCTTGCGGGAGCAGGCTCGGGTAAAACCAGGGTGCTTGTGCACAGAATTGCATATTTAATTGAGGAATGCGGTGTATCTGCATGGAATATCCTCGCAATCACTTTCACCAATAAGGCGGCAGAAGAGATGCGCAAGCGTGTGGATGCCTTGGTAGGTGAGGGGGCTGACGGAGTGTGGGTGTCAACCTTTCATTCGATGTGTGTCAGGATTCTCAGACGCCATATCGACCTTATAGGTTTCGATAATTCGTTTACGATATATGATGCGGACGACCAGAAGACAGTGGTTAAGGCCATCATGAAGAAACTTAATATCGATTCGAAGGAAATTAAGGAGAGAACCATAATCGGAGCAATTTCTTCGGCAAAGGATGAACTGGTAAATCCTGAAGAATATGAAATCAATGCAAAAGGTAACTCAAAGCAGGAGATGATTGCTCATGTATATACTGAGTATCAGAATACCTTGCGTAAGAACAACGCACTGGATTTCGATGATCTCATTGTCAAGACCATAGAACTGTTCAAGGCTTGCCCGGAGGTACTGAACAATTATCAGGAGAGATTCAGATATATCAGTGTGGATGAGTATCAGGATACGAATACGGCACAGTTTGAACTTGTAAGACTTCTTGCAGGCAAGTATAGGAATCTTTGTGTTGTAGGAGATGATGACCAGAGTATATACAAGTTTAGGGGCGCAAATATAGGCAATATTCTTGATTTTGAGAAGATATTCAAGGAAGCCGGAGTGGTTAAACTTGAACAGAATTACCGTTCAACACAGAATATTCTGGATGCTGCCAACGCAGTGATTGCCAATAACACATCAAGAAAGAGCAAGAGTCTGTGGACATCTGCGGGTGCCGGTAACAGAATTCATCTTCGTCAGATGGAGACAGCATATGAAGAAGCAGAATATATTGCATCTGATATTGCCAGGACTGTAAGAACCGGTGAATATGATTACAAGGACTGCGCTGTGCTCTATCGAACCAATGCCCAGTCAAGAATACTTGAGGAAGCCTTCTTAAGATTCAATATTCCCTATAACATTGTAGGCGGGGTCAACTTCTATGCCAGAAGGGAGATTAAGGACATCCTCGCATACTTGAAGACTATAGATAATGCTGTGGATGATGTCGCTGTGCTTAGGATTATCAATGTCCCCAAGCGTGGAATAGGGCAGACGACAATAGGCAAGGTGACATCCTATGCGGAACTTAGGGGAATATCATTCTTCGATGCCCTCTGTGAGGCTGAAATTATACCCGGTATAGGCAAGGCTGCTCTTAAGATAAAAATCTTTACCGACCTAATTGATTCGCTAAGACAGGCATCGGAATACCTTCCGATTAAAGATCTGATTGATACTGTTGTAAAGCAGACAGAATACTTTGATTATCTGAACGGTGAAGATGATGATGCCGATGACAGAATCCAGAACGTGGAGGAACTGATGTCAAAGGCAGCTGATTATGAAGAGAAGGTGGATGAAGTCAGTCTGAGCGCTTTTCTTGCTGAAGTTGCACTGGTTGCGGACATAGACAGCGTGGATGAGGAGGCATCACGTTCACTGCTCATGACGCTCCACGGAGCTAAGGGACTGGAATTTAAGCGCGTGTATATGGCAGGACTTGAAGATGGATTGTTTCCTTCGATATCGTCGATATATGATGAGGACCCGACAGCAATAGAGGAGGAGAGACGACTGGCGTATGTGGGAATTACGCGTGCCAAGGAGGATCTGACCCTCACCTATGCGAAGCAGAGGATGCTTCGAGGCGAGACACAGTACAATGCGGTAAGCCGTTTCGTGCAGGAGATTCCGGAGGAACTGATGGATAACAGGCTGCCTAAGAAGAGATTAAGCTTTGATGATTATTCCGATGGCAGCTACAGGTCTGACTTCGTAGCTTTGAGAACGGATTTTGGTGCCTATGGCAAAAGTGCCGGCGACTCACTTTATAGCAAGCCTAAGGCTAAGCTTAAGCCATCGGTGACACCTGTGTCCAAGAAGCCATATATTGCAAGAACCCTTCCTAAGGCCACTGTGTCCAAAGATGCTACGCTCGAATACGGTATCGGAGACAGGGTGAGGCATGTGAAATACGGTGTCGGAACTGTTAAGGAGATATCCAGGGAACCGAGGGATTATAAGGTTATGGTGGAGTTTGACTCTTGTGGGCAGAAGATAATGTATGCGACCTTTGCCAAGCTTGAAAAAGTCTAAAATGTAGTGGATAAATCTAAAAATTCTGTGATGTTTATTGCAGGTGATTTGGCCTTGTGATATGATAAAAACATCAAAGGGGAACATACTTAAGGAGGATGCAGGTATGAATAAAATAGATGAATTATTAGCAGCCGTTAAGGGTTATGAAGTAGAGAAGGAAGATAAGAAGAATACTGTTCTTATTGTAGCAATTGTTATTCTTGCAATCTCAGCTATTGCTGCTGTTGTGTATCTGGTATACAAGTTCACTACTCCTAAGTATGTGGATGAGGTTGACTTCGACTTCGATGATGAGGATTTCGATGATTTCTTCGAGGATGAAGATGACGAGCCTGAAGAGGAGCCTGTAGTTGCAGAGGATAAGCCGGCTGAGAAGACAGAGGAAAATTAATCATAAATATTTGAAAACGGAAAATACCTTCCATCCTTGGATTGTACGGATGGAAGGTATTTTTAGGTTGTGAAGATATTTTGATGATTAGCCGCCGCACATATAGAAAACAAATAGCGACATATGTATGAGATGGGTAATCGCTATATTATTATGAATAGTTGAGGTGTATATGAAACGAGGAGAAATCGTTGAAGGAATAGTCGAGAGAGTGGATTATCCCGGTAAGGGACTGGTAAGGATTGATGAGAACAACGCAGTATGGGTTAAGAATGTACTGCCGGGACAGCGTGTCAGCGTACGTGTAAAGAAGGTGAGACACGGTATGGGCGAAGCAAGTCTTGTCGAGGTCATCTCCAAAGCTCTGAATGAGATTACACCCAGTTGTCCGCACTTTGGCCAGTGTGGAGGCTGCACTTATCAGGGACTTAAATACGAGGATCAGCTTAAGCTTAAGGAGAGTCAGGTTAAGCGTGTACTGGATCAAGCGATTAATGGGGAGTATGAGTATCAGGGTATAAAGGCAAGTCCGGTAAGTGAGTGCTACAGGAACAAGATGGAATATACCTTCGGAGACGAATATAAGGATGGACCGTTGTCACTGGGTATGCATAAACGAGGCGGATTCTATGATATTGTCAAAGTCAGCGAGTGTCGTATAGTGCATGAGGACTATGGCAGGATACTGGATGCGACGGTTGAATATATGGCTTCGCGTAATATTCCTTATTATCACAGGATGCGTCATGAGGGGTATCTGAGGCATCTTCTTATCAGGCGTGCGGCATATACAGAGGAAATAATGGTAGCGCTTGTTACTACCACTCAGCTGGATAATGATATGACGGAATATAAGGATATGCTGCTAGGGTTAGCACTTGAAGGTAAGATTGTGGGTATCCTTCATACATATAATGACTCACTTGCCGATGTGGTCAAGTCTGACAGGACAGAGGTTCTGTATGGCAGGGATTATATAACGGAGAAACTGCTCGGAATGGAATTCAAGATATCGGAATTCTCATTTTTCCAGACTAATACAAAGAGCGCCGAGGTGCTGTATTCCATAGCAAGGGATTATATCGGTGACCTGGGAGGCAGTGATAAAGTGGTCTATGACCTGTATAGCGGTACGGGCACGATTGCTCAAATGATGGCACCGGTATCAGGCAGGGTGATTGGTGTTGAAATCGTGGAGGAAGCCGTTGAGGCGGCAAAGGAGAATGCGAAACTTAACGGACTTGACAATTGCGAATTCATAGCCGGTGATGTGCTGGAGGTTCTGGATAATATAGTACAGAAGCCGGACTTTATTATCCTCGACCCACCTAGAGACGGAGTACACCCCAAGGCTCTCAGAAAAATAATTGATTATGGCGTGGACCGGATGATTTACATATCATGTAAGGTGACCAGCCTTGCTCGCGACCTTGAGATGCTGCAGTACAACGGATACAGGGTTGAAAAGGCTGTGGCCATCGACCAATTCCCAACTTCGAGCCATGTGGAGACGGTTGTTTTGATGTCAAAAGTGAACACAGTTAAGGGTTAAAACTCTTTTACATATGTTGCCAATAAAGACAAAGCATTCGAAATCGGTAAAAGCGGAAGTGTAGAGGATTATTTGAAAGATATTAATGAAATATATTTGTAAAAAAATAGAAGAATCTGCAAAAGAAAATGGAAACAAAAAAGATGCAGATATAGCTCAAAAACTTATAAATGATTATCCTTCAGAATCTATTAGACGAAGGATAGAATGAACAATATACGTACATTTGCTACATATGCGAATCGATATCTTGTAAAACATGCGAAAGCATTTCCTCTTAAGGCCATAATCTCATCTCCATTTATGAATTATACGGAACGAGAAGAGATGGACATGTTAATCAGTCCATCTCTTCTTTTTTGAAAGCATTATAATAAGCTAACAATCTTCTGAGGGATTCATCGTTCTCGTTTTGTAAAGAGGTAACTAATTCAAATATAATAGAATTATCTTTTTTTGAAATAATAACTTGGTCTGGAGTAATATCATCAGATTTTCCTGTGAGATAATCGATAGAAGTATTAAAACATCTGGCAATAACTTCTAATGTTTGTATAGAAGGTGTTCTTTCTCCATATTCATATCTGCAATATCCAATCTTAGATAAGTTCAGTCGTCTGGCTGCTTCGGCCTTTGTGATTCCTATATTTTCTCTTGCAATTAAATCTAAATATTATGTAGCAACAGTTTTTGATGTAAAGCAGAGTAAAATTGATTCTTATGTTAGGAGTGGGAGATTAATTAAGATTGACGAAAAAATGAATATATGATAGTTTATAGATGTATTAATAAGTTGACGAGCAGGAAAGGCACCCTGCGCTCCCTAGTGGAACTTGATATGATGGATACGCCGCCCATCCAATTTTATTAATACATTATTTGACGATTAAGCACAGTCTGATATAGGCTGTGCTTTTTTATAAGGTGAACCCACCTTAAAGGGTTATCGTTATAAGGTTGTCGTGGACCATTTCCCTATAACGGATAAAGTGGTAGACGTACTTGGTGTTCGGTCGAGCCATGTGGAGACGGTTGTTCTCTTGTCCCAGCGGAAAGCGGATGATTATGTGGATGTGTGGAATGAGTTGAATTAGTATGTTCCTTTGTTGACAAAGGAAAGTCGGAGTGTTAGTATGGCTTTATCTTAAGGAGAGAGGTGAAAAGATGAGAAGATAATTTACTTTTGATTACATGAATGTTTATGCAGTATGAGCGATATCGCCCATACTACTTGTCATGTTGCCAAAAGTGGATTATGTTCTCATAACCTCTCTTTTTGTGTGCATAAAAATGATTACAATGTTGGGTGTATTTCCTTCTTTTGATGAACCATATGAGGTTATAGTATGTAATGGAACTGTTTGGCAACGAATGGTTCTTTTTTTATTGTAACCATGAGAGGAGGAATGTATATGGCACAAATTAGTATAAATAATCTCACCTTTGGATATGAAGGGAGTTTTGATTATGTTTTTGAGAATGTTTCATTTTCGATTGATACAAATTGGAAACTAGGTTTTATTGGTAGAAATGGAAAAGGGAAGACAACTTTTCTAAATTTATTACTTGGAAAATATCAGTTTACAGGTTCCATAAGTGCATCAACGAAGTTTGATTATTTTCCTTATGAAATTGCAGAATACCAAAAGCAAAGGCCTGTGGCAGAATTTATAGAAGATTTGAAGCCGGGGTGTGAAATATGGAGAGTGATTTGTGAGTTGGAAGAGCTATCGGAAAGTTCAGAGATTTTGTATAGACCTTATTGTACCTTAAGTCCCGGAGAGCGTACAAAGATATTACTTGCAGTTTTGTTTTCACAGGAAAATGAGTTTTTATTAATTGATGAACCGACGAATCATCTTGACCAAAATGCAAGGGAGTGTGTGAAGGTGTATTTGGCTTCTAAAAAGGGGTTTATATTGGTTTCTCATGACAGAGATTTGTTGGATGCATGCACAGATCATTGTCTGGTATTGAATCGTTGCAGTATCGAAGTACAAAATGGTAATTTTTCGGTCTGGTGGGAGAATAAGCAACGTAAAGATAAATTTGCGATAGCACAAAATGAGAAACACCGAAAGGAGATTCAAAAGTTGAACCATGCGACAGAACAGGTTGCTAAGTGGGCAGATAAAAATGAACGCACCAAAATAGGATTTGATCCGATAAAAGAACATGACAGATGCTTAAGCACAAGAAGTTTTATAGGAGCCAAAACAAAAAAGATGCAGAGTCGTGTAAAGCAGATGGAAAAACGAATTGAAAGAGAGATTGAGGAAAAGGAGGGTCTTTTAGAAGATATAGAATATCCTAAAGATTTAAAGTTGTTTCAGCTTGTTCATTACAAAAATAGTCTTGTTAATGTAAAAGAGTATAGTTTGCAATATATAGACTCAGATAAACCAGTGTTTCAAGGGCTGTCTTTTGACATTAAAAAGGGTGATCGTGTTGTATTATCCGGAAAAAACGGAAGTGGAAAGACAACAATTATTAGAAAAATCCTAGAAAAATGTAATTCCAATATAGGTGTTTGTATAATTGAAGAAGGACTATGTGAGGTGGCAAGAGGTCTTGTTATTTCATATGTTGGTCAGGAAACAATCGGACTTAAAGGTAATGTTACAAATTATTGTAAAATGCATGATTTGGATAGGAGTTTATTTTGTACCATACTTCGGCAGCTTGATTTTGGACGAGAGCAGTTTGCTAAAAATATGGAAACTTACTCGGAAGGCCAGAAAAAGAAAGTATTGTTGGCGACTAGTTTACTTACACCGGCACACCTTTATATTTGGGATGAACCATTAAATTACATTGATATTTTTTCGCGGATGCAGTTAGAAAGTTTAATTTTAAAGTATGAGCCAACCATGCTATTTGTTGAACATGACAGGAAATTTTGCGAAAAAATAGCAACTAAGGTAATTGAATTATAAATTGGATAGTGTCAAGTAAGTTATAGACATAAAAAAGAAACGAACCCCCTATCGAAAAGGTAATACCTTTACCGGGGCAAAAATGGATTTATACAGTGCATAGAGAGGGTAAAAATACAAAATCACGTGCGCGAATAATATTACCTCCTTTATTTTTGGGCCTGAAACTATGGTTGACATATATATCGCACTGTGATATAAAATATATAACGAAGTTCGATATAACAGAGTTTGATATATCGAAGCGAATAATGGAGGTACATATGGACGCACATATTAAAAAAGTCTATGTTCCAATGACGGAAACAGGATTTTATATTCTTTTTTGTCTACAGAAAGAAATGCATGGATATAACATAGGTCTTAGGGTTAAGGATATGACAAATGGAGAACTAACCATAAGTCCGGGAACAATGTATGGAACATTATCCAAGATGGAAAATGATAAATTAATATCATTTGTAAAGGAAGAAGATAAGAGAAAATCCTACATCATTACAGAGTTGGGAAAAGAAGTACTTGAAATTGAATTAAGAAGAATTGAAAGACTATATAGAAATAGCAGAGGAGAATATTAAGATGGCAGATAAAAAAGAATTTCATTTTTTTGTATTACCGGAATATGAAGAAGAGGAAAAATATTTATGCGATATGGCAAAGAAGGGATATCTTTTCGAAAAGGTGACTTTGCCAGGAGTTTATCATTTTAAGAAAAGTGAACCTACAAATATGATTTATCGCATTGATTTTAATCCACAGAAGAAAGAGAATCGTGAAAGCTATCTTCAGATGTTTAAGGATTATGGCTGGGAATACATACAGGATCTAAATGAATTTAGTTACTTCTGTAAATTGGATGACGGAACAGATGATGATATTTTTAATGACAATGTATCAAGAATTGAAATGTTGGAAAGAATAAATAGCCGCAAAGCGATGCCACTGTTAGTACTATTCTTATGCTGCATTATTCCACAGGGAAAGCGTATGATTATTGGAGGTAATTTTTCAGACCCTGTTTCAATTGCATTTTATATTTTGTGGATTGTAGTTATGGTTATGTATGTTGTAATAATCACAAGATGTGCTGTAGGGTTCAATAGATTAAGAAAGAAATATGACATCAAATAGTTTTTATTGTTTTTCTACAATCTTTATTTCGCATTGCGAAGTATGCTATGGATACAGCAAATACTATTAAGGAATTAAGAGAAAGTATAGGGATGTCCAGCAAAGAGTTTTCTGAGCATACGGGCATCCCTGTTCGTACATTAGAGGACTGGGAAGCAACGAGAAGAACTCCTCCGGAATATATACCAAGACTGATTGCTTATCAGCTTAAGTATGAGGAATTGGTGAAGGATTTTGCTAGGTAAAAAGTGATAAACCTAAAGATGTAATTAAGAATTGGATGCGATGCAAGAATACATTAGAATTCCTTGGATTAGGGGAACAACTTCATAACATTAATTTTATAGTGGTCGAATTCGACAACTTTAGAAATCAAGCAGGATCCAATACATTTACTACGTCACCATCAAAGTGGATTGATGCTACAAATGCGATTGGGATAGTGAGTAAATCGGGCCGTTATAGTGAGACCTTCGCGCACTCTGATATAGCATTTGAATTTGCATCATGGGTGTCACCAAAATTTAAAAGCAGAATAACAAAAATATCAGTGGAGATGATAGGTGAAAATGAGGAATCTATTATCATTATTGAAAAGCGATTATGCTGATGAATATTCTTGCAACTCGAAATCACGAATCCGGAAATTTGGAAATCGGAGTTCCGGTACTCGGAAATAGCCTTTTTTGTGCTTGATTACGTGTCCATTTCTATAGGAATATTAGTCAAGGCATTGCCGCATCTGCGGTGCGTAGCAGCCTTTACTAATATTCCTATAGAAATTATCATTCGGTATGCACAAAAGTGAATCTAAAAAGTGATTTCCATATCACCGGACAGCTGATAGAAACTCATCCGGAATATTCAGCTGATAAAGATTCTTGTTTACACATTGTGTAATGTATTATTGCGCGATATAATATACACATAGTGTAAACAGGAGGCGATAATTTATGGAACGATTAACCGAATGTCAAATCGAAATAAAAAAACTTCGTGAATCCACAGGAATGAATCGTAAAGAGTTTTGTAAATATTTCAATATCCCATACAGAACGGTTACAGAATGGGAAAGAGGGACTCGCAATGCGCCGGATTATGTCCTCAGACTTTTAGCATATTATGTTCGAGTGGAAAATATGGTGAAGGAAAAGGGGGAAAATGATGACTAAGATTGTTAAAGAAACAATCCATGCAAATGGGATAGATATTGGTATATACACTACGGATTTTGAAAATGAGTTTATTTCGTTGACAGATATTGCAAAATATAAAAGTGATGATCCTACTGCAGTAATACAAAATTGGATGAGAGGCAGAGATGTAATTGAATTTCTGGGACTATGGGAGCAATTACATAATCCGGATTTTAAACCCATCGAATTCGAGGGGTTTAAAAATAATGCTGGAGCCAATGCGTTTACAATGTCTCCGAAGAAATGGATTGAGTCTACAAATGCAATAGGTATTATAAGTAAATCAGGTCGTTATGGTGGAACCTTTGCGCACTCTGATATAGCATTTGAATTTGCTTCATGGGTGTCACCAGAATTTAAGCTTTATATCATTAAGGATTATAAGCGACTAAAGACAGAAGAAAATAGCAAATTATCACTTGGGTGGAATTTGAATCGAGAAATTTCAAAATTGAATTACAGAGTTCACACAAATGCGATTAAAGAAAATTTAATTCCTCCTGTACTTACATCACAGCAGATTTCGTATACTTATGCAAGTGAGGCAGATTTACTTAATACGGTGCTATTTGGTAAAACTGCAAAAGAATGGCGGGACAGTAATCCAAATGAAAAGGGAAATATAAGAGATGTTGCGACAATATATCAGCTACTTGTGTTGGCAAATATGGAAAGTTACAATGCCATATTAATAAAGCAAGGAAAAAGTCAGGCTGAAAGAATGCAGTTGTTACATGAACTGGCAGTTCAGCAGATGACCACGCTCAGCAGTTTGGAACTAAGTAATCTTCCGGAAATCGAGAAAAAATAGATAATCAATGTTTCCTCAAATGCGCAGGCTCGAGACAGCCATATTGTTATCTTAAAAACAAGGGGAGACAAAAATCGAAAATTACGTGCACGAATGTTAATGCAAAGTAAAGTTTCAATGCATGTGGAAACTGTGGTGTTACTGTAAAGAAAGATATGTAGAAATCCTTGAATTTACGCACTTTGTAGGGTTTTTCAGTTTCAACAAGATTGGTGAAAATCACAAAGAAAAAGAGCATGTGAGAAAGGTGACCGTAGTTGTGGCATTAGACCTCGGTTGCGGAAACACAAAAAATTCTGAATATGAAAGTGAATAGAGAGCTATCAGATACATTGATAGAACGTAGGGATACTTCAAAAGAGTGTCCCTATTTTTATAATAAGGTATTCCAAAATGAGTGCCTTTTTCGTATAAGGTAAATAACTCGCAAATTGTCGACACCTCTCATAGTTGAGATAATTGAAAAAGTTTCAAACTTTTTCAACTTTTTCAACCAAGGAGGATTGACTGTATGTCAGACATACGAGCAGTAAAGCGCAACATAAGTATGCAGCACTGGGCTGCAATCATTGCGGACCGTAACACAACAGATCTTACCGTTAAAGAGTATTGTACACGTAATAACCTCAGCCGTAATTCGTATTTCTACTGGTTAAGGCAACTCAGACAGGAAGCGACTGATTCTTTAGACTTAAAAAGTCTTACTAAGAATACAGTACGTCAAGAAGAGAACTGCATAGTTGAACTGCTTCCTTCGGGTAAAAAGGAAATGGTGGCTCCTGAATTTATTCAAGAAGATGAAACAGCCGATAAGAGCGAAGGTGATTCATTAAAAATCTCAATTGGTGATATAGACAGTAAATTGTCGCTTGGTTGGAACCTAAATCGTGAAATTTCAAAATTAAATTACAGAGTTCACACAGAGGCGATTAAAGAGAATCTGATTCCGCCTGTACTTACACGCAGCAGATTTTATATTGACTTCCCCTTAATATTAGATATAATTTAAGGGAAAAGACAAGGAGTAAGGGAAAACTTATGAAGATAGATAAAAAACAATGGAAATGGACAAGAGAGCCTAAAGCTTTCTCTATTGAAAATGACAGAATTGAAATAATAACTAATCCGCATACTGATTTATGGCAGCGCACATATTATCATTTTAGAAATGATAATGCCCCTGTGTTGCAGATAACTACTGATGAGAAGTTCTTTTCATTTACAGTGAAGACGGAATTTGAAAGCAAGGTTCGTTTTGACCAGTGTGGCGTAGTTATGTACTTGGACAGTGATAACTGGCTTAAGGGCTCTATCGAATATGAAAATGAGGACTATCAGCATCTTGGAAGTGTAGCAACAAATAATGGTTTCTCTGACTGGGCAACAACTGAAATTGATGCGAGTATTAAATCCATGTGGTATAGATTTAGCAGAAGAGAAGATGATTACTGTATTGAGTGCTCCGAGGATGGTGTTAAGTATAAGCAGATGAGAATCTGCCATATGTATAAAGCTACTGATGAAATTCAGTTTGGAATTTATGCTTGTAGCCCGGAGGAGTCATCTTTTAAGGCTATATTTACAAATATGGAAATAACAGAATGCAAGTGGCTGGCTCATGAAGGTCAGGCTCCAGATGAGGAGATCCAGTAAGACAGCATGGCTGTGTGAGAGGTGGGTGTTTAAGAAATTGAGAACATTTAACTATTCAATAATAAAAGAAGAAAAATGGGATTCAGAAATTCTTGGTCTCGTAGCAGCAATATACAAGTTCGCAGGTAAGCAGGAATTATATCTTAAGCAAAGACCGGGCGAATTAGAGAAACTTGTGGAGATTGCAAAGATTCAGAGTACTGAGGCTTCTAATGCGATTGAGGGAATTGTAACTACCAATACAAGAATTAAACAGTTGGTGGAAGAGAAGACCACACCTCGAAATAGAGATGAAGAGGAAATCGCAGGATATCGTGATGTGCTTAATATCATCCATGAGAGTTTTGATGCGCTTCCTATTACACAGAATTATATTATGCAGTTGCATAAAATTCTGTGTAGCCATATGAATAACCCACTCGATGGGCGAACCAAGAATGTGCAGAACTATATTAGTGCCACATATCCGGATGGACAAACAGAGGTTTTGTTTACTCCGCTGGCTCCATCTGAGACTCCAGAGGCACTTGATAGAATTTGTGAAGAGTACAACAGGGTGATTGGAAATTATGAGGTAGAGCCATTACTTGTTATTCCGATTTTTATCCATGACTTTTTGTGTATCCACCCTTTCAATGACGGTAACGGCAGAATGAGTAGGTTGCTTACAACCCTGCTACTTAATCGCAGTGGTTTTAATGTAGGTAAATACATTTCTCTCGAAGCTAAAATTGCAAAGAATAAAGATTTGTATTATGAGGCTTTAGGTCATTCCCAGGATGGATGGCATGAAGGAGAAGAGGATGCAGTTCCTTTTATCAAATATCTCCTTGGCACTATTCTTGCAGCCTACAAAGATTTTGAAGACCGATTTGAAATTGTTGAAGAGAAACTTCCGGCAATCGAGATGGTTCGTAAAGCCACACAGAATAAGATCGGGAAATTCAACAAGCAGGATATCCGTGAATTATGCCCGGCTCTTAGTGTAAGTTCAATTGAAGGGTCACTTCGTAAGCTTGTAGCAGAAGGAGAACTTCGAAGGGAAGGCACCGGCAAAGCTACATTCTATGTCAGATTGAAATAAGAAGAAATAGGCTATTTTCGTATCAAGGATATGTTCCCGTGTATGAAAAATAGCCGTTTTATTGCAATTTCTAAATCTTGAAAATTGTTTCAAAATGAGTAAATTGTTGATGTCAAAAAGTGGCTGGGAAAACCTCATATATATAGGAACCCGTAGCGTTTTTTCGTGCCATGTGGAAGTCTGTTGTTTGCTTGAATAATTAAAGAATCGATATATACACGTTCGTTGGCAAAAACAGGACATTGAGGAACAAAAACAGGACATTGAACCGCAAAAACAGGACATTGAGATTCCGAATGCATTCAGTAATAAGACAAAACAACACATTCATAAACTATATGCTGAATTTGGAAATGACAAGTTTTTTGGTCGGACGGAAGTGATGAATATGCTTGAAATTACAGCCTCTCCCGCATCGGAATTGATAAAGAAAATGCTTGAATCAGAACTTATCTGTCATATAAAAGGAAAGGGTAAAGGCAAATATCTATTCAAAAGGAAATAACGAAGTGAATAACGTGGAAATTATATATGATATAGCGAACCTGAACGATATACCGGAACTTGTACGTCTTAGAATTCTGTATATGATTGATGATTTTGGCTCTATAACCGATGAAGAAAGAGAGGGAAAGGAAAATCAGCTTCCCGGATATTTCGAGAGAGAACTCTTTTAATAATATGAGGACAAGAATATGAACGAATATATTATTATAACATTAAGAGAACGACCAGAATTAGCTTCAATTGCAGCCGAGTGGTTTCATAGTAAGTGGGGCATACCTACAAAGGCTTATCTAGAGTGCATGCAAGCATATTTGTCAGAAGAAACTGAGAATGGATGGTATTTATGCTTGAACGGAGAAAACATAGTTGCAGGGCTTAGAGTAATAGATAATGATTTTAATGACAGAAAAGATTTGACTCCAAATGTATGCGCTGTATATACGGAAGATGAACATCGCAAAAAAGGCTTGGCTGGTAAGTTGTTAAATAGAGTTGTTGGGGATATGAAAAATAAAGGAATAGAACCATTATATTTGATAACGGATCACATAGGCTTTTATGAACGTTATGGATGGGAATTCTTATGCATGGTTCAAGGTGACGATGAACCTGAAATGACAAGGATGTATATACACAGATAGTATTGAATAATTGTTTTGGTCATGGTAGATGTACGAGAAATCGGAAATGTAAATTAGTACAGAGTGGGAGTGATAAACATGAGTGAGATGCTAGAAAAAGCTAGAAAGTATGAAATTGAAGAAAGCATAAAAATAGCACAAGATAACAGACCGGTATATCATTTCTCAAATCCGGTTGGCTGGATGAATGATCCTAATGGTTTTTCTGACTATAAAGGGGAACATCACTTATTCTTTCAGTATTATCCTTATGCAACACATTGGGATTCTATGCATTGGGGACATGCAAAAAGTACAGATTTCATCAAGTGGGAATACATTCCGGTAGCATTGGCTCCAGACCAGGACTATGACAAGCTTGGTGTATTTTCCGGTAGTGCCATTGAAGATGGAGATAAGCAAATATTGATTTATACAGGTGTAGCAGAGAAAGTAGTTGAAAATGGCGAAAAGTGTATATGTCAGAATCAATGCATTGCGATAGGAAATGGTGTTGACTATAATAAAATTGTAAATAACCCGGTTGTGACTGCGAATATGTTGCCCAAAGGAAGTAGTTTGGAAGATTTCAGGGATCCGAAAATATGGAAGGAAGATGGCAAATACTATATGGTTGCCGGAAGTCGCCATAGTGACGGAAGTGGTCAAATTGCGTTGTTCTGTGCAGAACAATTAGAAAAATGGGAGTTTGCCGGAATTTTAGATCGCAGTGAAAATAAGATTGGAAGAATGTGGGAATGTCCGGATTTTTATCCTTTAGGCGGAAAACAGATTTTGATGATTTCACCACAGGAAATGGAAGCAGAAGGATTGGAATTTCATAATGGTAACAACACAGCATTTTTGATTGGAAATTTTGACAAGGAAAATCTGAAGTTTACAAGAGAAAAAATACAGTGTGTTGATTATGGACTGGATTTTTATGCACCACAGACTATGGAGACAGAGGATGGAAGAAGGATTTTGATTGGCTGGATGCAGTCATGGGATAATCCTATGTATCCTGATTCTCAACGTTTTTCAGGTATGATGACAATTCCAAGAGAGTTATCAATGAAGGGTGGAAGAATTTGTCAGTTGCCTGTGCATGAGCTTGAGAATTATCGTAGCAATGTTATAAGATACAATAATGTTTGTATTCACGAAGAGACAGAATTGAAAGGTATTAGTGGAAGAAGTATTGACCTACAGATAGCTCTTAAAGGAAATGAATATGGAAAATTTAGAATGAAGCTGGCTGCAGATGAAAGGCATTATTCAGAAGTAATCTATGACAGGGATGAAAAAACACTTACCTTTGATCGTACCCATTCCGGTTTCAAGAAAGATGCAATAAGCACACGCAGTATGTATGTCTCAGAGAAAAAAGATGTGATAAATCTTAGAATTTTAGTAGACAGATTTTCCGTGGAGATATTCGTAAATGATGGGGAACAGGTAATGACCTCACTGATTTATACACCGGTAGATGCTTCCGGAATTAGTTTTGCAAGTAATGGAAAGACATATTTGGATGTAACCAAATATGATATTGAGGCGTAAAGTATATGGAAAAATATGATGTCGTAGCAATGGGTGAATTACTCATTGACTTTACACAAAATGGATATAGTGAACAGGGAAATCCGATTTTTGAAGCGAATCCGGGAGGAGCTCCATGTAATGTGCTCGCCATGTTGCAAAAGCTGGGAAGGAAAACGGCTTTTATTGGTAAAGTCGGTCAGGATGGTTTTGGATTACAGTTGGAGAAAGCATTAAAAGAAACTGGAATTTCAACAGAAGGTTTGTGTTTTGATAAGGAAGTACATACAACTTTGGCAGTTGTACAAAAGAAAGAAGATGGAGACAGGGATTTTTCATTTTATAGAAACCCTGGAGCAGATATCATGATGAGCAAGGAGGAAGTAAGGGACGATTTAATTCAAAGTGCAAAAATCTTTCATTTCGGTTCATTATCGCTTACAGATGAACCTGTTAGAACCGCAACTCAAAATGCTGTTTCAGTTGCAGAGAAGGCAGGTATTTGGATTTCCTATGATCCAAACTTAAGAAAACCTTTATGGAAGAGTGAGAAAGAGGCAAAGGAGCAGATTTGTTATGGTCTGAAGCATTGCCACATTTTAAAGATATCTGATGATGAGTTGATATGGCTTACAGGAGAACAGGATTATAATAGAGCAGTAGAAAAGCTAAGAACAGAGTTTCCCATTCCGTTGATTCTTTTATCAATGGGTAAAGAAGGAAGTCGTGCTTATTGCGGCAACCAAATGGCAGAAATGACACCATTTTTAAATCCAAATACAATTGAAACGACTGGTGCAGGTGATACTTTTATGGGATGTATGTTACATCAGATTCTATTGAAGGGATATCAGAATCTGAGCAAACAGGATATGGAAGAGATGCTTGAGTTTGCGAATGCAGCAGCATCAATTATTACAACCAGAAGAGGTGCTCTTCGGGTGATGCCTGAACAAGCAGAAATCGAGGAAATACTAAAAAGATAGCATGACAGAAACTCCGACTATGAATACGGTATCTCAATTACTGTCGGAGATAATGTGTGGATAGGCGGAAGCAGATAATCTTAAAATCATATGTTTTAAGGTTATCTGCTTTTTTTACATCATTTTTACACATGGTTACTATTCTTACAGAATTGTTTATTTGTGCTTATTTGTAGCTTAGTTGTAAAACATTGTATATAATGAAGCAAACATGACATACAGATGTCGTGTTGTGGATGTTAGAATACATCAGGAAGTGAAAGCGATATGAAAATAGATAGACTTATTGGGATTCTTTCTATTCTATTACAGAAAGAAAAGGTGACTGCCCCGGAACTGGCACAAGTGTTTGAAGTTTCAAAAAGAACAATTAATAGAGATATTGATGATCTTTGCAGAGCTGGAATTCCGATTGTTACATCACAGGGGACCGGTGGTGGAATCAGCATAATGGATGGATACAGAATGGATAGGACGATTCTCTCATCTAAAGATATGCAAATGATTATGGCTGGACTTCGAAGCTTGGATAGTGTGAGCGGCAGTCATTATTATGGTCAGCTTATGGAGAAAATCAAGGCTGGTTCCACAGAGTTTGTCAGTGGTTCAGAATCAATTCTTATTGATTTATCTTCCTGGAATAAGGATTCTATATCACCTAAAATCGAACTGATACAGGATGCAATTGAACTTGGAAGAATATTGAAATTTGAGTATTATGCACCAAAGGGAAATTCAGAAAGAGAGATTGAGCCATACTATCTGGTTTTCAAGTGGTCGAGTTGGTATGTGTATGGATACTGCCTTCTTAGAAATGATTTCAGGCTGTTCAAGCTGAATCGCATGGCAGAAATAGCACATGTAAGAAGCTTTGAAAAAAGAAGCGACGTGCCGATGCCTGATTTATCAAATGAGAGAGTATTTCCTTCAAAGGGGAAAATAAAAGCTGTTTTTGATGCATCACTTAAATGGCATCTGATTGAGGAATATGGAATAGAGTCTTTCACAGAACTTCCGGATGGAAAACTCCTGTTTGAACACGATTATGCTGATGATGAGGGAGTACTGTCATGGATGCTTACCATGAGGGATAAGGTTACCGTTCTTGAACCTGAAACCATAAGGCAGAAACTTTTTTGTATCGCTGCGGAAATTGCAGAAAAATATAGGAAGGAATCAGTGAAATGAGATGGTTTAAGGAGGTTAAAAATGCCATTTGACTTTAAGAAAGAATATAAGGAATTTTACATGCCTAAGAATACACCGGAGATTGTGACGGTTCCGAAGGCAAACTATATTGCAGTAAGAGGAAAGGGAAATCCCAATGAGGAAGGCGGTGCATATCAGCAGGCTGTGGGAATCCTGTATGCGATTGCCTATACTTTGAAGATGAGTTACAAGTCAGATTATAAGATAGAAGGCTTCTTTGAGTATGTGGTTCCGCCATTGGAAGGTTTTTGGTGGCAGGACGGAGTAGAAGGCTGTGATTATAGTAGTAAAGCGGAGTTTAACTGGATATCAGTAATCAGACTTCCTGATTTTGTGACAAAAGCGGATTTTGACTGGGCGGTGAAAGCAGCATCTGCAAAGAAGAAAATAGATTGCTCTAAAGCAGAATATTTGACTGTGGAAGAAGGCTTATGTGTCCAGATTATGCATCATGGGCCTTTTGATGATGAGCCTGCAACAGTTGCTATTATGAATCAATATATCCAAGAGAACGGATATAAGAATGACTTTAGTAATGGCAGACTGCATCATGAAATCTATATGTCTGATGCAAGAAAGGTCGCTCCGGAAAAATGGAAGACCGTAATTAGACATCCAATATGCAAATTGTAAGGAAAAGTTAAAAGTATGTCACCGCTAATTAAAAAAGATATTGATGAATTTATGAAAGTGTTGGGATAATATAGTGAGTAAAATCAAGGAGTGAGAAAAAACAAATGGAATTTATACAAGTTACAAAAGAGAATTTGGAGAAAGAACATATCTGTTGCGCTATTTCCAATAATAAAGACATACAGGTTTCATCAAAAAAATCCTGGCTGGCGGAAAGATTTGATGAAGGGCTTGTGTTTCTAAAGAGTGTGGAGCGTGGAAAGTGTTTTATCGAATATATTCCCGCAGAGTATGCATGGAATCCAATAGATGCAGAGGGATATATGTATATTGATTGCCTGTGGGTTGCAGGTTCTTTTAAAGGACACGGATACGCAAGTGAATTACTTAATTTTTGTATAGAGGATAGTAAACAGAAAGGGAAAAAGGGACTTTGTATTTTAGCGTGTGAAAAAAAGAAACCATTTCTTGCAGATCCTAAGTTCTTAAGTTATAAAGGATTTGAACCATGTGATGAAGCAGATAATGGGGTACAGCTTTGGTATCTGCCATTTGAAAAAGAAGCAGGTAAGCCAAGGTTTAAGGAAATTGCCAGACATCCGTATATCGATGAAAAAGGGTATGTTCTTTTCTACACCTATCAGTGTCCATATAATGCAAAGTATGTTCCTGTTTTAGAGAATCTTGCAAAAGAAAAAGATATTAAATTTAAGGCAGTTCATATAAAGAGCAGAGAAGAAGCCCGGAATGTACCAACACCGATTACAACATATGCATTGTTTTGTGATGGTAAGTATGTTACAAATGAGCAGATGAATGATAAAAGATTTCTTAAAATGATATCAAAATAATGTGAATCGAATTACGTCATTAAATAAAGAATATTTAATCAGCAGGTAAAAGAAATATTGAAAGGGTTCAGAATGATATGATGTTTCAATTATCTGATGAAGAAGTTGAATATTTGCGGTCACAATTTGTGACCGCAAATATAAGTAGCAAATCTTGTAGCAATCCTTATGTATTTACGGAACAAGAATACAATTATGAATCATAGTATAAAGAAATTAGGGAAGGAAAAAGGAATTAAGTATGTCGGAAATTAAAAAAACAGCGATTATCGGGATGGGAGCACTTGGGCTTTTATACGGTAATAAGATTAAGGAAGAAAAGGGAAATGATGCAGTAAGTTTTATTGTGGATGAAGACAGGTATTTACGTTATAAAGACAGACATTTCTCAATATGTAATGAGAATAAGAGTTTTAATATTGAACTTGCGGATAATGCTAAGCCTGCTGACTTGGTAATTGTGGCGGTTAAGTATAACGCACTTGAGTCAGCGCTTAATACTATGAGAAATGTAGTTGATGATCACACAATTATTATGTCTGTTATGAATGGTATTACAAGTGAGCAGATCATTGGAGCAAGGTATGGACAAAGTAATATCATATACACTGTTGCGCAGGGGATGGATGCAATGAGAGATGGCGATTCATTGACTTATACAAAGATGGGCGAGTTAAGAATCGGTGTTAAAAAGGGCGAAGACGATACGTGTCTTAAGAAGGTTATTGAATTCTTTGATGAAATCAAAATGCCGTATACTGTTGATGATGACATTATTTACAGAATGTGGGGAAAGTTCATGCTTAATGTCGGAATCAATCAGACATGCATGATATATGAGACAACATACTCAGGTGCTAATTCTGAAGGAGAGGCTAGAGACACTCTTATCGGTGCTATGAAGGAAGTAATTAGCATAGCTAATGCAGAGGGTGTTGCGTTATCTGATACAGATATCGACTATTACCTTAATATTACCGACTCTCTTGATCCGAACGGCTATCCGTCTATGCGACAGGATGCAATAGCTAAGAGAAAGACCGAGGTTGATATGTTTGCCGGTACAGTAATTGAGATTGCAGCAAAGCACGGAATAGATGTTCCGGTGAATAATAGAATATACGAAAGAGTTAAGGAGATTGAGAAGGATTTTGTGTAAATGATAGCTAACACTATTACATGTTGTCGCATATTGTTTAGCATACTGATGCTTTTCTTCCCGGCATTCTCAGGTAGCTTCTATGCCTGCTATATAATTGCAGGAATTACCGATATGATTGATGGAACAGTTGCACGAAAGCTCGGTACGAGCAGTCAGTTTGGAGAGAAGCTGGATACAGTGGCTGATTTTGTATTTGTTGCAGCAGCGCTATATAAGTTGTTGCCGGTAATGAAAATAAGTAGGGCTATCTGGATTTGGATAGGATTGATTGCAGTAATAAAGCTAATCAATATTATTTCTGGATTTGTGGTGCAAAAGCGATTTGTGACAGTTCATTCTTTGGCGAATAAAATCACTGGTGCTGTGTTATTTGCTTTGCCTCTTACTTTATCGTTGATTGATGTTTCGTATTCAGCTATTTTTGTGTGTCTGGCGGCAACTTTTGCAGCGATACAAGAGGGACATATCATAAGGAGTCAATGAACCGAAAAAGATAGAACTGTTCACACATAAAGGGGCGAGATAATCGCCCCTTTATATTATCAGCTATGATTGAATATCGGTTACCTGATATCCCTGGTCGGCAACAGCCTGCATAAGAACATCATCTGAAACACTTTTTTCAAGCGTTACAACAGCACTTCCGGTCTTATGACTGACCTCTGCCTTTGTCACACCATCAAGTGCTTCGAGAGCTTTTTTTGCGTGCATCTCACAATGCTCACACATCATACCTTCGATTTTCAGTGTCTTTGTCATAGTTTTTGTCTCCTTTTTTGTTGTGAATTTATTTTTGATTTTATGATCTCGCCCGGAATCATACATCCGGAAGAAATTCAAACGCAGTGCATTAGTGACTACACTAAAGCTGGACAAGCTCATGGCTGCCGCGGCGAACATTGGATTAAGCTGCCACCCCAATACACCGATAAACGCACCCGCCGCTAATGGAATACCGATAATGTTATAGATAAATGCCCAAAACAGATTCTCGTGAATATTACGCAGAGTTGCACGGCTTAAACGTATAGCTGCAGGTACATCGGACAGGCAGTTTTTCATCAACACTACATCTGCTGCATCAATTGCAACATCTGCACCTGCACCAATGGCAATGCCGATATCGGCACTTGTCAGTGCAGGAGCATCATTGATGCCATCACCGACCATAATGACCTTTCCTTTTTGCTGCATATTACGGATTACACCTTCCTTGCCATCAGGAAGTACACCGGCAATTACTTCATCCACACCGGCCTTCTCGCCGATAGCTTTAGCCGTGCGTTCATTATCACCGGTCAGCATTACGACATGGATACCCATATCCTGCATTTCTTTAACTGCCCGGGGACTATCCACCTTAATCGTATCTGCCACAGCGATAATACCGATAAGCTTGCCATCGCAGGCAAAAAACAACGGAGTTTTTCCTTCTTCCGAAAGCTGCGCTGACATTACATTTATCTCATCAGTCACTTGAATTTGTTCACTGATAAATTTATAACTGCCACCATACAAAGTATTACCGTTTAGCACTGCTGTAAGCCCATTCCCGGGTAATGCCTGAAACTGTTCGACCTCGTCTGCCGTAAGTCCATTCTGCTCAGCTGCCTGAATGATTGCTCTTGCCAGTGGATGTTCGCTCTTTTTCTCCAACGCATAGGCAATTGCCAAAAGATCCGTTTCACTCCTGCCATTTACCGGAATCATATCCGTAACATTAGGTTCTCCCTGTGTAATCGTTCCGGTTTTATCCAGTGCCACAATCTGGGTTTTTCCTGTTTCCTCCAAAGATACAGCCGTCTTAAAAAGAATACCGTTTTTGGCACCCATTCCATTGCCGACCATGATGGCAACAGGTGTAGCAAGGCCAAGTGCACAAGGACAACTGATAACCAACACAGAAATTCCTCTTGCCAAAGCAAAACCCATTGTATGACCGGTGACAAGCCATGTGATAACGGTTATCACAGCAATTATAATAACAGCAGGGACAAATACACCGGAAACCTTGTCTGCAACTTTTGCAATCGGTGCCTTTGTTGCAGCAGCATCACTTACCATCTGAATGATCTGAGATAGCGTTGTGTCCTCACCGACTCTTGTAGCTTCACAGCGAATAAAGCCTGATTGATTCAGCGTTCCTGCGGAAACTGTGCTTCCCGCTACTTTGTCAACCGGAATACTTTCGCCCGTCAGAGTAGATTCATCTACTGAGCTGTTTCCTTCTAAGATAGTTCCGTCCACAGGGATATTTTCACCGGGACGCACAACAAAGATATCACCTTTTGCCACTTGCTCAATCGGCACAATACTTTCCATGCCATCCCGAAGGAGCGTAGCTGTTTTAGGAGCCAGTTTCATCAACCCTTTCAGTGCATCGGTGGTTTTGCCTTTTGAACGCGCCTCAAGCATTTTTCCCAGAGTTATCAGCGTCAGAATCGTGGCAGCAGATTCAAAGTAAAACTCGTGCATATATGACATCACTGCATCTGCGTTGCCTTTAACCTGTGCATCAGTCATAGCAAACAGGGCAACTGTACTGTAGACAAAAGCTGCCGCAGAACCTAATGCAACCAATGCATCCATATTCGGCGCATGGTGCCACAAGCTCTTAAAGCCACTGATAAAGAACTTCTGATTAATGACCATAATTACAATCGTTAACAATAGCTGCAAAAGCCCCATTGCCACGTGGTTGCCATCAAAAAACGGCGGCAACGGCCAGCCCCACATCATGTGCCCCATGGAAACATACATAAGTACAATCCAAAATCCCAGAGAGGTGATTAACCGTTTTTTTAATAAGGGAGTTTCCTTATCCTTCAGTGCATCCTCGTCAGAGGATAAACGTGTAGTTTGATCTTTATTTCCATTTTTCACAGATGCTTCATATCCTGCATCACGAACCGCCGCTATAATTTCCTCGGCAGATGCTGTTCCCTCCACGCCCATGGAATTGGTCAGCAGGCTCACCGAACAGGAAGTAACTCCTTTCACACCTGATACTGCTTTTTCCACGCGGGCTGTGCAGGCGGCACAGCTCATACCGGTTACGGTATATTGTTCCATAATTGATTCACTTCCTTCTATTTCATGAGTTTTTGGAGAGTTACAACTAACTCATCGATTACTTCATCCTTACCCTCACGGATATCTCTGGCAACGCAGCCTTTGATGTGATGTGCCAGTAATTCCTTGTTAAAAGCATTGACTGCAGCATTCACAGCGGCGGATTGCATCAATATATCCGCACAATAAGCATCTTTTTCCACCATCCCACGAATCCCGCGAATCTGCCCTTCAATCCGGTTCAGACGGTGTATCAGTTTCTTTCGTTCTTCCTCTGTGCGGGCTGTCGTTTTCTCACAGCATCCGCATATTTTCTGAACTTCCAGAGAAATTTCTCACTCGAAATTGAAAACTGAGAGTGAAACGAAAAAAGCCCGAGAATACGCGGCTTTTTGGCAAAAAAACTTGAAAAAATCATGCGAAAATGATACACTTAGAGAGTAAAGTT
>JADYUL010000020.1 GCA_021531795.1 Lacrimispora saccharolytica
AAAGCCCGAGAATACGCGGCTTTTTGGCAAAAAAACTTGAAAAAATCATGCGAAAATGATACACTTAGAGAGTAAAGTTACTCTCAATAATCTCCAAGAAAAGGAGCGAAAATGTATCTCGATTGCATGATAAAAATACCGGAAGCACCGGGAAAAATCAGTCTTATTACCAAGGGAAACACAACGTATGTAAGATATGTTGCGGAAAGAGTATACAAACCGGACAAGAAGTATACCTCTCCCAATCATAAGGTTATAGGGAAGCTTGCGGGTGCCTCGGGAGACCTGATGATTCCGAATGAGAATTATCTGAAATACTTTGGAGCACTGGACATTCCTGAGATTAGAAATAACGTTAGGCGTAGTAGCTGCATCAGAGTCGGTGCATTTATAGTCATTAGAAAGATTATGGAGGACTATAAACTGCCAGACATTCTGTCTAAGTATCTGGGAAAAAGGGATTGTGGCTTATTCTTAGATCTAGGAGCTTATTCGATTATTACAGAAAATAATGCAGCCCAGTACTATCCGGATTACGCGTATAATCATCCTCTGCTTACAGAAAAGATGCATATATACAGTGATTCAAAGATATCAGATTTCTTCGCGTCCATAGAAGACGACCAGCGGATCGGTTTCCTAAATGAATGGAATGCAGGCAGGGATCATAGAGAAAAAATCTATATTTCTTATGACTCGACCAATAAGAATTGTGAAGCAGGCGAGATTCAAATGGTAGAGTTTGGGCACCCTAAAGAAGATAAGGGCCTGCCGGTGTTCAATTATTCCATAGCATATGATACTTACAACAAAGAGCCACTGTTCTACGAACAGTATCCGGGAAGTATTGTAGATATATCACAGCTTCAGTTCATGCTTGAAAAGGCAAACGGGTATGGATATAAGCATGTGGGATTTATCCTGGATAGAGGATATTTTTCAAAGGAAAATATCGGATACATGGATAAATGCGGCTATGATTTTGTAATCATGGTCAAGGGTATGAATGCCCTTGTAAAAGAGTTGGTCCTTGAAAACAGAGGTAAGTTCGAAGAAGAAAGAGCTTGCAATATCAGAGAATATAAGGTATTTGGAACCACGATAAAGAGACAGCTTTATGCCACTGATACCGAGGACAGATACTTTCATCTTTATTATTCAGAGCAGAAAGCCAGTGCGGAAAGAGAACAGCTGGAAGCTAAGATAGAGAGGATGAAAAAGTGCTTGGATCAGTGGAAAGGACAGACCAGGACCATCGCGGAAGGCTTTAAAACCTACTTTAACCTGGAGATATACGATAAGGATGGGACTTTTCTTTTTGCAAGAGAAAAGGAAGAGGCCATTATCGAAGAAAAAAGATTGTGCGGTTACTTTGTGATCGTTACATCAGCCAGGATGTCGGCAAGAGAAGCGCTGGAACTTTACAAGAGTAGAGATGCTTCGGAAAAGCTGTTTCGTGGAGATAAGTCCTATCTGGGGAATAAGAGTCTTAGGGTATCCTCGGATGAAGCAGCTTCGGGAAAGATTTTTGAAGAGTTTGTGGCACTTATTGTCAGAAATAAGATTTATACCTGCCTAAAGGCAGAGATGAAAAAACTGGATAAAAAGCCGAATTTCATGACAGTTCCGGCAGCGTTAAGTGAGCTGGAAAAGATTGAAATGATCCGGATGACAGATGGCAGATACCGTATGGATCATTCTGTCACAGCTACGCAAAGAACAATCTTAAATGCCTTTGATATTGACAGCACTTATATCAAAAAGGCGACAGATGAGCTGAGTAGGATCTTGTACAACTGCGAAAACGAACGACCTTTGGAGGATTAAAACATGGCAAGAGCATATACAAGAAAAAATATATCTATCGACGAGAATATCCGAATTCAGGAAGATGCGGTAGCCAAGGCAAAAGAGCGATACGATAAAGAAGTATCAAAGCTTAAGGACATGTATGCCAAGAGGGATGAAATGAAGAAAAAAGAGCTTCTTAAAGCGGTGGAGACAAGCAGCAGAAGCTATGAGGAGATCATGGCGTTTCTGACCGGAAAGGATGATCAGAGAAAATGAAAGAGTACTCCAGGATACTGATAGAAGAATACTGCAGCGCACATAAGTCTGCAAAAAGTAAGAGGCTTGAGAGACTAGTGGAAGCATCGTATGACCTTAGCTGGGAAGGCACAGACGCTGATGCTATATTCCTTGAGAAGGCGATTAGCCAGGAAAAGGACCCAGAGCTTAGAGAGGCCTTAGAGGATTTGGATGATCTGCTGTTTGGGTGGTAAAAACCGTTTTGAGTGAGAAAAAATCAGGAAGTTAAGATAT
>JADYUL010000021.1 GCA_021531795.1 Lacrimispora saccharolytica
CAGACTGTAGACAAAGTCCACCAAAATTGGTGGGCTTTTCTTTATTTGTGCCACTTGATGGCACAAACTAATTCATTCCTGCTTGTTCGCAGTGTATCTGTATAGAAAAAAGGTGTCAAGAATGCTTTGCACCAGAGGCTTGTTCTTGACGCCTTTTTCTATACAGATATGATATCACCAAGCAGAAATGGATAGGTATGTGCTTTACATATTGGTTTACATAACATCGTTTTTCTGGTATAATAAGTTATGGAGGATGATGCTTATGATGTCTGAAGAGAATGAAAAAATCAGGAAGCAGATGCAGATAGTGTGCATAGATGATCTGGTTCCACAAAACCACCTATTGCGAGTTATAGATAAGGCTATAGACTGGTCATTCATATATGATCTTGTAAGAGATAAATATTCTTCTGATACCGGGCGTCCAAGTATAGATCCAGTTACTCTGATCAAGATCCCTCTTATTCAGTATCTTTATGGGATTAAAAGCATGCGCCAGACTATTAAAGACATTGAAGTCAACATGGCCTACAGATGGTTCCTTGGACTTGAACTTTATGATCCTGTCCCACACTTCTCTACATTTGGTAAGAACTATACTAGGCGCTTCAAGGATACTGACATCTTTGAACAGATATTTCAGCATATCTTAGAAGAATGTTACAAGTTTAAGCTTGTTGATCCAACAGAGATATTTGTTGATGCTACGCATGTAAAGGCGAGAGCTAACAATAGAAAGATGCAGAAAAAGATAGCTCATGAGGAAGCATTATTCTATGAGGAAATGTTAAGAAAAGAGATTAACGCTGACAGAATTGAACATAATAAGAAACCATTAAAAGACAAGGATGATAATAACGGACCTGGTATAGGTGGTGGAAGTGACAAGTTTGAGGACTACACTGACGATATTCCTCTTGATGGAAAGGAAATCAAATGCAGCACCACCGATCCTGAAAGCGGGTGGTTCCATAAAGGTGAGCACAAAAATGTTTTTGCCTATGGAATTGAAACCGCCTGTGATAAGAATGGATGGATCATTGATTTTACCGTTAATCGCGGAAATGAACATGACAGCCGTACTTTCAAGGGTCTTTATGACAAACTTAAAGGAATAGGGATGCAGACCTGTATAGTGGATGCTGGTTATAAGACGCCTGCTATAGCAAAGCTATTAATCGATGATGGAGTGACACCACTATTCCCTTATAAGCGACCTATGACAAAGGATGGATTCTTTAAAAAATCTGACTATGCTTATGATGAATACTATGACTGTTATGTATGTCCCAATAATCAGGTATTAAAATACTCAACAACCAACAGAGATGGGTACAGGGAATACAAGAGCTGCGGACATATATGTGCTAATTGCTCTTATCTTGGACAATGTACAGCAAGTAAGGAACATGTGAAAGTTGTAACCCGACATGTATGGGAACCATATATGGATATGTGTGAAGATATCAGATATACAGAAGGAATGAGAGAACTGTATTCACACAGAAAAGAAACGATAGAAAGAATCTTTGGAACAGCCAAGGAGAATCACGGATTCAGATATACACAGATGTATGGAAAAGCGCGCATGGAGATGAAGGTCGCGCTTACCTTTGCGTGCATGAATCTCAAGAAATTAGCAGTAATTAAAGAAAGATGGGAATTAAAAATGGCCTAATATAGGTCATTTTTCTTATTATAGCCGAATGAGTAGAAGATTTTATAAGAAAATACGGCAATGGGACAATAAGCCACCGCCGTATTTGTCTACAGTCTG
>JADYUL010000022.1 GCA_021531795.1 Lacrimispora saccharolytica
CCTGGATTCTCGGATTAACATGACGAGGTTGGTGCCTCTACTCCGAGTGCTTCATATATCTCAGCCTGTTTGACAAGCATTTCGCCAATTCTTAACGAATGATTGGCATCCTCGAAGCATTCTAAGACGTCAAGTTTGTCAAGCAGTGACTGCATTGTGTAATTATTATATAATCCTGACTCCTTCATCTTGTGGTCAAGATGAGATATAAGAATTAATGCTACAAATTCAGTGAAGATTTTGCCATCAAGCCCTTTTTCGCTTGATACCAGGAGACGTCTCATGTTTAGGCGCTCCTTGATGTTTCCAAACGCTTTTTCTACCACGTCCTTCATTCTGTAAAGGTGAAGTGCTGTGAAAGCATCCATGGTTTCATTGGTTATAAGCGCAAAGTATCCCAGATATTTTCGGGCTTCCTTTATTGCATCTTCTTTGTAATAAACCTGACGGCCACGCTTTGGGGTTGTCTTTACTTCGAAGAACTGTTCATAAGCTTTCCTGTGGCTTTCTACAGGCTTGTCTTCTAACAGTTCCTTGCACAGACCGGCAATACGTTTATCAAAGGCCTGCTCATCTTCAGCACCTTTTTCAATGCTGTAGAAATAATGGATGTAGATCCTTCGTTTATCTTTTATTACATCGCCTTTGTAGGGTCGCTCCTGGGTATAATCCCATTCGGCTTGAACCGTATATCCATAGGTTTCGATGCTTTCATCGTAATTGGTAAACATACGGATATCATCATATATCACATCAAGATTTTTCTTGATGAACTTAAGTGAGAGCTTTACACCAACAAGAAACTTCACATGTTCACGGTAAAGACCATTGATGTTATCTTCAGAGTAAAAGCCTCTGTCCATTACAAACTTTGTCTTTCCGAAACCGAGTATATCAAGGTCTTGTAAAAGATGCTTAACCGTCTTGGAATCCGGTATGTTTCCGGCAAGCTTGCGATAATAGAACGGAAGCCCCGATTCTTCTCCGAAAACCAGTAGCAGGTTAAGCTGGGGAAGCTTATCGTCTTCCTTATTCTTGCCATACTGAACCTGTGCTAAGGTTTCTGAATAACTTGATATACTGGTACTGTCATATGCCCAGTATTCATCATCAACACGCCTTTTGCCCTGAAGCCTGAAGAACTTATTTATCTGTTCATCCGTAATGGACGAGAAGAACTCACTGCTTCTGGGAGAGCAGATATCGGCACCGTAAGGGTGTTTATGGGTATGGTTCCACTTTTCAAAACGATACAGGGGATTGTTGTCCTCAAGTATCAGATAATAGGCAATTGATAAAAGCTTTTTATAGGAATCCGGAAAGCATAGTTTTAAATCAGCTGCGAGCCCAAGCTCATCGGCTAACTTATCAAACAGATACGTTGCACCATAGTAGAGATGTTTTGTCTCGCAAAAAGAACGGAAACCACGTTTTGAAACCGGATGATTGGAAGGAGTTTCTTTTTTCTTGGATCTGCCACGGGTTGGAATGATCTCATTTGTTACAGGGTCAACCTTTCCAACACATACACGCTTGGCACGCGACTGTTGTTTTTCCTTATCCCAATAATACTGAGTCTCATAAGCATATGTGATACCGGTTCTTTTATCAGTTTGAGTTACAAGTGCCATAATTCACCTCGTCATGTTTATATCTTAATTATAAAACATGACGATGAATTATTCAAGAGAAAAGTAGCAAAAAGTCAGTAAAATCAAGGAATTGCGGCAATTAGTGACGTGGTATCCTCGTCATGTTTCCGAGAATCCAGGGT
>JADYUL010000023.1 GCA_021531795.1 Lacrimispora saccharolytica
GTATTAATATTATTAATAGATGTGTATATGTGGAAAAACCGCTAAAGTATTGATTTTACTAACAATTTATAATTTTTTATGGGTGTATAAGCCTTAATTTTGTGTGATTTTATTAAGTAAGTTATCCACCTTTTCCTTGAAGTCCTTCTTGCTCTTAATATCGGTTTCTATTTTTTTGATTCCGTGAATTATTGTAGTATGGTCCTTTTTACCTAAAGCTTTTGCAATATCATCAAGAGAAATATCAAGAAGTCTTCTGCTTAAATACATAACAACCTGTCTTGGCATTACATATTCTGCATTTCTGCTCTTTGAAGTAATTTCATCGTATGTAACATTGTATTCTCTTGCTACGACATTGATTATTGTATCAAGAGTAACTTCTCTCTTTGTATCAGGCTTAATAAGATCCTTAATATATCCTTCAACAAGATTAAGAGTAAGAGGAAGGTCGTTACCCTGTTTTCTTCTGTCATTATTATATTGAAGATATATTCTGTGTAGGGCTCCTTCAAGCTCTCTTACATTTGATTTAATATTGCTTGCAATATATATGAATATTTCATCGGATATATCAATATCCAGTGTTTCCGCATTTTTCTTAAGAATAGCCATTCTTGTCTCATAATCCGGAGCCTGAATATCTGCAATAAGTCCCATTTCGAATCTTGATCTGAATCTTACATCAAGAGTTTCCATATCCTTTGGAGGCTTATCTGATGAAAGAATTATTTGTTTTCCAATATCATGAAGTGCATTAAAGGTGTTGAAGAATTCCTCCTGGGTTCTTTCTTTACCTATAATGAACTGAACATCATCGACCATAAGGACATCTACTGTTCTGTATTTATCCCTAAGTTTATTCATTGTTGCATCATTGACACTTCTGATTGATTCAATAACTTCATTAGTGAAGGTCTCACTTGTAACATATAAAACCTTCATTCCCGGATTATGCTCAAGTATGTAATGACCTATTGAGTGCATAAGGTGGGTCTTTCCAAGACCGGGTCCTCCGTATAAAAAGAGAGGATTGAAGGCACTACCCGGAGATTCAGCAACAGCGACTGAAGCTGAATGAGCCAAATCATTATTACCTCCTACTACAAAAGTATCGAATTTATATTTTGGATTCAGATTGGCTGCACTGTAATTGATATTGTAGGTGTTTTCTAAATTAGGAGTTTCTTCATTATTATTAATGCTTTTTTCTAAGATGAATTTGACATCATAATAATTGTTCATCATCTCTGAGATTGTAACCTGGAAGAAATCCTTATATTTATCACTTATATAATTAAGTGCATGGGACTGATTGGACGGAATAAGTATACTTACAACGTTATCCTTCTCCTCATAAAACTTAAGAGGTACGATCCAGGTATCGAAGGAAACCTGAGATAAGTCATATTCGTTCTTTATATTAAGTTTAATTTCGTCCCAGCGGCTGCTTATTTCGCTCATTAAGGTCTCCGTTTTATAAAAATAGTAAAAAATCTTAAATAAGGCGATTATCGGCTCATTTAACCATATTTCCAATCTATTCTAGTTTACTCTAAAACCTATAAAAATTCAATTAAATTAGCTATGTTTATAAT
>JADYUL010000024.1 GCA_021531795.1 Lacrimispora saccharolytica
CAAGGTTCGTGGTGAACATCGCATTGGCTCAAAAGCAATGATGGTTGCTCTAGCCATCACTGAAGATGGCAAGCGTGAAATTATAGGTTTTGATATATATGATAATGAGTCAAAAGAAACCTGGAAGCTGTTTCTCGAATCACTAAAAGAGAGAGGTCTTCAGGATCCCAAACTGATTACATCCGATGCACATGATGGAATCATTTATGCAATAAGCAAGATATTTCCGAATACTCCATGGCAGAGGTGCCAAACTCATTTTTCAAGAAATGTCTTGTCTCATGCACCCGGTAAATATCAAAAAGCCATACACGCAGCCTTGCTGGATATGTATCATAGCAGCACAATAGAAGAAGCAAGAAGCAAGCGTGACAGTATAATTGATGAGTATGCCGACGTAGCAGCCAAAGCTATGGAATGCCTTGATAACGGCTTTGAAGATGCGATGACTGTTATGGCGCTTCCTGAGGGATGCAGAAAATACTTAAGAACATCAAACCACTTAGAGCGTCTTAATAAAGAGCTAAAACGACGTTCAAAGGTAATAGGTGTATTCCCAAATGAAGGCTCGTTGAATCGCATGATCGGTAGTGTACTAATTGAACTTAATGATGTTTATTCATTAGAACAGAAGATTTCTATCAGCAAGAAAGCTATGACACAACTTGAAGAATGTACTTCAAAACTAATAATAATTGCCAAGGAACAACAGCGGTTACTAGCCGCTTAATAAATAAAATCCTAAAGGTAAATTAAATTTACACCAAAAAAAAGACTTGACC
>JADYUL010000025.1 GCA_021531795.1 Lacrimispora saccharolytica
ACGAACCTTGAAATATGTAGCATCGACATAAACAAACTTATAGCAGCCTTCGAGAGGTCGTTTTTTAAATGTATCAACAGCTTTATCTAGTCCTTTACAGGCTTCGGATACAGCTGACTTAGAATAGCTGGTTCCACATAGGGTTTCCATTACTTTCGACACCTTACGTGTTGAAACGCCATTAACAACCATCTCAGCCATTGTTGTTACAAGAGCTGCTTCACTGCGTGAATAATTGTCAAACACAAGAGTATGAAAAGGCACGTTGCGATGTCTTGGAACAGCCAGCGTGATTGTACCTATCCTTGTGTTGAGACTGCGTTCTCTTAAACCATTACGGGAATCAGATCTTTTTATCGATCTTTCATAAGGTTCAGCCCCTAACTGAGCGGTGGATTCAGCCTGCAGGATGCTGTTAAGACTTTCCGTAAGCAATGTTTTGAATGCATCATCTCGATTATCTGATAATAATTGTAGAATTTCATCCTGATTTAAAGTAATATTGAGTTGAGCCATAGTGTTCTACCTCCGGTATTGTTTTAGGTTGTGGTGATCTTATTATTATACCTAAAGGTAAGAGCCTTGGCTCATTTTATTTTTTTAATTTACACCATTATAAGGACGTTATT
>JADYUL010000026.1 GCA_021531795.1 Lacrimispora saccharolytica
TAGCAAAAAGTCAGTAAAATCAAGGAATTGCGGCAATTAGTGACGTGGTATCCTCGTCATGTTTCCGAGAATCCAGGGTTCATAGTGATGAAATACCTGTTTGTAGAAGAACTCTCTACAACTACTTTGATCAAAGTGTTTTTCAGGCTAGAAACATCGATTTACCAAGAAGAGTCCGTTACAAGAAACGTAAAAAGCGTTCTGAGCCACGCAAGAAAAACATTGAGCAGGTATATCGTAACAAGCGCACTTTTGTTGATTTTCAGAAGTATACTGCAGCCTTTCCTGACCTTGATGTTGTTGAAATGGATACAGTAAAAGGAAGTCGTGATAAAGGCAAATGTCTCCTAACTCTTCTATTGAGAAGTTGCTCCTTTATGATTATCATCCTGCTTCCGGACTGTACCCAAAGAAGTGTCATCAATGCCATAAATAACTTATGCGACACCATAGGCATTCGCACCTTCAAAAAGTACTTTCCAATCATACTTACTGATAATGGATCGGAAGTAAGCCCTCAATAGCGGGTACCTTATATTCTACCATACTTTAATGCGATAATAACTCCGAATGGTTTCGCGTTTTTGT
>JADYUL010000027.1 GCA_021531795.1 Lacrimispora saccharolytica
CTTATTATTATACCTAAAGGTAAGAGCCTTGGCTCATTTTATTTTTTTAATTTACACCATTATAAGGACGTTATTGAAACTAGAGTAACAATACATCGGAAAGGCCCCTAGATTGGGCATTTCCGATGTATGTTCCAAAAACCATACATTCCAGATACATCGGGATTCAAACAAAACATCAGATTCCGATGTATCCAAAAAAAGAATACATCGGAACTCCACAAAAATTGGCAATCCCGATGTATCTTCCCCCTCCAAGTCTATCAGATTAAGCAACCCGCGTTGCCACTTACCTCAAACTTCAGGCGGATCTCCGCGCAAATCATAGTGAGGTTGACACGCGCGGGAATATGCTGCGAGGGCAAACAAGTACACTCGCGGGAAATTAATATGAATACCTCGGAACTAAGCACTAATCTGCGTATAGAACTGTGTTGTACAACCTGGATTCTCGGATTAACATGACGAGGTTGGTGCCTCTACTCCGAGTGCTTCATATATCTCAGCCTGTTTGACAAGCA
>JADYUL010000028.1 GCA_021531795.1 Lacrimispora saccharolytica
TATCACAAGATTGACAGGCTTAGAAGTGACCTGACAGTCGCAGGATGCTGGGTGCATGCCAGACGCCCCTTTGCTGAATTCCTCAAATCAGTTGAGGGCAAAGACATAAAGGGTACCATCGCACACGAAGCATACCAGATGATCACACAGATAATGCATCTGGACAACACTTTTGATGATTTAGATGATAATGACCGGTTAATTCAGCGTCAGAAGGTATTAAAACCCCTGGTTGATGCTTATTTCTCGTGGACAAAAGTAAAATACGAGCAGGTCACAAAGAACAGTGTCATAGGCAGAGCCTTATACTACAGTATTAACCAGGAAAAATACCTGCGTGTATTCCTGGATAATCCCAGGGTTCCTATGGACAACAACACCGCCGAACAGGCAATAAGACCGTTCACAATCGGAAGAAAGAACTTTGTAATCATCTCTTCATCAAACGGAGCGAAAGCCAGTTCCGTAATCTACAGTATTGTAGAAACTGCCAA
>JADYUL010000002.1 GCA_021531795.1 Lacrimispora saccharolytica
GCCTTAGAGGATTTGGATGATCTGCTGTTTGGGTGGTAAAAACCGTTTTGAGTGAGAAAAAATCAGGAAGTTAAGATATTTCTTTATCAGGCATTGTGTTTCCTCCTTTTTATATACCCCAACAGGGTATTTATATTATATACCCCGAGAGGGTATATATCAACAGAAGAAGTGCTATTTTATAATGAAAAAAACTTCAGCATATGGAGGCTACAGCATATGAACGCATAACACATTGACATACTCTTATATAAAACTTTAATCTAAAGGAGAGAATCATTTACTGTTATAATTTGAATAAATAAGAAGGAGTAACAATGGGTGATTGGATTGTAGGTGGAATTTTATTGATAATAATAGGAGCAGCAATTCGTTTCATATGGAAAGAAAAGAAAAAGGGCAGACGATGTATCGGCTGCCCGGCTTCTGGTTATTGTTCAGGTAATTGCTGCAGTATAGAGAAAAAGAAGGTGGACAAAAGAGAAGAGAAAGATTAGTTGTGCTGAAGCTTATTATCATCTACGTCCTTAAGCTTGGCAGCCTGATTTTTCCACTTCTTGATAGGTGCTTTTTTCCACATACCGATTATCCAGGCGATACTGAATATGGTAATGAAGATTCCTATAATAGGAATAAGTATCAGTGTAACGATACTGATTATTACCATAATAAGAGTACCGATGATATAGCCCGGAATAACTTTTCGGAAGTCATCTGTCTGGTAGTAAAAGCCTGTCTGTGTTCCTAAAATATTTCTGGACTTGCTTGTGTTAAGCTTCGGTCCGTAAAGAGCTCTGTTTTGCTGCCAGCCATCTTCCCCGGTCTGATTATAGTAATGAATAGTTGTATGAATATCACCACTGTCGTCACTGAAGTCGGGCTGACCTGTCGACTCATCCACCGGAATGCCTTCCATGCCGGCGTCGGCGGCGCGAGCCTCTTCAATACGGGCAACCTCTTCCATACGCTCAGCCTCGATTTTATCCGCTTTTCTATACAACAGATAAGATACAAGGAAGAATAACATCGGCACAGGCAACAGAATAATGAAGGCGCCAATGCTTCCACTTTCTCCAAAGTTCTCATAGAATACTCTAAGCAGACACAGCAGAATACCGCCACCACCACATGCGATAACGGTTGCAGGAACCCTAAGCCTTGATCTGTATTTTTTTGGTATATTCATCGTATCCCTCCCTTGTATATATATACATTAAGTATAGGTTTCTTTCCATATATTTGCAACGAGATATGTTTAATAAAGAATACGCTTGGTTCATTTGGTTTGATTAGTATTTGAGTAGATTTTCTCATGACGGTATTATATATTAAATACAAGAAAGAGAAGGCAATTGTTGGTGATAGTTATGTCCGGACAAGGATAGAACAAATATATATCATGGAGGTGAAAACTATGCTTTTATTATTGTATCCCCGATGTACTACCTGTCAGAAGGCGAAGAAATGGCTTGATGACAATCATGTGGAATACACAGAGCGTCATATTGTGGAGGATAATCCGACCTATGAGGAGCTTAGGGAGTGGTATTCGCAAAGCGAACTTCCGATTAAGAAGTTCTTCAATACCAGTGGACTTAGGTACAAGGAACTCAATCTTAAGGACAAGATTCCGACCATGACAGAGGATGAACTGCTCAAGCTTCTGGCTACTGACGGAATGCTTGTAAAAAGACCATTTGTTGTAAATGGGGATAGGATTTTAACCGGTTTCAAGGAAAAAGAGTGGTCGGACGCACTATTATAGTGCATTTTAGACAAAAATAAATATAAATATATGTGCAAAAGAACGAAAACTGAACAATCGGTTGCGCCACAGACTTTGATAGTGTATAATTCCAGACAAAGAAGATATATTGCAGTTATTTACGGCTGCAATATATTTTTTACCCGATAGCGCAAACGGTTGCGCAACATATTGAGGCAGTTGCGTGGATTTGTTGTTCAGTTTGCGCAGAGAGAAGATAAATATATATCGGGTTGCAGTTATTCTTATACTTTTTAGGAAGGAGTAGGTTATGAATTCACCTATGAATCGATTAAGAAGCAGTAAACTGAGAGCATTCAGAACTATTCTTGGTCTTATGCTGTCATTCATTCTTGCTTTCAGCGGAATTATCCCAAGCGGAATGAGTTTTGTTAATGCACAAGAGGGTACCACCAGTAGCGGTGGAACATTGTACATCTACAATGATACAGATAACTATACCCCGGTTATTATAGCGAATAAGTGGGGATGTGTTTCGTTCTCAGATCCTTTGGTTGACAATGTTTGGGATATAGATCATGCTGCATATATTTTTACTAAAGAAGAAAACAGTAATTGGTGGACAATAAATTATACATTAAACAGTTCAGCCACAGGATATAAGTACGGTATATATTTTGTTGCTTCTGAGAATGCCAATGCTGAAAATCTTATGAGTAATCTTCCTGATGGAGCATCAATTTGGCAGAACAATTGGGGAGGAATAAATTCTGACCCAATGTATTCTGCATTGTCTTCGGGAAAGAGTTTCTTGAAAGATGGTATATATTATAATGCGGAAGATGCAGGATATACATCAAGTAGTGAGGCTGAACCTACTCCCACACCTGAACCTACACCGGGTAGTTCTGAAGGAATTGAATCGGTCATATTGAATTTCTATTCAGAATCTCAGATATATGTTGTTCATTGTGACGATTCTGATGATTTCGATACTACACTAATTACTCCGGATAAAGACGTGAAAATATGGAACAAAAATGCTTTTGCTTTTAGTTCATTGGGCTCGAATTGGTGGACAATTAAATTGCCAAATCCTAGTGGTAAGAGTTTTGATATTTGTACTGCTAATGAAACTTGGATAGTAAAGTTTACGGATTCAGGAGAAACTTCTGGTTCTTGGCGTAATTTCATTACCAAACCATATTACAAGGATGCGGTATTCTATGAGTCTGCACCTGGTATGAAGACTATTGAGGATCTGAGTTTACTTATTAATGAGGTTAGTGTCTTAAGTGCAGAGAGTTATACAAGTGAGTCCTTCGCGCTTTTGACAGAGAAGTTGACGATAGCTAAGGCATTATCAGAAAAAAATGATGTGTTTGAAATAACTGCTGCATATGAAGAACTGCTTGCTGCGAAGAATAATCTTGTAACTAATACAGTTGTTCAGGATGAGATTAATGTGCCTACGCTTAATCTGCCTGAGGGTTTTGTGAAGGGTGTAGATGTGTCTTCATACCTTGCACTGAAGGCCAGTGGTGTAAAGTATTATGATTATGAAGGAAAAGAGTTGGATGATGCGGGATTCTTTAGATTCCTCAAAGATTGTGGTGTTAATTATATAAGAATAAGAGTATGGAATAATCCGTACGATGAAAATAATAATGGTTTTGGTGGTGGTAATAATGACCTTGCTAAGGCAGTTACCATGGGTAAGCTTGCAACAGATGCCGGTATGAGGGTAATGATTGATTTCCATTATTCTGATTTCTGGACTGATCCGGGCAAGCAGAAGAGCCCGAGAGCCTGGGAAGGAATGTCAATTGAGGATAAGGCAACAGCTTTATACGATTTTACTAAATCATCGCTCCAGACCCTAAAGGATAGTGGCGTTGATGTCGGTATGGTTCAGGTCGGTAACGAGACAAATAATGGAATTGCCGGTGAAACAGATTTTACTAATAGGTGTAGGCTTTTTAGCAGTGGAAGTAAGGCTGTAAGAGAGGTTTTCTCATCTGCTAAGGTTGTGCTTCATTTTACAGACCCGGGAAAGGTAGACTATTCAACTGTAGCTTCTAAGCTTAATGATAACGAGGTTGATTATGATGTATTTGCTTCATCATATTATCCTTTCTGGCATGGCTCACTTGATAATCTTAAGGCTAATCTAAATAAGGTTGCCACTAATTACAATAAGGAAGTGATTGTTGCAGAGACTTCATATCTTGTGACGGATGAAGATTATGATGGTCATGAAAATTATGCACCTAAGAGTGGCCAGTCACTACCATATACTTCTTCGGTTCAGGGTCAGGTTGATTCTGTGACTGATATTATGAAGACAGTTAGCGAAGTTGATAGTGGCAAGGGTATCGGTGTTATGTATTGGGAGCCTGCATGGATTGGTGTAGGTAATGCATACAATGATGACGGCAGTCTAAGTGAAGAGAAGCTTGCTGCAAATAGGGCTTTGTGGGAGAGAGACGGTTCAGGATGGGCATCCAGTTATTCTGCCGCATATGATCCTGATGATGCCGGAAAGTGGTATGGCGGATGTGCTGTTGATAACCAGGGTATGTTCGATAATACAGGTCACCCTCTTGCATCATTAAGGCTGTTTGGATTAGTTGGAACCGGAGCTACAGCTGAACGCAAAGCTCTGTCTGTTACAAAGAGTCAGAGAAAAGAATATGCCATTAATGCAAAGGTTGATTATCCCGAAACGGTAACGGTATTCTTCAATGACAGAACAACAGAGAATGTAACTGTTGAATGGTCAGAGGATGCTAAGGACAAGGTGATTACGAGTAAATCGGGAACATATACAGTAAATGGTACGGTTACTGTAGGAGATCAGGTATTTAGTACAGAGTATATCATCGTAATTATGCCTGAGAATCTGATAGCACAGGGAAGCTTTGATGGTGAAACGGGAGATATTAATATTACGTATAACACTGACAATACTGGTTACACAGATTACACTACTCAAGATGCATTGGAAGGAAACTGCTTACATTTCTGGAGTGAATCTGCAATGGACTTCACTGTGTCGACAGAAGTCGAAGCTAAGACAAAGGGATATTATTATTCAACAGTAGCACTTCAGGGTGGAGTGGAAGAAGATGCTAAGATATCGCTTTCAATAAGCAACGGTTCTGATTCATCGACAGATTCCGATAAGACATTTATGGGTTGGTGTTCATGGCAGAGTCCTAAGACTGACATGATATATGTCGATAAGGGTGATACAATTAAGGTCAGTCTAAATATAAAAGCATCACCTAATTCATGGGGAACAATTGATAACCTCACTCTTTACGGACCATATTGTAATGACAAGGAGAATATCCATAAGATTGTGATTGATAAGGCAGTTGAGCCGACCACAACCACGACAGGACTTACAGAAGGTAGTCATTGCGAACTCTGCGGTGAGATTTTTGTGGCTCAGACTGTTGTAGATAAGCTTGCAAATCCGGGAGAAAGTTCGTCAGGTAGCTCCAATTCGGGAAGCAGTTCATCAGGCAGCTCCGGATCGGAAAACAGTTCGTCAGATGATTCTGACTCAGGCAGTTCATCCGACACCTCAGTTACAGCTAATAAAAATACGACTGCGGGTAAAGAAACAGTCGGAAATGTCAACATCCTGCCTAATAATCCAGATGTAACCGCTACAGGTATTGCAGGTACAAATATAGCAAAAGTGACAAACGGTAATGAGTCATTGGACGATGCAAATGCAGATAATTCAAATAATATGAATAATGCAAGCGCAAACGAGACTGTCACCAAGATCACTGAGAAGATAAAGGAGCTTCTGCCCAAGGAAATTAAAGAGGTTGTTACTGTTGCAGTGAACAACATAAAGGTTGAGTCAAATATTAATGACAAGATTGGTGCTGCAATCTTCGGCGACAAGTGGACGGAGATCAGCAATGATACACGAACTAAGGTTGACCTGAATATCAATTGTAACAACACGGATATAACCAAGGTAGACAAGCAGGTGATTAAGGACATCAGCAACCTTGCCGGCGAAAAGTTTGGCGATAATGTCAACATGGTGCTTCTTGATATCGACGTTGAGGCAATTGCCGGTGACCTGAAGAATCAGGTTCATGATGCAGGTGAGGAACTGACAATCACAATTCAGGTTCCTGACGAGATTAGGAAGGGCGAGAATGCCAACCGCCGTTACGAGATGATTCGATTCCACGAGGGCCGAGGTGTGGAACTTCTGACAAATACCAAGTACGACTACAAGACCGGTAAGCTCACCATCTACTCACAGTATTTCTCGACCTATGCGATTGTCTATACCGACAACGAGGAGGTGCCAGAAACTGTGGCAAAAGCGCCCACAACTGAGACAACAGACAGCAATGAAGTGATGCTTTCGGCGGAGAACAGCGTCAATTCTTCGGACAGTGTTGTACTGACCTGGGTATTTGCGTTGATTTCTATTGCGATTTTAGTCTGTGGAGCTTTATTGATAATAAAGAAGAGAAGAAATTAAAAGAATATTTGATGGATTATTTTACAGGCGTCCCCGGGGACGCCTGTTTTAGTATGAGCATATCTAATAATTTGAGTTGATTGCTGCGATTAGTTCAGCACGATTACTGCAGTTGGTTTTCTTGAACAGGTTCTTCACGTGGAACTTAACTGTGTTGTATGAGATGAACAAATCATCTGCTATTTCTGTGTTGTTTCTGCCATCTACAATGAGTTTAAGAACTTCCATCTCACGAGCTGATAACTGATGCTGACTTTGGAAATCCAGAAGCTTTTCTTCTAGAGTTCTAATACTTGGAACTGGTGCAATATAAAGCTTGCTGAACATATTAATAAATAAGAACATGGAAGCCATGAAGGCGATAAAGCAGGTTGCGACAAGGATAATGGGATATTTGGTCAATGCAATTCCGAGTCCTGAACCGATTGCATCACCCAAACGACCAACCATTAGTCCGAGTGGAGCAAGATAAGTCAATTCACGCGCTTTTCCCGCCATATCGGCAAAAACTATAACGCGGTAGACGGTGTAGAAGCCGAAGAAGAGGTAGCTTAATATCCACAGAATGCCACGGCTGTTGAGCATGCTGCCGAGAGCAAGCATGGCAAAGGGTAGTACCAGGGGAGCGATACAGCATACGGAACCCCACTTGCGGCTGCGGTCGTTAATGATGCCTGCAATGATGAGGCCGACGGCGTAGAAGACTCGGGTAAACTCAAGACTGATGGATTCACCCATAACGTCGCTTAACGGGAAGTAAAAGCCCATGTTCTTGACGGAGCAGAGCAGGAATACAGTCAGGAGGGTTAGAAAGACAGGGCTGTCAATCAAGTCTTTGAGAGATTGAGATTGAGCGTCGGCAGTTTCGGTTGCGTCCTTTGAAACGTTTTGACCGGATGCTTTCAATAGTTCTGTATTTTGCGGCTGTGAACAGCATAGATAAACAGTAATTATGGAAAGAACAGTGATGATAGCATAGATGATCAGAACGCGGTTATTCCTTAAAAAGTTATCACTTCCGATTGTGCTTATCAGATGAGAAAGGACTGTTCCGACTGCGTAGCCTATGGCAAATACGAGCGCACGCTTCTGTTGCGTTACGTGAGTGACGAGCAGTGTAAGATATACTCCGGCTACCAGACCGTGTGTGATGTTCATAAGATAGCCGAGGATAAGTGTTAACACAGCGTTTGGAGAGAGGCATGCAGCAATAATTAGTGCAAGGTCTATTGACAGTATGACGATGCAACTGATTGGTGAACTCTTCGTTGCTTTCTTAGTTACAATTGAGAAGATGAGTATTCCAAGTGCCTGGAAGAGGTAACCGATCACTTCTGTCAGTACATCAACATTGGAAGCAGGAAAGAAGTCAACCAGGTGATACATCCAACTTAGATAACCTGCACCGGTGTAGAGGAAGCATAGGGCGATTAATACGCATACTATAATGGGATTTATTGTGTGTGCATTTTTATTATATGTGGGGCTTGTGTTTGTGATTAATTTGGTCATATATTGCTCCATATTTTGTATGTAATTATGAAATTGATTATACATTGTTTTTTATTGCTGTTCAAAGCATAATGATAGCTTATTGGGCAGTTTTTCACACAGTGGTATAGATTGAACCAACGGATATTTGTATAGTTTGAAGTTGTTTGCCTGATATAAAGCAACTACCCCAAAACTACCCTTACAAGTTGGGGTATAGTTGATAAGATGTAGGAGTAATAATTTGCTTATTGTAGGGAGTGAATGCTATGAAAAAGATTTGTAAAACTATGGCAGCCGTGTTGAGTGCAGCATTACTTATCAACAGTATGTTTGCAGTCAGCACTATGAAGGTGTATGCAGAGCCTGCCGAGGAGAATATGACAGAAAATGAGGGAACACCGGAAGTTCCGGAAACGACAGATACGGAAGGAGACAAATTACCTGACGAGGATTTGCTAACGGATGAGGAAATTGCTCAGCTTATGGCAGGAGATGGCGCTGTAAGTGTGTTTGCAACTCGTTCTGCAAACACTCTGGGCAAGTTCTCGATGACATTTAAAGATGGAAACTTGGAATATGCGAAAGTTAGATATGCAATAGATTATCCTCAGGAAGGCGAGAACTGGGTATGGGAAGATTATACCGGTGGACTTGTTGATGCTGTAAGGGTAATAATTATTCCTAAAGGCGAATATCCCATTGCTGTAGTAGGTGGAAGTGTTACGGCTGAACAAGGTACTTCAGGTGAGGATCCAGGAGATAATCCTCCAACAAATAATATTGATGATTATAATTTGTGTGGAACGATTGAAGAATGGGGAGGTCTATGGCTGATGCCCGGTTGTACCTATGAATTTACCGAACTTGAGATAGAGGAATTAAAACCGGCGAAGCTAAATGTGGCAGAGTATGATGATGAAAAAGGAAAAATAAAGTATGTGAGCGCGGACGGATCCGAATGTGTAGTGCCGGCAATTGGTATTGAAAATGTTTCTGCGAATAAGGTATGGTGGGAACCTGATGAACCAAAGTTTTCTTTGAATTTTGATAATTTATCTGTTTCTGTCAAGTATGCTGATAATGATGAACCCGAGGCAAAACGAGAATTTGTTGATAAATTTACCGGTGCTACTAAAAGTAATAATGCGGCAGAATTATGGCCTAACATGACATATTCATTATCAGATATTGAATTTGTCGAGGGAGTGGCTACCTTCAGATGGAGTTATAGAGAAAATATTCCTGGACATGAAGATGAATATGTGGGTAATGGAAAAATAGAAATTACAGGTGCTACATATGCAGGAAACAGTGTTGTAAATAGTGGAAGTCATGATGATCAAGTTTATTGGATAAATGATACAACTTTTCAAGAAGGCGGTAATGAATGGAAGGGTGGAGAAGGAGCCTTTCTACCGGGTACGGTTGTTACCATTACACTTATTCCGGACAGAGGGTATCAGCTTACCGAGTTTACAATAAATGAAGAGCCTAATTCCACACAAGCACAAGGGGAGATATCGACCTTTACATTTACGGTTCCGAATGCGAACTTCCATCTTGGCGCGAAGTTTACTCCTATGGAAGATAAAGTAGACAGTAAAGTGTCCGGTATAGCCGGAGGAACTCTGAATCTTGCCTCTAATGAATATGCAAATGGTACTGCGGCATTAACGGTAAATACCACCACTGTCTCAAGTGAAGAAGAGGCGGCTTTTGAAAATGCACAGAGGGATGGCTTTGAAGTAGCCAAGTATGTTGACTTAAAACTTGAGAACAGATTCTATAAGGGCAATACGACGGATTTCTGGACTACGACAGAGGATAAAACAAATCTTAGGTCTTCGGCAACGATATCACTAAGTCTTTCGGATATAGCTGCTGATGATTTTGAAATAGTTCATCAGAAACATGACGGAACTTATGAAGTACTTGATGCAACCTATTCTAATGGAAGCGTTACTTTCAGTACAAACAGTTTCTCAAAATTCGCAATCGTTGCTAAGGGCATGAAGAACTCGCAAACACCTGAATCAGGTACCAATGATTCACCTTCCGTTAGCCCTGATTCTGATGAAAACAATGATGAGGGTACATCTTCAACAGTAACTACTGAGACCAACACAACACTGGGTACAGTAGTCGGTGGAAGTGATGTGAAGGACTGGAATGGCCTGGAGAAGATTCTTGAAAATAAGACTTCAATAGGTGATAAGACTACAGTTGGCAACTCTACAGCAACAGCTCCGATTGTTCTTAAGCTGAATCAGAGGAATTCAACGGTTCCTACAAGCACACTCAAAGCTCTTGAGGCAAGTGAGTCACTTGGACTTCATCTTATGATGGGCAATGGAGCAGCAATAACGATTGCTAATAGTGCAGGACTTAAGAATCAGCCTGCGCTCAATCTAAGCAACAAGGTTGAGACTACGCGAAACAGTAAGACGATCAGTTTTGCAAGTAATACCAAACTTAACGCTTTGGTAGCTTTACACATGTCAGTGCCCAAGAATGTCAAGGAGGTTAAGTTATATTATTACATTAACGGACATGCATATTTCCTTGGAACGCTGACAACCATTAATGGACAGGTATTGTTCCCTATCAGTCAGCTGGGAATATATAAGCTTGTATATTAAATAAATTGAAAAGAACGATGTTGGTCGAAGGACAAACATCGTTCTTTTTTTTATATATGTCAAAAGTACTAGAATTGTTGCCAAAATGATTATTTCCTATATAAAACACAACATCATTATGCTAAAATGGGGGTAATTTAGGATAAAAAATGCTTCCGGAGGTTCTTATGATTGGGGGAAGAAAAAACATATTGGTAGTTGATGATGATGTTGAATTCTTAAGTGTCATGCAGATGTATCTTAAGGAGATAGGTTTCGTTCAGACGGCATCGAGCGGAAGGAGTGCTGTGCAGTTGGCACAGCAGTCTCATTTTGATGTTATCCTTCTGGACCTTGAGATGCCTATCATGGATGGCCCCAAGACTTTGGCGCACTTAAGGAATCTTGATGCATGCATCAATGTCCCTGTAATTATGATTACGGGAAAGAATGACAGAAATGCGGTTATGAATTCGCTTGCACTTGGAATTGACGGATATTTGCTTAAGCCGGTCAGCAAGCAGCAGGTAATAGAGACTGTCAATGCGGTACTTGAGAAGAAGAGTATTAAGGGTAATAAGAAGACGGTGGTTGCCATCGATGATGATATGTCATATCTTAAGTACATCAATAACTTCCTTAAGGATGACTATCATGTTGTAATGATTAATTCCGCTAAGCTTGCAATAAGTTATCTTACTAATCATACTCCTGACCTGATTCTTCTTGATTATCAGATTCCGCTATTCAATGGCGTGGCGCTGATGAGGATAATCCAGCAGAACAGTATATGTCAGAGAATTCCTTTTATTATACTGTCAGGCTCACTTGATACTGAGGCTCTGGAGGAATTCCTGCCGTATAATCCGGTTGCAATTCTTGCCAAGCCTGTAGAAAAAGAGACGTTACTTAAGACAATCAGGGAATCAATTAATAATATTAGGATCAATTAATGAATATAGCACACATTTTTACTTCACAAGTATTATTTACATGTTTTTTGTTTGCATTGTATTTCTCAATCAGACTAAAGAGAAGATGGGATACCAGATATCCTGAGAACAGGATATTCCGTTATCTCTGTTTCTCTTCGGCAATCTGGAGTCTGGGATTCTGGGGTATAAATATTTCACCTACGGAAGATGTTGCCTATTATTGTCGTTGCATTGGAATGATAGGAGTTTTTGCCTGCTTTATTTTTGTACAGCTTCTTATGGCCAGACTATCTACTCTGCCTAAGAAAGTCATCCGTCTGTTTGAGTACTTCGCCTATTCGGGAATCTTAGTTTATCTCGCGCTTTTGCCCAAAGACAGAGTCACATATACGATGAGTAACATAGGAATGACATATTCCTTTAATCCCGGGCTTATCAACAATATATATGTTATCTATTCGGTACTGATTGCCATAAATCTTGGTGTTACGGTTGTTTATTCGATTAACACAACCAAGTACAGGCATGTCAAAAAGCTCATGCGTAAGCTTTTGTTAGCGGAGATAATGATAGCATTTGGAATGATACTTGATACGATATTCCCGCTTTTGGGTTTCCCTGCAATTCCGGGCAGTACCATAGGTCAATTCGTGGGACTTGTAGTTATATATGATGCCATGGGCTTCATTAATGCATCAAGAATTGACAGTACAAATATGTCAAAATATGTATATTCTTCTCTGTCATCCCCCATTCTGGTATTTGATGACAATAGAAACCTAAGAATTCTTAATGATGCCGGCAGAGCCTTTCTTGGAATTGAAGAAATTGAAGAGGATATCCGAATTGAGGATATGTTTGAGGTCGATTCTGATAAGGTATTTGATTTTGAGGATATCAAAGAGGATATTGATACTGTTTGTACCTATAACAGGATTGACTGCAGTCTGTCTGTCAGCAAGATACACAATGACTATAATGATATGATCGGTTTCATTATTATAGTGTCGGATCTTACAGAACGAATTCAAGGCTACAGACAGCTTGAGGAGGCTACAAGGGAAGCAACTTATGCCAATCAGGCCAAAACCACCTTCCTTGCCAACATGTCTCATGAGATCAGAACTCCAATGAATGCCATAATAGGTTTCTCTGAGATGATTCTTAGGATGGATGTGGCGCCGGAGGTCAGAAGTAATGTTGAGAACATTAGGATGTCTTCGCAGAATCTGTTGGCAATCATCAATGATATTCTTGATATTACCAAGATTGAGTCGGGCAAGATGGAGCTTGTGCTTGAGAACTATTATTTTAAGAAGATGATAGATGATGTTTCCGTAATCATTTCTCAACAGGCACAGAAGAAGGGCCTGGACTTCATGATGGATATAGATTCCAGAGTTCCGAGCAGATTGTACGGCGATAAGATTAGAATCAGGGGAGTGTTGATTAATCTTCTGAATAATGCGGTAAAGTATACAAAAGTCGGATTTGTATCACTTAAGCTCAATGTTCTTGAACTTAATGATGAAAATGTCAAACTTGAGTTTATAGTCAGTGACTCCGGCGTAGGTATCAAGGAAGAGAATATCTCGCAGATATTCAAGAGCTTCAACCGACTAGAGCAGAAGGTCCACTACGGAGTAGAAGGAAGCGGTTTGGGTCTTGCGATTTCCAATGCATTCATCAGCATGATGGGTGGCGAGATAACGGTGCAGAGTACCTATGGAAAGGGCTCAGTATTCACTGTTATCCTTGAACAGAAGGTTATTGATTCCACTCCGATGAGTCAGGATTTTATCCTTTATTCGGATAATCATGAGAAATTTGATGTCAAGGAGCATCTTCACATTGTAGATGTTGAAGCCCTTGTAGTTGATGATAACAAGATTAATCTTAAGGTCGCTCAGGGTCTGCTAAGCTCGTATGGTCTGAAGGTCGAAACTACATCAAGTGGTGCAGAGGCAATTGAGAAATGTAAGAAGAAGGAATATCCGCTTATCTTTATGGACCAGATGATGCCTGAGGTCGATGGAATTACTGCCATGAAGAAGATTCGTGAGGTCAATCCGTACTATGTTAACGGCGGTGAGGGCAAAATTATTGTTCTTACAGCAGATGCAATAAGAGGTGCGAGGGAGACACTTCTTAAGGAAGGCTTTGATGAGTATCTGGGCAAACCTATGAACCTGGAGCAGCTGGAGAGACTGCTTGTCAAGTTCCTTCCTGCTGACAGAGTGACCTATACAACAGGCTTCTGGTCGGGCAAAGTGGAAGAAACTAACGCTTTCTCCGGAGAAGAGTTTGAGTATCTTAAGTCAGCACTTCCGTTGGTTGATGTTAAGAAGGGAATGGAACTCTGTGGTAATACGGTTAAGGATTATCTTGATATTATTGAGATTACCGATACCTATGGAGAACGTCACGTAGATGAGCTTGAGAAATATCTGGAAAACGAGGATTATGAGAACTTCACAATCAAGATTCATTCCATGAAGAGTACTCTCATGAGTATTGGTGCTGTATCCCTATCTAACCTTGCCAAGGAACAGGAGATTGCCGGCAAAGAGCAGAGATATTCTTACATTCTTGATAATTTTGAGATTTTCTTAAACGGGTATTTAAGACTGCTTAATGACATTCATGACTGTCTGGTTCATTTCGGCAGACGCTCACCGGGTACAAATGCGACGAAATATGAGCATCCGGAGCTTGAAGAGAGGATGATGGTTGGAATATTGTCCAATATAAAGAAGAGGGTTGATGAGTTTGAGTTCTCAGAGGTGTTTGAGGTCCTAAGTAAGATTGAAGAGTATTCACTGAATGATAAGCAGAAGGAGTTTTTTGACAGACTGACAAAGCTTATGGATGAGCTGGATGTTGAGGCGATTGGGTCATTAATTGATTCGTATGACGCATAACATATTAAAAACTTATTAATTCTGCGAAAATTATGTGAACACAATTGACACATTATTTTTTTGGTAGGATAATTCATAAGTAAAATTCATGCGGGAGCGATTGGTAACGATTGCTCCCGATTTTTTAGGACTTTGGCCTACTACGTCATCGGAGGAAACCAAGTCTGTGTGAACTTGTTTTGAGGGAACTATGTTAAGAAGAGTATTAAAGGAAGTAAAAGAGTACAAGGCTGCCAGTATTGCAACACCTATATTCATGATCATGGAAGTTATAATGGAAATGATGATTCCCTTTCTCATGGCATCAATTATTGATGACGGAGTAAATAAGGGTGACATGAATCACATTATGAAGGTTGGACTTCTGATGATTGGTGTTGCAGTAATCGGACTTATTGCAGGTGTGCTTGGCGGTGTGTACGGATCAAAAGCCAGCACCGGCTTTGCCAAAAACTTAAGAAAGGCAATGTTTGAGAACATTCAGTCATTCTCTTTTGCAAGTATTGACAAGTTCTCAACCGCAGGACTGGTTACCAGACTTACAACAGACGTAAACACCATGCAGATGGGATATCAGATGTTTCTAAGAATGATGATGAGGGCTCCGTCGAGCTTAATTATCGCACTTGTTATGTCCTACATCATAAGCCCGTCGATTGCCAACATCTATCTGATGGCAGTGCTTGTTATGGGCGTGGCAGTATTCTTTATTCTCCGCCGTTCAATGAGATACTTCAAGCAGGCCTTCCCCAAGTATGACGCATTAAACGAATCGGTGCAGGAGAACGTATCCGCAATCAGAGTAGTCAAGAGCTACGTCAGGGAAGACTATGAGACAAACAAATTCAAGAAGGCGTCCGAAGCCATATACAGGATATTTGTGAAGGCTGAGGGATCCACAGTATATCTCAACCCTCTCATGTCTCTCACCGTCTATGCGTGCATAATCCTGATATCGTGGATCGGTGCCAAGATGATAGTGTCATCAACTCTTACGACCGGTGAGCTGATGAGCCTACTGTCGTACTGCATGAACATACTGATGAGCCTGATGATATTCTCGATGATGTTCGTAATGATGAGCATGGGCTCGGCGTCGCTGGGCAGAATCTATGAGGTTCTGTGTGAGAAGAGCGACATCGTCAACCCCGAGAATCCATTTTATGAGGTAAAGGACGGAAGTATCGACTTCGATGACGTGTCATTTGCATATAATAAGAATGCCCATTCGCGAGTATTGAAGGATATAAATCTTCACATTGCTTCGGGAGAGTCGATAGGAATTATCGGTGCAACCGGTAGTGCCAAGACGTCCATGGTTAATCTGATAAGTCGTTTGTATGATGTTACAGAGGGCTCTCTTAAGGTCGGAGGAATTGATGTCAGAGATTATGATCTTGTAACCCTTAGAGACAATGTATCGGTAGTATTACAGAACAATACATTGTTCTCCGGAAGCATATATGATAACCTGCGTTGGGGTAATCCAAATGCAACAGATGAGGAATGCCATCATGCAGCAGAGCTTGCATGCGCCGCTGAATTCATTGATAAAATGCCTGACGGATACAATACACATATCGAACAGGGCGGTAATAACGTTTCCGGTGGACAGAAGCAGAGACTCTGTATAGCCAGAGCTCTTCTTAAGAAGCCTAAGATTCTTATTCTTGATGATTCGACCAGTGCAGTTGATACAGCAACTGATAAGAAGATTAGAAAAGCATTCAGGGAGGAGATTCCGGGAACTACCAGGATTATTATTGCACAGAGAATCTCATCAGTAATGGATTGTGACAGAATAATTGTACTTAACAATGGTCAGATTGACGGCGTAGGCAGTCATGATGAACTTGTGCAGAATAATGAAATCTACAGAGAGGTATTTGAATCCCAGACTCAGGGTAACGGAGACTTTGATGAAGGAAAGGAGGCGAGATAATATGCCACCAATGGGAGGACCACACGGACCCGGCAGGAGAGGAGTTAAACCAAGTATTGATAATCCCGGTCAGGTATTTAAGAGGCTTATGAAGTATATCTTCAAGGACTATGGTGCGATGTTTGTTATCGTATTCGTTATGATAATTATTAGTGTTCTTGCCTCGGTTCAGGGGACAATGTTTACCAAGAATCTGATCGATGATTATATCACTCCATTTCTTGTGGATACGGACACACCTGATTTCGCACCTCTATCACGTGCAATAGGAAGAGTAGCGTGCTTCTATCTGCTCGGTGTTGTAGCTGTGTTTCTTCAGAACAAGCTTATGATTAAGATATCACAGGGAGTCCTAAGAAACTTAAGAAATGATATCTTTACTCATATGGAGAAGCTTCCGATTAAGTATTTTGATACACATTCCCACGGGGATATTATGAGTATATATACCAACGATGTTGATACACTGAGGCAGATAATCAGTGGTGCGCTGCCACAGATAGTCAATAGCGCTTTTACCATAGTAAGCGTACTGATATCAATGATAATCTTAAGTATTCCGCTTACTGTTGTGACACTGCTCATGGTTGGTGTAACGATGTTCGCCGTTAAGTTTGCTGCCGGAAGATCCGGTAAGTATTTCATGAAGCAGCAGAAGAACCTGGGTGCACTCAACGGTTATATTGAAGAGACCATGAACGGCATGAAAGTCGTTAAGGTGTTCAATCACGAAGAAATATGCAAGGAGGAGTTTGGCAGGCTTAACGAAGAACTGTTTAACTCTGCTGACAATGCCAACAAGTATTCCAATATTCTTGGACCGATCAATGCCCAGATTGGTAATTTAAGCTACGTTATCTGCGCCTGCCTTGGTGGAGTTATGGCGCTAACGGGATTCAGTGGACTGACGCTTGGAGCACTTGCAAGTTTCCTTACTTTTAATAAGAGCTTCAATATGCCCATCAATCAGGTGAGTCAGCAGATGAGCTCCATTGTTATGGCTCTGGCAGGGGCGGACAGAATATTCAGGCTCTTGGATGAGGAGCCGGAGATTGATGAGGGCTATGTTACTCTGGTTAATGCTAAAGATGTGGACGGAATCCTTACCGAGTGCGAAGAGGAGACAGGGATTCTTGCCTGGAAGCATCCTCACAGTGAGACAGGTGAGATAGAATATGTCAGATGGGAAGGCAATGTTGTCTTTGATAATGTGGATTTTGGATACACAGACGATAAGATGGTACTGCATGATATCAAGATGTATGCTGATTCGGGTCAGAAGCTTGCCTTTGTAGGTTCAACCGGTGCGGGGAAGACAACAATTACCAACCTGATTAACCGTTTCTATGACATTCAGGATGGTAAGATCAGGTATGACGGAATCAATATTAATAAGATTAAGAAGTCAGACCTGCGTCACAGTCTTGGAGTTGTACTTCAGGACACTCATCTCTTTACAGGAACCGTGGCTGAAAACATCAGATACGGTAAATTGGATGCGAGTGATGAGGAGGTCTATGCAGCTGCAAGGCTTGCCAATGCGGATGGCTTTATCAGAAGACTTCCTGACGGATATGATACTGTTATTACGGGAAACGGTGCATCCCTAAGCCAGGGACAGAGACAGCTTATTGCCATTGCAAGAGCTGCCATTGCCAATCCACCCGTGCTTATCCTGGATGAGGCAACGTCAAGTATTGATACCAGAACCGAGAAGATAGTTCAGAGTGGAATGGATAAGCTTATGAACGGCAGAACTACCTTCTGTATAGCCCACAGACTCTCTACGGTCAGAAATTCTGATTGCATTATGGTACTTGAGCAGGGCAGAATAATCGAGAGAGGAAGCCATGAAGAACTCATGGAGCTTAAGGGTAAATATTATCAGTTGTATTCAGGTAATGGAATCAACAATTCTCAAAGTGCATAGTTGTTATTGATTGCATTGTCTGATATAATACCAATAACCGAGAGGTGCGGATTTCCTGATGTTTTGAACCTACAGTTACTTTAAAAGGGATTCCTACATTGCATGGCGGATGTCAAGCCACCCCGAATTATTCGGCTGCCAGTGGAAGGCAGAAATCATGTTGCGGTAACCCACCTAGCCGATTTGCTAGGAGTCAAAATACAGGAGCCCTCCTTGAGGTCTTAGACAGCGACCGTCAGGTCGCTTTTCTTGGGTTTATTCGGAGAATTGTAATGATAAAAAAGACGTATCAAATTTTTTACAATTTTGGTAAGAGTCTGCAGCATGACAATGTGTCTGCTTATGCTTCGAGCGCGGCTTTTTTCTTCTTTCTATCCATTGCTCCGATAATACTTGTAATATGTGCACTGATTCCTTATACACCGATAACGGAGGGATATCTGCTGTCAGTTGCAACCGAGGAGCTGCCAAGCTCGCTTTCGGGCTTTATAAAAGCTCTGATTGTACAGATGTATGATAAAAGCGTAGGTATTTTTCCTGTAGCGATCCTTATCGCACTCTGGTCTGCAGGCAAGGGAATGATGGGACTGCAGACGGGACTCAATGTTGTTCATGGTGTGGTTGAAGACAGGAATATGATTATTATCAGACTGCAGGCCAGCTTCTATACATTAATAACGCTGGTAGCTGTCTTTATTACCTTCACTCTGTCGGTGCTGTCGAAGAATGTGGCAGGAGTAATCAGCAGGCTGTTCCCGCCGGCAGGATATATTGCCGGGCTGTTCAGCCACTATAGGTTCATATTCGGTTGGGTATTTCTTACCATAATATTTACTTTGGTATATACCTTTATTCCAAATAAGAAGATTAAGCTTTTGTATCAGATTCCGGGTGCCGCGATTGCGGCTGTCGGATGGCAGATATATTCCTGGGGTTTCTCACTGTACCTAAGCTATTTTGGTGGTATGAGCTCCTATGGAAACCTCTCAACCATTGTGGTGTTGCTGTTTTGGCTGTATTTTAGTATGTATTTACTGCTTATCGGTGCGAATCTAAACAAATATTTCAAGCCGGTTATAAAAGTATTATTTAATAGACAAAGAGATGAAAGGACTAAGACATGAAGGATAAGTTGGAGAAGATTAAGAATGATGCCCTGGCTGCTATTAACAGTGCAGACAAACTTGAGACTCTCAATGAGACAAGAGTTAATATTCTCGGTAAAAAGGGAGAGCTTACTCAGGTACTCAAGGGTATGAAGGACGTGAGCCCTGAGGACAGGCCCAAGATAGGACAGCTTGTGAATGATACACGTGCCGAGATTGAAAGAGTACTCGAGGAAGCCACGGTTAAGCTTGAGAGAGTGATCAGGGAAGCACAGATGAAAAGTGAGGTCATTGACGTTACTCTTCCTGCCAAGAAGAATGCGGTAGGACATCGTCATCCTAATCAGATTACGCAGGAAGAGGTTGAGAGAATCTTCGTCGGAATGGGATATGAAGTTGTTGAAGGACCGGAAATCGAGACTGACTACTACAACTTTGAAGCATTGAATATTCCCGCAGACCATCCGGCTAAGGATGAGCAGGATACCTTCTATATCAATGATACATATCTTCTTAGAACACAGACTTCAGGTACACAGGTTCATGTAATGGAGCAGGGTAAGCTTCCAATCAGAATGATAGCTCCCGGTCGTGTGTTCCGTTCTGATGAGGTTGATGCTACTCATTCTCCTTCGTTCCATCAGATAGAGGGACTGGTTATTGATAAGCACATAACTTTTGCAGACCTTAAGGGAACTCTTGCAGAGTTTGCCAAGGAGCTGTACGGAGAAGACATCAGAGTCAGATTCAGGCCTCACCACTTCAACTTCACAGAACCTTCTGCCGAGATGGATGTCAGCTGCTTTAAGTGTGGTGGTTCGGGATGTCGTTTCTGTAAGGGTACAGGTTGGATTGAAATCTTAGGCTGTGGTATGGTTCATCCCAATGTACTTCGTATGAGCGGAATTGATCCTGAAGAGTATTCGGGTTTTGCTTTCGGTGTAGGTCTTGAGAGAATTGCACTGCTTAAGTATGAGATTGATGATATGAGACTGTTATACGAGAACGATGAGCGTTTCCTTAAGCAGTTCTAATTTATAGTAGGAGAGATTATAATATGAATACAGCATTAAGTTGGATAAAAGCATATGTACCCGATCTTGACTGTACACCTCAAGAGTATCTGGATGCGCTCACATTGTCGGGAACAAAGGTCGAGTACTTCGAGAACCTCGATAAAAACTTAAGTAAGATCGTAGTAGGTCAGATTAAGAAGATTGACAGACATCCTGATGCGGATAAACTCGTAATCTGTCAGGTTGATATAGGATCTGAGGTTATTCAGATTGTTACCGGTGCAACCAATGTATTTGAGGGTGCCAAGGTTCCTGTTGTATTGGACGGAGGAAGAGTAGCGGGAGGACATGACGGGTCTCCGCTTCCCGAAAACGGCATTCCGATTAAGGCAGGCAAGCTTCGCGGAGTTGATAGCTTCGGTATGATGTGTTCCATTGAGGAGCTTGGTTCCACAAGGGATTATTATCCTGAGGCACCTGAAGATGGTATTTATATCTTCAAGGATGACGTGACAGTAGGTGACGATGCCATTGAAGTATTGGGCCTTCATGATACGGTATTCGAATATGAGATTACTTCGAACAGAGTGGACTGCTATTCAGTACTCGGAATAGCAAGAGAAGCAGCTGTTACCTTCAATAAGAAGTTTAATATGCCTGATAACACTGTAAAGGGAAATACTGAAGATGTTAATGACTATGTATCCGTAGAGGTTATCGACACTGACCTCTGCTCAAGGTACTGTGCAAGAGTCGTTAAGAATATCAAGCTTGGACCATCTCCCGAATGGATGCAGAGAAGACTTGCTGCAAGCGGTATCAGACCTATTAATAACATTGTCGATATTACCAACTATGTTATGGAAGAGTATGGACAGCCCATGCATGCCTTTGACCTTGACCAGGTTGAAGGACATAAGATTGTTGTTAAGAGAGCGAAAGACGGAGAGAAGTTCATGACTTTGGACGGTCAGGAGAGAACTCTTGACAGTGAGATGCTCATGATTAATGATGCAGGCAAAGCCATCGGAATTGCCGGTATCATGGGTGGTGAGAACAGTAAGATTACTGATGATGTTAAAACCATGCTCTTTGAGGCAGCAACCTTCAACGGAGCAAATATCAGAAAGTCTGCCAAGAGACTGGGCTTAAGAACAGATGCATCAGGAAAGTTCGAGAAGGGACTTGATCCCAGGAATGCCATTGAGGCTATCAACAGAGCTTGCGCACTTATCGAAGAGCTTGGTTGTGGTGAGGTTGTAGGAGGAGTTGTTGATGTATGTGCTCCTCTTAAGGATCTTAACAAGATAGAATTCAGACCGACAAGAATCAACGATCTTCTGGGTACTGATATTGATGCTGATACCATGCTTGACATCTTCAAGAGACTGGAGCTTGAGTATGATGCTTCAACCAATATGATTACTATTCCTTCATTCCGTCAGGATCTTGAAGGAATTGCAGATCTTGCAGAGGAGGTATGCAGATTCTACGGCTATGACAAGGTACCTTCAACTCTTCCGAGCGGTGAGGCCACAACAGGTAAGATTAGCTTTAAGTCCAGAATAGAGCAGAAGGCAAGAGAGGTTGCGGAATACTGTGGCTTTTCACAGGGTATGTGCTACTCCTTCGAGAGCCCCAAGGTATTCGACAAGCTCCTGATAGACAAGGATGATGTATTACGACAGGCAATTACAATAAGCAATCCTCTGGGTGAAGACTTCTCCATCATGAGAACCATTTCACTTAACGGTATGCTTACTTCGCTTGCTACCAACTATAACAGAAGAAATAAGGATGCCAGACTCTATGAGATGGCAAATATTTATCTGCCTAAGAGCCTGCCACTTACCGAGAATCCCGATGAGAGGATGCAGTTTACACTTGGCTTCTACGGTAACGGAGATTTCTTCACAATGAAGGGAGTGATCGAGGAGTTCTTCGACAGCATCGGTATGAAGGGCAAACTTAATTACGATCCCAAGGCAGGTAAGCCCTTCCTTCATCCGGGAAGACAGGCCAATATTATATACGAAGGCGGTGTAGTAGGTTTCCTTGGTGAGGTTCATCCTGAAGTTCTGGATAATTATAATATCGGAACCAAGGCATATGTTGCAGTTCTTGATATGCCGACTATTGTTCCTCATGCAACATTTGATCGAAAGTACGAGGGTGTGGCTAAGTATCCTGCGGTAAGTCGTGATATTTCCATGGTTGCACCTAAGGATATTCTGGTTGGTGATATTGAGACAGTAATCCGTCAGCGCGGTGGCAGGATTCTTGAATCTCTCAGTCTGTTTGATGTATATGAAGGCTCACAGATTAAGGCGGGCTTTAAGTCAATAGCATACAATATTACTTTCAGAGCTTCAGACAGAACCCTGGAGGAATCAGATATTTCAGCTGCCATGAAGAAGATTCTTAACGGCCTTGAAGGAATGGGAATCGAGCTTAGACAGTAACCTTAAGGAGGATATTTCCATGAACAGTAAGAACGTATGGAAAGAGAGTAATCAGAAAAAGGTGAAGGCAATTGACACCTTTGCCGGGGAATACATTGATTTTATCAGTGACAATAAGACAGAGCGTGAGTGCTGCGATGCTGCGGTATGCATGCTTGAGGCGGCAGGCTTCGTTGAACTTAACAGACTAATAGATAAGGGTACTAAGCTCAAAGCAGGCGACAAGGTGTATATGACACAGATGAATAAGTCTGTGGCTGCCTTTGTTATCGGTAATAAGTCTGTACTCGAGGGTCTCAATATCCTTGGAGCCCATATTGACAGCCCGAGGCTTGATATTAAGCAGAACCCTCTCTATGAGTCAGACGGAATCGGATATTTGGATACACATTATTATGGTGGTGTTAAGAAGTATCAGTGGGTCACAATTCCGCTTGCAATCCATGGCGTTGTGATCAAGAAGGACGGAACCACCGTTGAGATTAATATAGGTGAGGATGAGGATGATCCTGTATTCTTCGTATCTGACCTGCTGATTCACCTGGCTGCCAAGCAGATGGAGAAGAAGGCGAGTGAGGTTGTGACCGGAGAGGAGCTTGATATCATCATCGGCAACATGCCCCTTAAGGATGCCAAGGAGGATGAGAAGGAAGCAGTTAAAGCGAATATTCTAAGCATTCTCAAGGCACAGTACGACATAGAGGAGGAGGACTTCGCTTCAGCAGAGCTTGAGGTAGTTCCCGCAGGACGTGCACGTGAAGCAGGCTTTGATCGAAGCTTAATCTTAGGTTACGGACATGATGACAGGGTATGTGCATATCCTTCGCTCAGAGCGCTCATTGACACAGGTGTATGTGAGAGAACCACCTGCTGTATCCTTGTTGATAAAGAGGAGATCGGTTCTGTAGGTGCTACAGGTATGGAGAGTAAGTTCTTCGTTAATGCTGTTGCAGAGCTTATCAACCTCTCATGTGATAATTATTCGGATCTGCTTCTTAGAAGAGCACTTGCCAATTCATATATGTTAAGCTCAGATGTTAATGCAGGCTATGATCCTACATTTGCGGACAAGTTTGATAAGAAGAATGCTTCACTTCTTGGCAACGGACTGGTATTTAATAAGTTCACAGGTTCAAGAGGTAAGTCAGGCTCCAATGATGCCAATGCTGAGTACATAGCAGCAATCCGCAATGTACTTGATAAGGATGGCGTTATCTACCAGACAGCGGAGCTCGGCAAGGTAGATATAGGCGGTGGCGGTACAATCGCATATATTCTTGCGTTATATGGCATGAATGTAATTGATGCAGGTGTTGCTGTTCTCAATATGCATGCTCCTTGGGAGTGCATAAGCAAGGCAGACCTGTATGAAGCCTATGAAGGCTACAAGAGCTTCATAGCGGGAATCGGTCTGTAATTATGAAGACCTCGGATTTTAATTTTGAACTGCCTGAAGAACTGATAGCCCAGGACCCTTTGGAGGACAGGAGTGCATCAAGACTGCTTGTACTTAACAAAGAGACCGGCGAAACAGAGCATAAGATATTTAAGGACATCATTGATTTAGTTAATCCGGGTGACTGTCTGGTGCTTAACAACACTAAGGTTATTCCTGCCAGACTGCTTGGCGTCAAGGAGGACACGGGAGCTCATGTAGAGGTGTTCCTGCTGAAGAAATTATCCAAGGATACCTGGGAGACACTGGTTAAGCCGGGCAAGAAGTTGAAGCCCGGTGCAAGAGTAATATTCGGTGACGGACTGCTTACGGCAACCATCCTTGATACTATGGAGGAGGGTATACGAAAAGTGCTCTTTGAGTATGATGGCATATTCGAAGAGGTACTGGATAAACTGGGTGAGATGCCCCTGCCTCCTTATATTACTCACAAGCTTAAGGATAGGGACAGATACCAGACTGTGTATGCCCGATACGACGGTTCTGCTGCAGCTCCTACTGCAGGTCTTCACTTTACGAAGGAATTACTCACTGAGCTTGAGGCAAAGGGCGTTCGTATTGCTTATGTCACACTTCATGTGGGACTTGGAACCTTCAGACCGGTTAAGGTTGATGATGTTGCCAATCATCATATGCATTCTGAGCACTATATAATTACCGGGGAAGCGGCAGATATAATCAATACCACCAAGGAAAATGGTGGCAGAGTAATCTGTGTCGGTACTACCAGCTGCAGAACAATAGAGAGTGCAGCTGATGATACAGGTAAAGTTATTCCCGGTGAGAACGATACTCAGATATTTATCTATCCGGGTTACAGTTTCAAGGTATTGGATGCACTTATCACCAATTTCCATCTGCCCGAGAGCACATTGGTTATGCTGGTATCTGCGCTTGCAGGTAAGGATAATATTATGAAGGCCTACAAGGAGGCGATTGACCTTCGATACAGGTTCTTTAGTTTTGGTGATGCAATGTTTATTAGATAACGGAAAAGTAGACGTATTTATTCTGTTAGTTTATAATAATTTTGTGGGGGTTTAGTGATTTCCTTTAGTTGGGAGGAGAAAGATGGAGAAACGTAAGTCAGAGAGAACCGAATTAACATCAAGACTTGTAATTAAGTCCTTGAGCGGTGGAGCAGAGGAGGCCAAAGAAGTTGCGATAGAGGTTACAGACGTATCTAAGAGTGGTGTGGGCTTTACCTGCATGGTGCCGCTTGAAATCGGAGCTGTATACGAAGGCTTCCTGACCATATGGACCAAGGAAGTGCTGCATTGCTTCATGGAGATTGTAAGAATAGTCAAGAATGAGAATGATTATTCATATGGAGCGATTTTTATCGGCATGCCTGATATGGAAGTATCGAGAATTGAAGTATATCAGACAGTTAACAAGAATGTGACTGATTAATTTTATGGCAAGCTTATGCTTGCCATAAATATTATAAGGAGCAATATGCTATGAAATGCCTTATTCTGGCAGGAGGAAGAGGCGACAGGATGTGGCCTTTGTCCAGAAAGAATAATCCCAAACAGTTCATTACAATAAGAAACAAGCATTCCATATTCCAGGAGACGGTTGCCAGGAATATGGCTTTTTGTGATGAATTTATAATTGCGGCAAGTTCGGATTACGAATCCATAATCGAGAACCAGATGAAGGCCTTTGAGGGCTTGACCTACAGATGTGTATATGAGGAGACCGGCAGAAGCACTACGGCACCTATAACACTTACGGCACTTAGCCTTCCACAGTCAGAGCTGTTGTTTACGGTATCGAGTGATCACCTGATCAGTGGTGAGAGTTATAAGGATGATATTCTAAGAGCTAAGGACAAGGCTTTAAACGGAGGTATTGTAGCCTTCGGCATGCCTATGCATGAAGCCGATACCAGGTTCGGATATATTAAACCGTGCGGAGACAGAATAGAATGCTTCACTGAGAAACCGAATGCGACTGAAGCGAAGGAATATCTTGAATCGGGGCAGTTTTACACGAATGGTGGTATGTTCTTATTCAGGGTAGGTGACTATCTGAATGAGCTGCGCATTGTGGACCCGTACATGTACAGCCAGTGCAATAGCGCTTATTACATGAAGGAGGTTGTCGGAAACAAGACCTATTACAGGAAGAATGTGATGGATATGATTCCGGCCAAGTCCATAGAGCAGAGTCTGTATGTCAATACCCAGAAGGGGAAGATGGTTGAGGCCGGCTTTGACTGGAAGGATATCGGATCACTGGATGACCTTACGGGAGTGAGGTTTGACCTGGACAAGGAAGAACAGCTGATCAGCAATAAGTGCAAGAATACCACGGTTATCAACAGATGTACGGATAAGCTGGTGCTTACCAATCATCTTGAGGATATCATGGTTGTGAATACCGAGGATGCGGTATATATTGGCAAGAAGGGCAAGAGTAATGATCTTAAGAGTATCATCCACGATTCGGTAAGCATGTGGGGATATTTTGACAAGAGCAGGGAATTCTACCACATCTGGGGTGAGAGCAAGATTCTGTATGAGGACAGGAACGAAGGTTATCAGGTTAGGAAGATAACGGTTCTTCCCGGTAAGACCATCAAGGCTCACAGCCACAGCGGCAGAACCGAGAGTATAAGTATAGCCAAGGGAAGCGCACAGATTGGAATAGGAGATGAGTTTGCGGTATATAATGCGGGTGATACTCTGACCATAGAGCCGGGATGTGTGCACCAGATATCGTGTATAAGTGAGACTAATCTTGTATATACTGAGACGGCGACGGGTCTGAACGCCCTGTCGGATGATTTCGTAACCGAAATGTCACCGGCACCGTCTGAAACAGAACTTGGCTTCGACCTTGAACCGTTTGTTAAGCTGTCTCCCGTCTATAAGGATTATCTTTGGGGCGGTAACAGATTAAAATATAACTATGGTAAGACAAGCGACCTTGAGATCATAGCTGAGAGTTGGGAGCTGTCAGCACATCCGGACGGTCAGTCGGTTATTTCTTCCGGCAGATATAAGGGATTTACCTTCGGAGAATACCTTAACAAGATCGGTGCAGATGCGCTTGGTTGGAAGTGCCTGGGTGACAGACCCTTCCCGCTTATGATTAAGTTAATAGATGCCAAGGAAGATCTCTCGGTGCAGGTTCATCCCGATGACGACTATGCGCTTATCAATGAGCATGAGTACGGCAAGAGTGAACTGTGGCATATAGTTGATGCCCTTCCGGGAGCATGTATCTATATGGGTCTTAAGAAGGACTGCACAGAAGATGAGATCAGAAGCAGTCTTAAGGACGGCAGTATATTAAAACTTCTGAACAGGGTGGAGGTTCATCCGGGAGAGGACTATTATATTCCGGCGGGAACCATTCATGCGATTGGCGCCGGTATCATTATCTGTGAGGTCCAGCAGAGCTCCAACTCTACCTACCGTCTCTATGACTACAACCGTGTGGACAAATACGGTAATAAGAGACGGCTGGATATAGATAAGGCTATGGATGTCATCGACCTTAGGGCTTACAACGGAGCACAGAAATGCAAATATTTTGATGTTAAGACATTAAAGATTGGCAAAAGTGCGACAATTGACACAAATGAAGAGAGCTTCTATGCATTGATGGTGCTTGACGGAAGCGGTTCGATCAGTGCCGGTAAGGACTCAATGGAGCTTATGAAGGGTGACTGTGTATTTATCCCCAGGCGCTCAGATAAGGTGAAAGTTAAGGGAAGCTTGGAACTTCTTACGGCAAGGATATAGTGATAAAGTCAGTGTCCCCCTGCCTTCGGGCAGGGGGTATTTTTGACCCAATAATTGTCTTAATATTCTCAAAATTACAACAATTCACACATTATTTACAAAAAATGTTGCGAATTGTTAGAAAATTATGTAAAATATCACTATGGTCGCAAAAGCGATAATCTACAATAGGTAGTGGGGACTACCGAAGGAGGGTATATGAACGTTTACACCACTGATAAAATCCGCAATGTGGTATTGCTTGGACATGGTGGCTCAGGAAAGACAAGCCTTGTAGAGTCAATGGCTTATCTTGCAGGACTTACCTCAAGAATGGGTAAGGTTGCCGATGGCAATACTATAAGCGATTACGGCAAGGAGGAGATTAAGAGACAGTTCTCTATTGCCACAAGTGTTGTACCTATTGAGTGGGATGGAGTTAAGATTAATCTTATAGATGCACCCGGATATTTCGATTTCGTAGGAGAAGCTGAGGAAGCAGCCTCTGCAGCGGATGCCGCTATTATTGTTGTTAGCGGTAAAGCAGGAATTGAAGTGGGTACTGAGAAGGCTTGGGAGCTGTGCGATAAGTATAAGCTGCCGCGTATGGTCTTCGTTACAGATATGGATATTGATAATGCATCATATCGACAGGTTGTTGAAGATATGACTGCTAAGTATGGTAAGGTAATTGCTCCCTTCCATCTGCCTATCCGTGAGAATGAGAAGTTCGTAGGCTATGTTAATGTTATTGCTGAGAAGGCTTACAAGTGGGAAGGCAAGGAAGCTTTAGAGTGCGATATGCCCGAGTACAGCCAGTCATATTTAGAGCAGTACAGAGAGACTCTTATGGAAGCTGTTGCTGAGACCAGTGAAGAGTTCATGGAGAGATATTTCGGTGGAGATACCTTCTCGGATGCCGAGATCAGAGCTGCGTTGAAGACCAATATTGATGACGGTAACATTGTTCCCATGTCCATGGGTTCGAGCATTCTGTGTCAGGGTGTATATACACTTCTTGATGATATTGTTAAGTACTTCCCGAGTCCCGACTCAAGGAAGGTAGCCGGTGTATCGCTTAAGAATAATGATGTATTCGAGGCAAACTTTGACTTCTCTAAGGCAAAGAGTGCATATATCTGGAAGACTATCGTTGACCCGTTCATCGGTAAGTACAGCCTTATCAAGGTTTATTCCGGTGTTATTAAGACAGATGACCTTCTCTACAACCTGGATAAGGATGTTGAGGAGAAAATCGGTAAGATTTACGTGCTTCAGGGCAATAAGCCAATCGAGGTTAAGGAGCTTCATGCAGGTGATATCGGTGCCATTGCCAAGCTTACAGCTGCAAGAACCGGTAATACATTATCGACCAAGGCAAATACGATTAAGTATGGTAAGGTTGAACTTCCTACACCTTATACCTATAGGAGATACAAGGTTCCGAACAAGAGTGAGATTGATAAGGTCAGTCAGTCATTGCAGAAGATGATGCATGAAGACCAGACCTTAAGGAATGTCAATGATGCAGAGAACCATCAGCTTCTGTTATACGGTATGAGTGAGCAGCATCTGGATATTGTAGTAAGCAGACTTGCTTCGGAATACAAGGTTACGATTGAACTTACAGATCCAAAGGTTGCATACAGAGAGACCATCAGGAAGAAGTCAGATGTTGAATATAAATATAAGAAGCAGTCAGGCGGTCACGGTCAGTATGGTCATGTTAAGATGACCTTCGAGCCGAGCGGCGATATTGAGACTCCTTACATCTTCGAGCAGATGGTAGTCGGCGGCGCGGTTCCTAAGAACTTCTTCCCGGCAGTTGAGAAGGGTCTTGCAGAAAGCGTAGGCAAGGGACCTCTTGCAGCATATCCCGTTGTTGGAATTAAGGCTGTGCTTTATGATGGTTCATATCATCCGGTTGACTCTTCGGAGCAGGCTTTCAAGATGGCTACAATCCAGGCCTTCAAGAAGGGTATCATGGAAGCAACACCGATTCTGCTTGAGCCTATCATGAGCTTAAAGGTTAAGGTTCCGGATGCCAATACAGGTGATGTTATGGGTGACCTTAACAAGAGAAGAGGAAGAGTACTTGGTATGAATCCTGTAGGAAATGGCTGGCAGGTAGTTGAGGCCGAGGTTCCCATGAGTACAATCTTCAGATATTGTACGGATCTTCGTTCCATGACAGGTGGTGCAGGTACCTACGAGTATGAATTTGCAAGGTATGAGCAGTGTCCTTCAGACGTTCAGGAGAAGGAGGTTGCAGCAAGAGCAGCTAAGGTTGCTGAAAACAATGTTGACGAATAGATACAATACTTTGATAAGATTTTATCATCAATGAATATAAGCCCGGTCCAAATTAAGGATTGGGCTTATATATTTGCCTGAATCGTGGTATTATAAGAAAAGTGTGTAAACTTAACAGAGGATGAAATTATGTTATTCTTACTGGCTGATAACAACATTATTTTTATACTTGGTGTGGCATTTGCCTTTATCGCCACCATGCTCTTAATGATATTCATGGAAAAGCACCTGCCCCATGACCATGGCAGAGCTTTTGCAGTAGAGGGCGAACTGAGCAAAGGAAAAGCCAGAGGCGCAGGTATACTGTTTATACTTGTACTAATATTGGCAGACCTTATATTCAATGTCTTAAGTGTTGAGAAGACGATATACCTTGTGATAATAGCATTTACCATGCTGTCAGGCTTCATGGATGATGCTTCCGAAAAGCCCTGGAGTGAATATCTTAAGGGCGCGATTGACTTAGCGCTTGCCATTGCGACAGCATTTACATATCTGTATTACAACGGCAATACATTTAAGATTGCGGTTCTGTCTTTTAAGGAGATTACGATTCCTTATCCCCTTTACGGAATACTGATTGTGGTTCTGGTGTGGGTTGCAATCAATGTAACCAATTGCAGTGACGGTGTTGACGGCCTCTGCGGGTCGCTTTCCATAATAACCATAGGTTCATTCTATCTGATGATGAGACAGTCCAGAGGGATTGGGGATATAACCTATACCATGATGCTTTTTATGGTGGTATTATCAGCATATCTGTGGTTCAATGCCAATCCAAGTACCATTCTTATGGGAGATGCGGGTAGCAGGGCTATAGGAATATTCATAGCAATAATCGCTCTTAAGAGCTCAACGCCTCTTATATATCTTATGCTTTCTTTAGTTATGATATTGGATGGAGGATTAGGTCTGATCAAGGTGGCGCTAAAGCGTTTTCTTAAGATAAGTATACTTAAGAATGTGAGATGTCCGCTTCACGACCAGGCACGAAAGGTATATAACTGGTCCAATACCCAGGTGGTATTCAGGTTTGCGATTATTCAGATTATTATCAATGTTCTGACTGTCTGGGCCTACTGGATGATTAGGGAGAGCATGATATGGTAGACAATCTGGTTTTCTCGCTTAATGCAACAATACCGATTTTCCTTATGATGGTATTGGGATATATCCTTAAGCGTATCAATTGGCTTACCGATTCGACCACGGATGTGATTAATAAACTGGTATTCAAGGTGTTCCTTCCGGCACTGCTGTTTATCGACCTTGCCAAGCAGGACTTCGTGGCGCTTTGGGATTCAAGCTTTGTCACCTTCTGTGCGGTGGTAACCGTTATCAGTATACTTGTATCCTGGATTTTCGCCAGTTTTCTGGTCGACAGGGCTGACAGGGGAGAGTTCATTCAGGCTTCCTACAGAAGCGCTGCAGCAACTCTCGGCATTGCCTTTATGACCAATATATATGATAATGTGGCTATGGTGGCACTTATGATTATCGGTTCGGTGCCCATATATAATGTGGTAGCAGTATTGATTCTGTCTCTTACGGCAGTATCTAATGATGACAGGGACTATAAGGCGTTGTTTAAGAAGACTTTTAAGAATCTGGTAACCAATCCGATCATCTTAGGTATTCTTGCAGGTCTTATGTGGTCAGTACTCCATCTTCCTAAGCCACCTATTCTTATGAAGTCACTTACATACCTCGGTAACTGTGCGTCACCTCTTGCACTTATTGGGCTTGGAGCGTGCTTTAGCTTTAAGGATTTATCAAGTAAGCTTAAGCCGATTGTATTCATAAACTTCAATAAGCTGATACTGTGGTGTGCGATTTTCCTGCCTGTGGCTGTTGCCATGGGAGCCAGGGATGAGAAGCTGGTGGCTGCACTTATCATGCTGGGGTCGGCTACCACAAGCTCAAGCTTTATCATGGCTAAGAATATGGGGCATGAAGGAGTCATATCGTCTAGCGCCGTTATGACAACGACACTGTTCAGTTCATTTACACTGACACTTTGGCTCTTCATTATGCGGAGTCTTGGATATATATAAGATAGACAAAGGAGTAATTCATGAAAAAAACAATTATTACGGTTGTAGGACATGATACTGTAGGAATCATTGCCAGGGTATGTACATATCTGGCAGACAACGGAATTAACATTCTTGATATCTCTCAGACAATCGTTCAGGAATGGTTCAACATGATGATGATCACCGATTTTGACAAGGCAAATAAGCCATTCAGTGAGATAGTGAACGACCTTGATAAGCTTGGTGAGGAGATTGGCGTTCAGATTAAGTGCCAGAGAGAAGATATATTTAAGAGTATGCACAGAATCTAAGTGAGGTTTGTATGTTAAATATTTTTGAGGTTGCCGAAACTAATAAAATGATTGAGCAGGAGAACCTTGATGTTCGTACCATTACTCTTGGTATAAGCCTGCTTGACTGTATTGACGGCGATATTGATAAATTATGCGATAATATCTACAACAAGATAACAACGGTTGCTAAGGACCTGGTTAAGACCGGTAATGATATTTCCTTAGAGCTCGGTATTCCCATTGTGAATAAGAGAATATCGGTTACGCCTATAGCGTTAGTTGGTGCGAGTGCCTGCAAGACTACGGATGATTTCGTTCGTATTGCACTGACACTGGATAAGGCTGCCAAACAGGTAGGAGTTAACTTCATCGGAGGTTATTCCGCACTGGTTGCCAAGGGCATGACACCTGCTGAGGAACTGTTGATCCGTTCCATCCCCAAGGCTCTCTCAAGTACAGAGAGAATCATGAGCTCCGTTAATCTTGGTTCTACCAAGACAGGTATTAACATGGACGCTGTCAGACTCATGGGAGATGTGATTAAGGAGACAGCGGAGGCAACCAAAGATAATGATTCTATGGGCTGCACCAAGCTTGTGGTACTCTGCAATCCACCGGATGATAACCCCTTCATGGCAGGAGCCTTCCACGGTGTAACAGAGGCTGACAGTATAATCAATGTTGGAGTATCAGGTCCCGGAGTTGTGAAATATGCCCTTGAACAGGTTAGGGGAGAGAACTTCGAGGTGCTCTGTGAGACAATTAAGAAGACTGCCTTCAAGATTACAAGAGTTGGTATGCTTGTGGCAAGAGAAGCCAGCAAGAGATTGGGTATTCCCTTCGGAATTGTTGATTTATCGCTTGCTCCGACACCTGCAATCGGAGACAGTGTGGCAGATATCCTCTGTGAGATGGGACTTGAAAGAGCGGGTGCTCCGGGTACAACAGCTGCCCTTGCCCTGCTTAACGATCAGGTTAAGAAGGGCGGAGTTATGGCTTCATCCTATGTCGGTGGTCTGTCGGGAGCCTTCATTCCGGTCAGTGAGGATCAGGGTATGATAGATGCAGTTGATGCAGGTGCACTGACAATAGAGAAGCTGGAGGCTATGACCTGTGTATGCTCTGTAGGACTTGATATGATTGCTATTCCGGGTGATACAAAGAATACAACAATTGCAGGAATTATAGCAGATGAGCTTGCTATAGGTATGATTAATCAGAAGACTACTGCGGTAAGAATTATTCCTGTTATCGGTAAGGGTGTCGGTGAGAATGTAGAATTCGGAGGTCTGCTTGGCCATGCACCGATTATGCCTGTCAATAAGTTTGACTGTTCTGCCTTCGTAGACAGAGGCGGAAGAATACCTGCTCCGATTCATTCATTTAAGAACTGATAATAGTGGTGATGATATGATTAATATTTCTGATATTCTTGACGGTAAGATTAAAGAGAAGAACTTTGAAGAAGCATTAAGCTTAGATGCCATTGAACTACACGGCAATGTTGTGGAGCTAAAAGATAAGAGTATGGTATCTCTTAAGGTGAGCAACAACGGACAGGGCAGAGCGAATGTAGGCTTTGAATTCAATTGCACGATCACATTACCCTGTGACAGATGCTTACAGCCCGTAAGCAATGATATTAATGTGTCGGGAGAGGTCTCTGTAAGAACCGGGGATTGCAAGATTGTGGACGGAACCGAGGATGAGGACAGTGATTTCCTTGAGGGCTACAGCATCAATGTGGATGAGCTGATTCTCAGTGAGATCAGTATGGCTATTCCTGTTAAGGTATTATGCAAGGAGGATTGCAAGGGTATTTGCTCGATTTGCGGAAGTAACCTGAATGAGGGTGAGTGCGGCTGCGATAGATTCGTTCCCAATGCTGCCTTTGCGGGACTTAGTGATCTGTTTAAATAAGTGAATAAGACTCAGAGAATGAATCCCAGAGGATAAGAAGTAAATTCAAAATTATTAGAACAGTAAAGAACGCCGGTCAGATTATAACCGGCGTTTTCTTATATTCATTAATGCTTCTGTCATAAATTGAGGAAGCCATGATATCAAGTTTGAGTTCATCTGTGATCTTAGCATCTGCAAGCTTGTTAATTACAGGAATGGAAGACTTTTCATTAATCATTCTGATAAGCTCACTTGACTCCTTCCTGAATCCGAGAATGCGTGCATAGTTGGCATGATTTGTGACATCCTTAGGGATGTTGAGCAGGATATGCAGCAGATTCCTGGCTACGGAATTGTAGGTGATATTCTTAGTCTTAACCAGGCTGATGAAACTCTCATAATCCTTATATTCAGGCAGGAGAGAACGTATCCTGTTAGATATGTCCTCACCAACGTCAAGATAGTCACAATAATCTGTGGCTGTCGTAAGCTTATAGTGAAGAATGTCGGAATAGTCGTTTACATTCTTAAGGTTAAGAGAATTAAGCAGCTTCACACTATATTCGGGACAGCTGTCTATTGCAAGACTATCGTGGTTGCTATTTAAGGCAAGCCTTATGGCGCCGGCACTGCTGAAGCCGTCCGTACGACATTCGGTATCATTGTATTTGCTTCCAACCCTGTCGATAATGAAAGGCTTCATTGAAGAAGAGATCTTATGCATTGCGGATATGTATTCAAGCCCCAGTATGGTATTGGAGCCATTGAGACACGAGAGAGTGTCACTGTCGAAGTATTCTGACAGAGTGCACACCCTGGCTTCGGGATAAGTCTTCCCGTTTTTCATATAGGAAGCCAGTTTCTCATCATACCACTTGGGTGGATTGAGTAGGAAGTTGGCAATTGAACTGAAGTAAGGCTTCGATTCCGGCTCTATTCCAAAGCACAGACTGTCAACAACATTAAGGCTGTCCATCAGCTTGACACCACCGAAGGCGAAGCGGTCCGCACGTCCGGTAGCAAGATATACCGGAAGCTCGATGACCAGGTCGATTCCGCCCTTAAGTGCCATCAGGGCACGTGTATGCTTGTCGGCAATGGCAGGAAGCCCTCGCTCGGTGAACTGACCGCTCATAACTGCTATACAATAGTCAAAGCCAGCACTTTTTATCTTATCAATCTGGTATTTATGTCCATTATGAAACGGATTGTACTCTGCAATAATTCCGGCTACCTTCAAGCTCTTCCTCCCTTGTCTGATTGCACTGCCAAAAATACAATTTGGTAATCTTTTTGCCTTGTATAGTAATGCTTTGTTCACTTATAATATATTAAAGAAATGCAGAAAACGCAAACGGAGGGATACCATGGGAGAGTATATTGATAAGATTAAAGAGAAAGCGAGATCAGATATCAAGACTATCGTGCTTCCGGAGACTACTGACAAGAGAACACTTATTGCAGCAAGTCATATTATCAGAGAGGGAATCGCAAATATTATTCTGGTAGGTAATGAGGAGAAGATTCTCGACGGTGCCGGCTGGCTCGATATTGAACTTGACGGTGTAACAATTGTCGACCCTCACACCACAGACAGACTGGATTATTATATAGAGACGCTCTATGAGCTTCGTAAGTCCAAGGGTATGACAATGGAGAAAGCAAGAGAGACACTTCTTAGCGACACCCTGACCTTCGGAGTTATGATGGTTAAGTGTAACGATGCGGACGGTATGGTTGCGGGTGCATGTCATGCTACTGCAGATACCCTTCGCCCCGCCCTTCAGATATTAAAAACCGCCCCCGGTACTAAGCTTGTCAGCGGTTTCTTCATTATGGATGTGCCGGATTGCGAATATGGATATAACGGAACCTTCCTTTTCGCAGACTGCGGCCTTAATCAGGACCCTAATCCCGAGGAGCTTGCAGCAATCGCAGATACCTCGGCTAAGTCTTTCAAGAACCTGGTTGGTGCTAAGGCAATAATTGCCATGCTCAGTCATTCTACCAAGGGAAGTGCCAAGCATCCGCTCGTAGACAAGATGGTGGAAGCTACAAGAATTGCCAAGGAACAGTATCCTAATCTTGTTATCGACGGGGAACTCCAGACAGATGCAGCCCTTGTTCCTTCTGTTGCCAAGAGTAAGGCTCCTAATTCAGATGTTGCAGGTAAGGCTAACGTCCTTATCTTCCCTAACCTTGATGCGGGCAATATCGGATATAAACTGGTACAGAGACTGGGTAAGGCAGAAGCATACGGTCCCATGCTTCAGGGTTTGGCTAAGCCGGTGAATGATCTGTCAAGAGGCTGTAGCTGGGAGGATGTTGTAGGTGTTGTAGCACTTACGGCGGTTCAGGCACAGCTTGTATAAAAAACTGTTGACAAACCTATGTCTACATAATATAATACAAAAGCGCGTTAAATTGGGACTGACTTATATGTGAGAGTCCAAACGAGCAAAATAATGGATTTCACACTATAAGGAGGTGTAACGATATGTCAATTTGTCCTAAGAATAAATCCTCTAAGGGTAGAAGAGATAAGAGAAGAGCTAACTGGAAGATGTCAGCACCTACACTCGTTAAGTGTAGTAAGTGTGGCGCTCTTATGATGCCTCACAGAGTATGCAAGGCTTGCGGTTCTTACAACAAAAAAGAGATCGTAGCAGTAGATTAATTTATGAATTCGAGGAGCTTTCCCGACGGGAAAGCTCTTTTTATTTTATTCACATGATGTTATACTTTGAGAAATGGTTTTCAAAGGAGTCAGACTATGAGCATCAGGGATGACGTGATCAATATGAAGAAGGTTGCTCCCGTAATGGCAGGTAGCAGCATTGATATTAGAAATAAGGCTCTATTATTAATTAAGGACAGCCTGAAGAATAATAAGGATAAGATATTTGAGGAGAATAAGCGTGATATGGATAACGCAACGGCATCGGGGATTGACGATGCTGTGCTAGGGAGGCTTAAGTTCGACGAAGGTAAACTTAGCAGTGTACTTGACGGCATTGATATGCTTATTGGTCTTGAAGACCCGATTGGTAAGGTGAGCCTCAAGCGTGAGCTTGACGAGGATATGACTCTTACAAGAATATCCTGTCCCATCGGTGTTATAGGTATTATATTTGAGGCAAGACCTGATGCGCTAGTTCAGATTTCGACACTTTGTGTCAAAAGCGGTAATTGCGCAATTCTTAAGGGAGGCAGGGAAACTGCCAATACAAATCGTGCATTATTTGATATCATTCATGAAGCTGTTGTTACGGCAGGTCTTCCCGATAATAGTATGAAGCTTGCAACGACTCATAGTGAGATAGATGAAATGCTTAACTGTGAGGGCTATGTGGATCTGATTATCCCAAGAGGCAGCAACGCTTTTGTTCAGTATATTATGAACAATACCCGCATACCGGTTATGGGACATGCTGACGGAATCTGTCATATCTATGTGGATGAGCATGCAGATATTGATATGGCACTTAAGATAATTAAGGATGCCAAGCTACAGTATACTGCTGCCTGCAATTCTGTTGAGACGATCTTGGTTCATAAGAGTATTGCAGATACCTTTATTACAAGACTAAAGGAATATATGATTGAGAATAAGGTGTGTCTCCATGCGGACGATGAACTTGCAGACAGGTATGGGTTAAGCCACCTTCCTGAAAAAGGCTATATTGAATACTTAAGTCCTGATGCCTCCGTTAAGGTGGTTGAAAGCTTAGAGGAAGCTGTAGAGCACATCAATACACATGGCTCACATCATACTGATTCCATCATAACGGACTGTGACAGTAACGCTGAGTATTTCATGAACATGGTTGATTCTGCGGGAGTATACAGGAACTGCTCCACAAGATTCGCAGATGGCTTCAGATACGGCTTTGGAGCAGAAGTTGGAATATCCACAAGCAAGCTTCATGCCAGAGGCCCTGTGGGACTTGATGGACTTGTTACATATAAGTATACTCTTACCGGTAACGGCAATATTGTTGCCGACTATGCTGAAGGAAGAAGACAGTTCAAATATAAGGAGCTTATATAGTAGCGGTAACTAATCCGGTTACCCCAAAACGAGGAAATTATGTTAGATGCAATTCTTGATGCGGTGATAGACAGTCTCAAGCTTCTGCCGTTTCTGTTTGTCACGTATCTCTTAATGGAATATATGGAGGATAAGCTTGGAGATAAATCAAAGGCTGCTTTGAAAAAAGCAGGTAATGTCGGCCCGCTGTGGGGGTCAGTCCTGGGCATTTTTCCCCAATGTGGATTCTCGGTAACGGCATCAAGTATGTATGCCGGAAGGGTGATCACCATGGGAACGCTGATTGCAGTGTTTCTGTCGACCTCGGATGAAATGCTGCCAATTCTTATATCGGAGGCAGTGAACCCTGTTGTTATCGGCAAGATACTGGCAATTAAGGCCTTTATTGCAATGATTGCCGGCTTTGCTGTTGATATAGTGCTTAGAGCAGTGTTTCATAAGAAGGAAGAGGAAGTTGATATTCATCATTTCTGTGAGCATGAGCATTGCAGCTGCGGACAGGGTATACTCAAGCCTGCGATAAAGCATACGCTTTCAATCTTCGTATTTATTCTTGCGGTTACGGCCGTGCTTAATATAGTTATTGAACTGGTTGGCTTCGAAGTGCTGGGCAATACGGTGTTTAATATACCCGTTGTGGGGGAACTCATAGCAGGACTTGTAGGACTGATTCCCAACTGCGGTGCCTCCGTTGTGATTACTACGCTGTATCTTAACGGCGTGCTGGGCTTCGGTACCATGATGTGCGGACTTTTAGTTAATTCAGGAGTCGGAGTACTGGTGCTGTTCCGTGTGAATGAGGATAAAAATAACAATCTTGTAATCCTTGGAATTATCTACCTGGTGGGCATAATTGCAGGGCTTATTCTTGATTTGATCGGTGTGGCAGTTTGACTTGATTTATGACTTTATCTCTAGTATAGTATTACTTGAAAATCAAGCAGTAGATAAAGGGGATTTTGATGGATACATTAACCAAAGTTGCACTTGATGCAATGGGTGGTGACAACGCTCCGGAATGCAATGTTCTGGGTGCGGTGGATGCTGTTAGAGACAATGACAGACTGAAGGTATTTTTGGTTGGACAGAAGGACAGGATTAATGCCGTTCTGGAAGGCAGGGAGTACGACAAGGATAGAATCGAGGTAGTGGACGCTCCTGAGATAATTGAGAATGCCGAACCTCCGGTGCTTGCCATTCGTAAGAAGAAGGATTCATCTATTGTTAAGGCTATGAATCTTGTTAAGAACGGTGAGTGTGACGCTTACGTTTCTGCAGGATCAACAGGAGCTACTCTCGTCGGAGGTCAGGTTATCATCGGAAGGATTAAGGGTGTTGAGAGAGCACCTCTTGCCCCGCTTATTCCGACTAAGGACGGTGTTGCACTGCTTATTGACTGTGGTGCGAATGTTGATGCAAGACCTTCCATGCTGGTACAGTTTGCCAAGATGGGTACGGTATATATGAGAGACATCGTCGGTATTGAGAATCCAAGAGTCGCTATTCTTAATATCGGTGCGGAAGAGGATAAGGGTAATGCCCTGGTTAAGGACACCTTCCCGCTTCTGAAGGCCTGTCCCGATATTAACTTCATCGGAAGCATTGAGGCAAGAGACATTCCTGCGGGATATGCCGATATTGTTGTATGCGATGCCTTTGTGGGCAATGTTGTACTTAAGTTGTATGAGGGTGTCGGCGGAACACTTATTTCCAAGGTTAAGGAAGGCATGATGACTTCACTTAGAAGTAAAATCGGTGCACTCCTTGTAAAGCCCGCCCTAAAGCAGACACTTAAGTCCTTCGATGCCAGCGAATACGGTGGAGCACCAATGCTTGGACTTAACGGTCTTGTTGTTAAGACTCATGGAAGCAGCTCTCCGAAGGAGGTACGCAATACACTGATTCAGTGTGTAGCCTTCAGGGAACAGAATATATCAGAAAAGATAAAATGCGTTATAGATGGCGCAAATGAATAAAAGTGAGGGTTGATTATGGAATTTGAGAAGCTGAAGAAAGTAATCGCAGAGGTACTCAGTGTGGATCCTGATGAGATTAGCGAGGATAGCACATTTATGGATGATCTTGGAGCTGATTCACTTGATATCTTCCAGATTATCATGGGACTTGAGGAGGAATTCGGTATTGAGATTCCGCCGGAGAAAGCAGAAAGCATTACCACAGTCGGTGAAGCTTTAGAACTTATCAAGAACGCAGTTGATTAATTCAAAAAGCCCTATCTCAAGGGCTTTTTGAAATGTATGGGGAAATATGTCATATATTAAGGATATATCCTCTCTGGAGGATAAAATTGGATACATATTTACAGATAAGAATCTGATCAACCAGGCACTTACTCACAGTTCCTTCGCAAATGAGAAGAAAATAAAAATTTTCGGAAATTATGAGAGGCTGGAGTTCTTAGGTGATGCGGTGCTGGAGCTCGTATCGAGTGAATATCTGTTCAGGGAACATCAAAATCTTAGTGAAGGAAAGCTTACAAGACTTCGTTCGAGCATGGTATGTGAGCCGGCTCTTGCCTACTGTGCAAGGGAAATCGGACTTGAGAAATATATTCGTCTTGGCCGGGGAGAAGAAGCGACCGGAGGAAGGGACAGAGACTCGATAACCTCGGATGTATTTGAGGCCGTGATCGGAGCGATTTTTCTGGATTCGGGACTTAAGGAAGCCAAGAGATTTATTGAAGACTTTGTGATGAACGATTTGGAGGATAAGATTCTGTTCTCGGACTGCAAGACCGCTCTTCAGGAGTTAGTGCAGGCGGGCAAGCATTCGGACTTTGAGTATGTGCTTGTGGACGAATTCGGTCCGGACCATAATAAGACCTTCTCTGTTGAGGTCGTGCTTGACGGTAAGGTTGTAGGCAAAGGTGAGGGGAAGACCAAAAAGGCGGCTGAGCAGAAGGCTGCCATGGAGGCAATTAAGACAATAAGGAAGAATTAATGTATTTAAAGAGTATTGAGGTTCAGGGCTTTAAGTCCTTTGCCAATAAGATAAATTTTCAGTTTCATAACGGTATTACAGGCATCGTGGGCCCTAACGGTTCGGGTAAGAGTAATGTTGCCGATGCGGTAAGATGGGTTCTTGGTGAGCAGAGAATCAAGCAGTTGAGAGGATCCAGCATGCAGGATGTTATCTTTGCGGGAACCGAACTTAGGAAGCCGCTCAGCTATGCCTATGTGGCTATTACCCTGGATAATTCCGACAGACAGTTGGCGCTTGATTTTGATGAGGTTACGGTTGCAAGAAGACTGTATCGTTCGGGAGAGAGTGAATATCTCTTAAATGGTGCTCCCTGCAGACTGAAGGTTATTAATGAACTGTTCTACGATACCGGTATCGGTAAAGAAGGATATTCCATTATCGGTCAGGGACAGATAGATGCCATTCTAAGCGGTAAGCCTGAGGAGAGAAGAGAACTCTTTGACGAGGCTGCCGGAATTGTTAAGTTTAAGAGAAGAAAGCTTGCTTCCGAGAAGAAGCTTGAGGAAGAGCGTAACAATCTTATCAGAGTATCGGATATTTTGGGAGAGCTTGAGAAACAGGTTGGTCCTCTCGAGAGACAGTCTGAGAAGGCTAAGATTTATCTTAAGAAGAAGGAAGAGCTTAAGATTCTTGATGTTAACAGCTTCCTTCTTGAGAACGCCTGTGTCAAGGAAGAGCTTAGCAATACCGAGACTAATCTTAAGAATACAACCTCAGAGCTTGAAGCCGTTAATGACAGATTCGAGAATATCAAGGTCGAATACGATGAGACCAATAGTCGTATAGAGGAGCTGGAGCATACCATTGAGGCAGAAAGGAATGCCCTTTCCGAAGCCAATGTAATAAGGGAGAGACTGAACAGGCAGATTGACGTCCTGAATGAGCAGATCAAGGCCTGCAAGGGTAATGAGGAGCATCTGGACAACCGTAAGAGTTCTGTGTCGAGTGAGCTTGATGAGAAACTGAAGGAAGAGGAAAGTGCTGCCGGCAAGAAACAGTCAATAGATGAGGAAATCGCTCTTGTTAAGGAAAAGAAAGCTTCCGTAGAAGAGGATCTTAAGGGTATTCAGAGCACTATTGAGACTATCAATGATGAGATTGAACGCCTAAGCAAGGGTATCATTGATGCACTCCAGGAGAGAGCCAATATTAAGAGTAAGGGTGAGAGATTAAAGACCCTGAAGGAGCAGACAGACATCCGAAAAGCTGAGCTTACGGGTAAGATTGTGTCTGCCAAGACAGATGAAGCCAAGAATAATGATGAGATAAGCAGGCTTGAAGAACAATTTGATGGTATTACGGCTAAGATTGATGAGATGAATGAACTTAAGTCTCAGAATGAAGCGACCGTAGCCGATATGAAGGCTAAGCTTGTAGAACTTGACAACAGACTCAGGAATCTGCAGGTGGATTATCATAAGGACAAGTCTACTTTTGATGCTCTGAGCAATATTACAGAGAGATATGAAGGCTACGGTGGCTCTGTTAAGAGAGTAATGGAGCAGAAGGATGCCAACCCCGGTATCATAGGTGTTGTTGCCGATATTATTTCGGCTGAGAAGAAGTATGAGATAGCAATTGAAACGGCACTGGGCGGCAATATCCAGAACATCGTTACCGATGATGAGAATACTGCCAAGAAGATGATTGGCTTCCTTAAGAGGGAGAAGGCCGGAAGAGCGACTTTCCTGCCGCTTACCAGTATCGAGAATACACAGGAGTTCAAGACTCCTGAGGTGCTTGATGAAGCAGGAGTACTTGGTCTTGCCTCCAAGCTTGTATCAACCAAGAAGGAATATGTTAATGTAGCCAAGGCTATGCTTGGCAGAATTGTAGTTGTAGATAATGTTGACAATGCCGTAAAGATTGCCAGGAAATACAACTACGGCATCAGAATGGTCACACTTGAGGGAGAACTCCTGGTACCGGGTGGTGCAATCTCGGGTGGTGCTTTCAAGAATAATTCCAATCTTCTTTCCAGAAGACGAGAGATGGACGAGATTGAGAAGAGAATGCAGGAAGCGCTCAATTCCATTGATGAGATAAATAAGAATATAGAGGAAATTAAGAGCGAGAGGAATAAACTCAGAGTACAGATTGAGCAGGACAACCTTAAGCTTCAGTCTATGTTCATTGAGCAGAATACAGCAAGAATCAATCTTACGTCTGCCAAGAGTAAGAAAGAGGAGAGCATTGCCGATATTGACAGCCTGAAGGAGGAGTCGATAAGAATTGAGAAGCAGATGGCTGATATAGCTTCAGAAGAGGCTGCTATTGCCGAAGCTCTGAATGAGTCACTGGCCAGAGAGCATGACAGTGAAGAGAAGATTAAACTTCTGCAGGGTGAACTTGAAGTTCATCATAAGAGTGAGAATGATATCTTAGCGCTTCTTCGTGAGCACGAGGTGGAGGTTGAGAAGATCATCCAGAGAGGCAGCTTCGAAGAGCAGAACCTTAATCGAATCAAGTCTGAAAGAGTAAGATTTGAGGCCGAGCTAAAGGAGATTACCGACGAGATCGGCAACAGTGCCACTCTTGTTAAAGAGCGTGAGAAACAGATTGAGGAGATAAAGGCAACCATTGAGGCCTCATATAAATCACAGAATGAGACGGGAGACAGTCTTAATGCCCACATTAAACTTAAGGATGAACTCAATGAGAAGCAGAAAAATTTCTTCAATATAAGAGAAGAACTGTCAGAGACAAGAGCTAATCTTGATAAGGAGAAGTTCAGACTTGAGACAAACTTAAGCAAGCTTAAGGACTCTATCCAGAATCAGATTGATTATATGTGGAACGAGTATGAGATTACTCTGCGCGATGCCGAGAACCTGGCCAATCCCGAGATGACGGATCTGTCTTCCATGAGGAAGGAAGCCGGTAACCTGAGGGATGAGATTAAGAAGCTTGGCGATGTTAATGTCAATGCCATTGATGAGTACAGGGAGGTATCCGAGAGATATACCTTCTTAAAGACCCAGCATGATGATCTTGTGGAGGCTGAGAAGACTCTGGTAGGCATCATTGAAGAACTTGACCATGCCATGCGTAAGCAGTTCAGGGAGAAGTTTAGTGCGATTGAGAAGGAATTCGACAAGGTATTCAAGGAACTCTTCGGTGGCGGACATGGTACCCTCGAGCTTATGGAGGATCAGGATATTCTCGATGCCGGAATCAAGATTATCGCTCAGCCCCCGGGCAAGAAACTTCAGAATATGATGCAACTGTCGGGTGGTGAGAAGGCACTGACTGCAATCGCACTGCTCTTCGCGATCCAGAACCTCAAGCCCTCACCCTTCTGTTTACTGGATGAGATTGAGGCAGCTCTTGATGAGAGTAACGTCGAGAGGTTCGCTAAGTATTTGCACAAGCTGACTAAGCATACGCAGTTCATTGTTATTACACACAGACGCGGTACCATGGAGAGGGCAGACCGTCTCTACGGTATTACTATGCAGGAGAAGGGTGTATCGACTCTTGTCAGCGTCAATTTGATAGAGGATTCATTAAGTTAAAATATGGCTAATTTTTTTGCAAAACTGAAACAGGGACTCAGCAAGACCCGTAGCAATATCGTGGATTCGATAGAGTCTGTGTTCACATCACATGACAAAATAGATGATGACTTCTATGAGGAGCTCGAGGAAATCCTTGTTATGGGTGACGTCGGTATCCATGCAACTGAAGAGATTCTTGATGAGCTGAAGCTGGCTGTTAAGAAGCGTGAATGTCGTAGGCCTGACGAGTGTCGCGAATACCTTATTGATGTCATTAAGGAAAAAATGCGAGTGACTGAGTCTGATTATGAATTCTTAGATAAGCCCTCGGTAGTCATGGTGATTGGAGTCAATGGAGTAGGCAAGACTACCACAATAGGAAAGCTTGCACATATATACAGGAATAAGGGCAAAAGCGTGCTTATTGCGGCTGCTGATACCTTCCGGGCCGCAGCGAGTGAACAGTTGGAAATCTGGGCAGAGCGTGCAGGTGTTGACATGATTGGAGCCAATGACGGAGCTGACCCCAGTAGTGTTATTTATGATGCGGTTAATGCTGCCAGGTCAAGACATGTGGATGTTCTTCTGTGTGATACGGCAGGAAGACTCCATAATAAGAAGAATCTAATGAATGAGCTGGAGAAGATGAATCGAATCATTGACAAGAACTATCCCGGAGTCAAGAGAGAGAATCTGATCGTGCTTGATGCAACCACAGGACAGAATGCGCTCAATCAGGCAAGGGAGTTTGGAGAGGTAGCACCGCTCTCGGGTATAGTACTTACCAAGATGGATGGAACTGCCAAGGGTGGTATTGCCATAGCGATTCAGTCAGAGCTTGGAATTCCCGTTAAGTTCATCGGTGTCGGTGAAGGAATAGACGACCTGCAGGAATTTGATTCGGATACATTTGTAAATGCTTTATTTGATGTAAAGATGGAGGAAGAAGATGCTTTCGCTTGATAGTTTTGAAGAAGCCTGTGCAGCCGTAAGTCAGGTAACACAGGAGACAAAGTTGATCTATAGTGATTATTTCTCGGCTCTTACCGGTAACAAGGTTTATCTTAAGCCTGAGAATATGCAGAAGACCGGTGCTTATAAGCTGAGGGGTGCTTATTATAAGATATCTACCCTTTCGGATGAGGAGAGAGCTAAGGGACTGATTACAGCATCTGCGGGCAACCATGCACAGGGCGTGGCTTATGCAGCAAAGAGCTTCGGCGTTAAGGCTGTAATCGTTATGCCTACAACTACTCCTCTGATTAAGGTTAACAGGACCAAGAGCTATGGAGCCGAGGTTGTACTCTATGGAGATGTATATGATGAAGCCTGCGAGCATGCATATAAGCTGGCCGAAGAGCATGGCTATACCTTCATTCATCCCTTTGATGACCTGACCGTTGCAACAGGACAGGGCACCATCGCAATGGAGATAATCAAGGAACAGCCGCTTGTCGACTATATTCTGGTTCCGATAGGTGGAGGCGGACTTGCAACAGGAGTATCCACTCTTGCCAAGCTTCTGAATCCCAAGATTAAAGTGATCGGAGTAGAGCCTTCGGGAGCTGCCTGCATGAAGGCTTCGATGGAAGCCGGAGAGGTATTGTCCCTTCCTTCAGTTAACACGATAGCTGACGGTACTGCGGTTAAGACTCCGGGCAAAGCGATTTTTCCATACCTTAAGGAGAATATTGACGAAATAATAACGGTTGATGATGAAGACCTGGTAGTAAGCTTCCTTGATATGGTCGAGAACCACAAGATGATTGTGGAGAATTCGGGACTCCTTACCGTTGCGGCGCTAAAAAAGCTGAATGTTAAGGACAAGAAGGTCGTATCTATTCTGTCGGGTGGTAACATGGATGTGATCACCATGTCATCCGTTGTCCAGCAGGGTCTTATCATGAGAGACAGAATCTTCACGGTGTCTGTGCTGCTTCCGGATAAGCCGGGTGAGCTGTCAAGGGTATCGGCGGTTATTGCAAGTGAGAACGGTAATGTTATTAAGCTTGAGCATAACCAGTTCGTATCCATTAACAGAAATGCTGCGGTGGAGCTTAGGATCACACTTGAGGCCTTCGGTACCGAGCATAAGAATCAGATACTGTCACGTCTGGAAAAGGAAGGCTATCAGCCTAAGATTGTTAGAACTTCGGTTTAAATTAATAAAAATATCAGAGGCTGTCAAGAAAAAGTACTTGACAGCCTCTTTTGCTTTGTTGTAATATATCATCTGGTGTCAAGATAAACTACTTGACATTAATAGGAGGCATCATGGACAGAATATTTGAACGCGGAATGCTATATGATTTCTATGGTGAGCTTCTGACAGAGCACCAGAGGCAGGTGTACGGTGCACTGGTTATTAACGATATGTCTCTTAGTGAGATCGCAGAGGAATACAATGTTTCAAGACAGGGTGTGCATGATCTGATTAAGAGATGCGATAAGATACTGAATAATTATGAAGATAAGCTGTGTCTGATTAAGCGCTTCAAGTCGGTCAGGGAGAAGGTGTGTGAGATTGAATCAATCACTGATGATGAGAGAGTGCGCAGACTGGTAGATCAGATACTTGAAGAGATGTAATAATGGCATTTGATAGCTTAACCGATAAATTACAGAACGTATTTAAGAAGCTTAAGAGCAAGGGACGTCTGACAGAGGAAGATGTACATATTGCGGTCAAGGATGTCAAGATGGCACTGCTTGAGGCTGATGTCAACTTCAGAGTCGTTAAGCAGTTTGTTAAACAGGTAGAAGAGAGAGCTGTCGGTCAGGATGTTATGAACGGACTGAATCCGGGCCAGATGGTTATCAAGATAGTAAATGAAGAGCTTACAGCTCTTATGGGTAGTGATACTACCGAGATTAAGTTTGAGCCCGGTAAGGCGATCACCGTAATCATGATGTGTGGTCTTCAGGGTGCAGGTAAGACCACTACTACGGCCAAGCTTGCCGGAACACTTAAGAAGAAGGGTAAGAAATCTCTCCTTGTTGCCTGTGATGTATACAGACCTGCTGCAGTTAAACAGCTCATGGTATGTGGTGAGAAGGTGGGAGTTGAGGTCTTCGAGAGAGGATTGGATGTTAAGCCTTCCGAGATTGCAACTGAGGCATATGAATATGCGCTTAAGAACAACTTCAATGTTGTGATACTTGATACAGCCGGTCGACTGCATGTTGATGAGGATATGATGAATGAGCTGGCTGAGATCAAGGATAAGCTCAATGTTCATCAGACACTGCTTGTGGTTGATGCGATGACGGGTCAGGATGCGGTTAATGTATCCGGTGAGTTTAATGAAAAGGTCGGACTTGACGGAGTCATTCTTACCAAGCTTGACGGCGACTCAAGAGGTGGTGCTGCTCTTTCAATTAAGGCGGTAACAGGACTTCCCATTCTGTACGTAGGTATGGGAGAGAAGTTAGAGGATCTCGAGCAGTTCTACCCGGAGAGAATGGCAAGCAGAATTCTCGGTATGGGTGATGTACTGTCACTTATTGAGAAGGCACAGAATGCCATAGACATCGATGAAGAAAAAGAGCGTGAGATGGCTTCGCGCATGAAGAAGGGTAAGTTCGATTATAACGATTACCTCGAGAGCATGAAGCAGATGCGCAAGATGGGCGGACTATCAAGCATGCTTAGCATGCTTCCCGGACTTGGACTCAATGTTAAGTCCTCTGATTTAGAGGGTGCAGTAGATGAGAAGCAGCTGGCAAGGACGGAGGCTATCGTTCTTAGCATGACCAAGGCAGAGAGAGAAAATCCAAAACTTATGAATCCCAGTCGCAAGCACAGGATAGCCAGGGGCGCCGGCGTGGATATAGCTGATGTTAACAGATTCATCAAGCAGTTCGAGCAGACCCAGAAGATGATGAAGCAGATGAAGGGTATGATGGGAAAAAAGGGCAGATTCAGGATGCCCTTCTAGGTAACCGATATTAAGTAAGTTCACTTACTTTTTATAAATTAATTATTTGTTGTTGAAAGGAAAAAATATCATGGCAGTAAAGATGAGATTACAGAGAAACGGAAGCAAGAGAAATGCACAGTACAGAATCGTTATTTCTGATTCAAGAAGTCCGAGAGACGGAAGATTCATTGATACAGTAGGAACATACGATCCTAATACTGAGCCTTCAACATTCAAGTTCGATGAGGAGAAGGCTAAGAAGTGGCTCGCTAACGGTGCTCAGCCCACAGAAGTAGTTGGAAAGCTCCTTAAGCTTGCAGGTATTGAGAAGTAATTTGCTTCGGATTTAAGGAGGATACTATGAAGGAATTAGTAGAAGTAATCGCTAAGGCACTCGTAGATAATCCTGATGAGGTAGTTGTGGAAGAGAAAACTGAGGGCAAGAATGTCACTGTGAATCTTCATGTTGCAGCTACTGATATGGGTAAGGTTATTGGAAAGCAGGGAAGAATTGCCAAGGCAATCCGTACTGTCGTTAAGGCAGCAACCTCCAATGACAACAAGAGAGTCGATGTAGAGATTGGCTGATTATTGGGCTCCTGTTCTCAGGGGCCTTTTTTATCCGGGAGAATGGAATGGAAGACAGGTTACAGGTTGGAGTAATAACATCTCCGCACGGAGTACACGGTGAGGTTAAGGTATATCCTACAACCGATGATATGAAACGTTTCTCAAAACTTAAGGAAGTATATATGCAGACTAAGAAGGAGACAATTCTTCTTCATGTCCGCTCTGTGAAGTATCAGAAGAACATGGTTATCTTAGGCTTTAAGGAATTTACGACCATGAACGATGTGGAGACTTTAAGACAGTGTCCGCTTCTGGTTGACAGGAAGGATGCGGTTAAACTAAAGAAGGATGAATACTTTATTGCAGACCTCATCGGACTTAAGGTATATACGGACCTTGAAGGTGAGCTTACGGGTACTCTTTCAGATGTGCTTCAGACAGGAGCCAATGATGTATACGAGATTAAGCTTGAGGACAACAGGGTAATATATGTTCCGGCTATAGGAGACAGCAATATTGAGGTGGATCTTAAAGAGGGATGTATCAAGCTTCATGTTCTGCCGGGACTTGTTGATTAGGACGATATATGAACTACCATATTATGACATTGTTTCCCGATATGATAGATATGGCAGCTCATACCAGTATTATGGGAAGAGCTATTGCTAACGGAAGCATAAGCTTAAATATCTATAATATCAGGGATTACACACTGAATAAGAATAAGAGAGTGGATGATTATACCTACGGCGGCGGCGCAGGTATGCTCATGCAGGCGCAGCCGATTTATGACTGCTACAGGGCAGTCTGTGAGAATATATACAAGGCTAACCCTGAAGTGTCAGGTAAAAAGATAAGGACTGTTTATCTGACACCGCAGGCCAAGGTGTTCAATCAAGGTATGGCAATGGAGATGTCTGATGAGGAGGACATCATCTTCTTATGCGGTCACTACGAGGGCGTGGACGAGAGAGTGCTTGAGGAGATTGTGACCGACTACATCTCGATAGGTGATTATGTTCTTACCGGAGGCGAGCTTCCGGCTCTTATCATTATGGACGCCATATCCAGGATGGTTCCGGGAGTTCTCGGCAATGATGAGAGTGCTAAGACCGAGTCCTTCGATAACGGTCTGCTTGAGTATCCTCAGTACTCAAGACCCGAGGAATGGATGGGCAAGAGAGTGCCGGATGTGCTGCTGTCAGGACACCATGCCAATATAGAAAAATGGCGAAGAACTCAGTCTGAATTAAGGACGAAGGAACGTCGTCCCGATTTATATGAAAAATATCTTGCAACTAAGGAAACGGTATGATATACTGTTTCCGTTGCGACTATAGATGGTCCGCTGTCACATATGTGATATTGAACATCCATTTAGTAAAGGAGAATATATATGAATAACGAGATTATCAAGGAAATCGAAGCTGCTGAGCTTAAGGCAGAGGTTGCTGAATTTGCTGTAGGTGATACTGTTAAGGTATACAACCTCATCAAGGAAGGTAACAAGGAGCGTACTCAGATCTTTGAGGGTACAGTAATTAAGAGACAGGGCGGCAGCAACCGTGAGACTTTCACAGTTCGTAAGCTTTCTAACGGTGTAGGAGTTGAGAAGACATGGCCTCTTCACAGCCCTCACGTACAGAAGATCGAAGTAGTTCGTCGTGGTAAGATCAGACGTGCTAAGCTTTACTACCTCCGTGACAGAGTAGGTAAGGCTGCTAAGGTTAAGGAAATTATTAAATAATTTGCCTGATTGGGACGATTATGCAATCGTCCCTTTTTTTTACCATGTGTTATAGGTAAAGGCTATAACAAGCAATAATTATTAACGATTATACAATGACAGAACATAGGTATATGATATACATATAACAGAAAGGAATACAAGATGACAGTAACCCAGCTCAAATATGTAATAACCATTGCAGGCAGTAAGTCCATGAACGAAGCGGCCGGCAAGCTGTTCATATCACAGCCTTCTCTGTCGACGACAATTAAGGAACTGGAAGAGGAGACAGGAATCGAGATATTCATAAGAAGCAATAAGGGAATAACCCTTACTCCGCAGGGAGAGGAATTCTTAGGATATGCCAAGCAGGTAGTTGAACAGTACGAACTGATGGAGCAGAAGTACATAACCGGAGAAACGCAGAAGAAGCACTTCTCGGTTTCGGCTCAGCACTATGCTTTTGCAGTTGATGCCTTTGCCAGCATGGTGAAGCAGTTTGGTATGGACGAATATGAATTTGCCATGTATGAGACCAGAACACATGATGTGATTGAGGATGTAAGGAACTTCAAATCCGAAATCGGGATTTTGTATGTGAATGATTTCAATCGCAAGGTTCTGGGCAAGATATTTGACGAAGACGGTCTTGAGTTCCATCCGATAGCTGATTGTGAAGCTTATGTATATATGCACAAGTCACATCCGCTAAGCGGTAAGAAAAAGATAAAAATGGAAGAATTGGCCGATTATCCCTGTCTTTCATTCGAGCAGGGAAACAACAATTCCTTCTATTTCGCAGAGGAGATGATGTCGACGTACAAATACAGACAGTTAATCAGAATATGCGACAGAGCAACAGGTCTTAACTTAATGAAGGGACTGCTCGGGTATACCATCTGTTCCGGTGTATTATGTGAGGAATTAAACGGAGATGATTATTTGGCAGTAAAGTTAGACGAGGATGAGAGAATGACGGTCGGATACATAATAAGAAAGAATCTGACACTGAGTTCACTGGCTAAAAAGTATTTAGAGGAAATCAATTCCTTTATGAAAAGAAATTATGTGTAGAATTTAGGAGGCATGAATTATGAGTAATATTAAGAAAAGTGTAACAGAACTTATTGGTAATACACCTTTGCTTGAACTTGAGAGATATTCCAAGGCTGCAGGTGTTACGGGAGCAACAATCCTTGCGAAGCTTGAGTATCTCAATCCCGCAGGCTCGGTTAAGGATCGTGTCGCACTTGCAATGATAGAGGATGCTGAGAAAAAGGGTGTGCTTAAAGAGGGATCAACAATAATTGAGCCTACAAGCGGTAATACAGGTATCGGACTTGCAGCAATTGCCGCAGCTAAGGGCTACAGAGCAATTCTTACTCTTCCCGATACAATGAGTGTTGAGAGAAGAAATCTTTTGGCTGCCTATGGTGCTGAACTTGTACTTACAGAGGGAGCTAAGGGAATGAAGGGAGCTATTGCCAAGGCTAATGAGCTTAAGGATAGCATTCCGGGAGCTGTGATTCTTGGACAGTTCGACAATCCGGCTAATCCTGAGGCACACAGAAATACAACCGGTCCTGAGATCTGGGAGCAGACAGACGGTAAGGTAGATATCTTTGTAGCAGGTGTAGGTACAGGCGGAACACTTACAGGTGTCGGAGAATATCTGAAGAGCAAGAATCCAGATGTTAAGATTGTTGCGGTTGAGCCCGCTGCTTCTCCTGTACTTTCAACAGGTACACCCGGACCTCACAAGATTCAGGGTATCGGAGCAGGCTTTGTACCTTCTATACTTAATACATCGATTTATGATGAGATCATTACAATTGAGAATGATGATGCATTTACAGAGGGTAAGAGATTTGCAAGAAGTGAAGCAATACTTGTAGGTATTTCATCAGGTGCTGCACTTAAGGCAGCTTCTATCTTGGCTTCAAGAGATGAGAACAAGGGCAAGAATATCGTGGTGCTTCTTCCTGATTCGGGAGACAGATACCTCTCTACTCCGTTATTCTCGGAATAATTTTTATCAACAAAAAATAATAATCATGGCGCGGACACTGTATTAGTTGCCCGCGCTTTTCTCGTTGCAAAAATATGTTATAATGTATAGGTTAAAGAAATGGAGAGAGTATGAGCAGACCAAGTGCCGGATTGAGTTTCAGGAAGAAGAAACTCGACGGAACGAGATTTCAGGAAGTAACTAAATATGTATTTGGAATTCTGGCAGCCATCCTTTTTGCGATGTTTCTGACTTATAATTTTGGTATGAAGACCTCCGTCATCGGAAACAGCATGGAACCGACGCTTGAGAATGGTCAGACAGTATTCTACAGCAGACTGTCATATCTTTTCAGACAGCCCAGGGTGGGTGATGTAATTGTATTTTTGCCCAACGGTAATAAATATACGCATTATTATGTAAAAAGGGTTGTGGCGGTCCCGGGTGATACTATCCTTATAAACAACGGAGAGATACTGGTTAACGGAGAAGCCGTTAACGGAGAGTATGACAAAATACAGGATGCGGGAATTGCGGAGAATGAGATAACGCTTGCTGACGACGAATTCTTTGTGGTTGGCGATAATATTAACAGTGGAGAAGATTCGAGGTCCGGTAATATAGGACCCGTGAACATATCCCTTATTGAGGGAAGAGTGTGGTTCAAGATAAAGAGCGGCGATAATATGACGGGCTTCGTTAAACGAAGTCTGTGATTTTTAAGCTTGGAATTAAGGAAAGATTATGAATTATCAGTGGTACCCCGGGCACATGACCAAGGCCAGGCGTCAGATGCTTGAGGATGTAGGATTAATTGATTTGATTATTGAGATTGTTGATGCCAGAATTCCGCTAAGCAGCAGGAATCCCGACATTGATGAGATTGGTAAGAACAAGTTCAGACTCGTGTTACTTAATAAAGCCGATTTGGCTGACCCTGCGGTCAACAAAGAATGGATTCGCTATTTTGCAGATAAAGGAATTAAGACAATAGAGATTAATTCAAAAAGCGGCCAGGGGGTTAAGCAGATCGGTTCTATGGTAAAAGAGGTCTGCAGGGATAAGATTGAGAGAGACAGGAAACGCGGAATCAAGAACCGTCCGATAAGGGCCATGGTTGTGGGAATTCCAAATGTCGGCAAGTCGACCTTCATCAATGCCTTCGCCGGTAAAGCGTGTGCCAAGACAGGTAATAAACCGGGAGTAACCAAGGGAAAGCAGTGGATAAAGCTTAGTAAGGAGTTAGAGCTACTGGATACACCGGGAATACTTTGGCCTAAGTTTGAGGATAACGATATCGGAATGAGGCTTGCCTTTATTGGCTCCATTAATGATGAAATCCTTGTAATTGAGGAGCTGGCGCTTGACTTTGTGAAATACCTGGAGGGAATATATCCCGGTATTATCAAGGAATATTACAAGCTTGAGGGCGAGATGCATACCGACCACAGGGCACTGGAGGAGGTAGCTAAGGCGCGTAAGTGCCTGTCTTCAGGCGGCGAACCTGATATTCTGAAAGCATCGAGGCTTATAATAGATGATTACAGAAGCGGCAGGCTGGGAAGACTTAGTCTGGAGAGACCGGAAGGAAAAGAGTAGATAATATGAGTAATTCGAATGTTAATTCAGTGTTAAAAGAGGTGCTTGGAACAAGTATATATATTCTTGTTGTTCTTCTTATCGCATTGTTTACAGTTAAATTCATAGGTCAGAGAACCGTTGTCATTGGTCAGAGTATGGAGAGAACCTTGAGTAACGGAGATAACCTCATTGTCAATAAGATAGGCTACAGGCTGCATGACCCCGAGAGATTCGATATTGTAGTATTTCCATACAGGAATGACAGGACACAGAAGTTTGTAAAGAGAATAATAGGATTGCCGGGAGAAACCGTTCAGATTATTGACGGAGTGATATATATTAACGGTGAGGTACTGGAAGAATATTACGGCAAGGAATTTATGGTAGACGGAGGTGTTGCAATCGATCCGGTTCTGCTTTCGGAGGATGAATACTTTGTTCTTGGAGATAACAGGAATAACAGTATGGATTCCAGAGTGGCTGAGGTTGGCAATATCAAAAGAGATGAGCTTATCGGAAAGGTGTGGATAAGGATTACTCCGTTTAGTGAGTTTGGCAAGGTGGAATAATGACTAAGAAAGAAATGCTTGAAGCCGAGAGGGCAAGGAAGCGCGAGGAGAAGCTCAAAGCAGAGATGGCAAGAATCGATGCCCTTAAGGAATATGAACGTAAGTATGAGCGGGAAGGCTATGTGTGCGGAATAGATGAGGTTGGCAGAGGGCCTCTTGCGGGTCCTGTTGTTGCCTGTGCATGCATACTGCCTAAGGACTGTAACATCCTCTATATCAATGATTCCAAGAAGCTAAGCAAGAAGAAGAGAGAGGAACTGTACGATATTATAATGAAGGAGGCCGTTGCCGTAGGTATCGGTTATAATTCACCTGAAAGAATTGATGAGATAAATATTCTGCAGGCCACCTTTGAAGCCATGAGAGAGGCTATAAGTAAACTGTCGGTTACACCCGATATATTATTAAACGATGCAGTTACAATACCGGGAGTGGATATTAAACAGGTGCCCATAATCAAGGGTGATGCCAAATCCATCTCAATAGGTGCGGCGAGCATTGTTGCCAAGGTAACCAGAGACAGACTTATGGAGGATTATGACAAGCTCTTCCCTGAATACGGATTTGCATCCAATATGGGATACGGTACTGCTGTACATATCAAGGCCATTAAGGAAATCGGTCCGTGTCCTATTCACAGGCGAAGCTTCATTCATAATTTCGTGTAATTTTATGGCGATTAATTTACTGGGTAATTATTTCAATACACAGAATAACGGCACTGATGCAGCAGCAAGCGGCAGGCTGACAAGAGAAGAGGCTGTCAGGGTGCTGAATTCTCTCAATCAGAGCAATCTTAAGGAATTGCTGGGACTCATTACCGGAGATACCATATCGGGCAAACTCATATCCCTTGACGGTAAGTCCCTTCTCCTTGAACTTCCCGATAACAGATTAATAAAGACTATTGTAGATGACAGCATGGGGCTTAAGCCCGGTACACAGTATACCTTCGAGGTGACGAACAATAAGGACGGCATGCTGTCTCTGCGTCCCATGCACCAGAATCTTGCTGCTTCATCTACGGTAGATGCTGCACTTAGGGCTTCAGGGATTGAACCTACCGACACCACTCGAGAGATGGTGAATGAACTTATGAAGAACAACATGCCCATAAATAAGGAGATGTTAAACAGTATAAATAAGGAACTCGCTACACATTCCGAAGCATCCGTTAAGGATATCGTTCTTCTTCATAAACTGGATATACCGGTTAATGCAGATTCTGTTAAGAGTATCGGTCTGTATCAGAGCAATAATCAGTGGATGATAGAGAATCTTAAAAGTTTATCCGATAACCTGGTTAATGATCTTTTGACTGAACTAAAGAACGCTCCGGGTGTAACAGGCATGAGTAGTCCGGAGGGAATCAATAATAATCAGACTGAGACATTGATCAATACGCTTAAGAATATACTGTCAGGTATTTCAGATAAAACGACTGTTAGTGAAGAGGCAACTGCGAATACTAATGTGACAGCGTCGATCGGTGATTCGTCGTCAACTGTATCAGTTCCTTTACAGGGACAGGAAGGATATGCAGCAGGAACAACAACTGATAATCTGCCTGATATTAATAAGTTCAATCTATTTAAAGAACTTGAAAACTTAAGTAAGGATCAGCTTAACAATCCTAAGGTGGCACGAATGATTAATTCCGCACTTAGCGAAGCTCTTAAGGATGTCATGCTGATGGATCCCAAGAACCTTGGCGATAGGGACTATGTTAAGGATTATTACAACAAGGTCTACGATGTGGCAGACAAGATACTGAACACGTTGACTGCCCAGGGCAGGGCCGACTCGCCGAGTGCGGGCATGGCTTCTGACATGAAGGGCAATATGAACTTCATGAACCAGATCAATGAACTCTATAACTATGTTCAGCTTCCGCTCAAGATGAACAATACCCATACCAACGGCGACCTCTATGTCTATGCCAAGAAGAGGGGCAAATCAATTGAAAACAGCGGGGAACTGACTGCATTGCTACATCTCTCAATGGAGAAGCTGGGTAATGTAGATATCTTCTTAACGCTTCGTTCAGGAAATAATCTGAGTACAAAGTTTACCCTTGAAAAAGAGGAGATGATCGACTTCATCGAGCAGAATATTGATATTCTGAACGAGAGACTGATGAAGAAAGGGTATTCGGTTTCCAAGACTCAGGTAGAAAAGAGTGAGGACAGTGTAAAGGAGGAGAGTGTGATCGACAGGATTACAGGCGATGAGAACAGGATAATCTTAAGCACTCAGTCCTTTGATGCAAGAGCATAGGAAAGAACAGTAAAGGTAGATGCCGATGAATAAACGAAGACTTGGTGGATACTACGAGGATGCTGCCGGAAACTATCTTGTGAAAAACGGATTAACGATCCTTGATAAAAATGTCCGCTGCGGCAGGCTGGGTGAGATAGACCTCATAGGAATCGATACGACTGCAATTAGCGGTGATACCCTTGTATTTGTGGAGATTAAGTACAGAAGCAGTGACAGGTTCGGTCAGGGAGTGTATGCCGTAGATGCCACCAAGCAGAAAACTATCAGAAGATGTGCGGAGTACTATCTTAAGAGCCACAGCTTCGACGGTTTCATCCGATTTGATGTGGTAAGTATTGATGATGGAACTGTTACCTGGATAAGGGATGCATTCTAAACAATACTAAAACATGTGCATAATGACGAAAAATGGAATGATTAATTGTTAAAAATGCAATATGAACTTTCATTGACATACCAAATTTAGTTGGTTATACTAAAGAAGGCCACAACATATTGTGGTCTTCTTTCGCAATTTAGGATTATTATAGGAGATAGATATGGGAGATTATTTAGAGCACAAGGAAGAAATGGAAGACAACTACTATGGTGATAATTTCAAGCCGTCACGTAAGATTCTTGTAATTAAGAAGGATGGAAGCAAGGAAGAATTCAATGTTCAGAAGGTTATTATTGCCGTAGGCAAGAGCGCCTACAGAGCCCTTACCAAGTTTACAGACGAAGAGAAGGAGCAGATATGCCGCTTCGTGGTTGAGAAGGTAGAGAGCCTGGATGACAATGAAGTACCCATTGCCATTATGCATAATATTGTTGAGAGCGCTCTTGAACAGGTTAAGCCTGTAGTTGCGAAGTCCTATAGGGATTACAGAAACTATAAGCAGGATTTCGTCGGTATGCTCGATGACGTATATAAGAAGAGCCAGTCTATTATGTACATCGGTGATAAGGAGAATGCCAACACAGACTCAGCACTTGTTTCTACCAAGAGATCTCTTATTTTCAACCAGTTAAATAAGGAGTTGTATCAGAAATTTTTCCTTACAACAGAGGAGATTCAGGCCTGCAGAGACGGATATATCTATATTCATGATATGAGCGCCAGACGTGATACCATGAACTGCTGTCTCTTTGATGTTAAGAGTGTGCTTACAGGCGGTTTTGAGATGGGTAACATCTGGTACAATGAGCCGAAGACTCTGGATACTGCTTTCGATGTTATCGGTGATATTGTCCTCAGTGCCGCAAGTCAGCAGTACGGTGGATTTACCGTACCAAGTGTGGATGAGATTCTTGAGCCCTTCGCTGAGAAGTCATACAAGAAATATATTGAGAAGTATACCAAGCTTGGTATAGATGAGGTAACAGCAGAGGCTGAAGCCTATAAGGATGTTGTACGAGACATGGAGCAGGGCTTCCAGGGTTGGGAGTACAAGTTCAATACAGTTGCAAGCAGCAGAGGAGATTATCCTTTCATTACAGTTACAGCCGGTACTGCAACAGGAAGATTTGCTAAGCTTGCTACTATTTCAATGCTTAATGTCAGAAGAAGAGGTCAGGGTAAGGCTGAGTGTAAGAAGCCTGTACTTTTCCCTAAGATTGTATTCTTGTATGATGAGAATCTCCACGGACCCGGCAAGCCTTTAGAGGATGTATTTGAGGCAGGAGTTGAGTGTTCTTCAAAGACCATGTATCCTGACTGGTTATCACTTACCGGTAAGGGCTATGTTGCCAGCATGTATAAGCAGTACGGCAAGATCGTATCACCAATGGGCTGCAGAGCTTTCTTAAGCCCCTGGTATGAGAGAGGTGGAATGCATCCTGCTGATGACAAGGATTCACCAATCTTCGTCGGAAGATTCAATATCGGTGCGGTGAGCCTTCACCTTCCAATGATACTGGCCAAGGCAAGACAGGAGAGCAGAGACTTCTATGAGGTATTGGATTATTACCTTAACCTCATCCGTCAGCTTCATATCAGAACCTACGCATATCTTGGTGAGATGAGAGCCAGCACCAATCCTCTTGCATATTGTGAGGGAGGCTTCCTTGGTGGACATTTAGGCCTTCATGATAAGATTAAACCAATACTTAAGTCAGCAACAGCTTCATTCGGTATTACAGCTCTCAATGAGCTTCAGATGCTCTATAACGGCAAGTCATTGGTTGAGGATGGCGCATTTGCAGTCGAGGTAATGGAGCATATCAATCAGAAGATCAGTGAGTACAAGGAAGAGGACGGCAATCTATATGCCATCTATGGAACTCCTGCTGAGAATCTGTGCGGACTTCAGGTTCAGCAGTTCCGTAAGAAATACGGAATTATTGAGGGTGTATCTGACAGAGAATATGTCAGCAACTCCTTCCATTGCCATGTAGCAGAGGATATTACTCCTATCGAGAAGCAGGATAAGGAATTCAGATTCTGGGATCTGTGCAACGGCGGTAAGATCCAGTATGTAAAATATCCTATTGATTACAATAAGGAGGCAATTAAGACTCTTATCAGAAGAGCTATGGATATGGGCTTCTATGAGGGCGTTAATCTGTCGCTTGCTTATTGTGATGACTGTGGTCATCAGGAGCTGGAGATGGATGTATGTCCTGTATGCGGAAGCAGAAATCTGACCAAGATTGACAGAATGAACGGATATCTGTCATATTCACGTGTTCATGGTGACACAAGACTAAACGATGCCAAGATGGCAGAGATCGCGGAAAGGAAATCTATGTAGCATGAGATATCATAATATAACCAAAGATGATATGCTTAACGGAGATGGACTCAGAGTGGTTCTTTGGGTTGCCGGTTGCGATCATTGTTGTAAGGGTTGTCAGAATCCCCTGACCTGGGATCCTGATGGGGGACTGCCCTTTGACGAAGCTGCCAAGCAGGAGATATTCGATCAGCTTGATAAGTCATATATTTCGGGGATCACCTTCTCGGGTGGAGATCCTCTCCACAATGCCAACAGACTTGGTGTAAGAGCGTTGATTGGTGAGATTAAAGAGAAGTATCCCGACAAGACGATATGGGTATATACAGGGTCTAAGTGGGAAGATATCTGGCATTATCCCATAATGAAGAATGTAGATGTGGTTGTAGATGGAGAATATGTTCAGGAGCTTAGGGATACCAAGCTTCTGTGGAAGGGCAGCTCTAACCAGAGAGTTATCGATGTTCAGGCGACTCTTAAGCAGACGGATCCCCTTAAGCCGGTTCTTCATTGCAATAACTACGAATAAGGTAAATAATCCTTTATATTGTGTTAATACTCTCTTAGGAATGAACCCTTGGAAATTAATTCTAAGGGTTCATTTTTTGTGTGAAAAGTGATAATATATTGCCGACAGTATGGTTAGATTTATTATTGGTGGAAATAATGAGAGGTATTGATACACAGGTACGCAAGATGCGCCGCAGAATTTTCGCAGAGGTTGCCAATCTTGCATATAATTCAACTAATCTAAAGGATGATATGGAAGCCCTTCCATACAAGATTGTAGATTATGATGAGCCGGAATTCAGAGAGAACATATACAGAGAAAGGGCAATAGTCAGGGAGAGGATCAGACTCGCAATGGGACTGTCTCTTCGTCCTGAGAATAAGCCTTCCCATCTGACTCAGGGTCTCGAGGAGATGGATATAGATGAGAAGTATTATGAACCTCCGCTTATGCAGGTCATTCCTTCTGCATGTAATGCATGCCCGGAGAATGTATATCAGGTTACGGATAAGTGTATGGGCTGTGTGGCTCATCCCTGCAGGGAGGTATGTCCCAAGGGTGCTATAAGCATGAAGAATGGTAAGTCCGTGATTGATGAAGAGAAGTGTATCAAGTGTGGTAAGTGTAAGTCTGTATGTCCTTACGACGCCATATCTCATCAGCAGCGTCCCTGCTCACAGGCCTGTGGAGTCGGAGCCATTGTTAATGATGAGCTTCACAGAGCCTGCATAGACAATGACAAGTGCGTATCCTGCGGTCAGTGTATGGTATCCTGTCCCTTCGGAGCCATTGCAGACAAGTCCCAGATATTCCAGTTAATAAGAGCGCTTCAGAGTAAGAGAGAGATAATTGCACAGGTTGCACCTGCTTTTGCAGGACAGTTCGGTCCTGATGTATCAGCATCCAAACTAAAAAAGGCATTGCTTGAGCTGGGCTTCAGCTGTGTATATGAGACAGCAATCGGAGCAGATATGGGTGCGATGACAGAGGCTAAGCATTACGTTGAGGAGGTAGCTACAGGTAAGCTCCCCTTCCTTCTGACATCATGCTGTCCCAGCTGGTCAGTACTGGCCAAGAAGTTCTTCCCCGAGACCATCGGAAGTATCTCCAATGCACTTACTCCAATGGTTGCTACAGCGCGTAAGATTAAGGAAGACCATCCGGATGCAAGTGTTGTATTTATCGGTCCGTGCGCGTCCAAGAAACTTGAGGCCAGCAGAAGAACCGTCAGGTCCGATGTTGACTTTGTTATTACCTTTGAAGAATTGACCGGTATGTTCCAGGCTAAGGGCATCAATCCTGCAGAAATGGAAGAAGATACAGAGATGGATGATGCCACAGGAGCAGGAAGAGGTTATGGAATAGCCGGCGGTGTTGCCAATGCCATAGAAACCGTGATCCGTGAATACTATCCGGATACAGAGGTTAATATTGAGCATGCTGAGAGCTTAAGCGAATGTAAAAAGATGCTGCTGCTAGCCAAGGCCGGCAAGAAAAACGGCTGCCTGATCGAGGGTATGGCCTGTCCCGGAGGCTGTGTGGCCGGTGCGGGAACCAATATAGCAGTAAATATGGCGGTTAAGTCTGTTACGGACTTCAAGAATTCTGCCGCAAAATCCATACCTGATCCTGAGGTTAATCAGTCAGGTGTTGAGAATAAATGATTCAGGAGGAAAACAGAATGAAGATAAGGACAAGGTTTGCGCCCAGTCCGACAGGACGTATGCATGTCGGTAATCTGCGTACTGCATTGTATGCATATCTTATTGCCAAGCATGAAGGCGGAGATTTTATTCTTAGAATAGAGGATACGGACCAGGAGAGACTGGTTGAGGGAGCTGTTGATATTATATACAGGACTCTTGAGAAAACCGGACTTAAGCATGATGAAGGTCCGGATATTGATAAGGGCTACGGTCCCTATGTACAGAGTGACAGACAGAAGAGCGGAATTTATCTCGAATATGCCAAGAAGCTTATTGATAAGGGTGAGGCATATTACTGTTTCTGTGATAAGGAGAGACTGGAGAGTCTGCATCAGACAATTGCCGGCAAGGAGATCAATGTTTATGACAAGCACTGTCTGTCCTTAAGCCCCGAAGAGGTTGAGGCTAACCTCAAGGCAGGCAAGCCCTATGTCATCAGACAGAATAATCCAAATACCGGAACAACTACATTCAAGGATGAGATATACGGTGACATCACTGTGGATAATGCCGAGCTTGACGATATGATCCTGATCAAGTCGGACGGATATCCGACCTACAACTTCGCTAATGTTGTAGATGATCATCTCATGGGTATTACTCATGTTGTCAGAGGTAATGAATATCTGTCATCTTCACCCAAGTACAACAGATTATATGAGGCCTTCGGATGGGAGGTACCGATATATGTTCACTGTCCGCTCATTACCGATGAGTCACATCAGAAGCTGTCTAAGAGATGCGGACACTCATCCTATGAGGATCTTATCGAGCAGGGCTTCCTGACAGAGGCAGTGGTTAACTTCGTTGCTCTCCTTGGCTGGAGTCCGACAGATACCAATGAGGAGATATTCTCACTTGAGGAGCTTACAAAGCTCTTTGATTACAGACATATTAATAAGTCTCCCGCGGTTTTTGATTATACAAAGCTTAAGTGGATGAACGGTGAATACATCAAGAGGATGGACATGGACAAGTTCCTTGAGAGAGCTATGCCTTTTATTGATGAGACCATTCACAGAGACATTGATAAGCATAAGATAGCCGAGATGGTTAAGACCAGAATAGAGGTCTTCAACGACATCCCGGGACTTATAGATTTCTTCGAGACTCTGCCTGAGTATGACACAGCAATGTATACTCACAAGAAGATGAAGACCAATGAAGAGACATCACTTCAGGTGCTTAAGGAGGTATTACCCATCCTTGAGGCCGAGGAGGATTACAGCAACGATGCTCTCTATTCTAAGATTCAGGAATTCGTAACGGAAAAGGGTTATAAGAACGGATATGTACTGTGGCCGATAAGAACCGCGGTAAGCGGCAAGCAGATGACTCCTGCCGGAGCAACAGAGATTATGGAGCTACTGGGCAAGGAAGAGTCTCTTGCACGAATAAGGAAAGGCATTGCCTTACTTGAAGCTAAGTAAGATACAGCTTGATGCTGTCAGAGTGACCGAAGGACCTGCACTGGTTATTGCAGGTCCGGGGTCAGGTAAGACCACCGTTCTGACCAACAGAATCAAATTCCTGATAGAGGAGCATCACGTTGCTCCGGAAGAGATTCTGGTAATAACTTTTTCCAAGGCCGCGGCTTTGGAGATGCGAACCAGATTCTATTCAATTTGTGAAGATTCCTTCTATCCCGTTACGTTCGGAACCTTCCATTCAGTATTTTTCCAGATTATTCATACACAATATCATTACAATACATCCCATATACTTACATTACAGAAGAAACGCGAACTCATGCGTCTGGCTTTGAGACGAAGCCACATCATTGATTTCCCCGAGAATGAATTAGTCGACACCCTGCTTAAGGAGGTGGCCTATTACAAGAACACTAACGAGAGATGTGATTTTAAGTCTGACACCAATATTAACCGCGATATGTGGCTAAAGGCCTACAGGCAGTACCGTGACCTACAGATAGCCGAGAATAAGATTGACTTTGAGGACATGCTTCTTATTGTCAGAAACCTTTTCAGGAAAAATCGCGAGGTACTGACTCACTTCCGCTCCATGTATAAATATATACTCATAGACGAATATCAGGACATTAACGATATCCAGTATGACTGTGTGAGAATGCTTGCGGGAGAAAGAGCCAATCTCTGGGTCTGTGGTGATGACGACCAGAGTATCTACGGCTTCAGAGGAGCTAATCCCAAAATAATGCTTGGCTTTACCGATGATTATCCAAATGCAACTGTAGTTAAGCTTACCGATAATTACAGAAGCAGTAAGCGGATAGTGGAAGCGGCAGGAAGGGTTATAGCTGAAAACCAAAACAGATTCAATAAGGATATCAGAGGAATGGGAGCTGAGGGTATTCCGGTCGAACTGATACACACTAAGGATGAAGAGGAAGAGGATGGCAGGATATTGGGAATTATTAAGAACAGCGACAAACCCTATACAGACTATGCAATCCTTCTTAGAACCAACATTCTGGCCACCAGATTTGCGGAACTTCTTAGAAGAAACGATATCCCGTATTCAATAAAGGATTCTGTTGTTAATCCCTTCGTGAATCCATATTTTTATGACTGTCTGTCTTATCTTAGGTTAAGGGAGAGTATAGTAAGTCAGAGTGCTTTTTCCATAAGAGATTTGTTGAGAATACTTAACAAACCGTCAAGGTATCTAAGAAGTGACCTGATTAATACAGGGGCACATAGCCTTGATGAGGTTATAGAGAAATTGAGAGGCAATCTTATGTATTCACAACCGCTTAAGGTGCTTAGGTCTCAACTAATGAGCATGGAAAGGATGGATATGTATGAGTCGATCAACTTCATAAGAAAAGGAATAGGATATGACAATTATATGAAGCTTAAGCTTATGAATAAGGACAGATTCTTCGAATATATGGAGAATATGAACTGGATCCAGGATATGGCTAAGTCATGTGATGACCTTAAGGAGCTTGTACATCTGTCGGAACACTATGAGGAAATTCTGGGGAATGAAAATGACAGTATAGAGGGTGTGCATCTTATGACCTATCATGGATCGAAGGGGCTTGAATTTGATACTGTGATTCTGCCTCGAATCAATGAGGGAGTGGTGCCCGGCAACAGAAGCAGGGATGCTGAGTCAATAGAAGAAGAGAGAAGAATGTTCTATGTGGCAATGACCAGAGCGAAGAACAGGCTTGTTATTTCCTTCAAGACAGGAACAAGACTTAAGCCTGCACTTCCCAGTCGGTTCATTAATTGCCTATTAAAATAGACTAGAATTCATCGAATTCGCACTCGTCCAAATATTCGTCGAAGGCATCTTCAACGGCTTCATATTCGTCATCGCTTTCAATATAGATGAGTTCAGGCTCTTCGTTTGGGTCATCGGGGTTCTCGCTGTATCCGTAGAACCAAACATCCTGCTCCTCCTTGTTCTCCTGTCCCTTGGGAAGAAGGGCGATATAATCCTTGCCTGCAACGGTAAGAATGGTGATCACCTCACACATTACAACCTCACCGTTCTCAAGTTCGATTTCCACTGTCATGCTTTCGCTGGGTTCCTGTTTAGCTGCCATTGTAATACCTCCATTAATCATTTTAAATTCAGTATAGAAAAACACATTTTTTTTGGCAATATAATTTTGTAAAACTCATATAAAAATCATTGTATAAATCGGGGTTTGATGTTATATATTAAATTGTTGCGTATTTTTATGAGTGAGGAGAAAATAAAGAATTGGAAAACAGAAAGACACTGATCGAACTTAAAAATGTGAGGAAGTCCTTCGATGGCAAGACCAATGTTATCGAGGACGTAAGCCTTAAGATTATGGAAGGCGAATTTGTAACACTTTTAGGACCTTCAGGATGCGGTAAAACCACTATCCTAAGGATGATTGGCGGATTTGACAAGCCGACGGAGGGAGAGATTCTGCTTGACGGAAGCGATATTACCCTGCTTCCACCCAATGAAAGACCGATTAATACGGTATTTCAGAAGTATGCACTTTTTCCGCATCTGAATGTATATGATAATGTTGCATTCGGACTTAAGATGCGCAAGGTCAGCAAGGAAGAGACAGATAAGCTTGTGAAGGATGCACTGGAGCTTGTAGACCTTGAGGGCTTCGAGAAGAGAAGTATAGCTACTCTTTCGGGTGGTCAGCAGCAGAGAATCGCAATTGCAAGAGCTATTGTCAACAGACCCAAGGTGCTTCTGCTTGATGAGAGCTTAAGCGCGCTTGATTATAAGATGCGTAAGGAAATGCAGCTTGAGCTTAAGCAGATGCATAAGACTCTGGGTATTACCTTTATTTTCGTTACCCATGACCAGGAAGAGGCACTGACCATGTCCGATAAGATTGTCGTTATTGCGGACGGTGAGATTCAGCAGGTCGGCACTCCTGAGGATATATACAATGAGCCTGCCAACGTGTTTGTTGCCGATTTTATAGGTGAGAGTAATATCTTTAACGGTGTTATGAGCGGCAAGCTTAAGGCAAGCTTTGCCGGCACCACATTTGACTGTGTGGATGACCTTGAGAAGGATATTAAGATTGACGCAGTTATCCGTCCCGAGGATATTGATATAGTTAAGGAGGGCGGCCAGCTCAAAGGAGAGGTGCTCAGCTGTGATTTCAAGGGTACCTTCTATATCATGTTCGTTCAGTGCGGACAGTATGAGATGGAGGTTCACTGCTTTGATTATTATGAGCCGGGAAGCGAGATATGCTTAAATATCGATCCCGACATGATACATATTATTCCCTATGATACCAGCATCAACCATTATCCCGGAACAATTAACGGCATTAATGATGCGGGTCTTGTTCGGGTTAAGTTTGCTGATATGGACAGAAGAGTGGCCAGAGACAGGATTCACGTCGGTGAAAGAACAGGTGATGATGAGTCTGTTCTTGATGTTATAAACAAGCCCGATACCAAGGTTATCGTTAACTTTGAGCCGAGCGCAGCAACACTTACCGATGATGCCAAAGCGGGAGATATCTGCGGTAACATCATTTCATTCCACTATATTGGTGACCACTACAGCTATACTGTTAGAAGTGAGTCGGAAGAGGACTATGTTGTTGATGATGCTGATCTGTGGAACCAGGGAGACTATGTCGGAGTTGTAATTCCCGAGGATAGCCTCAACATTACTGTTCTTTAAGGGGAGATAATACATTGAAAAACGCGATTTTTAACAGAAAACAGCTCGCAGTTCCTTATATGCTGTTTCTGCTTTTGTTTGTAATTCTGCCCCTTCTGGTGGTAGTTTATTACGGATTTACAGATGCCGAGGGTCATATTTCACTGGCTAACTTCATCGGTTTCTTTGCAAATCCCAGAACACTGGGAACTTTGATCTACAGTTTGGTTATTGCAGTTATAGTAACAATTATCTGTCTGTGCATGGCATATCCCGTGGCGCTTATCCTGGCCAAGGGGGCATATGCAAGGAAGCATGCCTTTCTTATGGTATTCGTGCTTCCGATGTGGATAAACTTTACACTCAGGATTACTGCGCTTAAGGAGATTCTGACCCTTATTGAGGGAAATCTTGCCCTGTATCCGTTTATAAACACCATAATCTGTATGGTGTATGATTTTCTGCCGTTCATGATTATGCCGTTGTTCAATTCGCTGACCAAGCTTGATAACAGCATGCTTGAAGCAGGCGCAGATCTTGGTGCCAACAGGGCTCAGATATTCATTCATATTCTGCTGCCTCTGTCCATACCCGGAATTATCAGCGGTGTTACCATGGTATTCCTGCCTGCGATGACCAATTACGTTGTTTTGGATATGGTTTATAACAGCACCTATATCATGGGTAGCTTAATCGGAAGCTATTTCAGCTCTTATGACTGGAATAACGGTTCGCTCATTTCTGCAATTCTGCTTATGATGATAGGTATGTTCACCATACTTGCGGACAGATTCACTATGGAAAAGGAGGCGTAGAATAGTATGAAAAAGAGTATTCAGCATTTAGTAGTATTTCTCGTTCTTGCCTTCCTTTACATGCCTATACTTATTCTGACCTTCTATAGCTTCACATCCTCTACGATGATAGGCTCGGTCAGAGGCTTTTCGCTTGATAATTATGTGACCTTGTTTACAGAGCCCGCCCTGCTGTCCATGATGGGCGGTACGGTTGTGCTTGCGCTCGGGGTAGGTCTGTTATCAACAATTCTTGGAAGCCTCGGTGCCATAGGCTCCTTCTATTCCAAGAGAGGTACCAGATTGTTCGTAGAACTTGCCAACGATATTCCGATCGCCAATGCGGATGTAGTGACAGGATTCTCCGTCTGCATACTGACCATAGTGATCTTTGGTATAGACAAGTCTACCTTTGTGCCGCTTGTTGTTGCACAGACCGCGCTCTGTGCTCCCTTTGTATACCTGTCTGTAATGCCGAGACTAAAGAGTATGGATCCTGCATTATTTGAGGCGGCACTTGACCTTGGAGCAACTCCTGTTAAGGCTATGATCAAAGTTGTGATTCCCCACATTTTTCCGGGAATTCTGAGTGGCTTCATGACAGCCATAACACTGTCGCTTGATGACTACTTCATTGCAACCTATACGAAGCCTGCAACCTTTGATACAATCTCAACCTATGTAGTTAATGCAACCAGAGGTTCTCAGACACAGATAAAAACCGCCCTCTGGGCACTTTCTGCGATAATATTTGCTATCGTTGTTATTGCTGTTGTGATTATGAATCTTAATAAAGTCGACTCAGAGGAGGAAAGAATATGAAAAGATTAAATAAATTCCTCAATCTGATCGTTGCTGTAAGCTTAGTTCTTACGCTTTTGCCATTAAGCGGTTGTGGCAAGGAGGAAGAGAGTGATGCTGTAGTTCTCAGAGTGGCTAACTGGGAAGAGTATATTGATGAGGGAGACTGGGCTGAGGATGAACTGATTGATCTTGATAACGGAGACATTATCGGAATCAATTCAATGGTGGATGATTTCGAGGAGTGGTATTATGAGACCTATGGCCAAAAGGTAATCGTGGAGTATTCCACCTTCGGTACCAACGAGGAACTGTACAACCAGATTACTATAGGTGACGTCTATGATCTCGTATGTCCTTCGGAATATATGATAATGAAGATGATCCGTGAGGGTATGGTTGTGCCGTATTCCGAGGAATTCAAGGATGCTTCCAATGAGAATAATTATTATGTGAGAGGTTTGTCTCCCTATATCAGAGATGTGTTTAAGGAACTTAACATTGAGGGTGAGAGCCTGGATACCTACGCTGCGGGATATATGTGGGGTACACTCGGATTTGTATATAATCCTATGGAGGTAAGCGCTGAGGAAGCATCTGGCTGGGATCTGCTGGTCAATAAGGATTATTATAAAAGAGTGACAGTTAAGGACTCGGTAAGAGATGCATACTTTGCAGCAATTGCCATGAACTGTTATGATGAGATTACGGATGCTGCCTTTACTGTAAGACCCGATTATCACGAGGCCCTGGGCGAGGTTTTAAACAGGACAGATGTAGAGACAGTGGATGCCGTTCAGGAGATACTGACAGACTGCAAGGACAATGCATACAGCTTCGAGACTGACAGCGGTAAGGCTGACCTTGTTACGGGCAAAGTAGTAGCCAATGAACAGTGGTCGGGAGATGCCGTATATACGATGGATCAGGCTGAAGAGGACGGAGCTCTCCTTGCGTACTCGGTACCTAAGGAAGGTTCCAATCTGTGGTTTGACGGCTGGGTAATGCTTGAGAGCGGTATCAGCGAGGATTCTCGTAAAGAGCATGCGGCGGAAAGCTTTGTAAACTTCATATCAAGACCTGACAATGCAGTTAGAAACATGTATTATATTGGATATACATCAGTTATCTCAGGTGGTGAGGATGATACCATGTTCCAGTATGTGGACTGGACTTATGGTGTTGATGAAGAGGATATGGATGAAGCTTGTCCTTATGATATCAGTTACTTTTTCGAGGGAACAGAAGGAATAATATATACCTATGAGGATCAGCTTTCCAGACAGCTGTATGCGCAGTATCCAACACTTGATGTAATGAACAGATGCGTCGTTATGGAGTGCTTCCCTGATGAAGCCAATTCACGCATCAATCGTATGTGGACCAATGTCAGATGCTTTGACATGAGTTCGATATTTAACAAGGATTAACAGGAGGCCGGTTATGAGTGATAAGTATGTTGCATATGTATCTACATATACTTACGGAGATGATTATGGAATCAGAGTATATGATGTTGACCTTGAGCAGGGTAAGCTTACCGAGAAGGACAAGGTTCAGATTACCAACTCAAGCTATGTAACCATTACGCATAACAGGAAATATCTTTATTCAATCACTGACTTTGGTGTAGAGGGATATAAGATTTTAGATGACGGAACATTGGACTTCTTGGGAAAGGCATCCATCAATGGTATGAGAGGCTGTTATTTATCTACTGACTATAATGACAAACTGCTGTTTGTGGCGGGATATCATGACGGTAAGATAACGGTTCTTAGACTTGAGAATGACGGAACCTTTGGCGGTATCACAGATGAGATATTCCATAAGGGCTGGGGCAATATGGCTGAGCGAAGCTTCCGTCCCCATGTCAGCTGTGTGAAGATGACCAGAGACAATAAGTATCTGTGTGCTGCAGACCTTGGAATGGATTATACGGACGTATATGAGGTTAATCATACTACGGGTAAGCTTAAACTGGTTGATATCATTCATTCGGACCAGGAATCAGCACCCAGACATATCAAGTTCTCTAAGTCGGGCAGATTCATGTACATCGTGCATGAACTTGGTAATACCATTGATGTCTATGATTATTCTGACAACAACGGCAATCCGGAGTTTGAGAGAATCCAGCAGATATGTACGCTTAATGAATATCATGCATCGGGCTCTGCAGCTTCGGCTCTGTCACTTTCCAATGATTACCGGTATCTGTTGTCATCCAATGCTGGAGATAACAGTGTTGTAATGTTTAAGATTGATGATAACAGCGGAGAACTGAGTAAGCTTTTCTGCCTTCCGGTGAGCGGGGATTATCCTAAGGACGTAGCGCTTTTCCCGGATAACAAACACTTAGTAAGCCTTAATCATGAGTCCAACACCATGACCTTCTTCAGCGTTGATACCGAAAAAGGGCTCATCGTAATGAATCAGAAGGAAATTAAGGTTGATAAGCCCAATTGTATTATTTTTCATAAATTGCCACGGTAAAATTAGTGTCTGATATTAATTACAAAGACAGGATAAAGAAGCTAAGGAAATTCTCTGAGAAGAATAGGCTGTGCTTCTGCATAGCGATGGCTTTGGCGTACTTTTATTCTGTTTGTCATATAATTGCAAAAAATAAAATATTGAAGAACTGTATCATAGCAGGTGCATCCTTGATCGCAGTAGGTGTTATAGGCATTACTGTTGTGTATTCAGGACTTTGGGCGAAGCTTACATCTCATGCGGGCTCTGCGTTTGTTTCAAAAGAAATGGCTGCTGCAGATAGTGAGGCTTTAGGTGAAGATGGTGCAGATGAGGTCGTTCAGTCTGTCGATATGGTTGCGCAGATTACTCCGGTTTCCAAGGCGCGTAAGTCGAATTCAACCATTTCCAAAAACAAGGATTATTCTTCTTTTGATAAGAGTGCATGGAATCTGTTGCTTGTGAATAAACAGCATCCAATACCTGAAGACTATTCATATACTTTAGGCAGTATTTCGGGCAACATGAAGTGTGATGAGAGAATCATAGAGCCGCTAAATGATATGATTAATGCTGCCAATGAAGAAGGAATCTATCTTAAGGTATGCTCACCCTACAGAGATCTCAACAGGCAGGAATACCTGTTTAAGAAGAAAATGAAGCAGTACCTCAATACGGGCAAATCATTCATAGATGCCTATAGGGAGGCTTCATCGGTAGTGACAGTGCCGGGTGCAAGTGAGCATGAAATCGGATTGTCACTGGATATCGTAAGTACTTCTCATCAGACATTGGATGAGAAGTTCGGTGAGACAGATGCCGGACAGTGGCTTATGAATAATGCATATAAGTTTGGCTTTATTTTGAGATATCCCAAGGGAAAAGAGGATATTACCGGTATTATCTATGAGCCCTGGCATTACAGATATGTCGGCAGGGAAGCAGCTGAGATTATCTATGAGGAAAAAATAACATTAGAAGAGTTTATTGAGAAATTATAATGGCTGAATATAAGATTATTAAAATGGAAGGCAGAGCCAAAAGAGCGGAATTTAAGACTGTTCATGGCACTGTACAGACACCGGTATTTATGAATGTGGGAACTGCGGCCGCCATTAAGGGCGCCGTATCTACATTAGACCTTAAGGAAATCGGATGTCAGATAGAATTATCCAATACATATCATCTTCATGTAAGACCGGGAGATGAACTGATACATAAGCTTGGCGGAATACATAAGTTTATGAACTGGGACAGACCGGTACTTACCGATTCGGGCGGATTTCAGGTATTTTCGCTTGCGGGGTTAAGGAAGATCAAGGAGGAAGGTGTTACCTTCCACAGTCATGTTGACGGCAGAATCATCTTCATGGGGCCGGAAGAAAGCATGAGGATTCAGTCACATCTGGGTTCTACCATTGCGATGGCATTTGATGAATGTCCGCCTGCGAAAGCAGAGAGAAGCTATGTACAGCCTTCGGTAGACAGAACCACAAGATGGCTAAACAGATGCGCTTCGGAGCTTAAGAGACTGAATGCCTTAGAGGATACTGTAAATAAGGACCAGTTGCTCTTCGGTATCAATCAGGGAGCCGTATACGATGATATAAGAATTGAGCATGCCAAGGTTATATCAGAACTTGAACTGGACGGATATGCTGTTGGCGGACTTGCAGTGGGTGAGACTCACGAAGAGATGTATCGAATACTTGACTCGACTGTGCCTTTCCTGCCTAAGGATAAGCCTACCTACCTCATGGGTGTGGGTACTCCTGTCAATATTGTTGAAGCGGTAGATCGTGGTGTCGACTTCTTTGACTGTGTATATCCCTCAAGGAATGCCCGTCACGGAGCCTTGTATACACATAAGGGCAGACTGAATATCAAGAATGCTAAGTATGCCTGTGATGACAGACCTATTGAAGAGGGATGTCAGTGTCCGGCCTGCAAGAATTATTCAAGAGCCTATATCAGACACCTGATGATAGCAGGTGAGATGCTGGCAATGAGACTGTGTGTCCTTCATAATCTTTACTTCTACAATCATATGATGGAGGAGATAAGAGGAGCTCTTGACGAGGGCTGTTTTGCAGGATTTAAGAAAAAATTCATTAGTGATTTTGAGTCGGGTAATGTATAGTATTATCCTGAACAGATTATTATTGCCACAAAGGCAATCATAGAGTAAAATAGTGGAAGTGCACTATGTTGAAAAGGAGAATGTTTATGTTATTATTAGATGCTACAGCTACAGGCGGACTTAATTCAGGTATTGTACTTGTTGTATATGTACTCATCTTTGGTGCTATCATGTATTTCTTTATGATCCGTCCTCAGAAGAACGAGCAGAAGAAGCAGCAGGCTTTGATGAACTCACTTGAGGTAGGTGATTATGTACTGACAACCTCAGGCTTCTACGGAACAGTAATTGATATGCAGGATGATACGGTTATCGTTGAGTTCGGTAACAATAAGAATTGCCGTATCCCTATGCAGAAGACCGCGATTGCTCAGGTTGAGAAGCCCGAAGCATAACCCAGGGTTATAGAATATATAATAGATATATATTTAATAAATACCTATATGTATGTTAGAATTAGGCGTAAGCGTTTGCTTACGCCTAATTTTATAGCGAAATGGAGATATTATGAGACTGAATATTGCATGTATTGGCGGTGACGGAATAGGTCCCGAGATTATGGCTGAGGCCAAGAAGGTACTTGATAAGATTGGTGAGAAATTCGGGCATGAGATTGTCTATACGGATGTACTTATGGGTGGTGCTTCCATTGATGTTAACGGTGTTCCGCTTACGGATGAGACCATTGATATATGTAAGAAAAGCGATGCGGTGCTTATGGCTTCCATCGGAGGTAATACACAGACCTCTCCATGGTATAAGCTTGAGCCTTCACTCAGACCCGAGGCAGGACTTCTTAAACTTAGAAAGAGTCTTAATCTGTTCGCCAACCTAAGACCTGCCGTACTGTATCCACAGCTTAGAGGAGCATGTCCTCTTAAGGAAGAGATATCGGCTAAAGGCTTTAATATTATGATTATGAGAGAGCTTACAGGAGGTCTGTACTTCGGAGACAGATGTACAGTCACAGAGAATGGTGAACTTAAGGCAACCGATACGCTCAGCTATTGTGAAAGTGAGATTAGAAGAATTGCCATAAAGGCCTTCGAGATAGCTAAGGTAAGGAATAAAAAGGTCACAAGCGTGGATAAGGCCAATGTACTTGATTCCTCAAGACTCTGGAGAAAGGTGGCCGAGGAGGTAAGTGCGGATTATCCGGAGGTAACACTTGAGCATATGCTTGTTGATAACTGTGCGATGCAGCTTGTTAAGGACCCTGCTCAGTTTGATGTAATCCTTACAGAGAATATGTTTGGAGATATTCTGTCGGATGAAGCCAGCATGGTAACTGGTTCGATCGGAATGCTTGCATCAGCCAGCATGAATGACAGTAAGTTCGGCTTATATGAGCCAAGCCATGGTTCGGCACCCGATATTGCCGGTATGAATATAGCCAATCCTCTTGCAACAATTCTAAGTGCAGCCATGATGCTTAAGTACAGCTTCGATCTGCATGAGGAAGCAGAAGAGATTGAGAAGGCTATCAATGAGGTATTGGATGCCGGCTACAGAACTGTAGATATTATGTCAGACGGAATGGAGAAGGTCAGCTGTTCTAAGATGGGCGACCTTGTAGCAGAGAGAATCTAGGATACACGGAGGAAATAACAATGAGAAGTGATGAAGCAAAATGTGGTAAGAGACAGTCACCCGGAAGGTCACTGTATAACGCACTGGGATATACAAAGGAAGAACTTGATAAGCCGCTTATTGCGGTTGTAAGCTCATATAATGAGATTGTACCCGGTCATATGAACTTGGATAAGATAACAGAAGCTGTAAAGCTTGGAATCGCAATGGCAGGCGGTACACCGGTTATGTTCCCGGCAATTGCCGTATGTGACGGTATCGCAATGGGGCATGTGGGAATGAAGTATTCTCTGGTTACCAGAGACCTTATTGCAGACAGCACAGAGTGTATGATGGAAGCTCACAGATTTGACGGAATGGTATGTATTCCAAACTGTGACAAGAATGTACCGGGCTTACTTATGGCTGCTGCAAGAGTTAATGTTCCGACTATATTCGTATCGGGCGGTCCCATGCTTGCAGGACATGTTGACGGACATAAGACTTCATTAAGCTCACTTTTTGAGGCTGTTGGTGCTGAGGCTGCAGGTAAGATTACAGAAGAGAAATTGTATGAATATGAGTGTAAGGCATGTCCTACCTGTGGTTCCTGCTCCGGAATGTATACAGCTAATTCCATGAACTGTCTTACAGAGGCAATAGGTATGGGACTGGGCGGAAACGGAACAATTCCTGCTGTATACAGTGAGAGAATAAGACTTGCAAAGCATGCGGGAATGAAGATTATGGAGCTTGTGAAGAAGGATATTAAGCCAAGAGATATCATGACTAAGGAAGCCTTCCTCAATGCTCTTACAGTTGACATGGCACTTGGCTGCTCTACCAATTCTATGCTTCATCTTCCTGCTATTGCACATGAGTGCGGAATTGAGCTTGATTTGAGTATTGCCAATGAAATGAGTGCAAGAACACCTAACCTCTGTCATCTGGCTCCTGCCGGACCGACCTATATGGAGGATCTTAACGAGGCAGGCGGTGTATATGCAGTTATGAAGGAATTGACCAAGAAGAATCTTCTTTATACAGATCTTATTACATGTACAGGTAAGACTGTAGCTGAGAACATAGAGAATGCGGTCAACACCAATCCCGAGGTTATAAGAACAATTGACAATCCTTATTCAGAGGTTGGAGGAATTGCTGTTCTTAAGGGAAACATTGCTCCGGACACCTGTGTTGTTAAGCGTTCCGCTGTTGTACCCGAGATGCTGGTTCATTCCGGTCCTGCAAGGGTGTTTGACTGTGAGGAGGACGCAATTGATGCAATTAAGGGCGGTAAGATTGTAGCCGGTGATGTAGTTGTTATCAGATATGAGGGACCTAAGGGAGGCCCCGGTATGAGAGAGATGCTCAATCCTACCTCAGCCATTGCAGGTATGGGACTTGGTTCATCTGTAGCACTTATTACGGACGGCAGATTCTCAGGAGCCAGCAGAGGTGCATCCATTGGACATGTTTCGCCTGAGGCAGCTGTAGGCGGACCGATTGCACTTGTTGAAGAAGGTGATATTATTGATATTGATATCCCCGCAAATACAATCAATGTAAGAGTATCCGATGAGGAACTATCTTCAAGAAAGGCAAAGTGGACTCCGAAGGATCCCGGTGAGCTTAAGGGTTACCTGAAGCGATACAGAAGTCTGGTTACAAGCGGTAACAGGGGTGCTGTGCTTGAATTACCCAAGGATTTACAGTAGAATATCTAATTATATAATTTTGGAGGAAATATGCAGTTAACAGGTTCGGAGATAGTAGTAGAGTGTCTGAAGGAACAGGGCGTTGATACGGTCTTTGGTTATCCGGGAGGCACGATTCTAAATATTTATGATGCATTATACAAGCATCCGGAGATAAATCATATCCTTACCAGTCATGAGCAGGGAGCAAGTCATGCTGCAGACGGCTATGCCAGAAGTACCGGTAAGGTCGGAGTATGTATGGCGACCTCAGGTCCGGGTGCAACCAATCTTGTAACAGGAATTGCAACAGCATATATGGACAGCATTCCTGTTGTAGCAATTACTGCAAATGTTACACTTCCGGCTCTTGGTAAGGACTCCTTCCAGGAGGTTGATATTGTGGGTGTTCTTATGCCTGTAACAAAGCATGGTTTTATCGTTAAGGATGTTAAAGATTTGGCTAAGACCATAAGAAGAGCCTTCAATATTGCAAGAAGCGGAAGACCGGGACCTGTAATTGTTGATATTACCAAGGATGTAACTGCAGCCATGTGCGAATATACACCTGAGAAGCCTGGTGCGGTTACCTATAAGAATCCATATACAGAGAAGGATATCGATGATGTTGTAGCCTTAATGAAAGCTGCCAAGAAGCCTATGCTTTATGTAGGAGGTGGAGTTATTGCATCGGGAGCAAGTGAAGAGGTAAGAAAACTTGCTGATATTATTGATGCGCCCGTATGTGATTCACTCATGGGTAAGGGAGCCTTCGACGGAAGGGACAACAGATATACCGGCATGATCGGTATGCATGGAACCAAGGCGTCTAATCTCGGTGCTACAGAGTGTGACCTACTTGTAGCTCTCGGTGCCCGATTCTCTGACCGAGTGATTGGTAATGCATCCAAGTTCTGCAAGAAGGCTAAGATTGTTCACTTTGACATTGATGCAGCCGAGATTGATAAGAATATTAAGACTACCAAGTCAGTTGTAGGCAATATCAAGGATTCCTTAGGTGAAGTATTAGACAAGCTTGAGAAGCAGAGCCATCCGGAGTGGATGAACAGAATAGAAGAACTTAAGGAGAAGTATCCGCTTGATTATGACAGAAGCAAGCTTACCTGTCCTTATGTGATTGAGATGATAGATAAGGTAACCGAGGGCGATGCAATTATTACTACTGATGTAGGTCAGCATCAGATGTGGGCTGCCCAGTACTATAAGTACAATAAGCCCCGTACCTTCTTATCAAGCGGCGGTCTTGGAACCATGGGCTACGGACTTGGTGCCTGCTTAGGTGCACAGGTTGGTAATCCGGATAAGATATGTATTAATATTGCGGGTGACGGCTGCTTCAGAATGAATATGCAGGAGTTAGCTACGGCTTCGAGATACAATATTCCCATAGTTCAGGTTATTATCAATAACCATGTTCTCGGAATGGTTCGTCAGTGGCAGACACTTTTCTATGGAAAGAGATATTCACAGACGGTTTTGGATGACAATGTAGACTTCTGTAAGGTTGCTGAAGGACTTGGCTGTGAGGCTATACTGGTTGATAAGGTTGAGGATGTGGAGCCTGCCCTTAGAAAAGCGATAGAACTCAAGAAGCCGGTAGTTCTTAACGTGCTGATCGAGAAGGATGACAGTGTATTCCCGATGGTACCTGCCGGTGCACCTATTTCAGAAGTATTTGATGAAAAGGATCTTAAGGAAAAACAGTGAGAAAATCTGCTAAGGTATTAAGTATTATATTATTAATATTGATTCTTCTTTCAGTATCCGTATTTCTTGTGATTGCGTATATGTACAGAGGGGTATTCCCATACAATACATATATAAATAACAAGTATTGCACAGGACTTGATGTGGCAGCCTGTAATGAGCTGTTATGTAAGGATGCGGGAATTGGAGATACTGTTAATATCAGTATTGGAGATGAGAAGCATTCCATAGCTGCAGAGAGTATTGATCTTTCCGTTGACTATACAGATAAACTCGATATTATTTTGAATTCGCAGAGTAATGTATTATGGGTGGAGAGATTCATTACGGGTCCTGCAATGTATGAGGTCGAACCTGATATCCATTTTGATGAGGATAAGCTAAAACAGGAATTTGATGCTCTCAGACTTGACAGACAGGGGGCACCGTTTGGGGTTTCCTTAACACTTACTGACAAGGATGGATATGTGCTTGAAAATAATAAGCCATATCAGATTGACCCGGGTAGGGTATATCCATATGTTCGTGAGGCGTTAGGTCGCGGAGAATTAAGTATCAGTATCGAAGACGGATATGTGGAGAAGCCTGTATATACCGGGTATGAGCAACAGCTTATAGATATTGATAAAGCACTGAAGGCACTTGATGATGTAAAGATTACATACTGGCTTGACAATAATTCAACCAAGATTAGTCTTCCCAGACTTAGTAAATCTGAACTTATATCAATGTTAGAGCTTGATAACAGAGGATATCCGATGCTTGATGACAGTGGTAAGCTTGTATTTAGCGAGGAATCCGTAAAAGAAGGACTTAATTCCATACTTGGTCCTTATAATACTTATAAGAATCATATTTTTACGACACATGACGGCTCTAAGGTTCATATCAAGGGTGGTAACTTCGGAAGTACGGTGGATATTGATACAGAGTCAATGGAATTATATGAATATCTTACCGGCGACACTAAGCAACCCTATAAGAAGACACTTGAGATGAAGGGTAAGAGCAAGGGAAGTGGCGTGATCGGTGATAACTATCTTGAGGTAAGCTTAGATGAACAGCATCTGTATTATTATGAGAATGGTGCTCTTGTTCTCGATTCGGATGTGGTAACAGGCAATCATGCATACGGATATGATACTCCTCAGGGTGTCTACAGTGTATATTTCATGCAGAGGAACAGGACACTGGTTGGTGAGACCTATAGGAGCTTCGTGAACTACTGGATAGCATTCTATAATCATTACGGAGTACATGATGCCAGCTGGAGGAATGAGTTTGGAGGAGATATATACCTTCATAACGGTTCCCACGGATGTGTGAACACACCTAAGGAGAATGTATCGAAGCTCTATGATATGATAGAGGTCGGTACTCCTGTGATTGTATACTCATATGACAAAACAAGAATCAAGGATTGATTTATTGTTCATATGGTCGTAAAATGTAAAGCGTTATATATGTATACGAATTGTATACGATGATACATATTTTATTTAAGAAGGAGTAAGAAGATGGCAAGAGTTTATAACTTTTCCGCAGGTCCGGCAGTTTTACCTGAAGAAGTATTAAAAGAAGCTGCAGCAGAAATGATGGATTATAAGGGATCCGGAATGTCCGTTATGGAGATGAGCCATCGATCCAAAGTATATGACACCATTATCAAGGAAGCTGAGCAGGATCTGAGAGATCTTATGAATATTCCCGATAATTATAAGGTGTTATTCCTTCAGGGTGGTGCAAGTCAGTTCTTTGCTGAAGTACCCATGAATATGATGAAGAACAAGAAGGCAGGATATATCATCACAGGCCAGTGGGCTAAGAAGGCATATCAGGAGGCTAAGATATACGGTGAGGCCGTAGAGCTTGCATCAAGTGCTGACAAGACCTTCAGCTATATTCCCGACTGCAGTGATCTTCCTATTACAGATGATATGGATTATGTATACATCTGTGAGAATAATACAATTTACGGTACAAAGTATAAGACCTTACCTGATACAAAGGGCAAGATACTTGTATCTGACGTGAGCAGCTGCTTTTTATCTGAGCCTGTGGATGTAACCAAGTACGGAGTAATCTATGGTGGTGTTCAGAAGAATGTAGGTCCTGCAGGCTGTATAATTGCAATCATCAGAGAAGACCTTATAAGTGATGATGTACTTCCCGGAACACCTACCATGCTTAAGTGGAAGACTCAGGCTGACAATGATTCTCTTTACAATACGCCTCCATGCTACACCATCTATATCTGTGGCAAGGTATTCAAGTGGCTCAAGAAGATGGGTGGACTTGAGGCTATGAAGGAACTCAATGAGAAGAAGGCTAAGATTCTCTATGATTATCTGGATGAGAGCAAGCTCTTCAAGGGAACAGTCGTTAAGGAAGACAGATCTCTTATGAATGTTCCTTTTGTAACAGGAGATGCAGAACTTGATGCTAAGTTTGTGGCTGAAGCTAAGGCTGCAGGCTTTGAGAATCTCAAGGGGCACAGAACAGTTGGCGGTATGAGAGCAAGTATCTACAATGCTATGCCTATTGAGGGCGTAGAGGCACTTGTGGAATTTATGAAGAAGTTTGAGAAGGAGAATGCGTAATGTATAAGTATCATTGTCTGAATCCTATAGCACAGGTGGGCCTTGACGGATTTGATAACAGATATATTAAGACTGATAACTATGATGAGGCTGAGGGTGTACTCGTAAGATCTGCAGCAATGCATGATTTAGAGATCCCTGAGAAGCTTCTCTGTGTAGCAAGAGCCGGTGCGGGTGTTAACAATATCCCTCTTGATAAGATGGCTGAGAAGGGTGTTGTAGTATTCAATACCCCGGGTGCCAATGCCAATGGTGTTAAGGAGCTTGTATTTGCAGGTATGCTCTTAGCATGTCGTGATATCACAGGCGGTATTGACTGGGTAAAGGCTAATAAGGATGATGAGAATATTGCCAAGACAGCAGAGAAGGAAAAGAAGAATTTCGCCGGAACTGAGATCATGGGCAAGAAGCTGGGTATTATCGGACTTGGTGCAATCGGTATCAGAGTAGCTAATGCTGCTAAGCATATGGGAATGGAAGTATACGGATATGACCCTTATATTTCAGTAGATGCTGCATGGAGCCTTAGCAGGGATATCAAGCATGTAACCAATCTTGATGATATCTTCACTAACTGTGATTTCATAACAATCCATGTTCCTCTTATGGATTCAACTAAGAATACGATCAATGCCGAGGCTATTGACAAGATGAAGCAGGGCGTTGTAATCCTTAACTTCGCAAGAGATGTTCTCTGTGATGAGAAGGCGATCCTTGAGGGTATCAAGGCAGGCAAGATCAGAAAGTATGTATCTGACTTCCCGAATCCTACAACAGCAGGTAAGGAAGGTTGTATCGTTATTCCTCACCTTGGAGCCTCAACAGAGGAGAGCGAGGATAATTGTGCAATTATGGCAGTTAAGGAGATGAGAGATTATCTTGAGAACGGTAATATCCGCAATTCCGTTAACTTCCCTGCAATTGATATGGGAGTCTGTGAGAAGGTCGGTAGAGTTGCCGTATTCCATAAGAATGAGCCCAACATGATCGCAAGCTTTACCAGGGTATTCGGTGATAACGGAATCAATATCTCAGACATGTCTAACAAGAGCAGGAAGGATGTTGCTGTATCAATGTTCGACGTTGAGACTAAGATTACTGATGAAATCAAGGAGCAGTTAGCTGCAGTTGATGGAGTATTCAGGGTAAGAGTTGTTAAGTAGTATCAACTTAGTATAAATTTTTTATAAAGCCAAATATAATTATTTGCAGTAGCTGAAAAAATAAAGGTCCGAAAGGACCTTTATTTTTTGAAATAATATATTCTCTTTATCCGATTATCGGATATCTTTTATAGGCGAAGGTGCATTCTCGAAAATATCCTGCATGCTGTCCTTAACCTTCTTGTCGTATTCTATGGCGTTCTCAGTGGCCAAGTCCATATATTTGATGAAAACATCCTCTACAGGCATTGATTTCTCCATAGCTATTGTCTGCAGAATCGGTCTGAGCTTATCGATCTGTTCTGATATCCTTACCTTCTCAGGGTCGATATCGGGCATTACCTCATCGGCAAACTCCATAATTCTGTTTAACATTTCTCTATCTTCAGCGTTCATATGTATTTCCTCCAATATATGTACAGAGGGTATTTTAGCACTTGATAATATATGTGTCAAAAGATAAAATGTACTTAAAACAGTACAAATTAAGGAGAGGATTATGGCTTTAGTTAAACCCTTTGCGGCAATCATGCCAAAGCTTGGAATGGAGAAGCTGATAGCAGCGCTTCCCTATGATGTATACAACAGAGAAGAGGCAGTTGAGGTGGTTAAGAATAACCCCGATTCCTTCTTAAGAATAGACAGAGCGGAGACCAATTTCGGACCTGAGACAGATACTTATGCAGACTGTGTTTATGACAAGGCTAAGGAGCTTATTAATACCTGGATTGAAGAGGGCAGGCTGGTGAAGCAGGATAAGCCCATGTTCTACATATATCAGGAGATTATGAATGGCAGACCACAGACAGGTATTGTGGGCTGTGCTTCCGTTGCTGATTATGAGAACAATATAATCAAGAAGCATGAGAATACCCTGGCAGCCAAGGAAGCTGACAGAATCAGACATATCGATACTACCAATATGCAGACCGGTCCTATTTTCTTAGCCTTCAGAAGCAATAAGGAGATTGATGCTTTCCTGGCTCAGAAGACTGCTAAGAAGCCTTACTATGATTTCATATCGGAGGATGGAATTACGCATAAGGTCTGGCTCGTAGATGATGATGCTGAGATAGAGTCAGTCGAGGGCTATTTTGCAGCAATGAATGCAATATACATTGCGGACGGACATCACAGATGCGCATCTGCCTGCAAGGTATCAGCCAAGCGCCATATAGAGGGAAAAGTGCAGGAGTCTGACTTCTTTATGAGCGTATTATTTCCGGAGAATCAGCTCAAGATCATGGACTACAACAGGGTGGTGAAGGACCTAAACGGCTATGATGTAGCAACATTCCTTGAGGAGCTGGAGACCTATTGCCATATAGGTGGAAGTGATATTCCGGTTAAACCCGCTAAGAAGGGTCAGGTCGGAATGTATCTGGACGGACAGTGGTTTAGTTTGGAGTTTAAGACAGAGTATTTAAGCGACGATCCGGTTGAGGGACTTGATGTATCAATCCTTCAGAAGTATGTTCTGGACGGAATGCTTGATATAAAGGATCCGAAGAATGATAAGAGAATAGATTTTGTCGGCGGAATCAGAGGCTTAGAAGAACTGGAACGCAGAGTTAACAGCGACTGCAGAGTGGCCTTTGCCATGTATCCGACAGATATCAATGAGCTGTTTGATGTGGCGGATGCTTCCAGGCTGATGCCGCCTAAGAGTACATGGTTTGAGCCTAAGCTTCGCAGCGGACTGTTCTTACACAGCATATAATCGGAGGTGATCAGGTGAAGGATAAGCTATATAAAATGATGGATTGGCCCGGAATCGAGGCTATAGTTTATGGCGAGGAGAATTCTCCACAGAACCTTCTCGGAAGACATTCGACAGCTACCAATACACTGTACCAGTGCTTCTTCCCGGATGCCAAGGAGGTCAAACTGTGTATTGAATCCGAAGGAAGAGACGCCAAGGAGTATGTTATGGAGATGGCAGACGAAGAGGGCTTTTATGCCTGTGCCCTGCTTGGCAAGGTTAAGGATGATTATTCTTACATAGTCACTGATATTAACGGCGTGAAGAAAACTGTTAAGGACCCGTACTTCTACAGTGCCATGGTGAAGATTGAGGACAGCAAGAAGTTCAATTCGGGTTCTGAGACAGAGGCTTATAAATATATGGGCGCTCACGTGGAGACCATTGACGGAGTGAAGGGCGTAGCCTTCAGAGTCTGGGCACCCAATGCCATGAGAGTGTCAGTTGTGGGCGATTTTAACGCATGGAACGGCAAGGCCAATCCGATGATGAAGGACGAGGAGAGCGGAATATTCACACTCTTTATCCCCGGACTTGCAGCCGGATGCGAGTATAAATATGAGATTAAGGGTCATGGCGGACTTGTGTTCATGAAGCTTGACCCATATTCCTACGAGTGCAATGATGGCAAGAGCGTGGTGCCGTCCAACATACGATACAAGTGGGAAGACAAGGAATACTTTGATGCAAGAAGCGGTGCTAAGCTTGATGCGTCTCCTGTCAATATCTATGAAACGGAAATAGGCCGTGTAGTCGATAAGAAGGGTGAGCTTTCAAAAAGTGCAATAACTGCCCTAATAGATTATCTCAAGAAGATGGGCTACAACTATCTTAAGCTTACCATGAAGGGTGATGACAGCTACATGCTGCCTGCAGGTGTAAGTGCTTCAAACGTTAAGAATCTTGTTAATGCGCTTCATAAGGAGAATATCGGTATTCTTTACACCTGGAATCCAAGCTTCTTTACTGTAACCAATGAGGGCATGAGCAAGTTCGACGGTACATATCTGTACGGACATATGGATATGCGCAAGAGATATAATAATGCCTTTGGCGGATTCTATTATAACTACGGCAGGGAAGAGGTACTGTCATATTTGTATTCCGCAGCCAACTACTGGATGAAGGAATTTCATATGGATGGCTTCCACATAGAGGGTCTGTCAAGCATGCTCTATCTGGATTATGCCAAGTATGACGGTGAGTGGATAGCCAATATCTACGGCGGACATGAGAATCTGGAGGCTATTGAGTTCATCAAGGAACTGAATCTTAAGCTTCATAAGGCATATCCTTATGTAATCATGACTACCAGAGAGGAGAGCGCCTTCCCGAAGGTAACTTCTTCGAATAAGGATGGCGGACTCGGTTTTGACTTCGTATATAACAACGGATTTACGGAGGATTATCTGAGCTTTATTAAGGGAGACAGAGCCTTTGAAGAACTTCATATGCTCACAGACCACTTCGCATATGAATATTCTGAGAATTATATATCTGCCCTCTCTAAGGAGACTGTGCTTGCAGCCAATGATTATGACTATGTAAGAGTTAAGAACGGAGCGAGATTCGTTGATTATGTACCGGTTCCGGATGAGAATAAGGGAACTGTTGTTAGAGCAACACTTGCTTTCTTCATGGCGCATCCCGGTAAGAAGTTAATGTATTGCGGTCAGGATGATGAAAACTTAAGTCTTGCGCTTGGACAACTGTATAACACAGAACCTGCGCTATATTCACTTGATAATAGTCCATATGGAATCGAGTGGATCAATAACCTCGATAAGGGTGACGGCGTGCTCAGCTTCATCAGGAAGAGTGAGAAGGCAGAGGATATGATTATTGTCGTATGCAACTTCTCATGTAAAGATATCAATAATCATAAACTGGGTGTTATGAGACCGGGTAAATATAAACAGATATTCAACTCCGAGGATAAGAAGTTCGGCGGCAAGGCAGCAACTGCTGTCAAGCCTAAGGAGACTGTGGAGGAATTCTATGAGGGAAGATATCATACAATCACCATTAAAATACCTGCAATGTCTGTATCATATTATAAATATGTTGAATAAAAATAAGGGCTGCATTGCAGCCCTTATTTTGTGAGATTTATCATTGCCAATACGGATATAAATATCTATAATAAGAGGGTATGTAAATAAATCGGAGGCTAAATATGACAACACCGTATAATCATAGTGAAATTGAAAAGAAATGGCAGGCTTACTGGGATAAGAACCAGACCTTCAAGACAGATGTTTGGGATTTCTCCAAGCCAAAGTATTATGTTCTTGATATGTTCCCCTATCCCTCGGGAGTAGGCTTACATGCCGGACATCCTGAAGGATATACAGCAACTGATATTGTATCGAGAATGAAGAGAATGCAGGGCTACAATGTCCTTCATCCTATGGGCTATGACAGCTTCGGACTGCCCGCTGAGCAGTATGCCGTAACAACAGGTAATCATCCCAACGGCTTTACCGAGGAGAATATTAAGACTTTTTCTAAGCAGCTTAAAGAGCTTGGCTTTGACTACGACTGGAGCAAGATGGTAGCAACCTCTGATCCTTCGTTCTATAAGTGGACTCAGTGGATATTCAAGAAGTTATATGAGAAGGGCTATGCCAAGTACATCGACATGCCGGTTAACTGGTGTGAGGAGCTTGGTACAGTTCTGTCCAATGATGAGGTTATTGACGGCAAGTCAGAGAGAGGCGGATACCCTGTAATCAGAAAGAATATGAAGCAGTGGGTTATCGACCAGCCTGCCTTCGCTGAAGAGCTTTTAGAAGGACTTAATGAGATTGACTGGCCTGAGTCTACTAAGGAAATCCAGCGTAACTGGATCGGTAAGTCAACAGGTGTAGAAGTGGAGTTTGAGATTGTCGGAGGTGGCAAGTTCTCTATCTTCACAACCTGTATCGAGACAATATATGGAATCACCTTCATGGTTTTAGCTCCCGATGGCAAGATTGTAGAAGGTCTGCTTGACAGAGTTGAGAATATAGATGAAGTTAAGTCATATATCGAAGAGACCAAGAAGAAGAACGATATGGACCGTACAGAGCTTAACAAGGGTAAGAGCGGATGTGAACTCAAGGGCGTAACCTGTATTAACCCTGTTAACGGCAAGGAAGTAAGGATGTTCATCGGAGACTTCGTTCTTGCAAGCTACGGAACAGGTGCTGTCATGGCTGTACCCAGTCATGACCAGAGAGACTTCGAGTATGCGATTGCACATAACATTGAGATGATCCAGGTAATTGACGGACCCGGTGTTGATGTAAGCAAGCAGGCTCTTGAGAAACATGATTATCTTGGCAAGGGCTTCAAGCTCATCAACTCAGAAGAGTTCACAGGCATGACTGTAGAGGATGCTAAGGAAGCAATTACAGTTAAGCTTGAGAATATGGGTATCGCTAAGAGGTGTGTAAACTATCACTTCAGAGAGTGGATATTCGCACGCCAGCGTTACTGGGGTGAGCCTGTGCCTGTAGTTCATACCGAGGATGGCAAGATTCACGTGCTCGATGATGATGAGCTTCCGCTTATCCTTCCTGAGCTTGAGGACTACAAGGGCAAGAACGGCAAGGCTCCTCTTGAGAACGCAACAGAATGGAAACAGTACGACCATAACGGAATCAAGGGTATAAGAGAAACCTCTACAATGCCCGGTTCAGCAGGAAGCAGCTGGTATTATTTCAGATATATTGATCCGGATAATGATAAAGAGTTCGCTGATCAGGAGCTTATTAAGCATTGGATGCCGGTCGACCTCTATGTAGGCGGACCTGAGCATGCCGTAGGTCACCTGATGTATTCAAGAATCTGGAACAGATTCTTATATAATGAAGGCCTCTCACCTGTTAAGGAGCCATTCAAGAAGCTGGTTCACCAGGGTATGATTCTCGGAGAGAACGGAATCAAGATGGGTAAGAGATTCCCTGAGTTCGTGGTCAATCCGTCAGATGTTGTAAGAGAGTACGGCGCAGATACACTCAGACTCTATGAGATGTTCATGGGCCCTCTTGAGGTTTCTAAGCCATGGAGCTCACAGGGTGTTGAGGGTGCAAGAAGATTCATCAATCGTGTATGGAATTTCTTTACTGATTCAGAGAAGATAAATGATTCAGCCAAGGCTAACTTAACCAAGCTCTATCATCAGACAGTTAAGAAGGTTACCAATGACTTCGAGAAGCTGGCATTCAATACAGCCATCTCTCAGATGATGATTTTCGTTAATGCCGTCTACAAGGAGGGTTCATGTCCTAAGGAATACGCAGAGGGTATCATTAAGATGCTCTCATGCATCACACCTCATGTAGGTGAGGAAATCTGGGCAAGCCTTGGCTATGAGGACACCATCGCCTTCGAGCCATGGCCAACCTATGATGAGAATGAATGTAAGGAAGATACAATAGAAATCGGTGTTCAGGTATGCGGTAAGGTCAGAGGCAAGGTTGTACTCGGTGTCAACGAGGACAAGGACTCAGCATTAGCTAAGGCCAAGGCAGCTGACGGCGTGGCTCCCTTCATCGAGGGCAAGACCATCGTCAAGGAGATATACGTACCGGGCAAGATTGTCAACATTGTTGTTAAGTAATTGGTATGGAGTCAAATCAGGAGACATATTCACTTAGAGGGCGAACCTTTCGAACGAAGACTGACTATGCCAGGGCCTGGCATGACAACAGAGTCATCACTCAGATAGAGGCAAGCCTTAACAAAAGTGATATTACTCAGGTATCCAATCTAAGAAGGTCGCTGGAGAATAACAAGATTAAGTTCGAATCCATTCTGGGTCAGGATTTCTTAGATGAAATCGTAAGCCTGGAACAGAAGCTTCTAACCGAAGACACAGAGGTAGAAGCGATAGATAAGAGGGCAACCATTAAGAAGAATAAGCTTAAGGACAAGGCTTCCAAGTCAGATAGTAACACGAAGTTAAAGACTAAGAAGCCTAAAGCGGAAAAAGCGCGAGCTCTTGATGATTATGACCCTGACATGAAGCATGAAATATTAAGAGAACTAAAAAAAGCTCAGCGCAGAAGAAGCATTCTTCTGTCGGTTCTTGGACTATGTGTAGTGTTCAGCGTCGGTTATCTGATTTATTATTATTCTTACTATGAGAAGAATGATATTGAATACAGTGAGCTTTCCACTCTTGTCAAAGAGGACAGCGGTGGTACTGTAGAGATAAATTATACTGAGAAACAGGACAAACCGCCTATTCTTAAGAAGTATGAGACTCTCTACAACAAGAACAGGAAGCTTATCGGATGGCTAAAGATTGAAGGCTGTGACATAGATTATCCTGTAATGCAGACCTCAAATAATGAATATTATCTGGACCATAATTATAATCAGGAATATGATAAGAACGGTTCGCTTTTCTTAGACAAGGATTGTGATGCGGCATTTCCGAACGATAACATGATTATCTACGGTCATCATATGAAGTCAGGAAAGATGTTCGGAAACCTGAATTATTATTCCAAGGAAAGCTTCTGGGAGGATAATAAGGAATTTACCTTCGATACGATATATGAGACCGGAACCTATGCTGTTATGTATGTGTTCAGGTCAAAAATATATAGTGAAGAGGAGATAGTCTTCAAGTATTATCAATTTATCGATGCGACAAGTGAGAATGAATTCAACTCCAATATGGAAGAGATGGCGAATATGTCATTGTATGACACAGGAGTAACGGCAAGCTACGGAGACAGGCTTATAACACTGTCGACCTGTGATTCCTCGGAGGAAGACGGAAGATTCGTAGTTGTAGCCAAGAAGATAAAGTAGGCAGGATATGTATAAGGATATCTATGATCAGGCAAAGAATGTTGCCGGGGAAATAATTGAGACAGCAAAGCTATGTAAGGGACAGATTCTTGTCGTAGGCTGTTCCACAAGCGAAGTCTGTGGCGATAAGATAGGAACTAATTCAAGTCCGGATGTAGCAAGGGCGGTCTTTGGCGGTATCTATGATGCCTGCAGAGAGAAGGGCGTATATGTAGCTACCCAGTGCTGCGAGCATCTGAACAGAGCCATTATTATTGAAGCCGAGGCTGTACCCGGAGCAGAGATAGTAAATGTGGTTCCGTATCCCAAGGCAGGTGGTTCACTGTCTACGGTAGCCTATGAAACCTTTGAGGAACCTGTAGCTCTTGAGGAAATCAAGGCTGATGCAGGAATTGATATAGGCGGTACACTTATCGGTATGCATCTAAAGAAGGTGGCTGTTCCTGTAAGACTTGAGCACAACACCATTGGCAAAGCTCATGTTATTGCAGCAAGAACCAGAGCCAAATTTATCGGCGGCGACAGAGCCCACTATAATGATGAGCTTAAGTAACTATTATGGCGAGGTATGAGTACTATATTAGAGTACTGAATACCTCGCTTTTTTATTTGGATATTTTGAATAAATTGTTCTTTTTTGTCTTTGTCAGATAGAATCAGACTTCTTATTTCTACTAAATTTTGTATATTCTTCTTGAAAAATCACCAATATATAGTAAAATTAATATAATAATCAATAAAAAATATACTATGGGAGAAGTGTGTCCAAAAATGGATATGCTTTTTCCTAAGTTAATATGTGCATATTGCCGATATATGTAATGAGATATTGTGTTTTCTGACTTAAGGAGAAGTCCATGAGAAAAGCAAGTAAGAAGCAAAACAGAAGATTAAAGAGAACAGTGAGGCGAACAATAGGTGCGCTTTGTTTGATTTCCGCAATAACCATAGCAGCAATCCCTGTTCCTGAGAATATGGCATATGATCCTGCTACAGCGGATGTGCCCAAATATCCTAAGCTTGAGTATGATAGTAGTGGTAATCCAATACGAAATAATAATGGGTCTGCAGGTTATCTTAAAATTGATGATACTAATGTGCCTGGATCAGACACATCATATACAAAAAATAATACAGCTTTTGTTATATCAAAAACTTCTACCGGAGACTATCAGCTAGATTGGCAGTTTGATTATTACGCTGCCTCAGATGGAGCTAACGGATATATTGTAAAATACAATGATCAGTATCAGGTTGATGAAGTTGAACTAAATCATAGAGTGTATTCAGATTATGTTAATATACCCGAAGCACAGGAGAAATTATTTTTCGATAGTACTGATGCTGAGGTTTCTATCGACATATATTACGGTGATATAAAAGCAAATACGATTGGGTCTGTAAAGACTTTGGGACATCAATATAAACTAACAGGTGACCCTAATAACGTGGCCGAAACCTCACAGGTTGACCATGACTTTTTTTATAATAATTTGAGAGCAGAATATGATGCTTATAAGTCGCAGTATGATAATTATATTTTGTACAAGGATACTGATAAAGCGTCATCTTATCCCAAGCCAGAGGATGTTGTAAGGACTTATAAGAATGTTTATACTACAGAAACTGCACAAATGCAGTTTTTGTGCGACCAGTTGTTTGGAACTGGTACATCAATGTCATTGCAGATAGTTGATAAACGATTATATGATTCAAATAATCAGCCTACTGCTTGGTCAAAGGTATATGTTCCAAAACTTTCTTCTCTTCCAAATGGTGATGGAAAGACTATAACAATTCAAGGTACATCATATTATTTTGATAATAATCTGTTTCTGGCTAATAAATTCGGCGCCATTATAGGTGTAGCAAAAAATGCATTTAAAGATGTAAAAAATGTTAGAACACTCACGATGGCAAAGGAAATATCTTCGATAGGAGATTCAGCGTTTGAAAATAGTTTCCTTCAGTCAGTAACAGTTTCGTCTGATGCAAAAATTGGAAACAGGGCATTTGCAGATTGTATTAGACTTACTTCTGCTACGCTCCCTGAGGGCGTTGGACAGATTGGAACGGAGGCTTTTACGGGCTGTCCTTTGGAAACCATAACAATTCCTGACAGTGTTACCGAAATTGGAGATGGAGCTTTTTATAATTGTCAGAGATTAAAAGAAGTAAAATTTTTGGCATTAGGAGCTGCGAATAAAACAATTGGAGATGGAGCTTTCTATGACTGTGTAGGCTTAAATTATGTTGATTTTAGCGTTGAAGACAACGGGGCAAGCTGTTCGATTTCTATGATGGGTGATGCGGCTTTTGCTGTATCTTCTCAGGAAACTGGAAATATGAGTGTTTTTCAGTTTCCCAATTCAATTGTATCCGGAGATAGTATAGGCAGTTATTTGTTGGGAAATAGGAAAAAGCTTAATACAGTTATTCTTCCGACTAACCTTGGAGTAACCACTCTTGAGGATACCTTTGTTTACAAATGTGTTAATCTTGAAAGCGTAGTTTTTCCTGACGGGGCAAATCAGGCAAGCTATGACCCCTCAACTTTCTATTCAGTTACAAATCCTAATTTTTATGTAAGAGGGCCTAAACTAAATACTAATAATACAGCAGCAAATTGTAGAAAAGCTACATGGAAAGCCTTGTTTAATTACAATACCACTGAGAATAATGGCAAACACGTGCCGTATGTCTATAATGAGGGTGGCGTTGATTATTATGAGGTTAGTGATGGAACCTATTCTATGATAATAAACAGTCAGACCGGAGAACTTACTTCGTGTACATTTGCTGAAGGGGCTACTGTATCTGATATTGGTACTGATCCGCAAGATCCGTTTACGATTCCTGCGCTGGTTGGAACAACCACAGTAACCGGAATAAAAGATGGTTGTTTTAATGGTGGTGAATTAACGGGAGTTCTTGATTACATAGTATATCTGGAAATTGAAGATGGCAGTAATATTACTTCATTAAATGACAGTTGCTTTGAGGGTGCAAAAAAACTGAAGGGTGTTGTAATAGGAGATAGTGTAACAACAATCGGAGCAAAGGCGTTTAATAACTGTGGCGCTCTTGAAAAGGTACAAATTGGTCCTTCTATTGAAAAGTTGGGAGATTCTGCATTTAACGATTGTAAACAACTTACTGATATTTATTTTGAGAAACCGTACCAGACTAATATTAATAGTGGAAACTATATAAAAAAAGAAGATATTGGAGCCAACGCCCTTACAACCGGAAGTGATAAGCTTACTGTTCATGGTACGATAATCCCTGATTATGGTCCGTTTGCCTGGTCAATGGCAGAGGATAATTTTGTAGATAATAGAACAGGTCTTAGAGTATGTTACAATTCACCTGCGCCTGATAACCTTACGGTTATTCTTGACAATACAAACTTATTACCTACATTGGTGGATTATCCTCATTATGAGTATTTACCGGAGGGATTAAGAAATAATATTGAATCTAATGCTACGCTTGATTCTGTTGATGACCAGTATGCATATAACTGTACAAGAGATATTGTTATTCCGGCCGGAGTTAAATCCATAGATGTTAAGCACTTTATTAATGCAACATCAGAAGGATCTGCTACAGGTCTTACTAACGGCAAAAGTGCTGATACATATCTAAGGGATAATCCTGATTTTAAGTATTACAATCAGTACAAGGATTATGGATTGTTCAACGGATATTATGGAATGAATAAAGATACCACTGATGGAACTACAATAATAGGAACTGGAACAGACGCATACGAATACAGTCCAACAGCATCCGATAAGGTTAAGTATGAAAAGAATAATCTCGGTAATGACAGAATTACATCTGTTGTTATGAGCGATGTTGAATATCTTCCGGATAAGGCCTTTGAAAACTGTGAAAGACTGGGATTGGTTAATCTTGGAGGAGCAATGCAGGATGTAGGTGTTCTTCCGTTCTATGATTGCGATAATCTTGTGACTGTTGGTTGTGGTAACGGTACATATGTTGCCAATAATGGAATTCTGTATGAGAATCTGTCAGACGGAAGTAAGAAGATAATAGAATGCTTTGCCTCGAGAGGTGGTGCAGTTGGTTCTTCAACAGTTGATACCGATGCAGATCCGGATTTAGCCAATGTTAGGGAAATTGCCAATAATGCCTTTGATGATTGTGATCAGATAAGGTTTGTTGATTTCACTGATGCTGATAATATTTCAACAATACCGGAAGGCTGCTTTAAGAATTGCGATAATCTAAGGACAGTAGAGCTTCCTACCACTGTATCTTCTGTTGAGAAGGATGCATTTACTAATATGAAATCGGATGTTGAGATAGTGGCAAGGAATAAAACTCTATTCCTCTCAAGCGGCGCAATAGATAATAAGGGAGGAAACACACCGTATTTTGTAACATATAAGGATTCTCAATCCAGAAAATATGCCAAGGAACAGAAGGCCAATATCGACAAGACATTGGATGACAGCTTTATTGTAAGATTCTTTAACCATGATGGTACTGTACTTCTTAAAACTGATTTTGTTCAGGAAGGAAAAGCGGCAACCCCGCCTGATGATGATGAGATTCCTGACAGAACTGCAGAAGGTTTTGTATTCGATAAATGGAGTATTGATATAAAGAATATTACAGAGGATTGTTTTGTACTTGCTCTGTATAAGGCTGTTGGAAATGTTACTCCCGGCGTAACACCCGGCGTAACTCCCGGTGTGAATCCAGGCACCACACCAGGTACTAATCCCGGAACAACACCCGGTGTAACACCCGGAAGCGGTGGCTCGGGCTCAGGAGGAAGCAGCAGCACTAAGTATACATTAACAGTAGTATACGGTAGTGGTTCAGGTCAGTATGCTGAAGGAACCAAGGTTATTATTGAAGCTATTGACGCTCCTGCCGGTAAGGTATTTGATAAGTGGGTAGTTACAGGTGCGCCTGCGACTATCTATAGCTCAACAAGTAAGTCAACTACCATTACTACTACAAACGGAGATACCGCGGTTACAGCTACCTACAAGGATGCTACATCAGGAAGCAGTAGTGGAAGCAGTTCTTCTTCATCTACAGGTGCTACAGGAACGACAAACAGAAATAATACCGGAACTAACGGAGGAAACTCAGGTAATAGTGGAACGGGTGGAAATAGTGGTACATCCGTTAATATTACTAAACCCGGTATTTCTGATATTGATAAGGCATATGCTTCAGTGTCAGGTTCTACAGACAATTTTGTAGTAAAAGTTACTGAGAGTCAGGAAGCAGCTAATGCTGTTGCGACTGCTTTAGCAAATAAGTATCCTGACATGACCGGAATAAAGTATTTTGCCATGGACATTAATTTGTATGATGTCACAGGAAACAATCAGATTACTGATACAAGCAACCTGTCTGTTAACATTACCATGCCTCTGCCTGATGCACTACGTCAGTATGCAGGTAATAACAGGGCAGCATCTGTAATAAACGGTAACCAGCTTGAAGATCTGCCGGCTAAGTTTGTAACGGTTGACGGAGTGCCATGTATCAGCTTTACAGCCACACACTTCTCACCCTATGCAATATATGTAGATACCAATAATCTTACATATGGAACAGCGGACTACTCACCTAAGACAGGTGATCCTATTCATCCGAAGTGGTTTGTGGTAATTGCACTTGCTGCAACCTCACTTATTCTCTTCCTTAAGAAGGATAAGGTGATTGTACCAAGAGCAGTATAATAGACTTGAATTGCCCTGCAATCTGCAGGGCAATTTACGATACAGGATTATGAAAAAGAAGATAAGAAGGATTATAGGTGCAGTTCTTATACTGACATCAATATTGTTTTTCTTAATACCTGCACTTGACACAGAAGCTGTCGTGTTGGATCCGTTCCAGATGGACCACGACTCGCTTGACAAGTATGAAGGCACAGCTATCACTGTGTCTGTTCCCGATGATGTTAAAACTATAGGTGCTGAGAGCTTCGCGGGTAATCAGACTCTGGCTCAGATTGATGTAGGCAAGAACACAAGGACCATTGAGCATGGAGCCTTTGCTAATTGTCCGTATCTATATTCAGTTACCACTCATGATAACCTTGAGGAGATTCAGACAGCTGCCTTTGCAGGGGATGGAAGACTTACAAGTATTAACCTGGGAGCAGCTGTAAGCGAACTTGGATATGGAGTCTTTGCGGGTTGTAATAACTTATCTTCAATAACAATAAGCAGAAATAATGATAATTTCACTTATCTTAACGGCGCACTCTATGACAGGGATGGAGAATATCTCTATGCTTATCTTGGAGGATATACTTCGACCTATTATCGTATGCCTAATTCTGTGGAAGGCATGAGTAAGTATTGCTTCTGGGGTAATAATGTCCTGGACAGTGTATCAATCTCGCCCTATATAGAGACAATACCTGCTTATGCATTCTCCAACTGCAGAAATCTTAAGAAGGTAAACATTCCATACAGTGTCACAACCATAGATGCCAAGGCCTTTGAGAACTGTGTAAGCCTTGTAGATGTCAGTATTCCCGCAAGTGTCAGTTACATTGACCCGACAGCCTTTGACGGCTGCGTGAATCTTAATATCATTGCAGACCCGGGAACAGCTGCATATGAGTTCTTCCAGAATTTCGACAACAGCGATGTTGCTGATGCTGAAAGCGGAGATGTCAATGTGGTTATCTATCCCGACGAAGAAGAGCAGGAGACTAACGACAACAATGACGGAAAGGACTATGATGAGTCCTACACCGGCTCTCTTGTGGACGCCAGCAAGGATCCGAGCAATGTAGATTATATGCCATCCTATAATCCTCTGGATGTAGTAGAGGAGAATATAGTAGCCAAGTCATTGATTGTAGGCGGCAATGCGGTGTTATTCTATAACCCTGAGGTAGTGGTCAACGGAAACGATTCTGATAACACAACGCCCACAGATCCTACTACAACAACCCATACTGACAGTGATAGCGACGATACCAATGAGACCGTAATATACGATTCTGCCAAGGGCGGATATCTTCCCAAGTACACCAGAGTTGATGACCGTATAGCCACACAGGCTTTCTATGGCAATGGTAAGCTTAATAGCTACGACATTCCTTCGGATGTAACCTATATTTCTGACTTCGCCTTCGCCAGAAGTGCACTAAAGAGTATAGATATTCCAGAAGGCGTGACCCATATCGGATACGGTGCCTTCTATCATTGCGATAATCTTACAGAGGTTAATATACCTAAGACTGTGACAGATATTGAGGGCTATGCCTTCGCCAATACTCCCTACATGGCTGCGGCCAAGGCCAATACCCAGAATAACTTTATTATTGTCGGCGACGGTATTCTGTTATCCTTTACCGGTAACAGTGACAGAGTGACTATCCCTGAGGGTGTCAAGAAGGTTGCACCGGGTGCATTCCTTGATAATACCACGCTCAAAGCGGTGTCCATGCCATCCACACTTACAGAGATAGGAGAGGATGCCTTCAAAGGCTGCAGTAATTTGTCAAGCGTATCTCTTAATGAAGGACTTACAGCTATAGGTGACAGGGCATTTATGGAATGTCCTCTTACGAGTCTTGCCATTCCTACATCCGTTAAGACCATAGGCCTTCGTGCAGTTGATTATTCATTTTCAGGCAAAAATGCTGAAACTAAGGTTGTTGTCCTATCCGGTAACAGTCTGCCTACAGTATCATACGGTAAGACCTCTCAGAGACTGGAAAATGATGAATACAGGTGCGATTCTCTGTATAATGTTCTCTTTGCAGTAGTCGATTCCGCTGACGTTAACCTTGATGGAAGTGTACTTAAGAGCCCAAGTGGTTTCTCGGGAGTAGTATTGACCAAGAACAGGGATTCAGCAGGTAATGAGACGGGTAGTATGAGTGTGGTAGACAGCAATATCTTCAGTGATGAGGTGTTAAGCAGCCTGCCGGATACTGTGGATATAGACGGAAGTACTTATATTATAAAAGATATGGATAAGGTCACCCTGTCTGAAAATAAGATAAATGATAACCCTACTAAGGATTTGGATGTTCTCTTTAACGGTAAAATGAATGAAAACTATACAGCTACACTGTCTGAAGAACATAATGTAGGTACGCTATGTATTGATACCAACAATGACGGAGTACTTGAGAGTAAGTATAAGGAGCTGTTCGGAAATAACAATGAAGTGAAGATATCGTCCTTTGATGTAAAGCTTACCGATTCATCAGGTGTTGTGAATATTGATAAGCTTGGAAGCTCATCGATAAATGTCAGCATGCAGATACCTGAGGGAGTGAAGGGTGATACCTATCATGCAGTTACCATAGATTCGGACGGTCAGCTCGAAGAACTTAAAACAATAGTAAACGAGACCTATAATACTGTTGACTTTACTATGAGTCATATGGGTAAGGTCGGAATATATGCTACAGGAGCAGATAACAGTTCGGTAATACTTAAGAGTGGCAAGACAGTCAGGAATTACAAACTGGATGATTCACCCAATACAGGAGATATGAGTCTGCCCATTCGAGCAGTTATTTCTCTTGGATTATTTGCTGCAGGATTATTCCTGGTCGTATACAAGAAGAGAATAATATAATAAGCGAATAATATAATTAGCGAGGAATAAGAGCCGGGAAATCCCGGCTTTTATTTTTGGTTGACATTAATAGTATGATTGTATACAATTATACATAAACGCAATATTATATTATTAAAAGGTTATGCTTACGTTAGTCGCAAGCGTTTTTGCCGGAAATGGAGAAGGAAAATGAGTGACGAATTTAAGGGCTTTCAGAACAGACCCGTTACTCTTAATGAGAAGAATAACCTGTTAGAGATTGAAGAGCATATGTATATTCTGGATGACGTTGAGAAACCGAACGTCTTCCGTAACATGTTCCCATACAGTGAGGTACCGAAGATACCGTTTAATGACAGGATTGTACCACATTGCATGCCAAAGGATATATGGATTACCGATACAACGTTTCGAGACGGTCAGCAGTCAAGAGCACCGTATACAACCGAACAGATTGTCACAATATATGATTATCTTCACAGACTGGGTGGAGAGAATGGTATGATCAGGGCTTCGGAGTTCTTCCTGTACAGCAAGAAGGACAGAGATGCTGTTGTTAAGTGTATGGAGAGAGGGTATGAATTCCCTGAGGTTACCAGCTGGATTCGTGCGAGCAAGGAGGACTTCAAGCTTGTCAAGGAGATAGGTATGAAGGAGACCGGTATTCTGGTATCCTGCTCGGATTATCATATCTTCCTTAAGCTTAAGATGACCAGAAGACAGGCTATGGAGCACTATCTCAGTGTGGTAAGGGATTGTCTTGAAGAGGGTATTTCTGTCAGATGTCATCTGGAGGATATTACCAGGGCTGATATATATGGATATGTTGTTCCGTTCTGCCTTGAGCTTATGAAGCTTATGGATGAGTACAAGATTCCCATTAAGATTCGTGCATGTGACACAATGGGATACGGAGTTAACTTTTCCGGTGCGGTTATTCCAAGATCTGTACAGGGTATTATATATGCAATTCATACACATGCAGGTGTTCCCAGTGAGCTTATAGAGTGGCATGGACATAATGATTTCTATAAGGCGGTAGTAAATTCGACAACAGCATGGCTTTATGGCTGTTCGGCTATCAATACCTCACTCTTCGGTATCGGTGAGAGAACGGGTAATACACCATTGGAAGCAATGGTATTCGAGTATGCTCAGCTTAAAGGTGACCTAAACGGCATGGATACTACAGTTATTACAGAGCTTGCTGAGTATTATCAGAATGTTATAGGATATGACATACCTCCGAGAACACCGTTTGTAGGCAAGAACTTCAATGTTACAAGAGCCGGAGTTCATGCGGACGGATTGCTTAAGAATGAGGAGATATATAATATCTTTGATACAGAGAAGTTCCTTAACAGACCTGTTCTCTGTGCGGTAAGCAACACCTCGGGCTTAGCAGGTATTGCACACTGGATTAATACCTATTATAAGCTTCCTGATGAGTATAAAGTTGATAAGAATTCAGAACTTGTTCACAGAGTTAAGGAATGGGTAGATGAGGAATATGCTGCAGGACGTGTAACGGTACTTACCGATGATGAGCTTGTGACTGTAATAATTAAGAACTGTGAGAAGCTGGGCATCAGACTTGAAAAGGGGTACATGGGTAAAGCTGACGGGATACCCAATAAAGTAGGACTGATTAAATGGGGGCAAAAATGAACATAAAGGATGAAGTAACAGATAAATACAGCTTAAGAGGGCGTGTATACAGTAAGATTAGGGCCGACATACTTGAAGGCAGATATAAGAACAATGATGAACTTAGAGAACTTGCCATAGGCGAGGAGTTGGGTGTATCAAGAACTCCTGTCAGAGAGGCGTTCAGACAGCTTGAACTTGAAGGACTGATTAGGATTGTGCCCAATAAGGGAGCCTATGTTACGGGAATCACAGCTAAGGATGTTAAGGATATCTACATGATTCGTTCCAAACTTGAGGGTCTGGCTGCAAGATGGGCTGTTGATAACATCACCAACGAGCAGATGGAAGAGATGGAAGAGAATATCTATCTGTCTGAGTTTCACGGTGCCAAGGGTCACAGTGACCAGATAGCAGAGCTTGATAACAGATTCCACGAGATACTCTATGAAGCATGTAACAGTAAGCTTTTAGAGAATCAGCTTAGGGAGTATCATGAATATGTTCAAAGGGTGAGAAGGAAGACCCTGTCTGAGAATCACAGGTCTCTTGCCAGCACCAATGAGCATCGTAAGATTATGGAAGCCATCAAGTCGGGGGATAAGGACCTGGCTGAGGAGACAGCAACCAATCATATCAAGAATGCATATTCCAACATTGTAGCCAACGGACTGAAGGAATCATATCCGGAAGAATAAATACCAAGGAGATAATTTATGAGCAAAATTGCGATGACTACACCACTCGTTGAAATGGACGGAGACGAGATGACCAGAATACTCTGGCAGATGATTAAGGATGAGTTATTACTTCCCTTTATTGATCTTAAGACAGAGTACTACGATCTTGGTCTTGAGCACAGGAACGAAACCAATGATCAGGTTACCGTAGACAGTGCCAACGCAACACTTAAATACGGAGTGGCTGTTAAGTGTGCAACCATTACACCCAACGCAGCACGTATGGATGAGTACAAGCTTAAGAAGATGTACAAGAGTCCTAACGGAACCATAAGAGCGATGCTTGACGGAACCGTATTCCGTACACCTATTATCGTTAAGGGGATCGAGCCCTGTGTTCGCAATTGGGAGAAACCTATCACACTTGCGCGTCACGCTTACGGTGATGTGTATAAGAATGTTGAGATAGCTGTACCGGGTGCAGGCAAGGCTGAGCTTGTATTTACAGGTGAGGACGGAACTAAGATAACAGAGACCATTCATGAGTTTGACGGTCCGGGTATTATCCAGGGTATGCACAATACGGTTAAGAGTATTGAAAGCTTCGCAAGATGCTGCTTAAGCTATGCTGTTGATACTAAGCAGGATATCTGGTTTGCGACCAAGGATACCATTTCCAAGAAGTATGACCACAGATTCAAGGATATCTTCATGGAGATATATGAGGAAGAGTATAAGGATAAGTTTGAGGAGCTTGGAATAGAGTATTTCTATACATTGATTGATGATGCTGTTGCAAGAGTTATGAAGAGCAAGGGAGGATTCATCTGGGCATGTAAGAATTATGACGGAGATGTTATGAGTGATATGGTTAGCTCCGCCTTCGGTTCTCTTGCCATGATGACATCAGTGCTGGTATCTCCCACGGGTGTATATGAGTATGAAGCTGCTCACGGAACCGTACAGCGTCATTACTACAAGTATCTGAAGGGTGAAGAGACCTCTACCAACTCAGTTGCAACCATTTTTGCATGGACAGGCGCATTAAGAAAGCGCGGTGAACTTGACGGATTAAAGGATTTGTGTGCTTTCGCCGACAGACTGGAGAGTGCGACTCTAAGAACCATTGAGTCAGGCAGGATGACCAAGGATTTAGCACTGATAACAAGCATTAAGGATGTCACAGTACTAAATTCCATGGATTTCATCAAAGCAATAAGAACTGAATTAGAGAAGGGATGATAATTCTTCCCACTTATCATAGAGAATCAGGAGTTCTTCGTCGAGGGACTCCTTTTCTTTTTGTTTTTTGATAAGACCGGCGGTGTCGGTGCCGTTTGATGAGTCGTTAAGCCAGGCATCAATATCGCTTATGGCCTGTTCGGTATGCGCTATCTTATCCTCTAGCTTATTTAGGTCATTGTTTAATTTCTTGATACGGGCCGCCTCGGCCTTTTGGGCCTTATAATCAAGGGCTGCCGCTTCGTTCTTAATATTATTGGAACTTATCTTAAGAGAACCGGCAGAAGTAGTATTTTCCTGTTTCTTCTCAAGATAATAATCATAATTTCCCAGATATTCAGTGAGTCCTTCACTATTAAGCTCCAGTATCCTGTCAGCGGTACGGTTGATGAAATATCTGTCGTGGCTGACATAGAGAAGAGTACCTGTGTAATTATTAAGAGCATTCTCCAGAATCTCCTTGGAGGTAATATCGAGGTGGTTCGTTGGCTCATCAAGAATCAAGAGATTGGCTTCGCTTAACATGAGCTTGGCAAGACTAACCCTGCCCTTCTCACCACCGGACAGATTGTGGATCGGCTTAAATACATCATCTCCCGTGAAGAGAAAAGCTGCAAGCATGTTCCTAATCTCTGTATTGGTAAGGGTGGGGAAGTCATCACTGATTTCTTCAAATATTGTTTTGTCATCATGAAGTACGTGATGCTCCTGGTCGTAATATCCGATGCAGACATTGGTTCCAAGTTTAATCTTACCGCTATCGGCACTTACTATATTGTTAATTATCTTAAGGATTGTCGTCTTACCGGTTCCGTTATCACCTATTATGGCCACATGATCACCTCGACGCAGACTGAAGTTTATATCGGTAAACAGCCTATGGTCATAGGCTTTGGTAAGGTCTGTAACATCTAAGACATTCTTGCCGCTCTCGATCCTGGGAGAGAGGACTATCTGCATGCTGTTGTTATTTTCGGTGGGCTTATCGATAAGTTCAATCTTCTCAAGCATGTGGGCACGTGAGTCGGCACGCTTAATCGACTTTTCACGATTGAAGGAGCGCAGTTTCTCGATTACTTCCTGCTGATGTTTGATATCACGCTGCTGGTTTAGGTAAGCATTAAGCTGACTTACTCTTATTATTTCCTTCTTGGCAGCATAGTCTGAATAATTGCCGGTAAATGAGGTACATACACCGCAATCAAGCTCAACCACATGGTCAACGATTCTGTCAAGGAAATATCTGTCGTGGCTGACAATAAGAACAGCACCCTTGTAATTAAGTAGATAATTCTCAAGCCAGATTATAGAATTCATATCCAGGTGATTGGTTGGCTCATCCAAGATGATCATATCGGGTGTGCCGACTAGGAGTTTGGATAAGGCAACCCTTGTTTTCTGGCCGCCGGACAGAGTGTTGACGGGTTTGCCAAATTCTTCCTCTGAGAAACCCAGACCCTTAAGTGTACCACTTATATCTGAAGCAATTCTGTACCCTCCGGCTCTGTCGAAGGCTTCCTCAAGCTTGTGGTAATCTTCCATAAGCACCTCAAGCTCGCGGCCCTTAACATCGCCCATCTCTTTTTCCATATCTCGAAGAGCCTGCTCGTCGCTTATCAGGGCTTCCTTGACCTTAAGAACCTCTTCATAGATGGTTGCATCTGAATCAATTATTGCATTCTGGGGCAGATAGCCAACACTGACTCCCTTGTTAAGTGAGATGTTACCGCCATCCTTATCAAGCTCATTCATGATAATCCTTATCAAGGTGGTTTTACCGGAGCCGTTGATTCCGACTAAGGCGGTTTTGTCATATTCATTCATATGAAAACTGACATCCTTAAGGATATGATTATCATTAAAATATTTATTTATATTGCTTACCTGAAGTATCATATTTTGCACCTAATTAATGAGTCCAATGATGGGCTTGGCTATTGCTAGAATCAAGCAAAAGTGACATAATATTAACAAACGTCGGGCATATTATACAAGGTTTGGTCCGTTGTTTCAACTTAATTCAGAGGATGCATATGACGATTAACAGTGATACCAAATTTTTGATAGTGGGCTTAGGTCTTATTGGCGGAAGTTATTGCCTGGGACTGCGTAAGCAGGGCTATAGGGTAAGCGCCATTGCCAGACGTAAGGAGACCATAGATTATGCACTTACTCACGGCATTATTGATGAAGGAAGCATCAGTGCCGATGCAGGACTTATTGGTGAGGCAGATATTATTATTTCGGGACTGTATCCGCATACCTTTTATGAATGGGTAAGTGAGAATCAGAAATTATTTAAGTCAGGCGCTCTGCTTACCGATGTGACCGGTGTTAAGGGCTGTATCGTATATAAGATTCAGGAGCTTCTTCGTGAAGACGTAGAATTCATATCTGCTCATCCCATGGCGGGTAAGGAGACGGTGGGTGTTGAGAACGCCGATGAGAAGATATTTGTCGGTGCTAACTATATTATTGTTCCAACAGAGAAGAACAGTGAAGAAGCTGTTAATGCAAGCAGGGAGTTGGCAACTATACTTAACTTCGGACATATTTCCTGCTTATCGCCTAAGGAGCATGATGAGATAATAGGTTTTGTATCACAGCTTACACATTGTATTGCAGTAAGCCTCATGAATGTATCTGACAATGATAAACTGGTTAATTACGTGGGAGATTCGTTCAGAGATCTTACAAGAATCGCCAAGATTAATGAGAATATGTGGACGGAGCTCTTTATCTCTAATAAGAATGCACTTGTTAATAATATTGACAGGTTTATGAATGAGCTTAAGGACCTAAGGGACTGCATAGAGACTGAGGATGCAGACAGGATTAAGCAGAAAATGATCTGCTCTACTAAGCGCAGATCTTTATTTGATAAGAAACAGGAGTAGTATCGTGCAGGACAAGAGTATTTCGCAGGCTGTTATCGGCAGACTGCCAAGATATTACAGGTATCTGGGTGACCTGAAGGATGAAGGAGTAGAGAGAATATCCAGTAAAGAGCTGTCAATTCTTATGAAGGTGACAGCCAGCCAGATAAGACAGGACTTCAATAACTTCGGAGGCTTCGGTCAGCAGGGGTATGGTTATAATGTAAGCTATCTCTATGAAGAGATAGGTAAGATACTGGGATTAAATGAGGATCACCATCTAATAATAATTGGTGCCGGTAACCTGGGACGTGCTTTGACCAATTATAGCAATTTTGGTAACAGAGGCTTTATCTTCGAGGGCATTTTTGACAAATCAAGCGAACTTATCGGCAAGAAGGTGGGGCTACTCACGGTGAAGCCCATGGAAGAGTTAGAGGCCTTCATTGAGGAGCACAGTATAGATATTGTCGTGATTGCGATACCTAAGACCGGGGCCGTATCGGTTGCTGACAGAGTGGTCAAGTGCGGAATTAAGGCGATATGGAATTTCGCACACGTGGATCTTTTAGTACCGCCTGATGTTGTTGTTGAGAATGTTCATTTGAGTGACAGCCTTATGAAACTGAGTTATATGTTGACTGTCAGATAGGATAGGCTATGAGCAGGGAAGATGACAGATTACGGATAGCTGTTGAGAAGCAGCGTATTCCGATTGTAACACTTGATAACAAATGGCATAAAATCTGGACCATGATTGAGAAGCCGGGCTCGGTCAAGAAGGATGAGAAGGTCTTAAACGATCTGCTCAGGCGACAGGGCAAGCTTGGATGCGAACTTAAGGATATCAAGAAGCTTAAGAAGAAGCTGATGGATGAAATCGTTAGCAGCATGGACGAGGCTGAGAACGAGGGTAAAGTTGAGGAAAATAAGCGCCTGATCGAAGAGTGTAATGACAAGTCGGCCGGGCTGGAGGAAGAACTTGATACTCTTCCGGAGAAGATAGATGAGCTTAACCGTAATATCATGTTCGAGACGGCTGAATGCTGTTATTACTGCCTTCACAGCAATGAAAAGGAGATAAATGAACTTGCTGAGTGGATAGGCAATATCAGGGTAGAGCTTAAGAAGAATGTGGTCAGAAAGCAGGAGATGGAGATTCAGAACGGTATCATATACGGATATATGAATGATATCTTCGGCGCAAGTGTGGCGGATCTTATGGAACTCAAGTATAATCCTATGGACAGGCTCAATCAGCTCAAAGCAATAAGAGATGAGCAGCGTAACAAGGAGAAGGATAAAGAGAAAGAGGCAGAGAAGGAAAAGGGGTAGGAGAGTAATTCCTTCAAAATAATTGGTGAATGAATGAAAGAATACATACTTACACGAGAAGAGATTAAGAGATACGAGGACAACGCCATGAGCGTCCTTGGACTTAAACAGGAGGTTCTTATGGAGAGGGCCGCCGTTGCAATATTAAATTATATTCTTGAACAGTTCCCGAATAAGAACAGGAATATAATCGTAGTCTGTGGAATGAGCAACAATGGCGCCGACGGAATTGCTACGGCAAGGCTGCTTAAGGAGTATGGGTATAATTCTTTCATATATCTGTGCGGTGGTCAGACCAAATGCAGTGAAGTATATAAGAATCAGCTTAATATAGCATCATATTACGCAATTCCTATTGTTGATAATCTCAATGATGAATATGACATTATTATTGATGCAATCTTTGGCTTCGGTCTTAACAGACCGATAGAGGGTGACATTGCAGAGGTTATTAATAAACTGAATAGTAAGCGCGGATACAAGATAAGTATTGATATTCCATCCGGTATTGAATGTGATACAGGTAATGTACTTGGAACAGCCTTCAATGCAGACACTACTGTTACCTTCGGTTTCTACAAGAGGGGCCACTATCTCAGAGACGGTCTGATTCATTCCGGTACCATTGTAAAACGTAATATTGGTATCAATGAATACTGTTTCCTGGACAGGAAGCCGGAGATGTTCATGTATATCTACGATGACAGTCATACCTCAAGAATTGATATCGGCAGGAATGAGATGGGCAACAAGGGTTCATTCGGCAAGGTACTTATAATCGCAGGAAGAGAGGATATGAGCGGAGCCTGTGTGCTTGCTGCCAAATCAGCACTTCGAAGCGGCTGCGGTATGGTAGCGGTGCTTACAGAGGAGAGTAACAGAACCATACTTATTTCAGCACTTCCGGAATGTATTGTTTATTCCTACAAGGATGAATCCGAAATAGATACAGTATTTGCACAGGCAGAGAAGTGGGCTGACGTTATTGCGGTTGGACCCGGTATTGGTGTGGATAATATCGGTCTTAAGCTTACCAGACTGTCGATATTCAATTCCAACAAGCCTCTGATCGTTGATGCGGATGCGATCAATATTCTTGCAAGGAATAAGCGACTGAAGATTCAACTGCTTGACAGACTTGGCAATTCCGACACACACAGAACTCTTATCTTTACTCCTCATATTAAGGAGTTCGCCCGATTATCCGAAAAGCCTATGGAAAAGATTATCTCAGATAAGGCAGGCGTATGTCAGTTCTTCTCACGGCAGTTCCACTGTGTCCTTGCGCTTAAGGATGCATATACCGTTGTATGTGAGAACGACAATATATATATAAATATCATCAGTAATGATGCAATGGCTACCGCAGGTAGCGGAGACGTACTTACGGGACTCATGGCCAGTATCATCTCGCAGTATATCAAGAGAGATAATATACTGGAGCATCCTAATGCCACCAAGGAGGACTTCCCCTTCTTCGGTGCGGTTATGAGTGTCTTTATCCACAGTAGGGCCGGTCTTAAGGCGGCTGAGATGAACGGAAGGTCATACATGATAGCCAGCGACGTTATTGAGAAGTTCGGCGAGGTACTAATCTAATGAAGATTCAGTTTGACAGAGTCTATGCAGGTGTTAACCTTGATCATGTAGGTGAGAATATAGACAGTATAGCTTCTAATCTTTTACCTGATACTAAGATTATTGCTGTCATTAAGACTGATGCATATGGACACGGAGCTCTTCCCATTGCGAAGGAACTGGAGCAAAAGGACGTGGTGTTCGGATATGGTGTTGCCACTGCCGAGGAGGCGCTTCAGCTTAAGAACAACGGCATACGTAAGCCTATAATCATTATTGGCTATTCTTTCCCCTCAGCCTACGAGGAGATGATAGTAAGAGATGTCAGACTTACAGTGTTTACTCCCGATATGCTTAAGGAGATTAATTCAATAGCGAAGAGACTTGGACTTATTGCCAAGGTTCATATTAAGGTTGATACCGGCATGAGCAGGATTGGCATCTATCCTAACGATGAGGGACTTGACTTTGTCAGGGAAGCACTTGGATATACGAATATCCGAGTTGAGGGCGTTTTTACCCATCTGGCAAGGGCTGATGAAGAGGACAAAAAGTATGCCCTGCGTCAGCTAAACAGGTTCCATGGTTTTGTTGACAGGGTTAGGGAGGAGCTTGGCTTTAACTTCGATATCGTTCACTGTCTGAATTCTGCGGGAATTATCGAGCTTAATGAGTATTGTGATACCTGTGTTCGCGCCGGAATTATTATGTACGGAATGTGGCCGAGCGACGAGGTGAGACGTGATGTCATATCGCTTAAGCCGCTGCTTTCACTCAAGAGTCATATTACCTTTATTAAAAAAGTGCCCGCCGGGGTGCAGATTAGTTACGGAGGTACCTATGAGACTGACTCAGAGACGTTGGTTGCGACTGTGCCTGTAGGCTATGGAGACGGCTATCCGCGTTCGCTGTCTAACAAGGGCAATGTGCTCGTGCGTGGCAGGCGTGTGCCGATTATCGGAAGAGTCTGCATGGATCAGTTTATGATAGATGTATCGGATGTTCCGGGTGTTTGTATTTTCGATGAGGTTACGCTTATTGGCAGTGATGGTGAGGAATGTATCACAATGGAGGAGCTTCAGCACTGGTCAGGAATGCTTAATTATGAGCTTGCCTGTCTTATCGGTAAACGAGTGCCCAGAGTGTATACCAAGAATGGTGAGATTAAGTACACGAGAGACTTCTTTAATGATGCACGACTTGTGCAAAATGATTGACACACAGTCGTATTTCAAGATATAGTTAAGAGTCGTATAATAAATAATTTAGGAGATATATCATGTCAGGACATTCAAAATTTGCCAACATTAAACACAAGAAAGAGAAGAATGATGCAGCTAAGGGTAAGATTTTCACCATGATTGGTAGAGAAATCGCCGTAGCTGTTAAGGAGGGTGGACCTGATCCGGCCAATAACTTCAAGCTTGCACAGGTTATTGCAAAGGCTAAGGCTAACAACATGCCTAACGATACCATTGACAGAGGTATCAAGAAGGCCGCAGGAGAAGGCAGTGCCGTTAATTACGAGCATATCACCTATGAAGGCTACGGACCGAGTGGTACCGCCATCATCGTCAAGACTCTTACAGACAATAAGAACAGAACAGCAGCCAATGTAAGAAGTGCTTTCACAAAGGGTAACGGAAGCATCGGCACTCCGGGCTGTGTAAGCTTTATGTTTGATGAGAAGGGCCAGATTATTATCGATAAGGAAGAGTGCGATATGGACGCAGATGACCTTATGATGATTGCATTGGACGCAGGAGCTGAAGACTTCTCAGACGAAGAAGATAGCTACGAGATTGTTACTGCACCCGATGATTTGGTTGCAGTAGCTGATGCCTTAAGCGAGAATAAGATCGACGTTGTCAGCTCAGAGGTAACAATGCTTCCTCAGACCTATGTCGATGTAACAGATGAGGATACAGTTAAGCAGATTAGAAGAATCCTGGATCTTCTTGATGAAGATGATGATGTTCAGGATGTATATACCAACTGGTCAGGTGCTGACGACGAATAAATATTTGGGGACAGAATGACAGAGAACAACAAGAATGTATGTACATATATTATATGGGGAATCACAGCATTACTATCCGTAGTAATGCTGTTTATGTGCTCTGTATGTATGGCGATGATGGCCTCTATTATAAGACCTGAATCAACACAGAGCTTTGCATCACTCAGCGGTGTTATTATTGTTGGAATAGTAACACTTGGAATAGTAGCATTGCTTGGTGTGCTTGCATTTGGCATTCCCAAGGTGAACAGATATAACAGGGAGGAATTAAAAGCGAATTTTGCTATTATTTCTTTTATGTTCCTGTTCCTTATATTTGTATTTATCAGACTGGTGCTTAACCTCGATGTATTCAGCTCGGATATGTTTAGCGGGACGGTATCCAGGGCCTATTCCACGGCTCTTATCGGTGTGGACGGGATATATGTAAACTTTAATTCCGTTAAGGATATATGCTTATCATATTTTTCTTTGTTCTTTCTGATATTGGGGAATAATTCTTTTGCGGTGTTTGCCGGTGAGATAGTTTTACTTACCGTATGCTTCGTATTCCTGTTTTTTGCAATTACAATTCTTGCAGGTAAGGTGGAAGCCCTTATCAGTATGTCACTGCTTTGTATAGATGTATTCGTATTAAACGGTCTGTCACCGGATTCGGTATATCTTGTTGAAGTGCTGATGTTTACATTTGTACTGTTTGTAATTGCTTTACTGTCATACCTGATTAAGAGTGAGAAGTTTAGTATTATCTTTGTTGTTATTTCATCAGCATTGGCAAGTCTGCTGTTTATGTATGATTACATTGCCCTTGCTCTGTTTGGACTGATTCTTGGGCTGATTATTCAGAGCAGACAGAAGCTGTGGATCAGGATATGTGAAGGACTGCTGACTGCCTCATCGCTTGTAGCGATGTGCTTTTATATCGGAGTAAAGCTTAACATATCGGATTTTAATATCTATTTCTTTGTATGCAACATATATACCTTGATCGGACTTATATTTGCGGTTGCTTATGTAATGATATTTCCGGTTAATAAGAGAGATTGCAGCATCGGCTTCCCATTTATGTTCATATTGCTGACGGTGGGAATGGTGATGTTTCCCGTTTATGACTGCCTGACCTATCTTATTGTTGGACATATCGTCCTCTTTGTTCTCGGTGCCATCGCCGTAGATAAAATGATTAATAACGGCTATGGTGTAGAGAGTAGTGCCCCTGTTCCAAAGAAAGAGAAGTTCGTTAAGGAATTGAGAGAAAAAGAGGCTGTAAACGTAACGGAATCAGATGACGACGTACCTGCATTCAATATGGATTCCCTCGACTGGTCTAAGCTTGCTGAGGCCAGACTGATTGATTATCCGGATCCGAATGAAAGCGGGAAGACTATTGAAACTTCTGATACAGCAGAGTCCACCGATTCAGACAAGGAAACTAAGACTGACGAGACTAATAAGTCTGAAGTTCGTGACATAGGCTTTGACGGATATGACTATGATATCAGTCCGGAAGATCTGCATTATGATTATTAATATATTAACCCTCCGGATAACCGGAGGGTTGATTGTGTATTTTTAGAGGAATATATGGCTGGAAAATCAAGTACTAACAAAAAAAAACAGACAGGTTCATCTTCAAGAAAAGGCAGTAACAGCAAAAAGCAGACCTATGAAGAACCTATACTTAATCCGGATATAGTTCTGTTTTTGACCATTGCGGTGGGAATATTCTTAGAGCTGTGCAATTTTCATGTAATAGGACCGGTTGGAGAGGTAATATCCTCAGTCATGTTCGGATTAGGCGGAGTCATGGCATATTTACTTCCGGTTGCACTTGTTGCAATTGTTTTCTTCGGCTATCTGTCCAGAGAAAGCAGGGTAATTAAGGTCAAGTTTATTACCGGAATCTGCCTATTTATATTGGTACTCATCTTTGTTGAAGAGGTGTTTGGCTGTGTAAGGGATATGGACACCCTTAATATAGCTTCTATCTGGAGCAATGGAAGTGATATGAGGCGCGGTGGCGGAGTTATTGCAGGTCTTATAGCCTTCTTTATGCACAAATATATGGGAATGGCCGGAACACTGCTTGTGGTTATAGTGTTAATTCTTGTGTGCGTGATGCTGCTAATGGGCAGGGAGAGGCTAAAGAGCCTCAAGCAGAATGGCAGGGAAGCTTATTCAAATGCCAGGGAAGAGCGTGTAAGAAGACGTATGGAGTATGAGGCAGAAATGCAAGAATACGAGAATAATAACCGAACAGGTGAGGCTTCTGCACGTAACAGTTCAGAGTCTGATAATGAGTCAGAGGAGGATCTGCCAAGGTATGCAAGGAAGCGCAGGGGTGTTGCGAGCTCTGTACTTAACAGAGAGGATGCCAAGCCTGTCGCTGAGGAATACAGGGAGATTAAGGTTAAGGATAATATTCCGAGAAGGAATAAGAAGGTATCCGGAGTTATGATGGATACCACTATTGAGAACAGAAAACCTGCTGTTCGTAATGATATTCATGAGATTACAGTAAAGAATACGGAGAATGAGCCTGTGCTTGAGCGTACCTATGTCAGAAGCGATGCTCTTATGGACAGTGTTGTTGCACCGGCTATTCATGAAGAGAAAAACGAAGTAAGCGAGATAACATTTAATAAAGGTGGCGCTGATATACAGACAGATGCCTATGATGATGCTGTGACAGCAGAGCCGGCAAATAAAAGGAGTACTCAGAGTAGGAGCAATCCTTCTCCTGTGAGAAACCGAAAATATAAGATGCCGACAGCTGACCTTTTGAATAAGTCGTCAAGTCAGGGCGCAGGTTCGAGCAAGGATGAGTTGCTTGATACAGCCCGGAATCTTATGGACACTCTTAATACCTTCGGTGTTAAGGCTAAGGTTACTGATATTAGTCAGGGTCCCAGTGTTACGAGATATGAGCTCCAGCCTGAAGTTGGCGTAAGAGTAAACAAGATTGTAAGTCTGTCAGATGATCTGAAGCTTGCACTTGCTGCAACTGATATCAGAATTGAAGCTCCCATTCCCGGCAAAAGTGCAGTCGGAATTGAGGTTCCCAATAAAGTCGCCGGTGCAGTATCCTTCAGAGAACTTATTGAAGATAAGACCTTTAAGAACTTCGACAGTAAGATAGCCTTTGCGGTTGGTAAGGATATTGCAGGCAATGTGGTCGTAACTGATATTGCCAAGATGCCTCATATGCTTATCGCCGGTGCTACCGGTTCCGGTAAGTCTGTATGTATTAATACCATCATCATGAGTATTCTCTATAAAGCGAATCCAGATGAGGTTAAGCTTATTATGATTGACCCTAAGGTTGTGGAGTTATCAGTATATAATGGTATTCCGCATCTGATGGTCCCTGTTGTAACTGATCCCAAGAAGGCTGCCGCAGCACTTCACTGGGGCGTTGCCGAGATGACAAAGAGATATCAGCTCTTTGCTGAGATGAATGTCAGAGACCTTAAGGGATACAATAAGGCAGTGGAGAATTATTCTCCCAGAGAAGATGAGGAGAAGAGGGAAAAACTGCCTCAGATAGTTATTATTGTTGACGAGCTTGCAGATCTTATGATGGTTGCCGCAAAGGAAGTGGAGGAATCCATCTGCAGACTTGCACAGCTTGCAAGAGCCTGTGGAATCCACCTGGTTATTGCTACACAGAGACCTTCAGTGGATGTTATTACAGGTCTTATCAAGGCCAATATGCCAAGCCGTGTGGCATTTGCGGTAAGCTCGGGCACGGATTCCAGAACCATTCTTGATATGAACGGAGCGGAGAAACTGCTTGGTAAGGGCGATATGCTGTTCTTCCCACAGGGATATCCCAAGCCTGCGAGAATTCAGGGAGCATTTATATCGGATTCCGAGGTATCTCAGGTTGTGGACTTCCTTAGAAGTCAGAACTACGGAGACAATAACGGCGAGGAACTGTTAATCAAGATGGACAGTGCTGCCACTGCGGGTGGAAGCATTTCAGGTGATGATGACAGAGATGAACTGTTCGAGCCGGCCGGAAGGTTCATAATTGAGAGTGACAAGGCCAGCATCGGTTCTCTTCAGAGAAAGTTCAAGATCGGATTTAACAGAGCTGCAAGAATTATGGACCAGCTAAGTGATGCAGGAGTAGTTGGACCTGAAGAAGGAACCAAGCCCAGACAGATTCTTATGAATATGAGTCAGTTTGATGACTGTGTTAATTATTAATTAAGGGTTGAGGAGAGAAGTTATGAAAACAGATATTGAGATTGCACAGGAGGCAACTTTGTGGCCGATTGAGAAGGTTGCAGAAACAATCGGACTCACAAGAGAAGAACTGGAACTCTACGGTAATTACAAGGCTAAGTTTTCGGATGAATTCATTAACAGAGTCAAGGATAATCCGGATGGTAAGCTTATTCTGGTTACAGCCATTAATCCCACACCGGCAGGGGAGGGCAAAACCACTATCACGGTTGGTCTTGGCCAGGCCTTCGGTAAGCTGGGCAAGAAGGCTGTTATTGCCCTCAGAGAGCCATCACTCGGTCCCTGCTTCGGAATAAAGGGCGGTGCTGCAGGCGGTGGTATGGCACAGGTTGTACCAATGGAGGATTTGAACCTTCACTTTACGGGTGATTTCCATGCAATAACCTCTGCCAATAACCTTTTGGCTGCCTTACTTGACAACCATATCCAGCAGGGCAATGAGCTTAGAATAGATACAAGACAGATCACATGGAAGAGATGTCTTGATATGAACGACAGGGCATTAAGAAATATTGTTATAGGACTTGGTAAGAAGACAGACGGCTTTGTAAGAGAGGATCACTTTGTTATCACAGTTGCATCCGAAATTATGGCAATATTATGTCTTTCAAAGGATATGGACGATCTTAAGGACAGACTGTCTAAGATTATTGTTGCCTTTGATCTTGACGGTAATCCTGTGACAGCCGGTATGCTCAAAGCAGTAGGTTCCATGGCTGCGCTTCTCAAGGATGCGCTTAAGCCCAATATTATTCAGACCTTAGAGCATACACCTGCACTTGTTCACGGTGGCCCCTTCGCAAACATTGCACATGGCTGCAATTCCGTAAGAGCCACTCATACAGCGCTTAAGATTGCCGATTACTGTATTACAGAGGCAGGCTTCGGAGCCGACCTGGGTGCGGAGAAGTTTATGGATATCAAGTGCAGAATGTCAGGACTCAAGCCTGATGTTGTTGTACTGGTAGCTACTATCAAAGCCCTGAAATACAATGGTGGCGTACCCAAGAGTGAGGTATCAAAGCCTGACATGGATGCCCTTAGGAAGGGAATTGTGAATCTTGAGAAGCACATCGAGAATCTCCAGAAGTTTGGCGTTCCCGTTGTGGTTACTCTGAATAAATTCATTACAGATACTGATGATGAAACTAACTTCGTAAAGGATTTCTGTGAGAATATGGGTGCGGATTTCGCCCTGGCAGAAGTGTGGGAAAAGGGCGGAGACGGCGGTATAGAGCTTGCTAACCGTGTACTGCAGACTCTCGAAAGCAAGCAGAGCAATTTTGCTCCCATTTATCCACTTGATATCAGTATAGAGGACAAGATTAAAACGATCTGTACTGAGATATACGGAGCCGGGGATGTGGTGTTTGAGCCCGCAGCAAGGAAGCAGATGGATACCCTCACAAAGCTTGGCTTTGACAATATCCCCATATGTATGGCTAAGACCCAGTATTCGCTTTCGGATAACCCGGCTTTGCTGGGTCGTCCGAGTAATTTTACGATAACAGTAAGAGATATGTATGTGTCTGCGGGTGCAGGCTTTATTGTGGTTCTTACCGGAGATATTATGACTATGCCCGGTCTTCCCAAGCAGCCTGCGGCATACTCGATTGATGTTGACAAAAACGGCAAAATTACAGGTCTCTTCTAGGAGAAAATATGATTTGTCCAAAGTGTAACAGTAAGCTGCCTGAGGGAATGTTATATTGTGAAAAATGCGGGACCGAGATTAATATAGTTCCCGACTTTGTTCCGGAAATTGAGACAAAGCTTGAAGAACTTAAGCCTGATCTTAATTCCCTGGAGCCGACACTGGACATTCCGGCAGATGAAGTTAAGGCAAAGAGAATAATTGACAGTGAGTTTCCTGTTTCGGACTATTCTTCAAAGAATCCGGTTAAGGGTTCGGGTAAGAAGCTACTCATTGGTGTGATTGCCTCAATATTTGTTCTTGCACTCGTAAGTGTGTTGGCAGTTATGGTTTACCATGACAACTCACCCACATATCAGTGTAAGAAGGGTGATGAACAGTACGATAAGGGGAATATCAAGCAGGCTGTCAGCTACTATGAGAAAGCGGTTAATCTTAATCCCAGAAGTCTTGATTACAGGATGCGTCTGGCTGACTGCTATATTGAACTTGAGAATATAGAGCGTGCCATTAGCGAATATATGGAACTTGTTATTCTTGAGCCCGACAATTCCCTGGCATATGCGCAGATTATATCGCTATATGAGAAGATCGGTGACTATGCATCCATAGCTGAATTTCTTGGCACCTACGGAACAGACGACATTCGTTCGCAATATGTAGATTATCTGGCGACTGAACCTGAATTCAGTATTGAGGAGGGCGAGTATGATGAGGCGATAAGCCTTACACTTACCAATCCCGCAGCAGGTAAGATTTTCTATACAACAGACGGTACTACACCAAATGAGAGTAGTTTTGTATACAGTGACCCGATTTTCTTAAATAAGGGTGATTATGAAATCAATGCGATCTTTCAGAATGAATACGGTGTTTTCTCATCGGTTGTGAGTAAGAGTTATATTATCCTTGCGGAGGCACCTATCGAACCGGTGGTTTCGCTTGATTCGGGAACCTATGATTCTCCGCAGTTAATTCATGTGATCATTCCTGACGGTTGTCAGGTATATTATACGCTGGATGGAAGTGTGCCGGATGAGAGCAGCAGAATCTATGGTGAGCCTATCCCGCTTGATAAGGGTATATCTCATTACAGCTTTGCATCAATCAATGAGGATCATCTCTCGAGTCCTGTAGTCTACAGGGATTACACTCTTGAAATATCGGCTGCCTTCACGGAGGATGAGGGCGTAGCAGTGCTTTATCAGGGATTGGTTGCGAGACATTACCTTAAGGATGTTGATGGTTCGAGTGAGAACTATCCGGGTATTTTCTCATATCTGTATTCCGAACTTAGGAATATTAACGGATTAAATGTGTATTGCTACAATGAGTACTATGTATACGGTAGCGGAGCCAGGGCGATGACGAGTAATATTTTCGGTGTCGATGTGAATACGGGTGACATATACCTTGTTAAGAAGGATTCCAATAACAATTATACGCTCAATTCGTTCTAGAGTATGTGGTATGATTTGCCCCTTTAACGAGAGAAAGTATTGCAATTAGAGCGATTTTATCATAATATTTTTAAGATTGGATTTATATATTGTAGGAGGATATTATGTACAAGATTATTAAGGCAAGAGAGCTTGCTGCCAATATCTATGAGATGGTGGTTGAGGCTCCTTTTGTAGCCAGGAAATGTTTGCCGGGTCAGTTCTTAATCGTAAGAAGCTATGCTGACAGCGAGCGAATCCCGTTGACAATTTGCGATTATGACAGGGAGGCCGGAACGGTTACTCTTGTATTCCAGATAGTTGGCGCATCAACAAAGGAGATGAGCAACCTTAAACTTGGTGACTCATTCTGTGACGTTGTAGGACCTCTGGGTAATGCTTCTGAACTTACCGAGCTTAGCGACGAAGAACTTAAAGCTAAGAAGATATTATTTGTAGCCGGCGGTGTCGGTGCGGCTCCCGTATATCCCCAGGTTAAATACCTCAGGGAGCGCGGCTGTAATGTAGATGTTATCGTTGGCTCCAAGACCAAGGACATGCTCATACTGGAGAAGGAGATGGAGGCTGTTGCAGGTAATCTCTACGTTACAACAGATGATGGTTCATATGGCAGAAGCGGTATGGTTACCAAGGTTATTGAGGATCTTGTTGCAGAGGGTAAGCAGTATGATGTATGTGTAGCGATCGGACCCATGATTATGATGAAGTTCGTAGCTAAGCTTACCAAGACTCTGGGTATTCCTACAATTGTAAGCATGAATCCCGTTATGGTTGACGGAACCGGTATGTGCGGTGCCTGTCGAATAATCGTAGGTGACGAGGTGAAGTTCGCCTGCGTTGACGGTCCTGAGTTTGACGGACACCTGGTTGATTTCGACGGCGCTATGAAGCGTGCCGCTGCATATAAGACAGAAGAAGGCCGTAAGATGCTTGAGCTTACCGAGGGCGACACACATCATGGCGGCTGTGGCAACTGCAACTAGTAAGAACAGGAGGATAAAGAAATGGAAGTAGATGTAATGAAGAAGATTCCTGTTCGTGAGCAGGATGCAAAAGAGCGAGCAACTAATTTTGAAGAGGTATGTCTGGGTTATAATGCCGATGAGGCTATGGCTGAGGCATCCAGATGTATTAATTGCAAAAATGCCCAGTGTGTAAAGGGGTGTCCGGTTAATATTGATATTCCCGGATTTATAAGCAAGGTAAAGGACGGAGATTTCAAGGAAGCTTATGATGTAATCTCAAAGTCAAGTGCACTTCCTGCAGTATGCGGTCGTGTATGTCCTCAGGAGAGCCAGTGTGAGGGTAAGTGTATAAGAGGAATTAAGGGTGAGCCTATCTCTATCGGTAAACTTGAGAGATTCGTAGCAGACTGGGCTACAGAGAACGGAATTAAGCCTGCCGTAGATGCTCCTTCTAACGGTAAGAAGGTGGCTGTCATCGGTTCAGGTCCTGCCGGACTTACCTGTGCCGGAGATCTTGCCAAGATGGGATATGACGTCACAATCTATGAAGCACTTCATCAGCCCGGTGGAGTACTTGTATACGGTATTCCGGAATTCCGTCTGCCCAAGGAGAAGGTAGTTGCCAAGGAGATTGAGAATGTGAAGTCTCTTGGCGTTAAGATCGAGACTAATGTTATTGTTGGTAAGTCAATTACCATAGATGAACTTATCGAGGAAGAAGGCTTTGATGCCGTATTTATAGGTTCAGGTGCAGGTCTTCCCAAGTTCATGGGAATCAAGGGCGAGACAGCTAACGGCGTATTCTCGGCAAATGAATACTTAACCAGAAGTAATCTCATGAAGGCTTTTGATTCTAAGAGTACAACACCTATTAAGGTAGGTAAGAAGGTAGCTGTAGTCGGTGGTGGTAACGTAGCGATGGATGCTGCAAGAACTGCACTCAGACTTGGTTCAGAGGTTCATATTATTTACCGAAGAAGTGAAGAAGAACTTCCTGCAAGAGTGGAAGAGGTTCATCATGCTAAGGAAGAGGGTATTATCTTTGACTTGCTTACTAATCCTGTTGAGATTATTGAGGATGAGAACGGATGGGTATCCGGAATCAAGTGTATCAGGATGGAGCTTGGTGAGCCTGATGCATCGGGCAGAAGACGTCCTGTTGAGGTTAAGGGCTCAGAGTTTGTAATCGATGTTGACACAGTAATCATGTCTCTCGGCACAAGCCCCAATCCGCTTATTTCTTCTACAACCAAGGGCCTTGAGATTAATAATCATAAGTGTATCATTGCAACAGAGGATACCGGTGCCACATCCAAAGAAGGTGTATATGCCGGTGGAGATGCTGTTACAGGTGCTGCAACAGTTATTCTTGCCATGGGTGCAGGTAAGGCTGCTGCTAAGGGAATTGATGAATACCTACAGTCTAAGTAAGACAGATATTGGAGGTTGATCATGGGATTTTGTCCAAAGTGCGGATATGAATATAAGCCCGGCTTCACCATGTGCTCGGATTGCGGCGTGGAGCTTGTGGATGAATTGCCTAAGAATAATACTGATGCGGAAGAATACGTTACCGAATTCTTCCCTATAGAGGACGAGGAGGCTCCTTTGAGTGCAGAGGACGGCGCTGAACTTGTGAATGTACGTCCAAGACCTGTTAGAAGCGCTTCATATGTAGACCCAATGGAGAGAGCCGAGAACTATAAATCCGGTGCGGTTGTGCTGTTCTTGGTTGGTATTATCGGTGTGGCTGCGTTGGTTCTTATGGACCTTAAAATCATACCCATTAATTTCTTCGGTTCCTCTAACTATTTGGTCAATATCGTTATGGGGGCACTTTTTGCAATATTTATTGCCATGGGTGTCAATTCAATGATTAATTACAATAAGCTTAAGACAAAAGCTTCTATGGATGATGAGCTTAGGCAGAATATCTATAACTGGATTGATACTGAACTTGATAAAAGTATTCTTGACGAGAATGTGAGTGAAACTGATGATGAAGAGATTAAGTTCTTCAACAGAACTCAGATACTTTCAGAGGAGTTGAGTAAACGGTTCGACACTCTGACTGATGATTTCAGGGATTATATTATCGAAGACCTCTATGACAGGATATACGGATGAGAATAAGTATTATCTGTGTGGGTAAGATTAAAGAGAGATTCTACACTGACGCGTGCGCAGAATATGTGAAACGCCTGAGTAAATACACCAGGCTTGATATTATTGAGCTTCCGGATGAGAAGACTTACGAGAATGCCAGCGACACTATGGTTGATGCTATTCTGAATAAAGAGGCTGGAAGAATCCTTGATAAGGTTCCGGACCAGGCTTATGTATATGCAACAGCCATTGAAGGTAGAACTTTAGATTCGGTCAGATTTGCTCGCTCCATTGAGGCACTTATGACCGGAGGCAACAGTCATATAGTCTTTATTATCGGCGGTAGCCTGGGGCTTCATGACAGTGTGAAAAGGAGAGCAAATGAGTTGATCAGCTTCTCGGCCATGACTTTCCCACATCAGCTTATGCGTGTAATACTGCTTGAGCAGATATACAGAGCATTCAGAATTATCAATAATGAGCCATACCACAAATAGTGGTATGGCTTTTTTTCAATATGAGACCAAAAATCTTGTGTATTATTGTCCCCAATGGTACAATATATTAGATTGGGCATAGTGTTTATATGGAAGAATTTATTACTATCAATGCATCCCATGCGTCGGACATTTTCGGACCCTGCGATGCGTATATTAAGAAAATTGAAAGAAGCTTAAAGGTCAGTATAGTTAACCGTGATGATAAGGTCGTAATCAACGGTTCGGATGCTAATGTAAGGCATGCCAGAGCTGTTCTTGAGACTCTGGTTGCTCTGCGTAACAGAGGTAATGCAATCTCCGAACAGGATGTTGATTATTCCATTGCGATGAGTATGGAAGAACAGCAGCAGGAGATGCTGAACCTCGACAAGGATCTCATATGTCATACCATTAACGGAAGACCGATCAAGCCTAAGACAGTCGGTCAGAGTGAATATATCAATGCCATAAGGAACAATATGATTGTATTCGGTCTGGGTCCTGCAGGAACAGGTAAGACCTATCTGGCCATGGCTATGGCGATTACCGCCTTCAAGAACGGCGAGGTTGAGAGAATCATTCTTACCAGACCTGCCATTGAAGCCGGTGAGAAGCTGGGATTTCTTCCCGGAGACCTTCAGAGCAAGGTTGATCCATATTTAAGACCTCTGTATGATGCGCTTTATCAGATTATGGGTGCCGACAGCTTCAATAAGAACATGGAGAAGGGACTGATTGAGGTTGCACCTCTTGCCTACATGAGAGGAAGAACCCTGGATAATGCTTACATCATACTGGATGAGGCGCAGAATACAACTCCTGCGCAGATGAAGATGTTCCTGACACGTATCGGCTTCGGATCAAAGGTTATTGTGACAGGTGATATGACACAGAAGGACCTTGCAAGCAATGTTAAGTCGGGACTTGAGGTTGCACTTAAGGTTCTTAAGAACATCGAAGGGATATCCTTTATCACTCTTACCAGCAAGGACGTGGTAAGACATCCTCTGGTTATGAAGATTGTTCAGGCTTATGACAAATACGAAAGCAGACAGAAGAGAAGCTCATCAGATAAAAGGTAATTTAGGTTATGAATAATGTGATATATCTGGAAAATGATACGGATATAGAATTTGATTTTGACTTTAAGGAGATCGCCGACAAGGTTGTGTGCGAAGCAACCGAGGTTATTAAGTGCCCCTTCGAGTGTGAAGTAAATATCCTTCTTACGGTTGATGAAGAAATACATGTTATTAACAGAGAGACAAGAGGTATAGACAGAGCCACGGATGTTCTTTCTTTTCCGAATCTTTTCTTTGACGAGCCTGCAAGGTTTGACGTGGATGATTCCATTATGGCAGATATTGTCAACCCCGAGACGGGTAAGGTGATACTCGGTGAGATGATAATATCTCTTGACAGGGTTAAGAGTCAGGCTGAGAGCTACGGTCATTCCACTCTTCGTGAATATGCATTTCTCATAGCACACAGTATGCTTCACCTGATGGGCTTTGATCATATGAGCGAGGAAGAAGCTGCGGTTATGGAGCAGTGGCAGAAGATAATTCTTGACAGGCTTGGCATTACTAGGGAATAGGTATTTTATGCGGGAAAAATTGCTTATTATTAAGAGAATCATATTTTTGACCTTCCTGTTAATAGCAGGATATCTTGCCGGTGATACGGGTGTCGGACTTTTTCTTGCGGGATTATCCGTATTCTGCCTTATGTTTGTACTCTTGTTTGGCGGAGTAGAGGATACGGTATATAAGATGGTGCTTGTCAGGAAGAATAAGGGCTTCGACAGTCAGGCTGTGAAGATATTCCACTTTGGACTGACGTATACTTTTGTTCTGGGTACTTTTGCGGCATTAATTATGTGGTTTGGCAGCCTGAAGATTTCGGGACTGATATTTGGATACCCCATAATGCAGAGTATTCTGGGATTCTTCGGCATTCTGTTTATTTTGATGGGAATTTATTCGGTTCTCAGAGGGTACATCAAGGCCTGTGGATATGAGGGTATTCTGTTAATAACGGATATTGTTGAAAGCATTATTCTGATTGTCGGCGGAGTGCTCCTAACCCGTGTATTTTGTGAATACGGAACCAAGGTTGCGGCAATTCTTAAGGACGATATATATACCAATCTTAACGGTACAATCGGAAACTTGGTTACCCTGTGCATAGCTGTATTTGTACCAATCCTGATAATGCTTGTGGTTATTCTGATGTATGGTGGTACCCGTAGCATCGATACCGGAAGGTCTGTTAATGTTAAGAAGAACTTCAAGCGCAGCTTCATTAAGAATTGTGTTCTTGCCAGAGCTGAGAACATATTTACAGTCCTTGCATACTTTGTAGCAATTCTAATGTACGTGAGAAAAGCACATGAGCTTGAATTAATTGCTTCACCTGTTTTTGCCAGGGTGGGTATAGTTTTGTATAAGCTCTTAGTGTTTGTCTTTATGATAATCGTACCATATATTGCATACTCAAACAGAGAGAAGCGCAAGGTTAAGAACGATGTCGCGAAGGAAGAGCACAAGACGGTCCGTATGAGGACTTTGTATTACATCAAGAATACGATGTTTATGATTCTGCCTGCTACAGCTACTGTGATCAGCCTTGCCAAGCCCATCGTCGGAGTGTTCTGTGACGGTCTCTTGAATGAGGGCGTGGTAATACTTAGGAAGGGTGGAATCTTAATTCTGCTGATAGCACTAAGCATCTGTTTTAGGAATATACTTAAGAGCGTCGGACAGGAGCTGTTGTTCTATGCCGGACAGGGAGTATCCTTTATGGCTATGCTGGTATTCCTGTACTCTTCACTGAACGTCAATGCGGATATATCCTATGTGGTACTTGCGCTGATTATTTATTATTTGGCATTAGATGTTATCTCCGGCTTCCTTGCTGTCAGAATGGTTGGTCTCAATGTCTATGACCTGGGTATCAGAGTAGGTAAGATAATTGCTGCCACGCTCCTGCTTGTACTTATTGAGGCTATGATAGACAAGTTCATGATACTCAGTTGGCCGTTACTTGTTCTGACTGTTGTGATAGGATATGTGGTTTTCTATGTTGCCTGCGGATTCTTGGGTTGCATTACGATTAAGGATGTCAATTCCCTTAAGGGAACGATAAATTATTATCCTGCATTTATTACAGAGAGATTCCTTGGAAAGTGATTATGAAGATTGCAATAATCGGCTGCGGAGCCTCAGGAATGATGGCTGCCATTGCAGCACATCAGTCCAATTACAAAGTGGATATTACGATATTTGAGCACAATGAAGAACCGGGCAAGAAACTGTTATCTACCGGAAACGGCAAGTGCAATATCACCAACAGGGATATTCTGACAGATTGCTATCATTCGGATGATTCCGACCTTGTGATGAGGATAATACATGAATTTGATGCGGATTCAACCATCAATTTTTTCATGAATCAGGGAGTGCTTTTGTCTGATAAGCAGGGATATATCTATCCGCTTAGTGAGCAGGCGACGACTGTCAGGGACTGTCTTTATAATGCAATAACCGAGGCCGGGATTAAGGTTATTTTGGGAAGTGATATTTCTTCCGTTTGTAAATCCGGTAACAGCTTTGTTATTGTTGATCGTGATCAAAAATATATCTTCGATAAGCTGATTCTTGCATGCGGAAGCTATGCCGGAATCACTAAGAAGAACAGAATTACAGGTGACAGGGACGGCTATTCACTTGCCTATCACTTAGGACATAAGATCAATCCTGTAAAAAGTGCTCTTACTGCATTAGTCTGCAGTGAAGCTTTTTTTAAGGATATAGCCGGAGTCAGAGCTAATGCAGCAATTGCATTGGTTGCAAATAACGCAGTGATCGCAACCGAGCTGGGAGAGGTTCAGTTCACGGATTACGGCTTAAGCGGAATTCCAAGTATGCAGCTTGCCTACCTTGTCAGCAAATATGCGAATCGTAAACTTGAGGTTTTGATTGACCTGCTGCCCGGTGTTGATGAAGAGACCTACTGCAATATGATGCAGATGAGAATAATATCTAAGCGGGGAGTCAGTGCCTCGCACTTTTTCACGGGCTTACTTAACAGCAAGCTCAACAGTCTGTTGATGAAGCTTGCGGACATTGATGAAGATGAGCTTCTAAATGAGGAGAATGAGGATAAATTTATCTATGCACTAAGCCTTGCGAGGGCTCTCAAGGTAACCGTTAAGGGGACGAAGAGCTTCGAGCATGCGCAGGTCTGCATAGGCGGCGTTGACGTATCGGAGGTGGACAATAAGCTTCGCTCTAAGATAGTGCCGGGGCTTTTTATAGTCGGTGAGATGCTGGATGTTGACGGCAGGTGCGGAGGCTATAATCTGCAGTGGGCATGGGCAAGCGGATATATTGCCGGATACGCAGCCGGATTGGAAGTTAATAATGATTAGGATAGATCAGATTAAAATAGAGGTTTCTGAGCTTTCAGTCAGACGACTGGAATCGGAGATATGCAGAATACTTCACATTAATCACGTTCCGAAGTATGAGATAGTAAAGAAAAGTATTGATGCCAGGAAGAAGCCGAAACTGTTCTATGTTTATTCGGTTGATGTTTTTGATACAGGGATTAGGCTTTCTCCCAAGCTTAAAAACGTAAGAAAGTACACACCGGTAAAATATGAGGTTTGTACCGGAAAAAGCACCCAAATAAGACCTGTCATAGTCGGAATGGGACCGGCAGGGCTCTTCTGTGCATATCTTTTGTCTTTGTCGGGAATTAAGCCTGTAATTATTGACAGAGGAAGTGATGTCGATACCAGGGCTAAAAGGGTTAATGAATTCTTCGAAGGCGGCAGCCTTGATAATGAATGCAATGTTCAGTTCGGTGAGGGCGGTGCAGGAACCTTTTCAGACGGTAAACTGAATACATTGGTTAATGATAAGGCCGGCAGAAGCAGCTTCGTGCTTCAGACCTTTGTTAAATTTGGAGCACCTGAGAATATACTGTACGATGCCAAACCTCATATCGGTACGGATGTATTAAGAACAGTAATTAAGAATATGCGAAATGCCATGATCGAAATGGGTGCTGACGTGTATTTTGATACTAAGCTTACAGGCATTGAATACGGCAATGTACCGGGCAGTAATGATGCGATTCATTCAGATTCGAATAAAAATAACAATCTAAATAACGGTACCGTTAAGGTACATCTTGAGGGTAGGGATAAGAGTATGGAAATAATAACGGATACTCTTGTGCTCGCCATCGGTCATTCTGCCAATGATACTCTTAATATGCTATATGAAGCAGGTCTTAAGATGGAAGCTAAAGACTTCGCTGTGGGACTAAGGGTGTGCCATGAGCAGGAGAAGATTAATCTCTCACAGTATGGGGAGAAGTATTACCAATCCCTTCCTGCGGCAAGCTATAAGCTTACACATAATACGGATTCCGGAATAGGAGTATACAGCTTCTGTATGTGCCCCGGAGGTTATGTGGTTAATGCTTCCAGTGTAAGCGGTCTCCTCTCGATCAACGGCATGAGTAACCATGACAGAGGCGGCAGATTCGCTAACAGTGCGATTATTATGACTGTTGGCAGAGATGACTTCCCTAAAGAAGAAGGAGTGCCTGAGTGTATGAGAGGCGTGGCCTTCAAAGAGGAACTTGAAAGAAAAGCCTACGTAATCGGTAATGGGGCTATACCTTACGAGACTCTGGGTGAGTATAAAGAAGGTGTGCTTGGTAAGCATTCTCATGAAATGAACGTAACAGATAACGGATTTAAGCCGGCTGAGGCCTTCAGGGGACAAACGAGGCATGCCCCTGTACATGAGATCCTGCCTGATAAGCTAAGTCGTGCCTTCTTAGAGGGAATGGAGAACTTCGGACATAGAATAAAGGGCTTTGATTCGGATGACTGTATAGTTGCGGGAGTTGAGAGCAGAACCTCATCGCCCGTTCGAATTCCGAGAGATGAGGGGCATATGGCCAACATCCAAGGAATATATCCCTGCGGTGAAGGTGCAGGATACGCAGGAGGAATAATGTCGGCAGCCATGGACGGTATGCTGATAGCGGAGGAGATATGGAAGAAATTGTAAGACCTGAAATACCCAAGAAGAAGAGAGTCGTTGTTAAGGTGGGTTCGTCGAGTCTGGTTCACCCCGAAACAGGTGGGCTGGATTATACCAAGCTTGAGGTGCTGGTAAGAGAACTATGCGATATAAGCAATAAGGGAATTGACGTTATTCTTGTAAGCTCCGGTGCAATTGCTGTCGGCAAAAAGGCAATAGGAACGGTTGCCGTTAAGAGTCAGAGTAAGAATATGGGCTTCAAGCAGGCCTGTGCCGCAATTGGTCAGGCGCGACTTATGATGGTGTACCAGAAACTGTTTAGCGAATATAACCATATGGCTGCACAGATTCTGATGACCAAGAATACCGTAATTGATGATGTCAACAGAACCAATGCGTTCAATACCTTTTCGGAGCTTCTCAACATGGGCGTGATTCCTATCGTTAATGAGAACGACACCGTATCGACCTATGAGATCGTGGTTGGTGATGACGACATCTTAATCGGTGATAATGATACACTTTCGGCAATTGTTGCATCCCTTGTTAATGCAGATCTTCTGATCCTGCTTTCCGACATTGATGGTCTGTATACCGATGATCCCAGACGCAATCCGGAAGCAAAGTTTATAAACAGGGTGGATAAACTCGATGATTCTTATATGAACATGGGCAAATCAAGTACCGGTAGCAGCGTGGGTACAGGCGGAATGAACACCAAGATGAACGCGGCCAAGATCGCAACCAGCGCCGGCGCGGATATGATAATCGCCAACGGCTCAGATATGAGGATCCTTCATAGAATCATGGACGGTCGTAACATCGGCACCTACTTTAAGGCCAACATTGACGAAAGCTTTGACATGATTGATTTCATTAAGCATATACATGACTGATATGGAAGATGATATAAGAAAGCAAATTCTTAAACTAAGAACCTCTAAGTCCCCGGAAGACATTTTACGGAAAAGTGCGATCATTCAGGATATTCTAATCTCCACGACGGAGTATGTTAATACGAAAAATATACTCTGCTATGCTGACTGCAGGGGAGAGGTTAAAACAGGCGGAATTATAGATGATGCCCTTAATAAGGGTAAAAAGGTGTTTCTTCCCCTATGCGAGGAGGATTACAGCATGAATTTTTACTCCATAGATTCTATGGAGGATTGTGTAATCGGTCACTACGGTATCACTGAACCAAAAGCTTGCGATGAGAAGAGATTCAGTCAGAGCGATTTTACCCGTGATACAGTAATAATAGTACCGGGAGTGGTATTTGACAGGAATCATAACAGAATGGGATATTCGAAGGGATATTACGACAGGTTTCTTGCGCGCTTTGACGGAATAGATAAGATAGCCCTTGCTTTTGAGTTCCAGATAGTTGATGAAATATGTGCCAATCCCTGGGATGTATTGATGGATAAAATTATAACCGAGAATGGAATTATATGAGTAATATTGAAGAACAGACAAGACAAATGCAATATATTGACCTTGTAAAGGAGGTTGTTGAACGCGAAAATGAGAGACTGAAGCGCAGGCTTAAATGTGCGGTTGTGACCTTTGGCTGTCAGATGAATGCGAGGGACAGTGAGAAATTGACCGGTGTGCTCAGAGAAGCAGGATACGAGATCATTGACGAGGAAACAGAGGCTGACTTTGTGATATATAATACCTGTACTGTCAGGGATAATGCCAATCAGAAAGTCTACGGTCACCTGGGACTGCTGAAATCCAGGGTTAAGAAAAACCCCAATCTTCGTATAGCGCTCTGCGGATGTATGATGCAGGAAGCAAGCGTGATAGAGACCATCAGGGAGAAATACAAGTTCGTAAATCTTGTCTTCGGTACTCATAACATCTTCAAGTTCCCGGAGCTTCTGTATAGAATGCTGACCTCGGATTCACAGATAATCGATATCTGGGAGGATACGGATCAGATAGTAGAGGATCTGCCGGTAGACAGGAAATACAGCTTTAAATCCGGCATTAATATAATGTTTGGCTGTAATAATTTCTGCTCATACTGTATCGTTCCCTACGTGAGAGGCAGGGAGAGAAGCAGGGAACCTAAGGAGATAATACGTGAGATAGAGAAGCTTGTTAATGAGGGCGTAATAGAGGTTATGCTGCTCGGTCAGAATGTTAACAGCTACGGTAAGAATCTCGATAATCCTATGAGTTTTGCCGAACTTCTTAAGGAGATTGAGAAGATAGATGGCTTAAAGAGAATCCGCTTCATGACCTCGCATCCTAAGGACCTGTCTGATGACCTTATTGAGGTTATGGCAAAGAGTGAGAAGATATGCAAGCATATTCATCTGCCGCTGCAGTCAGGCTCTGACAGAGTGCTTAAAGAGATGAACAGAAGATATACCAAGGAGCAGTATCTGTCTCTGGTAGAGAAGATAAAGAAAGCTATTCCCGATGTTGCTGTTACGACAGATATTATAGTCGGCTTCCCCGGAGAGACTGCAGCTGATGTGGATGATACCATTGATGTGATAAGGAAGGTGCATTATGACAATGCATTTACCTTCATATATTCCAAGAGAACAGGTACACCGGCTGCCGCAAGGCCTGACCAGTGTGATGAAGCAGAGGTTAAGGCAAACTTCGACAGAGTGCTTAATGCGGTCAAGGAAGAGGCAATGATTAGAAACGGCTATCTGGTGGGCAGGGTTGAGGAGGCTCTGGTTGAAGAAATTAATGCTCATGACGATACCTTTGTTACAGGTCGTCTGTCCAACAACAGCATGGTTCACTTCAAGGGAGATGCATCGCTTATCGGTAAGCTCGTAAAGGTAAATATCCTTGAGGCTAAAGGCTTCTATTATATGGGAGAGATGATCTGATATGGAAATCGATTATGAGAAATTGTCTCCGATGATGAAACTCTATCTGGAGACCAAGGAAGAATATAAGGATTGTATTCTGTTCTACAGACTGGGCGATTTCTATGAGATGTTCTTTGATGATGCGCTTATAGCAAGCAAGGAGTTGGAACTGACACTGACCGGTAAGATGTGCGGTCTTGAAGAGCGCGCACCTATGTGTGGTGTTCCCTATCATGCGGTGTCTTCCTTCCTTGACAGACTGGTGAACAAGGGTTATAAGGTCGCTATCTGTGAGCAGGTGGAGGACCCGAAGCTTGCCAAGGGTCTGGTCAAGAGAGAGGTTGTAAGGGTAGTAACTCCCGGAACAAATACGAGTGAACAGTCCCTTAGTACCGATAAGAATAATTATCTTATGAGTGTGGCCTACTGTCCGGACAGAATAGGTATGTCCTTTGTGGACATTACTACAGGAGATTATTATCTGACGGAGCTTGGCTCACTCAATGAGCTGATAGATGAGATCAACAAATTCTCTCCTGCGGAGATTATCTGTAATGAGGCCTTTCTTGTAAGCGGGATAGATGTTACTTATCTTCGTGACAGGCTAAAGATTGTGATTAATGCCCAGCCACCTCATATCTATGATGAGGAGAGGTGTAAGAATGCAATACTTAAGCATTTCAAGGTATTGTCCGTTATGGGACTGGGTATTGCGGACTTCCCGCTTGGAATAGTTGCTTCGGGAGCACTTCTTCAGTATCTTCACGATACTCAGAAGCAGGACCTTAAGCATATTACACATATATATCCGTATCTTGCCAGCACCTTCATGCTGATTGATTCGGCAACCAGAAGGAATCTTGAACTTACGGAGACTATGCGTGACAGACAGAAGAAGGGCACGCTTCTATGGGTACTTGACAAGTGCAAGACGGCCATGGGTTCGAGATATCTGGCATCTATCATACGTCAGCCGCTCATCAATAAGCAGGATATTGAGGACAGGCTTGATGCCGTTGATGCCCTTTGCAGGAATCCGGTTGAGAGAGAGGAACTGCGTGAATATCTGGGTACGGTGTACGATCTGGAGAGATTGACCGGAAAGGTCAGTCTGTGTACGATTAATCCCAGAGACCTTCTGGCACTCAAGAGTTCTCTTTCAATGTTGCCCGCAATAAAGAATATCACGGGAGCACTTGACGGCAGCGAGATGGCTTCAATCAGTGAAAATATTGACAGTCTTCAGGATATCCATACCTTAATTGAAGATGCAATATGTGAAGATTGCAAGATATCAATAAGAGAGGGCGGTTTTATCAAATCAGGCTATAATGCTGACGTGGATAAACTTAGAGAAGCCCACACCAATGGTAAGGAATGGCTTGCCAACTTTGAAGCCGAGGAACAGGAGAGACTGGGCATCAAGAATCTTAAGGTTAAGTACAATAAGGTATTCGGCTACTGTATCGAGATATCCAACTCCAACAAGGATAAGGCTCCGGAGGATTACATCAGAAAGCAGACTCTGGTTAATGCCGAGCGCTTCACCAATGAGAGACTGAAAGCCCTGGAGGACAGTATTCTTAATGCTGAGGATAAGCTTAACAGCTACGAATATGACCTCTTTATTGAGATTAGAAATTATATTAATGGCAAAATCGAGACAATTCAGCGTACTGCCAAGGCCATAGCTAAGCTTGATGTATATACGTCACTGTCACTTGTGGCAGAACAGAATCACTATGTCAGACCCTCAATTAATGAAAAGGGTGTGATTGATATTAAGGAGGGGCGTCATCCCGTTGTAGAGAAGATGATAGACAACGACCTCTTCGTATGCAATGACACAAAGCTTGATAAGGGCAGAAATCAGATTGCGGTGATTACGGGTCCCAATATGGCCGGTAAATCCACATATATGAGACAGGTTGCACTGATTACACTTATGGCTCAGATAGGCAGCTTTGTCCCGGCTACGAAGGCTAATATCGGCATTGTTGACAGGATATTTACCAGAGTAGGTGCAAGTGATGACCTTGCAAGCGGTCAGTCTACCTTCATGGTTGAGATGAATGAGGTTGCCAATATCCTTAGAAATGCGACGGCTGACAGCCTGATTATCTTAGATGAAATAGGACGCGGAACTTCGACCTTTGATGGACTCAGCATTGCCTGGGCAGTAATTGAACATATAGCAAATACCAGACTGATCGGTGCCAAGACGTTGTTCGCAACACATTATCACGAGCTTACAGAGCTTGAGGATAAGATGAGCAATGTTAATAATTACTGCATAGCCGTTAAGGAGCGTGGTGACGATATTGTATTTCTTCGAAAGATAATTCCCGGTGGCGCAGATAAGAGCTACGGAATCCAGGTAGCCAAGCTTGCCGGCGTTCCCGATATGGTTATTGACAGGGCCAAAGAGATAGTGACGGAACTTGTGGATATCGATATCACTGACAAGATACAGGCGATTGCCATAAGTGATGGCGAAATAAAACAGAATAAATCCAAGGAAAAGACCAGACTGGATGATGTATCTATCGGTCAGATGTCATTCTTCGAGACTACTACGGATGAGGATGTGCTTGAGGAGCTCAAGGCAATTAATATCAGCACATTAACTCCTCTTGATGCTCTGAACACCCTGTATAAGCTTCAGAGCATGATAAATAACAGATGGTCGGGAAATTGAATTAATGGCAAATATCAGACTACTTAGTGAAGAAACAATTGATAAAATAGCTGCCGGTGAGGTGATTGAGCGTCCGGCAAGTATAGTTAAGGAACTGTTGGAGAACGCAATCGATGCGGGCGCTGACGCCGTGACTGTCGAAATCAAGGAGGGCGGTATATCCTTCATCCGTGTCACAGATAACGGCTGCGGTATTGATCCTGAGGATATCAGGACTGCCTTTCTCAGACATGCCACAAGTAAGATTACAACAGCAGATGACTTGGATACTGTAGAAAGCCTGGGCTTTAGAGGAGAGGCTCTAAGCTCAATTGCAGCAGTATCCAATGTAGAACTCTTAACCAAAACCAAGGATAGCCTTCTTGGCATAAGATATATGATAGAAGGTGCTAAGGAGGTTGATTTTGAGGAAATAGGTATTCCTAACGGTACGAGTATAATTGTCCGTAATCTGTTCTTTAATACACCTGTCAGAAGAAAGTTCTTAAAAAGCGCAATCACTGAGGCAGGCTATGTGGCCGAGGTCTGTGAGCATATAGCTCTGTCACGACCTGATATATCCGTTAAATTTGTCAATTCCGGATCTGTCAAGTTCCATACCTCGGGTTCCGGAGACCTTAAGGAACTGATATATCGAATCTATGGCAGGGATGTTAGTCGTGAAATATTACCGATTAATGAGAAAAGGGATGAGATATCCCTGAACGGATATCTGGGTAAGCCTGTACTTAACAGAAGCAACAGGAACTTTGAAATATATTTTGTTAACGGTAGATTCGTAAAATCTAAGGTTATTCAGAATGCCTGTGAAGAGGGCTACCGTCAGTATCTGATGCAGCACAAGTTCCCCTTCCTGGTACTCAATATTAATATTGATCCATTATATGTCGATGTGAATGTGCATCCGACCAAGATGGAGGTGCGTTTCAGCAATAATGAGTTGATCTCTGATTTCATATCAAGCGCAGTAGCGGCTACGCTTAAAGTACGTGAGATGATACCCGAAGCGATCCTTTCTGAGGTACAAAAGGAAGCGGCAATTGATGTTATATCGGGAGAGTCAGGAATTAATCATGAAATAATAACGAAAGATTCAGATGATTATTCAAGGGATGAATCTCCGATTAATACGGAAGATGTTTTTTCTGCCCCGGAGCCGTTTGAGACTAATCGTGTACTGGAGAGCCGTGAAAATGTTAGTCAGGGCATTTTTGTCCAACAGGATCTGTTCGAAGATAAGCTGCTAAGCTATGACGCAATGCAGGATTACAGGATAATCGGTCAGGTCTTTGATACCTATTGGATTATTGAATACAAGGATAAACTGTTATTCATGGACCAGCATGCGGCACATGAGAAGGTAAAGTATGAGGCGCTGATCAAGAGCTATGAGAACAGGTCGGTGTGCAGTCAGCAGATTAATCCGCCGGTTGTAATTAACCTGACACCGGTTGAGTATAATCTTGTGAATGAAAACCTCACTTCATTTGAATCTCTTGGCTTTGAACTTGAGAACTTCAAGGGACCGGATATTCTGCTTAGGGCGATACCGCTTGATCTGTACGGGCGTTCCGCCAAGGATATGTTCGTTGAGATTGTGGATGAACTGGCAGAGACGGGGCTTCGCAAAATTTCCGGTGTAATCTGTGAAAAGATTGCTTCGATGGCCTGTAAGGCTGCAGTTAAGGGTAATACCAATATGACGGAGGATGAGGCGAGGGCACTTATTGCAAAGCTTATGACGCTTGATAATCCGTACAACTGTCCCCACGGAAGACCAACCCTGTTTTCCATGAGTAAGCAGGAGATAGAGAAGAAATTCAAACGAATAGTAAACTGATGATAGCTAAAGACAGACCATTAATTATTATCGGCGGACCTACAGGTGTCGGTAAAAGTGATATTGCAATTAAGCTTGCCAAGAGAATAAACGGTGAGATAGTAAGTGCAGATTCTGTTCAGGTATACAGAGGACTTGATATTGGTTCGGCCAAGATTAGTCCTAAGGATATGCAGGGCGTTAAGCATTATCTTATAGATATTCTGAATCCGGATGAGCAGTTCGATGTGGCGGCGTTTAAGAGATATGCAACCAAGGCGATTGATGAGATCCTGGCAAAGGGATGCATCCCTATTGTAACAGGCGGAACAGCCTTCTACATTCAGGCTCTTCTGTATGGTGTTGACCTTGAGAGTGAGGAGAAGGACTTAAACTATCGACAAAAGCTAGAGTCAGAAATTAAGTGTGAAGAGGATGAACTTAAACTGTTTAAAATGCTGGAAGAACTGGACCCTGAGTATGCTAAGAAGACTCACTACCACAATGTAAAGAGGGTAATCAGAGCTCTTGAATATATTCATAATACCGGTAATAAGTTTTCTGAGTATAATGCAGCCCAGGCTGCACGTGAAGCAGAATATAATTTCGCATATTTTGCACTCAATGCCAACAGAGATACTGTTTATGGAAGAATCAATGAAAGAGTGGACAAGATGATAGAGCTTGGCCTGGTTGACGAGGTTAAAGGACTGCTTGATAAGGGTTATTCGAGTTCTCTTAATTCCATGAGTTCCATTGGTTATAAGGAAATATGTGATTACCTTGAAGGACGGATGAGCCTGACTGAGTCAGTCGATATGATTAAGCAGCATTCCAGAAATTATGCCAAGCGTCAGCTGACCTGGCTTAGGAGGGAAAGGGATGTTGTATTCCTTGATCGTGATAAGTATAAGGATGATGAGGAAGTATTACAGTTTATTCTGGATGTATTATGTAATAGAGGAATAAAGGATTAATTACAATGAACATTTATAAAGATATGGGGATTGATGATAAGGTTTACAAGCTTTCGGAATCGATTCTTGAAGGATTATCAGACAGATTTAATGAGATAGACAGGGTTGCTGAGATAAATCAGCTTAAGGTTGTTAAAGCCATGCAGGAATCAAAGGTATCGGAGGCCTGCCTTTTAGGCACCACCGGCTATGGCTATAACGATATAGGAAGAGATACTCTGGAAGAAGTTTATTCGCGGATATTCCATACGGAGGCAGCGTTAGTCAGGCCTCAGATTACCTGCGGAACACATGCTCTTGCCCTTGCACTCATGAGCAATCTCCGCCCCGGTGATGAACTTCTCTCGCCTGTGGGCAAGCCTTATGACACTCTTGAGGAGGTTATTGGAATAAGACCCAGTATGGGAAGTCTTGCCGAATACGGGATTACTTATTCACAGGTAGATTTGCTTTCAAACGGTGACTATGACTATGAGGGTATTCGTAAGGCAATCAATGATAAGACTAAGCTTGTAACAATACAACGCTCCAAGGGCTACCAGACCAGAAGATCCTTAAGCGTTGAAAGTATTGGCGAGCTTATAAGCTTTATTAAGTCAATCAGAAGTGACATTATCTGCATGGTGGATAACTGCTACGGAGAATTTGTTGAGGAAATAGAACCTACGGATGTAGGCGCTGACATGGTGGTCGGTTCGCTTATCAAGAATCCGGGTGGTGGTCTTGCACCAATCGGTGGATATATTGCGGGCAAAACTGCATGTATTGAGAATGCTGCAAGAAGACTTACTTCTCCCGGACTCGGTAAGGAGGTTGGAGCTTCTCTCGGAATACTGAAGGATTTCTATCAGGGTTTGTTCCTGGCTCCTACAGTGACTGCGTCAGCACTTAAGGGTGCGATATTTGCATCTGCAATGTTTGAGAAGGCAGGCTTTCCGGTTCTTCCGGACTCTGTGGAAGAACGTGTGGATATTATTCAGGCTGTTACATTCGGCAAGCCTGAGGGTGTTATAGCCTTCTGTAAAGGGATTCAGGCTGCTGCCCCGATTGATTCTTTTGTATCACCTGAGCCCTGGGATATGCCCGGCTATGATGCGCCGGTTATCATGGCTGCCGGAGCCTTTGTATCAGGTTCCAGCATTGAACTGTCTGCTGACGGCCCTATCAAGCCGCCATATGCTGTATATTTTCAGGGTGGACTCACATGGCCGCATGCCAAGTTCGGTATACTTAAGGCTTTCCAGTCAGTATATGATGCAGGTCTCATCAACTTGTTATAGTGATGATTTTGATGTAAAATAAATGTTTAGCAAACTATAGATTATTGATGGTAGGAGCATAAAATTGAGCAATAATATTTTCGGAATCGATATCGGAACAAGCAACTTAAGAATCTATAATCAGTCAGACAACAGCGTTTTTATGGAGAAGAACATGATAGCCATCGAGAATAAGAAGACTCTTTTGGCATATGGCGACTCCGCATATGAGATGTACGAGAAGGCGCCGCAGTCAATTGTCGCGTCTTTCCCCGTAATAAACGGTGTAATTGCTGACATCAACAATATGCAGACGCTTATTGAATACTTTATTTCGGATTTAAGCAAGGGCGGTATCAAGCCGGCGGATTATTTCGTGGCAGTGCCTACGGACGTAACCGAGGTAGAGAAGAGGGCATTCTATGATCTTGTTAGGGATGCATCCATTAAGGCTCATAAGATATATATTGTTGAGAAGGCTGTTGCTGACGGTCTGGGACTCGGAGTCGATGTTAAGCATGCTCAGGGTGTAATGGTTGTAAATGTGGGATATTCTACGACAGAGGTATCCATCCTGTCGCTTGGCGGAATCGTGCTAAGCAGGCTGATTAAGACTGCAGGCTTTGCTTTTATTGAAGATATCAGAAATGCCATACGTAAGGACTTCAATCTCTTTATAGGTGAGAAGAGCGCTGAGAAGATACTTATGTCTCTGTCGGATCTTGTGGCAGATGGAGAAGAGGCTGTATGCTACGGCAGGGATATCGTATCGGGACTTCCGGTTGAAAAGCATATTCCTACTGATGTTATTGATATGTCTATGAACACCTCCTTCGGCTCGATTGCTGACTGCATTAAGCAGATACTTGAGCGCACTCCGCCGGAGCTTGGAGCCGATATCTACAGACACGGTATATACCTTACCGGAGGAGCAAGTCAGGCTCATAATCTTGCAGAATATATCGCTGAGAGTACCGGAATCAAAGTCAATGTGGGTGAGGACCCCATAAACAGTGTTGTGGATGGACTTGCCAAGATAATCAACGAAGAAAAGTACAGACCACTTGCATATAGCACAATTGAAGGATTAGGTGTTAGATGAGTCCATTAGTTAAGAGAAAAAGGGAGCGAAATCCGTTGCCGACTAAGTATTTACTGCTTATTCTGACAATGGTCTGCGTTATCCTTATGGTCCTGTCTTTCTCAACAGGTATTCTGTCCGGACCGCTCAATGCCATTAGTTCCATTCTTGTTCCGTTTCAGAAGGGACTTACACAGGTAGGAACGGCCATTGTAGACAGAACCGAGAATCTCGGAACACTTGAAGAGGTTATGAAGGAAAATGAGGAACTCAGGCAGAAGGTCAATGAACTGACCGAAGCCAACACACTTCTTCAGCAGGATAAATACGAATTAACTACCCTTAGAGAACTTTATGAATTAGATAAGGAATATGATGAATATGAGAAGACCGGTGCAAGGATTATTTCCAGAGATCCGGGCAACTTTTATTCAAATTTTGTTATTGATAAGGGAACCAATGACGGAATCCAGGTTGACTGCAATGTAATTGCGGGCGGCGGACTGGTAGGAAGAGTCACCGATGTGGGTCCCAATTTCGCCAAGGTTGTGTCGATTATCAATGATAATACAAATACCTCGGGAAGTGTATTGTCAACAGGAGATAACCTTATTGTATCCGGTAATCTGATCTTTATGCAGGAGCTGGGTGTAATTGAATTCAGCCAGCTTGACTCTGAGAAGGAGGGCATTGCCTCCGGAGATAAGGTTGTAACCTCCAATATTTCCGACAAGTATCTGCCGGGTATTCTTATTGGATACATTGAAACCATCAATACAGATTCCAACAATATGACCAAGTCCGGAACCATCATTCCGGTTGTTGACTTTAAACATCTTGATGAGGTCCTGGTCATTACTGAGATTAAGGAGAATCCATATTAATGAAGACTGTTGTTAACGCGATTCTTATAATAATTGCATTTTTGCTTCAGTCAACATTGTTTTCACGCTTTACAATAGCCGGAATTACGCCCAATCTGATACTTATTGTAGTTGCATCCATAGGCTTTTTGTCGGGACGCAGAAATGGGTTAATTGCGGGCTTTTTTGCCGGAATGTTATTTGATGTATTCTTTGGGTTCGTGTACGGATTATATGCCTGTATATTCATGTACATAGGCTTTACCAACGGCATATTCCAGAAGTTGTTGTTCCCCAATGACATCAAGCTTCCTCTCGGACTTATTGTTGTGAGCGATATTCTGTATGGACACGTATGCTATATTTTCATGTTCCTGTTCAAGGGAGACTTAGGATACGTGTACTATCTTTTGAACATTATTCTTCCGGAGGTCGTATATACTGTTGTGATTTCGTGCGTGCTTTTCCCGTTAATCCAGACTATATACAGGAAGATCTCAACGTTTGAGGAAAAGGAAACAGATACAATTGGCTAGAAAAAATACGGATAATTATATAAATTCCACACAGGGAAGAAGTCTTGTGCTCGGTATTATTATTGCAATTATCGGTGTGATATTGACCGGCAGGATATTCTACCTGCAGATTCTTCACGGAGAGGAAGCACTGAACGACTTCACTCTCAAGATTTGTAAGGAAAGGTCCATACCGAGTACCAGAGGGATAATATATGACCGCAACGGCAAGGTGCTGGCTTACAATGAGCTTGCCTATAATGTGACCATTGAGGATGTATATGAATCCGGTACCGGCAAGAATCGCAATATTAACGATACCCTGATGAAGACCATAGCTCTGATTGAGCGTAACGGCGACAGAACCATCGGTGACTTCAGTGTTGTTCTTGATGAGAATAATGAGTTTGCCTATACGGTAAGCGATACGGCACTCAGACGCTTTAAAGCAGATGTTTTCGGCTATAAAGACCCCGGTGAGATGAAGTATGAGGAAGCCAACGCCACTGCCGAGGATATGATTGCTTATTTATGCTCCTACGGTAAATTCGGTATTGGAGAATCATCAGACCCGGAGAATCCCAGAGATTCCTTTAAGATAGGCAAGGGATATACCAAGGAAGAGATACTGAAGCTTGTCAATATCAGGTATGCAATGAGCCTTAACAGTTATCAGAAGTATATTCCCACTGTTATAGCAACCGGTGTTAGTGATGAGAGTGTAGCATCCATTATGGAGAACAGTGATTCGCTGCTTGGTGTTGCAATTGCAGAGGATACAATACGAAAATATAACGATGCCCTGTATTTTTCTCAGATAATAGGATATACGGGCAAGATATCCGAGAATGAGCTGGAGACCTTCAACAATGTTTCTGCTGAGGAACTTGGCGAAACGGATAAGGTAAGGTCAGATTATATACTTACGGACATGGTCGGTAAGGCGGGTATAGAGAGAACTCTTGAAACCTATCTTCAGGGTGTAAAGGGAAGCGAGACAGTATATGTTAATAACCTTGGTAAGGTAATCAAGAACACCAAGACCATAGATCCGGTCGCAGGTAATGATGTATACCTTACAATTGATGCAGATCTGCAGAAGGCTGTCTACAACATCCTCGAACAGAAGCTTGCCGGAATCCTGGTTACCAAAATTCAGAATCAGACGACCTTCGAACCGCCTGAGAATATGGCTGCGAGTAAGTATATCATTCCGATTACGGACGTATATTTTGCACTGATTAACAATAATGTTATTGATATTAATCATTTCGAGAAGTCAGATGCTAAAGATTGTGAGAGACAGATATACGATATCTATTCCGAGCAGAAATCCGATGTTCTCGAAAGGCTGAGAAGTGAATTGACAGAAACCTTTGTTCCGTATATGGACCTGTCTGAGGAATATCAGATATACGAAAGCTATATTGTTACCATGCTTACGGAAAAGGGTGTTATCAAAGATTCCGAGATCGATAAGGAGAATGAGACCTATCTGGCATGGAGAGTGGAGGAGACGATCAGTCTCGGAGATTATCTTAAGTACCTGATCTCCGAAAATCTTATTGATGCCACCAGAATAAATCTTAACCAGGAGTATTCAGATTCAAATGAGGAATACAATGAACTGGTTGAGTATGTCATAGGTGAGTTGTCCGAAAACACTACTTTCTCAAAGAAAATGTACAAATACATGATCAGAAATGAGAAGATAACCGGACATCAGATTATAGCAACTCTTTTGGAGCAGGATGTAATATCCATTACTGAGGAAGAACAGAAGAAGTTCTATAACAATGTGATGAGTTCATATAACTTCACGTTGTACTTAATCGAGAATCTGTATATTACACCTGCAATGCTTGCTCTCGATCCGTACTCAGCTTCATGTGTTATCACCAATATGAACGGTGAGGTCTTAGCCATGGTATCATATCCCAGCTATGACAATAACAGACTGGCCAACAGTATTGATTCACAGTATTATGCCAAGCTGCAGAGCGACCTGTCCAAGCCGTTATGGAATTATGCAACCCAGCAGAAGACTGCTCCGGGTTCAACATTTAAGATGGTAAGTGCTACTGCAGGTCTTGAGGAAGGCGTTATTAATACGTCGACAACTATCGTCTGCAAGGGATATTTTGACAGATTCGAGAATGAAATGTACAGGTGCTGGGCATATCCCAATGCTCATGGTTCGCTTAATGTGTCGGGCGGAATAGAGAATTCCTGCAATGCTTTTTTCTATGAAGTCGGATATGAGTTGTCCATTGACGAGAATGGCAATTATGACGAAGAATTGGGCTTGAGTAAGCTTGCCAAGTATGCTGATTGGTACGGTTTGTCTGAGAAATCGGGAGTTGAAATAGAAGAATCAGAGCCTGATGTATCCGATGAATACCCGGTTCTTTCAGCTATTGGCCAGGGTACCAACAACTATACCACCGTCGGCCTTGCAAGGTATGTATCTGCAGTTGCCAACAGCGGTATATGCTATAACCTTAGTCTTTTGGACAAGGTTCAGGACTCTAACGGCAATCTGATTAAGGACTTTGTTCCTGCTGTCAGAAATACAATAGAACTTCCTGACAGCTATTGGAATGCCATTCACACCGGCATGAGAAGAGTGGTTCAGAAGAAGGCATACTATAATGATCTGGGTGTCGATGTAGCAGGTAAGACCGGTACTGCACAGGAAAGTAAGAGCAGGACGAACCATGCATTATTCGTAAGCTATGCTCCTTACAACAATCCTGAGATTGCTGTTGCTACACGTATCGCGTTTGGATACTCATCCGATTATGCAGCCAATGCGACACGAGACATCTATAAATATTACTTTGATCTTGAAGAGGAAGATGATATTCTGACCGGTACTGCCGAGGTTCCGGACGTAGTAATATCGGGAGGAGACTGATATGGTTGTAATTAAGAGCTATCCCGGGGGTCTGTCCCTTAGATTGAACAATGATGAAGATTATGAGACCATTTTGGATGAGGTATCGAACAAATTTGAGGAGAGCAGGAAGTTCTTCAAGAATGCTTCCGTAGCCATCTCGGTTGAAGGCAGGGTACTCGATGCAGAGGAGGAGAAGAGATTAATCTGTGCAATTGAGGAACACTCCGATTTGTCCGTAATCTGTCTGGTGGGCAAGAACGAGGAGACTAACCGCAAGTTTGTCAAGGCGCTTAAGAAGATTGATGAGATGAAGGATGAATACAATAACAGGGTATTCAGAGGTAATGTACTTGCCTCTCAGTGCGTTGACAGCGAGGGCGTACTTGTGATCATCGGTAATGTCTGCCGTGGTGGTAAGGTGGTTGCAGGCAAAGATATTATCGTTATGGGTGAACTTGAGGGAGAAGCCTTATGCGGTCAAAAGTGCGAGAATTCAGTAGCCATCGCACTTAAGATGAATCCCTCGAGACTGATTATAGGTAGCAAAACCTACAAGCCGTCCAAATCCGGTCTTTTTGATAAGAGAAAGAGTGAACCCTGCGTGATCTATGACAGGAGCGGTAGTCTTGTCTGCGAAGTGGTCACTCCGGAGATTATTGCTGATGTTACGTCAATATAGACTAAGTAATTACAATTTTAAATTAATAATATATGTTTTTCTGTTATCATTAATCGGCTATTTTGCCGTTGGTTCGGCCAAGGAATCCGTGCAGGATAAGCAGTTCTACGGAATTGTTATCGGTCTGATTCTGATGGTAACCCTGTCCCTTATAGATTATAACCTCTATGCTTATATTAAGTGGATAATCTATTCTGTGAATATTGTACTGTTAATAACGGTACTTTTTGCGGGTCACGAGGTCAATGGTTCCAAGAGATGGATCAATATAGGCTTCCAGTTTCAGCCGTCTGAGCTTGCCAAGATATTATTGATTTTGTTCTTTGCACAGTTTATTATGAAATACAAAGACAAGATGGATACGATGAGAGTGTTTTTCTCGGCTGTAGGGCTTGTGGCAGTTCCGCTTTTCCTGGTAATAAAGGAGCCGGATCTGTCGACTACAATAATGATAGCTGTAACCTTCTGCGTTATGATATTTATCGGTGGACTGAATTATCGGTATGTATTTATTGTACTGGCTACGATTATTCCGCTTGGAATTGTATTTTTCAGTATTATTCTGCAGGAGGGCCAGACTATTCTTGAAGGATATCAGATACTTAGAATTCTTGCCTGGCTGTATCCTGAGAAGTATGCGGATACCGCTGCTTACCAGCAGATGAATTCAGTTACGGCGATTTCTTCGGGAATGCTTACAGGTAAAGGTCTGAATAATAATGTTATTGCTTCTGTTAAGAACGGTAACTTTATTTCAGAGCCTCAGACAGACTTTATTTATGCGATTATTGGCGAAGAATTAGGCTTTATTGGAGCAGTTGCGGTCATTGTTTTGCTGATTCTTATTGCCAAGGAATGTTTAAGAATAGCAAAATATTCTACTAATCTGTCCGGTGCGATAATAGCGGATGCCATGGCTGCACTTATTGCAATTCAGGGCTTTCTTAATATAGCAGTAGCCACGGGCTTCATGCCGAATACCGGTATTCCGCTTCCGTTTGTCAGTGCGGGACTTACATCCTTAGTCAGTCTATATATGGGCATTGGGGTAGTGCTTAATGTAGGCTTACAGTGTGACAAACGTAGTGGAAGCACCATTACACTGGGACAGATGTATTAGTTTGGGAGGTATAGATGAATATAGCACTTATTGCACACGATAATAAGAAGAAGCTGATGCAGAATTTCTGTATTGCATACAGAGGAATTCTGAGTAAGAATGAACTTTTTGCAACCGGTACAACCGGGAGACTGGTTGAAGAGGTTACCAATCTCAATGTTCATAAATATCTGGCAGGTCACCTGGGCGGTGAACAGCAGATAGGAGCCCAGATAGAGCATAACCAGATAGATTTGGTTATCTTCTTAAGAGATCCTCTGAATCCCAAGAGTCATGAACCGGATGCCAATAATATTGTCAGGTTGTGTGATATTCACAATATTCCTATGGCAACCAATCTGGCAAGCGCAGAGCTTCTGATTAAGTCACTTGACAGGGGAGACCTTGAGTGGCGTGAAATGTATAAGTAATGATAAAGACATTAAAGATAATTCCAATATTAATTATATTATCGATGCTGCTTACCGCATGCAAAAGCAAGGAACTGCCACTCGATTACTCCAAGAATTATCCGGTATCATCCAACGATAAGATAGGAAGCAGGGCTGATGGATTCTCAGAGGCTCTTGCAGTAATTAACAGTGATGTTGCCGGTTCGCTGGGCTTTACCGTTGAGGAGATGTCCAGCGCAGGATTATTCGATGTAAACAGACGTGAGACATTGTATGCCAAGAATGTACATACACAGGTAGCTCCGGCTTCACTTACCAAGATTATGACAGCCCTTATTGCCATTAAATACGGTAATCCGGAGGATGTGATCACTTGTACCTCAGCTGTTGAGGACATTGATTATGACGCAACCAAGATTGGGTTAAAGGAAGGCGATAAGCTTACCATGACTCAGGCTCTGTATGCACTTATGATCAACTCGGCCAATGATGCAGCGGTGGCTATTGCAGAGCATATGTCAGGATCCGTGGAAGCCTTCTCAACTCTTATGAACGAAGAGGCGCTTAAGCTTGGCTGTACCAAGACTCATTTTGTCAATCCTCACGGACTTACGGCCAACGACCACTATACGACAGCGTATGATCTATATCTTATTATGAACGAAGCCATTAAGTATTCGACATTTAACGAGATTATTCAGATGACGGAATACGAAAGTGTCTATAAGGATTCGATGGGCAATGATAAGAGTATGTCCTTTAAGACTACCAATCTGTTCCTAAGGGGTGATTATCAGGCTCCTGAAAACGTTACGGTAATAGGTGGCAAGACGGGAACTACCAATGCTGCCGGCAACTGTCTTATCATGGTTGTTAAGGATACCAGTGGTAATCCGTATATAGCTGTTATTATGAAAGCCAGTGAGAGGACTCTGGTAAATTCCGAAATGTCTGAACTGCTTAGAGAGATCAATTAAAAGATTATATCCAAGCATTGTTTATTCACAAATATGGAAAAGAATTATTGTATTTCACGTAAAGTTTTTGTATAATTTGTATATCAAAGCGAAAGCTAAATAAGGAGGTATTTACCAATGATACAGTTAATCGTAGGCGAGGAAGGCAAGGGTAAAACTAAGCACTTATTAGACAAAGTAAATAGTGAAATTAAGGAAGCAACAGGTAATATTGTATTCCTTGACAGAAGCAGTAAGCATATGTTTGAGCTGAACAATAAGGTCAGACTTATTAATGTCAGCGAATATGATTTTGAAGACGTATCTGAATTTATCGGTTTTATTTATGGTATTACTTCACAGGACCATGATATGCAGCAGATGTATATCGACGGTATCATGAAACTTGCTAAGCTTGATAAGGATTCTCTTGAGATTGTAGTTAAGAGACTTGAGAAGATTAGTGAGAAGTTTGGCTTTGATATTATTATAAGTGCATCTATTGATGAGAGTAAGCTTTCTGACAACCTCAAGAAGCTTGTCATTGTTTCTTTATAATTATGCTTTAAGGGCCTCGGTTTTGCCGGGGCTTTTTCTTTGATGGATTATTAAGTTGGCTAAGAATAATATACGTGAGTATAAAAAACCTAAGAATTTTAATATTGGTACACTTGTATTCATAGTAATACTTCTTTACCTGATTGTAACGCTTTTTACATACTTTAACACGAAGCATATTGTCGGATATCAGGTTAAGACGGGTTCGCTCTCCGTATCGAATGTATATGAAGGTATTGCGATGCGTGACGAGGTTATCGTTAACAGCACTCAGAGCGGATACATCAACTATTATGCCAGGGAGGGTGAGAAGGTTGGCTCGGGTAAGGTAGTATGTACTATTGATGAATCTGGTGAGCTGCAGGATATTTTACTTAAGAGCAAGACTGACGGAAGCACTGTCTTAAGTGATAAAGATTTATCAGAGATTAAGAATGACATGATTAACTTCAAGTCTGCCTTTAATGAGAAGGTCTTTGATTCCGTATATGACTTCAAATCCGGAATTGAAGGAAATGTGCTGAAGTACTCCAATCAGATCCTGATGGAGAATCTTAGTGAGATTAACAGCCGTTACGGTAACGGTATGATTAATATGTGTACAGCTCCCGAGTCCGGCGTTGTTATTTATTCCACGGACGGCTTTGAGGATAAGGCACTGAATGAGGTTACTGAAGAATGGTTTGATTCTTCTAAGCATCCAAAGACTCAGCTTATCAATAATTCCATCGTGGATGTAGGAGATGTTCTGTATAAACTGTCAGATAATGAGAGATGGAATATCCTTATTCGGGTTGATGATGACAGAATAGACGAGTTGGTGGAGAAGGAATATGTAAGGGTTAAGTTCCTTAAGAATCAGTATGAATCCTGGGGTAAGGTTAATGTGGTTGACGGAGCGGACGGCGTAAGATATGTTGCACTTCAGTTCACCAATTCAATGATAACCTTTGCGACAGACAGGTATGTTGATATCGAGCTTATAACAGATGAGGAAAGCGGACTTAAGGTTCCCAACAGCTCAATTACTGAGAAACAATTCTTCTTAATTCCTGTTGATTATATGGCGATGTCAGGCAATATGGGTCAGACCGGTGTCAACAAGGAGGTATACAAGGAAGACGGGACGGTTGCTGTAGAATTCATTCCTACCAGTATATATTGTGAAGAAAACAATGAATACTATATTGATGAGGATAGATTACAGGTCGGTGACAGAATAAAGAAGCCTGATTCACAGGAAACCTACACTATATCCAAGGTATCCAATCTGACGGGAGTATACAATATCAATAAGGGATATGCGGACTTTAAGCAGATTCAGATACTGAACAGCAACGATGAATATTCAATAATCAAATCCGATACGCAATACGGATTACTTGCATATGACTATATAGTATTGGATGCGGAAAGTGTTAAGACAGATGAGTTTATCTACAATTAAAGATAATTTGGAACAGGTTAATAGCAATATAGTAAGTGCATGTATAAGGAGCGGTCGTAAAACGGATTCTGTAACGCTCATTGCTGTAAGTAAGACCAAACCTGTGGAGATGCTGCTTGAGGCATATGCTGCCGGTGCCAGGGACTTCGGAGAAAACAAGGTTCAGGAGATAGTAGATAAGATCGATAAGCTCCCACCTGATGCAAGATTTCATATGATCGGTCATCTTCAGACCAACAAAGTGAAATACATAATTGATCGTATATATATGATTCATTCTCTTGATTCTGTTAAGCTTGCGATGGAAATAGATAAGCGGGCTAAGGCGGCAGGAAGAGTGGTTCCCTGTCTTATTGAGATCAACATAGGCAATGAGGAGAGTAAATACGGTATTAACCCTAAGGAAGCCGCAGAATTTGCTGCTGAAGTATCACAGCTTACCGGTATTAAGATTATGGGCCTCATGTGTGTGGCTCCCGCGGTAGATGACCCTGAGGATGCAAGAGAATACTTTGTCAGGATGAGGGAATTATCTGTTGACATAACCCGTAAAAACATTGATAATATAGAATTAAGTATACTCTCAATGGGAATGAGTGGGGATTATATGGTTGCCGTTGAAGAGGGTGCTGATTTTGTGAGGGTTGGAAGCAGTATTTTTGGACTGCGTGACTATAGCAAGCTATAGTTTTTACATTTAGGAGAAGATGATATGAATTTTGTAGACACTATTATCAATGGTATTCATGTTGGTAAGGATGATTACGATAATGAGGATTATTTAGACGATCCTGATGTTGAAGAAGAGATGAATCCCGGCTTTTCTGGCAAGCAGAGTGAGCCTGAGGAGGCCCCCGTTAAGCGTTCTTTCACAAGTAAGCCTCAACAGAAGGGTAAGAAGAATATGAGTAACGGCATGGAAGTATGTGTTATTAAGCCTACAGGCGTTGATGATTCGAGAGAGATAATCGATACTCTGTTATCTAACAGAACGGTGCTTCTGAATATGGAAGGTCTTGATGTTGACATCGCTCAGAGAATCTTAGATTATGCTTCAGGCGCAACCTATGCTATTGATGGTAATCTTCAGAAGATTTCTCATTATATTTTCATTATTACACCCGCATCTGTTGATGTAAGCGGAGATTTCTCAACAGTGCTTAATGAATCATTTGATGTGCCACAGTTATAGTTTGCAGTATCCTCCCTGCTTTGGCAGGGAGTTTTTTTGTGAGGATTTATGAATAGATTAACAGTTAAAACACCTGATAAGAAGGAATATGACATAGTTCTTGACAGAGGCTTTGAAGCACTGAGTGTCGAGCTTGACAGACTGTCATTTGCGGGCAGACGCACGCTTATTGTATCTGATACCAATGTAGCCCCTCTTTATCTTGAGAAACTTGAGACGGTTCTAAACGGTCAGAATATCGTAACTGACTGTATTGTGTTACCGGCAGGTGAGGAGAGTAAGAGTCAGGATAACGCTATGATGATTCTTACCAAACTTATTGAGCTTAATTTTAAGAGAAGTGATATTGTTATAGCACTCGGTGGTGGCGTAATCGGTGATATTTCCGGATATGTTGCCAGCGTTTATCACAGGGGTCTTAACTTTCTTCAGATTCCGACCACACTGCTTTCTATGGTTGACAGCTCTGTGGGTGGAAAGAATGGTGTGGATTACGGTCGTATCAAAAATGTTCTCGGTACATTCTACAATCCGTCTCTTGTATATATGAATCTGGATGCCCTGAGTACTCTCGATGAGAGACAGTTCTACAACGGCTTTGCAGAAGCTATGAAAAGTGCTCTGATTAAGGATGCTCAGTATTATGAGTGGATAATCGAGAATATGTATGAGATCTGCGACAGGGATCCTGCCACAATGGAGGAACTTGTATACAGAAGTATAAGTATCAAGAAGCTTGTAGTTGAGAAGGACTTCTATGATCTTAAGGGAGAGAGGGCTCTGCTCAATCTCGGTCATACAATAGGACATGCAATTGAAGCCTTGAAGATGGGCGAACTTCTGCATGGTGAATGTGTTGCATTAGGTTGTGTAGGTGCTGCATATATCTCTCATAAGAAGAACATGCTGTCTCTTGAGGAGTATCTCGAAATCAGAGACATGTTTGTACCGTTTAATCTGCCTATCACAATAGATAGTATTGATCTTGACAAGGTGTTAAGCAATGTTACGAAGGACAAGAAGCAGGACAATCTGGGTCTTGCCTTTGTATTACTTAAGAAGATAGGCAAGGCATGTGTTGACAGAACAGTAACCTCTGATGAGATTATGAATGCACTGAAGGAGCTCGAATATACTGATGACTTCGAATAAGAATAAAAGCAAAGCCCGGAGCATGATTTATAATTTTATATTAATAATATTACTTATCATATTTGATCAGGTAACTAAGCTTCTTGCTGTCAGTCGCCTAAAGAATATTGATTCAATAAGCTTAGTCAGGGGCGTTTTTGAATTAAGATATCTGGAGAACAGAGGCGCAGCCTTCGGTATGATGCAGAATATGAAGTTTGTATTTGTGATCATTGCCATTCTTATGTTAGGATTTGTGGTATTTGGCTTGCTTAAGCTTCCGGATACTAAGAAATATCTGCCCTTAAGGATAATTATGATCCTTATTGGTGCAGGTGCTGTCGGTAACTTAATTGACAGACTGTTTAGGGGATTCGTTGTTGATTTCCTATATTTTTCATTGATTGATTTCCCTATATTCAATGTTGCGGATATCTATGTATCGGTGAGCTGTGTATTACTTGTGATTCTGGTACTCTTTGTATATAAAGATGGTGACTTTGAATTTCTTAATACCGGTAAGGATAAAGAATAGCTTGTATTGAGGCTTTTATGGAACATTTACGGTTTACGGTGGACGAGGATTCCGAAGGACTAAGGCTGGATAAATATATATCCGATATGACAGGTCCTTTGCTTTCTCGTTCTTTTTTACAGAAGATAATAAAGAATAATGAGGTTTACGTTAATAGCATTCCGAAGAAGGCAAGCTATAAGGTATTTTCCGGGGACGAGGTGTCCTTTACCGTTTTGGATGCCGAGACCTGCAGTATCGTTCCCGAGGATATACCTCTTGACATTCTCTACGAGGATGATGATGTAATTGTTGTGAATAAGCCTAAGGGTATGGTGGTTCACCCTGCTGCGGGTCACTATGAACATACATTGGTCAATGCTCTCATGTATCATTGCGGTGATTCTCTGTCAGGAATTAACGGTGTCATGCGACCCGGTATTGTGCACAGAATCGATATGAATACCACGGGCAGCATAATTGCCTGCAAGAACGATAAAGCCCATATGTCGATCGCTTCTCAGCTCAAGGAACACAGTATTACGCGCACCTACCTTGCCATTGTCTGCGGTAATATCAAGGAGGATGAGCTGACTATAGATGCTCCGATTGGTCGAAGCCTTAAGGATCGCAAGAAGATGGCTGTAGTTTCCGGCGGTAAAAACGCGATTACTCATGTTTTCGTACGCCAAAGATTCGGGGATTATACACTGGTCGAATGTAAACTGGAGACCGGCAGAACTCACCAGATAAGGGTACATATGGCCTCAATCAATCATCCGATTTTAGGTGATGATATATACGGAAAACCAAGCAACAGATTCAAAACCTGCGGTCAGGCTTTACATGCATATATTCTTGGATTTATTCATCCGGTTTCGAATGAATATATAGAGACAATAGCTCCGATCCCGGAGTATATGAAGCGCATAATTGTTGAACTTGAAGCCTAAATTTGATAAAATAAATTTAGTTGCAGAGCGCTTTTGCCATGCAAAAGAAAGAAATGGAGGCGGCTATGAATACAATTATCACAATTGGCAGACAATACGGTTCTGCGGGTAGGGAGATAGGTTCCCTGGTAGCTAAGGAGTGCAATATTCCATATTATGACAAGGAGTTGCTCACAAGAGCAGCCAAGGAAAGCGGGTTCTGCGAGGAGATGCTTGAATTACACGATGAGAGACCTACAAGCTCATTTCTCTACAATCTGGTAATGGATACATACAGCTTTGGATATAATGCGTCAAGTTTTGGTGAGATGCCGATATCGCATAAGATATTCTTAGCTCAGTTCGATACAATTAAGAAGATTGCGTCAGAAGGTCCCTGCGTTATTGTAGGAAGATGTGCTGATTATGCTCTTGCTGATTACCAGAATGTTCTGAATGTATTCATCTACGGTGATGAGGAATCCAAGGTTAAGAGAATTATGTCTCACAATGAAGGCATAACTGCCAAGGAAGCTAAGGATATGATGGTTAAGAAGGATAAGCAGCGTCAGAGTTATTATAATTATTACTCATCTAAGAAGTGGGGAAGAGCTGACAGTTATGATTTGTGTATTAACAGTTCGAAGCTTGGTGTAGAAGGTACTAAGAAACTGATTATTCAGGCAATTGAAGATTTTGAAAATTGCAGATAGTTAAGTTAAGCCGGAGTCAGGTGATTCCGGCTTAATATTGTGTTGGAGAACTATTCAGGGAGTATGATAGAGATTATTGTTGATGCTGCCGATTCGATGCAGCGCGTAGATAAATATTTAATAAGACAGCTTCCGGGTGCAGGAAAAAGCTTAATATATAAGCAGATCAGGAAGAAGAATATTACATTAAACGGGTCTAAAATGTCCGGTCAGGAGAAACTTGCCAAGGGAGATACCATTCAGCTTTATTTTGCTGATGAGACCTATGAGAAGTTCAGGGAGCCTCTGTACAATGAACTTAATGAGAAGACTCTGGCTTTGTGTGACAAGGCTTATGAGACACTTACCGGAATTCGGGTAGTATATGAGGATGAGAATATTCTTGTGCTTAATAAGCCTATGGGAATTCTTAGTCAGCAGGCAATAGAGAATGATATGTCGCTCAATGAATGGGCAATCGGATATCTGCATAATAACGGTACTGTAGATGCAAGGTCACTGGCTCATTTCAAACCGTCTGTACTGAACCGTCTGGACAGAAATACTTCGGGAATGGTTATTGTAGGCAAGACCTTACTTGGAAGCAACACCTGCTCGGAACTTATCAGAAACCGTAAGATTGAGAAGTATTATCTTACAATGGTTATGGGCAAACTTGAGGGCAGTCGTACCCTTTTCGGCTATCATGTTAAGGATGGCAAAATAAATAAGGTTGAGATTAAGGATAGTCTGCTTCCCGGTGAAAATGAGAATGACTATGACCTTGTAGAGACCAGATATCGCTCAATTAAGACTATGAGGCAGGAGAGACTGGGTGATATCAGTCTGTTAGAAGTTGAGCTTGTCACGGGTAAAAGTCATCAGATCAGGGCACATCTGTCGCATATCGGTTACCCAATTGTGGGAGATATGAAATACGGAGATAAGAAATATGAGAGGGCGCTTTTCTCAATGGGTATTAAGAATCAGTTGCTCCATTCATATAAGATTGTATTTCCCAAAAAGCTGCCGGAGGGAATGCATGACTTGAGTGAGAAGGTGTTGGTCTGCATGCCTGAGTGGTTAGAGGATTAAATATGGCAACCTGGAAGACTAGAGGGCTTAGAGGTTCCGTCCTTGAGGAAATGATTAACAGAACCAATGAGGTATACGAGGAGAAGGGGATTGCACTGATTCAGAAGATTCCCACACCTATTACTCCCATTGAGATGAACAGCAAAAAGCAGATAACGCTGGCTTACTTTGATAAGAAGAGTACCATTGACTATATTGGCGCGATTCAGGGACTCCCGGTATGCTTTGACGCTAAGGAATGTGCGACTGACAGGTTCGCACTGGCCAATATCCACCCTCATCAGGTGGACTTCATGGAGAAATTCGAGAAGCAGGGTGGGATTGCTTTTTTTCTGATTCACTATACAGCGAAAGATGTGTTCTATTATTTGAGGCTGTGCGAACTCAAGGTGTTCTGGGAGCGTGCTTTGAATGGTGGGCGTAAGAGCTTTAGAATGGATGAACTGAATCCGGATTATTATATAAAGGACACCAATGGACCTCTGATTCACTATCTCGATTATATCCAGAAGGATATGGACGAGAGAATATAGTATATATATTTGACAATTGTATACAATTCTTATATAATTTCACGTGGTAGCAAATTAGCACGCTAAAGTGCGTCGCGAAAAATAAAGGTTTATAAGGATTTACGAGACAAAATGAACAATTTATTACACACACCGGATGGTGTCAGAGACATTTACGATAAGGACTATCTGCTCAAATTCAAGACTGAGAATATGATATCCGAGGTATTCCATGAGGCAGGTTATAAGGATATCAAGACGCCTACTCTGGAATATTATGATGTGTTTGGTGATGAGGTTGGAACCACACCCAGGAACAATTTATTCAAATTTGATGACAGGAATGGGGATACTGTTGTTCTGAGACCCGATTTTACTCCGTCAATTGCCAGATGTGCAGCCAAGTACTTCATGGAGAATGATGAAACATTAAGATTTACATATAAGGGCGATACCTTCAGTCAGACTGCATCGCTTCAGGGTAAGCTTGTTGAGACAACACAGATGGGTGTCGAGCTTATCGGCGAGAATGAGGTTTGGGCTGATGCAGAGGTACTTAATCTGTCAATTAAGGCTTTGCTGGCGACAGGACTTAACCACTTCAATGTGACTATAGGCAACATTGAATATTTCAAGGGTCTGTGTGAGGAACTGGGATTTGATGAGGAGACCGAGCTCGCACTCAGAGATCTTATTACCAACAAGAACTTCTTCGGTGCACGCAAATATCTTGAAGATATTAAAGCTGATGAGACAGTGATAGAGAAGATATGTAAGCTTGATATGCTGATTGGTGGTAAGAATGTGCTGAATGAGGCCGAGAAGCTCACTACCAATCCCAGGAGCAAGGCGGCCATAAGTCATCTTCGTGAACTCAGTCTAATGCTTGAGAAGAAGGGCTATGGCGAGTATATCTATTTCGACTTAAGCATGCTTAATAAATATATGTACTATACCGGTGTTGTATTCAAGGCATATACCTATGGTGTTGGTGACTGTATACTCAAGGGCGGCAGATATGACAATCTGCTTGGAAAGTTCGGCAAGGAGGCTCCCGCAATCGGATTTGTTATCATGATTGACGACCTCATATCGGCCCTTTCAAGCCCTAAGGCGAGCGAAAAAAGCGAATATCTCACTTTTGCCCTGACCAAGGGAAGACTTGCGAAGAAGACTCTGGAACTCTTGGAACAGCTTGGAATTACCTGTGATGAGATGAAGGAGGATACCAGAAAGCTTATCTTCGTTAATGAAGAACTTAAGTTAAAATTCTTCCTTGCCAAGGGTCCGGATGTTCCGACATATGTGGAATACGGCGCTGCAGATATCGGAGTGGTCGGTAAGGATACCATTATGGAAGAGGACAGAAGAGTATACGAGGTGTTAGATCTTGGCTTTGGTAAGTGCAGGATGTGTGTATGCGGCCCGAAGAGTGCAGAGGAGCTGCTCAAGCATCACGACCAGATTAGGGTTTGTACCAAGTATCCGGCTATTGCCAAGAATTATTTCTATAATGAGAAGAATCAGACTGTTGAGCTTATCAAGTTGAACGGTTCTGTTGAGCTTGGTCCAATTGTAGGACTTGGCGATGTAATTGTAGATATTGTTGAAACGGGTTCTACACTAAGGGAGAATGGACTTGATGTTCTTGAAGAAATATGTCCGCTTTCCGCAAGAATGATTGTTAACCAGGTCAGCATGCAGATGCAGCCTGCAAGAATTAAGGAGCTTATTGCTAAGCTTCGTGAGATTATCAGTGAGGATTAATAATGAGAATAGTAACACTTAACGAATCGGTCAAGAAGGATATTCTTGGCAGTCTGTTGAAGAGAAGTCCTAATCAGTATACAGAGTATGAAGCGACGGTCAATGAGATCGTCGCAGCTGTTAAGGATAAGGGTGATGCGGCTGTATTCGATTACACAAGAAGATTCGATAAATGGGATGTTAATTCATCCAATGTATTTGCTACAAGGGAAGAGATAGACGAAGCTTACGGACAGGTGGACGATAAACTCATCGGTATCCTTAAGGAAGCTGCCGGGAATATCAGAGATTTCCATAAAAAGCAGGTGAGACAGAGTTTTATCACAACAAGGGACGATGGTTGTATTCTTGGACAGAAAATAACTCCTATTGAGAGTGTGGGCTGTTATGCTCCGGGCGGTAAGGCTGCCTATCCTTCAAGTGTGCTTATGAATATTATTCCTGCGCAGGTAGCGGGTGTAGAGAGGATTGTGCTTGCAACACCTGCCGGTGCCAACGGTAAGGTTCATCCGGTTACACTGGTAGCCGCTGATATTGCCGGGGTTACAGAGGTTGTGAAGCTCGGCGGAGCCCAGGCTATTGCTGCTCTTGCTTTCGGTACTGAGAGTATACCCAAGGTATGCAAGATCACCGGACCCGGAAATATATTTGTGGCTCTGGCCAAGAAGGCATGCTTTGGAAGTGTTGGAATTGATTCCATTGCCGGTCCGAGTGAGATCTTGGTAATAGCAGATGAAACAGCTAATCCTAGGTTTGTGGCTGCAGATCTGCTCAGTCAGGCAGAGCATGATGAGATGGCAAGTGCAATACTTCTTACTACATCTATGGAACTTGCCAATAAGGTTGCAGTAGAGGTGGATAGATTCACAGCAATGCTATCTCGTAAGGATATTATTGAGAAATCGCTTGATAACTACGGTTATATCTTAGTCGGAGAGACAATGGATGATCTTATAGATGCTGCCAATGATATTGCAAGCGAACACTTAGAGATTCAGACTAAAGAGCCGTATGAAGTTATGTGCAGGATAAAGAATGCAGGGGCAATTTTTATAGGGCCATATTCATCTGAGCCTTTGGGTGATTATTTCGCAGGACCCAATCATATACTTCCGACTAATGGAACTGCCAGGTTCTTCTCGCCATTAAATGTTGATGAATTTACAAAAAAGACTAGTATAATTTCTTATTCGAGAGTAGGATTAGAGAAGGTTCATGAATCGATTGAGTATTTCGCAGAAAGCGAGCAGTTAACGGCTCATGCCAACTCAATTAGGGTCAGATTTACGGAGGAATAATTATGGAGAGATTATCGACCATTACCAGAGATACCAAGGAAACTCAGATAAGCGTTAACATCGATATCGACGGCGAGGGAAGAGCGGATATTGATACAGGTATCGGCTTCTTTGATCATATGCTTAAGAGCTTTACAAAACATGGATTATTTAATCTTGTATGCAAGGTGAACGGAGACCTTGAGGTAGATGGTCATCACACAGTTGAGGATACAGGTATTGTGTTGGGCAATGCCATTAAGCAGGCTCTCGGAGATAAGCAGGGGATTAAAAGATTCGGTTCCTTCCTTCTTCCGATGGATGATGCTTTGGTTTTATGTTCTCTTGATTTGGGTGGCAGACCATATTTTAACTTTGATTTTAAGTTTCCTACAGAGAGAGTGGGAGATATGGATACACAGCTGTTTCGGGAATTCTTCCAGGCTGTTGCCAATGGGGCAGGCATGAATCTTCACTTCATGATCCTATCAGGAGAGAACAGTCATCATATAGCAGAAGCGATGTATAAGGCTTTTGCCAAGGCTCTTGATGAGGCGACCACCATTGACCCTAGAATAGAAGGAGTACAGAGCACAAAGGGTATGCTCTAGAATAATATGATTAAATTTATACCGGTTATCTATTTATATAATAATTTAGCAGTTAAGTCGTTTAACGATACCACTGTTGTTAAGTCCGATCCAATAAGTCTTGCAACCTATTACAGCAATATGGGATGTGACAGCATAATACTTATGGACTTAAGTAATAACGATGAAGAGCATGAGGCTGCTCTGGACGTGATTAAGGCTATCTGCGATGCGGTGGATATTCCCGTTATCGGTGCGGGTAATGTCAAGAGAATGGAGGATATTAAGAAACTCCTCTATGCCGGCTGCTCTCAGGCAATGCTTAATTACAGCAAAGAGGGTAACATTGAGATTACCGAGGAAGTATCCAAGAAGTTCGGTAAGGATAAGATTGTTGCTTCTATTAACAATATTGTGGAGCTCGAGGATAGGAAAGATCTGATCAAGGAATATGCTTCCGCTGTATACTTCCTTACTTATACGAGTCTCAAGGATGCCATTAAGAAATCTCCGGTAAAGGTTATGGGTCAGTGTCCCGAGATTTCTCTTGAGAAACTTATTTCACTTGCAGGGCATGACAATTTATGTGCAATTTGCGGAGATATTGTTTCGGATAATATTGATTCGCTGAATTCGCTTAAGAATGTTCTTGAAGAGAACGGTATTGAGACAGCAACTCTTAAGGCTAAGTTCAAATGGTCTGATTTCAAACTGAATTCCGACGGACATGTAACGGTTGTTGTTCAGGATGTTAAGACAGATGAGGTGCTTATGGTAGCCTATATGAATGAGGAGGCCTACAATAAGACTATATCTACCGGAAGAATGACATATTATAGCAGAAGCAGGGATGAATTATGGGTTAAGGGAGAGACAAGCGGTCACTTCCAGTATCTGCAGAGTCTGTATGTAGACTGTGATGCAGATACGTTGCTTGCCAAGGTTACACAGGTAGGTGCTGCATGTCATACAGGCAAAAAGAGCTGCTTCTACAGACCTGTTGTTGAGAAGGACATCAAGAGTGAGGACAATCCCCTTAAGGTGTTTGAGGAGGTCCTTGATATTATAAAAGACAGAAAGGTTCATCCTAAGGAGGGTTCATATACCAACTATCTGTTTGACAAGGGTATTGATAAGATTCTCAAAAAGCTTGGTGAAGAAGCAACCGAAATCGTAATTGCAGCCAAGAATCCCAATGCCAATGAGATAAAATACGAAATCAGCGATTTTCTGTATCATATGATGGTTCTTATGGTTGAGAAGGGTGTTACCTGGGAAGAGATCACGGAAGAGCTTGCTAAGAGATAGAACCGGTATCTGAAAGACCTGTAATAAATGGCTGAAAGTTCTTGACATATATATTTATCAGGTGTATTATATACCAGTATGCCGCATAACGAGGCTATAAGTTTGTCTATTGACAGCGCCATAGTTAGCGAGATTTTATGAAGGAGGATAACCTCATGTACGCAATTATTGAAACAGGTGGAAAGCAGTACAAGGTTTCAGAGGGCGATGTAATCCGTGTAGAGAAGCTCGACGCTGAAGCAGGTGCTACAGTTACTTTTGACCAGGTTGTTGCTGTTAGAGATACTGACCTTAAGGTTGGTAATGATGTAGCTAATTCTACAGTTACAGGAACAGTTATGGACCAGGGTAAGGGTAAGAAGATTATTGTATACAAGTACAAGAGAAAGTCTGGCTACCACAAGAAGAATGGTCACAGACAAGCATACACAGAAGTTAAGATTGACAAAATTAATGCTTAATTAGGTGTGTTATGACCGAAGTTGTGTTCTTAATGTCTAAGGGTAAGTATAAGGGCTTTAGCCTTAGCGGACATGCAGGATATGCAAAATACGGCAAAGATATTGTTTGCGCTGCAGTTTCGATTCTTACCAACAATGTGTTCAATAGTATTGAACAGTTAACTGAAGACGAATTTACAGGTTCGGCTGATGAGAAGAAGGCTTTATTTAGTCTAAGCTTCGTCAATGAGCCGTCACATGATGCTAATCTTATCGTGGATTCGTTCAGAATAGGTATTGAGAGCATTGCCGATGCATACGGCAGTAAGTATGTTAGTGTAAAGATTCAGGAGGTATAAGAATATGTTAAAGTTGAACCTTCAATTCTTCGCTCATAAGAAGGGTGTCGGCTCTACTAAGAACGGTAGAGATTCTGAGGCCAAGAGACTTGGAGCTAAGAGAGCTGATGGACAGTTCGTTAAGGCTGGCAATATCTTATACAGACAGCGTGGTACTAAGATTCATCCCGGTACTAATGTAGGTCGTGGTGGCGATGATACATTATTTGCTCTTGTTGATGGAGTTCTTCGTTTTGAAAGACTTGGCAGAGACAAGAAGCAGGCTTCTGTATATCCAGTTGAGAAGTAATTTATGGGTGGCTCCGGACAGATAGTTCGGAGCCCTTTTTTGATTAGTTTATTGAGGTATTTATGTTCGCGGATAGAGCACAAATCTATGTTAGAAGTGGCAAGGGCGGAGACGGTCACGTCTCTTTTAGAAGAGAGAAATATGTTCCAAACGGTGGACCTGACGGCGGCGACGGAGGAAACGGCGGCGATGTTATTCTGCGTGTGGATGATGGTGTCAACACTCTTGCAGATTACAGACATATAAGAAAATATAAGGCCGAAGACGGTAAGGAAGGCGGAAAGAAGAACTGCAGAGGCAAGAATGGTGCAGATATTATTCTGAAGATGCCTAAGGGTACCGTTGTTAAGGAAGCCGAATCAGGTAAGGTTATTGTGGATCTGTCCGGTGACATTAAGGAATATAAGTTGTTAACAGGTGGCAGAGGCGGTAACGGCAATCAGCATTATGCAACCTCTACCATGCAGGCGCCAAAATACGCCCAGCCTGGTCAGCCTGCCAAGGAACTAAATCTTTTCTTGGAACTTAAGGTTATCGCTGATGTGGGACTGGTAGGCTTTCCCAATGTTGGTAAGAGTACCTTCCTAACAAAGGTAAGTAATGCAAGACCTGAGATAGCCAATTATCATTTTACGACCTTAAGTCCGCATCTGGGTGTAGTTGATCTAAGTGATGCCAAGGGCTTCGTTGTAGCTGATATTCCGGGTATTATTGAAGGCGCCAGTGAAGGCGTGGGTCTTGGAATTGAATTCTTAAGACATATCGAGAGAACCAAGGTGTTTATTCACATTGTGGACGCTGCCGGCAGTGAGGGCAGAGACCCAATTGAGGATATTAATACGATAAATAATGAGCTTGCTTCATACAATGCTTCATTGCTTGACAGACCTCAGATCATCGCTGCGAACAAGCTTGATCTGCTAAGCGAAAAAGAGTCAGATGAGGTTATTCTTAAACTTAAAGAGACCTTTGAACCTAAGGGATATCTGGTATATCCTATGAAGGCAATTTCCGGCGATGGTGTTCGAACTATCCTGTATAAGGTTAGAGAACTCCTCGACAGTATGGATGATAAGCCTGTAGTATTTGAGCAGGAATACTTCCCTGATCAGATTTCAGAGGTTTCCGAGCCCGTGAACGTCTACTATGATGAAAAGGCTGATGAATATGTTGTTGAGGGGCCCCGTATTGAGAAAATGCTTGGATATACTAATCTCGAAAGTGAGAAGGGCTTCCTCTTCTTCCAGAACTTCCTAAAGGATCAGGGTATCATTGATCAGCTTGAAGCTCTCGGAATGGAAGATGGCGATACTGTCAGAATCTATGATTTGTTCTTTGATTATTATAAGTGATTAAGGAGTACCTATATATGAAGCTTACCAGTAAGCAGAGAGCCCATCTTAAGGGGCTTGCAATGAATATAGATCCAATATTTCAGGTGGGAAAAAGCTCAATCACACCTGAATATGTTGAGGCGATCAGAGAAGCATTTAATACAAGGGAGTTAATTAAGATATCCGTTCTTAAGAACTGTCTTGATGACCCCAAGGAGATAGCGCAGGTTGTATCAGAGCGTACAGGCTCGACCGTTGTGCAGGTTATAGGCAAGAAGATTGTTTTATACAAGCCGGACAAGGACAAGCCGAAAATCGTTCTTCCTCTTGCGTAAAACTATGTCCGCTATGGAACGAAATGATGAAAAAGATTGGAATTGTCGGCGGGACATTTGATCCCATACATATGGGTCATCTGTTACTTGCCGAGAAGGCGTACAGTGATTGCAAATTGGATTCGGTATACTTAGTACCGAGCGGTTTTTCCTATTTTAAAGCAGATAAAAAGGTGAAAGATAAGGAGACGAGGCTGCTTATGACCGGTCTTGCTGCTGATAACAATCCTCACTTTATTGTGTCAGATATTGAGTGCAGGAGAGAGGGCAACAGCTACACGGTTGACACACTTGAGGAGCTTCACGCCCTTCATCCGGATGATGAACTTTATCTCATTATGGGTGCAGATTCAATCTTCGAAATCGAGACCTGGCGGAATCCATCAAGGATATTTGAACTTGCGGGGATTATTGCTGCTGCAAGGGATGATATTGATGAGATTTTACTTGGGCAAAAGTGCAAGGAACTAACTCTTAAGTTCGGTGCACGAATAGAAGTCATGAATTTTCCACGAGTTGAAATATCTTCCACCGATATTAGAAACAGGATCAGGGAAGGTCTAAGTGTTAAATACATGCTTCCTGATGCCGTATATGAGTATATTGAAAAAAATAATCTTTATAAGGACTGAGAATGAATAATAAAGAGATAATCTGCAGGTTAAGAAAAGAACTTGACTTCAAGAGATATGAGCATACCTGCGGTGTTGCATATACCTCGGCTTCCCTGGCAATGAGGTGGGATGCAGATGTTAATAAAGCTTATCTGGCCGGGCTTCTGCATGATTGTGCCAAGGGTATGAGTGATGATGACAGGCTTGATATATGCAAGAAAAAGGGCATATATGTAAGTGAAGTGGAGTATGATAACCCGTCTCTGCTTCATGCCAAGGTTGGCGCGTACTTAGCTAAGACTGTATATGAGATCGATGATGAAGAGATCCTGTCTGCAATTACTTATCATACAACGGGAAGGGCAGAGATGACTTTGCTTGAGAAAATTGTATTCTCGGCTGATTATTTGGAACCGAACAGAAATCATGATCCGGAGCTGTCATTGATCAGGAAAATGGCTTTTACAGACCTTGATAAGGCGATTCTTAAGATATATGAGAATACTATGAGGCATCTTAAAAACTCTACTAAGGTGTTAGATCCGACTACCGAAGAGGCATACAGATATTATCAGGAATATGTAAGGAGACACATATAATTAATGGATTTGGATAAGAGAGAAATTGTTACAAAGTTATATAATATTTTGGATGAAAGAAAGGCCGAGAATATCAAGGTTATTGATATATCTAAGGTATCTGTCATGACAGATTATTTCGTCATTGCCACGGCAAGCAATGTTAACCATATGAAAGCACTTAGTGATTATATGGAGAAGTCTATGCATGACCTTAATGTTAAGTTAAATCATGCTGAAGGACGTTCTGCTAATTGGATATTGCTGGATTACGGCGATATCATAATTCATCTCTTTGACCGTGAGAGCAGAGCTTACTATGAACTTGACAGGATTTGGTCGGATGGTGAGATAATCTTAGGCCTGGTTCAATAAGATAAAAAGAGTCGACGAAAGTCGACTCTTTTTTTAGAAATGACGATATAATCTGAAGACTCCGAAGACCTTGCCTAATATACGGCAGTCGTCTACAATGATCGGATCCATTGTATCATTCTCGGGCTGAAGTCTGATATGTCCGTCTTCCTTATAGAAAGTCTTAACTGTAGCGGAATCATCGATTAATGCTACAACGGTATCTCCGTTTTTAGCAGTAGAGCAGCACTGAACAAAAATCTGGTCTCCGTTATAAATACCTACATTAATCATAGATTCTCCCTTGACTTTAAGACAGAAGCTTGGTTCACCGGACGGAACCATATCTGCAGGTACGGGGAAATAGTTCTCGATATTCTCTTCAGCAAGAATAGGAGAGCCTGCAGCTACCGTTCCTATAACCGGAAGAGAAACCATATCGGTTCTTACCATATTGAAGGAATCATCACAAATCTCAATTGCACGGGGCTTGGTAGGATCACGTCTGATATATCCTAACTTCTCAAGCTTCTCAAGATGTGCATGAACGGAAGAGGTGGACTTAAGATTGACAACCTCACAAATCTCACGTACTGTAGGCGGATAACCCTTCTTCAAAATCTCATCTTTAATATAATCAAGGATCTGCTGTTGTTTCTTGCTAATAGTATTTCCCATAGAAAACCTCCTTTATAAGTCGATTATAACATCAAAATAGTAAAAAGCAAACATATATTTCGAAATTTTGTTCGATAAAATGCTTGACTTTCGAACATTTGTACTGTATTATAATACCAGAACAAATGTTTAGCACAACCGTTCGTATTTGGAGGTTAACATGATCACAACATCAACCGGAAGAAAGTATATTAATTACAGAAGACGTCAAATTATAGCCAGAAGAATCTGGTTTATGTTATCTGTTCTTATTTGTAGTATCGTATTTTCTTTATGTGCTTCATTCATGGTAACTAATGCCAAGACTATAAATGATGATACCTATTATAAATATTTCACCAGTGTTCAGGTTAAAGAAGGTGATACCTTATATTCCCTGGCAGAAGAGTATGGTGATTACTTCGAATCTGATAAGGCATTTATCAATGAAGTTAAGTATGCTAATCATCTAATAGACGATACCATCTATGCCGGTTCATATCTCGTGGTTCCGTATTATTCTGAGGAGTATAAATAATCTGTTAGTTAATTCCGTCCCCTCGGATTAACATTATATTAGTCCAGGCAGTGGCATAAACTACTGTCTAACCCCCTTTAACAGGCTGCAATGATTGCTCAATTTAGAGTATCTAAGCAGCCTTATTTTTCTTATTTCAGCGATAGTAATAGAGATAATCTAGCCATATAACTGTTCGCAAAAGACAAGTTTATCGAATAGTTGTTGCAAAAAGACCCCAATATATGGTAATATGAACTATATTAATACAATATATATTATTCTATTATCGAGGATGTTCAAATGAAATTACAGAAATTATATAGTCTCGTACGCAAAGCATTGAATGATTATGACATGATCGAACCAAACGATCGTATTGCTATCGGTATATCCGGTGGCAAGGATTCTCTTGCATTATTATATGCCATGGCCGGTATTCGTCATTTCTATCAGGTTCCTTTTGAGATTTGTGCCGTTACGGTAGACTTAGGCTGGAAGGATTTCTCGCTTGAGCCGATTCAGAAGCTCTGTGATGAATTAAAGGTAGATTATCATATTATTAAGACAGACATTGCTCAAATCGTTTTTGAAGAACGTAAAGAGGAAAATCCATGCTCTCTGTGTGCGAAAATGCGAAAGGGATCTCTCAATGACGCAATTAAGGAACTTGGTTGCAACAAGGTGGCCTATGCACACCATAAGGATGACGTTGTTGAGACTATGCTTTTATCACTTATGTATGAAGGCAGATTTCATACCTTCAGTCCGGTGACTTATCTTGACAGAACCGATGTTACTGTGATCAGACCTATGATATATGTTCACGAAGCTGATGTTATCGGCTTTAAGAACAGATATAATCTGCCCGTAGTGAAAAGTCCCTGTCCGGTTGACGGATATACTAAACGTCAATATGCACACGACCTTGTTAATGAATTAACAAAGACCAATCCCGGTGTAAAGAACCGTATGTTTACGGCAATTACAGACAGCAATATTCCGGGCTGGAACAAGTCATGTGACGAAGCTCATTATTAAAATGGAGTTAATATGTCAGTAGAATCACCTAATTACCATGATAAAGTAAATAAAGAGAATATTATTAAGCTGAGGGAACTTCTGGACACTCTCCCATCCTTCTGTAAGATGTACTTCAGGGGTATGAACGATACGATATCTTCGCGTACAAAGCTGGCGTACGCGCTGGATCTTAAGCTCTTCTTTACCTTTATTATGAAGAACAACTCATATTGCGCGAAGTTTGAGATGCATGAAATACCCATGGATATTCTTGACATGATATCCAGGGAAGATATTGAGGAGTACCTGGAATATCTGTCTCTGTACACCAATTCCTATGATAATGAGGTAATTAATGACGAACGGGGCAAATCAAGAAAGCTTGCAAGCCTTAGAAGCTTCTATAATTATTACTTTAGGAATGAACTTATTAAAACCAATCCGGCATCACTGGTACCAATGCCCAAACTTCATGAGAAAGAAATAGTTAGACTTGAGCCGGATGAGGTAGCTACTCTTTTAGACCAGGTTGAAGCAGGTACCAATCTCACAAGGAAACAAATGACCTATCACAGCAAAACCGTGGTTCGCGATATGGCTCTTCTCACTCTTCTGCTGGGAACAGGAATAAGAGTATCGGAATGCGTAGGTCTTGATATTAACGATATAGATTTTCCTAACGGAAGGCTTAAGGTCAGACGTAAGGGCGGTTATGAGGATGTAGTATACTTCGGGGAGGAAGTAGACAAAGCTCTTAAGGATTATCTTAATGAGCGCAACCAGATCATACCAATGGAGGGTCATGAGAACGCCTTCTTCTTATCTATGCAGAACAGAAGAATCACTGTACGCTCCGTAGAAAAACTGGTCAAGAAATATGCCTCTAATGTTACGTCTGTCAAGAAGATTACACCGCATAAGCTTCGCAGTACGTTTGGTACCAATTTATATCAAGAAACGGGTGATATTTACCTCGTTGCCGATGTTCTCGGTCACAAGGATGTAAACACCACCCGTAAACATTATGCAGCTATGAAAGATGAACATAAACGCAAAGCCGCCAAAGCAGTCAAATTAAGAGAAGAATGACTTAATCTTTGCTACAAGCTTAGTGATGGCTTCAATTATTGCGTTTTTTGCCTTAATATACCATTTATCTGACTTGGAGGTATTCTGGTGGGCTTCTGCAGTATTAAGCTCGATATAGCGCTTATACTGGGGATTATTAATGTCCTTAACCCTGCCCTTATCATCAGGATTCATCTTAATTATATTATTGTTCTCATCAACATATTCGGCGCTTGAATATCTGTAGGTTGCTATTGACATCTTCTTCTTGATCAGAAGGTTGTTGATCCTGCGTCTTAAGAACGCATAGAAGCATGCAAACAGCGGCACGCCTATAAGCATTCCGAACACTCCAAAGAATCCGCCGAATACCGTAATTGATACAATAATCCAGAATGATGATACTCCGATTGAATTACCAAGGATTGCCGGACCTATTATATTGCCGTCCACCTGCTGAAGCACGAGGATGAAGATGATGAAATACAAGCACATCTTCGGATTTACAAGCAATATCAGGAAGGCGCTTGGTATCGCTCCCAGGTAAGGCCCAAAGAATGGAATAATGTTAGTCACACCGACAATAACACTGATGAGCATAACATAAGGCATACCCATGATAGACAATCCGATGTAACACAGAATACCGATAATGATCGAATCAATAATCTTGCCGACTAAGAAGCCACCGAAGGTCTTATTAACGAATCTTAGGTCAACAAGCAGATTATTTATTTTCTCCCTGTCAAACAGTGCATACATCATCTTCTTAACCATTCCGATGTATTTCTCCTTGCTCAGAAGCAGATATACTGCGATGATAATGCCCATAATCAGATCAAACAGCGCTCCGACAGTTGATACCACACCAACAGAAACGGTCTGCAGCATATCCTTAATGTTAGGGATGAAGCTCTCCGTGAAAAATGAGCTTATGTCGTCGGAATGTTCATTAATAAAGCTCGTAATATCGTTCTCTGCAAGAATTCCGTTATTGGCAATTATTGAATTGAACAGATTAACAACATTGTTATAATATGTATCAAAATGACTTATAATACTGCGAATACTGTTAATAAGTTCAGGTACAACCGACTTAAAAAACGCAAATACTAAGTATGAGATAATAATAAACGCAAGGACAAGTGCCTCTACTCTGTGTCTGGTATGTGCCTTCTTAGTGATGGCCTTTCCGGATTTCTCGATGTTCTTCTCAATAAGATCCACCTCAATGAAACGCATAATGGGATTGATAAGATATGCAATGACTATTCCGATGATTACCGGCATAATGACATTGAATACCTTAGAAACGCCCTGTGATACCGTATTCATATTATAAACAGTGAATAGGAATAAAATACTGAATACAATAACTAAGAAGGCTGTAAGTCCCCATTTGAAATATTTAGAATTGATCAGTCTCTTGCTGTCTTTGCTCATAGATAACTACTTCCCTGCCAGTTCACAAATGATATCCACACATTTCTCAATTCCGAGACGAGAAGAATCAAGACAAATGTCATAATTCTTGGCATCACCGAAGCGTGTGTTGGTATAATACTCACAATACTTCTTTCTTCTCTTATCAACGGTATTGATAAGACCGACAATCTTATTCTCGGGAACACCTTTGTACATCTCCTTATTCATAAGGCGTTGTACCCTATCCTCGAGCTTGCCGCAGACAAATACATGAAGTGTATTATCAAATTCCCTGAGAATCGAATTGGCATTTCTGCCAACAATCACACAGTTACCCTTCTCGCCATATCTCTTAATTACCTCTGACTGAGCGGCAAACACCTTCTCATTAAGAGGCTTGTTATAGAAATCAAAGAGACTCTGGGCGAATCCGAAATTCATCGGAACCGACTCATCAAGTTTAAAAGCAGAGTCAACATTGACCTGAGCCTCATAAGCAGTCTTAAGAATAATAGCCTTATCCAGGTATTCAAGTCCCAGTCTGTCAGCTACCCTTTCTCCTATTGTTCCACCGCCTGCACCATATTCACGACTAATTGTAATAACCTTTGCCATACGTTTCGCTCCTATAATACCTTATTAAGGAAATCTATTGTTCTCTTCTCCTTTGGATTGTTGATAACTTCATCAGGTGTACCCTGCTCAACTATATATCCGCCGTCCATGAAGATGATCCTGTCTGCAACCTCTCTTGCGAAGCCAATCTCATGTGTAACAACAATCATTGTCATTCCACCTTTGGCTAATTCCTTCATAACATCTAAAACCTCACCAACCATCTCCGGATCGAGAGCTGAAGTAGGTTCATCAAAGAGCATTACATCCGGTTCCATTGCAAGGGATCTTGCTATAGCCACACGCTGTTTCTGACCACCTGATAACTGAGAAGGATATGCCTCTGATTTATCGGCAAGACCAACTCTGTCAAGCAGCTTCTTAGCTCTTGTCTTGGCTTCTTCAACAGTGCACTTCTTAAGCGTGGTAGGCGCAAGAGTAATATTCTCAAGTACGTTCTTGTTATTGAACAGATTGAAGTGCTGGAATACCATTCCGATATTCTCTCTTGCCTTATTAATATCTGTGTGCTTGTCAGTTATTTCAATACCGTCAACCACGATGGTTCCGGCAGTTGCTTCCTCAAGCTGGTTGATACAACGAAGCAGCGTTGACTTACCGCTTCCCGAAGGACCGAGCAAAACTACAACTTCGCCTTCGTGAATATCAACGCTTATATCCTTTAATACCTCAAGTGCACCAAAGTTCTTCTTAAGATGGTCCACATGTACCATTACCTTATCACTAGTCATTCTTAAGTCTCCTCTCAATTCTCTTGGCAACCTTGCTAAGTGTAATAATTACGATCATATATACAATGCCGATTATCGTCCACGCCTCCAACGATTTGAAGGTGTTGCCGGCAATCGTCTTACCGACATTGGTAAGCTCGGCGAAGCCGATAACTGACAGAATGGATGTATCCTTAAGAGTGATGATAAACTGGTTGATAATTGACGGAATCATAGTCTTAATTGCCTGTGGCAAAATTACCAGTCGCATGCTTTGTGAATAATTTAATCCCAGGGCACGACTGGCTTCCATCTGTCCCCTGTCAACACTTTCGATACCGGCTCTTATAATTTCAGCCATATATGCACCGCAGTTCATTGAAAGGGCTGCAGTACCTGCCTGAATTGCAGATAATCTGAAGTTTACACAGGAAGTACCAAAGCCTCCCATGACTCCTGACAGTCCGGAATTAAGAATTCCCTGACCGATAGACTTCACTCCGGCCGGAAGACCAAAATATATGAAGTATGCAAGAACGATAAGCGGAACGCCTCTGATTGCATCAACATATACTGTTCCGAAGAAATTACATACCCTGTTTCTTGAGACATTAAGCAACGCTACCAGAAGACCGATAACCATGGCTATGCACAGAGACAACAGACACAGCAGAACGGTATTGCCTAATGCGCCGAGGATCATTGGGCTGTAGGTCTGAATAAGTTTAATCATACATGCTCTCCTATTTCACTAATAACCTCATAATTATATCATAAATACAGCCATTTTTGTACAAAAATAAGGGAAGTCAGATGACTTCCCTTAGATTTAAGAATTGTATAATTATTTGAGTAAATTATTAATTACCTTCACAATTACTTAAGGTAAGAATCAATAATCTCCTGATACTTTCCGTTAGCCTTGATGTTAGCAAGACCTGCATTGAACATATCGAGAAGCTCCTGGTTCTTAGGATCCATGATAGCGAATCCGTAAGGAGCACCTTCACTCTCCATTCCCTCAGGAATCTCAAGCTCAAGACTACCCTCTTTGATTGAGCAAGCCATGATAGGAGTATCCTCTACACATGCTGCTGAGTTACCAAGAATAACATCCTGGTACATAGTAGGTGAATCCTCGAATACTGTTACTGTAAAGCCGTACTGATCCTTTAATGAATTAGCGAAATCAGCACCTGCAGTTGCATTCTTAACTGCTACATTCTTACCTGCAAGATCCTCGAAGCTCTTAATATCACTTCCGGCAGCTACTGTGAATGTCTGTGTAGCATCATAATAACCATCAGAGAAGATCCAGCCTGAATCAATTCTCTCCTGCTTAATTGTAGCACCGGCGATGATAGCATCTGCCTGACCTGACTGTACTGCTGCAACTGCGGCATCCCAACCAAGTGACTGAAGCTCATACTTAAAGCCCTGATCCTCTGCGATTGCTGCAAGAAGATCTACGTCGATACCCACGAACTCGTTGTTCTCGTTAGTATACTCGAAAGGCTTAAATACTGTATCTGTTGCAACGATCCAAACCTTGTCGGAAGCTTCGTTCTCTGTAGCAGCTTCTGTTGACTCAGCTGACTCAGTTGCCTCAGCAGTCTCCTCTGTTGCTACAGGAGCCTCAGCCTCTGTAGAAGCAGAACCGCATCCTACCATAGTAAGAGCAACTGTAGATACACATAAAAGTAATGCAATAATCTTCTTCATAATAATTTCCTCCTCTCGATTATGAATTACTTTGACAATATACCCCAGCAAAGTCCATATGTCAAGAGAGCGCAAAGCCAGGCGATGGCGCATTGGAATACCACAACGGCAACAGCATATTTGCCTCCAAGCTCTCTTCTGATAGCCGCCACGGCAGCAACACATGGAGTATACAGCAGAGAAAATACAAGCAGGGACATTACCTGCGGAATACTAAATGACGAGACGATAGTATTGCCATAGAGCATCTCAAGAGTCGCTACAACACTTTCCTTGGCCATGAAGCCTGAGATGAGGGATGTAATTATCCTCCAGTCTCCCAGTCCGATTGGCTTAAATATCGGAACCATAAGTCCCGAAAGCGAAGCCATAATGCTTCCTGAACTGTCAGTTACCGGATTAAGCTTTATGTCAAAGCTCTGTAAGAACCATACTAAACAGGTTGCGATAAGAATAACCGAGAATGCTTTCTGGAGGAAATCCTTAGCTTTATCCCACAGAAGTTGGCTGACATTCTTAACTCCGGGCAGTCTGTAGTTGGGCAGCTCCATTACAAAAGGAACCGCTTCTCCCTTAAATATCGTATTCTTTAATAGCAACGCGACCAAAACACCGACACAAATTCCAAGGAAATACAGCGCAGTCATAACCATACCACCATGCCCTTTGAAGAAAATACCTACAAAGAATGCATATATGGGAAGCTTCGCAGTACAACTCATAAACGGAGTCAGCAGAATCGTCATCTTTCTGTCTCTCTCTGACGGAAGCGCCCTTGTGCTCATAACCGCAGGTACCGTGCAACCGAAGCCGATTAGCATGGGTACAATACTCTTACCGGACAGACCGATCTTGCGCAGGAGCTTATCCATAACAAAGGCAACCCTTGCAATATATCCACTGTCTTCCAGAATAGACAGGAAGAAAAACAGTGTAACAATAATAGGAAGAAAACTCACCACACTTCCTACGCCACCGAACAATCCGTCAATAACCAGTCCTCTAAGAGACTGATTGACATTCATACTTAGCAGCGCAGTACTTACAATATCTGATAGTTTATTGATAAGATCTTCAAGTATACCCTGGAAAAATGCTCCTATTACATTAAAAGTAAGATAAAATACCAGAAGCATTATTATCACAAACATCGGTATTGCAGTAAATCTGCCGGTGAGGATTTTGTCCATTTTCTCACTTCTCACATGCTCTCTGCTCTCTTTAGGCTTAACAACAGTAATTGCACAAACCTTTCTGATAAAGTCAAAGCGCATATCTGCCATTGCAGCCAACCTGTCAATACCTCGCTCTTTTTCCATCTGAAGAATTATGTGTTCGATCAGGTGCATCTCATTATCGTCCAACTTAAGCGCATCGATAATAAGCTTATCACCCTCAATCACCTTGCTTGCTGCAAAACGGACCGGAATGCCTGCCCTCAGTGCATGGTCTTCAATGAGATGAATAACAGCATGTATGCAACGATGAACCGAGCCATTGTGGTCGTTCTCGTCACAAAAATCCTGTCTTAACGGCTTCTCCTGATAATGAGCAATATGGATGGCATGTCTTATCAGTTCGTCCACGCCCTCGTTCTTGGCAGCTGAAATGGGGACAATCGGAACGCCGAGCATGTGTTCCATGGTATTGACATCAATCGAGCCGGAATTGCCGGTAACTTCATCCATCATGTTAAGAGCAATAACCATGGGAATATTCATCTCAAGCAGCTGCATTGTGAGATATAAATTACGCTCTATATTGGTAGCATCAACTATATTGATAATAGCTTTAGGCTTCTCTTCCAAAACAAAATTGCGGGATACTATCTCTTCTGAGCTGTAGGGACTCATGGAATAGATACCGGGTAAATCAGTAACAAGTGTTAGGTAACGACCTTTGATGGGTCCATCCTTCCTATCAACGGTAACACCCGGGAAATTGCCTACATGCTGGTTGGAGCCTGTCAGCTGATTGAATAATGTGGTCTTACCACAGTTCTGATTACCGACAAGCGCAAAAGTAAGCAAAGCATCTTCCGGAAGCGGATTCTCATTCTTGTGGTCGTGATACTTACCCTCCTCACCGAGACCCGGATGGAAGGCAGTCTTCATGCCGGGAAGATATGAAATAGCATGTGTTTTCTTATCATTGTTGAATTTTTCTTCGATTTCACGAACGGTTGCAGGTTTAATCTCTATCTTGGAAGCATCATCGATTCTGAGAGTAAGCTCGTAGCCATAGATAGTGAATTCCATGGGGTCACCCATTGGCGCAAGCTTCTTCAAAGTTATTATTGCACCGGGTATTACACCCATATCCAGGAAATGCTGTCTGAGTATCCCTTCTCCACCGACACTTTCAATTATTCCGCTTTCTCCGATTTTTAATTCACTCAGTTTCATAATATTGTTGCAACCATACCTTTTATTTATTATCACTAAATCATTTCATGTAAGGGGCGACCCTTTTTGGCTCTTGTAAGCTCCATAATTCCGAGACCTGTTATATCAATATACTCGGTCTTAATATCATCGTTCCCTGCCAGTTTCTTGACTCGGTCAGTCACTATCTTCATATTCTCGGAAGAATCATTAATAAAATCTATCAGTATCATGCCTGACAGATTACGCAGGCGAAGCTGTCTCATTATCTCATCTGCAGCTTCGAGATTGACCTTAAGTATGTGATTATCGCTCTTATCCCTTATGGATTTGGCGGTATTGACATCAATTACATTCAGAGCTTCGGTGTGCTCCACAACAATGTTTGCGCCGCTTTTTAGCCATACCGTTTTGGATTTGAGTTCATCCATAACACTAGTAATCTTATATAGGGCTGTCAAAGGATAATCATCCTCATATAATGTTGGACAGATTTCCGCATTATTCGAAGAACAATAAGCACTGACTGCTTCGAATATATTTATATCATCAATTACGATTTTTGCAACATTCGATAAATTGATTTTATTCAAAAAAGATACGTACTCCGGGGTTCCTTCTGACAGCACGCTGAATACCGTTCTTGTTTTGGCTTTATTTATGATTTCTGCTTTGGCCTCTTCATTCAGGCGGAATCGTCCCGTGCATATCGGCTTCTTACTCTTAACAGCGCTTTTAATTAATTGAACCGGAATCTCATCGCCCTGTCTTAAGTCATATTCTATACGTTCCCTGTTAAGAACAACCAGGTCCTTACATTCTCTTAGATTAAGATAAGCAAGAAAACCGGGAGAAAGCTCAACAAAGGCAGCATCGATATTCTTAATGATATTCTTCACCTTACCAATATAGATGGTATTAAGCTTATCTTCCGCATCGTTATACAAAGCAACATCGTATGCCTTACCATCTGACATATGTAGTGCAAGTATTCTGTTTTTGTAATGAGTAAAGATTACGATATTATTATTCAAAATAGCACCCGTTATACTTTGTCCAGAGGAACCAGCGCTCCATCCTTATTAGCATATGTATCAAGTCTGCATACCATATAATCCAAAGGTTTAAATTCAATTTTACAATAATCACATAAAGCTTTGATCACGGTTATAGCCTTGATATTGCCCCCACTGCTTGCATCAAGAAAACATGTAAAGAACAATCCGGATTCATCAAAAGAAGCTTCATATATTCCGGGCTTAATATCTACGATCAAAGTATTCTTCTTGGTCTCCTTGGTGATAAAAATCTCATTTTGATCAAGAAAGCCTGAAAGTGCATCGATCAATGCTAAATTAAAGCAATCACCGGATTTGAGACTTATCTTATACCTGGCCGCAGCAACGGACGCCATTGCATTTCCCGCATCATCCGGGAGCGCAACGACATTCTCTATGACAATTCCGGGAACCATAACACTGTTAAGTTTTCTTCTGATATCCTCACAGTTTTCTTCTGAGGCCATCTCGATATCCAGATATTCACCGTCAGATTCCATACCCACACCCAGAGGCTGAGCAAAACTCATAATCTGATGTGGCGAATATCCTGTAGAATATGCAATATCAACTCCTGACTTACGCATACTCTTCTGAAAATAACGCATGATATCAAGATGTCCGATATATCTTACAGCGCCATGCTTGGAAAACTTTATTCTAACCTTCATAAACAATAATCACCTGTTAACACATATTCCAACGCCGAAGCTTCCTGCTCCGCAGCCGTTACAATTCAGCTTACAGTTGGGCGTAACAACACCCTCCTTACTTCTCTCATATTCACGCTTTAAGAAGTTCTTGCTTACACCACAGTCTATCACATCCCAGGGAAATACCTCATCAATAGAACGTTCTCTGGTGGTATAGAAATCAATATCTACATTATTCTTCTCAAAAGCATCCAGCCATACATCATGCTTATAGGTATCAGACCAGGCATCATAAAGAGCACCGTTTTCGTAGGCAGTCAGTATTGACTCAGACAGTCTACGGTCGCCTCTTGCCATTATACCCTCAAGAACACTTACATCTGTCTCGTGCCAGTTGTATTTGATTCTCTTCTGATTAAGCATGCTCATAATCGAGCTTCTGCAGGTATATGCCTTCTCGATAAACTGCTCTCTTGTATTCTGAGGTGCCCACTGGAACGGAGTAAAGGGCTTGGGAATGAAGAATGAGGTAGAGACCGTAATCTGTACCGGACCGTTCTTTCTCTCCTCCTTAGGCACCGTATCAAAGAATTCCCTCGCTATCTTATCAGCAAGGACACCAATGCCTTCAACATCCTCCTTGGTTTCTCCCGGAAGTCCAAGCATAAAATAGAGTTTAACCTTGCTCCATCCATTCTCAAAGGCAAGATGAGCTCCATTCAGAATATCTTCCTCCGTCAGGCCTTTATTTATTACATTTCTCATTCTCTGTGTGCCGGCCTCAGGCGCAAAGGTAAGTGAACTCTTCTTGATATCCTGAACCTTACTCATAACATCCACGGAGAAATTATCAATTCTAAGTGACGGCAGCGAGATATTGATCTTCCTCTGATTACATTCCTCTATAAGGAAATTAACCAGCTCCTCGAGTTTACTGTAATCACTGGAACTCAGCGAACTCAACGATATCTCCTCATGTCCCGTATTCTCAAGCATCTTAACAGCCTGTTTCTTCAGGAATTCAACATCCCTCTCACGGACCGGTCTGTATATCTGTCCGGCCTGACAGAACCTACAGCCTCTGATACAGCCTCTCTGTATCTCAAGCACAACTCTGTCCTGAGTAACCTTAATAAACGGCACGATGGGAGCATCCGGATAATAGGTATCGGTTAAGTCCTTCACAATCTCCTTCTTTACAGTCTTCGGTACACTTAAATTTTTTGGAATATATGACTTAACCGTACCATCTTCGTTGTATTCAACTTTGTACAGTGACGGTACATACATTCCGTCAATCTTTGCAACCTCAATTAAGAATTGTTTTCTGTCAAAATTGCCCGCCCTATGCTTCTTATATAAGTCAAATATCTCCCTGTACTTGGTTTCTCCTTCACCAATATAGAAGAAATCAAAGAAATCAGCTATAGGCTCGGGATTGTAGGTGCAGGGGCCACCACCGACTACAATCGGATCATCATTGCCTCTGTCCGAAGACTTAAGAGGAATCTTTGATAAATCAAGAATCTGCAGAATATTGGTATAACACATCTCATATTGAATGGTGATACCCAGGAAATCAAAATCCTTTACAGGTTCCTGACTCTCAAGTGCGAACAGAGGAATATTGTCCCTGCGCATAATAGGATCCAAGTCTATCCAGGGCGAGAATACTCTCTCACACCATACGTCATCAAATTTGTTGAACATATCGTAGAGAATCTGCAGTCCCAAATGACTCATTCCAATCTCATATACATCGGGAAAACACATGGCAAAACGGATATCAATCTTGGATTTATCCTTCACCACACTATTTATCTCATTACCGATATAGCGAGCCGGCTTATCAATTGTCATTAATATTTCATCACTTAATGCAAGCATATTATTTCCTTAAAACGTAATATTTAAAATAAGATTTCTGACACCGATATTCACAGTAGTAGTCTCATCATCAAGATTATTAATTTCTGACAATCTGTTAAGATATTTATTGTAGTCATCAAATATCTTGATCGTTATATCTTTTATTCCATCCTTCCTCATATAATCCTTTAGATGTGTAATGAACATCTTCTCATCGAACTTAGGATTGGAACATAAGCCAATAACTGAATTGGAAGTAATAACCAAATGGTCGATCGGAAAGTTTTTATCATAAGAAGTGAAATACATATGATACAAGCCGTAAAGTTTGCCTATTGATGCATCAATACCTTCTCTCACACTCTCCTCAACCGGCTTTACTCTGAAGCACATAATAACGTCCACTACCATCTTGCAGGCCGGCAGAAGTCCAAGCACTGCAACGATTGTAAGCAGATTCTTCTTACTTCCTGTTGCAACATATCCTATTACAAACAAGCCTAAGCTTAATAAAAACAGAAATATTGTAATTATAATATCAACCGTTCTTTTATATTTAGCATGTTCGTAGCTCCCCTTCGGGTGCTTCCTATATAAGAAATCCATTTTCTGCCCTTTCAGTCATAATCTCAATGCAAAACTTACCCTAGACTAACTCATCGTAAGAATCGATATAATAGTCAGACATTGCTTTTTTATCCTGCCACTGCGAAGCGGAGAAATCATCATATACCGCTACTGTTTTCATTCCGGCACTGATACCGGCCTTTAATCCCATACAGATATCTTCAAAAACCAGACAGCGTGACGGTTCTACCTTAAGTTTATCTGAAACTTTCAGATAACACTCGGGATTAGGTTTTCCGTTTGTTACATCCTCACCTGTTACCGCACATTCAATGTAATCATATAATTTGTTGGAGACTGCAAAGGCTTCAAACAGATATCCTGAATTGCTGGTTGCGATTCCCATTTTTATCCCATTACTTTTAAGCCTTTGCATAAACTTAAGTACATTGGGCTTTAATGGAATACGATGCTTATAATGCTCATGGGCCATATCGTTCCATTCCTGCATCATATCTTCTATTGAATCCTCGAAACCAAAGGTTTCTTTGGTGTACCTGGCCGTTTCTACAACGGAGAAGCCCTCAATATCCTTTTGATAGGTATCGGGCAACACTTTACCATATTTCTCAAAGTATTCAATATCTATATCACGCCATACATGCATTGAATCAATAATAGTTCCGTCCATATCAAAGATTACAGCATCGATATCGGCTGTTATTATATCAAACTTATCCATAAATCATATTCCCTTATATAGATTTAGCATTATTATCTCACTTTCATCCAGTTCTCTATATTCACCGGGCGAAAGTGAAGGATCCAGCTCAAGCGGGCCGAAGCTTACACGCTTAAGGAAGACAACCTTATTATCCACTGCCTCAAGCATTCGTTTAACCTGATGATATCGGCCCTCTGTTATTGTCAGATATATTCTGTCTGTAGCTATCGCTTCAACTTTAGCAGGCAGTGTAATTGTATCATCACCTATATCCACACCCATACACAGAGTCTTGATATCATCAGAAGTGATATTGTGCTTAAGATGTACCAGATAGCATTTTTCAACATGACTTTTAGGGCTCAGTAATCTGTGAGACATCTCTCCATCATTGGTTATTATTAAAAGCCCTTCCGTGTCCTTATCAAGTCGTCCGACAGGGAACATATCCCTGGTATTTATATCCTTTAGAAGGTCAATGACTGTCGTATCGATATTATCCTGAGTGGCACTTACAACACCTTTGGGTTTATTTAACATGTAATATCTGAATTTCTTATAAATCAAAGGTTCGCCTCTGTATGTCACTGCGCTATCCTCAGATATCCTCATGCCGGGATCGGAGGCAATGACTCCGTTTACGGTTATTAATTTCTTTCGAATATATTCTTTGATCTCATTACGTGAACCGATATTAAGATCGCACAAATACTTATCTAATCTTATCATCTATTTTTACTAAATTTATCCTATCTACGTTTCCTACGCCTCTTCCTATGTCTGTTGTTGCCGTAGAGTACAATATTGTAGGCTGCAATAATGATTATCGTTACCGCAACACCTCCGATAATTAAGGAAATGACAATAACAGGAGAAACTAAGCTTCGATCAGAAGGGTTAATCACAATCTCTTGCATAGCGTCGCTTTGGTAGTCTGTATCTGCATCGATTGTGTCATCGCCTTTTACAGTGGGGTTCTCGTTTTCCGTATCTTCAGGCTCAACGTAACCCGCAGGAAGCAGGCTTACACTACTGTCAGTATATAATTCATACTGATTATATCCCCTTACCACGAGTCTACTCTCAATACCGGGAATCAGTTCAATATCAGCATTTATCTCCTTAACATCTTCGGGATTTAGCGCCGATATATCATTACTCCAGGGAAGCATCTTCCCAAAAATATTCCCACCATCCAGCGAAATTGAATAATACTGCATTCTTCCGTCGCTGTCATCAGCCTCTATTGTGATATTACAGGTTCCGTTGTATATATCAGATGAATTGATTCTTACATTGACATATTCAGGTTCGCTCTCATCCGGGGGATTGAAGTCTGAACCGATCACTTCATCATACTGATAATCAGAATAATCTATTCCCAGTGATGATGACTTCAATCTAAGATATTTGGCAACGGCATCCGCATCCTTTTCTCCGAATTTAACGAAGATATCCGAAATTGAACCAAGAACTGCCCTATCCTTCTCAGAATCCAGATGGCAATGCTCTATTATTATCGAAGGTATACCTTCCTTGCGACACATCTGTATAATTCCGTAATAATCGTCTCTCTTCTTGTTAAGCCTGACCTTAACACCTCTGTTGAACAAACCGAATTCAGATGATAGATCATTGGTAATAATAGTTCCTATAGTCTGACCAAAGCTATATTCGTTTCCGAAGGCCGAGGTCCAGACCTCAGTACCGTAAAGATTGTGATTGGCTGACATATTGTAGTGGAGAGAGATAAGATAATCAGCATCATATTCAACTGCAATCTTAGCCCTGTCCGTTCTGCTTATATCAACCTCACCTATCTCATCATGAGTAAGATAGACTGTAATACCTTCATATTGACACAGCCTGTCATACATAGCTTTGGCAGTGATAAGATTAATCTCCTGCTCTATGTACTCTTCTGTCTGTCCGCCCAGTGCCTCACCACCGTGTCCCGGGTCAAGAACCACAATATATTCCTCTGCATAGCACTTATCATAATCCCAAAGTAAGGCAATTGTAAGTACAAGCAACCCCAGAATATATTTCCCCCATACATATATTCTCTGCATAAAATACCCATAATAAAAGGGCTGTATAATTACAGCCCCCAAAAAACTAAATTAAATCAAGGTCAACCTGTCCTGCCTTGCCTGATTGTCCTTTATCGGATGAAGAACCCATCGGTGGCATAGTGCTTATAGCCGGTGTGTTGTCTGACAGAATATCCTCAACATCTACTCCGCTGTCATCTACTGCAGTCTCGATAAGCTCCTGTCTGTTGGCTCTGACTACATCATAGCATTCATGAAGTGATTTCATCATCTCATCATACTTGGTATTGGTAGTACCCATGTATGTACCGACAATCTCCTCAACCTGGCTAAGCAGACTGTCTGTATACTGCATAGCAGAGGTCTTAAGTTCATTAGCCTCAATTGTTGCGTCGTCGATTATCTCCTGTGCCTTAAGAATGGCATCATTGACAACAGCATCCGCCTGCTCATAAGCCTTAAGCATAATCTCATGCTGGCTGATAAGTTCTGTTGTATGTGCTGTGGCCTTGTCGATCAACTCCTTAGCCTTAGCCTCCGCATCAGCGATTATTGCCTCACGATTGTGAATAATCTTCTGATACTGTTTGATTTCTTCGGGAGCTCTCTTTCTTAGGTCTGATACAAGATTCTCCAATTCATTCTTCTCACATATGATATGAGTTGTAGAAAATGATTTATACTTACAGCTGTCTATGTACTGTTCAATATCGTCAATGCACTGTTCAATCTTACTTGCCATGCTTATACCTCTGCTAATCCCTTTTTATTCCATATTTCTCATATACCATATCCGCTACAAAACCGGGACAGCACTTAGATATATCCCCTCCAAAGGCTGCAATCTCCTTTACTCCGGATGAACTAAGATATGAATACTTTACACTGGTAACCAAAAACATGGTGTCTAACTGATTCTTGCTGAGCATAGCATTGGTCTGAGCAATCTGTAATTCATACTCAAAATCAGTGATTGCGCGTAAGCCCCTGATCGATGTATGGAACCCCTTGTCCTTGGCATAATCAATTAAAAGACCATTAAAGGATTCCACTTTGACATTAGGTATATCCTTTACAGCCTCCTTTAGTATATTAACACGTTCATCTACAGAAAACAACGGTGTCTTCGCCTTATTATCAAGTACCGCAACAGTCAGTTCGTCGAAGATTTTCGCTGCTCTTTTTATTATATCCAGATGTCCGAAGGTAAGCGGATCGAAGCTTCCCGGATATACTGCTTTTTTCATAATAACTACTCCTCCTGAGACCTTCTTATAAATACATGCTTATTGGTCTTATAACACTTCTCTCTTGTCACCTTATATCCCAGTCCGGTAACAAAATCAAAGTCCTTATTAATATCAGCCTCAATAATAATAAGTGTATCTTCTGTCAGACATCTGGCATTACTAAGGGCTGCAAGTACGTCTCCCTCAACATCGGCTCCGTATGGCGGATCCATAAAGATAATATCAGCAGGGACATTGATCTCATACAGTGAGTCAATGGCTGAGCGTGCAATAATTGTCGCTCGATCCGAAAGCTTGGTAAAGTTTACATTCTGCTTTATGCACTCAATCGCTTCCTTGCTGTTATCAACAATATATGCATACTTTGCACCTCGACTCAACGCCTCAATCGCAATCGAGCCGCTTCCTGCAAACAAATCAACAAATACACTACCCGGTACATCGCACTGCAATATATTAAACAGTGTCTCTTTTATCCTGTCCGTAGTCGGTCTTGTACCCTCACCCTTAGGACAGATAAGTGGCATAGACCGGCAGGTTCCCGCAATTACTCTCATCTTAGCTTGGTTCCCTTCGTATCTCTCTTTAATAGTTTTATACCGTTAAGCTGAATCTGCTTTCCGTTATGCTCTATCATACTGTCATCAACGCCACGTGTGAAGTATACCTCACTGATATAATCATTGGTCACAAGCTTCATACCACGGACACCAACAGCGGCCTTCTTTTTAACAGGTATTTCTTCTATCTGGAACCGTAAAAAGTACCCGCCGTTACTGCACAGAATAATATTCTTAGCTTCCTTAACTGCATGTACGGATACAACCTCATCGCCTTCCTCAAGCTTAGTTGCGGCAACGTTTCTCTTGGCAACATCGAATTCTCCACCGTCTACCAGCTTACAGTAAGCTTTTCTTGTAACAAATACCATACGATACAGATTAAGCTCAGACTGACTGCACACAGCAATTACAGACGAGGTCTTGGATGAATAGGTACTGACATTATCTATGGGAACACCCTTGTCTCGAAGCTTGCTTATTGTTATATCGGAAGCCTTGAAGGTGTGTAATTCACCGGTATTGGTGAAGATACACAGTTTACCGGTATTCTTAACCTTGCATATATATTTGAATTCCTGTTCAATTGTCTCTTTATTACGTTCATAGGTAGGAACATCAACAATCTTACAATATCCGAATCTGTCCATAAGGAAGATTACGTCCATCTCAGGAACCTTAACCTCTTCAACAACCACATCCTCAAGGTTATCGATTACGGTTCTTCTCTTTCTTGAGAATTCCTTACTTATCTCATCTAAGTCATTGATGATAACCATTGCCATGGATTCTTTTCTGCTTAAGATATCCTCATATTTGAAAATGTTGGCAACTGTTTCCTCGTGCTCCTTAATAAGTGCATCTATTTCAAGTCCTATCAACTTATACAGACGCATATCCATAATGGCATTGGCCTGAGCTTCGGTGAACTTAAGTTGGGAAGCCATTACTTCAGATTCGCGCGTCTTGAACTTAATTCCCGCAGTTTTGCCCTCTACAAGACAGGCCTTTGCCTGTTGTCTGTCCTTGGAGCCTCTGAGGATTTCAATAATTAAGTCAATTACATTGCAGGCCTTGATAAGGCCCTCCTGAATCTCCTTCTTATCCTGCTCCTTCTTAAGGAGGTTGGTGTACTTCCTGGTGGCAAGTTCAAACTGGAAGTCAGTGCAGGCCTTTAGAATCTTCTTTATGCCCATGGTCTCAGGCCTTCCGTCAGCTATGGCAAGCATATTGACACCGAAGGTATCCTCGAGCTTAGTCTTCTTATAGAGAAGATTGATTATATTATCAACGTTGGCATCCTTCTTAACCTCAATAACGATACGGATACCTTCCTTGGATGACTGGTTGGATATATCAATGATATCGGGTATCTTCTTGCTGTCAGCAAGGGCGGCAACATCCTGTAAGAACTTTGATATGCCCGCACCGATCATGGTATAGGGAATCTCCGTAACAACAATATTGGTACGACCGCTCTTACCCTTTTCTACCTCAACCTTACCTCTGATCTTAATCTTGCCCTGACCGGTCTCGTAAATAGATAGAAGCTCGTCCTTGTTGGTTATGATTCCGCCTGTGGGGAAATCAGGACCCTTGCAGTACTTCATCAGCTGCTTAACCGAGATTTCCTCATCTCTCATGTAAGCCTTCATGGCTTCGATAACCTCAGACAGATTGTGCGGGGGTGTGTTGGTAGCCATACCTACAGCAATACCCTCAGAGCCGTTAACTAAGAAATTGGGGAAACGACAGGGTAAAACCGAGGGTTCTTTTTCCGTCTCATCAAAGTTTGGTACGAAATCTACTATGTCCTTATCTAGGTCAGCAAGCATACCGAGCTGAGTAACCTTTTGCAGTCTTGCCTCGGTGTATCGCATTGCAGCGGCACCGTCTCCCTCGATATTACCGAAGTTACCGTGTCCGTCTACAAGGGGAAGTCCCTTCTTGAAGCTCTGGCTCATAACCACGAGTGAATCATAGATGGAGCTGTCGCCGTGAGGGTGATATTTACCCATGGTGTCACCGACGATACGTGCACTCTTCCTGTAGGGCTTGTCGAACTTGATTCCGAGCTCATGCATGTCATAGAGAGTCCTTCTCTGTACAGGCTTAAGTCCGTCCCTGACATCGGGAAGGGCTCTTGCTATGATTACACTCATGGCATAATCAATATAGGACTTCTTCATAACCTCGGAATATTCGGTTACGATAATATCTTCTTCAATTGGTTCTGTAGTAGTCTTCTTAGGCATATTAATCTCTCTTATACATCAAGTAATGCATCCTTGGCATGTCTGTAGATAAAGGCTTTTCTGGGCGGTACATCGTTACCCATCAAAAGCTCTGTAACATCGCTTGCCATTCTGGCATCCTCTATCTCCACACGCTTAAGCTTTCTTCTGGCGGGATCAAGTGTGGTCTCCCACAGCTGGTCCTCATCCATTTCTCCCAGACCCTTGTATCTCTGGAGGGTGAAGCTGCCTTTATGGTTTTTGCGGTATTTCTCCAATGCCGCATCATCATAGAGGTATTCCTCCTCTCCCTTTGAAGGCATTGCCTTATAGAGAGGCGGCATTGCTATATATACATGTCCTTCATAGATAAGCTCAGGCATGAATCTGTAGAACAGTGTAAGCAGAAGTGTTGCAATATGGGCACCGTCAACGTCGGCATCGGCCATAATCACAATCTTGTTATATTTAAGCTTAGTTATATCGAAGTCATTGCCATAGCCCTCTGAGAAGCCGCAGCCAAAGGCATTAATCATGGTCTTAATCTCTGCATTGGCAAGAATCTTGTCAATACTTGCCTTCTCAACGTTAAGAATCTTACCTCTGATTGGCAGAATAGCCTGATACATTCTGTTTCTGGCATTCTTGGCCGAACCACCCGCCGAATCTCCCTCGACGATGAATATCTCACATTTCTCAGGGTCTCTGCTCTCGCAGTTGGCCAGCTTTCCGTTGCTGTCAAAGCTGTACTTGGGCTTACTGAGCATATTGGTCTTGGCCTTTTCTTCGCTCTTCCTGATCTTGGCAGCCTTCTCGGCACAGCCGATTATTGATTTAAGAGTTTCCAGATTCCTGTCAAAGAAGCGTACAAGCTCATCATTGGTAATCTTGCTCACAACCTTGGCAGCGTCCTGATTGTCAAGCTTTGTCTTGGTCTGTCCCTCGAATCTGGGGTCAGGATGCTTGATTGAGATAACGGCTGTCATACCATTTCTGACATCTGCTCCGTTGAAGTTTGGATCCTTATCCTTAAGTATGCCAAGTGACCTTGCATAGCTGTTAATAATGGTCGTAAAGCTTGTCTTGAAACCTGTTAAATGTGTTCCGCCCTCTGAGTTGTAGATATTATTACAGAATCCTAAGACATTCTCATGGAATTCATTTACATACTGGATTGCGCACTCCACAGTGATGCCTTCAGCTTCACTCTTGAAATAGATCGGCTCATGTATACATTCCTTACTTCTGTTCATATCATACAGGAAGCCTATGAGTCCGTCGGGCTCATGGAATACAACATATTCCTTCAGAGGCTTCCTCTTATCCTCGAACACAATGGTTAGTCCCGGATTAAGATAGGCAGTCTCATGAAGTCTTGACTTAACCTCCTCCTCCTTAAACCATGTCTTATCAAAGATAGTATCGTCAGGCAGGAAATTTATCTTGGTTCCTGTCTCTCTGGTCTTACCTATGGTGGGCAACAGTCCGTCCACAAGCTCTGTAGTCGGTATACCACGCTCATAGGAATCGGTATGTATATATCCGCCCTTCTTAACAGTAACAGTCATATGGGTCGACAGAGCGTTAACAACCGATGAACCTACGCCGTGCAATCCACCGCTTGTCTTATAGGCGCTGTCATCGAACTTACCTCCGGCATGAAGCGTCGTAAACACCAGTCTCTCCGCACTCATACCCTTCTCATGCATCTCAATGGGGATACCTCGACCATTATCTTCAACCGTCGCGGAACCATCCTCCTCCAGTGTCACATATATCCTGTCACAATATCCTGCCAGATGCTCATCTACGGAATTATCCACAATCTCATAGATGAGATGATTCAGTCCCTTGCTCGAAACCGAACCGATATACATTCCCGGTCGCTTCCTTACGGCCTCCAGTCCTTCTAAGACCGTAATATTGGATGCATTATATTCGTCCTTACGTGCCATACCTACCTCATATCTCATGACAATAGTCAAAAACTTACTATTTAGCGCTTTATTATACCATATTTTGTGGTCGGGTAAAAGTGCGAGCACTAAAAAACCCCTGAATTAAATTTCAGGGGCTTTAAATCAAACCTTAAGATTCTTAGTCACGGCAAGTGCTATACAGCCGGGACCGATATGTGTTGCAACAGATAAGGAAAGAGGATAAAGATTAATATCATATCCGGGGAATTCCTTCAATACCTCTTCCTTGAATTCGAGGATCCTGTCAAGGTCATGGGCATAAGCCATGTGAAGAGATATATTCTCCTTAGACAGACCACCGAATCGCTTGTCTATGTCGGATTTAACTGCATTGATTATTATCGATTTAGCCTGAGATAACGTACGGGCCTTGGCAAAGGCGTCCAGTCTCTCACCCTGAATCTGAAGCACGGGCTTAAGCTTAAGCAGGGTACCAAGTGCTGCGGCAGCCGGTGTTATCCTTCCGCCCTTCTTAAGGTATACAAGTGTATCAACCATGAGATAAATACTTGAATTAAACTTATCCTCCTCAAGGATATCCTTAATCTCTTTAGCACTTTTGCCGGCTTCTAAAAGTCTTAATGCATCGAGAACGGACTGGCGCTGTGTAACGGATATTCTCTGGTTATTAACTACATGAACCTTGCCTTCATAGTCTTCTGCCAACATGGCTGCAGTCTGATAACTGCCTGACAGACCGGAGCTCATGGGAATATATACTATCTCATCATAATCCTTTAGAGCTTCATCCCAGATTCCCATAACCTGAGCGGGACTGGGCTGAGTGGTCATGATATCCTTGCCTGCAGCAAGTTCTTCATAGAACTGCTCATGAGTAAGCGATTCCTGCTCGAAATACACCTCCTCGTTAATGGAGAAGGGCATAGGAAGTACAGTTACGCCAAGCTCTCTTGCATCCTCAACTGTTATACCACTGTTACTATCAGTAATTATTCTAACTTTGCTCATTATTAACCTCTGCTGACTATATTTTTAACAGAAAACTATAGCTTATTTTAATGTTATATTGTAGTAAAGTCAACCGGATTGAACCCAAAGCTTGATACTGCACCGGCTATGGTATTTACTTTATCTTCATCAGCACTGTCAATAAGGCAGTCTACATAGTCGCCGGCTTTCTTAAGCATGGCTGCATCATCATAGATGCTGGCGACCCTGAACCCGAAGTCACCGCTCTGCCTAATTCCCTGTACTTCTCCGGGACCTCTCATGTTAAGATCACATTCGGCAATATGGAAGCCGTCATTGCTGTTGTTGACTATCTCCAGTCGTTTGGCCGAAACCTCAGAGTCCGACGTATTGATAAATATACAGTAACCCTGCGCATCACCTCGACCTATTCGTCCTCTTATCTGATGAAGAGTAGACAGTCCGAATCTGTCGGCATTCTCAACCATCATAACAGTAGCATTGGGTACATTTACACCAACCTCAATTACGGTTGTTGATACTAAAACATCGATATTCCCCTGTGAGAACCGGTTCATAATATCATTCTTCTCACTGCTTTTCATCCTGCCGTGTAAATAATCGATTCTGAGTGTCGGCAGAACCTCCCTGAGTGTCATTGTATAATCAATTACATTGCACAGGTCCACACCCTCACTTTCATCTATCATGGGACAGATAACATAGGCCTGATGACCTGCGTTAACCTCTTTCTCAATAAATTTATATGATGAATTCCTCTTATCGATCCCGACCACACAATTCTTAATCGGCTTCCTGTCTGAAGGCAGTTCGTCAAGCACGGAAAGCTTTACTCCCTTGAACATAGTCATGGACATGCTTCGTGGAATCGGCGTCGCACTCATAACCAGAATATGCGCATTGTCGAAGTTGGCCAGAGCCTCACGCTGTTTCACACCGAAACGGTGCTGCTCATCGGTTATCGCAAGTGACAGATCCTTATATTCCACATCATTAATCAGAGCATGAGTACCGATAATCACGTTGTATTTTCCGGTCTTAATCGCTTCTCGTATGCTCTTCTTATCCGATGCTTTAAGAGAACCTGTAAGTAGTACCGGCTTGATATTTACTTTATATTTATTCACCAGTTCAAGTGCAAATTCATAATGCTGACAGGCCAGCACCTCTGTCGGAGCCATCAGTGCTCCCTGATGATTGTTTGCCGCGTTCATAATGAGACTAAGGAAGGCCACGATGGTCTTGCCGCTACCCACATCTCCCTGCAGCATACGATTCATACAGATACCTGAGGTCATATCAGCCTTGATCTCCTCAAAACAACGCAGCTGTGCATTTGTTAGTCTGTATGGCAGCATCTCGATCAGACGTGAAGTATCAGCCACTTCAATCATCGGTTTGGTGAATTCCCGCGCTTTTCCCTTAGCTGCAATACTAATCTCCAGGAAATAATTCAGGAATTCGTGGAAGACTATCCTGTCACGGGCCCTGTTGTAAGCTTCTATAGATTCTGGCCTGTGTATGGTTCTTATTGCTGTGGCAAAATCGCACAGATTAAGGTTTACAAGCTCCGAGGGACTCAGATAATCTTTGGGCAAAGTCGCAATCTCTACCGCATTATCGATGAATTTGGCAAGCTGGTTGTTGCTGATACCCTTTGTCAGGCCATATACAGGGACCGGAAACGCCAGCATGGCATCATATTCTTCTATGCTATAAGACCTCGGCTGGGACAACACGAACCCATTGCGGGAGCTCAAAACTCCCAGATATATCTTTACCTTGCTGTCAAGCTGCTTGGCAATGTAGGGAGCGTTGAAATACATGACATTTATTTTATTATCGATATTCTCAGCCTTGAGAGTGGCAACCGTAATAAGCCTGCTTTTCTTTATTACCTTCACTGAGCCCGGGATAATATAGCCCTTAATCGCCACAAGCCTGCCAACATTGTTATCAAGGCTGCTTACAGGCTCATGAATGTCCATAAAGCCTCTGGGCAGATAGAAGCATAAATCACCAAGTGTGAAAATATTCAGTTTGTTTAGCTTTGGTATGGTCTTAGCACCAATACCCTTAACTACTTCAATCGAACTTGATAACTGCATTTTGATACCAAAAAAGGCCGAAGCAAAAAAGCTTCGGCCTACTCTTAATTATTCACAGGAAACAATGTAATAATAGATTGGCTGTCCGCCGAACTGAAGCTCTACGTCACAGTCACCATACCTGTCGGCTAAGGTTCTGCACAGCTCATCGGCCGATTGCTCATCCACATCTTCACCATAGTAGATACTGATAAGCTCTGTATCCTCATTAGCCATGGCATCTACCATCTCGTACACAACATTATTCATGTCCGTACCGACTGAAAGAATACCCTTATCACCGATACCCATGTAGTCGCCTTCCTTGATCTCCTTGTCGTCGATCATAGTATCTCTTACTGCATAGGTAACCTCACCCGACTTCACATTGGTAATCTCGGAAAGCATTACCGACTCATTCTCTTCCACTGTCATGTCGGGAACATAATTGATAATAGCAGTTATGCCCTGAGGAATTGTTTTAGTGGGTATTACCACAATATTCTTGTCTTCAACCAAAAACTTAGCCTGGTTAGCGGCCATCACAATGTTCTTATTGTTAGGGAAGATGAATATATTCTCTGCATTAATCTTGTTGCAGGCATTTACGAAGTCCTCTGTTGAAGGGTTCATGGTCTGTCCGCCCGAAATAATGATGTCGACACCAAGACTTGAGAATATCTCATCCAAGCCCTCTCCAACAGATACAGCGATAAAGCCCATCTCTTTCTTCTCAGAAGCGCAAGGAGCTATCTTAAGGCCGGAGTTGTCAGCTTCCACGCCCTGCTTTGCATCGCCACAGGCTTCAACTGTAACATTCACATCCTCCGGAAGTCCTGTTCCGTCATCAACACCAGCTGCAAGCTTCTCAGATTCCTTAAAGATCTTCTCCTGATGCTCCAGTCTCATGTTATCTATCTTCATGTTAGAAAGTGCTCCGTACTTAAGCGCTCTCTGAATTGCCATACCCGGATCATTGGTATGAACATGAACCTTAACAATATCATCATCAGCTACAAGCACAATACTGTCACCGATACTCTCAAGGAATGCCTTGAAATCAAGCTCAAGCTTAACATTAAACGGCTTCTCAAGCATAATGATGAACTCTGTACAATATCCAAACTTAATATCTGCATCAGATGAAGCCGAAGCGCTCATACTGCCTGCTGAAGGTCCTCTTCCTGTAGCAGGAGTGATCTCGTAAGCTATCTCTTTGCCCTGGAATGCGTCATAAGCACCTCTCAGTACCTCCATAAGACCCTGTCCGCCGGAATCCACAACACCTGCCTGCTTAAGAACAGGAAGCAGGTCGGGAGTAGTAAGCAACACTCTGTCGCCCTCCTTGATAAGCTCATCTATGAAGACATTCATATCGGTAAGTCCGCTGTCTTTAAGTTCAATCGCCTTATCACAGATTCCCTTGGCAACAGTAAGAATAGTTCCCTCCTTGGGCTTCATAACAGCCTTATATGCGCTCTCAACAGCATTCACACAGGCCTCTGCCATAAGAGGAATATCAAGAACCTCATTCTCCTTCATAACCTTGGTAAAACCACGAAGCAACTGAGACAGTATTACGCCCGAATTACCTCTGGCTCCTCTTAGGGAACCGCTTGAAATAGTCTTGGCAAGGGTAAGCATATCTACAGGATCACCAAGACCCACCACCTCTTTAGCGGCGCTCATGATTGTCATGGTCATGTTAGTACCTGTATCTCCATCGGGAACCGGAAATACGTTGAGCTCATTGATCCATTCCTTCTTGGATTCAAGGCTCGCAGCTCCGGCTAAGAACATCTTCTTAAATAATGCGGAATCAATAGTATTAGACACTTTCGTCCCTCCTAGTCAATCACTCTAACGCCTTCAACGAAGATATTAATCTTCTCGACAGACATTCCGGTGAATTCTTCTATTTTATATTTAACAGAATCAATAAGATTGTTGGCAACAGCAACAATGCTGACACCGTATGCTACTATGATATGAAAATCCAGAATCAGCTTATTGTCTTCTATCTTGACATCAATACCTCTTCCGGCATTCTCCATCTTGAGCAGCTTAACAAAACCATCCTTCATATTGACGCCGGCCATACCAACAATACCGAAGCATTCCATAGCTACACCGCCTGCATACTGGCTGATAACGTCTTTATCAATGATGATGTTACCCATATGAGTATTCATGGTAGAACTCTTCATAAGCATTCTTCTCCTTTGCACATACAAGCATGATTATACTATGAATAATGTAAAATTGAAATATTTATTTAATTATAAACTTTTTTGGACAATAAAAAAACCTCATCCAAGGGATGAGGTAAATTTATTAAAATTACGCTCTCTCTACTTTACCTGACTTAAGACAAGTAGTACATACATGCATTCTCTTAGCTGCACCGTTAACAAGGCACTTCACGCTTCTGATATTTGAGTTCCAAATACGATTCGATCTTCTATGAGAATGGCTGACGTTGTTACCGAAGTGAACGCCCTTACCGCAGATATCACACTTTGCCATCTTAACACCTCCTACACTATACAGTGAAATTTGCAACTTGAGTCGCAACATTGATATATTAGCACTTATGTTAAGTAAATGCAAGAACTTTTTTAAGAAATATCTTCACGCCTTTTCAGACGCTCAAATTCATCATTGATAGCCTTAACCACAGCCTCATCACCACAGAGGTTATCGGGATGGAATATCTTCATCAAATCCCTGTAACGCTTCCTGAGAGCCAGAGGATTGTTGACACCTCTGAAGAATACAGATACATCCGGCGTGGCAGAATAGGTTTTCCTGAATGGAATACGATTTCTCTGCTGTTGCTTCTGCTTCTGCCTCTCGTAATCCTTGCGTTCTCTTTCGAACTGTCTCCTGTCTAAATCCAGATTAAGGAAACCGTTCTTTAAGATCTCAACCTTCTTATCAAACAGTGCTTCCTCGTCCTTAAGTCTCTTGCGCTCCGATTCCAGCCTGCTGAATTCAGCAAACAGGAACCTTTTCATTTCTTTAATTTCCTTATCCGACAGAGGTTCACCGCCGTCGTTCATAATACCCCTAAGCCTATCCTCAGACATAGCTTATCCTTCATTATCATCTTTATCAGAGTCAGGGAAAGCCGCCTCGATTGATTCATCATCATCAGGAAGCTCAGCTTTCTTATTGCTGAAACGGTCCAGAACTTCCGGTACCAGATCAACAATCTTAGATACGGTATCATGATTCTTGATGCTGACAAGCTTGGTATTGCCATCCTTGATTACCAGAACCGCACTTGGACTCATCTTACCGGTAAGACCGCCGCCTTCTCCTGATCGTCTGTCCTTGCTTGCTCCACCTGAGCCCACACCGATTCCGAAGCTTACATCCACGAGAGGAACAATCACAGTATCCTCAATCTTAGTCGGCGAACCAACCACAGTCTTAGTAGACAGAACCGAATCCACATTTTTTAGCAAATTAACCATTGACTCACTGAAATTACTCATACACTTCTCCTAATATCACTAATAAACCTTCTGCAATTCTTATTTAATACGACTGCGATAAGCTGCACAAGCATCACAATCGGGATAATCCTACCTTTAAGCTTTAGGTCAAATTCAAATGCCGTATCATCAAATACCGGATTAAGCTCAATAGAACGACCAAGGTAGAATATTAACATCTCAAACAATCCAAGCACGAAACCTGTATATGCCGGATTATTAAGACCGTATGTCATCTTAAGCTTAAACTTATACGGCAAAATCGCTCTAAACAACTTACCCATCCGTTTCTTTACAACAAGAAAGGCAGCCCTTGTATTATCCTTCATAAGTACGTCATATACTGCACGAAGATCAATCTTTTTCCCGCTCTTTGAGGTCACCTTCTTTTTTTCGTCGGTATTCTGATCGGTTAGATTAAGTTCGGATTGAGTTTTATCATCTTCTTTATTATCTTTGGGTGTTTCATTCTTAGACTGAATCTTACCTATATTAATCGGTATACCGAACAGTCTAAGCTTAATCTCAAACTTATTATTATAGGAAACTGTTGCATATATAATATGGAACAGGTAGCTAACACTTGCCTTGGCTTTCGGTGGCATGCCATTAGCCTTAAGACTGTAGTTAAGCGGACATATAAGCAGTACAACGCCTAGTGCCAGGAGTATTATCAATATCCACAGCAATACTAATCCTATGAATTTAAGAATTGTTAAAACTGTCATCATATATATTGGCTAAATCATAGGATCCGCACTTTTCATGGCAGTCCTTAAGCATCTGTTCAATGAATTCCTGACATTCAGCCTCGCTTTTAGCCAGGCCTATACAGTCAATATCAGTCTTTCGAAAAATTTTCTGCTTCATAAGAGAATTATGGAAGTATTCCACCTGTCTGCTGTCATGATTGTACGCTATGATATAGACATCAAACATACCGGCGCCGGTTCTTATCTTCCACTTTATCTTAGCAAGCTTATTCAATGAATATGAGGTATACATATTCTTACGAAATCTAATCATAAATTCATTCTAATATACGCCAAAATAAGCGTCAATAATTCTTTTGGCAATGGGAACCGCATACTCCCCACCGGTTCCGACGCCCTCCACTATTATCGTTACCGATACCTTGGGGTCATCTACCGGAGCAAAGCCTGTAAACCAGGCGTGGCTGTCTAAAGAATTGCCGTTATATTCAGCCGAACCGGTCTTGCCTGCAGCTGTGTAGTGTTCACTCTGAAGCTTGGTAGCCGTTCCTTTCTCAACAACCTCAGCCATAAGTTCTTTCATTACCGTAGCTTCGTCTTCGCTTAGAAGTCTCTTATATTCTTCAGGCTTATATTCCTTGATAATCATGTTGTTGGCATCTACAACCTCGGTTATAAGCATCGGCTTCATGAGTATACCGTTATTAGCAATGGCATTGGTTATCATATTAAGCTGAATAGGACTTATTGTTGCATTACCCTGTCCAATGCTTATCTGAGACATATCATAATCGGATAAGGAACTGTCTACAGTCAGCTTGCTAACATTATAATTAATATCCAGCGGCAGCTTCTCATTGTACAGAAGTTCATTCAAAGTCTTGCCAAACTTATCCCTGTCAAGGCTCATACCAATATTTGCAAACGAAGAATTACAGCTCTTGGCAAAGGATTTAAAGAAATCCTCCTCACCATGCGTACTTCCGTGGAAACAGCTGATATTAATGTCCGCGCCATTGGTATATCTTCCGTTACAGGTATATCTGTAATTCTTATAGCTGTCAGGGTTTTCTCTGATATATTCCAGAGCGGTTATTATTTTAAAAGTACTTCCCGGGGGATACTGACCCTGTGTGGCACGGTTAAGCAGTACTGAATTATCATCGCTCATGGCCAGGTATTTATCCCAGTCCTCATCCACGGTGGACGGATCAAAATCAGGTTTACTGACCATTGCAAGAATTGCTCCGGTTTTAACATCCGAAACTACAATAGCACCCTTGAACATACCAAGCGAGTCGCTCGCAATTTTCTGCAGATTAGTATCAAGAGTGGTATACACACTGTTACCGGGATTCTTAACACCCTTCAGATCATTCTCTGCCTTCTCTGTAAGAGAGATGTTGGAATTGATAAGGTAGTAGTTTGCGAAGCTTTCAATTCCCGACTTACCCTTGGTATGATATCCGACCACATGGGAGAACAGATTCTTATATGGATAGATTCTGACATCTGTCGAACCGTTATTTTCGCTGTAGGCCAGTACCTCACCGTATTTATCGTAGATACTGCCTCTCAGGTTCTCCTTAGCCAGAATCTTCTGTCTGGAATTATAACTGTTGCTCATAAGCACCTGTTCGTTGTTATGAACATATATACACAGATATATTATCATAGCACTAAAGAGCGTCAGAAAAATACCAATTGTTATTCTTGTCTCAAGCTTACGCGGTCTTCTCTTCTTACTCATCATATGCCTCCATAATCACCCACTCAACAATGAAGAACATAATGACGGAGGACAGTATAGAACTTCCGCCATAGCTTACAAAGGGTAAGGTAACACCTGTTAAAGGAATGAACTTGATTCCTCCTCCTACAGTCAGGAATACCTGGAATATATACATAACGCCGATTCCGGCAGCAAGAATCCGTCTGAATTTGCCCTTGGCTTCAATACTGGTTCTCATAATGATTACAAAGGAAAGCATACAAATACCCAGAAGAAGGATTCCAAACAGAGCACCCATCTCTTCACAGATAGCCGAGAATATGAAGTCGCTCTCTACAAAGGGAATATCATTGGGAGCACCCTTTGTTAATCCCATACCAAAGAAATTACCGCAACCAAGTGCAAATAATGACTGACCTATCTGATATCCCTCCCTGTCAATAACAGAGAAGGGATCTAAGAAGGCTGCTACTCTTACCTGTACATGGGTAAATACTTTATATGCAATAAAAGATGCAACAGTTCCTGATACAAGAGCAAGTCCAAACAGCAGGTAATTATGCGTAAAGATAAACATCATGAATATATACGCTACAAAAAATATAAGCGCACTTCCCAGATCCTTGCTAAGCACAAGTACCAGCACATGAATTGCAGCGATAACAATCGTTATTACTATATCAACATAATTCTTAGCCTTACTGAAGAGCGCCGCAATACAGAATACAAAGATAATCTTTACAAGCTCCGACGGCTGTATGGTAATACCAAGAATGGTAAAAGAAAGCTTACTTCCGTTTGTGGTCACACCTAAGATAAGAACAACAAGCAATGGCAGGATACCTGCAAGCGCATAGATATATCCGTAGTCATTGATAAATTCAAACTTACTTAGTAGCATGGGAATAAACATAGCAAGTCCGAGTGAGAACACCGCAATAATAAGCTGTTTTAATGACTTATTGAAATTGAGTCTGATCAGTATTATCATGCCGACATTGATCATCATAGCCATGTTATTGAGCAATATATTATCGGTATAGCTGTATAACATGTTGGTGAGTATCAGAACCGCCACAAGCATTACCATTACAAACAGTCCGAAGAAGGCATAATCCAGTTTGCCGGTCTTAAGCGTCATAGTCGAATAAGCCAGAATCATAATGATAACCATATAGATTCGCTGCCTGATCACGAAGCCTGAAGCGGCTTCATAACCATCTCTCAAAACCTCACTAAGTATACCCTCAGCTAAGAACAATGCCATAAAGAGAATGATCAGATATTTAGTTATCTCAGTGTAGATATATAGCATTACTCTGCGCCCTTCTTAAGATGTCCGGTGGTATAGTCCTTAGCCGGTGCATCACCTTTTCCCTTAAGGAAATAATCTAAGACAAGTATACACTTATCCCGCCCTTCTAAGGTGAGATCAATTCTTAAATCATATCCGTAATTCTTAAAGTTTTCTAATCTCTTATGATACGAGGTAGGAACACTGTTATACATGACATTCATGCAATGAAGACAATTGATAAACACATGCTTACTGTCATTATACCTGTCTTTGATATCATAATCAAAGCCATACCTCTTCATGTTGCAGTCACCCTTAAGCTTGGCAACACAGCCTGCCGATACCATCAGGGGTGTATACCCATATATCGGTATGACCATATTATTTGTCTTCAAATCCATTATTTCATAGTAGGATAATTCAAGCCCGGCAGTCGGTTTGATACCGAGCTTAGATAGCACCTCTACAGCTTTGATATTGGAAGCATACAGGAATGAATCCGCTTCTATCTTAAGTTTTAATTCCTTGACCGTGTTCAATCCATCTACACTTGATACGAGTACACCTGTTATGCAATCTGTTCTTCTGGCAAAATCGCTAAAGTATTCAATGTATTCCTTATCCCTGAGCCTTATTATTCTTGGAAGTGATATATAAATTGAGTAATTACGCGAAAGTTCATACAACTCATCTTCATTGATATCGCCTTTATATATCAGGTCAAACGGAATATAGAGCTTATCAAAAGAATATAACTTAACAATATCTAACTGGTTCCGGGTAAGAATTGATACCCCGATCGACGACTTATTGTTAGCATTAGGGCCAATGGGATCAAATCCCTGATCTTCATCTGATCCATTATTCTCAGAATGATCACGCTTATATTTTTTTATTGCCTCTTCTATATACAAGCTAACAGCCTGACGTCTGAGTTCATTAAGGGCACTAACGGGAATAAAAGGATTACCGGATATATTAACAGCAATATCAGCTGCTACAAGGCCTGTTCCGCCAAGCTTACTTAGACGCTTACGAAGTTCTTCTTCGTTAATCACCGAATTATGAGCCTCTTGTACAATATCACCGGTTATCGATACACAGATTCCTTCATCATCATATATACTTAAGGAAAGGCTACTGCCAACCGAGATATCGGCTATTATATTGACACTTCTAAGCACATCTTTGGACAGTATATTATTCCTTACATACTTCTCCGCTTCTTCGGACTTGCAGTTATAGGAGCTGTCCTTAACAGTCACCATATCGGCACTGTTGTGGGTATAATAATACCCCGTACCAACAGAGCTTCTAAGATACAGATTGGACAGCAGCCACTTATCCTCTTTAGTTACTGTTGAATCCCTTCCCGACAGATACAGATCTGAATACTTCTTATATAAGTAGGTAACACCAGCTACATATTCCGGACTCTTCATTCTTCCTTCTATCTTGAAGGAATCAATGCCTGCATCAATCAGTTCTCCAACATGTTCTATGGTGCACAGGTCCTTTAGACTTAAATCATATTCCTCTTTTGTGCTTTTGACACCTTTAAGACCCTTTCTTACATCATATGCGTAAGCAGGAAGTCTGCAGGTTCCGGCACATTTACCCCTGTTACCGCTTCTTCCTCCTAAAAATGAGGAATACAGACACTGTCCGGAATAGCAGTAACACATTGCACCATGAACAAATGCTTCTATCTCAAGTCCTGTGTCAGCCTTAATTCTGCTCAATTCTTTTAGGCTCAGTTCTCTGGCAGGTACCACCCTGCTTACACCCATGGATTTGGCCCACAGAGCTCCCTCACTACCCGTAATAGTCATCTGAGTGCTGGCATGTAACGCAAGATTCGGGAACTCATCCCTTACATATTTTAAAAGGCCAATATCCTGAATGATAATTCCGTCTAAGCCCTCTTCATACAATGGCTTTAAAAAGCCTTTGACAGCACTAAATTCCTGCTCTTTTACAAGAGTATTCATGGTAAGGTATATCTTCTTATCATGAAGATGGGCGATATTAAGCGCTTCTATGAATTCTTCAGTTGTGAAATTGCCTGCATAGGCTCTTGCTCCGAACTGCTTGCCTGCCATATACACGGCATCGGCATCAGCTTTGATTGCTGCCCTGAAGCAATCCATATTGCCAGCAGGAGCCAATATTTCAACTTTTTCCATTTTGTCTTTACAAAAAACTACTAACTAAAAAATTATGGTTAATAAAATCCAATAAAAAATATAGATAATGAAGAAAAGGGAATCCAAGGACTCCCTTTAATCATCTATTCCAAGATGTCTTTTGCATGCATCGGTAACAACTCTTCCCTTGGGGGTTCGGTTAATAAAACCGTTCATCAGCAGGAAGGGCTCATATACATCTTCTATGGTTCCCGGGTCTTCACCGGTAGTTGCCGCAAGTGTATCAAGACCTACAGGACCGCCGTTAAACTTATTAATTATAGTAAATAAGATGTTTCTGTCCGTAACATCAAGTCCGATGGGGTCTATATCAAGCAAATCGAGTACCTCGGCGGCCACACTGTCGGTAATTACGCCGTCATATTTAACCTGAGCATAATCCCTTACCCGCTTTAGCAGTCTGTTGGCTATTCTTGGGGTTCCACGGCTTCTTCTGGCAAGCTCATAGGCTCCGTCAGAACTTATATCAATACCCAGCTTAATAGCCGAATTGGTTATGATTAGGCTAAGTTCTTCGGGTGTGTAATACTCAAGCTTATGAATCATACCGAATCTGTCACGAAGCGGCGCTGTCAGCATGCCGACACGAGTGGTGGCACCTACCAGGGTAAAGTGAGCCAGCGATAAACGGTAGCTTCTGGCATCAGGTCCCTGACCGGTAACAACATCTATACAATAATCCTCCATCGCAGGATAGAGAACCTCTTCCACCTGGCGATTCAATCTGTGAATCTCATCAATAAACAGAATATCTCCGTCGGAAAGCTTACTTAAGATAGCAGCCAATTCACCCGGCTTCTCTATTGCAGGACCGGAGGTTATCTTAATATTAACGCCCATCTCGTTGGCAAGAATGCATGAGAGCGTGGTCTTGCCAAGACCCGGAGGACCATACAGAAGTACATGATCCAAGCTCTCTCCTCTGCCCTTGGCGGCATCAATATATACCTTCATGGCAGACTTGATTTTGTCCTGACCGATGTAACTGTTCAGAAACTGCGGCCTTAAGTTATTCTCAAGCTTTAATTCTTCAGTTTGAATATTGGTATCAAGAATTCTTCTTTCCATATTTGTATATATCAAAAATATAGCTCCGGAATATCCGGAGCCAATAGTTACCTCTTTGAGTTATTTCTAATCTCAGCCTCCAGCTGAATAATCTTCTTATCCTTAGCCTGAAGCTCCATCTTGGCAGCAGCCAGGTTCTTCTCCATATTCTCAAGCTTCATCTGAGCATTCACAAGCTCATGCTTAAGATCATACAATTCTTTCTCCTTGGCGTTCATATCCTCTTCCATGTCGCCAATCTGCTTCCTGGATTTGAAATAATCATCTGCAATATTAATCTGCATCAATACATTCTGTCTGTCTACGTTGGCACGTCTGAATGCTTCAACATGACTGTATTCATTCAGTTTGCCGTTAAGATATGATGCAATCCTCTGTAGATATTCTTCGCTCTCATATCCACTAAGGGTATATACCTTACCACCTATTAATACTTCACTAGCTGTCTTAATTGCCATAATAAACTATCCCCTTTATGTTAGAACACATTATTATATTAAGCAAATTAGAGATTTAAGTCAACCGAAACTGCCGTTATTATTTGAAAAGAGCTTCTGCCATCTTAATTGTCCTAACGTTTTGTTTTACATCATGAACGCGAACGAACATACAACCCTTGATTACCGCCAAAACCGTGGTGACCAGTGTTCCCTCTACCCTTTCATCTTTAGGAAGATCAAGAGTCAGTCCAATAACACTTTTTCTGCTCGTACCAAGCAGAATCGGCAGATTAAATTCGTTAAGCCTGTCAAGTTCCTTCATGACAATTATATTCTGTTCTAAATCCTTGGCAAAACCAACGCCCGGGTCAAGAATAATCTTACCTTTGTCAATCCCTGCAGCCGTAGCGATATCAACAGATTCTTTCAAATCCAAGATAACATCTGTCATGAAATCATTATAATCAGTGTTATCCCTATTATGCATAATACATACAGGGAGTCCGCTATCCGCCACAAGCTTAGCCATAGCCTTGTCGTATTTGAGTCCCCAGATATCATTGATCAGATCGATGCCTGATTCAATGCCGGCTTTGGCAACCTTAGATTTGTAGGTATCAAGGGACAGAGGAATATCAAAGTTGGATTTCAGAGCCTCAATTACCGGTATCACCCTCTCTATCTCTTCCTCATCGCTTATCATGGTATATCCCGGTCTGGTGCTCTCACCGCCTATGTCGATCAACATCGCTCCCTCTTCTATCATCTCCTCGACATGGTACAGAGCTGCATCTAATTTGTTGAATTTTCCACCATCCGAGAAGGAATCCGGAGTTAGATTCAATATTCCGCAAACGTAAGTCTTATTCTCATCAAAGTATGTATTGCCTATTTTCATATTAATACCTCGAACAGTTGCATTTTAACACGCCACAAGGGACTATGCAAAGCATAGCCCCTTAATTTAATCACTTATTATTTATATAATTTACCAGTCCCTCTGAATCAATTATTTTTTGCATGAACTTCGGAAAGGGCTGACCCTTATAGGTCACATTCTTGGTTACGTTAGTGATAATACCGGAATCAAAATCAACACTTACTTCATCTCCGTCATCAATGCCGGCAGCCGCTTCGGGACATTCAATAATAGGAAGTCCTATATTGATCGCATTCCTATAGAAGATTCGGGCGAAGGTCTCAGCAATTACACAGCTGATACCGCAGGCCTTGATTGCGATGGGTGCATGCTCTCTTGAGGAGCCGCAGCCGAAATTCTTGGTCGCAACCATGATATCACCGGGCTTCATCCTCTTAAGGAAGTCCTTATCCAGGTCCTCCATACAATGTGTAGCAAGCTCGGCAGGATCTGAGCTGTTAAGATATCTTGCCGGAATAATTACATCTGTATCTACATTATCGCCATATTTAATGACTGTTCCATGTGCTTCTTTCATACTTCACCTCGTCTATTCTATACTGTCGGGTCCTGCAATATATCCCTTAATTGCACTTGCTGCAGCAACTGCAGGGCTTGCAAGATATATTTCCGATGTAATATGTCCCATTCTTCCAATAAAGTTACGGTTTGTGGTAGAAACGCATCTCTCATTCTCTGCAAGCACTCCCATATAACCTCCAAGGCAAGGACCACATGTAGGTGTACTCACAATTCCGCCGGCTTCAATGAAGGTACGAACTAAGCCCTCTTCAATTGCATCAAGATAAATCTTTTGTGTACCCGGAATCACGATTAGTCTCATACCCTTAGCAACATGTCTTCCCTTAAGCAGAGCCGCCGCAGTTCTAAGGTCATCCATACGTCCGTTAGTACAAGAACCGATAACAACCTGATCAATCTTAATCTCCTCCTTTATGTCAGAGATGGTCCTGGTATTCTCAGGAAGATGAGGGAATGCAACTGTAGGCTCAAGTGAAGACAAATCTATCTCAATAACCTCATCATATTCCGCATCAGGATCAGCCTCATATACAACAGGCTTCCTGTCAGAATGCTCGCTTATATACTTAAGACAAAGCTCATCAACCGGGAAAATACCGTTCTTTCCGCCGGCCTCTATCGCCATATTGGCAATGGTGAAGCGGTCATCCATGCTAAGATACGCAATACCGTCACCTGTAAACTCCATTGACTTATACAACGCGCCGTCAACACCGATCATTCCGATAATATGCAAAATTATATCCTTGCCCGATACCCACTTGGCAGGCTTATTTTTAAGCACAAACTTAATCGCTGACGGTACCTTGAACCATGCCTTGCCTGTGGCCATTCCGGCAGCCATATCGGTGCTTCCGACACCTGTCGAGAAGGCACCGACCGCACCATAGGTACAGGTATGTGAGTCTGCACCGATGATAACATCACCTGCAACTGTGAGTCCTTTTTCCGGTAAAAGCGCATGCTCTATACCCATCTGGCCAACCTCGAAATAATTGGTTATATTGTTTTTGAGAGCGAACTCTCTTACACATTTGCAATGCTCTGCACTCTTAATATCCTTATTGGGAACAAAATGGTCAGGTACGAGGGCAATCTTATCTTTGTTGAATACTCCGTCTACCTTCATCTTGTCCATCTCATGTATAGCAACCGGGCTGGTAATATCATTACCCAGAACTAAATCGAGATCTGCTTCAATTAGCTGTCCCGCAACAACACTTTCAAGTCCGGCGTGTGCTGCAAGGATCTTCTGAGTCATTGTCATTCCCATAGTCTGATTCCTCCTAATTCTATTATGATTATATTCTATTATAATTCAGCAATAACCAAAAATACATAATATTTATATTTATTATAATATCGGGTTATGGTAGAATTATAAATGATAAAATATATTTATTAAGGAGACCATATGATCAATTCACTGAATCTATATTATATCTTTTATCAGGTTGCCGTATCCAAAAATATTACCGCTGCGGCACGGGAGCTGTATATCTCCCAACCGGCAATCAGTAAAGCAATATCCAAACTGGAGCAGTCACTTAATACCACGCTGTTTATAAGAAATTCCAGAGGTGTAACACTGACTTTAGAAGGTGAGATACTGTTTGAGCAGATTCATAATGCATTTCAATGTATATATGCCGGCGAGAATCAGCTAAAGCTTGCATCAGAACTCGGTGTCGGACATATATCAATCGGAGTAAGTACAACACTATGCAAATATGTGTTGTTGCCTTATCTTAAAGAATTTGTAAGGAATAATCCTCATATAAAAGTATCCATCTCCTGCATGCCGTCTATTGAAGCCATTGCAGCTATGGAAAACGGTATATTGGATATAGGACTTGTCAGATATCCTCAGAACAAGACTACGCTTAATTACAAGCCGTTGATAGAGATTCACGATACCTTCGTGGCGACTCAGAATTATCTTGATAACTTTGCAAAGCGTTATGAATTAACCAACGAATCTCTTCTTGAGAACGCTACCTTTATGATGCTTGATAAGGAGAATGTCACAAGGAAATATGTCGACTCCGCTCTTGCATTAAACGGTATCGAGATTCCAAACGTAATTGAGATTACCAACCTTGACCTGTTGGTTGACTTTGCCAAGATAGACTTAGGAATCTCTGCCGTTATTAAGGAATTCGTTAAGGACGAGCTTGATAGCGGTACTCTAAAGGAGGTTAAGCTACTAAACAGATCACAGGGAAGACAGATCGGTTTTGCATATTCTGAGAATAAATTCAAAGAGAATCCGGCTATTGCGAAGTTCTTAAGCTTTGTTTAGATCTAATTAACAACCTTTTAATCCTTTATCATTATAAAAACGGCGTGGTCATTTAACCACGCCGTTTTCTTTATCGTTGTAACGATATTTACAATACTCTTAATGCCTTGGGAACAAGACTCTCTGCAGTATCATCGTCGGATATATCCACACTCCTTATTGCCCTGAGTGCTTCACTGCTACTGTAACCAAGAGCTGTAAGTATGCTTACAGCCTCACTAATCAGAGTATTACCTGGATTCTTATCACTTACACCCGGCGATACTGTATCACTGTCAATAGAAGAAAACAGCGATACCTTATCCTTAAGCTCAAGTGCAAGTCTGCCTGCCATCTTGGCACCGACACCGGGTAGTTTGCTCAAAGCCTTGGTATCCTGCGCCACTATGGCTGTCTTCACATCTTCCGTATTGCAACCTGCTATTCCGATTGCAAGCTTGGGACCGACACCATTAACAGTAAGCAGAAGCTTAAAGAAATCAAGCTTTTCACGACTTAAGAAACCGTATAACGTAATGGCGTCCTCTCTTACAGAGGTATAGGTATATATCTTAACTTCATCCGATACACTGATCCTGTCAAGTTCAGATGCTGACATCATAATATTGACACCCATGCTACCGGTATCGAGTATTAAATAATCCGAATATATACTTTCTACTGTTCCCTTAAAAAATGCGTACATATATTAGTTGTTAATAAGCTTATCGTCTTCGTTGTTCCAGCTGTAAAGCTTTCTTATTTCCTTGCCTACCTGCTCTGAAGGATGCTCTGCAGCAAGCTTTCTCATAGCCTTGAAGTGAACCTGACGTCCTGCAGGTGACATATCAAGAAGGAATTCCTTAGCGAATGTACCATCCTGGATATCACTTAAGATCTTCTTCATAGCCTTCTTGGTATCCTCTGTGATGATCTTAGGACCTGTGATGTAGTCGCCATACTCAGCTGTGTTAGAGATTGAATATCTCATTCCCTCGAAGCCTGACTGGTAGATAAGGTCTACAATAAGCTTCATCTCGTGGATACACTCGAAGTAAGCATTTCTCGGATCGTATCCGGCCTCAACCAATGTCTCGAAGCCTGCCTGCATAAGTGCACAAACACCACCGCAAAGAACTGCCTGCTCACCGAAAAGATCTGTCTCAGTCTCTGTACGGAAGGTTGTCTCAAGTACGCCTGCTCTTGCGCCACCGATAGCAAGTGCATAAGCTAAAGCCTTATCAAGAGCCTTGCCTGTAGCATCCTGATGAACTGCAACAAGACAAGGAACACCCTTTCCTGCCTGATACTCACTTCTAACTGTATGACCCGGTCCCTTAGGAGCGATCATAGTAACATCTACATCCTTAGGAGGATTGATGCAGCCGAAGTGAATGTTGAAACCGTGAGCAAACATAAGCATATTACCTGCTTCAAGGTTAGGCTCGATATCTTTCTTGTACATATCAGCCTGAAGCTCATCATTAATAAGAATCATAATAATATCGGCTCTCTTGGCAGCCTCTGCTGCTGTGAACACCTCGAAGCCCTGAGCCTCAGCCTTAGCCCATGACTTAGAGCCCTCATATAGACCGATAATAACATTGCATCCACTCTCCTTAGCATTAAGGGCGTGAGCATGACCCTGGCTACCGTAACCGATTACTGCAATTGTCTTACCCTCAAGTAATGCTAAATTACAATCCTGTTCATAATAAATCTTGTTTGACATTTATATCTCCTTCCTGTGCGTGGCACATTAACATACATATTTTAATCAAGCTGTGGATAAACTATATCATCGGTTCCTCTTCTAAGTCCCGCAATACCTGTTCTTGCAAGCTCTAATATCTCGAAACCGTCAATAAGCTTAAGGAAAGCATTAATCTTACCCTGATTTCCGGTCATCTCAATAATCATACCGTCCTTAGCCGTATCAATTACATTAGCTCTGAATACTCCTGCAAGTGATATAAGATTAGGTCTCTCGCTTGGAGGACATGATACCTTGATTAAAGCAAGCTCTCTGTATACACTCTCATCCGGCTTAAGCTCCTTGATATCCAGTACATCCACTAACTTCTCAAGCTGCTTCTCAATCTGTTCCAGAATCTCATCATCACCTGTGGCCACAATTGTAATTCTTGTAACCCTGGGATCGGCTGTTACACCGGCAGTAATACTCTCGATATTATAACCTCTTCTTGCGAACAAACCTGATATTCTGCTAAGTACACCGGAAGTATTCTCAACCAGTAATTGAAATACCTTCTTTTTCATAGAAAAAACCTCTTCCATCGCTATTAGTTAGATTTTAACAACAGCAAAATACTATGTCAATATATGATAGTATTCTATGTTAGCCATAACCAATAGTTATTACTATTCAGCATCAATAACATCAGCCATTGTATATAAGCCTTCGCTTTTGCCGGCTAAAAACTTGGCAGCCTGGACCGCACCCTTAGCGAATACGCTTCTGCTGTAAGCTCTGTGCGAGAAGGTAACAACCTCATCAAGGCCCGCGAAGATCACATCATGGTCTCCGACAATGGTTCCGCCTCTGACTGCGGAAATACCAATCTCCTTAACAGGTCGCTTCATTGAACGCGAACTTCTGTCGTATATATATTCATACTTATTGTCGTCATCAAAGGCATCATTGACACTGTCAGCAAGTGCGATAGCCGTTCCGCTTGGTGAATCCAATTTACGGTTATGATGCTTCTCCACAATCTCAATATCAAAGCCCGCTTCAGCAAAAATCGGCGCAACCTCGGTTAACACCTTCATAAGTGTATTAACACCGAGACTCATGTTAGCGGACCTAAGCATTGCCACCTTACCTGATACTGCCGATACTCTCTCAATCTGATCCTTAGTGAGACCGGTAGAACAAAGAACACAAGGAGTGCCTGTCTTCTCACACCAGTCAAGCAGTCCGTCCACAGCCTTAGCACCGCTGAAATCAACAACAACATCCGCTTTTATATCACATGCATCCAAATTGTCGAAAACGGGATAATCATTCTTCTGTCCACCGAAGGGATCAACACCCGCAACAATCTCAATACCTTCATCCTCTGCTACTATTCCGGTAATAACCTGTCCCATGTGACCGTTGCAGCCATGCATAATCATCTTGACCATAATAATACTCCTCTAATTATTAATTCTCGCACTTGGGCAATGCCAACGTTCCACATCTTGCAACTTCCAGTATACTGATACCTTTAAGCTGTGACAGGAACTGAGCTGTCCTCTGCGGTGTATCGCATACCCTTATTATCATCTGTGAACCTGACATATCCACAATCTTAGCATCCATGATATCACATATTTCCATGATATCACGCCTGTTATTCCTGTTATATTTAACCTTTACAAGCATCACTTCACAATTAATTGAGTTGTGTTCTTCAAAGGTCTTAACCTTAATAACATCCAGCTTCTTATTTAACTGTTTCTCAATCTGTTCGATAGTTCTCTCGTCACCTGAGCTTACAATGGTAATTCTACTTACTTTAGGGTCATCGGTTTCACCTACTGCCAGACTGTCGATATTGAACATTCTTCTTGAGAATAACCCTGCAACCTTCATAAGTACACCGGATCTGTTCTCTACAAGTACTGAATATATTCTCTTCATAGCATACCTCCGATGATTACTTAACAAGATCCATTGGATCTATAATCGCTTCCATTATGTATGATTCGTCATTAGCTAAGAATCTGTCAATTGCTTCAGGCGCTTCATCCATATTATGCACTCTCACAAAAGGTATGTCATAAGCTGATGACAGTCTCTCAAGGTCAGGATTACCGCTTAAGTCAACAACGGAATACTGGTCATTATATGCGAAGTGCTGATACTCTCTTACCATTCCCAGATAATTATTGGTTAGTACTACAATCTTAACGGGAATATTGTGCTGCTTGGCACAGGCCAGCTCACACATGCTCATCTGGAAGGAACCGTCACCACACACTGCAACAACCATCCTCTCAGGTCTTCTAAGTTTGGCTCCGATAGCAGCAGGAATAGAATAACCCATAGTACCCATTCCACCCGTAGTCATGAATTTACCTTCACGAACGCAGACATTATCACAACTCCATATCTGATTCTGACCAACATCAGCAATATAGATAGCATCCTTATCCATTTTGCGGCTCAAAATATTGATAAATGCAGCAGGATCAACATATTCGGGATTGGGATTACGCTTCCTTGCATAGGTAACCTTATATTCATTAAGGATATTCAGCCATTCAGAATAATCAGCCTCATATTCCTTCTCACCAAGGTCAGCAAATATTGCCTGGGCATCTCCGACTAAGGGAATACTTGGGCCTGCAATTTTGCCAATCTCAGCAGGATCAACATCAATATGAATCATGACCTTGCCCTTGGTTATTAATTCAGGATGATTGAAGGCTCTGTCTGCTACTCTTGCACCAACAACCATAATAAGATCAGCTTCCTGCATCGCCTTATTGGCATAGGCCTTACCGTTATTACCTACCATACCGAAACATAACGGATGCTCTGTAGATATAACTGAGATACCCATCATGGTAGTAACCACAGGAATATTGTGCTTCTCTGCAAAGCTGAGCAGCTCATAGCGTCCCTTGCTTAACAGAACGCCACCGCCTGCACAGATAAGAGGTTTCTTAGCCTTCTCAAGTTCCTTGATCACCTTGCCAATCTGAGCGCCATTACCCTTTACGGTAGGCTTATAAGTACGCATATCAACAGAATCGGGGTATTCGAACTTCTTAACGGTAGCCTGCTGTACATCGATAGGAACATCTATTAGTACGGGACCTTTTCGTCCGGTAGACGCTACATGAAAGGCTTCTTTGAATACTCTGGGAATATCATTTACATCTTTAACCAGATAAGAATACTTTACGAAGCTTTCGCAAGCTCCGGTAATATCAGCCTCCTGGAACACATCATTACCAAGAAGGTCTGTCTTAACCTGACCTGTAATGGCAATCATCGGTATACTGTCAGCAAAGGCTGTTGCAATACCTGTAATAAGGTTGGTAGCACCGGGACCTGAGGTTACCGCACATACACCGGGTTTTTCGTTGTTGTAAGCTCTTGCATATCCGCTTGCGGCATGAGCAGAGCTCTGCTCGGTTCTGACAAGCACGCTCTCAATATCCGATTCATATATACTGTTATAGAATGGAGCTATTGCAACACCGGGATAACCAAATACATGCTTTACCCCTTCTGCCTCCAGACATTTTACCATTATATCTGCACCGTTCATCTGTGTCTCCTTATTTGTTCATTAATCCAAGCAGTCTGTTGACAACCTTCACGCAGTCTGCCGCATCGTCACTGTATCCGTCTGCCCCTATTTCATCAGCATATTCCTGTGTAATAACAGCTCCGCCAATGGTAATCTTTGCCTTACAGCCCTTCTCTTTCGCCAGATTCACGACAACCTCCATCTCTCTCATGGTTGTGGTCATCAGAGCGGAAAGCGCGATGATTTCAGCATTCTCTTTAATTGCAGTATCAACTATGAGTTCGCTGTCCACATCCTTGCCCAGGTCAATAACATTGAAGCCATAGTTCTTAAGCATAAGAGCTACCAGGTTCTTACCAATATCATGGATATCTCCACTGACTGTGGCAATAACAACCGTATGCTTAGGTCCTGATGAGGCTTCACTTTGCAACAACGGTTCAAGATATTCAATCGATTCCTTCATAGTCTCGGCAGAATTAATAAGCTGAGGCAGGAAGTACTTACCCTTTTCAAATAGGTCTCCGACTGCATTGATCGCGGGTATAAGAACCTCGTCTAAGAGATACTTAGGTTCAGTACCATTCGTTATGCACGATTTAGTAACATCAATTACATTCTTTTTTCGACCTTTTAATACTGTTTCATACAGTTCCAGTGACTCTCCAACAACCTGATTGCCCTTAGAATCGACAAGGACGATCTTAGAAGACGAAGTATTCTGTGCTCCCGTATCACCGGCTCCGGAGGCAATACCGGGCTTCTTATCGCTGAGCCCCTCTCCGGCCTCAATCAGCTCATTCATTTTATCTATGTACACCAGGTCTGCATCAGGCTTATTCTTAAGCAGATTGCATGCCAGGGCCGTACTCATAAGCAATGTCTGATTTGGATTCGCGATAGCCATTGTTAAGCCTTCACCTATTGCCATACTTAAGAAGGCTGCATTAATATATCCACGTTCAGGCAAACCAAAAGATATGTTGGACAGACCACAGGTTGTGGCATATCCATTCTCTTTACAGTATCTGATGGTCTCCAGAGTCTCCACACCACCATTCTTATTGGCTCCAACGGTGTTGACCAGTCCGTCTACTATTATATCTTCCTTGGTAAAGCCCATGCTCAGAGCCTTACTTGTAATCTTATTGATTATATCAATCTTCTCATCCAGAGACTTAGGCAGTCCCTCATCTGACAGAGGAAGCAGTATGAAGGCAGCACCATATTTCTTAGCTATCGGTAACAGTTTGGTGAACTTCTCTGTCTCATAGGATATAGAATTAATTAATGCTCTTCCGGGATATCTTCTTAGAGCAGCTTCTATTATATCCACATGACTTGAGTCAATACTGAGCGGAAGCGTTGTAATACCTTCCAGTTCTTCAAGTACACGCAGCATCATGGATTTCTCATCCACGCCACTCATTCCGACATTAACATCCAATACCTTGGCTCCGTTCTCCTCCTGCTGTTCAGCAAACAGAGCAATCCTTTCAGTATTACCCTCCCTAAGCTCAGCCTGGAGAGTCTTTTTTCCCGTAGGATTTATTCTTTCACCCACAATAAAGAATGCGTCATCCAGTGAAAACTTATGAGTCCGTCTTTCGCTTGTAAGGTAGTGTATATGCTCACCCTCGCAAAATGGACGTACACCTGCGGAATAACCCTTATTAACAGTACATCTGATATAGTCCGGGTCTGTACCACAGCAACCACCGATTACGGTAGCACCTGCATCAATCAGAAGTTTGATCTCCTCAGCGAAGTTCTCCGGAGTATTATTATATACAGTCTCACCGTTCTCATCCAGTGATGGAATGCCTGCATTTGGCTTGGATATAATCGCTACATCGCAAGCCTTCGCCATGTCAGTGATGATATCTACCATGTCCTTAGGACCGGTAGAACAGTTAGCACCCAGCGCATCCACTCCCAGAGAACTGAGCACAACTGCAGCTGTTGTAGCATCAGTGCCGTACAACGTTCTGTCTCCGTCGAAGGACAGTGTCGTCATAATGGCAGTCTCATTAGCGACCTCCTTAGCCGCAATAACGGCTGCTCTTGTCTCCTGCAGACTCATCATGGTCTCAACCACTATGAGGTCACTACCGGCTTCAACACAGACTTTTATCTGTTCCTTATAGATATCAATAAGGTCTTCGAAGTCCAGCTGCCCCATGGGCTTAAGCTGAAGCCCCGTCATACTGATATCTGCAGCCACCAGTATCTTCCTGTTTAATTTTTCTCCATACTCAGCAGCCACATCAAGCGACATTCGAATCAGTGTCGAATTGATATATTCAAGCTTATCTCTTAATCCGTATTCCTCGAGTTTAATCCTGTTAGCCGTGAAGGTCGGAGCATATAAAATATCGCTTCCGGCCATGGCGTATTCAGCCATGAGGCCTCTTATTACATCAATATTTTCACACATCCAATTTTCGGGGCAAACACCCTGTGGAAGTCCGCGTTTCAGCAGGTTACTGCCACAGCCACCGTCCAAATATGTTATTTCCTTACCGGCTAAGAATTCTCTAAATTCGTTATGTGTCATTTAAGTTTCTTCTCCATAGCATCAACGAATACAAGCACCTCCGCCACCGCCTCATAGAGTTCGGGCGGAATCATATCCCCGATCTCCAACTTAGACAGTGTACCTGCCAGCTTGCTGTCCTTATGCACCGGCACATCCGACTTCTTTGCCTCCTCAATTATCTTCTCCGCCACCAGTCCCTTACCGGTAGCCAAAACCTTGGGAGCCTCATCCACATTCGGATCATACTCAAGCGCTATAGCAGTCTTGTCTTTAATTTTGTCCTTACTTACATCATTCATCCGCAGTAACCGGGTCAAAATCCGTTGATTCTTCTTCTATTACTTCAATATTGTCTCCTTCGGGAATCTCTCCCTGAAGGATTGTAGATATATACTCTATTCTAAGAAAGGCCCTGTCATAATTCTCCTTCGCAACCTCGAAGGTTGAATAATCAGCCTCATTGTTTTCATAATATTCGTGGAAGCCGCTGACTGCCTCCTGTATATAGGAATAAGCCTCGTCAGCCAGTGTTTCATTGCTTGCGAACACATCGGGAACCTCAACCTCTGACAGCACCCTGAACTGCTCCTCAAGAGAATCCAGCTCCTGCAAAAGTGCTCCGGACTGACTTGCATCCTCTCCGTCAAGATTGTTCATATTCCCTGCGATGGTACCCACCTCTTCGTTAAAGGTATTTACCGCCTCATAATATTCATCAAGCTTATCTGTCTTACCGCATCCATTCAGTGATAATGCAGTAATAACACTAATAATCAAACAAAATAGTCTCTTTTTCATATTATCCCCATACTAACATACAACCCGGGATATAACTATCCCGGGCTATATTAGTATTTATTGTAGTACTTTATCTCAAAATTCAAAACTTAATTATAAGGAATTCAAGATTAGAACTTACCTGCCTTAGCAGCCTCTTCAATAGATACAGCTGTTGATACAGTCATACCAACCATAGGGTTGTTACCTGCACCGATAAGACCCATCATCTCAACGTGAGCAGGAACTGAAGAAGAACCTGCGAACTGAGCATCTGAGTGCATACGTCCCATTGTATCTGTCATACCGTATGAAGCAGGACCTGCAGCCATGTTATCAGGGTGAAGTGTACGTCCTGTACCACCGCCTGAAGCTACTGAGAAGTACTTCTTACCTGCTTCCAATCTCTCCTTCTTGTATGTACCTGCAACAGGATGCTGGAATCTGGTAGGATTTGTTGAGTTACCTGTGATAGATACGTCTACGTTCTCCTTCCACATGATAGCAACACCTTCGCATACATCGTTAGCGCCGTAGCAGTTAACCTTAGCACGAGGTGAATCAGCGTCCTTAGAGTAGCACTTACGTGATACTTCCTTTACAGTGTTGGTATAAGGATCGTACTCTGTCTCAACGAATGTAAATCCATTGATACGTGAGATAACCTGAGCAGCATCCTTGCCAAGTCCGTTAAGAATAACTCTAAGAGGAGTCTTACGAACCTTGTTAGCCTTCTCAGCGATACCGATAGCACCCTCGGCTGCAGCGAATGACTCGTGACCTGCGAGGAATGCGAAACACTCTGTCTCCTCTTCAAGAAGCATCTTGCCGAGGTTACCATGTCCTAAACCAACCTTACGTGTATCAGCAACCGAACCGGGAATACAGAAAGCCTGAAGTCCCTCTCCAATAGCAGCTGCGGCATCAGCAGCCTTGCGGCAACCCTTCTTGATTGCGATTGCAGCACCTACTGTATAAGCCCACTTAGCATTCTCGAAGCAGATAGGCTGAATACCTTCGATGAGGTGATATACATCAAGTCCGGCTGCTTCTGTGATTTCCTTACACTCTTCTATAGATGAGATACCATACTCCTTGAGCACTGCAAGGATCTGAGGCTCTCTTCTTTCATATGATTCAAATAAAGCCATTTCTCTAATCCTCCTTATTATTCTTTTCTGGGGTCAATTACGCGAACAGCATCCTGAACACGACCATACTGACCTGAAGCCTTCTCAAGGGCTGTGTTAGCGTCATCTCCGGCCTTGATGAAGTCCATCATCTTACCAAAGTTAACGTACTTGTATCCAATAATCTCATCATCCTCATCAAGAGCTACGCCTGTGATGTAACCATCTGTAAGCTCAAGATATCTGGGACCCTTAGCCAGAGTACCGTAGGTTGTACCAACCATTGAACGTGTACCCTTTCCAAGATCTTCAAGACCTGCACCGATCTGAAGACCATCCTCAGAGAATGCAGACTGCGAACGACCATATACGATCTGAAGGAAGAGCTCTCTCATAGCTGTGTTAATAGCATCACATACAAGGTCTGTATTAAGAGCTTCCATAACTGTAAGTCCGGGGAGAATCTCAGCTGCCATAGCTGCTGAATGAGTCATACCAGAGCATCCAATAGTCTCAACAAGAGCCTCCTGAATAATACCATCCTTAACATTTAAAGACAGCTTGCAGGCACCCTGCTGAGGAGCACACCAACCAATACCATGTGTATAGCCAGAGATATCCTTAACCTCTTTAGCCTTAACCCACTTAGCTTCTTCTGGGATTGGAGCACAACCGTGGTGAACACCCTGTGCTACCTTACACATTTCTTCAACTTCTTTTGAATAAATCATGTAAATTCTCCTTTCAAGTATATAAGAATTAAACCATTGCTATTTTCTCACAAATATATGAAAAAATAAAGCATATTTTCCCACAAAAACTGAACAAAAATATCCTAAGAATCAATACCGCCTTCGACATAATCACTGATATCCACGGCAAGCATAATCGCTACATTTTTATTCTCGTATACATCAAGCCATGAATAGATGCATCTGCACCACTGTCTTGCTGAATAATTGTATGAATCACATACCGTTGTTGCGTGAGGATCCTCGGGATCAAGCTTCTTAAGCGGACATTTCTCGCACGGACTGTCCTTACCTGCCAGTGTCTCATAACACTTACGTCCGACACAGAGTTCATTGCTGCAGTTCATCGCCTCGTCATTGGCATAAATAACGCCATGAGTATTGAGGTCGATAAGATACACACAGGCACCTAAATTATCAAATGCGTCAATCTTGGCGATGTTCTCCTTGCCGAAATACTTGGTCCGGCTGTTGAAGTAATAAGCCTGCACTGCATGAAGCTGACGACCTAAGTTCTGTAGTTCTGCATCCTCAATCGTTACGATTTCATCAGTCATATTCTCGAAGATACAGCCGGCCTTGAACTCATCAGCATGATATATCGGGAAAAAGAGCAGCTGACTGACTCCTTCATCCTCCAGGGTCATCTTAATCTCTTCGTCGACATCCTCATCCTTTATGTTGATCAGTGTAATCTCGCTGTAGTTCTCAACAAGTCTTGCCTGCAAATCCTCGGTAAGTGCACGTCTAATCTTGCTGTCCTTGCCGAATTCATAGCCCTGGGCCGCATATCTTAACATCTTGGAAGCATATTCGCTAAGTTCTTCCTCTTCGAACATGTATGCTCTCTGGAATCCCAAGTACATACAGCATAGCTCCATGATGGAGTTCATGGCTGACAGCGAATCCCTACAGGTCCTGAACATGTTCATACAGATATCATTGAATTCCTCAGCCATGTTGAAATCAAAATATCCATCATTTTTCATTCTGATTTCATACCTTGGCTTATTGAAGAGATAATCATAATACAAAGCCTTGGTTCTGGCACTGTCATACAATCTGTAATTATTCTTGCCATTAGACTGAGCTCTCAGCATTGACTGATAAGCCTTGTTCTTAAGCTCTGAATATTCTTTGCCGTGAATAGGATATAAGGACAATCCGACAGAAACGGTCAGATAGAACGAATCCTTCACATAGACATTGCTGATGTACTTGATGAGCTTGCTTGCCAGAAGTTCGATATTACCAAGTTCCTTGATATTACGGCTTAGAATTATGAACTCATCTCCACGTAGACGAACAATAATATCGGAACCTCTAAACATATCAAGAATAATATCATTGACATGCCTTAAGATATATTCACCGTACTGTCTGCCGTACATCTCGTTGACAATAACATAATTATCAACACCGAGAACAATAATTCCGTGAAGAGCATCACTCTTCGTCTCGTTCTCTAAGACATGCTTAATCTTATTCTCTTCCTCATTGTCAAGATAATCATAGTATTTCATTGCCTACCCCAATTTATTAATGATATTACTACTATCCTTATAGATACTGTTTGCCGGTATGTAACCCCTTACACAACTGGTCGGATAGATATTCGTTGACCTTCCGACTACAGTTCCCGGATTCAGTACACTATTGCAACCAACCTCAACATTATCACCAAGCATGGCACCGAACTTCTTAAGTCCGGTCTCAATATTCTCTCCGTCGGATTTGACCACCACCAGAGTCTTGTCACTCTTGACATTGCTGGTAATCGAGCCCGCTCCCATATGGGCCTTAAATCCGAGAATCGAATCTCCTACGTAATTGTAATGCGGCACCTGAACCTTGTTAAACAATATAACATTCTTAAGCTCGGTGCTGTTGCCTACCACGCAGCCCTTACCGACAATAGCGCTACCCCTTATAAAAGCGCAATGCCTGACTTCTGCCTCCTCGTCAATGATGCAGGGGCCTGCGATATAGGCTGATGGGAATACCTTGGCACTCTTAGCTATCCAGATATTCTCTCCCTTTTTCTCAAACTTATCTTCCGGCAGGGTCTCGCCAAGTTTAATGATAAAGTCCTTAATCTTAGGCAATACCTCCCACGGAAACTTAAGTCCTTCAAATATATCGACCGCTATAGTCTCATTAAGATCATAGAGGTCCTCAATTCTCCATTCCGTCATCTATAACATCCTCCTACAGACGTAAAATAATTATACCATAGAAGTAGCCATTTTACATCATTTATAGTATTTTCTGACCGCCGCAAATGCCTGATTAATCGTAGTCTGATTAACATCGATGCTCTTGACGTAGTTAGTACGCCTGCTAACGAAGTCATTAAGCTTAACCGTATACTCATCTGAGGTGATATTCCCCTCTGCCACGCCGGTCAGTCCCTTCTCCCAGCTGGCAGTAAGCTCGGGATTAAGCAGCGGCTTGATTGATACATTCACAACCTCATATATAATCTCACCGAGCAGCGTCGGCGTGATAATCTGTGTCTTCTTATTGAGAGCAAGATAACCGTTGGTCACAAGCTTTTTAAGAATCTCACCTCGGGTTGCCGAGGTACCGATTCCCGAACCCTTGATCTGGGCTCTGAGTTCCTCATCCTCGATTAGCTGACCTGCATTCTCCATCGCAAGAATCAGACTACCGGAGCTGTAACGCTTGGGTGGCGTAGTCTCACCCTCCTTTATATCCAGCTTATCCACTGCCACAATCATGCCCTTTTTTAGCTCAAGCAGAACCTTTTCCAGGTTCTCGTCTGCATTTCTCGTAGTCTCCTCTTCGGATACCTTATCCTCTGTCTTAGTATTAGTAGCCTCACTTTTGCCCGAAAATGAATACTGCATAACCTCGAGGTAGCCCTTTTCGAGCAGTGTCTTGTAGCTTGAGAAAAACCGCTCCGTACTTACTCTGGTCTCAATTCCGATTCTCTGATATACAGCCGCCGGATAGAATATGCTTAGAAACCGGCGAACGATCACCTCATACACCTTCCTGGCATTAAGACTTAGTGAAGAATAGGCATTGAGTCCCTGGCCGGTAGGAATTATCGCATAGTGATCAGTGATTGCCTTGTCGTTGACATATCTTGATTTAGTAAGCTTTAGGAAGAGCTTGTTATCAAGGATGTTCTCCACATAGCCTCTCATAGCTGCGATATTCTTAAGACCCGACAGGTTCTTAACTATCTCCTTGGCAACCGCTGTGGAGAGCACTCTCGCATCGGTACGGGGATAGGTCGTAAGCTTCTTCTCATAGAGTTCCTGGGCAATCTTCAGTGTCTCATCGGGGCTTATCTTGAAGAGTCTGGAACAATCATTCTGCAGCTCGGCAAGGTTATATAATAGCGGTGGATTCTTGGTCTGCTTCTTCTTCTCAATATTTACTATCTCACCGGTATCTGCTCCGGAGAGAGCCTCAATGAATGCTGTGGCTGCCTCTCTGGTCTTGAATCCATTCTCCTTGTAAAGATTCGGATTATTGTAATAGGCACTGTCAGGAGTCACTTTCCACTCACCGATATAGGTAGCTTCACCTGTATTGAATTCAGCCTGAAGCTTGAAGAAGGGAGTTTTGACAAAGTTTCTGATCTCACGCTCACGATTGACCACCATACCCTGCACACAGGTCATGACACGTCCGACCGAGATAACACATTTATCAATTCCAAGAAAAGTCTTAACCGGATAACTGTACTTGAGAGTCAGCGCCCTTGAGAAGTTGATACCCATAAGATAATCCTCCTTGGCGCGCAGATATGCCGCATCAGAGAGGTTATCATATTCACTCATATCCTTGGCTTCCCTTATGCCTCGTCTTATTTCATCCTCGGTCTGTGAATCTATCCAGACTCTCTTCCAGATAGCTTTGGGATTACAGCCCGCCTCCTGCTTAACCAGTCTCTGGATATATTCTCCTTCACGACCGGAGTCGCCGGCATTATATATCACATCCACATCATCGCGGTTAAACAAAGTCTTGACTACATCGAACTGCTTCTTAACATTCTCAATAACCTGATATTTATATTCAGTTGGGATAAAGGGGATTGTGTCGAGATTCCACTTCTTAAGAGCAGGGTCATAGGCATCGGGATAACACATTGTTACAAGGTGACCCACACACCAGGTAATAATATATTTTTCTCCCTCCATATACCCGTTCTTGGTCGACATGGTCTCACCGATTGCTTTGGCGAATTCCCTGGCGACAGAAGGTTTCTCGGTAATGATCAAATTTTTACCCAATTTATGCTCCCAGGTATAAATTATAGTTCGTCTATCGAAATCAGACGGATATTTTTCTTATTACTTGCAGCGAATCTGATACCATCATCGAAATCACCCGCTGAGAACAGGAAGATGGCATCAGGCTTAATCTTAGCCTGCTTACAGCAGAACATGAGCCACTCATAATCATCATAACGCATCATGGGTTTCTCCCAGTTACAGAGCGCTATGAGGATGTGACCCTCATTATCCTTGCATACGAAATCAATGGTACCTGCCTTACCAATCCATGAACCCATCTTGGTATAGTGAATGGGCAGATTACCGAAGTTATTCTCTTTTTCCAGGAATTCCTTGCATATTGCAGGGAAATACTTGGCTGTATATCTCTTAAGATTGGGCTTTATGTGCTCGTTGAAGTAAGCCACAGGCTCCTTGTAATTGAGTTCATCCATGAAGGGGAACAGGAACTTATACGAGAAGTCCACGTAGTTAAGTGCAATGTCATAGATACCCTTCTGGGTATTGCTTCTACCCTCTGTATCCACGGAATACTCCTTGCTGACTATGCCAAGTTCCATCAGATTCTTGATATACACAGATATCTTGGCACGGGAAAAGAGCGTGTGACTGAATAAGTCGTTAAGTTTATTCTTACCGTTAGCAAGTGCATAGAGAATCGTAGAATATATACTGGTCTCCCTAAGCTCCATCTTGACGAAGTCCTCGCCGTAGGTAAGCAGAGGTGCACCCGGAGTCACGATATTGTTAATGATATTATCCTTTAGGCTCTTATTCTTATCAAAATATCTCCAGAGCTTCGGAATACCGCCTAAGATAGCGTATCCATTGACACACTCATCATATCTGAACTTTGTGAAATAGGTTCTGAAATCAGAGAAGGTCAGTTCCTTAACCTTGAAGAAGCCTGTGATTCCTCTGGCATTGGTTCCAATCTTGGATACCATACTGTTCTCTACCCATTCAATGGATGAGCTCACCAGTATACAGAAGTAATTCTTATCAGTAGCTGACAGAAAACTGAATAATTCATTGGTGAAGTCATTGCCATACTTAAGCAGATACTGGAACTCATCAAACACAAGTATATTCTTGCCCTCAGAGGTCGCAAAGTGATCATCTATGGCCCTAAAAAGATCACTGTACTCAGGATATTCATTAAGTCCAAGGTTGGTATTGGCCACATTAGCCCACTGATAGAGCTGCTCCCTGTCGAATACCTGCTTACAGCTAAATACAAGAGAATTCGGATTGTCAGAGACGAATTCCTGAATCAGAGCGGTTTTACCAATGCCAAACAGGCCATAGAGAACCATGACCTGATTGCCGCTTCTGCGTTTGTATTCATTTAATACTCTGATTTCCGAATCTCTTCCAATTAGCATAATTCTTATTTCTTAGTAATATAACCCTGTGCCTTGAGAAGCTCTGCGCAAAGTACAGCTCCTCCGGCAGCGCCACGAACAGTGTTGTGAGAAAGACCTACAAACTTCCAGTCATATACTGTATCCTCACGGAGACGTCCAACAGATACACCCATACCATTCTCATAGTTTACATCAAGAGTAACCTGAGGTCTGTTGTCCTCCTCCAGATACTGAATGAACTGCTTAGGTGCGCTTGGAAGCTCAAGCTCCTGAGGAACGCCTCTGAAGTTAACTAACTTCTCAATCAGCTGCTCCTTGGTCGGCTGCTTCTTAAACTTAACGAATACTGCCGAAGTATGACCGTTAAGAACAGGTACTCTGATACACTGTGTAGTAATAACAGGACCATCTGCAGGCTTGATTACGCCATCCTCAATCTTACCCCAGATTCTTAGAGGCTCCTTCTCGCTCTTCTCTTCCTCGCCACCAATGTAAGGAATTATATTTCCTACCATCTCAGGCCAGTCCTTGAAGGTTTTGCCTGCACCGCTTATTGCCTGATAAGTTGTTGCGACAACCTCGTAGGGCTCGAACTCTTTCCATGCTGTAAGCACAGGAGCGTAAGACTGGATCGAACAGTTGGGCTTAACTGCGATGAAACCTCTTGTAGTACCAAGTCGCTTCCTCTGGAACTCGATTACGTTCATGTGCTCGGGATTTATCTCCGGAACAACCATGGGAACATCAGGTGTCCATCTGTGAGCCGAGTTGTTGCTGACAACGGGAGTCTCTGTTTTGGCATAAGCCTCCTCGATAGCCTTAATCTCATCTTTAGTCATATCAACAGCTGAGAACACGAAGTCAACCTCACTTGCTACCTTCTCAACCTCATTAACATTCATTACTACGATCTTCTTAACAACTTCGGGCATAGGAGTATCCATCTTCCATCTGTCTCCGACTGCATCCTCGTATGTCTTACCTGCACTTCTTGGACTTGCTGCAATTGTTGTTACCTCAAACCACGGATGATTCTCAAGCAGAGAGATGAATCTCTGACCTACCATACCCGTACCGCCAAGGATACCTACCTTCAACTTCTCATTCATAATACATTCCTCCTCAAATTGTTAACTCAATTAAGATAATCCTTATATATATTAAGAACCTCTCTCATCCTGTCGGGAGACGGAGCACCCTTGGTCAGTCTCTTCTCCACACAGGTTTTAAGGCTAATGGCATCATAGATATCACCCTCGAACATGGGATGAATTGCCTTAAGCTCTTCTATAGTACAGTCCTCTATTGCCTTGTTGTTGTCAATACAGTAGAGAACAAGCTCACCGATGACTCCATGTGCATCTCGAAACGGCATACCCTTCTTAACCAGATAATCAGCCGCATCAGTGGCATTGGTGAAGCCATTCATGGCTGACTTGGCCATAACAGCATCATTGAATTTCATGGTATCTATCATACCGGTGAAGAGATGGATGCAATCCTTGACGGTATCAATTGCATCGAAGGTCATCTCCTTATCCTCCTGCATATCCTTATTGTATGCGAGCGGAATACCCTTCATGGTAGTAAGGAGACTCATAAGTGCTCCATATACCCTTCCGGTCTTACCTCGGACAAGTTCTGCAATATCAGGATTCTTCTTCTGAGGCATTATGCTGCTACCTGTGGAGTAAGCATCATCAAGCTCTATGAACTGGTATTCATTGCTGTTCCATATGATAATCTCTTCAGAGAATCTGCTTAAGTGCATCATTATGGTCGATAATGCAGCCAGGAATTCTATACAATAATCCCTGTCTGATACAGAATCCATACTGTTAAGTGTAGCTCCCTCGAATCCAAGCATGGTCGATACATAATCTCTGTCCAGATCATATGTAGTGCCTGCCAGCGCTCCCGCACCAAGAGGACAATAATTCATACGCTTATGAATGCTGCTTAATCTGTCCCTGTCACGTCTAAACATCTCGAAGTATGCTCCGAAATGATGAGCCACGGTGACCGGCTGAGCCTTCTGCATATGGGTAAAGCCGGGCATATAGGTATTCAGATTCTCTGACATGATTCTGAATATAACCTTAAGCAGTTCAAGCAGAAGCTCATCCACCTTCACTACTTCATCTCTGACATACAGTCTCATATCGAGAGCCACCTGGTCATTGCGGCTCCTGCCTGTGTGCATCTTCTTGCCCGCATCACCTATAAGTTCAATAAGCTTAGCCTCGACGAAGCTGTGTACATCCTCATAATCATGGGAGAACTCTATTCTTCCCTCGTTAATGTCATTCTTAATTGTGATCAATCCCTTGACAATAGCATCCTTCTCCTCAAGCGAGATAATATGCTGCTTCTCAAGCATCACAACATGGGCAATACTGCCCTCTATATCCTTTTCGAATAATCTGTAATCAAACGTAAGCGATTCATTGAATGCAAAGACCTCATCATCGGTCTTCTTGGTGAATCTGCCACCCCATAATCCGGCCATTACTGAATCTCCTTAGTTACTGTACTTAGCAATAGATGCCTGGATTAATGCATCATTATCAAAGTAATTAATCTTCATCGCAGCCTTAACCTCATCAAGTGTGCGCGCTGCAACCTCTCTTGCTTCCTCACTGCCTTTCTTAAGCACTTCATAGACATAAGGAATGTCCTTCTGAAGCATCTGTCTCTTCTCTCTGATCGGTGCAAGCTCTGCCTGAATGATGTTATTCAAAAGTTTCTTAACCTTTACATCACCCAGTCCTCCACGGGTGTAATGTTCCTTGAGCTCATCAAGATTATTGTACTCAGGAAGGAATTCCGCGAAGTGATCATCCTTGCAGAAGGCATCCAGATAGGTAAATACGGTATTACCCTCCAGATGACCGGGATCCTCTACTCTGAGATGCTCAGGATCTGTATACATACTCATAATTTTCTTGCGCATATCGTCCGGTTCTTCGGAAAGATATATACAGTTGCCCAGAGATTTACTCATCTTGGCCTTACCATCAGTACCGGGTAGTCTGAGACATGCCTGATTGCTTGGTAACAGAATATGAGGAGTCACCAGTGTCTCACCGTAAATATAGTTGAATCTCTGTACTATCTCCTGAGTCTGCTCAACCATAGGCATCTGGTCTTCGCCTGCCGGAACAGTTGTTGCCTTGAAGGCTGTTATATCCGCAGCCTGGCTTATCGGATAAGTATAGAAGCCTACAGGTATTGAACTGCCGAATTCTCTCATCTGAAGCTCAGACTTGATAGTAGGATTTCTCTCAAGCCTCGCTGTTGTAACTAGGTTCGCATAATAAAAAGTGAGCTCTGTGAGCTCAGGAATCATGCTCTGTATAAGTATGGTTGACTTCTCAGGGTCTATGCCTGCTGACATATAATCAAGCGCAACCTCTACTATATTCTCTCTGATCTTATCAGGATTGTCTGAATTATCGGTCAGTGCCTGAGCATCAGCAATCATTATATATATCTTATCGAATTCACCGCTGTTCTGTAGCTCAACTCTTCTTCTTAAGCTTCCAACATAATGGCCGATATGAAGTCTTCCTGTCGGTCTGTCACCGGTCAAAATAATCTTACTCATGAACATTAACTCCAATCATTGTATTAGAGCCGATAGTGGGACTCGAACCCATGACCCCTTCATTACGAGTGAAGTGCTCTACCAACTGAGCTATATCGGCTGATTAAATTACGATTACATAATTATATGATATATGCTTACAAAAAACAAGACAAAAAAGAGCGTGAACTAATAAAAGTCCACACTCCTATTTGTGCATTAGATTTACTTAAGCTCGAACAGCTGAGTCGTTGTTACAGACAGTTTAGTCATGCTCTCATCACCCTTAAGTGTATTAGAAGCATCAGTCGAATCGATCAGTTCCTCATAGCCCAGCCTGATATAGATATTGGCAGCACCCGTAGGTCTGATACCGGTAGTATTGTTCAGTCCCAAATCTGCATAAGTAAAGGATGCTGAATATATGAAATCATTCTTAAGCAAATTAGGTGTAGCATAAGCTTCCTGAATAATATCCTTACCAACCGGAATATTAATAATAAACTTGTCAGCTACAGGGTGAATCTCCTTATAATACTTTCCATCCAGACAAAGTGTAGCATCGGCTGCCGTAGCATCAGTGTAATATTTGGCAGACAGCAATGTATTGGAATTCTGAAGGTTAATATTGGATACCAGGAAATTAATATCCAGAGTATTTCCTACATATCCCACAACCTCTGTACCATTAATTGCCATATCGTAAGGAATATACTTACTGGTAATGGTTGCTGAGGTCTTATATTCAGCCTCCTTGTAATATACCTTGGGTGCATGAAGACCTGTTCTATAGGCTGCTACAAGGGTATTAACAAAGAGTTTCTTCTCACCATCTTCAGTTACATTATCGTGACCACTACCTGTATAGGTAATATTACCCTTGTTGAAGATGTAATAATTATTTCTTCCATCCATAGGAACAGAATCATAGAATGCATCATGGGAAAGGGTATACCATACTACAACATCATCATTATCAATATCATCCCTCGAATCAGTCTCCATATTCAGCTGGAAGTACTGACCATGTGTTTTAGATACCCGAAGCTCATCCTCGATCTTAAACGGATATTCAGTAATCTGTCCGCTGTTAAGCTTACTAACCTTCCTAACCGGGTTATCAGTATTATGATAGTCCTTATTACTGTAACGGGAAATCTCACTAAGATTAAGCTTAGTTCCCCAATTGTCATCAGTAATGGTTGTTGAAGAATAACCTGCAATTTCTCCTGTAGACTCGCCCTTTAAATTAGATTCATCAAAAACAGAGGTGTATTTATACTTATCCTCATCAGGTATTGGCTTATATGTAAAAGTGCTAACCCAATTATATCTGTCCATACCCTGAACATCTCTTAAGTATGGTGTAATATAATTACCCCAGTTAGCATATCTTTCAAGCGTAAAGCTTGTAAGGTCATGAGTAAACAGAATACTCCTTCCCGATAAGGCATATTCACGTATTGCAAGAACCGCTTCACTGGTCTTATCCGCATTAGCTCCATCAGTAGTATACATATCGCGGAATCCCATTACGATCATATCGTAAGAATTAAGGAAATCAATATATGATGTTTCCGCAGACGTATATCCCTTTGTAACATCCTTATTAATGAATTCCTTGAATGTCATCTGATATACATTGATCTTGTAATCCGGAACCTGTGAATAATACTGATCCATAGCAGCATTAGACAGATCAAGATTATTGACTCCATCACCGCTTATAAGCTGAATGATATTAATCTCTGGCTTGTTTACGCCACATGGTACTGCACAATAACCTGTCAGGGAATTTCTAACCTTGGAGAACTCGCCTATGTCACTGTTAACACTCTGATTCTCTAAGAATTCAAGCTTCCATGACAAGAAACCTGTATATCCGTCCGGAATCTCCTTCACGATCTCATATGAATGACCCGGCGACAGATGATACTTGCCGTTATCATCCACATACATCTCACTTCCGCCGGCATCCTTAATAGTAAGTCCGGTCATACACTCATCCACATGATATCTACCGTCTACATTGGTATCAATATACAGTTTACAGTCATATGATGTATCGGCAATACCTACTGCAGCATCTTTAGACAGAGTAATCTTATACTTAAGTCTGTATACTCCGTCACTGTCGATAGGCAGATATGTCTGGCTTCCGTCATCATGATTGTATGGTTCCGGAAGATCATCTTCAGAATACTCCAAGTTGAGCTTAGATATAGAGAGATATCTGCTGAAATCATCTCTGTTAGCCTGTGCTGCATCTGTCTGACTCTCAAAATCACTCTTAAGTCTTACATTCTTACCGAAGAACTTATAATTGCCATCCGTTTTGTACAAAGCAACTTCCGATAAGAACTTATACATGTTTGAGGACTTATCAACAGTTGCAGTATTTACCGAATAACTGCCGTCAGAATTCTTCACTAAGGATTTATCAGAAATAATTACTGCATATCCGGCCTCAACAAATTCCTTAAGCTCTCTAACTTTGTCCGAAGTAATATCATTACCGGACAGTCTGTAATTACCCTGACTATTATTCGGAGTCTTAACAGTCTGCACATCACCAACATGGGCATATACAAGTCCATTCATATTAGTATCATTGTATATGGTATTGGCTTTCTTAACTACCTTACCCTCAACAGTAGCAATCTCTGTATTCATAATGGTAGTATCCATACCAATGTAAATAAGGTCATAGTTGGCATTAAGGTCAATATTTCTGCCGATGAACTCCTTAGAGCCCATAATATCTACAGAAATCTTGTCCTGATGATCGGCAAACTGGCTTACAAGATTATCAACCAGCCACTTGGTCGAATTTAGGACAACATCAGGGTCGTTCTCTGCACGGTTATCAAGACAAATACTGTCAACCTCTTCAATAACATCTATTGTTTCAAGCTCAGAACCATTTGATGGATTGACCAAATTCTTATACCTGTCAGCATCAGCCAGCTTGCTGAAGTCGTAAGGCTCCAAATCAAGCACTCTAAGACTCGTCTTGGTAACATTTCGATGATCGCCAAAGTTTATGATATATCTGAATGCTGCAGCAGGAGTGATATCCGTGCTGATCCTCTCCGTCTTACCTGCAACCTCAAGATAGAAGTTCTCACTGTTAATCTCATCAAGAATAGGCTTATAGTTCTCTGCTGCATTACGCTCTGCTTCCGAGAAAAGGTCCTGCTTGATAAATGCGTTAGAAATTAACATCCTGCTGTCTGTATCATCGAACACAAACAGATTACCATTTACATATCCACCGGATGTAAATTTTCTAGTTGTAGTATCAAGCCCTCTAATAGTTTGCTTCAACGGAATCCAGTAATGATCTACATCCGTCCACTGAGTGTCAGAAGGTATACTAATATTCTCCTGTATCAAAGAAAGAACTATTTTATCCAGATTTACTAACTTAGGAAAAGAATCAATATCATTCTGAGTCACTTTGTTATATAAGAACAAACTCCTATTTATTACAATAGGTAGTCCATCCTCCGAACTACATACTCTTGATAAGATTTTTTTAGCAGCTTTATCATTTATATCACCGATATAACCGACGGGAGGGGTATCAAATTTGGTACTGTCATTTACGCCTGCAAAATATATAAAGTCAGCCTCATTAACCAAATCCTCAGTCAAATCGGAATATGTAACAGTCTTAACATCAATGATCATATTATCTATCTGACTGTCATCCAGGTCAAAGACATACTTCTTAAACCATTCGTTATTACTGAATCCACCTGTATATACAATAGGGTCTACAAGCGGCTCAAGCGAATAGTCTGCCTTAAACTGATATTTGTATTCAGGAGCAATTGGATCACTTGGATTACTTCCTATGTATTCATATCCAAGGTCATCTGCAGCTGCAACATAAAAGTGAGTATTTCTTCTAGTATCCTCCGAATTCAGGTTAGTTAAATATTCATAAGAACCGACTTCGTCTGTTGGATAAACATCATATGTAGTTTCCAATTTATATATACTATTACTAACTGTGGATACAGAATCAGGATCAGGATCAATATAAATATATAACAGGTCTTCCTGCGAAGAATTGGCATCAGCTTCTGTTACAATATAATCATTTGCTACATCAAATGATACCGGATCACCATTAATTGATTTAATTTTTAATACACCATCCTCCAGAAAACAATAACCCTTGTATATATACGTATTACCTGTCAATACAAAGATACTATCTCCTTCAACAACATTAGTAGGCACTGCATCTGCACCATATACATTCATATAGTGAGTAGTAGTTGTTGATGAGAATAATTCTGAATTGTTATTTACAGCAGAAACCTGACTTGCGGAATTTGTCGGTTCTGCAGTAGGTGTAGCTGTAGGTGCTGCTGTTGGCTCAGCTGTAGGATCAGGATTCGGTGTAGCTGTCACTGCGGATGTAGGTTCTGCAGTGACCGTCGGAGTAACGGTAGCCACACTTCCGGTAGCAGGTGATACAGTGGGTTCTGAACCTACAAGCCCCGGGCTTACACTCGGAGAAACAGAAGGTTCTGCAACTCCTACAGGACTGGCTGACATCAAAGAAAAAGATGATGTGGAAGTAAATTCAACCTTTTTCGCCACAAAGTACTGTCCTGTATAGTAGTATTTATCATCATCTGTCCCACTAACATCTATTGTCAGATTCTTAGGTAAACTAACCGTATCTGTATCATTATATATTTTTTTAAGCTTCAATGAATAACCTGAAGGATTACTTGAAATTTCAGAATCCGTTTTCTTATTAAAAACACCATATTTCGTATAGAAAACATTTCTATCAGAAATAGCTTTAGTAAATAAATCCCCACCTGCACCATCCGGTTCATGACTGTTAGGTGTACCAACATATGTAAATCTTGATGCATCCTCTCTAATCTTATAATTTCCTTTACTAGCGCCTGCATCATAGAAGGAGCCTCTGACTTCAAATCTTTTAGGATTTTCAGGAACAGATGGATCAGTAGCTCCATACTCAGTATATGCTTCAAAGGTTACTGCTTCACTAAGGTTATCAGGTATACTAACCATCCCTGTGGAAGTAGACATCTTTGCCAAACGCTCAACACTACTCGGCATATCCTTAATAGACCTGGCCTTACCATCATGAGTAGGCTCTTCGCCACCAATAAGGTATCCCAGTCTTGCATCCTCATAGTCAGGTACTACTTCAAGAATAGTATACGGATTATCATTATTATTCCTGATAATTATACTTTCAACCCCGGGCAATGTAGCCTTGGCAAGTGTTGTATTAACATCCGAAATAACAACACCAAGAACAACTGCAATTGCAAGAATTACAGATACAGGAATCAATATTAACTTTTTATTCTTTTTAATCTTTTGAAGCATATATTGCCTCCTGTGCATCAATTAGTTGAATTCTGGTTTATATCAGTTATGAAAACATCCTTGATATTACTGTATACAGAATTACCGTAAGTATCAGATACTTTTAACTGCAGTGTAGAGTGAACAGGTTTTACAGGCAAATTGTTATAATCACCCCATAAACCATCCCACGGAAATCCGAACGAAGCCCATCCTCGGAAGCGATCATTATAATAAACTTGAGGAGCATTCACATACGTAAGTATAGGGGTTTTGTTAGCATCATAATGCTTTACCATAATTTCTGTATTATTCCAATTACTATCTTCAATACTTAAATTTGTAAACAATCTTCTATAGAACTTATTATCGTCTATATGAGGAATAATATACTCAGAATCTGTCAATGTATCTACATGCGGCGGCAAAGCACCGCCACCATCACTCTTATAGTACTTTATCTGTCTAAGTTCAACCTTAACCGGCTTAACAGCTACAATAGATGAACCTACCTTCACAAGATCTTCATCCGGTTTGTCAGGGTCATATGCTCTACATTCCACCTTGAACAAGAAGGTTCCGTCCCACTTAAGCTTAGACTTACATCCGATATTAATTACTCTAAAGCTTCCACTGTCGTATTCGGTAATCTGACTGGAATAATTATCATATTTTTCAGTCGTTCCTGATAATATTGATACATTATCAAACCTAGTGAGTTCACCTTTCTCATCCCAATTAGAATCTTCTTCTATCGGAGATATCTTCCACTTATACTTATACTTACTTGTAGAGGAATTATTTACTACCGCGGTACAAACGATATATCCGTTTCTCGCCAGAGTCGGTGATGTATGTATAGTTACGGAAGGACCTGACACAAATTCAGGAATTTCACTGAATGTAATGTCAAGAAAGGCTGATACCTTCTCCCCATATGATGTATATTCCTTGGACTCTATCTCTACTCTTATACTTGTTCCATTTAATTTCGAAGTCGCTGATATCTTACAGTTGGGCTCATCAAAGGATAGTCCCACAAGATCTTTAGGAACAGTCCAATTGAACTTGCTGTAATCCTTAGAGGTTGTTCCGTCAGAATATGTAAGTGTACAGGTCATATAATAGTTCGCAAAGCCGTTATCCATCTCGATACCGCCTTCACCCTTGGACATATCCATTTTGAGAGTGGCACTTACAGGATATACACCATTATCTTCAACGGTAATAGTGATCATGGAATACTTAAGCGGGTCTTCAACACATTCCGCCTTAAGTTTGAATGACGTGTTATCAGGTACTGTATCTTCAACAGTAACCTTACCGTCATTAAGAGATACTCCCTGAGGAGCACCAACCAATGACCACTTTACACTATATTCTCTCTCACTGTCTTCTGACGCAATAATCTGTGCCTTATATACAGCTGTAACCTGGTTACCGGACTTCTTAATGGTATCGCTTCCACCATTGGCAATCTCTGCATCACCTCTGAATATCTTAATCGCCTTGATGAACGAATTAATTTCTACCTCTGTATAGTCATATATCTTATCAACATCGTCGCTGACAGTAAGCTTATTACGAAGAGCAACAGTCTCCTTAACAGTCTTCTCACGGTCTCCAATCTTGAAGGTAATCTCGAATATTACCTTATTTCTTTTTACCTTGCTTAAATCAACCTTGAAATCGGTCACATTATCTGCAAGTACACTCGTAAACGTCAGATTGCTCACAACCATATCAGCCTTGTTAGGCGAACTTAAGGAAGCAATATATAGCTTCTCATCAGTACTATTCCATCTGATACCGGTCATAGAGAAAGTAATATTGCCGGCATCATCTCTGTTCCTGCAATAGATTCCAAGCGTACTTGTACCTGTATCAAAGAACAGTGCGTCCGTAGCCTCAACAATCTGGTCTCTTACCTGATTAACAGCCAACTGCTGCTCATACTGCAGCTTAACATTAGTATTAGCCTTACTGTATGAACGGCTTCCGAATGCCATGAATCCTGTAATTGCAACACCGACAATTGCAAGAATGGCAATACTCACGATTAATTCAATTAATGAAAAACCCTTATTCTTATTCATTAATAATTCCTTAGTTTTCAATACTATGCTTTCCCGTATCGGTAATAAACTTTATCGTATAAGTCCTAAGTCCGCTCTTGAACTGCATCTGACTGATATAATCCTCTGTTGATACACCTGAAGCAGATGTAAAGGTTGCTTTCTTATATGCACCGGAACTTCGGTCGTAAGTAATAACCACACTTTGCCCTGCATTATCCTTATCAAGGGTATAGGTCGAACCTGAATCCGTTGTAATTTCCACCTTAACCTTTGAAGAACCAACATATTTATACACGGGATCTGAATTAATAATATCAGCCGACTGTGCCTGCTTATTAATGGTCTTAACCGTCCTTACGGTATAGAATCCCTTCCTGTCAATACCCTTATTTATATCCGGAGTATCAATATATTTGAGCTCCATGTATTCCTCGAAACGACTCATACAGCCGGTCTTCGTGGAATCCATCTCTGCACTGACCTTCTGAGCACACTCACGCGCATGCGAACCTGTAAGAAGACTAAGAGAGAATCCGATCAATCCCACAAGAACAGCCATTATCGCAATAACGACGATAAGCTCAACCAGTGATATACCTGCATTATTTAATTTATTATTCCTTCTTCCAATTTTCATAAATAATCATATCTGCAAGTGAATCTGCCTTCTCACTGCCATCATCGCCACTGCTTATGAACGAGAAGTCCTCTCCGTCTCTGAGCACGTGCGCAATCATTACATTCTTATCATCATAGGTAATATACAGTCTCATTAGAGCCTTAACCGCCTGAGGCTCCACCTTCATGTTACAGCTACCTGCCACATTAATCTTACCGTTACATATGATAGTACCGGAAAAATTGCTCGTATTAACGTTAACATCTCCCTCAGCTATGACAAGATGAATAGCTGAGTCATTGATTGTATAATTGCCGTTACTTACAACAGCTTTGCCGTATGTGCTGCCGGAATCAAGTGTTACAGAATCTCCGACATGACCCGGAGCATTGTTGATAAATTCAGCAAGCTTGGTACTGTCTACAAGGTTCTCATATACTACACCTTCTGTATCGGAAGGTGCTTTGTTTAAGTTCACAAGCTCTGTATAACTGTGCAGCAGCTTGGTACAGAGTGCTGTAAACTGATTACTGTACTGCTCCCTGCTCTGGTTCATGGATGCAGATCCGTCAGCAAGCGAATAAGGAACAGCAACATAATCCTTGTTCTCATCAGTCATAATCGCATTACCTGCAAGTCTTACTGCAAGTGATGAATTATTACTGGGGAACTTGATCTCCTTAGCATAGAAGCTCATATATTTATCTATAGATGCCTTATTTGAATTGTAATATACCTGGAAATACAGGTTGGCTGTAGCTTCATTTGGGAAGGTCATGTAGTAATAAATCAATGACTTATTGGGATCACTGGTTCGAACGAACTTCTTCTCAACCATTGGTTTGTTCAGCGCATCCTTCTTAATGTAGCTTGAGATATTGGTTCCAAGCTTTGATACCATAACTTCGTCTGATACCTCAACCATGGTACCGTTATTGACGCCTTCCTGAATAAGTGTATATTCGTCTGATGTAATCGGATTCTTAACAAACTTTGATTCATTTGTAACAGTGCTTACTCCTATACACTCAGGCGGAACCAGATACATAAGCTGATTACTCTTAACAGAGATACTCTCACCTGTATAGATATCTTTGGTAGTATCAGAAGGGTTGACGGTGCCACTGCCGCTACCGCTACCTCCACTTCCTTCACCGCCCGTACCGGGAGTAGTTGTATCGGGTGCGGTACCGATATAAGCATGACCTGCAAGAGTGATTCTCTTAAGCTTAGACAGATCAAGAGTAGAATCTACACCGTTAACAAGAATGGCACTACTTTCGTTAGCATCAGTTGAACTGTTACCGTAACCGTTATACAAACCTGATAAAGAAATATTACTGTTCTTACCCTTGATATTAAGATCATTGGCCACATTGGTATTAAGCCCCTTGATGGTAATATCAGAACTGTTGGCAATAATATTTTCAGCCCATAATGTCGACTTATCTTCATTGGAGAATCTGGTACCCTTAAGGTCAAGATCATGCTTTACGATAAGTTCACCATTACCCTTATGCTCAAGAACAAAAGGAGTCGCCTTATTGGCACCGTTAGTCTTAATGGAATCTGCATACACATCACCATCCATAGCTACAGTACCTGAAGTAGCCGCACATTCGATTCCATTATCAGCTATAAGAATATAATCCGGAATATCCGGTAATACTGTATTCGATGCAAAGTCAAATTCAGGGTATGACAGTCTGATATCAGTCTGAATGATTGATACAAAACCCTTAGAATCCTTATAGTAGACTCTCAGGTTCTTAAGGATTACACCCTGCTCATCATAGGTGAACATATTTCCTTCATCGCTTAATGTACTTCCGTCACTGCTTACTGCCTTAAGAACTGTACCATAACCTGTTGTCTCATCGCCCTGCCACTGGGTAGTGGTCTTGAGCATGTTGTAGAGAGTTGAAGTACTATAATGTTTATGTGCCGTATCCGATGCCAGATAACCCCACATTCTCTCATAATACTTGGTCTTCATCATAGTATTCTTCTTCTCGGAATCTAAGTCCGTGAAGTTCTCCATGACATCCATATATGCACCACTTAATGCATCAGACATATATCTTTGAAGACCTATGTTGATCTCATCAAGAACCTGCTCAGCAGAATAGAATGTATCCTTGGCATACACATTCGTTCGCTTCATCTTATAGTTCACAAGCGAAGTGGTCATAATGATACTTACAAGCACCATAATAAATGCAACAGCAATAATAACTGTAACAAGTGCAGCACCATTATTGTTCTTTATGCTATTTTTCAGCCTGCTTATCTGTTTTCTCACATTAGCACCTATCTTAATCTGGTACCATCAAGTACACACACTTCTTTACCGTCCTTGTCATATACGGTAGTTATCATCTTGTATATTCTTACGTTGGTATCCTCGGCTACAAGAACCTTACCATCCAACGCCCTGCTACCCATAATCTTCTTGGCATCATCTCCTGAGTATGATATTGCACCGGAGAGACTGCTGTATTTCAGATTACAGAGAACATTGTAATTCGTAGTATCGTTAGAGCTGTACGGCGAACCGTCAACCAGGTTGGTAAATAATGTAAGATTACTCTTAGTCGTACTCGGTGTACCTGACTTAACATCTTCCACAACGTCAAGCCTGAGGCCGTTAACCGCACTCTCATACTGGCTTCTAAGATGAGCATCAGTCTTGCTGTTCTGGGCTACGATAAAGAGATTTGCCTTAACATTACCGGGATTTTGAACAGTGATCCGGTCATAGCCCTTATGATTAATAGAAGCACTGTATCTTGGCATATAGACAATATATATGTTGTTAAGAGGCTTCTGTGTAGCTATGTTATTGAACAGTTCTACCTCAGATGACACATATTTACACTTATCTGCAGACAGGATTCCTGAATAATTACTCAATTCGTATTCAATCTTAAGACTAACAGTACAGATATCCACATCCTCATCGAACTCATTGGTCTCTGTCTTAATCTTATTGATCGATACTGTTATATGTCGCTTCAGATTGTCTTTGAAGAAATTCTCATCCTTCTGCAGATATGCAACAGGATTACTGTTATACCAGTCGGTATTCCAGGTGACAAACTGGTCATATACACCCTTATCATAGGTATCAGACATAGTATATACCGCAGCCTCTGCAGCCGACATACTCTTTATATCCGCTACATTAAGTGAGTTAGCATTAGGATACAGGTCAGGATCCAGTGTCACCTTGGCATAATATCCGTCAGGCATATCATCGGGAAGATCTGAAGAATTCTTAATCACGAAAGAATACTTCTCCATATTGTAAGGCGATGAAGTATTGTCAACCGTCACAACATTGTCGCCCACATTATAAAGATTCACAAGTTCTTCTATATCCTGATATTCGAACTTCTCCATGATGTTCTCAGCAGCATCCGTGGCAGACATAAGTCTTGAGGCATCCCTGTTGGTATATGCAGTGGTAACGAATGCATGAAGTAGCGGAATCGATACAACCATAAGAATAACCATGGCTACCAGAAGCTCCACAAGGGAGAATCCCTTATTATTGGGCACAGTATTCAGTTGGTTAATTCTTATCTTTGACCGTTTATTCATCATGTTTACTATAACCTAATATCGCAGGGGTCTATTCGCTCCCCTGCGATAACAATAATTATTCTTCTGATTCCTCTTCCGTATCCTCAGCATCAGCTTCATCTTCAGCATCAGCTGCATCTTCAGCGGAAAGTGAAGAATTAATATCTCCACCCTCAACAGTATGGAATACGTTAGGAACGCCCTTACGTACAGGCGGAATAGAGATGGGATCATAGAGCTTATCAGTACCAAGGATATAATAGAAATCTACATCCATATCGCCTGCAAGCTGTCCTGTCTCTGTATCATAAGCGAGGTTCATATTACGAATACTCTTTCTGTATCCGTTATCAAAGAGATACTCAATCATATCCTTAGAACCTGTATAAGTAGCACGGAAATTGTAATTAACCGGTACTTTGTAGAGATGGAGTCCCTGATTCTCAGCATTCTCTTCCTCTGTTGTAGGAGCTGCCTCTGTTGTAGAAGCTGCCTCTGTTACATTACCCTCTTCATCAGTTGTAGTCTGTGCAGCCTGATTAGCCTGCTCCTCCTCACTTACCTCAGGAACAACCTCTTCCACAACATCAAATGCCATACCTGCTACAGCCACATCCTCTACATAGAAGTTCTCAAGGTTGGTCAGATACATAATCTTATCGGTTGTTAACATATTGGACGGATAATCATCTAAAATATTATCTCTCTTATCCTCAAGAACAAGTATGCTCTTCTCATATTCATCCTTATTCATGTTAATTGACTGATATAACTCGGCAGTACCCTTAAGTGAACTGTTCTCCATTCTGAGACTCTCTGTCTTCTGTCTCATAGGACTGACAACAAAGAACCAAACAACAACAATAACAAGTGCGCCGACAAGGAACAATAACAGATTCTGATCTTTTTTACTCATTTTCATGTTTTATTCCTCCCCTGCTTCTGCAGCTTCTTCCTCTGCATTCTCATCTATTATCGGTGCATATGTGATATCCACCTGGAAGGAGTACATAATTTCACCAATCTCGGTTTTCAGCTCATTAACAGCTGTTGTATCTACGAAGCCGAAGTGACTGAACTTACTGAGTTCATCAATAACAACTGCAGCTTCTTCCTTCTTCTCAACAGTACAGGTAAGCGTAATACCCTCTTCTGTAGCATTAAGAGATGACAGGATGAAGGTGGCAGGCATCTTGTCCTCTAATACTTCGATAAACTCAGCCAGCTGCTCATTGCGGTTAATTGTCTCCTTATCAAGTTTCTCAAGATAACTCATATCAGTATCTAACTGCTTATACTGCAGATAAGTGTCATATACAGGCTGAAGTTCAGATATTATTGCATTGTACTCTGCGTTCTTCTTTTTCTCATCCAGATATGGGAAAAGCGAAACAAGAACTAATATAATCGATGCTACAATACATAGGATTGCAAACAGTATTGCCACAGTTGTCATATCAATGCCGGAAGATTTCTTGCTTTCTGATGCTTGCGAATCATCATAGAAATACAGCGGAGCAACAGCGGCACCAATACATGCTACAAACTGATTAGATATCTCCTTCTTCTGACCCTTTTCGACAAATCTGGCTACAATTGCAAGCTTTCTTGTTGTAATTCCAAGCTCACTCTGAAGCAGTTCGATGAATTCATCAGAATCAGCTCCAAGACCTGTAACAGCTATCTGGTCAAGAGGCTCACGACTGTGATTAGCTGTATAATAATCAACTACTCTGCCGATACCATTTATAGCAGTAGACACAAGTTCCTTGTCAACAGAACCATCCTTATTGATTCCTTCGGCAACACCGTATGGAATCGAACGGTTCATAATGATACGACCATCCTTCATGACCAGTACAAGGCATGACTTCTCATCAACCTTTACTACCATCTGTACGCCTTCGGGAGCATCCTCCTTTGCTGCCTGATAGATGGAATTAACCATGAAGTCTGTAGTCTCAAACTCAAGTCCGATATCGGAAGCAAACTTCTTATAGCTCTCCACTAACTGCTTAGGTGCAGCCACGAGCAGAAGTTTATAACCTGTAGGTGTTCCCTTAGGCTTACGTTCACCTTCCTTAGGCTCTTCCATCTCTTTCTCGAGTATGCTATGAGAGATGACATACTGGCTCGAATCGAAGGGGAAATAATCATCCAGATTGTTCTTAATGATATCCGGAATCTTGCTCTCCTTACAATATGGAATTCTGGCTTCCCTTGTCGCTATCTTAGATGAAGCTATAGAGAATACGACCTTCTTAGCGGTCATCTTCTCTTCTTTGATCTTAATCTTAAGATATCTGGTGAACTGCTCATCCGGCTTGATGAGACCGTCCATGATAACTCCTTCAGGAGTCGGAAGCTCGAAGCGATTATACACCTTGGCATTTGTTGCCTTGTAGTCCACTTCACATACCTTAGTATAGGAGTAGCCTACTTCTATACATATAACCTTTTGCGCCATAATAATCCCTCTCTCATACTATAAATAACTGCATTTATAGTACACAGTTTATATACCAATTAATAATATTACTTCCCCAGAGCATACTAATGAATATGCCCACAGCAAGATATGGTCCTAAGGCCAGCACATGGTCTGCCTTGGTAACCTTCATTCTGACAATATGAATAATTGAGCCGATAATACAACCAAGCAGAAATGCCAGGATAATACTCTTCCATCCAAGCAGTAGTCCTGCCACGGCCATCAGCTTCATGTCTCCCCCACCCATTCCTTTACCATGGGTAGCTAATATGATTATAAAAATCGGAATACTGACAGCAAAGAAGCCGATCACATACGTGACCCAGTCTGTATAGTGGAATCCAAGATGGATCAGCCCCACTATCAGTATAAAGATGTTGATACCGAGCGGTATCTCGTAAGTTCTGAAATCAATCACACTGAGAACTATCAGTGCAGAGGTCAGGCCACAGTAGAGTAGGGAATCTACATTAAACCCATTAATTAAGAATATTACCACATAGAGCACACCATTCAGTGCTTCAATTAAAGGATACTGAATGGATAACTTAGTATGGCACTTCTTACATTTACCCCTAAGACAGAGGAAGCTTAGCAGCGGTACGAGCTCGTACCACTGCAATTCATGTCCACAACTCATACAATGAGATCTTGTAAACACAATATCCTCTTTATTTGGTATGCGATATATGCATACATTTAGAAAACTGCCTATTACTATGCCTATCAAAAATAATAAAACACAATAATACATAATTACTGATATAGACCCTTAACGATATCTAATGTTGTAGTAGCTGTAGGTGTAGTCTGGGCTGCAGAAACGCTTCCGTCTGCTCCAACTGTAAATGTAATAACAACATTTCCACTTGCATTCCACTTTGAAGATTTAAGTCCATAACTCTTAATTCCAGCAGCAACTAATGCCTTTTCTAGGTTATCTGCTGGAGTATTAATAGTATGTTCAGTTGTACTAAGAGTTAATGTATAAGAACCAGTAGTAAGTTGATCAGCTGTAGCAACCATAGGATCAGCTGCATAAGTCTGAACTGCTGTAATCACAGAAGATACATTCTGTACATCTGTTGACTTTCTACCTCTCTCAACAAACTTTAAGAACTGAGGTGCAAGAACACCGATAAGCACTGCCATAATGGCAATAACTACGATAAGCTCTACGAGAGAGAAACCTTTGTTATTCATCTTCTTCATAAATAAAATCTCCTTTGCTTTCCATAAGAAATATTTATCTTAAAATCCTTTGCCCTACTTCAAAGGATTCTAATTCAATTATAGCGAATCCATTGCCTGATACATCTTAAGCATAGGTGCCATGATAGCTCCGATAAGCACACCAACAACTGCTGCAAGAACTAAAATAATTAACGGTTCCATAGCTGCCATGAGTGACTGGGTCGCCATCTCTACCTCTTCATCATAATAATCAGCAAGCTTTGTTAACATCTCCTCAGTACTACCTGATTCTTCACCGATCCTTATCATGTGATACAGCATAGGCGGGAAGAGACCACACTCTTCAAGTGGCTCTGATAATGGAACACCCTTAATAACCTCATCCTTTGTATTCTCCAGTGCTCTTCTATACAGAACATTATCCATGGTTTTCGCAGTAATAGCTACAGCTTCAACAAGCGGAACACCCGCCGATAAAAGTGTACTTAAGGTTCTTGCAAGTGATGAACAGGCTGACTTCTGAACCAGATTCTTCATAGCCGGGAACTTAAGCGCCGCTGTAGACTTCACTTCCTGTCCCGCCGGGGTTTTGAAAAAGGCTCTAAGAGCAATTACAATCGCAATGATAACAGGAATTAGTATCATCCAATAATTCTGAATAAACTCACTCATAGCAATGACTGCTTTTGTAATCGCAGGCAGATCCGTACCAAGAGAATCAAACATCTCCATATAATTAGGTATAACCCAAACCAGCATAACAATAACAACTATTACCGCTACAATAGCTACCATTGCAGGATATATCATTGCTTTCTTAACCAGTGCCTTGGTCTTGGCTGATTTCTCGAACTGATCTGCCATTCTCTCAAGAGATACATCCAGACTTCCTGAAGCCTCACCTGCTGCAACTATTGTAACCATCAGATTGGGGAACACCTTCGGATGCTTGGCAAGAGCTGTAGCAAGGGCTTCACCCTTCTCAACATCACTTCTGACAGCTCCGATAGCCTTCTGTAATATGGCATTCTCCGTCTGCTCTGCCAGAAGTTTCAGACATTCAAGGATAGATACACCTGCCTTGTTCATACTTACGAACTGACGACAGAATACCGACATGTCTCTGGGGGTTACCTTCCCGCCAATTTGGATATTGATATCCTTAGTCATCAACGACTGTTCCTTGATTGAGGTTGGTACATATCCCTGTTTCTTAATTAATACCTTAGCCTGGTCTACGGAATCAGCATCAATGCTTCCCTTAATTACTTTTCCGCTTTTGTCTAAGGCTTCATAGCCATAACTAGCCATATCCCCTCCTAATATTAAGAATCGAAGGAAACCTTCTTCATCTCTGTTACTGATGTTATTCCGTCAAGTACACATCTGGTAGCACTCATTCTAAGTGTATGCATGCCTTCCTTAAGTGCACATTCCTTAATCTCATCGGCATCACCCTTGGCTGCGATTATCTTCTTAAGGTCATGAGTGACCTCCATAATCTCATATACACCGATTCGACCCTTATAGCCGGTGTTATCACACTGTGGACAGCCTCTGGGCTTAAATATCTTGACCGGTTCCTTGGAATCGATAAGCAGAAGTTCTCTCTCCTCTTCATCAGGTTCATAAGCCTGCTTACAGTTGGGACAAAGCCTTCTAACCAATCGCTGTGCAATGATACCTACAACCGAATCAGCAATAAGATAAGGCTCTATTCCCATATCAGCAAGACGTGTAACAGTACTTGCTGCTGAGTTGGTATGAAGTGTAGATACTACGAGGTGTCCTGTAATGGAAGCCTGTACCGCAATACCTGCTGTCTCACCGTCTCGGATCTCACCTATCATTATGATATCCGGGTCCTGTCTAAGTATGGATCTTAGTGCAGAGGCGAAGGTAAGATTTGCCTTATTATTAGTCTGAACCTGGTTGATACCATCGATATTAGCCTCGACAGGGTCCTCGACAGTGATGATATTAACTTCCGAACTGTTTAGTTCTGATAAGGCAGTATAAAGTGTTGTTGACTTACCACTACCTGTAGGTCCCGTTACCAGTAATATTCCATGCGGATTAGATATTATATGGTCGAAGGTCTTAAGCTCTGTAGGTGTGAAACCCAAGTCCTTCTTATCCTTGGTGAGTGCTGTCTTACTGGTGAGTCGCATAACGATCTTCTCACCATATACGGTAGGGAGAACAGATACACGGATATCATACTCCATTCTGTCTACTACCTGAGTGATACGACCATCCTGAGGCTTACGCTTCTCAGCTATATCCATCCCACCGATTATCTTAATTCTGGCTACAATGGCATTAAGAATCTTATGTGAATATGTAGCTCTTTCATACAGAGTACCATCAATTCGATATCTGATACGAACCGACTTCTCCAACGGCTCTATATGAATATCTGATGCCCTCTGTCTAACAGCAGAATCAATCATCGTAGTTACAAGCTGAACTATAGGAGAATTGTTGATGTCATCTGCATATTCGTCTTCTTCTTCCTCTTCTTCCTTGCCCTTGGTATATTCATCAAGCTTGGAATCAATCTCCTGTCTGCCGAAGTACTTATCTATAGTCATATTGATAGACTTAGTAGTACTTATTACAGGCTCTATCTCGAGGTTGGTAATAAGAGCCACATCATCAATCGCATTGAGATTCTGAGGATCGATCATTGCAAGCCTCAGAATATTGGGGCTCTCCGGTGAATATTCAACCGGCATTACACTGTATTTCTGAATAACGTTAACGGGAACCAGGCTTAAGATATCATCAGAGATATTGCACTCCTCAAGATTCTCTATCATGGCATATCCCAGCTGATTGCTAAGGGTTTTTGCGATAATCTCTTCGCTTACCACGCCTTCATCAATTAGAAGCTCACCTAATTTCTTGTTGCTGGTTCTCTGTTTTTCAAGATATTTCTGTAACTGCTCCTCAGTAATGACTCCGTCCGATACAAGGGCATCACCGAGTCTTATTTTCTTTCTTCTGAAATCCATTAATATTTATCTTTCGTGTTGTTGTCTGTTAATTCTTTGGTGCTTCCGTTACACCACCCGGATAGACATAGTACCAATTATTTTCCGCATTATTGCCTGTAGGTAAGTTAATATAAGTCTCCCAATCTGCCGGATAATGATTGTATATATATAATTTACCTTCATATTCAAGCATATCACCATATCTGACTCCGGTTATCTGGGTAGGGGAATTAGGATGCCTAATCTGAGTCCAGTCAGTATATTTAACGCCTGACCAGGATACAACCTGTTCCCACTTTCTGGTATCAATAACCTCCGGACCTGCTCTCCATTCATAATAAATATTGAATGTACCCTCACCATTAGTCCTATCTCTGTTAACAAGAACATAATAGAATCCGTTATTAGATCTCTGAAGACCCGAAGGAACCTTAACAGTTACTATCGAACCCGGTTGCTTGCCCGTGCCGTCCCATCTGGAATCATCTGAAGGCCAGTATCCGTCACTATAACTATCAGGTGTGGGAGTTGGTGTAGGTGTATCACTAGGTGTAGGTGTTGCGGTTGGAGTAGGTGATGCGCTGGGTGGAACCAATGTCGGATCAATACCTTCCGCAAGCTCTGTACCTTCCCACTGACTAAGATCGATAACAACAGGGTCATGATCTGCATGATTACAGGTTATCATGGCAACTCCGTCAACCAATGTGGCCGTATATACAGTAGAGGCCTTATCCGAAGGACATTCCTTATACTGTAATACTTCTGCACTATTCTCTGCTTTACCGCCAGAAGCAACATTCACCAGATCCGCCTGGGTTAACTCCACGCTCTCAGCATATACACATCTCTCGAATATACCTAAGATTTCTTCTCTGTTAACTCTGCAGGCCTTCGCCCTGTTCCTCTCTACGTACCTGGTTACATTAGGTACAAGGAGTCCCACTAACACAGCCATTATTGCAATTACAACAATTAATTCAATTAGTGAGAAGCCTTTATTCCTTCGCATCAATATCTCCAGATATAAAATGGTTAATCTACAATAAATCCGTGTAATATTTTACAACAAAATTACCAATTTGTGAACAAATTATAGCGATAAATATGTAAATATAGCACAATTTGTATGTTTTTTCGTCATTGTGCACGAGCAATATGGCGATTGGTAATTAATAATTTTTTTATATTTTAGAAGCATTTCTGGCTCATAGCATCAGGGTCAACCGCAAACTGAATAGCTGTCTCGGCAGTAATCCTGTTCTGGAAGTAGAGCTGTTCAATACAATCATCCATAGTTATCATGCCCATCTTACGGTTGGTCTGCATGATAGAGATAAGTTGATGAGACTTACCTTCTCTAATAAGATTACGAACAGCATTATTGGTATGCAGTACCTCAAAGGCTGCCACTCTTCCGCTAAGGTCGGCTGTAGGCAAAAGCTGCTGGCTGACTACAGCTTCAAGAACGTTGGCAAGCTGTACTCTGATCTGCTGTTGCTGATGAGGAGGGAATACATCAATAACACGATCTACTGTACTTGCCGCACCTATTGTATGAAGTGTTGATAATACCAGGTGTCCTGTCTCAGCAGCAGTTATTGCTACAGATATGGTCTCAAAGTCTCTCATCTCTCCTACGAGGATGATATCGGGATCTTCTCTGAGAGCAGCTCTTAAGGCATTGGCATAGTTCTGTGAATCAAGACCGATTTCTCTCTGGTTAACAATGCATTTATCATGTCTGTGCAGGTACTCGATCGGGTCCTCCAGAGTAATAATGTGTGCATCCCTGTTATGATTAGCCTTATCCAGAATAGCCGCAAGGGTTGTTGACTTACCACTACCTGTAGGACCTGTGACCAAGATAAGTCCACGCTTGCGATTGTAGAGGTCGATTACCGACTCAGGTACACCCAGAGCTTCAGGCTCGGGAATATTGGTACTTACAAGTCTAAGCGCCATAGCTACGGTACCACGCTGATGATAAGCATTGACACGATATCTTCCAAGGTCGGGAACGCCATAAGAAAAGTCAACCTCACCCTTATCTTCGAACCACTGCTTCTGTTTATCGTTCATGATGCTCTCAGCTAACATCTTGGTATCCTGTGGCATCAGCCTGTCGAAATTCATGGTTACAAGCTTACCATTAACTCTCATCTTGGGCGGAACGCCTACGGTAATGTGAATATCCGAAGCCTTATTGTCTACTCCGGTTTTGAGAATATCAATTATTGTTGCCATACCTACTTCCCTCCAAATATCAATTATCCTACATTAATTATGCCTGACGGTCTGTCTCTGTGCGCCACTCTTATCTCTATATCGCCGGACTTATAAGGGCAGTCCCCCATATCTATCTCAAGCCTAACACTTTCATAAGCAAGCTCAGGCATATTGTTCTCATGACTTAGGTGACCTAAGAATACAGGTCCCATATTGTCATTAAGTATTCTGTTAAGCAGACGACCTGCATTCTCATTACTAAGGTGGCCATTTTCTGACAGTATTCGCTGTTTTAACCGATACGGATAAGGGCCGACCTGAAGCATACGTACATCATGATTGGATTCTATGAGAATACTGTTAAGCCCCGTAAGATGACTGATAATGTAATCATCGTAATGCCCGAGATCCGTCGCTACTGCAATCTTTGTATTGTTGCATGTGAAGGTATATCCAACCGGGTCTGCTGCATCATGATATATATGCATGGGTGTGATATCTATGTCGCCTATTGTGAGACCTATATCCGGTTGTACCACATTGAAAAGAGATGAATCTATCTCACCCAGTGCGTTAACCTTCTCAATCTCCATTAGAGTGCTTTGGGTGGCATATATCGGAACGTGATACTTGCGACAAAAGACGCCGAGTCCCTGGATATGGTCCGAATGTTCATGAGTAATCAGGATGCCGTCTATGTCATGACCGGATACATCGAGAAGACTAAGCCCCTCCTCGATCCTCTTCCTGCTGATACCTGTATCCACAAGAAGATGAGTTCTGTCAGAGCCTACGTATATGCTGTTTCCGCTACTGCCACTGGCTATCGGTGATAATCTCATGCCCAGAACACCTCGATTATGTCACCGTCGTGAAGCTCTTCCATATATTGTGCTGCTTTGCCGTTAAGCTTGGTTACAAGATTACCCTTAACCCTACTCCTGTCAAAGTCTATATGATCAAAGATATCTACGAAGACGTAACTGCTCTTACCGGTAAGCTTAATAGGTGAACTGTTGACTGAGACGAAGATATCTGATGAAAGATTACCTGAGTTAACAGGGTTAATGGACTGTTTATCATTGCTCACATCGTTCATGTCACTATGAACTTCACTTGGTGCAATGCTTTCATCTGATACAAAGATCTCAAGCTTATCTCCGTTCTGTATACTGTAATCCTCAGTAACCCTTACTCCGTTAACTGTTACTATCTTATCAAGAGTACGGGTGCTGTTGCCGGAGATACTCTTCACTATCTCCTTGTATTCGTTGAGTTCTCCGACTGTCATTACTGCAGGCTCACCCTTGGTAGCCGCAATTACTTCTATCTTGTCTCCCTCATTAATAGGAGTGTGAAGGTTAGCAGGGTTACCGTTAACCTTGATGACTGCCGGCTCACCCATACCGCCTCTGCACATACGCTCCCTACCGTTCACGGTGAAGTTCAGCGCATCGCCGCTCTTAGGGAAGAAGCCTATGCCTGCATATTCGGTCTGCATGGCTGCATCCGTTACAGTCAGATTATTGTTGTTGTACAGCTTTATATTGTCGTCATTGAAGCTGACATAGATAAAGTTATTGCTCTCTTTATAATAGTTTAAGCAGATTCCGATAGGGGTTACGAGGAGGGAATTGACATTAAGCTCAGTATTCTTAAATACAATATCCTGCATTACCTCCTTACCTCGAAGAGCGACACGCTCTTTGTTAAGACCCAGCTTCTCAGCGAGCTTCTCCGTATAACCCGGTATCATTCCACCACCGCCGACTACAAATACGGCGCCTACGGACTTGCCTCCGTTGAGCTCCATAATCTTATCTGCGGCAAGACTCGTCATCTCATCCACATTACCGGCTATAAGACCCATAATCTCATCATTGGTAATGGTATATTTTATGCCTAAGATATCTTCATATTCTATCTCGTCATTAACGCCAATCTGTCTCTTAATTTCCTCAGCTGTCCCGAAATCTACCATACAGTGGTTGGCAATAGTCTCGGTCAGACTGTCTCCCGCAGTAGGAATCATACCAAAGGCGATGATACTGCCATCCTTGGTAATGGATATATCCGAAGTACCGGCGCCAACATCCACCAGGGCGATGTTAAGGAGTCTGAACTTATCAGGGATAGCAAGTTCAATAGCTGCGATTGGCTCGAGAGTCATATTGGCTACATTAAGCCCGGCATACTCTACAGCCTTGTATAATCCGTCAACTACATCCTCAGGCAGGAAGGTTGCAATAATATCAACACCGATACTCTTAGCCTTATGATCTAAGAGGTTGTTCATAGGAAGGTCGCCTAAGTAATACTTTACAACAGAGCTTCCGACACAGAAGAACTTAACATCCATTTTCTCATTGTCTAAGAAGATTCTGTAGGCATCCTCAATGGCAAGTGACTGGAGCGAGAATACATCCTCTTTGTCCACAGTCTTCTCTTCCTTAAGTTCCATGTCAGTATGAGTGGTCACAGTCTTGAGTACACGACCTGCGGCAGCAATACAGGCACTGTGAAGCTTGTCACCTATCATAGTCTCTAAATGCTTCTTCACATCCTTAATTGTACCTGCGACAGCCTGGATATCATGAATCTGACCATCGAGCATGGCTCTGGTCTCATGCTCTTTAGCCGTCTGAGCTACCACTACAAAATCCTTACCTGACTTATATCCGACAGTACCGACTATACTTCTGGTACCGATATCAAGTCCGAAAACCATATTGTTAGGATTGCTATTCTCTCCCATCTTATCTCCTACTCAGCCAGGCATCTATCTGCTTATAGGTCTCCCGACTGTCCCCACTATTATTTATCACAACATCAGCATAGCTTCTGAATTCTTCATCACTAAGCTGAGTTGCCATTATTGAATCAATTTTTTCATCACTGTACCCGCGACTTGATATCAGGCGCTTACGCCGGACATTCTCATCAGCGTAGATGTACATTAATTTATCAAATTCCCTGTATAATCCGGATTCTATAAGAAGAGCTGCTTCAATCAGGCAGTAATCTATCCTGCCACCTGTTCTTATTTTATCCACATCCTCAAGTATTTTCTGAATTACAGCAGGATGAATTATATCGTTAACCTTACGTCTAAGCTCTTCATCTGCAAAAATCGCCTTCGCCATCTTCTCCCTGTCGATCGTGCCGTTAGGAGAACTAAGTATGCCTTCGCCTAAAAGTTCCACTATCTTAGCATAACATTCTTCACCCGGCTCCTTGACCTTATTGCCGTAATCATCAGCCAAGATAATCTCTGCTCTGTAATTGTCCTTAATATAGTTAAGCACCGTACTTTTTCCGGCACCTACTCCGCCTGTTACTCCGATTGTAAGCATTACTTTGCCTCGTACCAGTCCTTGCCGCTGTGAGCATCCACATCCAGTCTTACTTTAAGATCTGCTGCATTTATCATATTATCTATGAGTATATCCTTAGCAGTCTCAAGTGCCTCTTCCTTAACCTCAAGCAGGAGTTCATCATGAACCTGTACAAGAATACGGGCATCCAGACCCGATTCGTTAAGAGCCTTGTGAACTTTAATCATAGCGATTTTCATAATGTCTGCAGCAGTACCCTGTATGGGGCTGTTCATGGCAACTCTCTCTCCAAACTGGCGCATCATATAGTTGCTGCTCTTTAGCTCAGGAATAGGACGTACCCTGCCATACATAGTCTTGACATATCCCTTCTCCTTGGCGTTTGAAACAGTGTCGTCAAGGAAGCGTTTGACGCCGGGATAGTTTTTGAAATAGTCCTCTATATATCTTGCGGCATCCTCTCTGGTGATGCCTAAATCCTTGCTCAGACCAAAGGAACTGATGCCGTAGATAAGGCCGAAGTTCACTGCCTTGGCATCACGTCTCTGCGTAGGTGTAACCTCGTCAAAGGGTATGCCGAAGACCTTGGAAGCCGTTATTCTATGGATGTCTGCGTCCATCCTGTAGCTCTCAATCAGACTCTCGTCGCCCGACATATGAGCCAAGAGCCTAAGCTCTATCTGAGAATAGTCTGCATCTATGAATACATATCCGGGCTTGGGTATGAAGCACTTCCTTATCTCGCGTCCAAGCTCGGTTCTTATCGGAATGTTCTGCAGGTTGGGTTCTGTTGAACTTATTCTTCCTGTTGCTGTCACCGTCTGGTTGAAGGTGGTGTGGATTCTTCCGTCATCCTTTATGCAGTCAATAAGACCCTGGGCATAGGTACTCTTAAGCTTGGTCAGTGCTCTGTATTCCAGAATCTCGTCTACTATCGGGTATTCACCGGCAAGCTTCTGCAATACCTCGGCTGCTGTTGAATAGCCTGATTTAGTCTTCTTGCCACCGGGAAGCTTGAGTTTCTCAAACAGAACTTCGCCCAGCTGTTTGGGCGAGTTGATGTTGAAGCTCTCTCCGGCTTTATCATATATTAAGGATGTAAGCTCGACTATTCTCTTATCCAGAGTCTCCCCGTAGTTTACAAGCCAGTCTCTGTCCGCTCTGATGCCTGCCTGCTCCATGTCATATAGAACAGCAGCAAGCGGAAGGTCGATGTCCCTGTAGACATTCATCTGGCCTGAGGCTTTAAGCGCCTCCATACCATCCCTGTAATCATCCATAATGGACAATATAACTTTACCGGGCTCTGTGTTAATCTCTTTGGGCGCCACCGGATTGTTCAGGTAATTAAGCAACATCACATCGTCGATATTGTTATCCTGATGGCTGTCAAGGAATTCATACATGGCTTTGACATCATAGGTAATGATATGTATGCCCTTATGCTGAATGGCTGTCAGTTTCTCAGAAATAAAAGCTTCTGTTATGAAGAAAACAATGTCGATTACATATATCTTCTCATCAAAGCCCACTGAGAGCGCTGTGGCCTGCTTATTCTTATCTCTGTGGATGTATACATATACATCCTTTGCTTTCTCCATGTTTTTGAAAATAGCCTCAACCTCACTGTAGTCGTTTGTAGAGGTTATCTTAATATTCTGTTCAAAGGGGTTTAGGTCAGTTCCCGCGATTTTGCCCTCAAAGCGCTTAAGAATACTCTTAAGACCCAAGGTTTTCAGAAGCTCGTAGGCTTCACCGGTATAGAGGTTGCCGAGGGCGATGTCCGACCAATTGGGGACGACGTCGCAGTCGGTCTTGATAGTCGCGAGGAAGTGGCTAAGGTAGGCCTTGTCCCTGTTCTGTTCCAGTGTGTCGTGGAGACCCTTCTTCGTAATATTGTCAAGGTTGGCGTAGATATTATCCAAAGTGTGGTATGTAACAAGAAGCGACGTGGCAGTCTTCTCGCCGACCTTGGGAACTCCCGGGATGTTATCGGAGCTGTCGCCCATAAGGCTCTTAAGCTCGATTATTCCTGAGGGCGGAACCTGATACTTCGCGATGACATCCTCTGTGTGGTAGTATTCGGTCTCGGTCTTGTTGCCCTTGGTCTTAGGCAGGGCAATCTTAATCCTGTCGGTAGCAATCTGAAGGAGGTCCCTGTCACCCGATACGAGCGTCACCTCCATGCCGTCTGCTTCGGCAGCTCTGGCAAGGGTTCCTAAGATGTCGTCAGCCTCTATGCCTTCCTGCATGATGATATTCACACCCATGGCCGTCAGAACATCCTTAACCACCGGCACCTGTTCTCTCAACTCCTCCGGCATGGGCTTACGTGTGCCCTTGTAGTCGCTGTATTCCTTATGTCTGAAGGTGGGCGCAGAGGTATCGAAGGCTACAGTAATGTAGTCAGGCGCTTCGTCATCTATGAACTTGAACATGATGTTTAGGAAGCCATAGATGGCGTTCACATGCAATCCCGAGCTGTTGGAAAGCTCAGGAACTCCATAGAAGGCTCTGTTTATTATGCTATGTCCGTCTATAAGCAGAAGTTTACTCATATCTTTTTCCTACAATGTCGCAATGACCAGAGACATTACCCATACAAGGATAGCAACGGATATTGCCTCCAGAGTGTAGATGACTCCATTTAATATCCTACTCGAGTTCAGCTTCTCTCTGTAGAGCCTAACCTTATTGTCGAGCTCTTCGTCGAGATTAAAGCTTGCTGCACTCTCAAGTCTTGCTGTGCCCTCTATTACGAGGAATTGGATATGCAGTTCCTCTCTGCACTCCGCACAGTTATCCATATGCTCCAGGAACTGATATGCCTTCCTGCCCTTGAGCTCGTCACTCAGCCACAGCGGCATCAGTCTGGTGAATTCTTTACAGTCAATTGACTTAGGTTTTCTCTTCATGTTTTTAGTACATCAACTAATTCTTCAGTGCCTCTCGATAGAAGTCCTTGAATTCGGTGTAACCCTGCTCTTCCAGGGATGCACGCTGGAATTTCTTGTTCTTGTTCATTCTTGATACAAGAACCTGATAACCCTCTTTTCTAAGGTTAGCAGCCTCAATCATAATCTCTGACAGTCTCTTGCTGTCGATTCCTTTCTCGATTAGGAATGCTATCTTCTTGTTGTCACCCGGAATCTCGAAGCCGTTCTCAAGCAAAAGTAAAACTATTCTCTCGAAGCCGATAGAGAAGCCGCAGGCCGGTGTATCCTGTCCGGTGAACTGACCTACCATCTTGTCATATCTGCCACCACCGCCGCAGCTGCCGCCGAACTCAGGGATAGCTATCTCAAATATGGTTCCTGTATAGTAGCTCATTCCACGAACAAGAGTAGGGTCGAATACGGTTTTGAACTCAGCTGCCTTGGTTGCTTCAACCGCTGTGATGATCTCCGAAAGATTGTCCTTGATATCACTGTCAAGATATTCTCCAAGTACACCTGCAATATATTCAAGACCGTCGTTATCATGTTCATTAAGACCCGTGAAAAGTGCCAGATATTTGTCAGCCGACTCCTCTGTGTGACCTGCCTTAACAAGTTCTTCCCTGACACCTTCCATCCCTATCTTGTCCATCTTATCCAGGATGATGAAGACCTCATCGAAGCTATCCTCTGCAAAGCCTGCATAGGCAGCCATGGCCTTAAGGATTCTTCTTTCATTGATTCTTATCTCGAAGTTCTTGAAGCCAAGTTTGCCAAGTGTGGTTGTTGTTGCTGTTATTAACTCGATCTCGGCAAGGTTACTTGGCTCACCAAGAATATCAATGTCACATTGATAGAATTGTCTGTATCTACCTCTCTGTGGTCTGTCAGCTCTCCATACGGGACCAATCTGAAGAGCCTTAAACGGTGCAGGAAGAGAAGCCTGATTATTGGAATAAAATCTTACAAGAGGAACCGTCAAGTCATATCTTAATCCTGAATCCGTAAGGTCATTCTCTTCCTTAGCTTCGTTGATATTCAGCTTTTCGCCTCTCTTCATTATCTTGAAGATCAGTTTCTCGTTCTCTCCACCGGCCTTGCAGTTAAGATTATTGATATTCTCAACACAGGGGGTCTCTATATGTGTGAATCCAAACTGTGCATATGTATCCTGAATTACGCTTATAACATAATCCCTTATTCTCATCTCCTGAGGAAGGATATCCTTCATGCCTGTGGTTGGTTTCTTACTAAGTGCCATATTTTACTACTCCAATCAATATTGCTTTATTTTGGCATATCTGTAGAATTTGCCACATTTGATTTTATCACAAATAATAGTCAAATACTATATTATTTGACCTTGATTTTGGGCACTGATTCACGTATGATAAATAAGGCTAAAATTATATTTTAGAATAATAATATACAGGGAAAAGTATTATATGGAAAAAACTTTCAAGGAATGGTTACAGAAAAGCAAGATTACTGAGTTGGACGTTATCAAGTGCCGCAAGATGCAGTCTGTTTCAATAGCAGAAACAGAAAACGCCTACGGTATTACGACAATATCCGCAGGCGGTTTTATTGATAATGATTATGTTAAGGTTGGTGAACCAATCAAGCAGCACTATGCTGAGAGCAAGGAAGAATTCTACAAGCGTGTGCATACCGTTATGATTGTCTCAGCAGACCTTATGGATGCCGTTAACGGCGTTCTTGCTGATGAGGGGAGCTGGGGTCCTGATTACTTTCATCAGAAGGTTGAGCACTGGTACTCTGAGAAGATGAATTCTCTGTCTCAGAATCAGGAGCAGTAACCACTACCTTAATCTCAACAACCCTTCTGGAATCTGTGTCCGTAACCTCTACGCACAGATTCTCATATTCGAAGGTCTCACCCTTCTCCGGGATATGACCAAGTTCTTCCATAACCCATCCACTAACAGTCTGAGTATCCTCAAGTTCTTCCTCTAACGGAGTATCGAACATATCAAAGGTCTTCTCAAGATCCGCCTTGCCTGATACCAGCCAGGTATTATCATCGAGGCTGATATAATCCTCTTCTACCTCATCATGCTCATCCCATATCTCACCGACAAGCTCTTCAACAACATCTTCAACAGTTACAATTCCCTGTGTTCCACCGAATTCGTCAGTGACAACAGCAACCGAACTCTGCTCCTGCTGTAACAGATGGAGGCAGTCATCAATCTTCATGGTGGGCGGCACGAAGATAGGCGGTGTCATCATCTTCTTAAGGTTGAAGTTTTTCTTATCATAGTCTCCATAGAAATCCTTAAGATGTACCACACCGATAATATCATCAATACTGTCTTTATATACAAGAATACGGCTATACCGGCTCTCAATGAATCTGTCGGACAGTTCTTCCTTGGTACAGGTTGCAGGCACAGCCTCAAGGTCTACTCTGTGAGTGAGGATATCCTGAACCTCTCTGTCTGAGAATTCAATCGCACTTCTGAGAAGTTCGCCTTCTTCCTTATCAACACTTCCCTCCTGCTCTGCTTCCTCTACGAGGACTAACAGTTCTTCAGAGGTAGTCTTTATCTCTTCTTCTCCGGGAATAATTCTGTCCATAAGCTTATTCCACTGTCTAAACAGGAAGTTAACCGGTGTAAGAACAGTCATAAGAAATGAGAATATCGGAGCCATAGCCATAGCTATTTTCTCCGGCATATCCTTGGCTATGCTCTTGGGTGTCAGTTCACCAAATATAAGTACCGCAATTGTAATCACTACTGTGGAAAGGGTTGCACCACCACTGCTAACAAGACTTACGAAGAATACAGTACCAACAGAGGCCAATGCAATATTTACTACATTATTACCTACCAGGATGGTTGAGAGCAGGTCATCATACCTGTCCAAAAGCTCCAAGACCTTATCTGCCTTAGGATTCTCCATCGCCTTAAGCCTACTCTTACTTGCAGCATTGAATGCGGTCTCAGTCATGGAGAACACCGCACTTAGTCCAAGCATTATAACCATTGCCACAATATATGTTACTAATTGTTGTATGTCCATCTATAACTCCTAAAACTTATTTCCCCGTCTTCATATTAAGCAGATATCCGCTCCATGCACCGCAGAGACCACCAATAATATGAGACAGATTAGATATATTATCCCTAAGGGTAACGCCATCCCATATCTGATTGCCGATATAGAATACTGCAACAAGAATAAAGGTGAGCGGAATCTCACCCTTCTTAAACTCGGTAAATGATGCAAGAATGATGAATGCGAACACGACACCACTCGCACCGGCAAGACAACTGAAAGGGAATAACACATTGTTAATCACACCTGTAATTACAGCCGTGATAAGAATCACCTCTACAAGCACTCCACCGCCATACTTCTCTTCAAGCATGGGGCCAAGCAGCAACAGCACTGAAACATTGGAAATGAAGTGCTGGAAGCTCCAATGACCTATAACATGTGTAAATAACCTTATATATGTCATAATATTGAGAAGTCCTGACCTAGATGTCGAGAACAATGCCCTTGTAATTGAATAATTACTTGCCATTCCAAGCAGTGTTGCCACAAACATAAGAATTGCAAATGTCAACACAACAGGTGAATTGAACGATATTTTTAATCTCCTATTATCCTTGCTCATAATTGCCCCCTATAGATGATCATCAAATAATAAACATGACTGTTTCAACAATCAACTCATATCATTATACGCGAAAGAAGCATAACAGTAAAGAATAAACACAAAAGACCCGGAGCGCTCCGGGGCTAATCTGGGTAAATTTGATGTAAAAAATTGCTTTCCAATTTAACTTAACGACAATAGGTTCATAACCATTTTCACCATTACATCTTTCTCATCCGGCTTTGACTCCGCTATCATTAACGTAATAGCAACTAATGTTCCATCGCTCAGTCTCTTTACTCCGTCAATAAACAATGCACTATTCCTGTCTAAAAATTCTAGGAACAAAGATGCAGCAATTCTTTTGCACCCATCTGCATAAGGATGGTCCTTTATCATAAAGTAAAGCAGATTTGCCGCTTTTTCTTCTATCGAAGGATATGCATCTTCTCCAAACACACTCTGATATACAGCAGCAATTATACCTGCAACTTTACCAGCCTCCTTTTCAACACCAAACACATCCGTATCAAAGGAATCTCTCATTTTACCGACCATCTCTTTGCAGTCTTCATATGTAATCCTATAAATCGGAACAGCTCCATCTGGTTTTTCTAAAGCCTGGTGATCGTACTTATCTAAAAGTAACAATGCTTCAGTATATTCATTTACTGCTCTGAGCACATCCGCTTCTTCTACATCTAGTGCATCAGCTAACATTCTAGTCTGGATATCCACTGTTTTCTCAAGAGCCTGCAAACGCTTTTCGTTAATAGCATAACCTTGAATAACATACTGCTTCAAAATTTTATTTGCCCACTGCCTAAATTCAACACCTCTCTGTGATTTCACACGATAACCAACAGATATTATTACTTCTAAACTATAAAATTGAACTGGCTTATCTGAATTAGCAATGTGCATTTTTTGCACATTGCTTTCTTTTATCAATTCCTGTTCCTTAAAAACATTATTCACATGCCTAGTAATAACTGTTCTATCAACTTTAAACAATCCTGTCATTTGTGCTTGTGTAAGCCATACAGTATCTCTATCAACAGGTACCTCAAGTTTGATGTCATTGTCTTTTGTTTCAAAAATAACTAATTCATTATTCATCATTCTCCTCCTTCTCCCTTAATAATTCCTTAGATGCCTTATACTCAATCAACTATTATATGCAAATTTTTTTGCAGCAGGCTTTATATTAGTATTTTCAATTTATTTCTCAATACAGATACGCTCAATGGACGCCTTATAGACTCAAAAGTACAGATCAATCTGTCTCCTATAAAAATATTATTTTGTTCATATGTAGCAATTTTAAGCATCATATTACTCACATAATCTAAATCTCCCATCATTCCAAAGTGTTCAAGATACTTTTCCTGTCTTCTTTTTACATCAAGTATAGTAAAATCAGGATATATTATTAAGTCGTTAAGTTTCAATGGGCACTCATATTTATATGGTATATTCAGTGATTTTAGTGTATTTGCTATTATCACTTCTGACTTTGATCTAACACGTTCCCCGTTTTCTGTGTAATACTCTGTATTATCCTCTTCCTTAAATCCTTTTGGGACATATGGTTTGCTCATCCATTTATTAATGTACTCCTCGTCAGATACTTCAAGAGGCTCCACTAGACACTGTCTACCTGGGTGTAAGCTTGAATAACAATTTCTTGCTTTACTGGAATAGTCATTTTTTAGTTGTTTTCTTAGTTCATTTATTTCTTTTTCCGCATATTTCAAATATTCGTTATCATAATCTCTTTGAGCAATCAATTTTGCCTCATTAATATTCTCTTTTCGTATATACCGTCTTTCTCCTGTTATATTTGAGACTATGCGATAATAGAATTCACCGTTTTTCTTATTTATTTTAAGATATCCTTGTGGATACTTATCTATCCGCAGTTTAATAAGACTTACATTCTTCTGCAATACGGATAAGCGTTTTTGTAACAACCTTTTTAACAAATTATAATCCGTCCTCCTCTCTATATATTATTGTTTTTTCCTGCTATTTTTACAGCTTCATTGGGGCCTGCGGCACGCTTTTGACGTTTAAGACATAATGCACTGGCTATTTTCACTGCTTCATTGGGGCCTAAGGCACGCTTTTGACGTTTAAGACATAATGCACTGGCCATTTTCACCGCTTCATTGGGGCTTAGCGTACACTTTTGCCAAGTTAGACACAAACCGTTAGACACAAACCGTTAGTCACAAACCGTTAGACACAAACCGTTAGACACAAACCGTTAGACACCAACCGTTAGACACAACAACCGTCATCCACAAAACTATCATCAATTATCAATTTGATTTTGGATAATATACTGAATTGAATTAAAATTAAATAGATTATTTAAGATATGGTGCCCTTAAAATAAGGGCACCACAAATAAGTTTAAGAAATTCTAAATAAAACTAGGCGTTGACAATCTGGCCAAAATCAGGCTTGAGCGCTGCTCCGCCGATGAGACCACCGTCAATATCATCCTTAGCCAGAAGCTCAGCAGCATTGCCTGCGTTCATAGAGCCGCCGTACTGGATTCTAACTGCGTCAGCTGTAGCTGCATCATACATCTCAGCAATAACCTCACGGATCATCTTACATACTTCCTGTGCCTGGTCAGCTGTAGCTGTCTCACCTGTACCGATAGCCCAGATAGGCTCGTATGCGATTACAAGTTCTTTAACCTGATCAGCTGTTACGTCTGTAAGATCCCACTTAATCTGTCTTGCGATCCACTCCTTATATGTTCCTGCCTTACGGAGAGCTAATGACTCACCACAGCAAAGGATGGGCTTAAGACCGGCAGCAAATGCCTTCTTAACCTTAGCATTGATAAGGATATCGTTCTCTCCGAAGATATCTCTTCTCTCAGAGTGACCGATGATGATGTACTCAACACCTGCTTCTTTGAGCATGGGAGCAGAAATCTCACCTGTGAAGGCACCCTTATCCTCGATGTAGAAGTTCTCAGCACCGAGCTTAACATTTGTTCCCTTGATAGCCTCAGCTACAGGTACGATATCGATCGCAGGTACGCAGTATACTACGTCAACTGCATCGTTCTTTACTAAATCCTTAAGTGTTGCACAAAGTTCAACTGCCTGGCTTGGAGTCATGTTCATCTTCCAGTTGCCGGCAATAATTCTTCTTCTTGCCATTTTATTAATCTCCTAAAAATATATTTTACTTATCATCTGCAGCATAAACGCCCGGTAATTCCTTACCCTCTAAGAACTCAAGTGAAGCTCCACCACCTGTTGAGATGTGGCTCATCTTGTCAGCAAATCCAAGCTGATTGCATGCAGCGGCTGAATCACCACCACCGATGATTGTTGTAGCCTCTGTCTCTGCCAATGCCTTAGCTACTGCTATAGTACCCTTAGCAAGTGTAGGATTCTCGAATACACCCATAGGTCCGTTCCATACTACTGTCTTAGCTTCCTTAGCTGCTGTAGCGAAGAGTTCCTGAGTCTTAGGTCCGATATCAAGACCTTCCTTGTCAGCAGGAATCTCTGTTGATGCTACATACTCAACGTCGATAGGAGCATCGATAGGATTCGGGAAACCGTCAGCTACTGCTGTATCTACAGGAAGAAGTAACTTCTTGCCGAGTTTCTCAGCCTTAGCCATCATTTCCTTACAGTACTCAAGCTTCTCATCATCACACAGTGACTTACCAATCTCATAGCCCTGAGCCTTGAGGAAGGTGAAAGCCATACCACCACCGATGATAAGAGTATCAGCCTTCTCAAGAAGGTTATCGATAACATTAAGCTTGTCAGCAACCTTAGCACCACCAAGGATAGCTACGAAAGGTCTTACAGGATTCTCAACTGCATTACCAAGGAAGTCAATCTCCTTCTGCATGAGGTATCCAACTGCGTTAGTGCCGCCCTTCTCCTTGATGTACTTGGTAACAACCGAAACAGATGCATGAGCTCTGTGAGCAGAACCGAAAGCATCACATACATAATCATCAGCAAGATCAGCAAGCTCCTTAGCAAAAGCCTCGCCTGCTTCCTTAACCTTAGTCTCTTCCTTGCCACGGAAACGAGTATTCTGAAGAAGAACTACATCCCCTTCCTTCATAGCTGCAACAGCTGCTGTAGCAGCCTCGCCTGTAACGTTGTAATCAGATACGAATACAACCTCCTTGCCTAACTTCTCAGACAGTCTCTTAGCTACAGGAGCAAGTGACTCCTTCTCATTAGGTCCTTCCTTAACCTTACCCAGGTGCGAGCAAAGGATAACCTTAGCGCCGTCACCAATAAGCTTTTTGATAGTAGGAAGTGCAGCAACGATTCTTGTCTCATCTGTGATCACGCCGTCCTTAAGTGGTACGTTGAAGTCACATCTTACAAGTACTCTTCTGCCCTTTGCGTTAAAATCATCAACGCTCTTCTTGTTTAATGACATATATATGTCCTCCTTATAAAATATTCTCATTCTGTAGCTTGCGCAATGCTACAGAAATTGTACAAAAATCCTTAAGTATTATATCACTCCTCCAGCTCAAAGTCCATTAGAACTAACAGTGACATATCAGCATCCTTCTGAACCACAAGACGTCTCGACTGATTAAGTATTGCTTCCTCAATCTTGTTGCGCACCAACCTGCCGTTACCGGCTTCCCTCGCCCTTGTAGCCTGAACAAAATTAAAGTAATTAAGCAGCGGCTCCTTAGCCTCGTCAGCTATCACATAACCCTTGCTCTTAGCAGTAATCTGTGCGATTTCAAGCAGCTCCTCACCCGTATAATCCGGAAAATCAATTATATTGGGGAACCTGCTCTTAAGTCCCGAATTGGTCTCTAAGAACTCCTCCATTTCCTTGGAATAGCCTGCCAGAATTACTACAAGGTCATCTCTGTTATCTTCAATTCCTTTAACCAGTGTATCAATTGCCTCCAGGCCGAAGCTGTCTTCCCTGCCTCGATACAGGCTGTATGCCTCATCGATAAAGAGCACACCACCGATAGCCGACTTGATCACCTGATTGGTAAGAGGTGCCGTGTGACCCGAATACCTGCCGACAAGATCACCTCTTGACACCTCCACAAGCTGTCCGCCGGACAGAATACCGATCGCCTTAAGATATTTGCTCACAATCCTTGCGATCGTGGTCTTACCTGTACCGGGATTACCGGTGAATATCATGTGCTTATTGACCTCACCGGTCTTAAGTCCGGCCTCCTTACGCTTTTTCTGAACTCCATAATATTCCTCCAGACTTAAGATATAATCCTTGACCTCCTTAAGGCCGACGATATTATTGAGCTCTTCCTTCACAATATCCAGTTCACCCTTATATCCCTTTGGCAAAAACGCCCCTAACTGAAGCTCTTCCTCTCCAATAATTATTACTGGTTGCGAATCCCTGATGCTAAGTAAAAGATTGGCATCGATCATGTCATCACGTTCAAGTCTTAACTCTGTTAAAGCCTTCATGATATCATCATAGATATCAAGTACACCCTTAACTGCACGACCCTTGGATGCGAAGGATAAGATATAATCTCTGAATTCATCATCCAGACTTATGACATAAGATAACTGCTTTTTCACATTATCTATCAGATTCTTCTCCTGCTCAGCAGATATCTGTTTAATTGATTCATCCTCCAGGGTATAGGTCTCACAGATATCGCCCAATGCATTGATAAACGGAGCTCCCATAACGCCGGCTACCTTATCAAGAGGCTGACTGGACATGAATACCAGATACTTGTCCTTAGCCTCAAGAGAGCCTACTATGTCACCTGCCAGAGCATTGGATACACTGATAAGTTGACCGTTCTTCATGATATATCTGTTCTGTAGTCTGCACTCACCCTCTGTAACAAGGCTTACAAGCTTGGACAGATTAGCAATATGACACTTGTCCATGTTCTCAAAGAGAATAACACTTGCCCTGCCGGATATAGCCGAATACAGATCCTGAATAAAGAGATTCTCTTCACCAGCAGAAGGATAGAGAGATAAATCCATATCCACTATTTCCTTGCTGCCAAGGACTCTTCTCTTGCCAAGCTCCTCCACAAGCATATTAAGACCGTAATGCTTACCCGTATCCTCAGGTCCGTGTATGAGAATACAGTTCATGGCATCGCCGGCTTCTCTCTGTGTTACGAAGGGTCTCTTGAACGCTATAATTAATTTCTTAATATATGCATCCTGACCATATACATCACTCTTAAGTACATCTGCCAGTCCTTCGAAAGCCTTAAGCGCAGAGGCTTTGTCCGATATAGGTGCATTCTCTGCCGATATTCCATATTCCTTCTCAAGGCTTGCGTTTAATCCCTTGATCATCTGCGAGATGTCATTTGCGTTATTTAAGTCATTCACAAGGTCTGAGGTAGTATTAGTCGAATCAATATCAGGCTTCTCCAATGTATTGCCGTTTGACTTCATCTCCCCTAAGATTTTGTCGAGGGGGTTAGCCTTAATTCCCGCACTTTTGCCATCTATATCACCTCGACCTACAGCCTCGAGGTTGTCCATGAAGGTACCACCACACTTCTTCTGTCTCTTCTTAGCCAAATCTATCTGTTCGGTTGTGTAATGAGGCTTGGATGAATGTCCAAAGAATTCACTCATTGCATCTTCATAACTGTATGCCATAGGTTACCCTCCCAAAATGAATACACTAGGCAAATTATAACATAAAGAAAGGCCGCCTGCACAAGCAAGCGGCCCAAATTTACAATTTAGAACTGATTATGCTAACTCAGCGAAGTACTTAATTGTACGAACCATCTGAGATGTGTAAGAGTTCTCGTTATCATACCATGAAACAACCTGAACAAGGTTATCCTCGCCAACCATAGTCTGTGTAGCATCGAAGATTGAACCATATGTTGATCCAACGATATCTGAAGAAACGATCTCTTCATCATTGTAACCGAATGACTCTGTAGCAGCAGCCTTCATTGCAGCATTGATCTCTTCCTTAGTTACTGACTTCTCTACTGTTGCAACAAGGATTGTTGTTGAACCTGTAGGAGTAGGAACTCTCTGTGCAGATCCGATAAGCTTACCATTAAGCTCAGGGATAACAAGACCGATAGCCTTAGCAGCACCTGTTGAGTTAGGAACGATATTTACAGCACCTGCACGAGATCTTCTGAGGTCACCCTTTCTCTGAGGACCATCAAGGATCATCTGATCGCCTGTGTAAGCGTGGATTGTGCTCATGATACCTGACTTGATACCTGCAAGGTCGTTAAGAGCCTTAGCCATAGGTGCAAGACAGTTAGTTGTACAAGAAGCAGCTGAGATGATCTTATCTTCAGGCTTAAGTGTTGTATGGTTAACATTGTATACGATAGTAGGAAGATCATTTCCAGCAGGAGCAGAAATAACAACCTTCTTAGCGCCGGCATTGATATGAGCCTGAGCCTTCTCCTTAGATGTGTAGAAACCTGAACACTCAAGAACTACATCTACATCGAGCTCGCCCCAAGGACAATTGTTTGCATCTGGCTCCTTGTAAATCTTAAGAGTCTTGCCATCAACTGTGATTGAGTCCTCACCAGCTGTAACCTTGTCAGCTAATGCGTACTTACCCTGTGAAGAGTCATACTTAAGAAGGTGAGCAAGCATCTTAGGGCTTGTAAGATCGTTGATTGCTACTACTTCGTATCCCTCTGCACCAAACATCTGTCTGAATGCAAGACGACCGATACGACCGAAACCGTTAATTGCTACTTTTACTGCCATTTTTATTTCCTCCTAAAAATGTAAAAAATTATTAATTCGACAAGTGACCTTGTCAAAATTTTATCAGCGCTTATATTCTACAAGAAGAACTGCATTATTTCAAGATGAAAAGCGCAAATTTAGAACATTTTGTAAATATTTTACTAATTTTTCTTCTGCCATCTGCTTATGGCTTCCTCTGCAGCGTCCATATTCTCATATCCGTACATTTCTGCGGTATTCTTTAGGATATCAAGGGCAAGGTTTTCGCCTCGCTTGGCATAACCTGAGATAAACCTGCCATACATAAGCAAGGTCTTCATGGAATAGGTACCGATTTCGCCTCTAAGGTAGGTCTCATATGAGGTGCTCCATGCAGTATCCTCATAGGTATGAATACTTCTTGCTCGTCCTGCCATATAAGGATATTGCTTGCTTACCTCTTCCATCATTGATACCTGGAGTGCACATATGGATTCAATGATCTCATCCTGATATTCGGTATGAGGCGGAAAGTAATCCTTAATCTTCTCATATTCCTCCGGAGCCGTACTCTTCTCCATACGACCGTACTTCTCAGTGATAAGGTTCCTACCCTCTCTGCCGGCACGCTCGAAATCATCAATATAGCTCTGGATCATCTCATCATCCCAGGTCAGATACTGGCTTCTCCTCATAATATGGAAGGTCTTGTAATCATCCTGGCAGAAGGCTCTGCCTCCTTCGTTCTCAACCTTATCAAAGGCTTCCCACTCAAGCTTTATCAGTCTCTCACAAGTGATCTGATGTACTACGTCAGGATCCTTGGCGATCTCCTTCATCTTCCTGCCTATAAGCTCCAGATTCCAGTTGACATTCTCATCGGTAAGGATTCCTAAGTCCTTAAGACTCTGCAATATCAGCTGAGCAATAATCTCTATTGTCAGAACCACATTCTCCTCACAGATATTCATATCCGCCATGGCCCTGATACAGTCAGTTATCTCCGGATGTATGTATAGGTTAGAGGCTCCCTTAAGCAACCACTTATCATACGGAGCATAGGTTCTGTTAATTGTATACAGAGTCTTCAGTGCATATCTGTAGAAGTCACTAAGATACATTGAAGCCGTAACCTTATCACCTCTGTCAAGACATCTTTTGAAATTATACTGTCCGCTTTGTCCTGTGAGAATAAGATTGGTTCCCAGGGTATTGAACCACTGTACCACAGGATAATATGACAATATCTCATCTCTTGCAGCAGAGATTATGCCTTCATCATCTTTCCATACCTCACCGTTAGTCAGTGCGCTTAAGCTTGACTCATCCACATATCTGAGTTTATTCCTGTTAACAGTTATACCGTCGGGATTAAGTGCAGGCGACATGAAGGTATGAAGGAGATTCTCTATAATAATCACTCCTACCCTGTCACCGGCCGTCTCTGTTACCACTCTCTTTCTACCCATAAAGATATCAGGGAGCTTCTCATAGGCTTCTGCAAGCTCATCTCCGATTTCTTCATAGGTCTTCCTTGTAACAAGAAGCATGAAGCCGGGTCCCCAGTCATGGTCCTTGGAGATCTCATCATCAAAGCCATAGCACTCCGAACCGTATGCGAAGAGTCCGACAGCTATTCTGTCAGCATAGTCAGCGAACTTCTCATTAATCATGGGAGCGCCGTATGTGGCATAGAAGCGTTTACACAGCTCCAAACCCTTGATACTCTCATCCTCCTTAACAAAGTCAATTATCTTATTATTATTCGGTGCACTGTCTACAAGGGCAAGCATGGCGTCTCTGTTGGATATAAGCACCCTGTAGTTATCATTGTCACCCATGATTCTAAGAACCATCTCAGCAGCCTCGTTGTAATAGTCGGCGGCCGCCTTATAATTGCCCTTATTGTATTCCAGTATTCCCATAACTGCGGCCGCTGCACTGTAGTGATAATCAGTGTTGCCGGTCTCTGCGAATATCTTTAGAGCTTCATTAATATTGACTTCAGCCTCATCCATCTGACCGATGGCAGCCAAGGACTGGGCGATATTGGTATAGGTTGTGGCAACCTCCATTCTTCTCTCGGGGATTGCTTCAACTATTCTTAATGCCTGACTAAGCTTCGATATAGCAGTCAGGTTATCTCCCATCGCCTGATAAAGCAGCGACTCATTGTTATAAAGGCCTGCCCAAAGGTAATCCTTGTGGTCTAACAGTTTACCGTATATCTCCTCTGTCTTATCATACTCTGCCTTAGAGCTTAAATAATCACCTGCGGCTCTGTCGTAATTGGCTATATTAAGCATACTGGTAGCATAATTCATGCTTCCCTGCTGATTGTTGTTATTAAGTTCATCGATCAGTCTCTGTTTACAGCTTTTACCCTTATCAAACTGTGTGGTGTCTCTAAGGAAACCAATTAGTTCGTTGTAAAGCGGTATGGTAAGATCTATGCGTTTGGCCAGGCTAGCCTCTGCTATCTTCGTCTCAAGATATTCTTCTATTTTGTCATAAGGCAGAGCATCAAGCTCCTTAAATATTTCATTCAATTCCATAATAATCACACTATCTTTTTGAATTCAGCAATTCTGTTCATATACATACAGTAGTACTTGAAGCCGGCATATTCAAGGGCTTCCATAGCCTTGTCATAATCCGAAGCAATGGCAGATGTATCGTGAGCATCCGAGCCTATGGTTACCAGTTCACCACCAAGTTCCCTATAACGCTTGAGAATATCGGGAAGAGGGTGGACATTCTTAAGTCCCTTCCTGATACCTGCTGTATTGAGCTCAAGTCCTTTCTCATGCTCAATCAAAAACTTGAGTATTGGGTCGATGTACTCGGCATACTTATTGTAACTGTAGTCAGTATCCTTACTTTTACCATAACGGACGATATAATCAATATGTCCCAGACAGTCAAAGTTCTGAAATTTGTTTATATTGTCATATATGCTCTTAAAGTAGGTGACGTAACCCTCTTCGTCTGTCTTATCTTCGAAATATTCAGGATAATAGGGATCCATCTCATTAACAAGATGAAGGCTTGCGATGACATAATCAAACTCATGATTCTTGATATAAATCGCATTCTGTCTGACCGCGTCCTCCTTAAGACCCAGCTCAACTCCATAGCCTATATCCATCTTTCCCTCATACTCACTTCTGACCTTCAGAAGCTCATAAAGATAAGAATCGGTATTCAGAGTAAACATCCCCTCCTCACCTTTCAGATAAGGAAAATTGAAATCCATATGCTCGGTGAAGCATATCATCTTAAGTCCAAGGTCATTGGCTCTTACCGCCATGTCTCGAAGAGAAGTCTTGCTGTCTCCCGAAAACGATGAGTGCATATGTGTGTCACAGATTATTCCCATTGGCATATCTCCTTTATAAACTAACAATAATACTGCTTGTCATTTATGATTATTTCATGATCTCGGATAAGTTGTTCATAATTCCGCTTACCACTTCAGGCTTATTCATGGAGTATACATGGATATGCTTAACACCGTTAGCAACCAGGTCAATGATCTGATCGGTGGCATAGGCAATTCCCGCCTGCTGCATTGCAGCAGGATTGGAACCGAAATGATCTACCAGGTTCTTGAATCTCTCAGGCATGCTTGATCCCGACATAGTGATGGCATTCGCAACCTGAGTTGCCCTTGTGATCGGCATAATACCTGCTGTAACCGGTACATTGATGCCCTTATCACGAATCTTATATAAGAAATTATAATATATATTGTTATCAAAGAACATCTGAGTAGTTAAGAATTCACATCCTGCCTCCACCTTCTCCTTCAGGTGGTCTATGTCTTCTGACTTAGTTGCACATTCCGGATGTCCCTCAGGATAGCATGCACCTCCGATACAGAAATAATCTCCGGTATATTCTCTGACCTTCTCTATAAGCTTGGCAGCATATTTAAAGTCAGTGAAGGGATCTCCTTCGAAGTCCTTAGGTCGGTCTCCTCTTAGAGCCAGGATATTCTTTATTCCACATTTTTTCATCTCATCCAGTGTATCCTTTAGCTCATCAACGGTAGCTCCGACACAGGTCAGGTGCGATATTACCGGAACATCATATTTATCCTGAATATCTGCTGCAATACGGAATGTATTGCCTCTGGTGCTGCCGCCCGCCCCATAAGTTACGGACATATAATCCGGCTTAAGCTCTGCCACCTTCATGGCCGATGCATATACCGAATCAAAGTTGGCCGTCGGCTTCGGCGGAAATACCTCAAAGGATAATGTGACCTTATCGTCCTTAAATACATCACTTAAATTCATATTCACCTCTACATGTCATATAATGATAAAAAAGACCCCACGATTATTCGTGAGGCCTTGGATTTACTTAATTAAGCTTAACACCGTCCCAGTAATCTGAAGGAACAAGTGCAATATATGTCATTCCGGCATTAAGAGTGATCTGCTCACCTGACTCATCTGTGTAATAGGTAATACCATTCTCTGTAGCCTTTGTCCATTTAATCTTCATAGCCTTACCATTGGTAATATAGAGGCCTTCGCCCTTACCCTTGTCGCCGAAGAAATTGTCATAAGCCATATATCCGTTCTTATCAAGCTGGAAGATATCAGCCTTCTGAAGGATTACGTTCTTGAATGACAGAATCTCACCTGTCTTGCCATCCTCGTGAGGCTTGCCATACTCATAGTACTCATATTCCTGAGTATCTGAGTTGTACTTAAGGTTTGACTTATTGTGCTTGAAGGGCTCACTTAAGTCAATATTGGTAGCCTCATCACCTGTAAGTTCTACCTGCTTGCTTGGTGTTGAGAATGTGAAATGAGGTCCTTCATAATACTCATCATACTCTGTAGAATAGCTTGAGTTCTTGAATGCCTTCTCAAGGTCACCCTTGCAGATATACTCTGTGAACTCTCTTGCCTTACCGTTGTTAACACGGCTGAAGATACCTGAGAAGTGCTGTGCATAATCATGTCCGAGATATGTATCGATATAGAATGGACCACCATCATGACACATAACAGCATTGTACTCACCTGCAACCCAGATATTGGTAGGTCTTATGGAACGAATTGAGCCTAACTGTTCAATATTACCCCAATCCTTGTAGATAACCATAAGTCTGGTAACACGATCATTTGCAGTAGAATTAACCATCTCGTAGATGATATCTGCTGAATTAAGTCCAAAGTGCGGAAGAGCTGTGCTCTCATTATCAACCATTGCCGCGATTGGCTTCTGCTTCTCAATAGCCTGGTCAATAGGAAGACCTGTAAGTTCTGAATATACCATTCCCTCAGGAAGAACATCCGTTGTCTCTTCTTCTACAACCTCTTCTTCATTGGCTTCTTCTGAGATGGGCTCAATCTCAACCTCAACGGGAGCAACCTCTGCTTCCTTCTCCTTCTTACCACAAGCTGTAAGCGCTATCGCAGTACTTACAACAAGTAAGGTCATTACGATACTCTTCTTCATAATATATATTCCTTTCATATTTTGCCATCAAACGTGAATATAATATCAGATAAGAAACATTATTTCAAGGAATTAATTTTGAAATTTCACTCTCTTATAATTCTTCTTGCCTCTTCTTAGCACAATTCCGTCTCCTCCAAGGTCATTAGGAGCATACAATTTCTTAATATCCGTGATTTTTTCATCATTAACAGATACACCGCCCTGCTCGACTGCACGTCTGCCTTCACTTCTGGTCGGAACAAGTCCTGAAGCAACAAGTAGACCTATAATATCAATATTTCCGTCACGAAGGTCAGCCTCTGTAATTACGCTTGTGGGCATCTCAAGTGTACCCGCACCGCCAAACAGTGCCTTGGCGCTCTCCTCAGCCTTTATTGCCTCATCCTCACCGTGCACCATCTTGGTAAGCTCAAAGGCCAGAATCTCCTTTGCTTTGTTCAGTTCAGCGCCCTGCCACTTATCCATCTTATCAATCTCTTCAAGAGGAAGGAAGGTAAGCATACGTATGCACTTAAGCACATCGGCATCACCTACGTTTCTCCAGTACTGATAGAAATCAAAAGGTGAAGTCTTGTTAGGATCAAGCCATACTGCACCCTTGGCGGTCTTGCCCATCTTCTTGCCCTCTGAATTGAGCAGAAGTGTGATCGTCATTGCGTAAGCATCGTCTCCGGTCTTCTTACGGATAAGCTCTGTACCACCGAGCATGTTGCTCCACTGGTCATCGCCACCGAACTGCATATTGCAGCCGTAAGCCTTATGAAGATGATAGAAGTCATAGGACTGCATAATCATATAATTGAATTCCAGGAAGGATAAGCCCTTCTCCATTCTCTGCTTGTAGCACTCCGCACGAAGCATGTTATTAACCGAGAAGCAGGCTCCGACATCTCTAAGCAGATCAATGTAGTTAAGGCTTAAGAGCCAGTCTGCATTGTTGACCATAATAGCCTTATCTTCACCAAACTCGATGAATTTCTCCATCTGCTTCTTGAAGCAGTCGCAGTTATGCTGAATCATCTCGGGAGTCAGCATATTTCTCATGTCCGATCTGCCTGAAGGGTCACCGATATATCCGGTGCCTCCACCGATAAGCACTACAGGCTTATTGCCCGCCATCTGCAGTCTCTTCATCAGACATAGTGCCATAAAATGTCCTACGTGAAGCGAATCCGCCGTCGGATCAAATCCGATATAGAATCTTGCTCCTCCGTTATTAATCAAATCTCTGATCTCAGCTTCATCAGTAACCTGAGCTATCAGACCTCTTGCCTGAAGTTCCTCATAGATTCCCATTTATATAACCTCTTTTCTATGTTTATTCTTATTAATATTCTGTGTTCTCGCGACCGGTCAGCAATGTTACCATGGCATCATTTAACCCCTTAACCGTAAGCCGGTACATGGGGAAAAGCGCTTTGATTGCAGTTTCCGCCTCTCGCCACGGAGCACGTCCGACTGCCATCTTGGGGTTCATCCATACGATCCTCTTATAATGCAGCTTCATTAGCTTAAGCCATTCCCATCCCGGAAGGCCGCCGTTAGGTCCCCTGTAATTGCCGTTATCTGCATATAATTCCTCAGGAGCCATTGCAGCATCACCGACTATTATTACCTTATAATCACTGTCAAGATTCCTGAACATCCACTCAGTATCTATCCAGTCACCGTTCTCACATTCCGGGGTATTATAAAGCTTACTATATATACAATTATGGAAATAGTAAACCTTAACATCCTTATAATGATTGCTCTTATTGACAGACTGGAAGAGTTCATTCATCAGACTGCTGTACGGAATCATGGTTCCACCGCTGTCCATGAGAAGCAGGAGTTTAACGGAATTCTTCCTCGGCTTGTCCATCACAATCTTAAGACATCCACCATTATTACAGGTCTCTGATACCGTTGAATCAATATCAAGCTCAGTCTTGGGTATGTCAAGCTTTGACGAGAACTGTCTGAGTTTTCTTAAAGCCTGCATGAACTGCCTGTTATCGACTATACGGTCTTCTCTGAAGTCCCTGTACTTCTGTGCACCGATTACTGCAAAGGCTGACTGGAAACCGGTTCTTCCGCCTACCCTGACACCACCTACATTGCCACCGGAGTTGCCGAATGAACTCTTTCCCATGGTGCCTATCCAGAAGGAGCCGCCGTTGTGCTCACTGTCCTGGTCACGAAGTCTCTGCTTGAACTTCTCTTCCACATCGTCCTTATCCACCTGGATATCCTCTATCTGGTTGAGCCACTGCTTCTCATCCTGAGCTATCATGTCTGTTATCTCAGGCTTGTCCAGCCATTTAAGCATATTGGCTCCAACCTCAGGGTCCCAGGTCTTACCCTTGAAGCAGGCTTCAAAGACCATGTCGAACTTATCATATTCAGTTTCACTTTTTACAAGTATCATACGTGACAGATAATAGAAATCCGTTAGCGAACTGTTGTGTAGTCCACGGCTTAAGGCTTCCTGAAGAGTCAGCCATTCACCGAGAGATACCTTTAGTCCCGCTTCACGCAAACGATAGAAAAAATCAGTGAACATATTAAACCATATTTATCTTGGAACGGACAACATTTAAGTCCTCATCCTTCTTCACAATTACACCAACAAAGGGAAGCTTTGCTCTGATCTCATCAGCGCTTATGCCACCAAGCTGAAGTACATTAATCCAGTCGATAAGCTCTGAAGTTGAAGGCTTCTTCCTCACATCCCTCATTCCTCTGATATCATAAAATACCTCAAAGGCTGATTTAAGCACCTGCTCCTCCACATTGGGTATATGGGTGCGTACGATTTCCTCCATAAGCTGCGCATCGGGGAAGTCAATATAATGGAATATACAGCGACGAAGGAAGGCGTCGGGGAGTTCTTTTTCCGCATTGGACGTAATTATTACTATGGGCCTGTGCTTAGCCTTAACCGTTCTCTTAGTCTCATGGATGTAGAATTCCATCTGGTCAAGCTCCCAGAGAAGGTCGTTGGGGAACTCAAGGTCTGCCTTGTCAATCTCATCGATAAGTAGAATGACCTGCTCATCGCTCTCGAAGGCCTCTCCAAGCTTGCCAAGCTTGATATATCTGGCAATATCATCCACTCCCTCTTCGCCGAACTGACCGTCGTAGAGTCTCTGGATGGTATCATACATATAGAGACCGTCCTGTGCCTTGGTTGTGGACTTGATGTTCCAGATTATTAACTTCTTGCCCAGGGCCTTGCTTACAGCCTCTGCAAGCATTGTCTTACCAGTACCGGGCTCACCCTTGATCAGCAGGGGCTTGCTTAAGGTAATTGCAACATTAACAGCGTTTAGCAGCTGCTCGCTTGCAACATATTCATTGGTTCCGTTAAATTCATTACTGATTCCAGACATATTCTAAGTCTCCCATTCTATACCTACATGCTCATCCTTCTTCTCTCTGTTCATGAGACAGCGACCGACATCCTTCGGCGGCTTGTTCTCAAAGAGAATCTTGTTAACCTCAGCAATTATAGGCAGGTCTACATTGTATTTCTTGGATAAGCCCATAGCTGCCTTGGCAGAGTATACACCTTCTACCACCATCTTAACCTCAGCCATGGCTTCTTTAGCACTCTTTCCCTGGCCGATAAGGATTCCGGCTCGTCTGTTCCTGCTGTGCATGGATGCGCAGGTAACAATGAGGTCGCCTATTCCCGTCAGTCCGCAGAAGGTCTCAAACTGACCTCCCATGGCAATACCAAGTCTTGCTATCTCGCTGATTCCTCTTGTAATAAGTGCTGCCTTGGCATTATCTCCGTATCCGAGACCATCTGCAATACCGGCTGCGAGTGCAACGACGTTCTTCAGTGCACCTCCAAGCTCTATACCTAAGATATCAGAGCTTGTATATACTCTGAAGAAATCATTCATGAAGGTATCCTGAAGATATTCAGCAGTCTTCTGGTCCTTGCTTCCGACAACCACTGTGGTAGGTAAGCCTCTGCCGACCTCTTCAGCATGTGAAGGACCTGACAATACGCATACATTGGCATGAGGTATCTCTTCTGTAATAATCTCAGACAGGGTAAGCAGGGTATTCTCCTCCACACCCTTGGCAACATTAACAATGATCTGACCGTCTGTTATAAAAGGAGCCATACTGTGGGATGTGCTTCTGGTATAAACTGACGGAACAGCAAGCACAAGGATACTTTTTTCCTTACATGCCTTTTCAAGGTCAGTTGTGTACTTTATTGAATCATTAAGTTTTACTCCCGGAAGCTTGTCCAAATGCTCATGATTTAGTTCCAGCATGTCAATCTCATCCTTCATGATGGACCAGACCGTAACATCATGGCCATTTCCGGCAAGAAGATTAGCTAAAGCTATTCCCCAGCTTCCTGCTCCGATTACGGATATTCTTTCCATATTCTCAATTCTCCCGATTTTACATTAATTTATTCAGCGTTCTCATGACCTTCAGGCTTGTTGAACAGGTAGGTCTTGCGTTCCGTACCGTTAAGAAGCTTCACTATATTGCTTCTGTGTCTCCAATATGCCATCGCCATGAGCACAATTGCAATTATATAGAGTTCTATAAGCTCGGGTCGAGTCATTGTGCCGAGCATTCCCATCTCTCCCATGACCACTGTCTGAATCACAAAACCCAAGTATACAAGCAGTGAGCCAAGCGATACATAATGAAGGGTGAAGAAAGGTGTAAAGAACATAATCACACCCACCAGAATGAACCAGGGGTTGATGCTGAATATCAGTCCTGCAGTTGCGGCTATTCCCTTGCCGCCCTTGAAGCCCATATAGAAGGGGAAGTTGTGACCGAGGATTGCACCCAGTGCCGTATAATATATGAGAATATATCTCATGCCATCAGGCTGAATGGGACAGATAAAGAGCTTCACAATTCCTATTGCAAGCATGGTCTTTAATATATCTCCAAGGAGTACTATCAGTCCGGCCTTGGTACCGAGCACTCTTAAGGTGTTAGTGGTTCCGGCATTACCGCTTCCGACATTCCTTATATCTATTCCGTGCATTTTGCCATATATGAAAGCTGTCTGAAACAGACCGCATACATAACCAATTACTATACACAATAACCTAATCATTCTCTTTACGCTCCCTGATAATAAATTTAAGAGGTGTACCGACAAAGCCGAAGGTCTCTCTTATCTGGTTCTCAATATATCTTGTATATGAGAAATGCATAAGCTCCTTGTCGTTAACAAAGATAACAAAGGTCGGAGGTTTGACAGCAACCTGTGTAATATAGAACAGCTTAAGCCTCTTACCCTTGTCAGACGGTGGCTGCTGCATAGCCGTAGCCTCTGCCATGATCTCATTAAGAACACCGGTCTGGACACGCATATTTGCACTCTCGACAACCTCATCAATTATTCCAAAGAGCTTGCCTGTCCTCTGTCCTGTCTCAGCTGAGATGAAGATAAGCTTGGCATAGGGCATGAAGCTAAGTGTATTCCTTATCTTCTTCGTATATTCGTTCATGGTCTTGTCATTCTTCTCAACAAGATCCCACTTATTGACTGCTACAATGAAGCCCTTGCCGCGCTCATGAGCAATACCGGCAATCTTGGCATCCTGCTCGGTCACGCCCTCTGATGCATCGATGAGAAGTACTACCACATCAGCTCTCTCAACAGCCGAAACGGTACGCACTATCATATATTTTTCAAGTTCTTCCTTAATCTTATTCTTACGCCTGAGTCCCGCAGTATCGATGAACACATATTCATTGCCGTTATACTTAATAGGTGTGTCCACTGCATCCCTTGTGGTACCTGCAATATCAGATACTATCAGTCTGTTCTCACCGATCAGCTTATTTATAAGCGACGACTTACCTACATTGGGCTTACCGATAATAGCTACTCTCGGCCTGTCATCCTGGATATCCTCTGTGGTGTCAACCGGGAACTCCTCAACCACCTTCTCAAGCATATCGCCGATGCCCAGTCTGTTGGCTGCCGATATCGGAATGGGGTCACCGATTCCAAGGTTATAGAATTCATAGGTATCTGCCATGAATTTCTCAAAGCTGTCCACCTTATTGACCACGAGAAGCACCGGCTTTTTCGCACGCCTAAGCATGTCCGCCACCTTCATATCCGCATCCACAAGTCCCTGCTTCACATCCACTAAGAAGAGAATGACATCCGCAGTATCAATTGCTATCTGTGCCTGCTCTCTCATCTGGCTTAGGATAATATCCTTGCTGTCAGGCTCAATTCCGCCCGTATCAATAAGCGTAAAGCTCTTATCAAGCCAGGTTACATCAGCATATATCCTGTCTCTGGTAATACCCGGTGTATCCTTAACGATGCTTATCATATCACCGGCCAGAGCATTGAACAGGGTACTCTTACCGACATTCGGTCTTCCTACCACTGCTACAATGGGCTTATATTTTCTATTGCTCATAACTTCCTCTCTATTCTATGCCAAGCATGGCCTTAAGCAACGAATATCCGTCATTAGGTACCACGCTTATCTCTTTTCCAAGCTTACGGCGCAAATCATCCACAACGTAATCATCAAGCAGCAGCTCCGAATCCGCCTGAACTACGTTCTGAGGCAGGATAAGCTTATCTCCAAGCTCCTCCTTATCTTCTGCCTCCATACACTGCGCAAGTATATCCTGACCGGTCAGTAGACCCGACACAGTAATCATCTCACCAAAGAAATCATTACGAATGGCAAGCACCCTGACATCCCTCTGTGGGAAAAGCGCGTGCAACTGAGTGCACATCCGCTCAAGGTATGGAGCAGCCAGTCTTCCGGTAATCATGGTGATACGCTCTTCCTTAATCTTAGGTAGCCTTTTGAAGGCATTTCTTATTCTGTCAGAAAGTGAGTGCCCCGCGCTTTTTCCATACAGGTCTGCATATTCCCTAAGAGAGTCTTCAAACTCCACCATAATGGAACGAAGCATTCCGACACCGTTCTCCAGCTGCAGATATCCGTCATATCGCTCTTCCTCGGGAAGCTCCCTGCCAGCCATTATATACCATTCGTCGGAAGCATGCACAAAATGAATACCGTGCTCCTCGTATGCCTTTCTCTGCCAGCTCTCAATCTTATCTATTACCCTGCAGGCATCCTCTTTATTAAACGGCTCTAAGGGATACAGTCCTTCCCTGAACTTAGACAAACCCACCGGCACCACAGATAAGGACTCAAGAACCGGAACGTATTTATACAATTCCTTCAGAGAATACTCAAGCTCATCGCCATCATTCACGCCCTTACAGAGAACTATCTGGCCATTCATAAGAATCCCGGCTTCATAGAATCTGTCAACCTTAGCTAACGCCTCTCCTGCGAACCGGTTGTTCAGCATCATGCACCTAAGCTTAGGATTCATGGTCTGGAACGAGATGTTGATGGGACTTAGTCTGTACTTGATTATCCTGTCAACATTGTGCTCAGACATGTTGGTAAGCGTAATATAATTGCCCTGAAGAAAGCTCAGTCTCGAATCATCATCCTTGAAATAGAGATTCTCTCTCATTCCGGGCGGCATCTGATCTATGAAGCAGAATATACACTTGTTGGTGCAGTGTCTGTAATCATCCATAAGACCGTTGTCAAAGACCAGTCCAAGATCCTCATCTTCATCCTTGATAATCTCTGCAGTTCTTTGACTGCCATCCTCTGATTCAAGCGACAGGGTCAGTTGCTCTCCGATTCCCAGGTACTGGTAGTCGAAGATATCCTCAATAACTTCACCGTTAATACTTATGAGTCTCTCTCCCGGTTTAAGCCCTGCTTTTCCTGCAGGTGAATCTTTAATTACGTCACTTATCACATGAGCACACATAGATTTATTATACAATAAACCCCAATCTATTTCTAGACTGGGGTTTATGTTCAAAATATATATTTATTTTTTATTCATCACTTTACTTCGTCATATGACTTAAAGAATATGTCTCTCTCCACAACATAGATGTCATGTGCATCATCACTTCTGACAGCAAGATAGTCACCCGGCTTGCCAAGCATGTATTTCTCCTTATCCCAGGAAGTAAACACCTTAACTCTGCCCCTAAGCTCCCTGGCCTTGATCTTCGTTCCACCACGGCTCATACATAGTCCTGCAAATTGCGATATCGGCATAACCTCACCGGTATCCCTGTTATGAATGGTAGGAATATATTCAAGGTCATACTTGGAATTACCGTTCTCATCAAAGAAGCTACCGTCAACCACTCTGTAAGAGCGTTCAAACTTCTCTCTCATGCTGGGATACACCTCACCCTTAATGCCGATCATTATGATAAGGTCTTCGGTTACATCTATATCCACATCACCCTCAAGGGTACGGACCGTAATATGCGAACCTATCGGCAGGATCTTACTGGCCTCAACATACCCAAACGGCATCTGACGCTTCTGATACTCTGCGAAATCAGTTGTATCAAGGTCATATTCCTCTGCATAGATTACAGTGGTTGTATCGTAATATTCATTGATCCGGGCACTGAAATAACCCTCAGTGTGAAGTGTCGGATATTTCTCTTCATAGAGTTTATTCTTGATAAAGCCACCGGCCTTCTCTCTGTGACCGCCGCCCGAACCGATACCTTCAGCAATGAAGGCTGCAAGTTCATTGGCCGCCACCTCCTTGGTACAGCTCCTTACCGAGAACTTGAGACCATCTCTTAGTTCGTTATATACCACACAGGTCGTAATCTCAGCTACCTGAATGAAGATATCCGATATAAGACCCAAGATATTGGGGTCACACTCATAAGCCTTGATCACGCCGTAATCATAATCATTGTTGTAGATGTTCTTAATCAGAGCAATACCTGCAAGCTCCATCTCGTGCAGTGAGAGGTTGGAATTGCGAAACAGTGAAATCTTGCTCTTTTCACAGATAATCGCATCACGCATATCCATGTCCAGAGGATTATAGATTTCTGCAAAAGAATTGGTGTCGGTATACAGACCGTAATAGAGAGCCGTACCGATATTCATATCCTTAATCTCGTATCCCTCATCACGTAGCATGCTCCAGACCAAGGTTGAGCAGCTGCCAAGATGAGAATTAATCTGCATATCATCCCTGTCCTCAACCTCCTGCTGGTGGTGGTCCACAATCGCAGTATTCATTGCCGGAATCTTCGTCACATTGCCTGCACCATACTGACAGTCCACGGTTATTAAGAGCCCGGGAACTTTCTTATCCTCAAAGCCCTCTACGTATTCGTTCACATTCTCCACATATTCAATCGGAACTCCCAGCTGCTCCACCATGAGTTTAAGATTCGGCTTCTGAATCTGATTCCTGCCGGAGTATATAAGCTTCGTCTCCTTTACTCCTAAGCTCTCGAAGTATTTCTTAAGAGCAAATCCTGATGCCAGGGTGTCTGCATCAGGATTGTCGTGACACTGAATTGTAATGCTATCATACCCCTTGTAGTCTGCTAACCTCATTATTAACCCCTCCATAATATATAGGTTTTATGACTTATTTCCCTAAATCAGGCGTGCTCATCAAGTTCTAAGAATGCCCTGCTGTTGTATTCATCTATTGCCTGATGAATCTTATCTGAGTTGTGATGAACGTTGCTCATGGATGCATCATGATTCATCATATTGATGATATCCGCCAAGAACTTGGTCATATCCGCTTCCACATAATACGGTCTTTCGAGCAGTTCTGATGGTCTGTAGTTAAGATTGGTTGTCACCAGCTTTTCAAAATAGCATCTCTCATATGCATTATCGAAGGCCTTAAGACCGTTGGTGAAGAGGCCGAAGGTACAACAGATGTATACTCTTCTGGCATTCATCTCCTTGAGCTGACGTGCTGTGTCTATCATGGATTCCCCTGAAGAAATCATATCATCCATTACGATCACATCCTTACCGTCTATGTTGTCACCTAAGAATTCATGAGCGACTATAGGATTCTTGCCGTTTACTATCCTGGTATAATCCCTTCTCTTATAGAACATACCTGTATTTACACCCAGAACGTTGGCAAAATAGATTGACCTGTTAAGTGCTCCCTCATCAGGTGATATTACAACCAGATGCTCCTTATCGATTATCATATCCTTTTCATGGTCAAACAAAGCATTGATGAAGGGAGTCGGCGGTGTATAGTTATCAAAGCCGTTAAGCGGTATTGCATTTGCCACTCTCGGGTCATGAGCATCGAAGGTAATGAAATTATCCACACCCATGTTATAGAGTTCCTCAAGCATGAAGGCACAGTCAAGTGACTCTCTGGAACTCCTTCTGTGCTGTCTTCCTTCATACAGGAAAGGCATAATAACATTCACTCTCTTAGCCTTACCGGCAGCTGCTGCGATCATACGTTTAAGGTCCTGATAATGATCATCAGGGCTCATATGATTGACACAGTTATTCATTCTGTAGGTAATGGAGCTGTTGGTTACATCAGTAATAAGAAACAGATCCTTACCTCTAATCGAGTCATCAAGTACAGCCTTTGCCTCACCGGTTCCGAATCTCGGGCATCTGGCATGCCCCAGATAGGTATCCCTCTGATAGCCCTGAATAGACGGGTCAAAGGCGAACTTGCTTATCTCAGCCTTCCTTGACTGAACTATATATGAGTCCACTCCCCTTGCCAGATCCTTGGCCGAATCCATTGCTATTATCTCAAGCGGAGCAACGGGAAGCTTATCTCTTATTTCGTCAAAATTATCCATCCTGATTCTCCTCAAAATAGTATTAGCGTTCATAGGATTATGAACGCTAATAATTATATCATACTATCAAATCGAAGGACACAACAACCTTAAACAGATCTCCGTCAAGACTCAAATCCAGTCTGCCGTTCTGTGCCTCTGCGAGGCTCTTGGCAATAGAGAGTCCAAGTCCCGATCCCTCTGTTCCTCTTGAGATATCCCCGCGGATGAATCTCTCCGTAAGCATAGCCGAATCAAGATTTACAGGTTCTGCGGATATATTCCTTATTGTAAGGAGCGCCTTGTTTTCATTTGTTGCAAGGTCTATATATACTCTGGTTCCCCTAAGGGCATACTTATATATGTTGATATAGAGATTCTCGAGTATTCGATAAAGTGCCTGTCCGTCGGCATGTATCACCACATCCTCCTTGGGAAGATTGAGAATCGGTATTAAGCTCTTCTCCTTAAATCTTTCATCAAATTCTCCGGTAACCTGATTTATCATCTCAACCATGTTAAGATTTACAAGCTCTAAGGTAATATTGCCCGAAGAAATCTTTGATATCTCTACAAGGTCGTTGGTTAATGCCTTAAGTCTGAGTGATTTCTGCTCAAGAATATCTATATAACCTCGGGCAGTCTCATCCTCAATATTCGCTCTTTTTAACAGATCAACATAGTTTATTATTGAGGTTAACGGAGTTTTGATATCGTGGCTGACATTGGTAATGAGGTCAGCCTTCATTCTCTCATCCTTCATCGAGGTGGATACAGCCTTGTCGATACCGTCACCGATACTGTTCACAGCCTCTGCAAGATTGAGATTGTAGCCGTGCATGCCGGCAGTGTCAATCTTATGCTTGGCATCACCACCTGCAATAACATCGATTCCGTCCACAATTTTGCTTCTTACCCTGGACTCGTTATACAGCCATACACCCACAAACATGTCGATTATGAAGGCAATCAGAGTTCCAGTAAGTCCCAGAAGTACCAGCACCAGGTTAAGGGCTAAGAATATCAGATACGGGAGCCAGGTTCTGACTACAAGCGAACCATTATCATAAAGGTCAAGAGCTGCCTGCCTTGACTTGCCAAGGACAAGTCTGCACAAAGATGTGTTCCACATAAGCTTACACTTGAATTTTCTAACGTAAATAAGATAAAGGAATATCTTGATTGCACAGATAACAAAGCCTGCTATGCCTGCCAGCGTAATCGCAGTGATCGAATTATACTTTATAAGTTTTCCATTAATAAGGTAATCCAGGGCATATTCACTTCCAATAGATAACAAAAGCAGCGTAAGGATGGTAACAATAGCCAATATTTCAATGGGGATATGGTCAATACGGGCACTTTTTACAATAACTTCCTGTGTATCGTCCTCATGGATTAGCGTAACCTTGCCGGCATTAATCGTAAGAATCACTAAGATTGCAAGCAAAAGAAGTGTACTTACGGCAAAGCTTACTATAGCCTCGAAGTAGTAATTATAGAGTCCTGCATAGGTTTCTTTGCTGAGCTTTAGTATATCGTCTGCCGGATAGTCTGTGTCGACTCCTATCCAGATACGGCTTCCCTCTGCGAAATTGTAATCAAAGTTACCGAGGATGTCCTCAATGGAGATGGCATCGTTAATGTTGGTCGCCATCTGAACTTTGTCGGGATTGAAGCATATATACTTGCCAAGGGAGGTGAAGTACTTGGTCACTTCGTCTGTACTCATGGTAGTAATGTTGTCTCCAACGTTGCTGTGACGGACCTTGATACCCTTGTCGTCCACCAGCTGGTAGCAATATTTGACATTGGTATGGCCCTTGGAATACCTGTCTGAGAGTTCCATAACCGTAGAATATGCATCCATATTCTCGATGTTGTAGCGGTCGCTGTCATCTAAGGACTCCCTCATGGTACAGAGAGTAGTGATATCATTGATGGCCCCGTAAAGCTCATTGGTAAACAGATCAGTGTCTTCGAAGGGTTCTCCCTTATAATCACGGTATTTAATATACTGGCTTGCTGTAACACCGTCCTTGCTTACGCTCATATAGCCGCTTACAATAATATAATACAGGCTGGCTGTTGCAACTGACGCCAAAATGAACATAAGCACAGTAAAAAAAGTATTTCCTGCTTTCTTCTTAAATCTCATATCAATTATCCTTCTCTATCTTATAACCTACACCCCAGACAACCTTCAGATACTTCGGTTCCTTGGGATTTATCTCTATCTTCTCTCTTATGTGTCTGATATGTACCGCAACGATATTGTCGGCGGCAATCGCATCCTCTTCCCAGATACTCTCATATATCTGATTGATGGAGAATACCTTGCCTTTGTTCTTAACAAGCAGAAGGAGGATGTTGTATTCGATGGGAGTAAGCTTGACATTCTCTCCATCAACCGTTACCTCCTTGGTGTCATCATTTATCACAAGACCACCTGTCACATAGACATTCTCCTTAACCTCAACCTCATTGCCAAGGCTGGTATATCTTCTTAGGTTGCTCTTCACTCTCGCCATAAGCTCTAAGGCATTGAAGGGCTTGGTCACATAATCATCCGCTCCAATATTTAAGCCCAGTATCTTGTCAACATCCTCAGATTTAGCCGACAGGAAGATGATTGGAAGGGAGCTGAACTTTCTAATCTCCATACAGGCATGAATTCCGTCAAGTCCCGGCATCATGATATCCATGATCAAAAGTTTAATCTCATTGTCTTCTTTGAGCTTCGCAATAGCCTCCGCTCCGTCATATGCCTTAACAGCGCTCATGTTCTCCTGCATTAGGAACATCTCGATCGCATCTACTATTTCCTTATCATCATCACATACTAATATCTTGGTCATCCGGACCTCCTTCCAACTTAAGTCTATATTAGTAAAACATCAAAATAAAAATATTACATAGGTAAATCTATTAAGACTTTATTAAAAAAGGAGTTGTCCTTGACAACTCCTGAATCCAACAAATCTTATTATTTTATGTATTCTCAAATAACGAAACTCTACCTTCTGTTTATTCAGGCCATGAAGTATTGGCCCATTAATCATTTACATTAGAATTGTCTGTCAAAACATCCATAGTATCGTGTGCATCTCCCATCTGAACTTCAAGGTTCTTAGCATCCTTATGCTTCCTGTATCTGATTCCGAGAAGTACGGCTGCAACTATACACACAATGAATACTACATAAACCAGTAAATATGATAAAAATGAATTAATAAATACCATCTTGCCCTCCAAGTGATTTCTCTAACGATTATATTATCCTTATTTGGAATAATCGTCAACCGACTGTACTCATATAATATTCATCCGTAAGCAGGCTGTCACCGTCTGCGGCAGCTGTGGCAAGCTTGTCACACCTTTCATTCTGAACATGTCCTGCATGACCCTTAACCCAGGTGAAGGTAACCTCATGTCCTTCCATGGCATTAAGCAGTCTGTTCCAAAGGTCAGGATTCTTAACCTTCTTATTCTTTCCCTGTCTGAGTCCTGCCTTAACCCAGCCGTCTATCCAGTGATCATTGAAGGCCTTGCAAACATATTGCGAGTCGCTGATAACCTCTACCCTGCAGGGCTTATTCAGATGCTCAAAACCGGTAATAACCCCCAGAAGCTCCATTCTGTTATTGGTGGTCCTCACAAAGCCTTCACTGTATTCTCTTGTATGTATTTTGCCCGATTTATCGGTATATTCCAGAATAGTTCCGAATCCGCCGGGACCGTTTGGGTTGCCCCTGGCAGAACCGTCTGAGTATATCTTAACGAAGTCCAACACTCAGCTCTCCCTTCTCTAAATTCATGGACATTTCATTGGCTTCCCTTATTATCTCACTGTCATAGCCGGTGATCTCAAGAAGCTTAATCGCATTCCTGCTTGTAGCCATGCCTCTAAGCATCTTGTATGCGAAGCTTATATCATTGCCCTTAATTGTCTCTTCAAAGTGGTAATTGTCATACAGTTCATCAAGCATGCTTGCGAGTTCATAATCATGGGTCGCCGCAAGCACTAGTCCCTTCACCTTAGACATATTCTTTAAGATTACAAACGATGAGGCTATTCTCTCAATCGTATTGGTTCCTCTAAGAACCTCATCTACCGCCGCCAGAACAGGTTTTTCACTTCCCTCTCCCGCATCGATTATCCGCTTAAGTGCCTTGATCTCACGCATATAATAGCTGTCACCGCTAATAATGTCATCCTTAAGTGACAACGATGTATATATCTTATATGCAGGCGCGCGGTAGGAAGCAGCATTAACAGTATTAACCGACTGTGCCATAATCGCCGCAACCGTAATGGTCTTAAGCATTGTAGACTTACCCGAGGCATTGGAGCCTGTAAGAATAATACCCCTTCTTAAGTCGATATCATTGGCCACCGGGTCTGACAGAAGCGGATGATACAGCCCCTTGGCCGTCATGCCCTCTCCGCCAAATTCAGGCACACAGTAGTCCTTCACATATTCCCTGTACATGGCAATTGCCACTGTCGTATCCAGTCTTCCGATAATGGTTATTAGTTCATCAATATCATCGATTCTATGCTTAATCTCATTCCTCATCTGGAAAAACTTGATTATATCCAGGTGGAAGAACATCCTTATGTACTCGACCACAATCTCAATCGGATTGCCGGGAGTACGGTTTATCCCCATAACAAGATCCGACATAAGGGAAAATCGCTTGAACTTACTTACATTCTCTTTGAGTTTATCCTGCTCTTCCTTAATATGTTCGTCCTTAATTGCTATAATCCTGTTACTGTAATTAATTAGCCTGAATACATAGGCAAAGCTTATGATATATGGCTCAATCCGCTTCTTTATCGCGAAATAGGATACACCACCATAGATAAGCACACAGACAAAGATCACTATTCCCACATTGAAGTTAATAAACATCACGGCTACGGAAAGAGCATACAGTAATAACAGAAGATAATCCCTGTACGGATTGAGGTTATCTATATTGCTCAGATTATTCAGATAATCATATATACTGTACTTACCTGTCTTACCACATTTAAGAAGAGCAAGCTGAAGAGCCAGTCTCTTATCATTATCAGTCCTGAAGTGTTCAATCTTTTCTTCGAAGTCATCATTGCCTTCTAAAGACAGAGAAGGATTCCTAAGAAGATAATACAGATATTCTTCACCTGCTGATGATAAAGTATAATTAAGCTTACCGAAGATATCATCCAGATTTAAATCATTCCAGGTAATATCATCTATGGAATTCTCGGTAACGTGATTCCTGGAATATCCGGGCACATGTATGAATTCACCGCTCTTCCATTCTCTGTTTGCAGGTTCACCAAAGGATTTCTTAAGTCTGCGAATAATGTAGTCATTAAGTTTTTTCTCGGAAATATATCCATAAATTGTCATGGCAGCTATGATTACCGCTACTATGACCAGAAACATCAGCTTTTCCACTACTTAAGCTTCTCCATTACAGCACTTGCTTCACTGTATATTTCCTCAACGTCGACTCCGGCGAACCTGCCGTCCTCATAGAGGATAACACCATCAATCATAGTCATCTTCACATTACTCTTGCAGCCGCTGTATACAATGTTGTTGGGTATATTAAGAATGGGCTGCATATTGGGCATATTCATGTCAAGCATGATAATATCCGCAAGCTTACCCTTAGCCAGAGTATCGGTATCTGTATGTTCCTGTAATATTGCTCCGTTTACTGTAGCCATCTTAAGAACCTCAGGTGCCGGTACTGCAAGAGGGTTCATCTCCCTAACCTTAGCAAGGGCTGTAACCAGGTACATCTCCCTGAACATATCAAGGGCGTTGTTTGAGCTTGGTCCGTCTGTTCCTATACCTACGGTTATACCCTTCTTCAGATACTTATCTATCGGTGCAATACCGCTTGCAAGCTTAAGATTGGAAGCAGGGTTTGTAACAACACCAATATTTCTCTTAAGCATAATCTCCATATCTTCATCAGTGGTCCATACACCATGATATATTACGCCACCGAAATCAAAGAGTCCCAGGCTGTCGAAGAATGCCACAGGTGTCATACCGTATCTACCGATACATTCATCCACCTCCGTCTTGGTCTCTGACATATGTACATAGAGCGGTGATTCATATTTGTGGATGAGCTTTGATACATTCTGAAGCAATTCCTTATCACAGGTGTATTCTGCATGAACACCCATCTTGAAGCCGATAAGAGGATTCTTACCGTTAAGTTCATTATATCTTCTCTCAAGTACATCCAGAGTCGGACCGAACTTATTTAAGCCTGATACGAGTTCACAACGCATACCCATCTCAACACATGCATCAGCTATTGTCTCCGGTGTCAGGTACATATCCTGGATAGAGGTTACACCACTTGTCAAATATTCAAGGATAGCAAGCTTTGTTAAGATATTGCAGTCCTCTCCGCTCATCTTAGCTTCTCTTGGGAATATCTCGTTATTGAGCCAGTCCTGAAGGTTTAAGTCATCTGCAAGCGACCTGAAGGCTGTCATTCCCGAATGAGTATGACAGTTCTTGAATCCGGGCATAATAACATTGCCCTTACAGTCTATCTCTCTTAGGAAGTCACCCTCGGGCGCGTCCTCACTTTTGCCCACATATGTGATTCTGTTATCTTGTGTATGAAGTTCACCTGTGAAGATATCCTCATTCTCCTTCATGGTGAGGATTCTTGCGTTATAAAATCTTATTCTCATTCCATTCTCCGTAATTATAATACCTCGCCAAATCTCTTAACTGATTCGGTCAGCAGCTTCTTGAACTTAGGTGCAGCCTCATTGGCAGCAGCCTGAACCTCTTCATGTGTAAGCGGATTGTCTGTCATTCCTGCAGCAAGATTACAAACACAGGAAATACCGCAGATCTTCATACCCATATGGTTGGCTGCGATAGCTTCAACAACTGTTGACATACCAACGGCATCTACTCCAAGCTTATGAAGAAGTTTTATCTCGGCAGGAGACTCGAAGCTTGGTCCTGTAAGCTGTGCATATATACCCTGCTTAAGACCGATTCCTTCCTTAGCCGCTGTTTCCTCAATAATCTTTCTAAGACCGGTATCATATACATGGGTCATATCCGGGAATCTGGTTCCAAGTTCATCAATATTGGGACCGATAAGAGGATTAGGGGCCCAGATTGATACATGATCTGTAAGCATCATGAAATCGCCTGCAGTAAAGCTTGGATTAATTCCACCCGAAGCATTGGTCAGGAAGAGGATCTTAGCACCCAGCATACGCATAAGTCTGGTCGGAAGCACAACATCAGAGATTGGGTAGCCTTCATAGTAGTGTACCCTGCCCTTCATACATACGACCTTTACATCACCTACATATCCGAAGATGAACTTGCCCGCGTGACCCGGAACTGTAGATACCGGGAAGCCCTTTATTTCCTTATAATCAATCTCACACTCTACTTTGATATCGTTGGCATAATCTCCGAGTCCCGAGCCAAGTACAATGGCAACATCGGGTTCAAAATCAGTAACCTTCCTTACGGAATCAACACAGCTTAATAATTTTTCGTAAATTGGATTCATGTCTGTCTCTCCACTTCTTCAATCAATAACCAAAACGCTCCGTGGACACGGTCCACGAAGCGTTCCAAAATCCTTATTCATTATATCAGAGAAGCTATCTGTTTTCCATATTGGCAACTCTGTTTAATAATTTGTTAATGGGTTTAAACAGAATGAGCATAATAATGAAATTACTTATGCAGTGAAGCACATCATATGGAAGACCACTAATCAGGTAAGTTGCAGCATATTTTACATCTATTGGAATATACAGAATAGCAAACAGGCTACCGAATATCAGTCCGAACAATCCCGATACCATTGCCCAGTACAGTGGCTCATTTCCAAGCTTCTTACGTAATACAATGGTTATTATCGCAAGTAATGGCCACACATACAGATAGGATATCCACCAGGTTCCCGGTCCCCACTGTACCAGTTCTAACAGGTTGAACACGGTCACTGCAAGGATTGCATCAATTCCGAAGGTGATTGCATACATAATAGTAAGGAATGACACAAGCTCAACATTGGGAATGGATTCCAAGGCCACCTTGCAGGCATAAATAATAGCTGTCATCATACCGATCCGTACGATCCGCTTAAGTGACAGCCCGTTTTCTACCATCCCTGTGTAAGAACCAGACTGTATGAGCCGCCATCTGTAAGCGGTATCTCATCGGCTCCTGTTGTAGCCGGCTCATCGCCCACATAGATGCACCACCAGTACTGGTTGTCCATATCCTCAGTCATACCTTTATAGCCTGTAATATAGATTCCGTAATCACTCTCTGAATACTCAAGTCCTTCTACAGTTCTAAGATATGTACCCAGGAATTCTTCATCTGACTCGCCGTTTATGGTCTCATTAAAGGAATCCCTCTCAGATGATATTGTAAGAGTGAAGCTCTTACCACCCTTCTGGGTATTCTTAACATTGAGTGTAATTGCAACAATTGCAACAACTGCCACGATCAGGGCAAAAATACCACCGACTAACAGCTTCTTATTCTTAGCTTTCTTATTCTCGTTCATAATATCCTCCTTAATCAGTTACTCGTGATAAGAAAAGTCTCCATACCGGCAGGTCTCCTGACTTAGGATAATACTTCGAAGCGCCTTCCCGGTTATCCAGTGACATATGCTACGAAATCTCCATTCACAGTGACGAGTTCGTGCAGGATTTACACCTGCTTCCCTATTCTCCTTTTTTACAAGGCACCGGTATGCTTGTATGCAACCTTATGAATAATATCAGAAGTAATTGAAATTTACAATAAAAAAAGGTAATCAGAATATTCTGATTACCTATATCGGAGTGACAAGATTCGAACTTGCGACCTCCGCCTCCCTAAGACGGCGCTCTAACCAAACTGAGCCACACCCCGTAGGTCGTTTCAACCGACCTTTGTATACTATCATAAGTTTATTTCAAATGCAAATATATTTTGATAGTTTTGGTATATTTTTTATTATCCCAATTTATGCGGTATTAATAATCAAGTCCAACAATGTCGTTGAATACCGACACCGCAAAATCAAGCTCGCCTACATCCTCAAGATCCTTATCCAGAATCTCAGTAAGCTCAGCTGCCTTCTCAGTATAGCCATGCTCAGTATATACCCTATATCTAAACAGAGTCTTGCCATATTCTGCAAGGGCATAGACCTCCTTGTAGTCGGGTTCCTTAGCTACGGTTGAGCCTGCTTCAAGGTTATCCTCCCAGCTGCGTATCAGAGAAGTATAGTCACCGTTCTGAATATTGTAGAGCATACTGCTGACCGGGGTCTTGTATATATAGGTATTCTTCTTGGTTACATCCTTAAGAAAAGCCATAGTCGAGAAAAAAAGAATAATGGTAAGCACAATAATAATGGCATTAAACACCCTGGACTTACCCTCAGCCTTAATATCTGCCTTGCTCTTTCTCCTAATTTGCGCCTGCCTCTTAGGGGCCTTATATCCACCGTTACCATCAGGTCTCGGTACATAAACATTATTATTCATCGATATACTTCTCCTCTAACATAATACCAAGCTTGGCATCTGACAGCTCCCAAATCGATGCAGCCTCTTCATCCGTAAGATCAAAATATGTTGCCAGAGTATCCTCTGTAAGTTCTCTCACATAATCCATGTATTCACCCTGGACCCCTGTGGTTATATCATCGTTCCAGGTATATGTACCTCTGTCAAGATAATTCTTTATAGTCTTAATCTGAGAACAAATATTAGTAATAATCTCCGGCTTGGTGTAGTAATTGTACTGATAATAGTCAAAGCCTCTAAGTTGGATTATATATTCTTCCATTCTAAGATATGCTGTCGAGAGATTGTAAGCATAATAGTATTTCTCGAATTGACCTCTGTGTACATACTGAAGACCATTCTCAGCGATAAAGTGAACAAAGCCGTCTATATCCCTGTTCTCCTGATATTCATCTAAGATGGGTATATATTCCTTGGCCTTCTTCGTTGCATTTCTTTCGTTGATATTGTCCCTTATTTCATAGCTGAAATACTGACCGATAAACGACAGACAGATTAGGAGGGCAAGAAGTGCAATTATTGTAATTTTGCCGGTGTAAGAGTTGAATCGCTTACTGTTGGTAACGACCTCCTCCTTGGTTGATCTAAACTCCTCCTCGAACTTCTCCATGCTATCATTATGCTCGAGAGCAAAGTCGTTGGGTCTACCGCAATGAGGGCAGAACTTGTCTTCAATATTTATATTGTATCCGCATCCCTGACACTTCATCTTATTGTCCTCTTATATTTTCTTTGATCAGCCGAAGTTCTTCTTATACTTCTTGGCTATCTTTTTGCACTCCTCATACTTAAGCACATTGCTATCCTCATACACCTCTCCTTCATCAAGGAAACGCTGCATATCTTCGTCTGTAAAATGCATATATTCATATATGATCTTATCAACGGCATACTGTCTCTTGTCTGCAAGGAATTTCTTCTCCTCCTCGGTCAGTTCATTACCGTACCAGTTAGGATCACTCCATTCCGAATAATACAGATAGAAAGAATCATATACCAGACCATCCATATAATCTATGATTTCTCCATTTTCAATGAGCGGAATATATATATCCCTGATGCTTAAATAATTGGAGTATATGGAGATAAAGTCATAATGCTCCCAATTATAGCGTGAGTGCTCCCAGTTCTCTTCATTGAGAATGAGCTCGTTCACCAGTTCATCATAGTTGCCTTCCTCGTACAGCTTATCAAACTTGGGGAAGTTCTCATTCTGCCATTTGATTTCCTCAATTCCTTTATCGGCGGTGGAACCGATATATCCATGTGCCGACAGGTAATTGATTGCGGTTTTTCCCGCAAAGAAAATACCTGTTAATGTTAAAAGGATAAGAACTACTGCAACGATATGCTTGCCGGCGCCACCCAAGGTCTTCTTATATACATCTGCAGCCTCTTCATCAACGACATCAAGAGCCTCCCTGATATCATTGAGGTGAGACATATACTCCTGCTGTGCACCTATCTCATATATATACCCGCAATAGGGGCATCTGTCACCATTTGGAATAAAGTCAGCTCCACAATTGGAGCACTTAATCATTGTACTCATACTATTCCCACAAAACATCAGGATACAGACCTGATGCCTTAAGCTCACTAATTGCCGCCATTACCTGAGGCTTGTCTTCCTTGTAGGTCACACCGTGCCATTTGTCCTTAGTCGGAAGCACATCTACCTCAGCCTTGCCCTCGCCTAACAGTTCATCCACTACAAATGGGAGGAAATATTCAGCCTTAACCGGATTCTCTTTAAGTTCTGTATCAAGAAAGATAACAAAGCGCTTCTTAAGCTCGTCCATAAGCGAATGGCTAAAGCCCCACATATTCATGGATACAAGACTGTTCTCAGGAAGTTTTATCCAGGTATTCCCATCATCCTCGGTATATTCGGCATCCTCGCCATGCTTCTCTATTCTGGTACGCTCATTGATGGTTACAAGCTTCATATTATCATCCGTAACACATACACCTCTTGCCACATGACCGTTCTCGGTAAGTGTATTGTGGAGCTTGTATCCTACCATTGCATAATGGTATTTGTTATCATCCGAATGGCTGGTCAGATAATCATATATTTTCTGAAACGCTTCAACGCCATAATAATCATCCGCATTGATAACAGCGAAGGGTCCGTCAATCACATCTATTGCGCAGAGAATCGCATGTCCCGTACCGTATGGCTTCACTCTTCCCTCCGGAATTAAGTAACCTTCAGGCAATCTGTCCAACTCCTGATAGACATATTCAACATCAACATATTTGCCTATTCTGTCTCCGATTCCCTTCTTGAACTCTTCCTCGATGGCATGCTTTATGATAAAAACCACCTTCTTAAAGCCCGCTCTTACGGCATCATATATACTGAAATCAATAATAATGTTACCCTTATCGTCAACCGGGTCTATCTGCTTAAGTCCGCCATATCTGCTTCCCATACCGGCGGCCATTATTACAAGTACTGGCTCTCTGTTCATAATTATCTCCTATAAAAATGTGCCACAGGATCCACCCTATGGCACAATATTTTAATTTTCAAGCCCAAGTCTTCGGATAGTGTCGCTCATATCTATCATACCCATGTAGAACATCTTACTGTTTCCGGTAGAATTGATACCAAGCAGTCTCACCTTGGCATATAAATACATTAATCCGTCATCGGTTTTACGTCTGAATATTCCCTGACTCATATGATGTCCTGTAGATGCCTTCTCAAACATATCGTGAAGCAGCTCCACATCCTCCGGGAATATATTATCCTCAATAGAATCTGTAATCTTGTACTGTTTCTCCCTGTCGGTGCGAAGCACCTTGAAGTATGAATCCGGCACTCTGACGAGCTCAACATGTTTATCATGATATTCATAAAGTCCAAAGGTATCGAATATCGGGAACTCCTCTGACCTTGTCGATTTGATCATATCCCATACCTGATTTATCTCCAACACCTTAATTGAACTGTGAAGTTCTTCCTTCTTGGCATTCACAGTCCTTACGTCGTATTTCTTAATATATTCAACGAAGTCACCTGCGGGAATGGGTTTTGAGTAAAAATAGCCCTGAACTGAGGTAGCTCCGATGCTCTTTAGGAATTCAATCTGTTCCTCTGTCTCAACACCTTCGACAATCGAATTGATACCGAGCCACTTCGCCATACGAATAACCGAAGACATAATGGTGAATGCCTTATCCGGATGGCTGGTCTTGGATAAGAAATTGAGGTCTATCTTCAATACATCAACAGGAACATCCTTAAGCATATTGAGCGAAGAATATCCTGCACCGAAATCGTCCATCTCTATCTTGAAGCCGAGGGCATGAAGCTGCTCCATAATCTGAAGCATCAGCTGTGGGTTATCCACATAGGCGCTCTCAGTGAACTCAAGCTCCAGCATCTCACTCGGAATATTATACTTGGTAACCAGATGTGAGAATATGTCCACAAGCTCCGGATTATAGATATTAATCCTGGAAATATTGACACTCACAGGCATAATATTAACTCCGGCCTCCATCTGCTCATGTATGAAACTACAGGTTTCCTCCCAGACATACTGGTCTAACTTCATAATGAAGCCGTTCTCTTCAAATATAGGTATAAAGACTCCGGGGCTTATCATGCCCCTATCGGGACTGATCCAGCGTACTAGGGCCTCTGCACCTATTATTCTGTCATCATCAAGACTGTGCTTGGGCTGGAAGTATACCTCGAACTCCCTGTTCTTCAAGGCAGAATTCATATTTAGAACAATCTCCTGTTCTCCTGCCATACGATCATACATGCTACTGTCATAATAATTCACATGCTGAATATAATTACCCTTAACAGTCTTGAGTGCAAGCTTAGCCCTGTCTCTGAGAATCTGGAGAGCTACTCCTCTCTCAATACATTCATACACACCAAAAGAAAGCAGAATATCAATATTAAGGATTCTGCTGTATTCCTTAAATTTCTGCTCTATCTCCTCGATATAGGTTCCAATCTTGATGTTGTCATCGGGACAAAGAATGACAAAGAGATCCGCCTGCAGGCGGGCATAAATTGAAAAAGGAACGGACTCAAAGACTTCTTCGAGTGTACTTCCCATATATTTAAGAACATTATCCCCCTCTGAAACCCCATAAAGCTCATTGATGACATTCAATCTGTTGATATCGATCTCAATAATGGTGAAATCAATGTCAGGATTGTCATCAATAATCTCTTTAGCACTGGCATCAAAGTATTCTCTGGTTAATATCCCCGTCAGACGGTCCTTCTCCTTATATGAGCCATCCATATCTGCCCACATACCTCCAAATAATACACATTAAAATAATAATATCAGAAATATAAATTATTTCAATAAACATTGTACTTAAAAATTAGTGATGGAACAGTCTGACACCGTTGCAAACCATAACCATGTTATAGTTATTGGCAGACTCAATAACAATATCATCTCTGACCGAACCACCGGGCTGAACAATATATGAAACACCACTCTTGGCAGCTCTGTCGATGTTGTCTGAGAAGGGGAAGAAAGCATCGCTTCCAAGAACCACTCCACTCATCTTAGACAGCCACTCTGCCTTTTCACTTGCTGTAAATACCTCAGGCTTTCTGGTGAAGATTCTCTCCCACTTTCCATCATCAAGAACATCCATATAGTATTCACCGATGTAATTGTCTATAGCATTGTCTCTGTCGGGTCTTCCGATATCCTCTCTGAACGGAAGGTCAAGCACCTTGGGGCACTGACGAAGCAGCCAGTTGTCAGCCTTGCTTCCCGCAAGCCTGGTACAGTGAACTCTTGACTGCTGGCCCGCACCGATTCCGATAGCCTGTCCGTCTTTAACGTAACAAACAGAGTTAGACTGAGTGTACTTAAGTGTAATAAGAGCTATCTTCATATCATCCTTAACAGACTGAGGCAGCTCCTTATTCTCAGTAACGATATTCTCAAGCAGAGAGTCATCAATCTTAATCTCATTTCTTCCCTGCTCAAATGTAATACCAAACACCTGCTTATGCTCTACAGGGGTCGGAACATAGTCAGCGTCAATCTTAATGATATTATAATTGCCTTTCTTCTTGCTCTTTAGAATCTGAAGAGCCTCAGCAGAATATCCTGGAGCAATTATTCCGTCTGATACCTCATGCTGAATCAGTCTTGCTGTAGCAGCATCACACTCATCAGACAGTGCAATGAAGTCACCAAACGAGCTCATTCTGTCAGCACCTCTAGCTCTGGCATAAGCATTGGCAAGGGGTGTAAGCTCAATATCCTCATCAACCCAGTATATCTTTCTTAAGGTATCATCAAGCTCTCTGCCTACAGCGGCACCTGCAGGTGATACATGCTTGAAGCTTGTGGCAGCGGGAAGTCCTGTAGCCTCCTTAAGTTCCTTAACTAACTGCCATCCGTTGAAAGCATCTAAGAAGTTGATATATCCCGGTCTTCCGTTGAGTACCTCGATGGGCAGCTCGCTTCCATCCTCCATGAATATTCTCGAAGGCTTCTGATTGGGGTTACATCCATACTTTAATTCTAATTCGTTCATCCTGACTCCTTTATTTCAGCACAAAAGTGCCTGAGATATATCCCAGACACTTAATGCTTAATTATTCTTGTTAACTATTCTTGTCTCTGTTTCCTTAGTTGCAATATTAATGAATCTTACGAAAAGACTGACTTTGTTCTCCTCATTGAGGTTATCCCAAAGCATTGATGTAAATTCATCAATATCTCCTTCAATATCAATCCATTCAGGCTCACCCTCAAAGCTCGGAAGCGGATTGCCATCCTGCATATATGTGTGGATGAATCTGCCCTCTCCCGCCTTGGGATTATCATAGGTAAACGTATATCTGTTGCAGCAGTCCGGATCTCCGTTATCACTCTTAAGTATACTCATAGCGTAATCGTAGCTTCCGTCCTTAATATTCATAATTCCCGAAATACGAGGTGTGAAGTTGGGTCCGTCAGGCTCATATTTACGACAGCGCAGACTTTCTTCAAAGGTCATGCCGTCCTTCATATTATCATAAACCGTATCGGTCTGATCGCCGTTAGTCACAATAGTACTATCACCTAGCACCCTTACCGGAGCATAGATGATAAGCGAAGGGTCCTCAAGCTTGCTTGGATCAAAAGCCTGTGTCCTGATTCCCTCTCCCTCTGTCACAAACACGCGGTTTCTGCTGTTAGCGCTTCTTCCCATAATGAAGTAAGCCGTTACTGCCGACTTGCCGTCCCTGCTCCTGCCGATAATGATACCTCTGCCGGGATATGCATTGGTATTTAGTAATGTTGCAATGTTAGCTTTAACCATATCATCCTCCAAATTATTTCCTAACCTAGATTATATCTATGGAACCCTAACTTTACAACCTTTCTGTGGCAAAATCGCCCACAACTTACAATTTCGAAGGTCCGTCACCAACACTCACCACATAAATCTCGGGAACGATGCCTGTCTTCTCCGTGTAAGCACGTGAAACCTTGTCTTTGAATTCCTCAATGCTGTCATTAAGAACAATACTAACCGTACATCCTCCAAAGCCGCCACCTGTGATTCTTGAACCAATCACTCCGTCAATCTTGAGAGCTTCTTCAACTAAGATATCTATCTCTTCACAGCTTACCTCATAATCATCTCTAAGGGAGGTATGACTGTCTATCATAAGTTTACCGAAGGTGTTGATATCGCCCTTCTTCAAAGCGTTAATTGCATCTACAGTCCTGATATTCTCATAAACTGCGTGACGGGCTCTTTTTACTCTGACAGGATCTTTGATGGCTGATACATTAGCCTCGAATTCCTCCTTGCTTAGGTCTCCCAGGGTCTTGATATCAAGAACCGTTTTAAGTTCCATAAGAGCTGTCTCGCACTCGCTTCTTCTGGTGTTGTAGGCACTGTCCACAAGGGAATGCTTAACTTTGCTGTTGGTTACAACGATCGAAGCATTCTCAAGCTTGACCGGTGCATATTCGAAGTTAAGTGTCGCTGTGTCAAGGAAGATTGCATTGTCCTTCTTACCCATGGCTGAAGCGAACTGGTCCATGATACCACAGTTCATGCCATTGTAGTTATTCTCGGAATACTGACCGAGAAGTGCAATCTCTGTATTGGTTACGTTGATACCAAACATATCACGAAGAATTACGCCGGTCAGAACCTCAAAGCTTGCTGAGCTTGAGAGACCCGAGCCGTTGGGGATATCTCCGTAAATCAACATGTCAAAGCCGCTTGGAATATCATAACCCTTCTCAGTAAAGGCCCAAATAACACCCTTGGGATATGCTGTATAGCTGTCGTCATTCTTAGGTCTCATATCATCCAGGCTTGTCTCAACCACACCCGAATCCGGGAAGTTCATGGAATAAAATCTGAGTACCCTGTCATCTCTCTTTTTAACTGCCGCATAAGTTCCAACCGTAAGAGCACAGGGGAATACATGTCCTCCGTTATAGTCAGTATGCTCTCCAATAAGGTTAACTCTTCCCGGAGCAAAATATACCTCTACTCCGTTATTGTTCCCGTAAACTCTGCCAAACTCTTCGATAAGCTTATTCTTCATGTCAATCTCCTGTAAAGTAATAAAATCCTTATATAATCTGTTTTGTTCGAACTATCGTTATCCCCATTTGTTGGATTAGAAGTTCTTGATCACATCTAATGCCGGCAGTGCATTGCCATCATAGTCAAAGAGTGCCTGATTGGCCCATTCATTGCCAAGAGGCCCCTTCTCTCCCGTGTAGTTTAGAGCTTCATAGCTTGCCCAGCCGCATCCGGGAACAGGGATCATGGCAGGCTCCCAATAGAAGAAGCCTGTAGCTTTATTTACTGACTTCACTAATTCCATAAAGTCCTGCATGAATCTGCACTGACCTTCAATAGTCATTGGATGCTCTATCTTCTCCACGAGTTCAGGTTTTGTAGCGTAACCCTTTCTCTCTTCGGGGCCTAGCTTTTCATATTCTGCATAGTCCTCCATGGTAAAGCCCATCGACACCTCTGCAATGACTATCTCCTTGCCATATCTCTCTTCCATGGACCTCATGTTGTACAAAAGGTCGCTCATGCTACCGTGCCAGAACGGATAGTAACTCATGCCTATAATATCGAAGTCCTCACCTCTTGCAGTATAATTGTCAAACCAGTCTATATACATGGGATTGTTACCACCCGCATCCAGGTGAATCATAACCTTGGCATCAGGTATAACCTCTCTTACAGCTCTGATACCGGAGCTTACGAACCTGGCTATATTGTCATATTCAGGTTTCTTTCCGTAAGGCCAGAGCAAACCGTTTGTAATCTCATTGCCAACCTGTACCATATCCGGACTAAGGTTTTGTTCCTTAAGGACAATAAGCGTTGCCTTGGTATAATCGTAAATTGCCTGACACAGACCGTCTGCGTCAAGTCCTCTCCACGCCTTCGGGATTGTCTGCTTACCCGGGTCAGCCCAAAAGTCGGAATAATGATAATCCAGAAGAATCTTCATACCCTCAGCCTTCACTCTTTTGCTTAGTTCAATGAGCTTGGACATATCATTGCTTCCGGCTCCGTATGGAGTCCCTGCTTCATCATATGGATTGTTCCACAATCTAAGTCTGCAGTAATTGCAGCCCTTAGTCTTAAGGATCTTAAGCAGATCCATCTGAACTCCATCCATGAAATATTTTGCGCCACATTTCTCCTCTTCAATGAGCGAAGAGATATCCATTCCTTTAATAAATTCCATAATATCCTCTAATTTGTTGAACCTCTGAGAAGTATCTCATAATCAAGCAGAGTCTTCTCATTTACTTCCTTACCGTCAATCATTTTTAATAAAACCCTGCAGGCTTCGATGCCAAGCTCCTTGGGATCATATTTAATAGCCGAAACTGCAGGCTTAATATTATCAAGAAGTACGCTGTTGTAGAATGATGCGATCCGTACATCCTGTGGACACTCCATGTTAAGAGACTTGATATACTCAAGCACCTGCTGACAGATTCTGTCGTCCATACAGATAATACATTCACAGCTGGCTTTCAAAAGATCATTTACTGCCCGCTTGACACTTGTAACGGATTCACAATCCATGAAGATACCGCACGACTTATCAAGCTTATTCTCCTTAAGTGCCTGCATATAGCCTTTCAATCTGTCATTATTTACTACATGATCGCTGGTGCCGCCTATCAGTCCTATCCTTCTGATGCCCTTCTTGATCAGGCTGTCAGTAAGCTCAAAACATGCCTTAACATGGTCATTGTCTATCTGAACCACGCCCTCATAGCTGCAGCTGCCGATAGCTACAAATGGGATGTCAGCATTGAGCAGTGCCTCTATCCTGTTATCCTTTATCAAGGTTCTGCCCAGGATGATTCCGTCTACCTTCTTATTTCGAAGCAGTCTTTCAAGCGAATCATTATTCTCGTCATACGATAATGAAATAATGACATCATAATCATGTGCGGATGCTTCACCCGTCACACCTATCATGCATCTTTGAAAAAACGGGAGGTCGGTAATGTACGAATCTCCCGGCATTATCCATGCAATATTATAGGTTCTCTGACTTGCCAGACCCTTAGCCATGGGATTGGGAATATAATCATGCTCCTTGATATACTCCTGAACTCGCCTTACTGTATCCTCACCTATTCTTCCCTTACCGGATATTGCTCTCGATACTGTCGTCTTGGATATTCCAAGCGCCTCTGCAATATCACTTATTGTAATCTTCTCTCCGTTACCTGACATAATCCCCTACCTATTCTGCCTCTAGCGCAACCGATTGTTCACTAAGAACATAATATCCCCTTGCAGCAAGTACTGTCAAGGGGATTTATTCAATCAATAATAAACTATTGAACGTATGATGTATCATCTTATCAACTACAAGTTTGGAATAATCAATTACCTCCTGCATTACTTCTTCTTTTAGGGTGAAGGAATACAGTCTGGAGAAATCCGCACTGATTATGTAATTAACCGAATATTTTGCAGTTTCACTCAAGTTTTTCAGGTCAAGCCCCGGGAATTCACCGTTAACCGTAACAGCCCTTAACTCATAAATTGCGCGGATCAATCTGTTGTCAATAAGTCCACGGCTTAAGGCCTTTAAGGATACAAACAACAATTTTAACATATCCTTATCGTCATTGTTTTCTCTGGTATAGTAATCAGCAAGTTCCAAGAAATACATGCCATACATCGACTTATCCAAATCAAGCCTTAGACTGTCGAAGTACTCCACAGTCTCCATATCCGTAAGTGTATAAGAATTACGTCCGACAAAGAGTGAGATATTAGCGAACACAAAGGGATTGGTCGTGGCCACAAACTTCGAATTGGGTCGTCTGGCCCCTCTTGCGAAGGCTGATATCTTACCTCTGTTTTCTGTCAGTATCACCACTCTTCTGTCATATTCACCTATTGGTTCGGCCTTTATTATTATGCCTTTATCTTTTATCTGTTCCTGCATAATACCTTAATTGCTTAATGAGCTAATGTGATATATAATACAATAGTTATGGAAAGGAATTCTTTATGGAATATATAGATGGAATACTGAGTAATTATGTGCTTATTGCTGCTGTCCTCGGATGGGCTTCAGCTCAGGTAATTAAAACCATTATTGACTTCGGCTTCACAAAAGAACTTAAGCTCGAACGCCTGGTAGGCTCCGGCGGAATGCCAAGTTGCCACTCGGCTACGGTCTGTGCCCTGGCTACTGCCTGTGGAATATTCTACGGCGTTGAGAGCGCGGCCTTTGCCATCTCAGCAATCTTTGCAATCGTTGTAATGTATGATGCAAGAGGCGTCAGACGTGAGACCGGCAATCAGGCCGAAGTGTTGAACCAGATTATGACTTTTCTTCATGCCAAGAACCCTGAGGAGATTAAGTTCAACCAGGAGAAGCTCAAGGAGCTCATCGGTCACACTCCCTTACAGGTATGTATGGGTGCCATCTGGGGCGTCATATCAGCCTTCATCACCTACAATCTGTTCTACATTTAATATTACCCGGTAACTAACGGCTACTCCTGAAGATCCTTCGGGTTGTAGCCGTAATTTTTCATAAGCAGGTCTGAATCTCTCCAGTCCTTTCTAACCTTTACCCACAGTTGCAAGAACACCTTCATCTCAAGCATATCCTCAATATCGGGACGCGCAAGCGAGCCAATCTTCTTGAGCATGCTTCCATTCTTGCCGATAATGATACCCTTATGCGACTCTCTCTCGCACACAATGGTAGCATCTATAGAGCATAGCTTTTTATCAAAATTCATGCTCTCAATAGTAACGGCAATTCCGTGAGGGATCTCATCCTCCAGACACCACAGTGCCTTCTCTCTGATCAGTTCAGCAACAATCTGTCTCTCCGGCTGGTCCGTAATGGTATCCTCATCGAAGAAAGCATCTCCCTCAGGCAAATAATCAAGCAGGCAGTCAATAAGCTCAGGTACACCTTTACCTGTCTTGGCAGACACCGGGATAATCTCAGCAAACTCCATCTGCTTACTGTATGTGTCAATTACAGCCAGCACCTCATCCTTCTTTATAGTGTCCATCTTATTGATTACGAGGAAAATCGCTACATCCTTTGCCTTCTTTAATTCCTCGATAATACTGAGTTCTCCCGCTCCGATATAGGTTGTCGGTTCGACTATCCATATAACCGCATCAACATCAACTATTGATTTCCTTGCGACACTTACCATATAATCTCCAAGCTTATTCTTAGACTTATGAATACCCGGAGTATCAACGAATACAATCTGTCCCCTGTCACAGGTATATACGGTTCTTATTCTGTTTCTGGTAGTCTGAGGTTTATTGGATGTAATTGCTATCTTCTGCCCGATAATGTAGTTCATAAGTGTAGACTTACCAACATTGGGCCTTCCGATAATACTTACAAATCCTGCCTTGTAGTTATCACTCATATAATCTCCACATTCTAAATCGGAGGCGTATGCACGCCTCCGAAATGATATTAATTCTTAGGTTTCTCAACAAATACCTTGGGTTCCTGTACGTTCTCACCCCTAGCAATAGCCTCCTCACGAGCCTTCTGCTTATTAAGCTTAACCAGTTCCTCCTTTGCCTTAATCTTCTTATTCACAATCCTGTATATTACGAAGGCAATCAAGGCAAGAATGAGCAGAAGCACAATGTATGGAAGATTGATAACAAAGCCGATACAGAACTCTCTAATTCCGATTCCGATATCCCTGACAGAGTTAACGAAGCCTTCCTTCATTCGCTCTGTAGGAGTTTTGGGTTCTTCAATAGGTGTTGTATAGTCCACAACCTCCTGGATATAAATAGTTACTGTACTGTAGTCAACCTTGTTATCATAGGTTCTAAGCTGACTCTCCATACTGTCAACCTGATATCTGATTTCTGTCAGTCTGTCTTCAATAGATATGATTTCCTCTATTGTCTCGGCCTGATCCAGGAATTCCATAAGTCTGTCCTGCTCTTCTAAGAGCATCTTCTTATGGGACTCCATATCAACGTAATCCAGAGTAACGTCTCTTACCGATTCGGACTTGCTTGTGATGTTGGCACTTTCTCCAACCTTGTTCACGAAGCCGTCCAGCTTCTCCTTGGGAATTCTGGCAGTAATATTGGCCGACTTACTGCTTCTGTATGAACTGTATACAGAGCCGTAATTTCCGTTCATGTCTTCAATATATCCGCCCAGGGAGTTGATTTCCTCGGTAAGATTTGTTACCAGTTCATCGAAACTCTTGGTCTCGACATTAAGGTTAACTGTCTTAATCAGCTTTCTGTTACTGGTATTTGCATTCTCTGATACGGATACCTCTCCGCCATCGGCAGTCGAAGTAACCACTTCCTCTTCTTCCTCTTCCATATATGGCTCATCGGCATATTCATAGTCATCATAGGCATATTCTTCCGTAGCTGATGAAGCAGAATTCACATACATCTCGGAATCATTCTTACTGCTACCGCTACTACCACATGCAGTCAATGTAAACGAAATACCCAAAACCAAACCTAAAATCTTTATCTTTTTCATTAAATCCCCTTTCATCCTCTAAGCAGAGGCTCGACCTTATCAAATAAACTCTTTTCCTTCTTAAGAGTATCACTGTTGCCGACAACACAGAGAATATAATCCTTCATCACCGCATCTGTATACTCAGACAGGGAACGAATCACTTCGACTGTACTGCCAAGTACTTCATCCCTCTCCTTCTGCAGCATCTCATAATCAACGCCTCCAAGATATGCAGACAATGACCAGATTGCCAGATTAGCCGGTGACATGGGCATATCCATGGCACTTATTGCACCGATGATATACTGGGTCATGGCTCTGTCATCTGCGCTGAAGTTATCAAGGTATTCCCTTATTCCCTTATATACCTCAATGGTGTTAGTAAGATTCGGATCTCTGTAGGATACGAAATGAGAGTCACCGTTTCTGTTAAAGCCCGACATACATCCGTAGGCACCGCCCTTAACTCTTATATTGTTCCAGAGATAGTCATATCCCATTATAACCCTAAGAACCTTCAGAGCACCAGTATATTTAAGTCCACTCCTTGAGAAATTACCGGCAGCACATACATACTGAACCTTACCGGCATTGGTAAAGCCTTCATTTATTTTACGGACTTCGACATCGATGCCACCTTGTAAGGTGCACTCCTTCTTTAACTTGGAAGCAAAATCAGTTGCCGCGTTTTTGAAAGTATCAAATTCTTCCTCTGAGCCTGCAAAATCAAGAATCAGGTTACCCCTGGTGAATATCTGCTCTGTTAGTTCACAAAAGATTTTTATCAGGTTATCTGCTTCGTTTTCGAAGTCTCTAAGCAGGTCTTCAAAGCTGTGCATGAACTCAATTCCTGTTATTCTGTCACTAAGAGCTGCCGACCTCGATACATGACTGAGTGCACGAACCTTGGCAACCACATGGCCCTGGGCAGCAACTGTCTCCTGCATATGAGACTTGGTCTCACGAAGAATATCGAGGATTCTCTCCTTATCGGCAAAGATGCTTCGAAGTGTAATCTCCTCTATGAGTTTAAATACCTTGTCGATATCTCCGCTCAGACACTTACCCTTCCACTCAAAGGAAAGCATTCCGTCCACGTCGTCACTCGGCTGCTCATAATAGTTTATGGCGTTTGAGATACCGCCGGTCTCCATGAATATCTTGTTATACAGTTCTCCGTAGGTGTAGTTCTCAGTGTCAACCAGACCCAGAATTGCCTTGTACAATGTCAGGTATTTGTAATACTTCTTATCTATTCCCGAGATATCAAAAATAAGTCTGATATAATCAATGCCGTTGGTGTAGATGGGATGATAGATGCATCTCATTCCCTCCACCTCACTTAACTTTACCACGGGCTTTCTGGCCTTCTTATTGATGTCTTCAATGCCAAGAACAGGGATGCACTTCAGTGTCTCGGGGTCATCCTCTGCCTCCTGGTATTCGATAAGCTCCTTAGTCTCAATAATCAGCCTGTCAAGCTCCTCATCCGATAAGCTCTTCTTGTACTCCTGAAGCTTAGCATTATATTCCTGCTCCTCTTTAACCGCAAGATCTACCTCGGGCTTTACTATTACAAGCGAACAGTGTGTATTGTTCTTAATGCCGCTTTTTAGCAACTGCTCATAATAATCTGAATCAATAGCCTCTCTCAGAGCCTTGTATGTAGCATCCGCATGAATGTGGATAAAGGGCTTCCTGTCATCATACAGCCAGCTGTCCAGCACCTGAAGTCCGTACATAAGTCCCGGAGGATATGAACCGAAATCAGCCTCCCTGTACTTAAACTCCAGTTCATTTAAGCCCGCACGAAGCGTATCCTTGTCAAACCCCTCAGCTATTATCTTATCAATGGTTTTATCAATGATATCCAAAAACTCCTGCTTCTTGGTCTCGTTCGTACCCTTTGCAACAATACTGAATATGGGCTGTCTGATTCCGTTATCATAATCACTGTATACGTCACTGCCGATTCCCGCTTCAAGCAATGCCTCCTTAAGCACAGCTCCCTGAGCCGAACACAGGGCATAGTCAATCACATCCCAGGCGATGTAGGACATGGGATTAAGATTGGTATCAAAGGCGAAATTCAAGCTGAGATAGGTGTTGTTATCAAGCGGCTCATCCTCTGTAATGGAGTAGTGCCTTACAACCTCACTGCGCTTATCAAATGCCTCCTGGTGCGGAATAGATGAATCTATATTAATCCTGTCAAAAGCGCTTAAGTACTCACTGTCAATAAATTCCAGGGTCTCGTTCATATCCATATTGCCATACAGATATATGTACGAATTGCTCGGATGATAATACTGTCTGTATACCTCAAGGTAATGCTCATAGGTAAGCTCCGGGATACACTTGGGGTCTCCGCCGGATTCCTCACTGTATGTATTATCCGGGAAAAGCGACGATAATACACTTCTCTCAAATACATCATCAGGATTGGAAAAAGCGCCCTTCATTTCACTGTATACCACGCCGTTAACTTTGAGTTCATCTTCTTTTGAATTAAGCTCATAATGCCAGCCTTCCTGCCTGAAGGTCTTGTCGGAATCAAGAATACGTGGATAGAATACCGCATCCAGATATACATTCATAAGGTTACGAAAATCCTTGTCGTTGCAGCTGGCAACAGGATATACCGTCTTGTCCGGATAAGTCATGGCATTAAGGAAGGTATTAAGACTGCCCTTGGCAAGCTCGATAAACGGATCCTTTACAGGATAGTTCTTAGAACCGCATAACACCGAATGCTCCAGTATATGCATTACCCCTGTACTCTCCTTAGGCGGAGTTCTAAAGCCGATATAGAATACCTTATTCTCATCATCGTTCTCAAGCAGAACTACCCTGGCACCGGTTTTCTTATGCTCAAGCAGATATCCTTCCGACTTAAGTTCTCCTATGGTCTCATGACCCAGATATTCGTATGCAGATAATCTCTCCTTATCCATTATCAATCAATCTCCAATTCAAAATTTAAACTGTAACGCTTAGAAGTTTAAGCTTCTTAACCCGTATCTCCTGAAGGAAGATGGTGTCCTTATGAGCCATAATCTCGGGATTATCAAGAACCTCATCAATCTCATATTCTTTAATTCTGTATCCCGGCTTGCCCTTACCGTGTCCATCCGGTGAATATATATTCAGTACGAATTTTGCTCTCAGCTTTTTATATACATAATAAGCCATACTGCTCTTGTCTATGAAGAAAAGGTGATTCTCTATCGTGGTGTCGGGATCAATTCCTTCAATCATGTATTTCATCAGTATGGCTCTAAGCTTGAACGGGATCTCTTCATTGTCGAAGATCTCCGAATATGATAATCTTCCACCCAGATAGAGATTGGAAAAATCTTCTATAAAATGTTTATAATCTTTGTCCATTCTCAATATCCTCAATTTTGCTTCCGCTGAATCTCACCGCATCCTCAATGGATTTCTTACTGAAGCCCGTCTCAGCAACGAGTTCATCGACTGTGACCTTACGTCCCAGGGCTTCGGCAAGCTCACTTGCCGCATCGGCAACCTTGTTAACCTTATCTACTACCTTCTTGTCGGCACTTCTTGCATCATCCTCAACAGCAATAATCTGTTCCATGGCATTCATTATCATGGATGCTAAAGCCTCGGGAACCTCAGAGGCTGACTCAAGTGCTCCAAGCATACCTACACCCATGGTCAGAGCAACATTGCCCTCACCTATCAAGTCCTCTATGCTGACACCCTGATTAAGGTAAAGCTTAGCTATATCTATTACCTGTGGAAGCATAACTTCAATTACCCTCTTCTGGCTCTCCTTATGGCCGGCCATTGCAGAAATATAGAAGGCTTCCTTTTCCCCCTCCGTATACTCGTTAAGTTCACCAAGCTCGCACAGATAAAGGTCGAGATAATTCCTGTCCTCTTCATCCATTATTGCATCCGTATCAATTATCTCATCATCTATAGCAATATTCTTAGCCTTAAGATAATCATATACCGGACCAAGTAACTCCTTAGGCATGCCAATCTCACTGAAGAGTTCCTCTATCTGAGAGGTCGACACTCTCATGTTCTGCTCCTTAGCCAATGCCCTCAATTCATTTATTTTTACCTGAAACTGTTGTTCTTTGTTCATATATACCTACTTCACATGCTCATGGGTAAACAAATGGTCCTCACAATATTCGTAATTACCGTTACACTTACTGCAGAATCTGAACTGAAGCTCAGGATTTGTATCCGAGGTTCTGCCGCAAACTGCACACTTGTGCTTCGCTATCTTAGTACTCTCAGCGCGGTGAACATTGGCTTTGTACTCCATCTGGCGTTTTATCTGCTTAGTACTGCGCCTGAAGCTCCTCCTGTAAAGCAGGAAGAAAATCGCAAAATTTAACAACGATGAAATAATAACAATACCTGTTACCAGACCACCCTGTATGATGGATACCACCATAAGAATAATATAGATTATTCCAAGTGCCCGGACCTTAATCGGAAGTATGAAGAACAGCATGACATACATATCCGGGAAGGTGAAGGCATATGCCAAAAATAGTGACATATTGATGTAATAGGTGCTGAAGAAATATCCAAAGCCTACCATCCCACCATATCCCATCAGGGATGTAATTGCCCACAGAAGGAAGGCTCCGATAATCGTAAAAATTATTCCTGAGAACAGATAAACATTAAGCTTATAGGTTCCCCACACATGCTCTAAACTCCTGCCGACGCTGTAATAGAAATACAGCATGATAAGCACAAAGAACAGGTTGCTTGAGGACGGTGGAACAATAACCCAGGTAATAAGTCTCCATATCTGTCCCTGGAGGATCTTTGCCGGCTCTAAGGTAAGGTAATTTAAGAAAAGCGGATTAATGAGCTCTATAGCATATCCGAACGCATAGCAGATTATGAGATACAGGGTTATGTTGCTAATCGCGTATCTTGACAGTTTCTTTTCCATTTTATCCAGTAAATTCTGACTTCCCATAATTCTCCTGTTATTTCATCTTCTTGAATGCTGTGCTGAGCATAAGTTTGATTCTGTTTAACTGATTAACCTCACTTGCACCGGGGTCATAATCAATGGCTACAATATTGGCTTCGGGATGTGTACGTCTAAGTTCCTTGATAACACCCTTACCGACTATATGATTGGGCAGACAGCCGAAGGGCTGGCAGCATACAATATTGGCTGCACCCGAATGAATAAGCTCCACCATCTCACCGACTAAGAACCAGCCTTCACCGGTCTGGTTGCCGATTGATACATAATCATTGGCGTATCCAACCAGCTCATATATATCACAGAAGGGTTCGAAATGCTTACTTGCCTTAAAGGCTTTGTTGGCAGGTGTCTGTAAGAACTTAAGCATCTTAATTCCAAGCTTTGAAATAAATGCAGTCTTCTTACTTGTGCCCAGATGCTCTGCCTTGTATATCTGATTATAGAAGCAATAATGCATAAAGCCTATAAGTTCCGGTACCACCGCCTCCGCTCCTTCACTTTCGAGTAGTTCAAGCAGATGATTATTACCGGTAGGTGAATACTTTACCAGAATCTCTCCGACAATACCTACTCTCGGTTTTCTTACATCCTCATGAATGGGAATTGCATCAAATTCCTTTATCATCTGCTTACACATCCTCTTGAAGGTATGGTAATCAGGGTAACTCTTTTTCACAAAGGCAACGCACTTATCCACCCACTTCTTATGCAGTGCATCCACCTCTCCTTCATTGATTTCATAAGGACGAAGTCTGTATACGGTCTTCTGTAATATGTCACCGAATACAGCACCGTAGGCTGCTCTGATAATCAGCTGCAGATTAATATGGAATCCCGGATTTGACTCTATACCTCCAAGATTAAGGGAGATAACCGGTACCTGCTCCATGTCGGCTTTTCTTAAGGCTCTCCTAATAAATCCGATATAGTTGGTCGCCCTGCAGCCACCACCCGTCTGTGTGATAATTACCGCGGTTTTATTAATATCATATTTGCCCGAGTTAAGTGCTGACATTATCTGGCCTACGACAATTAATGAAGGATAGCATGCATCATTATTGACATACTTTAATCCCATGTCTACGGCAGCCTTGTTGGAATCGTTGAGTACCACAAGGTTATAACCGCTTGCAGACATTGCAGGTCCTATTATATCAAAGTGAATAGGCGACATCTGAGGACAAAGAATGGTATAATTCGAGCGCATCTCTTCAGTGAACTTCACCTTATTGATGGCACTTGAATTAATCTGTCTCTCACCGCCCAGCTTAGCCTTAACTCCAAGAGCTGCTATAAGCGAACGAACTCTGATTCTGGCAGCACCTAGATTATTGACCTCATCAATCTTAAGACAGGTATAAATCTTGTCAGAGCCTGTCAGGATATCGCTTACCTGGTCCGTGGTTACGGCATCCAGACCACATCCGAAGGAATTGAGCTGAATTAAGTCAATATTGTCCGTAGTCTTAACAAAGCTTGCAGCCGCATAGAGTCTGGAATGGTACATCCACTGATCCATAACGATAAGCGGTCTCTCAGGCTTACCCAAATGACATACGCTGTCCTCTGTAAGTACAGCAAAACCATAGCTTGTAATCAACTCCGGAATTCCGTGATTAATCTCCGGATCCAGATGATACGGACGTCCTGCAAGTACAATACCTCTGGTATTGGTATCATTAAGGTATTTTACAGTCTCCTCACCCTTAGCTCTGATATCCTGTGTAACCAGTTCAAGTTCAAGCCACGCCTCATGACAGGCAACCCTGATCTCCTCTGCCGGAATATCCGGGAATTCCTTGATAAGCTCGGGCGCTATTGTTTCCTCTGATTCAAAGTTTAGGAAGGGATTCTTGAATGCTATCTCTCCTCTTCCGATTTCTTCAACATTATTCTTGATATTCTCCGAATATGAAGTTACTATCGGACAGTTGTAATGGTTGTTGGCTCCCTCTATCTCATCCCTTTCATAGAAAAGAGCGGGATAGAATATAAAGTCTACATTCTGATTTATCAGCCACATTATGTGACCATGGACAATCTTTGCAGGATAACACTCCGACTCACTGGGGATGGATTCAATGCCCATCTCATATATCTTATGTGTAGACAGCGGAGATAATACAACCCTGTATCCCAGCTTTGTAAAGAAGGTAAACCAGAAGGGATAATCCTCATACATGTTAAGTACTCTTGGAATACCGACAGTTCCCCTTGTACTTTCACATGCATCAAGAGGTGTGTAGCCGAAAAGTCTGTCAAGCTTATATGCGAAGAGATTGGGTACACCGTTATCTACCTTCTGCTTGCCTAAGCCTCTCTCACATCTGTTTCCGGAGATATAGGTTCTGCCACCCGTGAATCTGTTAATAGTAAGCCTGCAGTTATTGGTACAGCCCCTGCATTTGGACATACTCGTCTCAAACCTAAGCTCTTCTATCTGCTTAAGGTCAAGCATTGTGGTCTTATATCCTTCTTCGTAGTTCTCTCTTGCAATAAGTGCAGCACCGAAGGCTCCCATTATACCTGCAATATCGGGTCTTATGGCCTCGCAGCCTGCAATCTTTTCGAAGGCTCTTAATACTGCATCATTATAGAAGGTTCCGCCCTGTACAACTATGTTACGACCAAGCTCCGTAGCGTCACTTACCTTGATAACCTTAAACAAAGCATTTTTTATAACCGAATAGGCAAGTCCTGAGGAGATATCCGCTACTGTTGCACCCTCCTTCTGGGCTTGCTTAACCTTACTGTTCATGAATACGGTACATCGTGTACCAAGGTCTATCGGATTGGGCGCAAAAAGTGCCTCCTTAGCGAAGTCCTGTACCGACAGATTAAGGCTGGTTGCAAAGGTTTCAATGAAAGAACCGCAGCCTGAAGAGCAGGCTTCATTAAGCTGAACCGAGTCAACGCACCTGTTCTTGATCTTGATGCACTTCATATCCTGTCCGCCGATATCAAGGATGCAGTCAACCTGGGGATCAAAGAAGGCGGCGGCATAATAATGAGCCACGGTTTCAACCTCGCCGTCATCCAGAAGGAAGGCAGCCTTCATCAAAGCCTCACCGTAGCCTGTGGAGCATGAACGTACAATATGTGCTTCCTTAGGAAGTTTGTAATATATATCCTTTATTGCATCTATGGCAGTCTTAAGCGGACTGCCGTTGTTATTGCTATAGAAAGAGTGCAGAAGCTTACCATCCTCTGATACCAGGGCAATCTTAGTAGTGGTTGAGCCTGCATCAATACCAAGGAAACAATTACCCTTATAGGTTGCAAGGTCACCTGTTTCAACGTGAGCCCTGGCATGTCTGTCATTGAAGTCAGCATACTCCTCTCTGCTTGAAAAGAGAGGCTCCATTCTCTCCACCTCAAATTCCATCTTGATTCCGGCACTCAGTCTCTCCTTCATCTCATTTAAGGAAACAGAGATATCTTCCTTGGAATTGAGCGCACTTCCTATTGCTGCAAACAGATGGGAATTGTCCAAGTCTATGGTATGCTCATCATCAAGCTTTAGGGTTCTGATAAAGGAAGCTTTAAGCTCTGACAGGAAATGAAGCGGACCGCCGAGGAAGGCTACATGTCCCCTTATAGGCTTACCACAGGCAAGTCCGGAAATAGTCTGGTTAACCACAGCCTGGAAGATTGATGCAGACAGATCCTCCTTGGTCGCTCCGTCATTGATCAACGGCTGGATGTCTGTCTTGGCAAATACACCGCATCTGGCTGCTATTGTATATAACGAATTATAATTCTTGGCATACTCATTAAGCCCCATTGCATCAGTCTGGAGCAATGAAGCCATCTGGTCTATGAAGGAACCTGTACCGCCCGCACAGATACCGTTCATTCTCTGCTCAACGTTACCGTTCTCAAAATATATGATCTTGGCATCCTCGCCGCCAAGTTCTATTGCAACATCGGTCTGGGGAGCGAAATGCTCCAGCGAAGTCGATACAGCAATTACCTCCTGAGTAAAGGGTACCTCAAGATGGTTGGCTAATGTAAGACCACCCGAACCAGTTATTACGGGATGTACCGTAATATCACCCAGCATATCCTGTGCTTCTTTAAGAAGCGTACTCAGTGTCCCCTGAATATCGGCATAATGTCTCAAATAATCAGAAAACAACAGGTTATTTCCCTCATCAAGAATTGCAATTTTTACTGTAGTGGAACCGATATCGATTCCGAGTGAATAATAAGACATATCTCCTCCATTTTCCAATCCTAGTAATAATACTAGGTTAAAAAATGAAAATCAAGACATAACCTTTCCTATTATAATGGTTTTAGAAAAGTTTAAGACTTTTTACATAATTGACAAAAGAGGTTTGTCCTTTACTCTGTTCCAGAGTTCAGCCTTGGACTCAAGCATGAAATTAAGCCAGCTTACCGCCTCTTCCTTTCCCTCCGGTGTCAAAGGAAAGGTTTCGCTTGTCTTAAGCGCATCCTCTGTTGATACGAAATTGTAGGGCTCAGGCCAGACATGGACCAGAATATAATCCTCCTCACCTTCACTATGCTTCTCTAATCTGTATCTCATACCCGAATCGGAGCCTGTAAAGGGCTCCTTCTTAATGAAATTGAATGAAACTTTATTAGTATCTATCATATTTTTTTTACTTAAATACAGATACATCTGTCATCTGTTTGTCAATCTTTCTAAGTTCATCATTAGTGAACATACCTCCCTCTGTGAGCAGAATTCCGTATGGATGATTCTGCCTGTAGAGATGGGATGCATCAGTTAAATAATCACGTATTTGTAAAATCTGCTTTGATGTGAGTGTATTGCGTACTAATGAGTTGTTCTCTTCAGCTTTAATAACTGCTATTGCCGTCATCAGATTGCCGTATGAAGAATACTTCCTTGATATGTAACTTAGCAGTCTTATCACATCTTTTTTGTATGCTTCATCACACAATGCCACGATTCCACCCAGCCTCAGTATAATATATAACCCAAGCTCTGTGGCCCATCTTATTACCCTATCCAATTTGTCAATCAGAGCGTTTTTGCCGGCGTCATCGGACAGGAAATATTCACTTGATACAGAATCAGACAGGGTAATTATTACCCCGTCTGACTTTTTCTCAATCACTATTGCTTCCAGGTCGCTTCTGTCTGCATTTTCCCACGACACAAGCTCAGTGAACACAGGATTCACATCAGCGCCGAGATAATCCTTAGGCAGGCACCTGGAATTCAGGTGGATCATACCATGCTTATCATATAGAGTCTTCATAGCTAGTCTCCATTAATCATGGTGCTGAGCAGGTAGATAAGAGGTGAATTCCAGTAAATCGTGACCTCGTTTGTCGAATAGCTCTGCTCATTGTCAACATAGCACTTGGCAGGACTTACACCCTGAAGTGTGGACTTGGCGAACGGATCCTCAATGTTCTTGTTGGGACCTCCCGCAACCATACCGGGAAGGGCATACTGCTTTACTATCGCAACTCTGTGATGCGGATGCTCGGTTCTGACTGTACCGTAGCCCGTAACATAGCTTTGTGACAGGGTATTGGCTCCGAGCAGATAGCTTAGCTGCTGGTAAGCCTTGTTCTTGTCTCCGCCGTTCACAGCGACACTGTCAAGGATCATTCTTGCCCTGTTAAGTACATCCATGTTGCTGCCCCAGATATAGTCCTCGCCCAGATCACACATGTATCCGTCTGAATCAATAAAGCCTGTCAGCTCCTGTGCCCTGTTCTTAAGGTGTTCACTGATTAGCTTCACATACTTCTCGTCCTGCTTAGACTTATCCATACTGAGATATGCTCTATTTCCATAGCTTGAAACATCTGCCCAGCCATAGCCATCCTTGACATACTGATCAAGGATGCTTCTGTAATATTTCGCATAAGTCTCATCACCCGTTGCAGAATAGAGCTCCACAGATGCCCAGTATCTCTCATCCGGGTCACGCATGTCAGGATATTCTCCGGTAACGATATCATCCGGATTCTTAAATCCCTGTCCGACCGGTGCCGTCTCCAGATACTTCCATGCCTTCTTAGCTGCCGAAAGACAATTACTTGCAAACTTAGGTTCAATATCCTTATATATTACCGAAGCCTTGGCCATTACAGCCGCGAAATCAGCTGTTGCGGTATTACTGATGGGTGAAAGGACAAGTTCCTCCGTCTCCTCCTCGGGCATAACGAAGCCCGGGAATTCCCTACAGGTGATCTTATGATATACACCGCCGCTTGCTTCATCCTGCATCATAAGCATCCAGTCAAGCTCATATTTAGCCTCATCAAGAATATCCGGAATACCGTTACCGCTCTCCGGGATATCCATTGAATCGCCCCACTTGCTATCCCACAGCTCACGTGCATCCTCATATGCAAGGAACAGATCAGCCACAGTTACGGCGCCGGGAACAACATATCTTCCATAGTCGCCCGCATCATGCCATCCGCCGATTATCTTCTTCTTATTATTCGTTCCGTGGATTGTCGCCTCCCCTGTATGGCAAGGCTTGTGGGCGTAGCTTCCCGCATACTTTTCCTCAATCTCGATTCCACATCTCTGTGTATAGAGGAACCTGAAAGCATCCTTTAGCAGGTCGTTGTATACCTTATCGTCTACCTTAAACTCGTATGACGAATCTGTCGCATCTTCTATTCTGTAGGTGCCTTCTTCCTTCACTGCGGAAAAATCGCCCCTGACTACATTTTCTCCGGCTCCCCTGGAATAGACCTCAGTATCATATTTGCCTTCAAAGCAGGTCTTCCCACTCTTAACATCCACTACCTTAAAGCTGTCTCCAAGCTTAGAACTGTTGCTCATTGCTATTTTTACAGAATCTTTGAGGTAACCAACCTGATTTATATTTATACTCACTGTATGATCCTCCACAACCGCTTCCTTTATTCCCGAAGCGTCAACAAGTTTAAGTGATACATCATCTATTCGTACAACATGTTCTCCTAACTCATCCGCTCCCTCCGGAGTTCCAAGATTAAAGCACAGTCTCGGTGCCGGATCAGAGCCTTCCTCCATAGTGAAGGTAGTACTGTAGGTATTCATATTCTCGTCTATATCCTCAAACACATCTACATAGGCGTGATAATCTCCGCCGTTAATCTGAATACGTGCTTCAATATTTCTGGGCTTGTCAGAGCTCATCTTAAAGGAGAATTCATATACTCCGCCGTTCTTAAGTTCAAAGCCGTCATAGAAGGCCTGAACGGCATAGTTAACATTGCCGGAATTGGTAATACTTACCTTACCTTCACCTCCCGGAGCCGTAAATACACAATTGCCGCCCTTAGCAGTGTATGTACCCCAGTGAGCCATATCACTGTGAAAGTCACCGTTGTCAAGAAGGTTCTCATTAATTACCAAGCCCGAAGAAATCCCCGATGAGTCCGTCTCAGAATTGTCGTTCTCATCTTCTGTTTCATTCTCTTCATCGGATACAGCTACAGCTTCATCAGATGGAGCTGTATCATCCTGCATAAGTTCTGACGCCAGATCTTCTTCATTTACACTCGTCTCACTCTCTGACCCATTCGTCTGATTCTTATCTGCAGCATCGTCCGCAGACGCACAGGCACACAGATTAAATGCAAGCACCAATATCAGAAATATAGATACTGTTTTTCTTAATCGTTTAAGTAACATGTTAACCCAATCCCCATTCATTTTATTTTAGTTACTCCTTCCAATCGGCCTGCTCAAGGTCATAGAAGGTTGCCTGATATACATAATAATTAAGCCAGTTAGTGTATAATAGCTGGCCCGCACTTCTCCAGTTAACCACAGGCTCCTTAGTCGGGTCGTCATCGGGGAAATAATTAACCGGTATCTTAGGATTCATTCCCTTGCTAAGGTCTCTGTAGTATTCCTGAGACAGTGTATCCCTGTCATATTCCGCATGGCAGGCAATAAAGAATTTTCTTGAATCCGTAGTCTTAACTATGGCCACTCCCGCCTCGTCAGAATAAGCCATAAGTTCAAGCTCCGGAACTGATGCGATTTTCTCAGGAGCAATACCCATTGCACGTGAGTGCGGCGCATAGAAAATGTCATCAAAGCCTCTAAACAGTGGCGAAGTCGGCTTCAGCACCTTGTGTGCATATACGCCGGACAGCTTCTCTTCCCTGTCGAAGCGCTCCAGACCATAGTGATGATAGAGTCCGGCAAAGCATGCCCAGCACAAATAAAGGGTGCAGTGAACATGTCTCTCCGCCCAGTCCATAATCTTGGTAACCTCTTCCCAATATGCTACATCCTCAAACTTCACATAATCGAGAGGCGCGCCGGTGATTATCATTCCGTCGTATTTCTTATCCTTAATCTTGTCAAAGGTCGTGTAGAACACATCAAGGTGGGACGCATCCACATGTGTGGGCGTATAACTTGATGTCTGTAAAAATTCAACGTCCACCTGAAGAGGGCTGTTGGATAATTTACGAAGCAGCTGAGTCTCCGTGACCTCCTTGTTGGGCATCAGATTAAGCATCAGTACCTTAAGGGGTCTGATGTCCTGGTGCAAAGCACGAAACTCAGTCATAACGAATATATTCTCATTCTCAAGCACTGCCTGCGCAGGCAGAGAATCCTTGATTTTTATTGGCATAATTCCTCCTACATACCCAGGTATTCTCTGTTGAAATCCTCCTCGGAAATAATACGAACACCCAGTTCCTTGGCCTTCTTATTTTTGGACGAGGTCGAAGCAACATCATTATTAATCAGGCATTCGCACTTGGCGGATACGCTGCCCGTAACCTTACCGCCCAGACTCTCAATCTTCGCCTTCAGTTCATCTCTGTTGGCATAGGTATTGAGACTGCCGGTGATAACGAAGCTCCTGCCATTCACCATATCATTGCTTCTGTCGACCTTCACTTCCTCAAGCCTAAGTTCTTTAAGTATATCACAGAATAGTTTTTTATTCTTCTCTAAAGAAAAATAATCCACTATACCTTTTGCCAATATTTCGCCGATACCTTCAACCTCTGATAGTTCATCAGCATCCGCATTAATGATATATTCCGGATTGTATTCGAAATGTCTGCAGATCACCTTGGCATTGGCAACACCAATTCCCGGAATCCCAAGGGCATAGAGCACCCTCGGCAGTGTTGTGTTCCTTGATGCCTCAATAGAATCTATCATCTTCTCATATGACTTTTCACCAAAGCCTTCAAGAGCTACTATCACGTCCTTATGATCACTCAGTTTATACAAATCCGTAAAATCACTGAGAATACCCGTGGCGAGCAATTTTTCCAAAGTATTCTCACTTATGCCCTCCATATTCATGGCGTCCCTGCTTGTAAAAAGCGCGAAGGACTTAATCTGCTTGGCAGGGCAGTCAGGATTGGTACAATTGAGTGTCCAAGCCATCGAATCCTTGATAAGTTTCGTCTCACCGCCGCAGGCAGGACAGGTGCCGGGAATCGTAAAATTACCCGAGCGCGTCAGGTTCTGTGCAATCTGCGGAATAATCATGTTGGCCTTGTAGACTGTGATATGGTCGCCTATTCCAAGTTTGAGTTCGCGGACAATGCTTACGTTGTGGACAGAGGCTCTGGACACAGTGGTACCCTCAAGCTCAACGGGATCAAATATTGCCACGGGGTTAATAAGACCTGTTCTGCTGGGGCTCCATTCAATCTGTCGAAGAACGGTCTCCCTGATTTCATCCTGCCACTTGAAGGCGATGGAATTGCGTGGGAACTTGGCAGTTCTGCCCAGACTCTCTCCGTATGCAATGTCATCATAGGTAAGCACCAGACCATCCGAGGGAATGTCATATTCTGTGACCAGTTTCGAATAATTCTCGATTTCTTCAAGAATATTGCTGCTGTCAACCCTCACATAATGAACCACATCGAAGCCCTGCTTCTTAAGGAAATTAAACTGGCACTCTATGCTGTTATTAAAGTCTTCATCCGCGGCCTCAACCAGACTGAAGGCGTAGAGATAAACGTTTCTCTTAGCAGTTATTTCATTGTTCAGCTGACGTACCGAACCGGAGCATAGGTTTCTGGGATTCTTGTATTTGGCATCAGCATCCTCTATTTCCGAGTTAATCTTTTCGAAATCCGAGTATTTAATTACAGCCTCGCCTCTAAGAATAAGTCTGCCTTTGTAGCTTATTTTATGCGGAACATTCTTAAATACCATGGCATTGGCGGTAATCACTTCACCCACCTCGCCGTTGCCTCTTGTTACAGCCTTTTTGAGTCTGCCATCCTCGTAGGTGAGGACAATGGTAAGTCCGTCAAGCTTAAAGCTAAGCAGACCTTCCTTATCTCCAAGCCAATTCTTAAGCTCCTCTCTGTCCTTAGTCTTACCAAGAGATAGCATGGGCTTGTCATGACGCTCCTTGGGAAGCTCGTCTACAGAGCTGTAGCCGACATTGACAGTCGGTGAATCAGACATTGTGATACCGGTACTCTCCTCCAGTTTCACAAGCTCGTCATAAAGAGCATCATATTCATAGTTGCTCATTATCTCCCTGTCTTCGGCATAATATGCCTTATTAGCTTCATTCAGTTTATCAATTAATTCACGCATTCTGTTCATGATTTAACACCCATTATCTTCCTGAAAGTCTATACAGTTCATTCAGTTCGTCGCCGGTAATCCTTCTGCTGCTTCCCGTAGCAAGTTTTCCCAGTCTGATATTCAGTACTCTAATTCTTGTTAACTTAATTACTTTAAGATCGAAACACTCGCACATTCTTCTAATCTGTCTGTTGAGACCCTCGGTCAGCACAATATTGAAGGTAGTCGTATTGTCGCTGTTATAAATAATATTAAATAATCTGCAGGGCTTTGTTGTCCTGTCAAGTTCACTAATATATATACCTTCCTTCATTTTATCACATATATCTTTGGTAAGCCTTCCGTTAACCTTAACAACATATTCCTTCTCGTGACCGTTAGCTCCCCTCATCATGGAATTTATCAAATCTCCGTCATTGGTTAACAGAATAAGTCCTTCCGAATCCTTATCAAGCCTCCCCGCATAGGTCACTCTCTGAGGATAATCTATCAGCTCATTGATTGTAATTTCGGCATGTTCATCCCTCTCGCTGCAGGTAACTCCCTTAGGCTTATTAAAAGCGAGAACAACCTTCTCTTTTGCGAGTGATACCGGTATATTATCAACCATTACAGAATCGTTTTCTGTGACGGTTGCTCCGAGAATTGCTATACTACCGTTAATCCTTACTCTTCCCTGTTCAATTAATCTGTCTGCCTCGCGCCTCGAGCAGGTGCCACACATAGCGATGAATTTGTTTAATCTTATTTTCTCTACAGACATATCTTTATCCATTATCCCTTAGTTACAAAAAGGTTGCCCTTTCGGACAACCTTTTATTCCAGTTCTAGAAACCATTATATGAACTGCCATATTTTATGTCAAGAAAATCACGCTTACAATTACCTATCTTGCAGTGATTATTTCCACAAAAATCCCATTGGGATCCTTTTCCTGACGCAAGTATTAAACAATACCCTGAGCCTTCATAGCATCAGCAACCTTAAGGAAACCTGCGATGTTTGCACCGGCAACATAGTCACCCTCTAAACCGTACTTCTTAGCAGCGTCATCAAGGTTATGGAAGATATTAACCATGATCTGCTCAAGCTTTGAGTCAACCTCCTCGAAGGTCCATGAGAGTCTCTCTGAGTTCTGGCTCATCTCGAGTGCTGATGTTGCAACACCACCTGCGTTGGCAGCCTTGCCGGGAACGAAGAATACCTTGTTCTCCTGGAAGTACTTAGTAGCCTCAAGAGTTGTAGGCATGTTAGCACCCTCACATACAGCGATTACACCGTTGGCAACAAGCTTCTTAGCATCCTCTACATCAAGCTCGTTCTGTGTTGCACAAGGAAGAGCGATATCAACCTTAATCTCCCACTGATTTGTACCCTCAGCCTTCTTATCGTGATACTGAGCAGAAGGTCTCTTAGCAGCATACTCTGTAAGACGAGCTCTGTTAACCTCCTTAACCTCCTTGAGAAGCTCAACATCGATTCCTTCCGGATCGTAAATCCAACCTGTTGAATCAGATACTGTTACAGGCTTAGCACCCATCTGGATTGCCTTCTGGCAAGCATAGATTGCAACATTACCCGAACCTGATACAGCACAGGTCTTACCTGCGATGTCAATACCGTTAGACTTAAGCATCTCCCTGGTCATATAGAGCAGACCATAGCCTGTAGCCTCTGTTCTGGCAAGCGATCCACCGTATGAAAGACCCTTACCTGTAAGAACGCCCTCATAGAGACCTGTAAGTCTCTTGTACTGACCATACATATAACCAATCTCACGTGCACCTGTTCCGATATCACCTGCAGGAACATCAGTGTCAGCACCGATATACTTATGAAGCTCTGTCATGAAGCTCTGGCAGAAAGCCATAACCTCTCTGTCTGACTTACCCTTAGGATCAAAGTCAGAACCACCCTTACCACCACCGATAGGAAGTCCTGTAAGAGAATTCTTGAATATCTGCTCAAATCCAAGGAACTTAATGATACCAAGGTTTACTGAAGGATGAAGTCTTAGACCACCCTTGTAAGGTCCAATTGCTGAATTGAACTGAACTCTCATAGCATTGTTAACCTGTACCTGACCCTTATCATCAACCCATGGTACTCTGAAAAGAATCTGACGCTCAGGAGTAGTCAGTCTCTCGAGCAAGGCATCCTTTCTATACTCTTCCTCATTAGCCTCGATTACAACTCTGAGCGACTCAAGAACTTCTTTAACTGCCTGATGGAACTCGGGCTGAGCAGGATTCTGGTCAACCACTCTCTGGTACACTTCATCAACGTAAGACATTTTGTTTTCCTCCACTTCTACATATGTAATATATTGACATAAAAAATAGGCGTCAAACAAGAATATGTTCGACGCCTTTGTCTTCACTTATTTGATAGTAGCACGTTGTATACAATTATGCAACTACTTTTTCATAAAACCCAATCCTTACCGGTTCAGTTACTACTCAAGGAATTCGCTCTTGATATAAGCAGTCTTTCCCTTGTAATTAATCTTGGTCCAACCGTCAGACTGTTTGCTTACGATTTCAACTGTATCACCTGCGTACAATGTTGCCAAAGCTTCAGAATCTGTACTTGCCTTGCTTCTGACTCTTACCGACTCCTTCACCTTGCCCGTGCCGGATGAAGGCGAATTCAAAACAGCTTCACTGTCGTCCTCATCATCTGTCTCTGCTGCACTCTCGGTATCGGCTTCAGTTTCATCCATAGTCTCGACCTCAGCGGGCTCTAAGAATTCCGTCTTAATATAGGCTTCCTGTCCCTCATAGATAATCTCAGACCAGCCATTCAACTTCTCTTCCACGAGCTCATATTCTGCTCCGGCATCAGCTCTTCCAAGCTTATCAGCCTTCTCACTGTCGGAAGCTCTGACGTTAACAACGGTAGTTGTCTTAACAGTCTTCACTTTAGCAGTCTCTTCTTCATTGGAGATTTCAGGAGTAATTACAGGCTCATCCTCGACACCTGTCTCAGCCTTGGCAAGTTCATCTCCTACCTCAACCTTCATCTGACTGGTCAGATTCTGCATAAAATATCCCAAATCGGGATTGGATTCAATAATCTCATTGTACTTAACATTAACAGTATTGCTTAAGTCCACAACGTCATCCTGAACGGAGAGAACCTTGCAGTACTCAACTATACTTTCATCCTGTGTATCCTCATTGATGTAGTAAGAACCATTTTCATCCTTGCATACATACCATACATTCAGTGCCGGGATCTGTTCCTCAAAGCCCTTCAGAACAACCTCATAATACACATATACAAGATAAGAATCCTCTGTCGGACCTTTCTTGGTATAACAGGTGATTACCGGATAAGACTGAACATATTCAGACTTCTTCTCAATTACAATTCTCTCCTTCTCATCAATACCCTTACGAAGTGAGCTTGCAGTCAGTACATCTCCTGATGCAATTGAATTATAATACTTCTTCATAAGTTCATTGATCTCAGGATAAGCATCTGTTTCGAGCGGAGTCTGTTCAATCACCACTTCTGAGGTATCTGTTGTTTCAACGGTCTGAACAACAGCTTCCTTCACCTCAGTCGACTTGCCTGCCAGGAAATTGGTAATAACAATTGCTGCAGCGATTGCTACAACAAAAATCACAACAACCAGCAGAATCTTCCTATTCTCCTTCATCAACGCGAATACATCTTCGAACCATTCCAGGATTCTGTTCCTTGTATTCTTCCATTTCTTAGCCACTAGACTTCTCCTATATGTGCCCGACAGGAATCGAACCTGCATTAAAGGCGTCGGAGGCCTCCGTTCTATCCATTAGACTACGGGCACGTGGCCCCATTGGGCACCGTAAAATATTACGAAAATGTTACAACCTACATATATTACCATAGCTTGAGCTAATTGTCCACTTTTACAAACAGGGTGTATTCATCGGTCCTTGCAACAATATCATAATTTCCTTCTATATAATCCACCAGCTCCTCTGAATACCCTATGAGAATCGGCCAGTCATAACAAGCCTCCTTCTTGCTCATACATTCCCTTGGCGCCAGAATATAATGCGCCTCTGATATCGGCACCTCCGCAGGTGTCGCATCATAATAAAACTTAAGTACAAGCTTCTGATAATCATCCAGATAACAGATACTGTCAATACTGCTTACATCAACCATATCCATGATCTTCTTAATATCATTCTCCCTATCCGCTAACGGTGCCCTGTACTCATATCCGGTAAACCTATACAGAATTATCACTGTCAAAAGTGCGAATACTGAGATTTCCGCTATTTTCTTAATCTTAGCGTTTTTTATAAGATCAAATAATAAATACAAACTATGGGATATGCCTATGCTGAGCGGAACCATCACAAAGGCAAGCACGCGCTTATACGGGTGAACGCTTTGGATAATGAGAAGGAGTGGGACAGCCAGAAGCATCAGCCCAACGTAGAGATTGGACAGCATGTTAATCCTGTTGTTCTTAAGCTTTGATATTGCAAGAATAATATTAACAACGATAAGGAGGACTGATACGAGGCAAAGAACCCCCGGCAATGCTCCATAGCACAGTGCGAAGAAGGCCCTAAAGTACCCGTATAGTCCGTCTATGGTCTCGCCTCTGTCAATGCTCTGGATGTAGGGTGTCGCAAGCATATAGTCGATACCCGTCTTAAGTGCCTCAAATGGAGCCTTAAGGATGATATTCACCTGGTATATGCCGAAATATGCGCTCTTATCATCCTTACTCAGGAGATTCGAACCGATGGCAAGCCAGATGATTGCATACAGAAAAAGAGTTCCTGCTGCAGCTATTATTGATGCACTTATTAGTTTAACAAGAGGCTTATCCGCTCTGTTCAACAGAAGAAATATACCCGCTATCAGGCATAGCGGCAGCACCCAGTACACTGAGCTCGGTAAAACATAGAGTCCCAGAACAAGCGCAACCGCATACAACGCAAACTGCTTTCTTTTGATATGTCCCTTGCAGATATTACATACGGTTATTGATGCTACAAGCATACAGGTTATTGCAAGAGTATAGCCTCTGCCCTGAATAGCCAGGCTATAGATCAGGTTTGCTCCGAAGTAAATCACAGATGCAAGAGTTGCATACATACTGTTCATGAATCTGCGGGCCAGGACATATACAAGCACAACATTGGCCACACCCGCTATACATGATATTCCCCTAAGTGAGATAAAGCTGTTGCCGAATATATTGAGAAGTGAACTTATTACCGAGTATCCTACATGGTTATTGGGTACAGGCCAGTGTATGGCTGCGTATACAGGTCCTCGGCTTACAAAATAATAATAGGTATAGAGCTCGTCATACCACGGGCCGTTTAAGAACATTCCTTGTACATAGATTACAGCGGCAAGAACAGCCAGTATGATAATCATTATGTTATTTCTTATTAACACTAATCCCTTCTTCAAGCCAATCACCTCGGTGTCAGTCTGTATATCCTAAACCAGTATCTCTCAACAAGACAGTCATCCATTTCTTCTATCTTAATATTCAGCTTACTCCACTTATCCACGATCTCTTCTCTCTGATTGAAGCTGCCAAGGAAGTAAACCTCTCCCTTTGAGTTCACCAGTTCTTCCATATCACCAAGTTCTATCACTCCGCTAATGTTTGTCAGTAATTTAGGCACCAGTTCATCCATAGTGTTCTCAAACAGATATATGTCGGAATCCGGCATATAATATGCACTGAGCATGGTCATATGGTCGAAGTTTGTTATAATCGTAGATCCGTTCAGACTCTCGAAGGCTTCACTTACCTCAGGCATGTGCTCCACCTTCTTAATCTCCTCATAATACATTCCCTTGGTTTGGAAGTATATACACAAAATAAAGGCAGGAAGCAGTGCAAAGCCTGCCCACATTTTCTCGGTAAATAGATTTAAGCCTACTGCTATCGCAAAGAACAGCAGCCCAAGAACCGGTATCATATATCGGTATACAAAGATTGGTCTTCCAATTGCAGAAAGCACAAATCCGCTTATTATAACTGTGGCTATTGGCACAATTCCTACAATCAGTTCCTTATATACAGCCTTATAATTTCTCTTATGTATCAAAAGTATGGCTCCTGATAAGAGCGACAATACCAGCAAAATTGCTGAAATACTGACTATAATACCGTCTCCACAGATGGGTAATACTATGTATTTGATACATCCGCCTACACTTCTTATGTTGAGCGGTTGAATCCAGTAATTGCTGCTAACCCTTGTAATCTGACCAAGCAGGGTCGGAATCCAGGGCAAAAACAGGACCACGCAGGCAAGTATCATAAATACAAAATGCTTAAGTAAACTGCCCTTCTTCTTTCCCGACATCAGTATAAGTATGAAAAGAGCGATACATACTCCAACAGCCGCAATCAGAGCATAATACTGGGTATAAGCAGCCAAAACCACCAAAGTGCCAAGCAATAACCACTTGTGGTTCTCTTCTCTTTCAATAATTGACAATGTTTCCCAGCCCGCGAGAGTAATAATGGCAAGCGCAAGAGAATACATTCTTATTTCAATATAGTAATTACCTATCTGAGGCATTCCTGTAATCATAAGCATGAAAATGCCATAGGTAAAGTACCCGTATCTCTTCTTTATTACGGTATAGCCTGCAATAAGGATAAAAAGCCATGGGACAAGGGATGCAAGCTTACACAGAGGTATTACTGCCTCAGGATAAAATAATATGGCAAGCTTATTGAAAAGGATCAGATAGATGTAATACAGTGGTGGATGAACATCCATACCGGTTAATCTTATAGCATCTGATATACCTCCACTCGAGAATACCAGTGAGAATACCTCATCATACCAGATGTCCGTCCCTCTGCCTTCATATGCATACAGAACTATCAGGGCAATTGATGATACAAGTGCTATAATACCTATCCAATTTTTAATGATTTTCTTATTTTTAGCCATAGTGACAGTATATCATTTGCCACTATATTAGTAAAATGATATACTTTTTACCATGAAAACTAACAAAATTATTACTGCACACGAAATAGCCAAAGAAAACAGGGCACGCATGATGAACATGGGTGTTATTGTTTTGTCTGCCATAATCAGATTATGGTATATTCTTATAACCGATGTGGGTGTAAGACAGCATGATCTCGGTACTTCTACCAATCTGTATGACAATGTCATTAATCCCGGACACTTGGGATATGTTGAATACCTGGTGAAATTTAGGGCTTTGCCGGATTTTAATCCCTTTAGCGTATTCTCATACTATCATCCGCCTCTTCATCACATAGTTGCCGCGTTTTTCCTAAAGGCTGCTGATATGCTGGGCTTTAGAGAACCCGGAGTCTATGAAGCCATCCAGATTCCCACCTTTATCTACGGTGTGCTTACTGTAATAATCACATATCTCATTCTCAAGGAGCTGTGCGATAAGGAAAGAAGGATTACACTTCCTCTTCTTCTTGTTGCCGTTCATCCGGGACTGGTATATATGACCGGTTCAATTAACAACGATATGATGGGAACCATGTTCACCTTCCTGTGCATATTCTTCACAATAAGGTGGATCAAGTCAGTTTATCAGCTTTCCTATCTTATTCTCATGGCTCTGTCAGTAGGCTTTGGTATTATTGCCAAGCCCAATGTCGGTGTTATGGCTATTCCAATGGGTATCATTATGCTTATGCATATGATAGATATGATTAAGACCGGGAATACAGGTAAGATTATCGGTCAGTATGTGCTGTTCGGTGTCCTTTCTCTTCCCATTGGTTTGTCATGGACTATCAGGAACTTCATACTGTTTAGAGAGCATCCGGGCATCCCGGCTCCGGGCGCACATCAGTATATTGCAGACTATCCCCTGCATGAGATCTTTGGACTACCGACATCTGCAGCCTTCAGGTATCCCTTTCATGCCGAGAATGCAGTCTATTGTCACAACGCATGGCAGATAATGTTTAAGACCTCTCTGTTTACAGAGATCTGGCCCGATGAAATCTCGCCGCTTGCATTGTTCTTCTGTCAGCTTCTGTATGTATTTGCAGTAATCTTAGGCCTTACTCTTGCAGTTCTTACGGTTGTTAAGTCTGTTCGTATGATAAGGCAGGGCAATACCATGCTAGGTACCTTCATATTATCAGGATACGCAAGCATAGTATTAACCTATATTGCCTTCGTAATCAAATATCCTTATACCTGCAGCTGCGATTTCAGGTATATCGCAGTATCGCTTCTCTATGCCTCAATTGCAATGCTGCCTATTGGTTCTACATCAAATTCAATTAATTCAGATGTAAAGGCCTGATAGATAAACATTAACGGTTTATGCCCTCATACTGTGAACCGGCTCCAACACCCGGTTTACTCTGTGATATCGATACAAATGGTCTGAGAGGACCTCTTCGGGTGACAAATGTTCAGAATTAACAGTTCTTATCATTTTATTCATCACTTCCTCATTGACATTACCGTTGTCAGGGATGATGATAATCTCATGAATCGAACTTGGAATCAGATAAAAGTCCGTATTCAGTGCACTACCCACCTTATTTAGAGTATCCGGGTAAAGAATGGTTGATGCTCCAAGATTATGGCTTTCATTGGTAAGAACATACAGTTGTCTGTCATATGTACTTAGTGATGTCAGTTGCTCTACAATATCCTTAATATCTTCTCTTTGGATATTATTCTCATCCTCAAACCTGTACTTATACTCCCTTATCAAAAGATCAACCAATGATGTGAATTCCACGGGATAATTCTTATTCATATTCTCTGTGGCATCCCTAAGCAGGGTTTCCGTATCAATATCCCACATAGATAACATATCCGGTGTCACACCGATAATCCCCTTACCTATACTCATATCTTCATACTCAAGAAAGAATACAATAATAAGATCCATATATTCTACATATACCTTCTTCTCTATATATGAACTGTTTAGTGACCTGTTAAGCAGCTTTACCCCAAGCCTTTTTTTAACCGCCTCATAATTATCTATTTCGTCAAGATTAAGATCCGGAACATTAACATATATCCTAAAGTGATCAATAACGCTTTCCGCAATCTGCTGAATGCTCTCACCATTACTGTAAATCTGATACAATTCATCAAGATAGATTATCGGGGCAATATTACTGTCTTTCTCACGAAGTGATATACCATGATAGGTTGTGTCATTATTCTTAACACAATCAGTCTCATCAACAGTATAAGCATCACCGAAATGATCGCTTACATAACCAATAATCTTTCTTTTAAAGTTTTCAAAATCATAAGTAAATCCGTAGTCTCTCATTCAATACCCTCTTTTCTTTCTAAAAATGTCCGGGGGTATTACGCACAAAAAAGGCAGAGACAAATGTCTCTGCCAAAAGTAAACTACTAAATCAGACTCTGGATAAATACTCGCCTGTACGTGTATCGATCTTGATCGTCTCACCCTGGTCAACAAAGAGAGGAACCTGTACTGTAGCACCTGTCTCAACCGTAGCAGGCTTTGTAGCACCTGTTGCTGTATCTCCCTTGAATCCGGGCTCTGTCTCTGTGATCATAAGTTCTACGAATAAAGGTGCCTCAACAGCGAATACATTGCCGTTATGTGAGCAAACCTTGCACATCTCGTTCTCCTTGACGAACTTAAGTGCATCGCCGATTGCATCCTTTGCAATGGCTATCTGCTCATAGCTCTCATTATCCATGAAGTAGAATAAATCACCGTCGTTGTAAAGATACTGCATATCTTTTCTATCTATACGAGCAGTTGGACACTTCTCTGTAGGACGGAAAGTCTTCTCAACTACGCCACCTGACTTAATATTCTTAAGCTTGGTACGTACGAAAGCAGCGCCCTTACCAGGCTTTACATGCTGAAACTCGATAATCTGAAAAATGTTACCCTCGAGTTCGATAGTAACGCCATTTCTGAAATCACCTGCTGATATCATAAAATATCCTCCTAATATTTCGACAAAATAATCCTTTAACAGTTTATCCTATTGAAAGAAAATAATCAACTGTTTTTTTTATTACTTCTGCTTCTAAAGTATGCACAGAGCACCGGCTTTTCAATAAGCCTTTTTAGAACTATCTGAATCTCTTCGTGAGGGTCGATGAATTTCACCATAATTGCATGAAGCCCGGCACACTTTGCACCCCAAATATCTGTAAATATCTGATCACCTACAAACATTACCTTTGATTTATCAAGTCCCATCATTTCACATGCCCGTAAATAATTCCCGGGGTTCGGCTTACCTGCCTTGCTTATGGTATGGGCATTAATCTTCTCATTGAACATATCGACTCTCGGCTGCTTATTATTGGATAGAAGCGTTACATCAAAGCCGATAGCCCTTAGCCTGACAAACAATTCAATTACTCTGTCATCCGCGGGAAAACCGTGAGGAACCAGGGTATTGTCAATATCGTAAATAATACCTCGATAGCCTTCCTCATACAGCTTCTCATACGGGATTACATATGCACTTTCATAATACTCATCCGGAAATAATTTTCTAAACATGTGATGATTCTACCATAGAATAAGTTCATTAGCAAAAACAACTGCAAACAAAAAGACCATATCAACATTCGATATGGTCTGATTAGTTCTTTGTATTATTTGGCAATTACCGTACCATCCTCAGAGCTGAATATCTTATTGCCTCCGCCAACGAAGTAATTGTACTGGTTGAACAGCGTATCCTGTCTTGCCTCCGATATTGCCTTACGCATATCAAGAGTCGCGATATCGCTGTCAGAGCCTATATAGGAGTAATCCTCTCCCTTATTAAACTTAGGTGAAACTGATTCGGGCGCTGTGAATCTCGGTCTGTCATCAATCGGTGTAATGGAAATACCGGGCTTATCTTCGCTGTCATCAACCTTAATCTCTGCAGCATTGCTGCTGTCAGTCTGATTATTGTTAATCTCGGGCGCTGCCGCTTCACCGGCCTTAGCAATATACGGATTACGTCCTGCATAAATATCATAGCCTGAAGAAAAACCAATATTCATAATCGCCATCAATCTCACCACCTTTCCTATAATCTGTAATTTCGCTTCCGGATAAAACCTCTTGCACTTTTTATATCGGAAAATTTGCACATTACTTTACCGAAATCATCAAATTAAGACAATTTTAGTACTCAGTTTACATGGATGCAATAGAAAAAGTGGCTATAATCTAGCATTATATTGTGATTCCCGCACTTTTAAGCAGTTTTTTAGTATATTCATGCTGAGGATTACGGTATATTTTGTCCCGATCTCCCTGCTCAACAATAAGTCCGTCCTTAAGAATCATTACTTTATCACACAGACTGTATACCACTCTTAAGTCATGTGAAATAAACAAAATCGACAGTTTATGCTTTATCTTGAGTTCCCTTATTAGTTCAAGCACCTGAGCCTGAATAGTAACATCCAATGCCGAGACCGGTTCATCCATAATAAGGAAATCAGAACCCAGTATCATACTCTGAGCTATACATACTCTCTGACGCTGACCACCTGACAGTTCTGATGGGTATCTGTCTAAGTATTCCTTGTCAAGACCAACCTCACCAAGTATCCACTCAGCCTTCTTCCTTCTCTCCTCAGACGTCATATCGGTCAGATTCTTAAGGGGTTCCTCCAGAATAAAGCTTATCCTCTTCTTTGGATTAAGACTGCTGTAAGGATCCTGAAAAACCATCTGTGGATGCTTACAATTTAGATTGATTTCTCCTGACTTACTCTTAATAAGTCCAAGAAGTGCCTTGGCAAGAGTTGACTTTCCACAGCCCGACTCTCCGACAAGACCCACAATCTCATTCTCATCAATGGAAAACTCAAGCCCCTTAAGTACTTCTTTTTCATCATACTTAAGACTATTCTTTTTTCGATTCTTGTAGGATACATGAAGATCCTTAACAGTCAGTATCATCAATTTCTACCTTAGGAATTGAACTAATCAGTTTCTTAGTATACTCCATTGCAGGATGTTCAAATACCTGCTTAGTACTTCCGCTTTCAACAATTCTTCCCTGCTGCATTACAAGTACTCTGTCACAGAGGCTTCTAACCAGGGACAGATCATGTGAAATAAACAGAATTGAAGTGTTATGCTTCCTGTTAATATGTTTTAACAGTTCTATAACCTCAGCCTGTATAGTAACATCCAGAGCTGTTGTAGGTTCATCTGCTATCAGAAGCTTGGGAGTAATAGCCATTGCCGCGGCTATCATTACCCTCTGTCTCATACCTCCTGACAATTCATGAGGATACATATCATAGAGTTTCTCAGGTTCATCTAAGTCTACGTGAGACATAACCTCGATCACTCTTTTTTTCCTATCCTCCGGACTGATATCCGGGCGGTGAAGCATCATGGATTCTCCTACCTGATATCCAATCTTCTTAAGTGGGTCAAGGCTTGTCATCGGTTCCTGAAATACTACGCTTAAGGTATCTCCCTGAATACTGCGAAGCTTATCACGTGAACAGTTAAGCATATCCGTTCCGTCGAATATTATGCTTCCTCTTTTAGTCATATCATGACGGCTTAAGAGACCTGCAATAGCCATTGCAGACATGGATTTACCCGAGCCGGATTCACCTACCAGTCCAACAATCTCGCCCTGATCAATCTCAAGGTCGAAATCATAAACCACAGTCTCAGGAATAATATGGTCATGAAATTCAATATTTAGATCTTTGACCTGAAGAAGTGACATTATTTTATCTCCTTGCTGATAAGGGCTATTCCCAAAATCATAAGTATAAGTGCGACACCGGGGTATACCACCATGGACGGACGACTGAACAGATAGGTCTGCGCATCCGACAGCATGCTTCCAAGTGAAGCTTCAGGTGGTTTAACTCCTATCCCGAGGAAGCTTAAGCCGGCCTCCGCAAGAACGGCATTATTGAAGCCGATAAGTATTGATGAAACCAATACTTTAATTGTATTGGGAAGTATATGTACAAATATAATCCTAAGATTGGATGCCCCCGCAAGTCTGGCAGCCATAACATAATCCATGTTCTTGTTTCGAATGAATTCAGCCCTTACCACTCTTGCATAGCTTGGAATAAATGCAATTCCAAGTGCTATTACAAGCTGCAGATTACCGGCTCCTGTGAGACTGACGAAGACCATGGCAAGTAGGATACTTGGAAATGAAAACAGCACATCATTTACCCTCATGAGCACATTATCTATTAAACCTCCATAGTAACCTGTAAGGGCACCGACCATCGTTCCGATGCTGCAGCCGAAGAAGACGGTCCCAATACCGATAATCAGGGTTATCTTGGAGCCTGCCATGAGTCTGGACAGTATATCCCTTCCATAGTTATCACAGCCGAGCAGATGTCTCATGTCGGGCGCAGATAGTTTAAGTGATACATCCATGGCCTCAGTGCTGTAGGGAGTCCAGAATATACCGACAAGTGCCGGTATTATAGCTATACCTGCCAGGATAAGTCCGAGTATTAAGTTAATATTCTTCTTACCTTTATTCATTACTTCTGCCCACTCTCGGATCTATTACCCTGTACATAATATCAACCAGCAGATTGGATAGGATAACCAATGCTGCAATAATTACAATAATTGCTTCTACCACGGGATAGTCCCTGTTCTGAATTGATGTAAGAAGTATCCTTCCCAGTCCCGGAATCGAGAATACCTGCTCAATCACAATACTTCCCGCAATCATATCCGCTATCGCCATTCCAAGGAAGGTGATAACCGGAATACACGCATTTTTTAATATATGATTATAGAATACACCCTTTGTTGAATTACCTCTGCTGTATGCGGTTCTGACATAGTCCTTCTTAAGTTCGTCGACAATGGATGTATAGAGCAGACTCACTGCCATCGCCGCCTTAGGAAGGGCAAGCGCAAGCGCCGGGAAGAACATATAAGCAAGAAAAGCGCCCAAATTCTTACTGTAGCTCACATATGCACCCGGAGTAAAGAGCTTAAGGGTCATTCCGAATACTAACGAGATAAGGATTCCACCGAAAAAAGGTGGAATGCTCATAATCACCTGATTAATAATAGTTACGGTTCTCTCAATTACATCCCCCTTATGTCTTGCGGCAAATACCGCAACAGGAATGGATATTACAATCATTATTATAAGGGAATAAAGTGCCAGAATTAAGGTTACCGGTATCTTCTCGGCAATCAGGGAATTGACCGACATGCTGTAACTGTATGAGGTAGAGAAGTCTCCCCTTACAATTCCTGAAAGCCATAGAACAAATCTCTTAAGTAAGGGTTCATTGAGTCCCATCTTGATTCTGAGTGCTTCGAGTTTCTCAGGGGTTGCCTGAGTTCCAAGCTTGGCAACAGCCGGGTCACCGGGAATAACACTGAATGCAATGAAAACGAGGCATGACACCACCACTATAGTAATTATTGCGCTTGCAATTTTCTTGAGTATAGCGATCATAGTCATACCTCGTTTGATAATCAATAAATCAAATATTAATCTTAATCTGCAGGTCTTATCTTGCTGATATCCTGAGCGTAAAGAGGATAGAATTCGTATCCTGTGAATGCCTTATTTAACGCGATAAGCTCTGACATATCCTGAATATATACATTAGCAGCCTCATTGGTAAGGATTGTCTCACACTCCTTATAATATTTAGTCTGCTCTGCATCATCAGTGCTGGCTAAAGCCTTGTTGTAGGCCTCATCATAAGCCTCTGACTTGAAGTTAATAAAGTTATTACCCGCATCAGATACAAATCTTGAAAGTAATGCCCTTGCAGAAAGTGTAGATGCATCAACACCGACAACCGTTGCCTCGTACTGACGTCCCGAATATACATCCGAAAGCCATGTATTCCACTCTACAAGCTCAAGTTCAACATTAACTCCAATCTTAGCAAACTGCTCCTTAACAACCTCACCTGTCTGAACATGCTGCTCATAGTTGGAAGGTATTGTTATCTTCAGATCAAAGCCATTGGGGTATCCTGCCTCTTCAAGCAGTTCCTTAGCCTTGTCGACATCGGTAGTATATACATCATTAAGCTCTTCCATGTAATACTTACCGAAGGACGGGAACATACTGCTTCCGATCGCTGTACCCTTTCCGTCAGCCATGAAATCCATAATCTCCTGCTTGTCAACCGCATAGCAGAGTGCCTGACGAACTCTTACATCATTAAGGGGCTCTACATCGTTATTAAGGTATACTGCCTGAACCAGATTCATTGTACCTTCAAGTACATTGAACTTGTCTGAAAGCTGACTGGCCTGAACAGAAGTCACTCTGGGGAACATATCAATAGCTCCGCTCTCAAGGTTCATAACAATTGTATCAGGGTCTGCAACAACCTTAAACTCTACATTCTTAATAAACGCCTTCTCACCCCAGTAGCCGTCATAGGCCTCCAGGATGATGTTCTCCTGTGGACTTCTTGACACATACTTGTATGGGCCTGTACCTATCGGGTCTGTTGCTGTTTCATCCAGGTGATCGGCCGAAAGAATCGCAACCGTCATGTTACTGATGAAATCAGTATCCGGTGTAGCAAGTGTAATTACAACCGTCTTGTCATCCGGTGTATCAACGCTCTCTATATTAGAAAACGCTGCTACCAGTGCCTCTCCATCACCGATACCAGCGTTACGCTCTATAGAAGCCTTAACATCCTCTACCGTAACCGCTTCACCGTTGTGGAATGTAACACCGTCTCTCAGTGTAAAGGTGTAAACCTTTCCTTCCTCGTCCACACTGTACTCGCTTGCTATAGCAGGGATTAATTCTCCATTACTATTTGGTTTTACTAAGCCCTCAAAAATATTGAATAATACTTCTCTGGTTCCTGCCGCTGCTGCATGATGCGGGTCAAGACTGTCTTCAATATCCTGAGCAATACCAACAGTAATCGTAGATTCCTCCGCTGCCTTATCGCTTCCGCATCCGCAGAATGCAATAGCCATTGTGAGTGCAAGTGTAAGGACGAGAACCTTCTTAAACATCTTCATGTTCTCCTCCTTCTCCCCATTTGGGACCTGCAATACGATTATTGTAACTGTAGTTACTTACGAATGTATTATATCAGTCATCTTTCTATTTGCAATGTTTTTTTACGATTGTACTAAAAAAAATACCGGCAAAAGTGCGAGTACTGAATTTCATCATGCCTTATGACCGCCTATCTGTGCATTTCTATCCCTGGCAGTCGCTCCCTCAGTCAGGCTAACACCCTTAAGAATCGCGTTTTTACCATACTTCTTCTTAATGCTTAGGCAGGCCTCCTGCAGACTTCTCTCCTTCTCCTGCTTACTTATATTGTCTGTCTGCTTTGAATTATCCATAAAATCAAACAGACTCATCTGTTCACATACCGGCTCAGGCTCATAATCCTCTTCGAATATTACATTGTTGGTGGATATGGTAATTCTTCTTATAAGCAGAATTGAATTAACAATATCATCATACAGTTTAAGAATAGCTTCCACTATTTCACTTGGGGAGGAAGTATAGCCTTTAAGGTTTACCGTTCCGTGAGTATGCTTGGGAATCAGTCTTCCGTATCTGTCCCTTACAATCTCACCCTTATATTTTGTTCTGATATCAGGATTATCCAGACACTCTCTGTCATAGCCTACAGTAAGGGTAAGCTGGTTGGTAAGCATTCCCTTTTCAACCAGATCAAGCGATGCCCCATCCGCCATCTCATATACAACAATACGGGCATGCTCATAGTCATAGGGCTTAGTCAATACCTGTCCGAAGGAGAACGAACTGTTATCGGGCTTATAGGCCTTGACATCGGCAATGGTCGTAGGCTCATATCCCCAGGCATGATCTATCAGAAGCTCGGCATTAACACCGAATATTTTATAGAGGAGGTCCTCATCGTCAAGAGAACAGCGTGCCACATCTCCCATGGTGAACATGCCATACTTGGCCAACTTGTCCATGGTGCCTCTGCCCACTCTCCAGAAATCGGTGAGCGGTCTGTGATTCCAAAGCATACGCCTATAGGACATCTCATCAAGCTTACCCATTCTCACACCGTTTTCATCAGGCAGGGCATGCTTGGCAACAACGTCCATTGCAATCTTAGCCAGATACATGTTGCTTCCGATGCCTGCGGTTGCCGTTATACCTGTTGACAGATATACATCCTTAATCATCTTCATAGCTAAGGCTTCGGCATCCATCCTGTATATATCCAGATAGCCTGTTGCATCTATGAAAACTTCATCGATTGAATATACATGAATGTCCTCAGGAGCAATGTACTTAAGATATATATCATATATTCTTGTACTGTAATCAATGTAATGAGCCATTCTGGGCGGAGCCGTAATATATTTGAGTTCCAGCTCAGGATTACAGTTAAGCTCATCGATGTTTACACTGGCTCCCGCAAAGTTACCGGAGGAAGTGTTCTCAAGTCTTCTCTTATTTACGATATCTACCTTTGATACAACCTCAAACAGCCTTGCTCTTCCGGGTATTTTGAAGCTCTTAAGAGATGGTGATACGGCAAGACAGATAGTCTTCTCGGTTTTGCTTTCATCAGCCACCACCAGATTGGTCTTAAGCGGATCCAATCCACGCTCCACACACTCCACCGATGCATAGAAACTCTTTAAGTCAATCGCAATATAGGATTTATTTCTCATCAGCTGCTTTATTAATGCCCCACATAATCAAAGGAATCAGCGCAAGTTCAAGTATAATGCCGATTATACCCTTCACATATCCGGGAATAATGGCTGCAATCTCAAGATTGGGATTACCGAAGCCACTAACTGCAATGATTATTGCAAGTGCTCTTATTACTCTTCCCGCAATCTGTGCTATCAACACCTTAAGAACCATGTTAAGCTTGGTATTTCTAAGAAGTCCTGCAACCAGACCGTATGCTCCAAGTTCAATCATCATAAAGGGAAGCTTAACCATCGCAGGCATACCGGTAAGCAGTGAGCTTGCCAGAGGTCCCATAAGACCTGTGATCAGTCCTGCATAGGGTCCTGCAAGCACGCCAACAAGAATAACAGGGAAATGCATCGGAAGAATAATTTCTCCGATAGCCTTCTCGACACCAAACGCTCTTCCAAGCACATGGGCAATCTGTGGTGCCAGCACAGCCATGATAATCGATACAATCGTAGCATAGGTCTGTGGCTTAAGAGCAACCTTGCTCTCACTAAATGCTCCGGCAATACTTCTAATCCTACTACGCATAATTTTTCCTCCTATAACACTAACTGTTCCTTAGCACAACTACAGTCATATCTAAGCTGCGCTACCAGTTCATCTATGCTGTTAAACTTATGCAAACCTCTAAGATATATCTCAAGAGACACCTCTATCCTCTCACCATAGATATCTCTGTCAAAATCAAGAATATATGTCTCAATTGTAATATCTTCATCATCGTCCACCGTCGGTCTTCGTCCGACATTGGTTATGCCTCTGTATCTAACTCCGGCAACCATTGCATAGGAAGCATACACACCGATGGGTGGAATAACCTCACATTCAGTTGTATCAATATTGGCAGTGGGGATTCCCATCTGCTTGCCCCTGCCCCGTCCATGAATAACGGTTCCGCTTAATACAATTTCTTCCATAAGCATATTATACATAAAAAGAGGCATCCGTCGATGCCTCTTCACAAAAAACAATTATTCAATTATCTTTACTGCGGTTCCATATGCAATAACCTCAGCGGCTCCCTGCATCACCTGTGAGGAACCGTACTTGATTCCGATTACGGCATCTGCATTAAGTTCCTTGGCTTCATCAACCATTCTCTTAACAGCCATCTGTCTGGCTTCATTGAGCATCTCAGTGTAACCCACAATCTCTCCGCCGACCAGTCCCTTCATACCGGCCATGAAATCGCGACCGATATTCTTAGACTGTACGATGGTTCCCTTAACCATTCCCAGTGCCTCAATCTTAGTATCAGGAATATAATCAATACTTAGCAGCTTCATCTTCTTCACCTCTGTCAATCTCTTTCATTCTGTTAACCATAGCCACAATAATTGCAATCATAGTAATAAGCGAAATTGCAATAAACAATACCAGAATCGGTATGGGCATTGACGGATCACTTATCTTACCCACAATCAATGCTATAATGACTATGCACATCAGTAAAATCATTACCGTAGCCCCAAGCAGGGCTCCTGCTTTCTTCTTCATGTGAATATCAGTTTTGTCTATGTTCACAAAACCTGCTCCCTCCTTTTCCATATTCTCGATTTCGTTAAGAAGCATATCCACATCAAGCTTATCAGGTGAAGAATGGGTACTGAGAATACTATCCGTAATCTTAATCATATTCTCAATACTTTTCAAACTGTACCTAAGCGTATCCTTATGTCTGGTGAGACTCACCTCAAGATTAAGTTTCCCCTCAAGTATAAGTTTGATATCCTCTACCGAAATACCAATCTTTCTCAGAAGCTTAATCTCCTTTAGTCTCTTCACATCATTAAGATCATATTCTCTGTAACCGTTGTCGGCTCTGCCGGGATTCAGAAGTCCTTTGCTTTCATAGAACCTGATATTCTTCCCGGTGATATCCACCAGCTCTTCCACCTGTTTAATCTTCATGGTCAATCCTTCCTAACATCACGACCTGTCGACTTGATCTACCTTAGGTCTACAGCTTCCACAAGGTGGAAGGTCAAGCATTTTTTAATTTTTTTTTGTAAAATCGCTATATTTAAGTCTTTCGTCCCTCATTCTGCATCAATATTAGCTTCAACATTGAAATACTCTATGATGCCCTTCAGTTCATCAGACATATTCTTTATATCTCCTGTTCCGGAAGATATGTTATTAACCGAATTAAGGATATTGGTTACACCTGCTGTAACCTCTTCATTGCTTGCTGCATTTTCTTCAGAAATAGCACTAAGATCCGTTACGCTGTTAATAATTCCGTTTTTAAGGCTGTCAAGACTCACTGCTCTTTCTTCTATTTCCTTAGCCACAGTCAGTGTACTTCCGATGGCTTCACTAAGTACTCCGAAGTTCTCCTTAGTCTTAAGTACATCCATCTTTTCTCTGTCTATCAATTCCTTGATATCGGAAGCAAGAGTTACAGAGGTCTCAGAGCTCTTAAGAATATTCTCTGCTATCTGCTTAATCATCTCAGCGCCCTCAGCACTCTGCTCTGAGAGGTTCTTAATCTCATTAGCTACAACCGCGAAGCCCTTACCCTGTTCACCGGCTCTTGCAGCCTCAATGCTGGCATTTAGACTTAGCAGCTTGGTCTGACCGGTAATATTCAGAATTAACTGAACCGCATCGTTAATCTCGCTGATAGATTCGTTGGCTGCCCTAATCTGCTTAGCAATCTCATCAACAGCCTTTGCCGACTTATCAGAACTATCAATTACTGTATTGACCGATACAAGGGCCTCATCATTGGCATTCTTCATATTATCGGCATTGACGCTCAGTCTGTCTGCCTCACTCCTGATAACGGTAATCTCATTACCCATGTCGATTACAGCACTGTTCACAGATTCAACATTTTCTGCAAGAGACATGGATGTTTGGGCAAGCTCATCCATGGTCGAACCAATCTGGCTTGCACCCTCAGCACTGGTACTTGCAAGACTGTTAAGATCATTTACAGTGATACCAAGAGAATCTGTTTCTTCAGTAACCTTATGAATCACTCCGCCCACCTTCTCACTAAGAAGCGCAGCCGAATCCGTCAGACTCTTTATCTCCCTTACAGGTGTTACAACTGTTGCCTTGGCAGACAGATTACCCTCCGCAATATCCTCAATAACTACAGTTACCTTTTCAAGAGGTCTCTTAATAGCAAGTGCAACCCTTAGGATTACAAGGCCGAATATAATAAGCACAATATTACATATCAGGTACATCCTGTTAATAAGACTACTCTCAGCCTCCTTGACAATATCACAGGATTCTCCCGCAAATCCCATTCCGACTACCTTACCGTTATCATCAGTAACCGGAACATAATATACATAATACTTCTTTCCACCGATAAGAACATCATCAGCCTTATAATGATTGCCGGCCTTTACAGTCGCCCATATATCCGGGTCTGCCTTAGTATCTTCTATTCTCTTACCGGATTCATCAGTAATAGATGATAAGTACCTGACATCTTCAAGAAAGAATGTCATATCCACATTCTGTGACTTGTTGGAATCAATAAATTCATAGCTGACCTCATCCTTACAGAGAATCTCTTCCCTGAGATCCCATAAGAAATACTGCTCAACACTTGTTGCACAACTCTGCAACTTGGAGAATGTACTTTCCTCCATATTCTCACGCATTACTTTTGATGCAAATACCGTAAGTATACTGTTGGCAACAAGCAACGGAATAAACCCCGCCAGGAAAATCGTCAACAGTAAACTCAGCCCCTTCTTCTCCCTCTTTTCCTTTTTCATTAATTCCTATCCTCCCTTTGTATATTTACCCTTCCAAATATGTGAATATTGTAGCATATTCGAAGAGAAATCAATAGTAATTTTGTGTATTTTTACCACAATTAGGCATTTTTTACCTCAAAATAGCCTCTTTATTCTGCTCCCAAAGGTAATTATACTTTTCCTAAAGGGTCTGAGCAGTAACCACATTCTGCTAAGGAGACAATAAATGGGATTTGAGGCGCTGTGCTTCTTCCCATTCCTTATATAATGAGTCATGATTCCGAGCGCGTCTTTGCTTTCAATCGGACCTTCAATTTCAGTCTGATGGTCCCCCACCATATAAAGCATATTCCCCTTACGCTTATATACCCTGTGAATAATAAGATTACCGCTAAGTCCCCTGTAGAGGCATACATCACCACGCTTAAATCTACCCGCTTCAACAGGAACAACTATGGCTTCATCCTTAGGATAGACAAAGAGCGGCCACATGCTGCTCCCTAAGGGATGAAACTGAACAGCATTGCCGTCTCTGAGTAATTGTTCGATATTATACTTCTCCATTAGAATATCCTTATCTTTTCACTTTCAATTCGATTATTTCATGCTGCATAGTAATCGAAATATCATAATAATGTTCGTTAGGATTCCACTAACGTCAGCCCGAAACATCCGACAAATAGTCTATATCACTTACCGTCTAGATATTCATCAATATATGACTTCATTAACGTATATGCACTGTCATTAATTGTACAGTACAGCTTGCATATCATGATGTCCTTAGCAATGTCCGAAATAATATCAACATTTTTACGGACAAGCTTCTTATCCCACATTGGCGATACACTTCTGCTTAAGATTCCGATCACTCCATCCTCATAGCTCATATCTTCAATATAGTCCTTGTATCCCTGTCTTAGGATAATGATTCCGCCTAAGGGATAATCCTGAAGCTCATATATTTCACTCGTACCGCACCAGGGCGTTCCGTATACCCAGGGCTCACCCGAAGACTCATCTGACCGGTCAACAGAACGATTACATGAACACTCACACGAAGACTCACCTGACCGGTCAATCGATGGTACAGCTAATCCTTTACCTACACAGGCTTCTTTTCTACCTATGAGATTCAGGTCGCCGTTAATAATCCTAGCACTCCCGTTCTTCTCCCACATCCTTGCATGTGTAGTCTTACCGGTTCCCGCAGGAGCTGCGAAGAGCCACAGCCTATCGCGATACAGGATAGACGATGAATGAATGAACACTCTGCCCATCATTAATGCATAATAAGAGAATGGGATTCTGGTTGCAATCCGCATCTCATAGTCATATCCTGCAATCTCTTCCAAATCATATGTTTGGAATCTGTCGCGAATCGATTCACCTGAAGTAATATATATATCCTCTACCAAATCAAATTTGGGAAAAGAGCAGACATATCCTCCATTCTCTGTCTTATCGACCACGATATCCTCAGATTCAAGCAGCCTATCGCGCGCGGCAGGAATATCCCCCGTAATGTCATCTATCGCGCCATCCGCCATGCTATCAGGTTTATTATTGGCGTCATCCACTCTATCAGTCACACTCATCTCACCGGCTTCAAGCAGCGCTCCCGCTCTGATAAATGCCGCACATACATTGGAGACATCCACGGAAATAATATTCCTGTCATCCTGATTCTTAGCGCCGTATTCCTCTTCAATAATACGGAACATATCCACAATTCTATGGTCGGTCTTAAACTTATCCCAAAGAATGGTTGCAAGACCACCCAGACACATAACCTTGCTTCTGCTCTGAATATCCTGCCCTGACGGCAGCAGATAATCTTTCTCACCTATTCTGTATATGTCAAACCTTGGATTTCTGATCATCCATTCACCTACCTGTCCGTATGGTTCCTCTTCATCGAATATATCCTAAAGGCCTTCGCTGCAAGCCTTGGACTTAACCCAAACAGTATCGAGGCTACTCTGTACATCCCCTTAATCACCTGTGCCTCTCTTAATAGCTTAGCGGTTGTCTCCAGTGCATAATCCCACTCCGGGCAGGTTCCTGCCTTACCCGACCTGTCCATCCTGCCAAGCAAAAAGAACGCAAAATCAAGTGCCGACAACCTGGCAGCATCTGAAAGTTCCGGGTACCTGGTCTCATAGAAGTTCACATTGTCCATTCTGACCTTGAGTCCAACAACCTGCTTCTTCATATCCTCATCAAACGACGACGACTCTGTATGAATCCTGTAAAAATAATAGGACTCAGCCGTAACCACACACGAACTCAGTCTCTCGATCAATTTCGGCAAAAACGCGATGTCCTCATACAATTCCACCTTCGGAAATTCAAGCCCAACTAAGACATCCTTTTTTATAAGCTTCCCCCACATATGACCATATCTGTTGGCATCGGTTAAAAAGAAGTCATGAATGGCACTCCGACTGTCAAGAATACCCTCCTTGACAAATCTTTGTCTGCCCTCTCTGTTCTCACAGGCAAAAAACGGAGTATATCCGCACATAGCCATATCATGATCACCGATCAATTTAAGCATATCTTTGACCGCATTAACAGGCAGTGTATCATCACTGTCCACAAAAAAGATATAATCTCCCCTGCTTTCCTTAAGAAGGGAGTTCCTTGCATCAGCAGGTCCCATGCCGATACACTTTATCAGCCTGATCCTCTTATCCTTCGAACAATATTCTGATACAATACTCGCACTTTTGTCCGTAGAGGAATCATCACAGAGAAGAATATCAAGCTTATCATAGTCCTGACTTACTACTGAATCCAGGCAGGATCCTATATACTTCTGCGTATTATGAAACGGGATTGCAATAGTAACCAAAGGCAGTGATAAAAAATTAACCATAATCACGCCTCCTCTTTGACTTCAAGGTTTGATACAGTATACTTCCTGTCACAGATATCCATGACCTCCAGTCTATGAGTGGTCAGTATACAGGTCCTTGGGTATGCACTTGAGGTTATATTCCGAAGCACTCTTGACGCCGTATCGGCATCAAGGGCCGAGGTTGCCTCATCTAAAAGCAGAATCGGGGAATTGCGAAGCAGGGCTCTTGCAATGGACAGGCGCTGTGACTGACCCTCAGAGAAGCCGGTGCCCCTCTCCTTAATGGTGGTATTGATGCCGTCGGGAAGCCTGGATACGAAGCTCCAGGCACAAGCCATCTTCAGGGCATCAATTATCTCTTCATCCGTGGCATCACTTTTAACATTGCGCATATTGTCGGCAATTGTACCCGGAAACATGGAATTTCCCTGGGGAACATAGGCAAAGAGTTGTCTGGTGGACGCAGTTATTGGCATGACTTCGCCATCACTCTTACCATCACCTGCAATAACCACATTCTCTCCTTCGTAGGCATTGACTATGGCAAGCATAAGTCTAAGCATTGTTGTCTTACCTTCACCCGATGGTCCAACAAGTCCAACCACCTCTCTGGGAAATGCTTCAAAGTCGGCATTTCGGAAAACCTCAGTTCCCGACATGTAATTAAAGGAGGTATTCTTAATCTTAACTCCGATACCCCTATTCTTATTCCTATTGTAGAATTCGCCTACCTCCTCACTCATACTGTAATCCTCTCTTGGAAGGTCAAGCAGATCCATGATTCTGGCCGCAGCATTGGTAAGATTAATAGTACTGGGAACAAGTCCGATAAGACTCTGGGTAGTGCCCGATAAGGTATTGGACAGCGCTAAGAACATGGTCATGGTTCCGTAGGTGATATTTCCGCTCCACACTCTGTATACACCCCATCCATAGATTAGATAAGTAATAACATTGGACACCAGTGTAAGAATAATTGAATTAACAATTGTAACCTTCTGATAGGTTGTTTTAATACCGTTATTCTCCTTCTGCAGTTCCCTCAGTCTCTCACAGTAAAGACCTATCATGTCGAAGGCCTTAACATTCTGAATATTCGAGAAGGATTCCTGGGTAAATGAAGACATCTTGGCAGAGAATTCCATCGCACCCATATTGGCCTTACGCATTCTCTTAAGATTCGTTCTTGATACGAAGAAGGATAACGGAACGCTGGCAATTGCAATAAGTGCAAAGGTCCAGTCATATCTGACAACCATATAGAAGGCTGACAAGAACTTGAAGGTATATACAAAAGCATTGGGAATGGTATTAAGTATACCTGATGCCACACTTGAGCAGTCACCCGACCATCTGGCCATAATATGACCCGAATGGTATTTGCTCAGTGACTCCCAGTCAGTAATCATAAGCTTATCATATACATCTGCCTTAATCTCATTCTCAACCTTAAGATTGATAAGCATACTTATATACGAAGACAGATTATTGAGCACAACAATACCCAACTGTACAGTAATAAGCATACAGAAGGTACGTATAAGCTCACCGGTCTTATGACCTGTTATTATATCAACGAGATCCTTGGATACCAGACTGCCCAGAAGAACTGCTGCCGCTCCGGACATTCCGATTACGGTATATATAATAATTGAAAGTAAATGCTTCTTCCCATATCCGTATATCCACTTAATCCTCTTCAGTATTCTGTTCAAAGCTCCCCTATCAAGCTTCCACATGACATCCATTCCCCTACCCACAAGGATTTATTCTTAAGCTATATTATAGCATAGTTATTACAGTTAACTAAATAAAAAAGTCCACGGATAACCCGTGGACTAAAATATCATAATCACTTATAAAACTTCGATGGATACACTTAATCCATTACTTGTTCCGATATTAGTACCGGTCTCAAAGAACGAACCCTGATGCTCTGTAATATCATGATTATCCTCACCCGAACCTTCGCACTCAGCATGATTAATTGAGAACTGGAAGCTCTCATTGGGATTGAAGGCTCCGTCTCTGATAAATACAACAGTATTGCCATTAACATCACACGACGTATATGGACCTGAGCAGTCCTTAATAAGTCTGGTGCTTCCGGGAAGAGTAACAGTTATCCTAATATAGTTGCCCGGAACATTGCCCACACTTGCATTAATTGAAATACAAGAATGTGAACCTGAATTATGATTAGACCATGAAGCTGATACCTGTCCTGTCGGTGGCTCCTGATAACCACTCTCAGCATATACAGCTTCAAACAATTCAATATTCTCTAAAACTATTGGCTTTTCGTAACCTTTCATAATATTCCCCACTTTTCTTCACACACTAACCTATAGTACCAATTCCCTAGTATACTTTGAATATAATATATTAATTATTGCTGTGTCAACACAATTTTCGATTTTCACTAAAGCTCTGACAATTGACTACAATTTATTGTTTCCAGAGTTTCATCCTTCTTATTATTTTACCTCTTCTGTCAGCCTCCCTTAAGATATTCAGTAAACCGGTAGAGCGAACTCTTTTATTGTTTTTTATAAAATTAATAAGTGTTGCAAGCCAAAGCAGGGGCCAGATAATTACAATACCCGAGGCTGTCGGGAAGTTCTCCTTCATCTGATGATGGAATTCCTTAACATATCCTTTTATTCCGGCTTCGTCAGGCACCACTATTCTGTTACTGTTATCCTTACCGAACAAACCTGTATCAAATATCTCATCCAGTAGCTCATCGACATTACTGTCGGATCTGATTTCCTCAATTCTCGCACTTTTGCCCGTAAGTCTTAAGTAAACTTCTTCGGATAAGCCAAGATAGGCAACGCAGATGTCAGCCATTGCCGATATGAAGGTTGTAAGTCCAAGTTCTTCAGCATAGGCTTTCAGTTTATCTATGTCGTCGACATCGCTTACGTTTAGTGCCGCAGTGTAGTCACACAGAAGCTTGATACCGAAGCCAGCATTGCACAAATGCTCTATCATATGGAGTGTCATATACAGAAGCTCAAGGTCTGCGGTCAGCACCGGGTATTCACAGCCTATTATTGTTTTATAACTTATCTTGCCATCATCCAGCTTAAAGAGGGCATCGATTCGTTTATTCACAGCCTGTCTGGCGAATGCCCTTACCACCTTGCGGTGCAGCTCAATGCATACGCCGTCGTACAGGTATGAGGTATGGTGATGGGAATCCTGATTAACAGTCCTAACAATGCCATGCTCTGCAAGCAGCTTATCCGCCCTCTCATAGTCACCTTCATCACATAGCAGCAAATCCACATCTCCAAAAGCCCGATATTCAGGAATTGGATAATAGCTGCAGGTCGAAGGGCCCTTAAGCAGTACCACCTTGATTCCGTTCTGCTTAAGTAGGTCAATCAGGTATCTGGCAACATAGCTTAGCTTATAGAACCTGTTTACAGACAGTTCGGCAGAGGATGCAATTGCTCTCCCACTCTCAGTATCCACATAATCGGCAAGGGGATAAAGCAGGGAGGTAACCGAGCATCTGCCCGAGAGAGTAAGATTTATATCAAGGTTGTCCGTTACCTTAGTTCCACATATGCAGTTCTTTAATGCATTAAGCAGATTAAGTCTGTCCTTATCGTCTATCATCGTATACTCAGTTTCTTCTTTATTATCAGCATGCCTTTGTCATACAGAAGAGCAAAGGCACTGCTCTTACAGTTAAATAACAAATAAATAATGTTAGTAATTACAAAGCCTGTCAGGGCTCTTATTATCATAGGTATTATGCCTCTGCCTGTTATATGAATGCAGACCCATAGTGATAATGCTAAGGCAAGACCCGTCTCCGATATGAGCAGGATCAGCTTTAAGAAATATCCTATAATCGGAAGCTCAAATTTCTTCCTATACAGTATCACAGGATCAAGCCAGATTGAGATGGCTATGGTGCTTACAAGAGTACCGAGCATTACACCCACTGCTCCAAGCTTAAGCCCCAGTACAATAGACGCAATCAGGTTAATCGTTGCTGCAATAACAGAGCGGTATCTGTCGAAGTTGAACAGTCCCAGAGAATCCCTGAAGAGGTATCCTGCCTGACACATGCCCGTCATATAGAAATTAACGCAGATTAACAGAGTTACACTGCTTTCAAATACATATTCACTGCCAAATGCAATTCCCACGAATTCATCCAGAATGATATACAGACAGACCGCGGTCAGACCATATACCCAGTGCCCGAGAAGCAATATTGAATCGAATGTCCTCTTTATCGAGGTCTTGTCTCCGCTTACTCCAAGATTACCTACACTGGCAGTAATACCTGCAACAATCTGTACATAGATACTCCTTATCGATTCGACTATGAGATAGTATATGTAATAAATACCTGCAGATACCACTCCGACAATTGCTGATAATATCAGAGTATCGGTATTGTTAACCGCTATATCACCGGCCTTATGGAGCGTAATTGAATGAAGGTTTGTCTTTAACGACTGCTCTTCCCAAGCGCTTAGTGTTACAACTTCCTTATCGTCTACATAGGGAAACAATTTTTTAGCTTTTATGGTTGTACATACATTGGCTGCCACGGTTCCAAGCAGCAGACAGATTAAGAACAACAGGTAATTCTGTGTAAGCGTAAGAACCAGAATCTGAATTACCTGCTGGATCACGCAAGTTATTCCCTGGTACAGCGACCAGAAGCTTGTAAGCTGATGGGCATCCAGTACAATCCTCTTGTATATTCCAAGATATGACAGTACCGTATTAATGAGATACAGGATATACACAAGATACAGGTATTCAATCTGTGAATCGGATTCAACGAAGACTCCCATAAAGGGAATAATGGCAAGCCCTATTATGAATATACATGCAGCCGTCCTGTTTAGATATCTTCGATAATACCTAAGCAGAGACTTCTGTTTCTCTATATCGCCCTTAGCAACCGGCTCATACATATTGTAAGCCATAGATGTGACCAAACCGAATTCCGGCAGTGTAAGGGCTGTAAGAATCAGATAGAACAGTCCGTTGACTCCGACATAATCCTGACTGAGCGTATGCGTGAATACCACTCTTCCAACAAAACCCACAACAAGAATAGCCACCTTTCCACAGGTGGCATAGAATGCATTTCTTGCTGAATGTTCAGTTCTGGATATCGTATTCTCCATCTTATTTTCTTATTTCTCCAAGCAGTAGTTCCCCGTCCCTGCAATTGTCGTCATTTCTCACATTGGCCGGATAAACCGCTCTCTTTGTAGATTCCTTATATATATACAGATATATCGGCCCGTAGAGCTTAGGCATATGAACATTGAAGACGTGAGTCTCACCCGATGCAACAAGGTTAATCTGCATCCATTCGCTTACATCAAGCTTGACCTCCTGTCCATCCTTATCCTTACCCCTGATTTCAGAGCACGATTTGAAGAAGGCTCTCGAATAGCCCACATTCTCAATATATATACTTAGAACACAATTATCCGGGTCATCCGTTAACAGCTTATACTCTGTCTTTCTGATGACCAGCCTGTAGCCTAAGTGGCGACCGATATATTCATATCCGTCCAGTCCGAAGTAAGGTCCCTTGGTAGCCCATACCATGGTTTTGAGCTTATCTATAAACCTCATGTCATGTACTCTGTTAAGGTAAGACAAATGAAGGTTTTTCATATAATCAGATATTTTATTCAAGCTGTCCCTGACTGTTGTAAGCTCATCAAGTTCATCTGACCACAATGCTTCGCCACCGTAAGGTACTCTGTCACAGAGCTCAGATACATATTCCATCTCTTCATCAGGCTGCCAGGACTGCTCTCTTCTGGCCAGTTTTTTGGACTGACTACCGAAGGTTCCCATATGAGTCGGAGATGCAAGAATGGCATCATCGAAGAGCCCCACCCTGCACTGTCTTACATCCTCTCCTTCGGGGAACAGAATCCTTACATAAGCCGGTCTTCTGACTGCAAGATAAGCTGTATCCTTTAATTCTTCAAGTATTACATCCGCCAGTCTCTTCAGTCTGTTGGGAGATAAGAACTTGGAGGAATGCATCTCTCCCCAGTTGCCGATAAGCAGGCCCTGATATACATAGATTTCTCCGGAATACTCCTTAAGTATAGGGCCTAAGGTATTCATATGTCCCGTTATCACAGACTCATCATCAGGCTCCGTCTCCATACATCTGCCGACAGTGTCATATACGACTCTGACTATCATATCGAGTCTGTAATCTCTGAAAAAATTGAAGATCATTCTAAGCTGGCTTACAGCAAGCTCATCAAGCGGCATTGTCCTGTATTTGCTTATGTCTATCAGAAGAAAAGCCAATGTATCCGTGGAATTTAGGGTATATTCCCTATCCTTCATGGTGAAGTCATCTCCGAGCTTGAAGGTGTGTATCTGATACCATCCTCTGTCGGGATTAATAATCTCATCACCCGTCTCCACGAATTTAGCAGGAATAAAATCCTTATCAAACAGTTTGCCTATTCTTGGTATTATTGATTTCTTCGATTCGCTCATATTCGTTAACACTTTCCCTATCCATTCCGTATGAGGATACTCTGAGTAATACCGCAATAATGGAAAATACCATCCTCACCATATAAATTCCCTGCTTCAGCAGTCCCGTGTGCATGCTGACACCACCACTTCTGTCATGCATTACGGCAGGTATTTCCTTAACGTAATAACCTAAAAGGATCATCTGGGTAAGCATGTTGGCATCCGGATACTTATCATCAAAATGCTTATATTTTGAATAGTACCATACAGTTCTCTTGTTTAGTCCCTGCAATCCCGAAGTAGGGTCCGTAATCTTCTGTCCTGTTGTAATTCTGATTATTCCCCTGAACATGCTGATGGCGAACTGCTTAACAAAGGATATAGGGAAGGAACCTGCACCCTCCATGAACCTCGAGCCCACCACAATGTCGGGACATCTTCCGTTTTCATCGGGTGTAGTCAGTTCGCTGTACAGTTTTAAGATATTGGACGCATCGTGCTGTCCATCGGCATCCATCTGAATGACATACTCATATCCCCTTCGAATGGCGTATTTGTATCCTACCTGAAGTCCGCTGCCGTATCCGAGGTTGAAGACATGTGTGACCACATTATGTCCTCTGTTCCTTGCGATGAACGGTGTGATATCAACGGATGCATCATTCATTATAAGCACATCCGCAATATCAGCTATTTCCGGCTCTTCAAGCTTATCAAGCAGCTGTCCTATTGTACCTGCTTCATTATATGCAGGAATAATAATCAACAATTTCTTTCTCATATTTCCCCTTTAATCAAACAAGCTCAAGCAATCCCCTTATCTCTTCTGCCTTGTCCAATTCTCCCAAAATACGTACTCCCGCATTGTTGCCGAGAGCTTCTCTAAACGACTCATCTGAAATAAGTCTGCTTAATGCTTCAGCAATTCCTTCTGCAGCAAAATCGCATACAACTCCATCTATTCCGTCTCTAATCTGTTCCCTGTTTCCTTCACAGTCACTGACGATGATGGGTTTACCGAGAATTCTTGCTTCCTGAATGGCTATACTCTTTCCCTCATATTTCGAAGCATGAAGAAAAATGTCGCTCTGTCTGATATACGGATATGGATTGAGTCTGTTGCCATATAATAAGACCGTATCGGATAGACCCAGCTTTTCAATATATTCTTCAAGAGCTTCTCTACGATTACCCTCTCCCAGAATATAATATCTAAGCTTAATGCCCCTATCCTTTAATATCTTTATTGCATCAATACTGACCTCATAAGCCTTCTGTGCCACCAGTCTTCCCACCGACAGGATTCTGATTCCTTCAAAGTTATCATCAAAGCCGGCATCCTCAAGTGACCTCTTCTTAATTGCATCAACATTCACAATATTATGGAACACATTAACGATGGGCGCTTTTTCCGGATAAACATTTACAAAGGAATCACAAACCTCTTCGGACACTCCATATACTCTGTCATAAAAGTCATATATTCCTTCATCAAGGCGTTTGTTATATCCGGCTATCCCATAGGCTATATGAATCCAAGCCACCTTCTTTTTTGCATTGACCTTCCTGCCGACGAAATAAGTTGAACCGCCTTCAACGAAGGCGACTGCCAGGTCGTAGGTATCCTTTATGGGATCTAAGCTTTGTGCGATTGCCTTCCAGAGAAGTTTATCACATTGAACCCTGTGCTCCTTAATCATTGAAATGAGATTACTGACAATATAAGCAAGGCACCTGAATAAGGTGCCTCTATGTAATAACGCTTTTATTGACCTGCCAAGCAGATGTCGTTGTCCCTCAGCTGTGTGAATCGGACAGGCATCAAAGTCGGAATTAAGGATATTCACGTAGTAAGGGATTTCGCCTATCAGTTCTCCCTGGTTAAGCAACACAAACAAATCAATTCTGTATTTCTTCGGGTCTATACTACGTAATAGCTCGATCAAAGCCTTCTCCGCGCCGGCAAGTCCGAGAGTATTAATTACAAATAATATTTTCTTCATACCAACAATCAGTCTGTCAGATATCCCTGATATCCCTACCCGTAAGCTCGCTTAAGCACTCAAGCATTCTTCTGTTTTCTTCATTAAGCAGGGATACGTTAATCGCAAGTTCCTGCTTCTCCCTCTCAAGCTCCGATATCTTTAAGCTCACAAAATATGCCGCATATACCACACTAAAGAAGATTATAAGAATAAGGATGAGTCCAAGATTACTTATATACTCACCAATCTGACTTGGGTGAAGCATACAGCCTGCTACAATAATTGCCACCGATATTATTCCCCAGGCCAGACAGAAGGACTCATTCATCCTTCTCTTGGCAAGGCTCGAAACAGTGATTACAAACATTATTATACCCATTACAAGAATGACTGTTTTAAGTATTATGGCTGCCATAATTCATCCTCCATCCCCTAAATATCAATCTCTTGAATATACACAGTTAGAAGGCATTTTGCCTTTTCCGCGCTTCATAATCGAACCCTTACAGAATATATGAATATCCAGAGTTCTCTCGGTTTTCCTGAGTCTGAAGTATGCCACGGTAAATCCTACATAAGCTCCTGATACAAGTCCTATTCCGTACCAGATTACGGGAAGGGTTGTCGCAATATAGCTGACTACACCTGTCACAATGAAGAATAACAGTGACGTTGCGACGGCTCCGTTCAAATCATTGTAGTAATACATAAAGATAATAAGGGCATACATAATAAACATTATGAAATATCCCGCTGCAAGACACGGATATATTGCCATTGTTTCTCCGCCGAAGCCGAATCTGGGAAGCAGAACCATTGCAATCATAAAGACTACAACCGATACTATGAACTGGATTCTTACCAGGTTCATAACCTCCTCCATCAGCTGCTTGAACATTCTGCTCTTGGCCCTGTCAATATCCTGTCCTCTTCCACCGATTACCGCCTCCGAATACTGACGGTACTTCTCATGGAAGGCCATCTCGACTCTTGTTAGGAAAATAACACTCGATGAAATATTGGTAAACATGGCAAGACAGCTTGCCATATCATAGGGTTGCATACATACGAAGCTCTTGGCCACTATCATATGCTCATCAGTAGTCCAAAATACGAAGTTGTGTATATACAGACCGAAGATGTACATGAAGTTGGCAACGACAAGCTGCCAGTACTTCCTAAGATATGAAAGAATAGCTCCGTATCTGCCTGAATTCTCCTTGAAGTACTGCCTGAACTGAGCGTACTCAAGGGTCGCAATAAGAAATATTCCTACAACAAGGGATACCAGCATAGCTATATCGCATCTGACACCGAAGCCCCAGTTTAATATAAGACAGAGAATAAGCGTTACAAGCATTCCCACTATGTAGAACAATGATATCTTCTTATAATCCTTACATATCGAGAGATAAAGCATGATATAGAAGGTATACATGAGACCCATATATCCTGCGAAGCCGGTAAATACATACCAGATATTAACACCACCCACGATATATTCATGTGCGCAGAACAGTACTCCCGGAATAAAAGAAAATACCGTATTCATCAGCATACAGGTATAGAAGCAGGGTGGAATATCATCATATCTCTCTTCATAGATAACATCCGACATGAACCTCGATATTACCGCATTGAAAGGTGATGACGTAAGCAATGCAAAGATGAAGATATACAGTACCGTACAAGAATACAGTTCCCTGTGGTAGTATCCTAACTTCGAGAAGCCTGTAAGCAGCTGCATCAGAACTACAACGCCGATAATGATGAGCATGGGTGCTATTGTTACAACCACACTGTATCCAAATCCAAACAGCTTGGCGGCAATCGAGTTCTTATTAAATATTCTATTTAATCTAATACCAATACCAGCCATTATTCCTCTTCTTCCTGAGCCACGCTCTCATAGAGATCGTCGTAAGCTCGTCTCATTGTATCAATACTGTACTTTCTTTTCACTCTCTCATAGCCTGTCTGACCCATCTCTTTTCTGAGTTCAGGATCTCTGTACAGTCTAAGAATAGCTTCAGTAATCTCTTCCACATTCATTACATGAGTGATGATGCCGGCCGCTCCCAAATCATCATCATTGCCATATATAAGTTCTCTACAGTTGCCGACATCAGTTGCAATAGCCGGAATCTTAGCTGCAAAGCCCTCAAGAATTGTCAGTGGCTGACCTTCCGAAATACTTGTAAGAATCGTAACATCCAATCTTCCCATATAGCTTGCTACATCTATCTTGCCGGTAAATATAACATCCTTTACATCCAGACTGTCGACAAGGTCGAAGCACTCATTGGCATATTCTTCGTCCTCATCTGTGGGGCCAAGAATCCAGAGCTTAAGCTTATCCTCCCTCTCCTTGGCAAAGGCAAAGGCCTGAATCAGGGTCTTCACATCCTTAATAGGTGCCACTCTTAGGACTGCACCTATATTGAAATAATTCTCATCATTCTCTCTCTTACCCGGAATATCTGCAAATCGGCCTATGTTAATACCGTTTGGAATAACCACAGTCTTCTTGGGTTCGCAGCCCAGCTCAATCTGAAGCTCCCTGGCATGCTCATAGAGACTGGTGACACGGTTTGCCCTGTCATAGGTAACCTTAGACATCTTCTTGAACTGGTCGATCCAGATTGACTTATATACGCCCTTAACCCAGTTAGCCTTGATTATCTCTTCCTCACGCTCTCTGGTATAGATTCCATGCTCAGACAATATGAGCTTACCGCCATATTGCTGCTTAGCCATAGTACCGATAATTCCGGCATATCCCGTAGATACACAGTGATATATATCAGCCTTAGGGATCCTGGTCTTAAGCATCAGGAAAAGTGGCAGGTAGATTGACCTCATGGTCCATAAGAAATCCGAGAAAACCAGTCTTGAATACTTCTTATCGTATATCTCACGGACAATCTTAAGGAAATCCTTACCCATAAGCAGGTCATCTATATAGAATCTCTTCTTCTGGAACATTTCAAATATGGTATCCCAGTCAACGTAGTTGTTGATGACCAGACTTCTAAGTGCCCTGTATTCTTTTTTCTTTAAGGATGTTCTCTTGCCCTCCTTACGTGTGGTACTCCAGTCATAATCATCAAGATATGCTTCATATACATTGATCACATTATCCGGAAGCTCATACTGGAACTGTCCCCTCTGTGTACGGTTGGCTATTATTCCAAGAATAATGAACTCATGCTCCGGAAAGCTCTTGACCAAATTATGTATCCAACCGGACACACCTCCTACAACATAGGGGTAACATCCTTCCGCTATAATACAAATCCTCATTCCCCATCTCCGATCTTATTTAAAGGTGTTCGTATCAACAAGATGAAGCTTAACCTCATCACTGTCTATCGTAAGAATATAGGCATTGTCCTCTATTTTCTCGTAAGTACCGCCCTTCATTTCATCTATCTCTTCCCCATGGGTTCTTAGCATGAAGTAGCAGGTATTATCATCACGACCATCAACCTTTATCTTGATCTCATCATTTTTTCTTGAAAAATCATAATCAAGATTTAAGAAGACTCTTACTCTCTGATCACTTTCAGCAAGTGTGGTTCTGTCAAATACCCTGAACGGTGCCCAGTAAGTGGTGAGCGCACTGGACATGTTGACATATACTATCTGCCATTCATCCTCTTCACTCTTAGGATTAAATACCTCGGAGAATATCATTTTTGCATTATCAAAGCCGAGTGCAGTCTCAATACTCTTAAGTCTTAAATCCTTTGTATATGTCAGATTCTCCGTATCTGAGGTAAGACTCTGAAGAGTAATGTCGTCATCTATGTAGCTAAGGATTGGAATCATTACATCCTCGGCACAGGCAACAGTTCTTACCTTTTCCACGCAGGGCATCTGAATAGCTTCATTTAAGCTTTCATAATCCTCCATATTGAGAAATGCACTGGTGGATGTATATTTCTCTTCAAGGCTGTCAAAGAATTCCTCATCGTATGCAAGCTTGTCTACCAGACTTATTCCCGGTGCATGCTCGAGTGAAATACCTGCCTCTGTATCTCTTTCGTTGAAATACATCAGGTACTGATTATACATATCCGCATCAGGAAGAGCCGGATCTGAATAATCGTACTTGGGAGATACGAAAGCTGTATATTTTAGATCATATTTCTCCGCAAGAGATACAAGCATAGGCCAGATAACATCCGACTGGAATGCCGCAATATCTCTTGAATATATCTTCTTGAACTCCTCCTCATTCTCATTGGCAAGAATCGGAAAATCAACAAGCAGTGTATTCTGGGCGTTGACAATTGGATATACCTGATATTCACTAAGTTCATTTATCATGGCACTGAGTAATCCCAGTCCGCTAGTGGTACTCATATAATCACCGGCTATGCAGAATACCTGTCCGCTTCCGTAGCTCTTCCTCCAGATGACGGCCGGGAAGAATTCATTTTTATTGTCATAATCACCGAAATAATCATCAAGCAGACCAACCATATAGGTCTTGGTTCCACCGCCTGTAACATACCAGGGAATTGTCAGATCCATATCCTGACGACGCTCTTCGGATGCCTTCTTAGGCTGGTATACGGTCTCACCACCTAACAGGAAGCCCGAGAAGAGTTTATATCCCTCTACAGTCACCTCATCCTGTTCTATATGTGTAATACCCAGGAACTCTCTCACCTCATCATTACTCTTGATTACCTCAAGACCCGGTAAGGTACAGAATACAATGGATACTCCCTTATCAATCATTGACCTGTAGAAATCAAGCTCAGCAACCAGATCCGTGAAGTTGGAATCCACAATAAGGAATTCCGGAGCGGCATTGCCGGATAAATCAAATTGTGATATGGAATCACATATGCAGATATTTCTCTTTGAATACAGTGTCCACTGAGATACAATACTTCCGACAGCTGTGTTCTCATCGCCAATGAACAGAATATAATCACTGTCCTTGAAGGAGAACTTATTGCCTGCTGTAAGATTGCATTTCTCCTGTTGCCATTCATGGTTTACAGGCATCTTAAGCTTCTCAAGTTCATTAAATGTATAGTTATTACCTTCATATTTGGCAAACTGCGTAAACTGGAACAAGACCAGCACTATCAGCATAACTACACTAATTGTGAAAAAGCTTCTCTTTGAAATCATTGCTTCTACTCCTCGATTTCCTCACGAACCGGATATACTCTGAGGTTGTAATCATAATCTATGGCAAAGTTAAACAGTCTGTACGGATTCTGTACTATCTTATAGCAGATGAATTCATCAGACTCCCAATATACCGATACCTCGTTGGGGTACAACTCCATAAATTTGTTAGCCCACGCATAGGCTCTGGACATTACTATCCATCTGTTCTCTCCCTGATAACAGCTGAGACCCTGTGACATAGGCAGTCTGTTCTCGCAGCCGGCTTCGGATATGCTCTGTCCGGAGTTCTCATACGGCTGATAGTAATCTCCCGGAATCTTCTCAATGAATACGAATACATTCTCGGTCGGAATACATACCCTTCCACGGGCTCCGACATATTCCATATTGTCCAGAAGTCTTATTATTTCATAATGGAATCCGCTGTCTCTGGCCATTCTGTTCTCATCATTAGCTGAGATTATGGTCCATGAGAACTTCTTCTCATCATTGATAATCTTGGTTAGACAGGTTATGGCATCGTTAAGCTCTGCACCGTTAACCTTAAGTCTCTCCCTGACGAAGCCGCCTGATATAAGAAGCACAAGGGTAAATGCCACACATAACAGGGATATGGCATTGGAGATTCTCTTCTTATCATTAAGCTTTCCTGCAAATATATACAAAATACTGTCAAGTGTAAACGGTATGGTTATACAGGTAAAGTAAGCAAAATACACTCTGCTTCGGTTTGTATCCATAACAACCGGAAGACCAAATGTCACCAGCGATATCAGAATACACATGAATATCCACAGTACACCGATACTAACTGCTGTCATTCCGTATACGGAATCCTTGTCACGCCTTAGTATAAAGTATATGCCGCAGCCTATTAGGGTCGGAATGATAAGCAGGAATATGTACAGTACGTTTATATTATCCCTTTCTATGGAAAATACGTTGTAGAACATATTGTTACGTACTGCCCGAAGAATAAATACAGCACTTCCTATAACCTTGCCGTATTTCTCTTCGATTTCGTACCTGTTGGTCACAAGTTTTCCTGATTCATCATCGTCGGTTACTGTATCATCAACCTCTACTTCTACGTCATCCCCTTTTCCGCTAAGAACATTCATTCCCCAGTTAAGAGAGGCCTGAAAGCCCTTGCCCATTATAAGACCCATGGACAATGGTGTTATTGCAATAAGAATACTTAGAAGTGCAGTAATCAGTAGTCTTCTTAGATTCCTTACCTTGAAGCACCATACGCAGAAGCCAATGGCAACAGCCACACAAATCAGTCCCGCAACAATTGTTCCGTAAAAATGGATAGTAAAGGTAAGCGAGAAGCTCATGGCCAGAAGCATAAGATACAGCCGACTTCTGTTGCTCACGTCTCCTCTGCTTTCTTTTCTCTGCTGTCTGAAGAATGCATAGAGGAAATACAATACCGGAACAATGAATATCATTCCGTATTCCTGCGGAAGAGATGCCGCATATCTCCAATAATCCTCAAGCTTGTACATCTTCGCCAGGGAATAAACAATTATACCAATATATGGCATGTATTTAGACTTACATACAAGCTTAAGGAAACAAAAGGCAATCAGAATAACCCACAATGTCTCTATCCACGCAAGAAGTCTTAATATTATATAAGTATCTATGCCAAATAAGGATTTCATGAAGAAAACAATACAATGAAATCCGTAAGGATAAACTCCGGTACAGAAGATATTGTTATCCGACATCTCGTTTATCCAGTAATTGTGTACTATCTCATCAGATGCCTTATATCCGAACTGTTCAAAATGTGTCAATCCGAAGGACCAGAAGACAATACCTATAATAAAAATAATACCGATTACATCCGTAAGATTCTTAAAATATACCCTGTAGAAATGAAGCTTTACCTTATTCATCCATAGTTTCCATTCAGGTATTCTCTGACTGATATAGGCTTTAATCTTAAGCTGTCCGCCAACCAGTCGTCTCAGTATTTCAATTTTTTCAAGAACAATATCCTTTACCGGTATATTTTCGAGTATGATCTTAAGTACGATAATCGGTACAAACGTAAACAGAAAGATTGTCACCGGATAAGCAATATGAAGTATCAAAAGAAGATAAACAAGGTTAATTACATAGAAATTGCCTATTACCGTATAAATGATGAATTTCTCATATCTGCTCTTAAGCTTTAGGGTCTTTCCCAGAACAAAGTGTGGCATAAAAACCGTTATAAACAGGTATACCGCCAAAAGCTTAAGTAATTGAAAGAATGTAACAAGTGCCATCGACATAAATCTTGCTTCCTATCCGGAATTGAAATTTGCAGGTATGCTATTGAAAGGCCCTGATCAATTCAAGTGTCTCCCTGTCAATAACAATATTTGATTCCTTAAGCTCCTGCATGGTCTTAAAGAAGTTTTCTCTGTCTCCACAGCTAAAGTACAGTTTGATCAATGTAGTGTATGAAGCCAGAGTATTCGGATATCTCCACAGTGCTCTCTCACACCATGAGCGTGCCCTGTCATACTTCTCAGTCTCAATAAGTCTCAGTGCCATAGATTCATACATCTCACTTGTGATGGAAGCACCGGCAAGTCTGTAATACTTCTCAAGAAGCTTGTCTAAGATATCGGTATATCCATTCTGTTCAAGCTTAGACAGGATATGCTGCTCAAGTACCTTATTCATATATACAAACAGTTTCTTGATATCATAAATAAGTTGTTCTCTCTTGCTCTCATCCTCTTCATCAATATCGTAAATTCTTGCATTTTCCTTACGTACCAGCATCCTGAAATCATTAATTGCATCCTGTAGGATAGATGCGGCATAGTGAGAGGTCTCCGTATCCTCTGCGTTAAGCGCCATATTGATCGCAGACAGTGACTCACTGTAATCTCCCTGCGCCATGTTGAGCACAAGTTCTCTAAGCTCTCCCTTGTCAGCAACCTCAATCGCTTCCTCAACGGGAACAAAGTCTCTCTCCTTATCCTCATTGATTCTGACAAGTTCCTTGCTCTTCTCCTTGCTGAATACAACGTCAGACAAATCCACCTTCCTGTAGAACAGCAGTCTGTAAAATAAGTAACTGATAAAGAATAGCAGCGGTCCGATACCCGGAGCATAGAGCATAATCAGGCTTCGCATCGCAACCTTTTTCCTGCTGGTCCTGTTAAAAATCATACCAAACAGCAGATACAGGAGACTCACTATTAAGTTAACAATCAGGAAGATGATAAACCATCTCAAATACTTATCCGAATTCATCATTCAAGTCCCTCAACTATCTGACCGATAAGTCCCTTCTCCTCAAATCTGCCAATAACCTTACCCGCAGCCTCGGTATTGGTATTTGATAAAAGCGCGAATACTGAGTTTCTGTAGGTTCCCAGATAATCGGAATTACGTAGTCCGCCCTGTACTGCAAGAATACCGCTTTCATTGTTTGCTACATTGAACTTAATAAGTGTACATTCGTTAAGATCTGAACTCTTAGCTTTAAGGAAGGCATTAACCAATCCCTCGAAGCTCTCAGGTGCAAGTGCTCTGGTGCCTGCAACATATCTCTTATCCTGCAATACATCCAGATATCTGTTGGCCCTAAGAACGGCATTCTGAATGAGCATGCTTACAACACTTAACTGATTTGCCTGACCCAGTGTCATATTCTCCCAGGTAAGACCCCATACCATGATGATAATCTTCATCTCGCCTTCTTCAAAGATAGCATTACCCATGAGAGGGTATCTGGCATCCATTCTTCTGTTAATGTATACCTTATTATTGGCAATGGTAGTATAGAACTCATCCATATCAGTATACTTAACGGAATTACCGAGCATTCTGGCCTTAGGCGAGGTGGATGAGAACAGTCTTGCATAATCTCCGTTGGATACCTGGTAAATGGCAACATCTCTGGTCTTCATGATCTTGCCCACAGTCTCTGCGGCATAGAACAATACCTCTTCAGGACTGTACTGTTCAAGTTCTGAGGTAATACTGTATATCTTTCCGATTGAATCGCTCTGATTTACGAGCTGAGTCTCCAGTACATCCTTAACTCTTGCATTGGTTGAGTTGATATCATTGATATCCTCAATCTGCTGGCTTAAGTATTCATTCTCTTCCCTGCTCTCCTTCTTAAGCTTCACAATCTGGTCTCTCATATATCCGACAGAAAGACCAACTATGAATAACTGTGCAATCCACACATAGGTATTACCATCAAGCAGAATCTCAAAGCCGCTTCTTAAGCCCATATTTGTAATGAAATATCCGATAACAGCAAGCAGAGCTGAAACAGTAGCCTGCTGCTGACCAAATACCATCGCAAATAGCAGTACATACAATAGATACAAATCAAGATTGGCGAAATAATTACTGTTTGCCGTCTTGTCATACAGAAGGAAACAGGGAATAAAAATAATAATATTCTCAATAAACGGAATAATAGCTCTGAAGAACCATCCACCCTTTTGTCTGATCCTTGCCCAAATGGAGATCTTCTCATCTTCATCGGTCAAGAAGACATAAGGCTTCTTTTTCATCTCCTTGGTAATCTTCTCAACGATATTCTCGGGAGAGTCGAATCTCGGATTACCGAATTCACTTTCGAAGCGTTTGCCCGACAGAACAATACGCTTCTCTTTCTCAACATTCATATCAACTATACTGCACTCGGGATTCATCCTATCCCTGACAATTTCGGCAAGGTCTGCCTCGTTAATAACATTGCCGCTTGACAGCTGGTATATATCATACTTATGATCCGGACAGGTAATAAGAGAATAGATTCCTTCAACGGCATCCTTATCATACAAAAGCGAAATTGTAGACTTCTTATTCATCTCAATCTCGTCATCTGCCATTGCCTGCAAACACATCTCACCACAGATTTCACAGATATCCTTATTAACAAGCGGAACACTGACTATATGATCCAGTCTGAGGGTAACGATATCCATTCCCCTGCTGATCCTATAGTTGTCACACTGACTCTCACCCTGAGCAATAGCCTGTGCCCTGAAGCCATCGGGGGTCACGATATCATCTTCAGTAAAGCTATCCGGATTGTTATCGCTAAATACCGACTCATTTGACAGATATATAAAACGGCCCTTGCCATGCATGAGATATCCCATGAGAATATTGGCAAATGATGCAGTATACTTAACCGAATCCGCTTCCACATTCTTCCACTTGAAGTTTGTATCAAAAGCGCCCATAAAGATGGTTACCTCAGGTGCAGCACTTTCAAATATTTCATTTAAGCATGCAGCATCGTACGGAAACTGATATACCTCGAAGCACTTATGATAATCATCCTTCGATGCAAATCTGTTTCCGGTAAGTATTGATACCTTATGTCCTTCCTTATTTAATTTGATGATGAGATTATTGATGAAAACTCCCGAACCACCGGCAATTAGAATATTCATATGAAATCAGCCCCCTTGCTAACTGAAATATCAAAACCTATAAGTTGGTCTGTAAAATCTTTAATATCATTAAGCAGAACCTCTCGGTCAACTGCATAATAATTATGTAATTCATCGACTATCCGGTTAATCCCCATTCCCCGAATCAGTCTCTCGCAGATCATCGCTCCTACATCGCTTATTACCACCGGCTTAATATACCGTTCCAGACACGGTCCCGTATAAACCAGGTAATTCTTCCCGGCGACGGATCTAACAATATAATCACTAATTTTCATATCCATACACAATATTATATTGTTTTTCGTTTTTTTTAGCGACATTTTTTACACCATTTTCGAAATATTTGCTTTTTTGTGATGCTGTTTGCAAATTTTGCTATTTAAATGCAAAATTACCCTTCCAAAAAAACCAGAGAAGGGTAATTCAATACACATTATTCAAGAATTATATGTTAATTATTTTTCTTTACAATTTATCACTTTACATTATTGCAAAATATGCAAGAACTACAATACCAAGCATGATTCTATACCAGCCAAATACCTTGAAGTCATGCTTCTTGATAAAGTTCATCAGGAACCTGATCACAATTATTGATACAACAAAGGCTGTCACCATACCCACAAGAAGAACTGCAAGCTCCATTCCTGTGAAGGCTAAACCAAACTTGATGAGCTTTAGCATACTTGCGCCCAGCATAACAGGAATCGCCAGAAAGAAGGTGAATTCACAGGCAACTGTCCTTGATACGCCAATCATGAGCGAACCCAGTATTGTCGCGCCCGACCTAGATGTACCCGGAAAAATCGCAGCAATCAACTGAAACAATCCAATTATAAGTGCTGTCTTATAACTAATCTCCGATAAGGAATTAATCTTTGTATGAAAATTCTTGTTACGGTTCTCTATTATTATGAAGCCAATACCGAATACAATTAGCGCAATAGATACACAGATGCTGTTATAGAACAGACTCTCAAAGAATTCGTCAAACAGTAATCCTACAACTGCTGCCGGAACACAGGCTACGATTATCTTAAACCACAGTTCAAAGATATCCTTCCTGCAATAAGACAGAATTCCCGTACTTTTAATCGGACACGGATTTCTGTGACTAAGTGCAAAGGGCCAGATACTCTTAATAAAAAGTACTACCACCGCAAGTATTGCACCCAGTTGAATGACTACTAAGAACATCTCAAAGAAATCTTCAGATACATTGAGTTTCACGAATTCATCAAGAAGGATCATGTGTCCCGTACTGCTTATTGGCAGCCACTCTGTGATTCCTTCAACCATTCCGAAAATTATAGCCTTGATTATCTCTATCATATCTCCATCCTTATCTATCTTCCAAAGAAATATAATCCATGTCCTTGCATAAGGTACCATAAGCAGGTCTTATTATCTTACCGTTATTAGCCAGTTCCTCAAGTCTGTGTGCTGACCAACCTGATATTCTTGCCATTGCGAATATCGGAGTATAGAGCTCTAGCGGAAGACCAAGCATATGGTAGACCAATCCTGAATAAAAGTCTACATTGATGCATACGCCCTTATACATCTTTCTCTCAGCTGCAATAATCTGCGGAGCCAGTCTCTCAACCGTACTGTAGAGAAGGTATTCATTCTCCAAACCCTTCTCCATGGCAAGCTGTTCCACGAAGCCTTTCAGTATCTCCGCTCTTGGATCTGACTTAGAGTAGATTGCATGACCCAGTCCGTAGATTAATCCCTTATTGTCAAAGGCTTCCCCATGCAGCAGTCTCTTCAGATAATCTGCTATCTCTTCTTCATCAGTCCAGTCATGAAGTTCCTCCTGCATATCCTCAAACATCTGAACAACCTTAATATTGGCTCCACCATGTCTTGGACCCTTAAGTGAACCTAGGGCTGCGGCCATAACCGAATATGTGTCGGTAAGTGTTGAGGTCACAACATGGGTTGTGAAGGACGAATTGTTACCGCCTCCATGCTCCATATGGATAACCAGGCAGATATCCAGAATCTTGGCTTCAAGCTCAGTATACTTCTGATCCGATCTCAGCATATGCAGAATATTTTCAGCAACGGATAATTGGGGGTCAGGATTATGTATGATCAGACTCTCTCCGTCATGATAATGCTTATATGAGTTATATCCGTAAATTGATAACAATGGGAACAGGCTTATTAACTGCAGGCACTGTCTGAGGACATTGGGCAGACTCACATCATCACAGTACGGATCATAACTATATAAAGTGAGCACACTTCTGGCAAGGGTATTCATCATATCCTTGCTCGGCGCCTTCATAATAATATCTCTGACAAAGTCTGTCGGAAGGTTTCGATAGCTTGCGAGCAGCTCCGAGAAATCAGCAAGCTCCTTCTCATTAGGCAGCTTGCCAAACAATAACAGGTATGTACTCTCTTCAAAACCGTACTTTCTTCCGTTTGTTGCAAAGCCTGAACACAGGTCCTTGACATTGTAACCTCTGTAGAAAAGATTACCGTAATCAGGAATCCTCTCGCCGTTTACATATTTATATGCCCTGACATCCGAGATATGGGTAAGACCTGCCATTACACCCTTTCCGTCAAGGTCTCTGAGTCCTCTTTTTACATCATACTTAGTATACAGCTCTGAATCAATCTCACTGCAATCCTTAGTCATTTTGGCAAGATTCACAAGCTGCGGAGTTGTCTCTGCATAATATTTGTAGTCCATTATTACTCCTATTCTCTGCTACACTGTCAATTCATCGCGTGAAACTACCTTAACAAAGAAGACATGCTTTTTCAAGAAAAACTCAGAATTGTTAACAATATTTACACAATGTTAAGAAAATATTGTTACAAAATTTGCCGCTTTACAAACTCAAGTTCATCCTCCTCAAGGTAGTCCTTTAGCTTATCGTACACTGCCTGCTGATAGTTCCTCAACATATCAAGTTCATCCGCATTAAGCAGGGAAATATCCACAAGCTCCATATCGATAGGAACATAAGTTAAGTTCTCAAAGCATAGGAATTCACCATCCTCATTGCTCAGATATTCCCTGACAAGCAGTGTATTCTCTGTCCTTATTCCGTACTTATTCTCCACATATACGCCGGGCTCGTCGGTAATTAACATTCCGCTTTCAAGCTCCGCTTCCTTATTCTTCTTATCAGGTGTCCACCTAATCGCCTGCGGCCCCTCATGTACATTAAGAAAGCAGCCTACGCCGTGTCCGGTTCCGCATTTATAATCAATTCCATGTTGCCACAGCGGTCCCCTGGCAAGAATATCAAGATTCCTGCCCGTACAGCCCTTGAGCCACCTGGCATTCATCAGTGCCAGAAATCCCTTAAGCACTCTGGTAAAGGCGGTTTTTTCTTCGCTACTTACATCTCCCATTGCAACTGTTCTTGTAACATCTGTAGTGGCACCCGGGTATTGACCTCCGCAATCTGTTAGCAACATTCCACGTGGCATAACCTGTACACTTTGCTTCTCATCACAGGAATAATGCATCATCGCGGCATTGCTTCCGTAGGCGACAATTGTATCAAAGGACACATCCATACATCCGTCCTGCCCTAACCTCAGTTCATCGCATTTTTGCATGCATTCAAACTCTGTAAGCGTATGTTCGCCTGCGCTTAGCGCGCGAGCCTGCTCCTTAAGCCAGAATAAGTACTTCGTCATTGCAACCGAATCCCTTAGGAAATATTCCCTTATCCACTTTATCTCAGTCTCGTTCTTTACCGCACGTCTGCGCTCTACAGGCGACGGGGCAAAGTGCACCAAAGCTCCCGCCTTGAGTATTGCCCTGTAGGCATTGACTGACACATTCCTGTCATCTATAAGCACTCTTCCACTGTACGGATAATCCGTAAGGAATACATAGACATCCTCATAATCACAGATGATAACGCCGTAATTTGCAAGATAAGCTCTCACCGCCTCGCTTACAGCCTCTTCCTTCAGGAAAATATATGCATAATCCATGTCAACGAAGGCAAAGCTGAGTGCAAGCGGACAATGCTTAATATCACTTCCGCGCAGATTGTACAGCCACATTATATCCTCAAGCTTATTCAGAAAAATCGCGTGGCACTTATTATCCTTAAGGTCCTCACGAATACATTTTAGCTTCTCTTCAAGGTTCATACCTGTAAAGGCAATATCAATAAGCTTCACTCTTTCAGCCGGTGCAGATGGACGTCTTCCGGATTCTGTAAACAGGTCACCCGCAAGGTCTGTGTCGGTAATAACTTCGAGCCCGTCCGCACAGTTACTCCTAATATCTTCAAACTGTGATACAGTTATCAGATTGCCGTTAAATCCTATGTTTTGAATCTTTCCGTCAGAATACAGCTTCGACACATATTCCCATATACCCGGGCAGCCTTCCGTATTCATCTTCATCATCTCTATTCCGGAGCCCTCAAGTTCTCTCATTGCCTGGATGAAATATCTTCCGTCCGTCCAGAGTTTAGCTTCCGTACCGGTTACAAGCAGCACTCCGTTGCTTCCGGTGAAGCCGGATATATATTCCCTTACTTTATCATAATCCGAAACATATTCGGAATTGTGACAGTCACCGGTTGGAATGATATAGCAGTCTATTCCGGCATTCCTCATACTAACCTGTAATTTTTCAACTTCTTTTTTCATTTTTTTCAATCTCTTTATCAAAATAAAAGGGCTCATCAGTTATGATGAACCCTTTTGCTTCTACTTAAGAAAGGCAAGAACCGCAGCCTTCATATCATCAACCTCAACAACATCACTGTGAAGTACGGCTGCATCTCTGATTTCCTCTACAGCCCTGGGTACATCCACATTGGCAAGCTTTGATAAGCTGTCGCACATAGCGAAGTCATCATCGCTTACTCCTGCCGGGTTAATAGCCTTCATAACATTACCGACAAACTTGAACGGACTTGCCGTTGAAGCAATGATTGTCTTAGTATCGTCTCCGGTGGTCTTCTTATATTCATCATATACCCTGCTTGCTACCGCAGTATGGGTATCAATTACATATCCGGTATCCTTATAGAGCTTTCCGATCTGCTCTAAGGTCTCCTCCTGTGTGGCAAAGCCGCCATAGAAGTTCTTCAGTCCTTCCTTCATGGAATCGGTTATCTCATATCGGCCTTCTGTAACGAGTTCGTGCATGAATTCCTTATTCTTCTCATCATCATCACCTGCCAGCATGTAGATTAATCTCTCAAGGTTACTTGAGATAAGAATATCCATAGAAGGTGAATTGGTCAGGGCAAAATCCCTGTTCTTATCGTATGTGCCTGTCTTAAAGAAATCATAAAGAACCTTGTTCTCGTTGGAAGCACAGATGAATTTATTAACCGGAAGACCCATCTTGGAACCTATGTAGGCTGCAAGAATATTACCAAAGTTGCCGGTAGGCACTACAATATTAATCTTCTCTCCGAGGGCGATTTTCCCCTCTGATAAAAGCTTAGCATAAGAGAATACGTAATAGCATATCTGAGGAACCAGTCGTCCGATGTTGATGCTGTTGGCTGAAGAGAACTGGAAGCCCTTATTTGACAGGTCGTCTCTAAGTTTGGCATCGCCAAAAAGTTTCTTCACACCTGTCTGGGCATCATCGAAGTTACCCTTAATGCCGATGACCTTGGTGTTGGCACCCTTCTGGGTCACCATCTGCTTCTCCTGGATGAAGCTTACACCTCCCTTGGGGTAGAATACGATTATTTTTGTACCGGGAACCGAATCAAAGCCTGCAAGAGCTGCCTTGCCGGTATCTCCTGAGGTTGCTGTAAGAATTACAATCTCCTTGTCAATATTATTCTTCTTAGCCGCTGTGGTCATAAGATGAGGCAGGATTGACAGAGCCATATCCTTGAAGGCTATTGTTGCTCCATGGAAAAGTTCAACATAGTATGCACCGTCAGCAAAGGTGAGCGGCACAATATCCTCTGTGTCAAACTTGTCATCATATGCATTATTTATACAGTTCTTTAGCTCCTCCTCTGTGTAATCCGTAAGGAAAAGCTTCATCACTTCATATGCTACCTCTCGGTAATTCATCTTGGACAGTTCTTCAAAGCTTACATCAAGAGTGGGGATTTCTGTTGGCAGGAACAATCCGCCATCATCCGACAGGCCCTTAAGGATCGCTTCACTGGCCTTCACTCTAAGTTTGCTGTTTCTCGTGCTTTTATACAATATTTCCTTCATAATATGCTCCTTTTCTGACATAGGAATTATAACAGACTTTAGATATTGCGACAATAATAATTTCTATACTATACTAATCCTATGGGTAGTAACACGAAACAGACTAAAACTTCATATCCGGGCGTATACAGGGCAAAGCGTCAGGACAACACCGAGTACTTCCGAGCCTCCTTCTATTATCGCAATAAGCATATCTCGCTTGGAAGCTTCGACAATCCGGACGATGCGCATCGGGCTTATCTTAGTGCCACCCTGCTTGTCGCAACCGACGTAATAGGCATTAATGAATACACAGGCAGGGAGATTCTGCCCTTTGAGAAGTGGGTTGTGATCGTTAACTTCAGGGATAACGGTATATACTTCCCAAATCCAATATACATCCGAAAGAAATATTTCTCATATTATTTAAGTCCCATAATCGAGCTTAAGTTTTCCATAGATGATCTGTTTTATTATGCCTCTCATAAGATAATGAAGAGAGGCAATCATCTTTTTGTTGCCGACTATGGTATGCAATTGTCCTTAGTTTCAAGATACGGTATCAAGCCGTATTCTGTCATTGACAGGGACTATAAGCACATTAACGGCGACAATTATGATTACCGATACGAGAATATCGTTGTTATGAACAATTATCACGGTGTGAGCTATACCACACATTACGGCAAGCCTGTGTACAAGACTGTAATTCATGTTGTAAGTAATTACGTAGTCGGCTACTATCCCACTGCATTGGATGCAGCAATTGCATACAACAAAGCCATTGACATCTTAACTGCCAATGGCTTTGATAAGGCATTTATGACCAATTATATCGACTCCATTCCCGCATCAATGTATGCGGAAATCTATTCTCGGGTGAGTATCTCTGACAGGATTACTGCGCTGCGTAATCAATGAAGCAGATATCCATGTTGACCTCACCGTTTATTCCCTTTACCGCACCCTGCTTACTGTACTGCCACATCACGTACTGATACGGATAATCAGGCATCTCATCATCATCAGACAGCCATACTGACACAGACGGCAGATTGGTTAAGTCTATCTTCTTACACAACCATTCCTCGTTGCCATAGCATATGGTCTTATATCCTGCAGCTGCCATTGTATTTATAAAAGTAGCCGTGATTAAGCTTCTCTCCTCCTTAGTGAGGTTCTGGATTCTGCAGGTATCATTCGGTACCAGTTCCATATCAAAAGCTACCGGGTATTCCAGTATCCGTCCGTTCAAGGCCTGAATAACAACGTTGGCCTCCTCTGCAGCCTCCTGTATACTTACAGCCTGTGATGAAAAATACACACCGACATCAAGTCCGGCTTCCTTAGCTGCAGTAATATTCTTCTCGAAATATTCATCAAGTGTCAGCTTTCCCGTCTGATATCCTCTGGAACCCACCTTGATCATGACAAAATCAATCCCGTCAGCCTTCACAAGTTTAAAATCTATATCTGCCTGATATCTTGAAACATCAATCCCGATAAAGGAGGTCTTGTTACCATCCATCTCGTACTTAAGCCTTCCGTCATTGTTGACAAGCTTTGTGAAGTCATAGGTATTCTTTGCTCTTTTCTCATTGATGGTCAGCCACTCATCGCTTCCGTCAGACAGTTCTATCTTGAAGTGCTTACCGTCTGCGTAGCGTTCTTCATCAGATAATGGGGACAGAGTCGGTATTGCCGTAACCGATGGAGAAATATCATCAAAGATTTCCTCATCCTCTTCCTCTTCGGGATACATATCCCAAATATCCAGATCGTCCGCAGTAAGCTTGTCTGAAGAATCTCTATCCGAATCAGTATCCCGGAGTGAATCTGTAACAGAAGCTACCGGTGTCGGTATGTTGCTGCTTTTTTTGCTTCCGCCACCAGTATCTCTGTTAATGTATATTACAACACCAAGGACTCCAAGAATAAAAAGAGAAACAACTATGGCCATTGCAAGAATGGGAAGCCCGCTTCCGGGGCTGTTATCATAATCATCATCTAATCTCATTGTATTATTGCTTTCTTGGGACACTTACTTACACAGGTACCGCAATTGGTACACTTATCATAATCAATGTGTGCCACGAAATTCTCAACCTTAATGGCCTCTGCCGGGCAATTCTTTACACAGATACCACAACCAATGCAGGCATTATCACAGGTCTTCATTGCTATAGGTCCCGCATCCTTAGAGAAGCATGCAACCTTAGTCTTAGCAGTTGCGGGTATAAGCTCGATCAATCCCTTAGGGCAGGCTTCTATACATTTACCACATGCCTTGCATGCATTCTCGTCTACCTTAGCTATTCCGTTAATGATATGTATTGCATCGAAGGGGCAGGCCTTAACACAGTTACCGTATCCCAGACAGCCGTGGTTACAGCTCTTAGGACCTCCACCCGGAACAAAGGGCATCATACCGCAGTCCTTATTGCCGAAATAATCATAATCCCTGTGACCCTTGTCACAGTCTCCCTGACATCTGACAAAAGCAACCATCTTTTTGCTTTGTCCTGCTTCAACTCCCATAATTTCGGCGATCGCATTACCTACCGCCTCTCCGCCAACGGGACAGGCATTAACTTTAGCTTCTCCCTTGGCAATGGCTGCAGCCAGACCTGAACAGCCTGCATATCCGCAACCACCACAGTTATTACCCGGGAGAGCGGCAAGAACCGCTTCCTCTCTGGGGTCTGTCTCAACCTTGAATTTAATACCGGCCACGCCTAAGAATACGCCTACAAACAGTCCTACAAGACCTATCAGCAGGGTAGCCATTATAATTCCCTGAACCATAATATCTCCTAAATCAATCCACTGAATCCACAAAATGCAATGGCCATAAGCCCTGCAGTAATAAGAACGATTGGCATTCCCTTGAGTACCTCGGGTACATCATTGTACTCAAGTTTCTCTCTTATGCTTGCAAGCAGTACGATTGAAATCGTAAAACCGAGCGCTGTCGCAAAGCCGTTAACCACACTGTAGAGAATTCCATATCCCTTGGTTACATTAGTAAGTGCAACTCCGAGAACCGCACAGTTTGTTGTTATAAGAGGAAGATACACACCGAGGGACTGATATAGCCCCTTCATATATCTCTTTAAGAACATCTCAACAAACTGAACCAGAGCAGCTATTACAAGAATAAATACAATAGTCTGAAGATATTCAAGGTTCGTAGGAACCAGAATAAACTTATAGATACAGGCTGCCACAAATGAAGCTATTGTTATTACAAAAATAACCGCACTTCCCATACCCAGAGCCGTATCCACCTTCTTGGATACTCCAAGGAAGGGACATAGTCCCAGGAACTGGCTTAGTACAACATTGCTCACAAGTGAGGAAGCCACAAGTATTAATAATAAATCCTTTACTGTTTCCATCTCTATGCCTCCTCTGCCGTTCTGTCCTTGCAGCCTTCAACCCTGCACTTGGTACAGTCGCTGCCACAGCCGGACTGAATCTTACTAACATCCTTACCCTTCTTAGCGCCCTTAATCTTGGCATAATTCTGAATTGCCGTAAGTAGTGCCAATACGAAGAAGGCTCCGGGAGCCATTTTGAATATGCCTACCGGGGTAAACCACCCTAAGTCTGCTCCGAAGGCCTGACAGCCTCCGATGAATTCTCTGAGTAATCCGATAACTGTGAGTGCTATGGTGAATCCAAGACCCATTCCGATTCCGTCAAAGAGAGATGGAATTACAGGGTTCTTATATGCATAGCTTTCGGCCCTTCCAAGAATAATACAGTTTACAACGATAAGAGGAATATATATTCCCAGAGCCGTATAAAGGCTTGGGATATATGCCTGCAACAACAGCTGCATAATAGTAACAAAAGATGCAATTATTACAATAAATGCAGGAATTCTAATCTTATCCGGTATGACCTTTCTCAGTGCCGAAATAATGACATTACTGAGCGCCAGTACAACCGTAGTTGTAAGTCCCATTCCAAGACCGTTGATTGCCGAGGTGGTAACCGCAAGAGTCGGACACATACCAAGCATCAGAACCAGAGTCGGATTCTCCTTGACGATACCGTTATATAATCTCTCAATACATCTATTCATTGCTGCCACCTCCGATATTCTCAAAATACTTTAAGCAGCAGTTCACACCGTTCACAAATGCATTGGTGGTAATTGTTGCTCCGGAAATTGCATCAATTTCATTGTCTGAAGTCGAACCGGTCTTAGTATAAGCGAATAATGGTACCTGCTTACCGGCAAACTGAGGAATGAGCACTTTTTCCGCATTCATACCAAGACCTGCGGTCTCGTTAATCTCAAGAATCGAAACTCCGTTAACCGTTCCGTCATTTTTTATTCCGACCGTGAAGGTAATATCACCTCCGTAGCCTTCGGATGTGGTTACATTGAACGCATATCCCAGCTTATTGCCGGCAGTATCACACGCAACAAGCACCTCATTGATGGTCTCTGACGCATATCCGTTGGAATCAAGATAGCTTCTAACCTCGTCAGCATTGAACCCATCATATGCCGTAAAGTTGTCCGCGTCATTGAATACGCTTACATACGCAGCCTTCTTGTCCTCTTCCTGTCTGGCAGCAATGGTATCCTTGGTGAGCTCATACACACCGCCCAGAATAAAGCCGGCAACCAGCGTGATTATTACAAGGACCAGGGCGTTTCTCATACTTTCCTTCATCGTCTCTCACCACCCTTTCCAAAAGGCTTGGGAGAAGAATATCTTGTGATTAACGGCACAAGAAGATTGCCGATAATAATCGCATAGCTTACTCCCTCAGCAGATGCCCCGAATACTCTGAATATACCGGTTAAGATTCCCAGAATAATACCAAAAATAACCTGTCCTGCCCTGGTAACCGGACGTGTAACATAATCCGTTGCCATGAAGAAGGCACCGAGCATAAGTCCGCCACCGGCAAGATGAGCCGACAGATAATATGGGTCGAAACCGTGTCCGCCAAAGAGACCGATAAAGATTACAAAGGTCAGGATGTACGAACCCGGTATCTTAATATCAATTATTCCGATAAGCATCAGAAGCACCGCACCGAGAACAATTGCGACCATACTTGTCTCTCCAATTGTACCTGCGGTTTTACCGATTATCATGTTGTATACATTGACGCTCTCTCCTGCCTTAAGAGAAGCAAGAGGAGTCGCACCCGAATATACATCACAGGTAAAATCAGTCATCAGACTTGGGAAGGATATCAACAGGAAGCATCTGGCAGCAAGTGCCGGATTCATAAAGTTCTGTCCCAATCCTCCGAACATCATCTTAACTACCATTATGGCAAAAGCACCGCCCACAATTCCAATCCAAAGCGGAGCCGATACCGGCAGATTGAGTGCCAGGAGAAGCCCCGTAACCACTGCAGACATATCTCCTACAGTAATCTTCTTCTTTACAATAAGTTCAAATACCAGCTCCGAAATAACACACGAAGCAATGGTAATCAGCACATGAAACAGTGCTCTTATTCCAAAATTATAGATACCAAATCCTGTAGCAGGAAGCAACGCAATCACAACCATGAGCATTATCTTATCCGTGCTGACCTTGGATCTGATATGTGGATTAGAGGATACCCTCATCATATCACTCATGTTCTACCTCCTACTTCTTCTTTCTATTCGCAAGGATAATCTTACGTGCAGACTTAATGGACTGGGTAAGATTTCTCTTAGCAGGGCATATGAAGCTGCAGCATCCGCATTCGCAGCATTCCATACCGTTGTTCTTCTCAAAGTTCTCATAATCACCGTGGTCTGCGTATACTGCAAGTTGCTTAGGCATTACTCTTCCGGGACAAACCTCTAAGCACATACCGCAGTTGATACACGCTGACGGCTCGTTCTCAGCCACCATATCCCTCGACATGGCAAGCAGCGCGGACGCAGTCTTGGTAGTCGGAACATCAAGGTTAAACAGCGCAAAGCCCATCATGGGACCGCCTGATACAACCTTCTTGGGCTGAATCTTGAAACCACCGGCCTCATCAATAAGTTCTCTGTAATTTTGTCCTATATGCACCCTGAAATTCTGCGGCTCACGAACACAGTCACCTGTTACGGTAACAATTCTTTCCATAAGCGGAATTCCGTTTATTACGGCATTGTATATTGCACAGAGAGTATCCACGTTATTAACGGTACATCCGGCATCTGCAGGAAGCATGGTCGAATCTATTGCCCTCTTGGTTGTAGCATATATTAGCTGCCTCTCTGCTCCCTGAGGATACTTGGTCTTTAAGGTCTTTACAAGGATTCTTGGTTCGTTCTTGGTAAGTTCCTTAAGCTTGGCTATACAATCAGGCTTATTATCCTCAACAGCAAGAATACCTCTCGCGTTATCAAACAGCCTGAGCACCACCTTGAGTCCTTCGACAACCTTCTCAGGTTCCTCAAGCATCCTTCTGTAATCCGATGTAAGATAAGGCTCACATTCAGCACAATTGGCAATACAGTATTCTATCTTTTCAGGCTCCTTAGGTGATAACTTGACATGAGTAGGGAAACCGGCGCCTCCCATACCTACAACGCCGCCCTTTCTGATTCTCTCAATGATATCCGCCTTGCTAAGGCTGTCAATATCATCGCAGGAATCATATTCCACTTCCTTGTATTCGTTGTCATTCTCAATAACAATGCTGTTAACCATATCTCCTGTAACCACTCTTCTGGGTTCAATGGCAACAACCTTACCGGAAACCGTTGAATAGATTGGCACAGATACAAATCCGTTGGCATCCGCTATCATCTGACCCCTGAGCACATAGTCACCCTTGGCAACAACCGGAGTTGCGGGGGCACCGATATGCTGTGACAGAGGATATACCAGATTACCGACCGGAAGCACATCCTTTATGGGCTTATCCTTGGATAAGTCTTTGCCATCATATGGATGTATTCCGCCATTAAATGATAACTTTGACATTTCTCTCCTCTTTCCTATCCTACTGATTTAGTGGGATGCGCCCACTGCCTCTATTTTACTATTTTTTGAAACTAAAGTATACTATGTTTGGCAATAACTTATTGCTCTATCCATAAATACATTTCAGGGAGTAAACCTATGATAAAGAATATTGTTTTTGATGTGGGAAAAGTGCTCATCGACTGGTATCCCTTCGAGACCATGGAACAGCTGGGATTCAGTAAAGATGTAATGGACACAATAAGAAAGTATATCTTCGATTCCGGTGAATGGTCGAGGGAGGATGAAGGTCTGATGACAAGAGATGAACTTAAGGACTACTTTGCTTCTCTCATGCCAAAATATAAAGAGAACATGCGTCTCTTCTATGACCACGCCACGGATTCCATAAGACCCCGAGACTATGTTAAGCCGCTTATCGGTAAGCTTAAGTCTATGGGGTACAAGGTTTATGTTCTCTCCAACTTTGGAGAATCAGCAATGCTTACCGGTGTTAGGATGGGTGGCATCAACTTCTTAGAAGACCTTGACGGCTATTTATTCTCCTATGAAATCCATAAGGTTAAACCCAATCCCGAGATATATGAAGCATTGTATGAGCGCTATGAGCTTAATCCCGAAGAATGCCTGTTTATTGACGATCTTAAGGAAAACATTGAAGGTGCACGGGCTACCGGCATGGACGGAATAGTATTCGAATCAATAGAACAGCTTCACTCAGAATTGATATCACGTGGTATTGATATAAGATTATGATCGTTACGGATGAATTCTTCGAAAATAACTGCATAACTTACGATGTGAAACGTATTGCAGCACCATCCGATATTCTTTTTCTTGATATTGAGACCACAGGACTCACCCCTCGCAATTCATATATATACATGGTGGGCGTGGTTTATTTTTTAGATAACAGATGGTATTACAAGAATCTGTTTGCGACCTCTCCTGCTGACGAGGAAGTACTGCTTAAGGAACTGATTCACATTATCTCCACCTTCAGGGTTCTGATCCACTTTAACGGTACCCGGTTTGACCTGCCGTTTATCACAAACAGGTGCGAAGCCTATGGGATAGATATTAATTTAAGCGCTTTGGATAGTCATGACCTGTACAAGGATTTTAAGCCTCTGCGTTTCATTCTCGGCACCGGCGACTGCAGACAGAAGACTTTAGAGCAGTTTATTGGTCTTAACAGGGAGGATAAGTATTCCGGCGGAGAGCTCATACCTGTATATAAGCACTACTGTTCATTTTGTGATGACGAGAGCTTCTCACTGCTCTATCAGCACAATCGTGATGATCTGTACGGTATGCTTAGGCTCCTTGATATCTTCTCTGTATTTGATTTCTTTAATGCTCCGCTTTCAATAACAGATGTTAACATCAATTCATATATAAACTTTACGGGGGAATCAGCCTGTGAATTGCTCATTAGTTTCGAAAGCAGGGTAACTATACCGGGAAGAATAAGCACCAATAAGTCATCTGTTTTTCTTACTATCGATGGATCTAATGGTCTGCTCAGGATTCCTGTTATTGAAGCTAAGCTAAATTACTATTACAAGAATTATAAAGATTACTATTATCTTCCCTCGGAGAATATGACAGTCCATAAATCTGTAGGACAATTTGTGGATAAGGAATTCAGGCAAAAGGCTACGGCCGATACAGCCTATACTTCCAAGGAATCGACCTATATTCTCTGGGATGGCACACTTTCGCTTCCCACCTTTTCAACAGATCGTAAATCAAAGGATAAATATATCGAGCTAAACGATGAGCTTATTAATAATAAGGAATTGCTGGCAGAATATACATTAAACATAATAAAAAGACTTAGGGAAAAATAATCCCTAAGTCTCAGACTGTAGACAAAGTCCACCAAAATTGGTGGGCTTTTCTTTATTTGTGCCACTTGATGGCACAAACTAATTCATTCC